>DASTLB010000084.1:0-123062 GCA_035715365.1 Kofleriaceae bacterium | reverse complement strand
AGAGTCGTTCGACCATCCGCTTTCGGAATCCTTCAGAGTAGAGATGCAATGGGTCCTCGGTGCCCCGTGTGCGAACGCCCGTGAAGAACGCGGGCGCCTAGGCCACCAGCGTTCATGCGACAACTACCCTGGCACAGGGGGCCGATGTCCGACGGCGGGACGTCCAGTCACCGGGCGCCGATGTCCGAGGGCGGGACGTCCAGTCACCGGACGCCGATATCCGAGGGCGGGACGCCTATGGTCCGAGGGCGGGACGTCCAGTCACCGGACGCCGATGGTCCGAGGGCGGGACGTCCAGTCATCGGACTCCGAGGTCCGAGGGCGGGACGACCAGTGATCGGACTCCGAGGTCCGATGCCGGGACGTCCGGTTACCGGACACCGATGTCGTCCGGTTACCGGACGCCGATGTCCGACGGCGGGACATCAGTCACCGGACGCCGATGTCCGACGGCGGGACGTCCAGTCACCGGACGCCGATGTCCGAAGGCGGGACGCCGATGGTCCGAGGGCGGGACGTCCAGTCACCGGACGCCGATGTTTGAGGACGGGACGTCCAGTCACCGGACGCCGATGTCCGTGGGCGGGACGTCCAGCCACCGGACACGTGTTGCCTCGCGTCCGACGGCGCGATGTCCAGTCGCCGGTGTCCGACGGCGGGACGTCCAGTCACCGGACGTCGGTGTCCGACGGTGGGACGGCACGCGATGCGGTGAGTAACGACGGCGCGGGATCAGTCGAGATCCCAGTCGACGTCCGAGATGCTGGGGTCGTTGCGGATGTTGACCGCGCGCGTGCGCTCGTCGTTGCCGCCGTGATTGCGAGCGCGCTCCATGGCGGCGAGGCTGTCGAGGCTGGCGAGGCGAGTGGCTTCGTCCCCGTGATCCTCGACGTCCGAGAACAGGTTCTGCGCGGGCGGAGGCGGACGCGGCGGCGCGATCGGAGGTGGGGTCATGAGATTGCCGCCGCCGGGGCCGGTGATCTCTTCCTGGCCGGTCTCGTCGTAGGCGCGCGGATCGATGTTCGCCATCTTCGTGGGCTCGTCGGAGAACTGAGCGCGCGGTGGCGGAGAGAGCGGCGGAGAGCCGGGGCTTGCGGCACCCTGGCCGCGGAGGGCGGCGAGCAGCTGATCGTCGACCTGGCGCGTCGGCTCGTCGGAGAATGGCGGCGGGACCGGGCGACGGGGCGCCGGGCGCGGGGCTTCCGTGCGCGGTGGGCGCGATGGAGCCGCCGGGATGGAGTCGACGACGTCGCTGTCGCGCAGGTGGAGCGGGGCGGGTGGTTGCGCGCGGCCGCTCGCGCCGGGCGGTGGCAGCGGCGGACGCGCCTGTCCGGTCACGCGAGGTCCGGCGGGCGCTGCGCTCGGCTTCTTGGCGCGACTGCGGCTCTGCGCCTGCGCGAGACCGACGACGACGGCGGGCTTGGCCGGGACGTCGGGGCGCGGTGGCAGCGGTGCGTTCGGGACCGGCGCGGGTGCCGGCGAGTCGTCGAAGTCGAAGTCGAAGTCACGGTTCGGCGCGGTGCCGATGTAGACCTGCGAGTCCTCGTCGGCGAGGCGGCCGCCCTCGTCACGCAGCATGCGAAGGATGCGCGTACGCTCGCCGGCGGACAGTGCGTCGCGGCGACCGTCGCCGGAGTGGATGATGCCGGTGCCGTCCTTGCCGGGACCGACGGTCTTCTTGCGCTTCGCGAATTCAGAGAGCGGGACCGGCGCGTCGAAGCGCTTGGCCTTGCCGGCTCCGCCGCCGCCGCCACCGCTGCGTGGATCGGGACGCGGCAGCGGCTGCACGCCGGAGTTGGTGCCAGGGCGATTGGAGAAGATGCTCGTCGCGGAGCGCAGCCACTTGCGCGGACCGGACACGGGCTCGCCCATCGGCATCGGCAGTGAGACAGCGGCCGCCGCGGCGACCTTCGAAGGCTGGAAGCCGGTGCTGCCGCCGAGGATCTGCGCAGCCGCGCGAGCGGCATCCTCGGGACACTCGTTCGCCTGCACGTAGCGGCGGACGATGTCGTCGCTCTTGCCCATCTGGTACTGGTGCGGGCGTTCGACGAAGCGGATGCCCATCTTCTCGAGCCACGCGATCGGCGGATCGGCGCCGATCAGGACGAACGCGGCGTCGTTCGGATACCGCTTCTGCGAGCCGTCCGCGAGCGCGAGCGTGACGCTCTCGGCGTCGAATGCGAGCACCTGCGAGCCGAGCTTCGCCTTGATGCGACCCTCGGCGGCGTATTGCTCGATCGTCTGCTTGTTCTTCGGCGCCGCGCGGCTGAAGCCTTTGCCGCGATACGAGATCATGACCTTCGCGCCGGCGTCGGCGAGCGCGAGCGCGGCCTCGCACGCGGAGTCACCACCGCCGACCACGAGGACCGAGCGGCCACGCCACTCGTCCGGATCTTCGAGCAGGCTGTAGATCTTCGGCAGGTTCTCGCCGGGGACCTGCAACGTGCGCGGCTTGCCGCGGGTGCCGATCGAGAGCACGACGCGCTGCGCGCGATAGACCGCGACGGTGCTGCGGACCTCGAATGCGCCGTCGGGTGCGCGACCGACGGTCTCGACAGACTCGTTCTGCCGCACGCGGACACCGACGCGCTCGAGCAACTCCTGCCAGATCGGGATCAGCTGCTCCTTCGCCGAATCGAAGACCGGCAGCAGCGAGAGGTTCTCGGTGTCGTACGGCTCGGCCATCACGAGCTTGCCCTTGGGGTAGCGCGCGATCGTCGAGGCGATCATCTGCTCCTTCTCGAGCACGACGTACGAGAGCCCGCGCTGGATGCACGTGAGCGCGGCCGACAGACCACCTGGACCGGAGCCGACGATCAGCACGTCGACGATCGTCTCGCTGTTGCCGATCGCGCCGGGACGCATCCCGGTCGCGAGCATGTGCTCGATCACGGCGCGTCCGAGGTTCGCGGCGTTCTTGACGAGCGGCTTGCCGGCGACCTCGCCGATCAGGTACTGGCCGGGCACGACGGTCTGGAAGTTGTCGTCGATCTCGGGGACCTTGAGCGGTGGTGGCTCGCTGCCCTGCGGAAACATCACGAGCGCTTCGGTCGGGCACGCGAACATGCACGCTTCGCACTGGATGCAGTCGTGGAACCGCAGCACGCGGCTCTTGTTCGCGACGAGATCGAGCACGTTCGTCGGACACACCGCGACGCATGCATCGCAACCGGTGCAGCGATCGTCATTGATGTCGTGGACGAGGATGCGCGGACTGACGCCCGGCTGCGGAGGCGCGACGATGGCCTGGTGGCGCTTACGGGCAGACGCCATGGTGAACACCGCCATCAGGAGGATGGCGAAGCCCCCGAGCGCCAACGGCACGACCCAGGTCACCGCACTAAGATACCCGAATTACCTGCCATTGCCTGGAGCGTTCTCGACGTTCTTCACCAGAAATTCGCGGACTTCCGTCATCAGTCCTTCGAGCTCGCGCCCGTCGACGGGAATCGGCGCGCCGATCGTCACGTCGACAACCCTGCCCTTCTGCATGACGCGACCGCCGCGCGGCAGGATGTCGATCGTGCCGCGGATCGCGACTGGAACGATCGGAGCGCCGGTCCCGCGTGCGAGGTGGAAGCCACCTTTCTTGAGCGGGCCGATGCGACCGTCGCGCGAGCGCGTGCCCTCGGGGGCGAGGTAGATGCTGATGCCATCGCGCACGAGCTTCGCCGCGTACTCGAGCGATCGCACCGCGCGCTCGTGATTGCTGCGATCGACCTCGACGAACTCGGCGGCGCGCAGGCCGCGTCCCCACACCGGGATCTGGAACAGCTCCTTCTTCGCGAGCATCCGGATCGAGGGCGACGGGAGCGTCGCGTAGAGGATCGGGATGTCGAGGTGACTCTGGTGGTTCGACATGTAGACGTACGCGCGATCGGTCGGCACGCGCTCGGCGCCGCGCGCGGTCAGGCGGACGTCGAGCAGATCGATGACGCGATGTCCGAACCACCGGGCACGTTCGTCGATCGACGAGCGTTCGATGTGGCCGCGCGCGAGCTCCACCATCGTCGGAGCGGTGATGCGCGCCATGGCTCCCAGCACGCGAACACTGTCGAGCAGAGACATGGCGCATCCTACCTTCGCGCACGCGCGCGCCGAACCACACGCACGCCTGATGTGGTCCGACTGCCCCGATTCCGCGATCCACCTCACGTGTTAGGATCATGGTGATGTGCCGGACGCTCGCGGTTGCCGCCGCTTGCTTGCTCGTCTGCATCCGCGTGGCAGCTGCCGACGCGGTCGCGACGAGCGTGCGAGATCTCGGGACCGACGGTAGTCCACGCGTCCGGCTCGCCGCCGCGCTGTCGCTCTCGAAGTCGAAGGACGCGCGCGCCGTGATCGCGCTTGGCAATGCGATCCGTCACGACACCGATCCCGGGATTCGCAAGATCTGCGTGCTCGCGCTCGAGAAGATGATCGACGCGCGCACCGCGGCCGACGCGATCGACCTCGGCATGGCTGCGCTCGAAGAGGCGTCGTCGATCGACAAGGACGCGAAGGTGCGCGACGCCGCGCAGAAGGCCGTCCGCACGCTCGCCGCGTTTCGCAGCAGCAACCGCAAGCGCGTGGTGTCGCGTGGCAACAAGCCCGAGGTGTTCGTCAACATCGACCACACGATCGATCAGTCGAAGCAGCTGCCCGCCGGTCACAGCGAGCGGCTCGCCGAGATCGTGAAGCACAGCGTCGAGCGCACCGGCTACGCGACGACGTGGCCGGGCGGCACGCTGCCGACGTCTGCGGAGCTGAGCTCGAGCCGGTCGCGCGCGTTCATCGTCGCGTCGACGGTGAAGAAGATCGAGATCACGAAGCTCGGCAGCCAGACGCAGATCGCGTGCACGGTCGCGGTGCGGGTCGCGCCGTGGAGCGGCAAGGACGGCGGCGAGAAGTGGGAAGCGAACCGCGCCGCGCAGGCGAGTGGCTCGGCGAAGGCGATGACCGGCAATCGCGATCGCGACATCCAGGGCGGCGTGCGCGATTGCGTCGAGGCCGTCGCCGAGGATGTCACGCAGCGTCAGGTCGTGCCGTTCCTGCGCCGGATCGCGACCGCCGGCAGCTGACCGGGGTCAGGGTCAACTTGCGCAACTTGTGATCGGCAACGTCGCGAGATCACGGATCGCGTCGGGGACAGGGTCAACTTGCGCAACATGTGAGGACGCGCGCCATGCGCGACGCGACGCGCGGCTACCGGACACGCGTCGAGAAGTTGCGGAAGTTGACCCTGTCCCCAGCGCCGCGCGCGGTTTCATCCACTTGCAGATCGTAAGTTGCGCAAGTTGACCCTGACCCCGATTAGCCGCCGACGTGGACGGTGACCTCGGCGGACAGACCGGGACGCATCGTCACCGGAGGGAGGGAGGTCCAGCGGATCTTGACGGGCACGCGCTGCACGACCTTGACGAAGTTGCCGGTCGCGTTGTCGGCGGGGATCAGCGAGAACCGCGAGCCGGTTGCGGGGGAGAGTGCATCGACGACGCCGTGGAAGGTGCCCTCGTAGGCGTCGAGCTCGATGTCGACCGGGTCGCCGATCTTCATCGCGCTGATCTGGGTCTCCTTGAAGTTCGCGACGACGTAGGTGTCGTCGGGGACGAGCATGAGGACGGGCTGGTTCGCGACGATCGCCTGGCCGGCGTGCGCGCCGAGCTTCGAGATCGTGCCGGCGACCGGCGCGGTGACGACGGCGTACGAGCGGTTGAGCTTCGCGCGCTGGAGCGCGACCTCGGCGGCCTTGACGCGCGCGGCGGCGAGCGCGGCGTTCGCCTCGGCCGCGGCGACCTGCTGATCGACGGGCGCGCTCTGCGTGACGCGACCTTCGGCCTCGGCGACGCGCGACTGCGCGAGGTGGCGCTGCTCGCGGGCGGCGTCGAGCTGCGCGGTCGCGGCGTCGAGCGCGGCCTTCGCGACGTCGCGCGCTTGCTGCGCGTGCTCGAGATCGCGTCGCGTGAGCGCGGACTTCTCGACGAGGGTCTGCGTGCGATCGAGCTCGGATTGCGCGGTCGCGAGGTCGGCGCGTGCGCGTGCGACCGCGGCCTCGGCGGCGCGGATCGCGTCGGAGGCACCGCGCGCGTTGGCACCGGCGCCGGTGAGCGCGGCGCGCGCGGACGACAGGCCACCGGTCGACGATGACTGGACGATCGCGACCTGCGCCTTCGCGGCGGCTTCCTGCGCGCGTGCGGCCTCGAGCTCGGCCTGGGTGCGCGCGAGCTCGACGTCGAGGTCCGCGGTGTCGAGCTCGAACAGCACGTCGCCGGCCTTGACCTGCTGGTTGTCGTGGACGCGCGTGACCTTGACGACGCCGGCGACGCGCGCGCCGATCGGGACGACGTCGGCTTCGACCTGCGCGTCGTCGGTCGTTTGCTTGCCGGCGGTGTACCAGCGATGACCGAGCCAGACGGCGGCGACGATCGCGGCGACGACGCCGAGGATCGTGTACGCGCGGCGCGCGCGGCGGCGACGAGCGGTGGTGGCGGCGGCTTCCTTCGAGACGGCTTCCATGACGGACTACTCCACTCCCAGCTCGACGTGCTGGGGGCCAGCGTGCTTCGCGCGGTGTACTCGCAGGAAGTACAGGAGCGGGAGCACGACGAGAAACGCGATCGTCTGCAGGATGAAAGTCTTGTCGAAGCCGATCACCATGCCCTGCAGCGCGGTGCGACCGGCGATCGTCTTCTGAGCGAGCGCGCCCGCGAGCTCGGGTGTCAGGCCACGCGCGACCAGCGCGCCCTTGGTCTGCCCGAACTGCGCCGCGACCTCGGGACGCAGCAGCGTGACCGAGTTCGCGAGGCCCGCGGTCGCGTGCGAGCCAAAGCGCGTGAACAGCGTCGCGAAGATCGAGAGGCCGATCGAGCCGCCGACCTGACGGATGAAGCTATTGACGCCGGCGGCGCCGGCCATCTCGTGGCGTGCGACGTTCGAGAGCGCCGCGGTCGTCAGCGGGACGAACAGGAACGCGAAGCCCATGCCGGTGGTCGCGAGCGGCCAGAACAGATCGCCGGTCGACGTCGAGAGCTGGATGTCCGCCTGCATCCAGCAGCCGAGCGCGGTCAGCACGATGCCGATGCCGACGAGCAGTGCCGGCGACGTGCGGTTGTAGAGCCGGCCGACGAACGGCGACGCGACCATCATCGCGAGCGTGCGGGGCAAGAGCACGACACCGGACTGCGTCGCCGAGAAGTGCATCATCTCCTGGGTGAACACCGGCAGCAGGAACATCGAGCCCATCAGCATCGCGAACACGACGCCGGAGATGAACGTGCCGGACGCGAACGTCGGATCGCGAAACAGCCGGAGGTCGACGACCGGCGCGGTCGCCGTGAGCTCGCGGATCGTGAACGCGGCGAGGCCGACGCCGGCGATGTACGTGCCGATCACGATCTTCGTCGACGCGAACCAGTCCTCGCCGGCGCCTTCCTCGAGCACGTACATCAGCGCGCCGATGCCGATCGTCATCAGGATGATGCCGGCGTAGTCGAAGTTCTTCTTCGCGACCTGCGCGCGGGCGCGGTTCGCGGCGAGCACGTCGTCGGGCTCGTGGACGTTGCGCCACGTGAGGTAGATGCCGAGCAGGCCGACCGGCAGGTTGACGAAGAAGATCCACGGCCACGAGTAGCCATCGGTGATCCAGCCGCCGAGCACAGGGCCGACCGCGGGGCCGACCATGATCACCATCGAGAACACGGCCATCGCCATGCCCTGCTCGGCGGGCGGGAAGGTCTGGCGCAGGATCGCCTGCTGCGTCGGCTGCAGCGCGCCGCCGCCGATGCCTTGCAGGATGCGCCACAGCACCAGCATCTCGAGCGAGCGCGCGGTGCCGCACAGGACCGATCCGAGCGTGAACAGCACGAGCGACGCGAGGTAGACGCGCTTCTGACCGAACAGCGCACCGAGGAAGCCCGTCAGCGGCATGACGAGCACCATCGCGATCATGTACGCGGTCGTGATCCACGTGATCTCTTGCAGCGACGCGCCGAGCTCGCCGCGGATCTGCGGCATCGCGACGTTGACGATGCTCGTGTCGATCGTCGCCATCAGCGAGCCGAACGCGATCGAGACCGCGACCGTCCACTTGCCGACGGGCGGCCGCGCCGAGCCGGCCGGTGCGATCGCGCCTGGCTCGGTCATTTCCGGGATGCTCCGCCGAGCCCGCGCACGAACAGATCGACGAGTGCGTCGCCGGCACCGACGAGCTCCCCACCATCGGCGATTCGCTGCAGCACGAGCGCGCGCAGCCCGCCGACGATCGCGAGCTGGAGCATCTCCGCCTGCGCCTTCGCCACGCTGCCTTCGGCGACACCCGCGGCGACGATCTGCGCGATCGCGGCGCGGATCTCCTCGCTGGTCGACGACGGCTGCACCTTCAGGTGCTCGGTCTCGATCGCGACCTTGAAGAACCGGCGGTGCTGCTCGATCACCGCGAGCACGTCGCCGACGAACTTGCGCAGCCGCGGCTCGAACGCGAGCTCCGCGCCGGCCGACGCCGCCGCGCGCAGGCCCGGTCGCATCGCGACGCGCCGGCTCTCGAACAGCGCACGCACGAGCGCGTCGCGATCGGCGAAGTAGTTGTAGAGCGTACCGACGGCGACGCCGGCCTTGCGCGCGATCTGCAGCAGCGCTGCGCCGTGCAGGCCGCGGTTCGCGATCAGCTCCTCGGCGGCATCGAGGATCGCCGCGCGCACGGCCTCGCGGACCTGCAGGCGCAGCGCCGCCTTCGGATCGCGAGCAGCCTTCGCACGACGTGGTGAATCCAGATTCACGGAGATGAATTTACATTCATCCGTGTGGCAGATCCAGCCAGCCGCACGGAACACCGTGTTGCACGGGCGAGGCGCACACGCTCCCGGCGCGGCCGGCACGGTCCTCGCAAAGGATCTCGGCGCAAGGAGAACGTCTCATGCGCCCCTCTCGAATCCCCCGAGCGACGTCGCACCCACTGCGCTGGAAGCTCGTTCGAGCATTCGCGGGCTTCGTCGGTGGATTCGCAATCGCGTGCTCCCCGGCGACACCCGGCGAAATGCCACCGCTCGCGCCGCGGCCCGACCCCGCGCAACCATTGCCGACCCACCGCAATCCGGCCCCGGTCCCTGGCGCGCCGGATCCGCTCGCGCCGCGCGATGCCGGCGTGACGCCATCGCCGATCACGTCGCCGGGGTTTGGCTTCTACGATCCGGTTGCGGCACCCACCGGTCCGCGCGTCGTCACGCCGGCGGATGCCGGCACGCCACCGCCGCCGCCGGACGCACCACCTGCCGATGCCGGCGCGCCGCCGCTGCCGCCGGTCCCGGACGCTGGCGTGCCCGCCGATGCGCCCGCCGCGCCCGCGCGGTGAGCGCTGGTTGACGAAGTGTAGCCTGTCCCCGGTGCGTCGTGCGATCTCGCGGCGTTGCGCGCCGCCTGGTTGAGCAAGTGTAGCCTGACCCCGTTCAGGAGTGCGCGCGCGACCGGCGCGCCGAGGTCCGCGAGGCGTGCGGACGGGCATGCGTGCCCGCGCGGCGCGTCGGCTTGTGCGCCGCACGCTTGGTGCGCGCGGGCGCCTTGCGTGCGTGGGTCGACCGACCGTTCGTCGTCGCCGGCAGCGCACCACCGCCGAGCGAGGCCTTGAGCGCCGCCATCAGATCGGTGACCTCGGGCTTCTCCTCGCGCTCGGGGACGGTGATCTCGCCGCCCTTCGCCTTCTGGGCGATCAGCTTGCGCACGCGCGTCTTGACCTCGTCCTTGTACTGGCTCGGATCGAAGGTCTTGTGCGTGAGCGACTCGATCACGCGCGCCGCGAGGCCGAGCTCCGCGGGTGCGGCCTTCGGCAGCTTGCCGACCGGGACCTCGCTCCACGGCTTGATCTCGTCGGGGTAGCGTAGCTGGTGCATCACCATGCCGTCCTCGTACGGACGGACCATCACGACGTACTGCTTGCCGCGCGCGGCGTAGCTCGCGATGCCGACGAGCTCGGCGTCCTCGAGCGCGTCGCGAAACAGCCGGTACGCGCGGTCGCCGCCCTTGCCGGGGCCGAGGTAGTAGCTCTTCTCGACGAACAGCGGATCGACCGCGGACGCGGGGACGAACTCGGCGAGCGCGATCTCGTCGGATGCGACGGCGTCGAGCGCCTTGAGCTCTTCCTTCTCGAGCTCGACGACATGCCCCTTCGTGATCTCGAAGCCCTTGATCATGTGCTCGCGATCGACGACGCCGTGCTTGGGGCAGATGTACTGCTGCTTGAGGCGCTCGCCGCAGCCTTCGTGCACGAGGTGAAAGTGGATCTCCTGCGACGGCTCGGCGGTCGAGTAGATCTTCACCGGGATCGTGACGAGGCCGAAGGCGATCGTGGCGGTGTCGATGGAGCGCGCGGTCATGCAGGTCACTCCTGCGATGCACGTACCAGAGCGGCCGAGCGCTCGGGCGCACATGGATCGCGCACGGTTTGCGACGATCTCGCAACGGGGCAGGCACGGCGATCGCAACCGACCACCCGCATGAGCCTCACGCAGCTTCGTACGATCTTGGGTGCGCTCGTCGCCGTCGCCGGCTTTGTCACGTCGTGCGCGCGCAGCCATGCGAATGAAGAGGTGATCGGGCCGCGACTCGGCGAGTCGACCGCGTCCGCGCCCGCGAATCCGAGCATGCCGCCACCGGATGCGGCCGGTCCGAGCGAGGTCCATTCTGGCCCGATCGTCGGGATCGGCGGTGCCACCGGGACGAGCCGCGGCGCGAGCGCGCAAGGCACACAGGGGAACCAGGGCACGCAGGGCACGCAGGGCACGCAGGGCACGACTGGCACCTCGCCGCAGTCGCAAACCTCGAACAACGCGGGCTCGACGAATACGACAGGACCGTCGATCGCACCGCCGATGTCGAGTGACTCCGCGCCATCGACGACGACGCCGGTCGCGCCGCCGGTCGCGCCGACCGTTCCGCCGCCGCAACAGCCGCAAGCGGTCGATGCCGGTGTGCCGCCGGCGGACGCGGCGATCCCGAGCCCGCTGCGCGATGGTGGCGTGACGAGCGACGCCGCGCCCGGTCCGCGCTAGAACCCAGATCATGGAACCGGCGACGATCGCGGCACAGCTTCGCGAGCTCGCCGTCTACTACGAGCTCGACGGCGATCGCCATCGCGCGTTCGCGTACGAGCGCGCCGCGAAGTCGGTCGAGGCCGCGGCCGGGCTGCACCGCCTGATCGACGAGGGCCGGCTCGAGGAGCTGCCCGGCGTCGGGCCGTCGATCGCGCGCGTCGTCGCCGAGCTGGCGCGTCGCGGCTCGGTCACGGTGCTCGAGCGCCTGCGGTCGCAGTGGCCGCCGGTCGTGATCGAGCTCGCGCAGCTGCCGAAGGTCGGCGTCCAGCGCGCGCGCAAGATCTACCAGACGCTCAAGCCCGCCGATCTCGGCGCGGTCGCCGCGGCGTGCCGCGCTGGCGTGCTCAGCGAGATCCCGGGCTTCGGGAAGATCAGCGAGCGCCGGATCCTCGAGTCGATCGAGGAGCGCCGCGACAAGGGCGCGCGGATCATCCTGATCGACGCCGAGGATCACGCCACGTCGCTCGGCCATCACCTGCGTGCCGATCCGGCGATCAAGCAGGTCGAGGTCTGCGGCCCGGTGCGACGGTGGTGCGAGGTGATCGATCACCTCGCGTACGCGGTCGCCGCCGACGATCGCGACAAGGTCGTCGAGCGGCTGCAGTCGTTCGCGCTCGTCACCAGCGTCGATCGCAACGACGGCGATCCGAAGCGGCCGATCCTCGGCTACCTCGCCGGCGGGCTGCGCGCGGAGGTCCACGTCGCGCCGCTCAATCACTTCGGCTGGACGCAGGTGCGTGCGACCGGCTCGCCCGAGCACGTCGCGTTGCTCGAGCAGCGTGCCGCCGAGCGCGGGATCAACCTCGACATCCTCGAGGCGCGCGACGAGAAGCTCGTGTATCGCGCGCTTGGCTTGCCATGGCTGACGCCCGAGGTTCGCGACGGCAGCGACGAGGTCCGCGCCGCGCTCGCCGGCGACACGTTCTTCGATCTCGTGACGCTCGACGACGTCACCGCCGCGTTCCATTGCCACACGACGTACAGCGACGGCAAGCACACGCTCGCCGAGATGGTGCACGGTGCCGCCGAGCTCGGGTTCCAGGCGATCACGATCACCGATCACTCCGCGAACGCGTCGTACGCGAGCGGCCTCGACCTCGCGCGAATGCGCGAGCAGCACGCCGAGATCGCGCAGCTCGCGAATCCCGAGGCCGCGATCCTCAAGGGCACCGAGGCCGACATCCTCGCCGACGGCGCGATCGACGTACCACCCGAGATGATCGGCGAGCTCGACGTGATCATCGCGAGCGTCCACCAGCGCTACAAGCTCGACGAGAACAGCATGACGAATCGCCTCGTCACCGCGATGCGCCAGCCGTACTTCAAGATCTGGGGCCACGCGCTCGGCCGGCTCGTGCTGCGCCGCGATCCGATCCCGGTGCGGCTCGACGAGGTGCTCGACGCGGCCGTCGAGTCCGGCAACGCCGCGATCGAGATCAACGGCGATCCGTACCGCCTCGATCTCGATCCGGTGAACGCGCGCAAGGCGGTCGAGCGCGGGCTCAAGTTCGTGCTGTCGAGCGACGCGCACTCGATCCGCGGGCTGCGCGCGGTCAAGTACGCGGTCGGGATGGCGCGCCGCGCGCGGATCCGCAAGCGCGACGTCCTCAACACGCTGCCCGCCGACGAGCTCGCCGCGGCGATCCGGCCGCTCCGCTAGGAGGTCTACGTGCGCGCTGCCTGGCGGCGGCCCGGCCATCCCGGCGCGGGACGTGGTCCGACGCCCTTGCCCTTGTTCTCGTAGTTGATCTGCAGCGGCGGCGGTAGCGGGCGGCCCTCGACGAGCGCCATGAAGTCGATCGCGTTGCGCACTGCATGGCCCTCGGCGTCGTTGTCGAAGTAGACGTGGACATCGCGGCCCTCGGCGAGCCACGCCCGCGTGTCGGCCGCCCAGCGCTGCAAGCTTTGCAGGCTGTAGCTCGACGCGTACTTGCGCGTGTGGCCGTGCAGCCGGACATAGACCATGTCCGTCGTGACCTCGTGCCAGTACGGGAAGTCCGGCGCATCGCCCATGCACACCGCGATGTCCGCGGCGCGCATCACCTCGGCGACCTCGGGCACGAACCACGACTTGTGGCGCAGCTCGATCGAGTGCCGGACGTCGCGCCACGCGTCGAGCGCGCGCCCGAACTGCGCGAGCCGCTCGACGTTGACGGTGAAGTTGCTCGGCAGCTGCCACACGACGGCGGCGAGCTTGTCGCCGAGCCCGCGCGCCTGATCGCGCAGCCGCACGATCGACTCCTCGCAGTCCTTCAGCCGCTTGTAATGCGTGACGAAGCGATGGCCCTTGAGCGCGAACCGAAATCCGTCCGGAGTCTCGGCGCGCCAGCGCTGGTAGGTCTCCGGCTTGATCTGCGTGTAGAACGAGCCGTTGATCTCGAGCGCGTTGAACGTGCGCGACGCGACCTCGAGCCAGCGCTTGACCGGCGTGTTCGCGTACAGGTGCTCGCGCCAGCCCGGATACACCCAGCCGCTGGTTCCGACATACGCACGCGCCATGTCAGGCGCGAATGCACGTCGCGCGCCTCCGCCCCGCGCGATCCGCCGCCCCGTGGCACCCACCGTGCATCAACCACGCATATGGCTCGCAGCGCGGCGGCGAACAAGCTGGCGAAATACCGCTCGATGCGTGACTTCAACGTCACGTCCGAGCCAAGCGGGGCAAAGGCGCGCGCACGGGCGAAAAACAGCTTCGTCATCCAGAAGCACGCCGCGCGGCGTCTGCACTACGACTTTCGCTTGGAGCTCGATGGCGTGCTGCTCTCGTGGTCCGTGCCGAAGGGCCCGAGCCTGTCCCCGAAGGAGCGCCGGCTCGCGGTCCGCACCGAGGACCACCCGCTCGACTACGCGGACTTCGAGGGCATCATCCCCGCGGGACAGTATGGCGGCGGCACCGTCGTCGTCTGGGACCGCGGGACGTGGCAGCCCGAGGGTGACGCGCAGGAGGCGATGAAGAAGGGCCGGCTCACGTTCACGCTGGACGGCGAGAAGCTGCACGGCCGCTGGCACCTGATCCGCACGAAGGGCGGCGACAAGAACGAGAACTGGCTGCTGTTCAAGAGCCGCGACGAGGCCGCCGACGAGGAGCTCGACATCACGACCGATCGTCCGGAGTCCGTGCTGAGCGGCCGCACCGTCGAGCAGATCGCGGCCGCGCCGGATCGCGTGTGGCAATCCAATCGCGTCCAGGAGCCGACCGTCGCGCAGAAGCGCGCCGCGCGCATCGCGACCGCGAAGCGTGCCGAGGTGGCAAAGCCGGCGACGAGCGTCGACGAGCTGCTCGCGCTCGTGTCGAAGCTACCGCTCGGCTACAAGCTGACGAACCTCGACAAGGTCCTGTATCCGGAACAGGGCATCACGAAAGGCCAGCTGATTGCCTATCTCGCGGTCGTCGCGGACTGGATGCTGCCGCATGTCGCGAATCGCCCGCTCACGATCGTGCGGTGTCCGGAGGGCCGCAAGAAGCCCTGCTTCTTCCAGAAGCACATCCTCGCCGGCTCGCCGAAGGCGATCCACGCGCTGCCGATCGAGGAGGAGAAGGGCGAGATGGTCGACTACATGTCGATCGCGGACATGCCCGGGCTCGTCGCGCTCGCGCAGCTCGGCACGCTCGAGATCCACACGTGGGGCTCGCACGCGGACAAGCCCGAGAAGCCGGATCTGATGGTGTTCGACCTCGATCCGGACACCGAGCTGCCGTGGGATCGCGTCGCGCTCGCCGCCTTCGACATGCGCCGCCGGCTCAACGAGCTCGGGTTCACGTCGTTCCTCAAGACGACCGGCGGCAAGGGCCTCCACGTCGTCGCGCCGATCGAGCGCCGGCAGACGTGGGACGAGATCAAGGCATTCACGAAGGCGGTCGTCGAGCGCATGGAGCGCGACGCGCCGCAGCTCTACACCTCGAACATGGGCAAGGTGCATCGCCGCGGCAAGATCTTCGTCGACTACTTGCGCAACCAGCGCAACGCCACGTTCATCGCGCCGTACTCGCCGCGCGCGCGCGATGGTGCTCCAGTCGCCGTCCCGATCACGTGGGAGGAGCTCGCGCACGGCGTCGATCCGCTCGCGTTCAACACCGCGACGGTCCCGCGCCGGCTCGCAAACCTCGAGTCGGATCCGTGGAAGGGCATCAACGACATCAAACAAGCGATCACGGCCGCGACGTGGAAAGCGGTCGGAGGCAAACCATGAAACGCATCACCGATCCGAACATCATCGAGCACCGGCTGCTCGAGCTCGCGTACACCACGGACGCCAAGATCACGCCGTCGGTGCTCGCGTACTTCGCGCAGTGCTCGATCGAGGATGCCGAGAAGGTCCTCGACAACCTCACCGCGCGCGATCGCATCCACATGGAGATCGACGAGAACGGCGCGGTCTACTACCAGGTGCCGGATCGCCAGAAGCTTCATCCACGCGAGGAGCCTGCCCCTCCGCCGTCGCAGCGCGCGCTCAGCCTCGCGTCACTCCAGACGCCGCTCGCGATTCGCCACGGCCGGCAGGCGAGCCCTGGCCTCGCGGCGCTGCTGTCGCTGTTCATCCCGGGCGCTGGCCAGCTCTACACCGGCCACTTCCTCGGGGCGGTCCTGTGGTTCCTGCTCGTCGCCGCGGGCTACACGCTCGTGCTGCCCGGGCTGTTCCTGCACCTGTTCTGCATCGCGAGCGCGGCGAGCTCGGCGCACCGCCTCAACTCGCACCTCGCGCGGCTCCAGCTCGAGCACCAGCACCAGCAGCTGCTCGGCGCGGGCTGAGATCGAGCTCGACTACGGCGCCGCGGGCTTGTCGAACAGCTTCGGATCGACCTTCGGATCGAGCTCGACGTTCTTCAGCTCGAGCTTCGTCGCGCGGCCGCCGCCGGTCGAGTTGCGCTTGTGCGCGATCTTGATGCCCTTGACGTCCTTGTAGTCGGAGAAGTCGTCGGTCTCGCTCTGGCCGCCTTCGCTGTAGGCCATGCGCGAGATCAGCTTCGTCTTCTTGTCGATGTAGAGCGAGACATCGATGCCCATCGGCGACTTCAGCTTGACCACCGAGTGCGGCTTGCCGTCGAGGTTCTCGTCGGCGCCGGTCGTGATCTTCGCGTTCGGATCCGACGCGCGCAGCAGGATCAGCTCCGGCTCGCGCCAGCGCTCGAAGTCGATCGACGCCATGTCCTGCGCGCCGATGTCGACGAGCTGCATCTTCTGACCGGACGCATCCGGCGCGAGCTGCCAGCCGGTCTTGCCGTTGACCGAGACCGTGACCTTCACGCGCTGCGCGAGGTTCGCGTCGATCCGCATCTTGTCGGGCAGCACGAACACGCGCTCGATATCGACGGGGACGGTCTGGCCGCCGATCGTCGTGGTGCCGGTCGCGGTCATCTTGAACGCCTTGATCGCGGCGAGCTTCTGCTTGCCGCCCTTCGCGGCGAGCGCGCCGTCGACGAGCTGCTTCGCGGCGGCAGCCTGCTTCGGATCGATCGGCGCTTCGGGCGCAGCGACCGGCGGGCTGACCGGATCGGTGAACGCGACCTTCTGGTACTTCCAGCCGGCGGCCTTGAGCTGCGGCTCGAGGTCCTTCGCGTCGCCGACCATCACGATGACGTAGTCCTTCGGATCGAGGATCTCGCCGGCGGCGCGCTTCGCGCTCGCGACGTCGACCTTCGCGACCGTCGTCGGGAAGTTCTGCAGGTACTCGCGGCCGAAGCCGTGGAGCTCCGCGCCGAGCAGCGCGGCGCCGACGTCGGATGCGGACTGGAAGCG
The DNA here is from genome assembly GCA_035715365.1 of Kofleriaceae bacterium. Classification (GTDB taxonomy): domain Bacteria; phylum Myxococcota_A; class Polyangia; order Haliangiales; family Haliangiaceae; genus JABFXX01. Next base: position 106,264 of record DASTLB010000084.1, on the reverse strand, counting down.
CAGGCCGTGCGAGCCCGCGATGTTCGCGATCGCGGCGTTGACCTCGTCCTGGGTCGGGCCGTCCTTCGCCATCTTCGCCACTTCGTTGAGCAGCAGCTTCGTCGTGGCGACCGCCTCGGCGTTGCGCGTGAACGTCTGGATCACGAACGAGCCCTTGTCGAGGTTGCGATCGAACGTCGAGCTCGCGCCGTAGGTCTTGCCGCCCTCGACGCGCACGACCTTCATGAGCCGCGAGCTGAACGCACCGCCACCGAGCGCGTAGTTCCAGACGAGCGAGTCGAAGAACCGCGGATCGTTGTGGGCGATGCCGAACTGCGCGACGCGGATATGCGTCTGCGTCTGGCCCGGCTTGTCGACGAGGCGGATGCGGCTGCCCGAGAGGCCCGGGTCCTTGTACGTCGGCGCCGGCGGCACCGGGCCCTTTGCCCACTTGCCGAAGCTGCGCTCGAGATCGCCCTTGAGCTTCTTCGCATCGACGTCGCCGGCGACGACGAGCATCGCGTTCGCGGGCACGAACCAGTTCTTGTGCCACGCGACGAGATCTTCGCGCTTGATCGACGCGACCGACTGCTCGCTCGTGACCCAGCCGCGCACGTGCTCGGGGCCCCACAGCAGGTTCTGGACGTGAGCCGAGGCGAGCGTGCCGGCGTCGTCGAGGCGCTGGCGGATCGTCGCGAGTGCGCGCTCCTTGACCTTCTGGAGCTCGGACTCCGGGAAGCTCGGCTGCGTCACGACCTCGGGCATGAGGTCGAGGCAGGTGTTCGTGTTGCGGGCGAGCGCGCTGCACGAGACGAGCGTCGCCTCGAACGTCGCGTCCGACGCGAGCGTGCCGCCGACGAAGTCGATCGCCTTCGCGAGCGCGAGTGCGTCGCGGCGCTTCGTGCCCTTGACGAGCATGTCCGCGGTGATCTCGGCGACGCCGAGGCGCGCTTGCGGCTCGTGCATGCGGCCGGCCTTGATCGCGAGCTGCATGCTGACGACCGGCAGCCGATCGGACTTGATGACGAACACCTGCAGACCGTTCGCGAGCTTGAACGAGTCGATGTTCGGCAGCTCGATCGCGCTCGGCGGCTTCGGTGCCGGCGGCGCGATCAGATCGGTGCGACCGGCCCACGGATCGTTCTTCTCGGGCGCGGTCGTCGGCGGCTTCGCGACGTGCTGATCGCCATCGCCGGGCAGGACGGGGACCGGCGCTGGCGTGGGCTTGGGGCCACACGCGGCGACGAGGACGGTGAGGAGCAACAGGCGGCGCATGGTCACTTGTCCTTCTTGGGCTCGGTCTTCGGCGCGGGCTTCGGCTCGGTCTTCGGCGAGGTCTTGCCGTCGGTCTTGCCATCGGGCTTGCCGTCGGGCTTCGCCGGCGGTGCCGATGGCGCGCCGCGCGGCGGGATGACGACCGTGGTCGCCTTGTCCGGCGTCATGTACTTCTTGATCGCGCGCGAGACATCCGCGGCGGTGACCTTCTCGATCTCGTCGACGTCGCGCAGGAACGCGGACGGCTCGCCGACGAGGATCCACGACCTCCCGATCGCGGTCGCGAGGCCCTGCGCGTTCTCGAGCGAGAACGTGAACCCCGACTGGACCTGGTTCTTCGCCTTGCGCAGCTCGTCTGCGGTCGGGCCGGCCTTCGCGAGCTTGTCGATCTCGCCCGCGATCGCGATCTCGACGCCGTCACCTTGCGACGGATCGAGGTACGCACCGAGCGCGACGATCAGGCCCGGATCTTCGCGGACCACGGCCTCGACGCCACCGTCGAGCGCGAACGGTCGCTTTGTCTTCGGATCGATCGACTTCAGCTTCGTCTTCAGCCGGCTCGACTCGCCGGTGCCGAGGATGATCGACGCGACCTGCAGCGCGTAGATGTCTTTCTCCTTCGCCGGCGGGATGTGATAGCCGACGAGCGTCAGCCCGATCTGGCCGGGCTCGACGACCTCGCGCCGCTTCGACGTCTGCGGCGGCTCCTGTGCATCACGCGCCGGGCGCGGGGCTTCGGGACCCTTGGGGATCGTGCCGAAGTACTTCTCGGCGAGCGTCTTGACGTCGGCCGCGGTCGTCTTGCCGACGACGACGAGCAGCGCGTTGTTCGGCTGGTAGTACGCGTCGTAGAACTTGCGTAGATCCTCGGGCGTCGTCGCGTCGAGATCCTTGAGGTTCCCGCCGGCGGTCCACGCGTACGGGTGCTTCGCGAACGCGACCTCGAGGAAGCGCAGGAAGCCCTTCGTGATCGGCGAGTTCTCCTGCTGCCGGATCTCCTCTTTGACGACCTCCTTCTCGACCTTGATCATGTCGGGCCGGAACAGGAGGTTGCGCATGCGCTCGGCCTCGAGCTTGATCGCGAACTCGAGGTAGTCCGACGGCAGCGTGTTGATGTAGTGCGTCGCGTCCTCGTCGGTCTGCGCGTTGACGTAGCCGCCGAGCCCGTTGATGTACTGGGCGTGTGCCTCCGAGCGCACGTACTTCGTGCCCTTGAACATCATGTGCTCGAACATGTGGGCCGAGCCGCGGCGATCGCGAGGCTCGTCCTTGCTGCCGGCGTGGTACCAGACCTGAACGGCAGCGACGGGCGCCGCGTCGTTCGCGAGCACGGCGACGCGCATGCCGTTGCCGAGCGTGAACTGCTCGATCGTCGGCAGCTTCGCGATCGTCTTGCTCTTGTTCGGCGACGGCGTCGGCGTCGCGGGCGGTGTCGCGGCACTGCCGGAGCCAGCGCCGGTCTTCGCCGGCGGCGTCGTCGGCGGCGTCGGCGCGGGCTTGGGCTGACCGCTCGCCGCGATCGGCGCGAGCGCGAGCCCTGCAGTCAGGATCGTTCCCAGCACAGCGCGTGCAGGTTTGTTCCGGAACAGACTCATCGAGACTCCCTTGGCGTGTCCGTCAACGTGCGCGGACACTACCAGCGCGCGTCTCGGTTGCCAGCGATCGGAGCCCGCGTTCGAGTACTTACGCTCTGCGTTACAGCCACGGTGTAACTACCCGCGACCACTGAGGCCGAGTTCACCGTTAATAGAATTCTCCGACTTGACTGGAACGGCTTGCCACGTAGAGTGGGCGAACAACGAACGACAGCTGATGCAGCTGTCACGAGAGTGAGGTGAGGCCGTGGCCCGCATGCAAGCTTCCCAGCAAGAGGACAACCGGATGATCGATGTCACCGGTGTGAAGGTTTTTTCCGCCACCAAGGCCAAGGAGCGCGAGCTCCTCGGCGAGCTGATCACGGACTGGATCCGCAGCCACCCCGACCACGAGATCGTCGACAAGATCGTGACCCAGAGCTCCGACTCCGAGTTCCACTGCCTGACGATCACGTTGTTCTACAAGCACAACAAGGCCTAAGCCGACAGGGCGCTTGACCAGGGTTCCCTGATCGAGTACCCACGTCCCTCCCCATGGAGAACACGTTCGGAAAGCCCGTCGAGGTCGAGGTTCGCGACAGCCTCGAGAAGGCGATGAAGATCCTCAAGCAGAAGATGTCCAAGGAGGGCATCCTGCAGGAGCTCAAGCGCCGCCGCTTCTACGAGAAGCCCAGCGTCAAGCGCAAGCGCAAGACGCGCGAGGCGCGCAAGCGGCTTCGCCGCGAGATGAAGCGTCGGGTCACCCCGACGAACGCGCCCGGACGTTGATCCTGCCTTGACCGACTGGGTCGAGGTCATCGTTTCGGTCGGCGCCGCCGACGTCGATGACGTCGCTGCGTTGACCGCATCCGAAGTATCGGCCGCGTCTGCTGGCACCGAGCAACGCGGTGACGAGGTGGTGTTCTGGGTCGCGTCAGACACCGCCGCCGCTGCATTGCAGGAGACCCGCGATGCCGTCACGCGATGGCAAGCGGGCGGGCTCGCTGTCGATCCGGCGCGCGTCCGGCTCGCGACCGCGATGCCGGAGGCGGAATGGCGCGATGCCTGGAAGCGCTACTTCAAGATCACGCGGCTGACGCGGCAGTTCGTCGTCGTGCCGAGCTGGGAGATGCACACGCATCGCCCGGGTGACGTCGTGATCGATCTCGATCCCGGCATGGCCTTCGGGACCGGCACGCACGCGAGCACGCGTCTCGTCCTCGAGGAGCTGCAGGACCTCGCGGATCGCGAGATCACGCCAACCCGGATCCTCGACGTCGGCTGCGGCTCGGGCATCCTCGCGATCGCCGCGGTCAAGCGCTGGCCGAGCGCGACCTGCATCGCCGTCGACAACGATCCGATCGCGGTCGACGCGACGACCGACAACGCGGCGATCAACCGGGTCGCCGATCGGATCTCCGCTTCGACGACGACCCTCGATCAGCTCGACGAGGAGTTCCCGCTCGTGCTCGCGAACATCCAGGCCCACGTGCTGCGCGCGCTGCTGCCGCTGCTCGTCGCGCGCACCGCGCCGGGCGGCACGCTGATCCTGTCCGGGCTGCTGACGCCGCAGGCCGAGCCGCTCGCGAACGAGTTCGTCGCCGCGGGCATGCGGATCGTGCGCGTTCGCGCGAGCACGGACGACGCCGCGTGGTCCGCCGTGACGCTGACGCACTGATACGATCGCGGCATGCGGATCTTCGTCGACCCGGCCGCGCTCGTGGCCGGCGAGCTGCGCGTCGGCGGCGACGAGCACCACTACCTCGGCCGCGTCCGCCGCGCGCGGGTCGGCGATGAGGTCGAGCTCGTCGACGGCGCCGGGCACCGTGCGCACGCCGTGATCGCGCGGATCACCGACACCGAGACCACGCTGCGCGTCGAAGCGCCCGAGACGATCGTCGCGCGGCCGCCGCACGTCCGCGTGCTGCTGCCGCTGATCAAGGGCGACCGCATGGACAGCTGCCTCGAGAAGCTCGTCGAGGTCGGCGCCGACGAGATCGTCGTCTGGCCGGCCGCGCGCTCGGTCGTCCGGCTCGAGCCCGGCAAGCGCGACGCGCGGCTCGCGAAGTATCACGCCGCGCTCGTCGCCGCGGCCCGGCAGTCCGGACGCGCCCAGGTACCGAGCGTCCGGTTTGCGGACAGCCTGCGCGCGGCGCTCGAGGACCTGCCGGCGGGCGCGCGGCTCGTGCTCGACCCGGCATCGGATGTGGCGCTCGCCGTCGACGCCGCGACGGACGTCACGCTCGCGAGCGGGCCCGAGGGCGGCCTGACCTCCGACGAGCTGGCGCGGCTCGGGGATGCCGGCTTCGTTGCGGTCGGGCTCGGACCGCGGATCCTGCGCGCCGAGACGGCGCCGACGATCGCGGTCGCGCTCGTGCGCGCGCAGACGACCAGCTGAGCGCCGCGCTACGATCCGCCGTCGAGGCCGTAGAACTCGAGCGCGGCATCCGGTCTCGGTGTCGAGCCCGCATCGCGCGGCACCTGCGGCGGGTTTGGCGTGCGAGGCGGACGCCCCGGCAGCGGTGGGCGCTTGCGGCCGGCGTCCCCGGGCGCGCTCGCATCGATCGGCGCGTCGGCATCGACCGACGGCGCCGCATCGATCGGAGGCCGCACCGCGCCGTCGATCACGAGCGCATCGGCGGGCCGGACCGCGGCATCGGTCGCTGCTGCCGCCGACGGTGACGCCGCGACGTGGTTGTCATCGCCGCGATCGCGCAGTGCCCAGATCGCAGCGCCACCCCCGCCGAGCACGAGTGTCGCGAGCGCGGCCGGTAACCACCGGCGGCGTGCGGGTGCGGGCGAGGACACGGGCGTCGCATCGATCGCGGGCGCGGTCACGGCCAGCCCGGGGTGCGGCGCGGTCGTCGCGAGCGCCGGGCTCGGCACGGGCGTCGTGGTCGTCGTCGCAGCCGCCTGCTCGAGGCTCGCGCGCACGGACGCTGCCGACAGCGGACGCGAGCCGGGATCCTTGCGCATCAGCTGCGCGATCGTGCGCGCGATCGCGGGCTCGACCGACGCCGGCAGCGGCGGCGGCTCGGTGTGGAGGTGCATCGAGAGCACCTGATTCACGGTCTCGCCGATGAACGGCGGCCGGCCCGTCGCGAGCTGATACAGGATGCATCCGAGCGAATACAGATCGGCGCGCTGGTCGGTCGGCGCACTCTGGATCTGCTCCGGTGCCATGTAGAGCGGCGTGCCGAGGATCGCGCTCGTGTTCGTGACGACCGACGACGTATCGGACACGAGCGACTTCGCGAGCCCGAAGTCGAGCACCTTCAGCAGATCGCGGCCCGGCGGATCGTCGAGGATCACGATGTTTCCGGGCTTGAGATCGCGGTGCACGATCGACTGCGCGTGCGCGACGTCGAGCGCATCGCACAGCTGCAGCGCGATCGTCTGGAAGCGCTTCGCCGATAGCGGCCGCTGCGACAGCAGATCCTGCGCGAGCGTGTGACCGCGCAGCAGCTCCATGACGAGATACAGGATGCCGTCGTCGGTCTGGCCGAAGTCGTAGACGTTGACGATCGCCGGATGCGAGAGCCGGCTCGCGAGCCGGACCTCGCGCAGGAATCGCTTCACGGCCGTGCGATCGCTCGCGAGCTTCGGATGGATCACCTTGACCGCGACCTCGCGATCGACCGACAGCTGCCAGCCTCGGTACACGGTGCCCATGCCGCCCTGCCCGAGCGTCGCGCGGATCTCGTAGCGACCGTCGAACACGCGCCCGAGCAGCGAGTCCGGACGCGCCTTGAGCTTCGTCAGCCGCGAGCCGTCCTTGTCGCAGACGTCCTTGTCGACTGGATACGATTGGCCGCATGCGGCGCAGTACGCCTCGTCCCCGTCGACGCTGTGGGCAACGTCGCCGCCGGATTGCACCGTGCTGTCGGGTGGCTCGCTCATTCGAGCAGCTCGACCTCGATCGTCGCGCCGGGTTCGAGTGCGTCGCGGAACCAGATGAGCGTGCGCTGGCCGTCACGGTCGAGCTGTGGAACGTAGAACTGGCCGGCGCCGCTGGAAGCCACGCGCAGGTGACCATGTACTCCGGCCAGCGCGACGACGAAGCCGGGAAGCAGGCCACGCGAACCCGCCTGAATCGTCACGCGATCACCGTAGTTGCCGCCGCTGTCGCTGTAGATCCCGTCGCGATCGAGCGGCGTGGTGCGATCGTTCACGAACACACCTCGATCCTCCAGAGGATCGAGGAGGCTTTGGCATGTCGCGACCGCGCTGGGGGATAGCTGGATTGCCGAGCCGACCTCGTCCTGAAAACCCGCATCGAGCATCGGCGGGTTGCGAGCGAAGTCGAACACGAATCGATCGGCACTGCCGGCATCGGGACGCATGACCTCGACGTTATCGATCACCCTCGTCTGGCTTCCGGTGTATCGAATCCCGATATGCACTCCAAGATCTGGGTATCTGAAGCACGCGGATGATTGGTTGTAGTCGATGAACCCCTGAGCACCGGTGTCGATCGCCGTACCGTCTGGTGTGGTGATCATCGACGACATGTCCAGGAACGTCCAGAAGCTCGTGAAGAACAGGACCGAGTCGTTCATCATCCCGGCATTGCACGTGAAGTCGTTTGTCGTCATCGCGCGTTCGAGCGCCGTGTCATTCGCCGTCGCATTGTCGAACCGCACGATCCGCCCACCCGGGAAGAACGTGAACGTGCTCGTGCCCGAGAGGTGTTGTGGCATGCCGTTGCACTCGTACGGAACGGAGTACGTGACCTTCGTCTGAGCCACCGCGGGTCCGTCCAGCACGACGAGGACGTCCGCCGGAGCTTGCGCGAGCGGTCCAGCTGCGATCGCACCCGGAAAGATCGCCGTCCCGATCAGAGTTTCGAACGGCGGCGGCCCTTCGCCGAGGATCTGTGATTGAGAGTTGTACGAGAGGGTCGTAGGAAGTCCGTGCCCGTTGTGGAATGCGACCACGTATCCAAGATCGCCAGTATCGAGATTCTTCACGTCGATCAGCAGATCGGTCTGCACATTGTCGGGCGTCCTGACCTCGACAAGTGTCGGAAAGCTCGGCGTCGCGCCAGGGTCGGCGCACGCGAACAAGCCCAACGCCACGAACAGTACACCTCGCACCATGCGAGCCATGATTATCACGACGTCGGCACCGGGCAGCAACGACAAGCTGCTACGCTCGTCTCGTGAAGTGGCTCGCGGGTATGCTCGTGGCGTTGGCTCCGCTGCTGGCAACGGCGGGAGGCGCGGATCAGGCGGTGCGCGACGCGAAGGATCGGATCAAGGCCGGTGATTTCCTCGGCGCCGCGGCGAAGTTCCGCGAGGCCTACGCAGCCGAGCCGAAGCCCGACCACATCTGCAACGCCGGTGTCGCGTACCACCGCGCCGGTGGGCATCCCTCGCTCGCGCAGCTCTATCTGAGCCAGTGCCTCGAGCGCGGCAAGAACGTCATGGAACGCGCGTTCCTCGATCAGGTCGCGGGCGTGCTCGCGGCCGTCGAGGACGAGCTGAAGAAGGGCTCGTTCGCGCCGGTCGACGTCGCTGTTACGCCGCTCACCGCGACCGTGTCGGTGTCTGCGTTCGGCGCCGACGAGAGCTTCATCGGCTCGCGCGTCATCTGGCTTCCATGGGGCCAGCACACCGTCACCGTCCGGGCCGAGGGCTACGTCGAGACGACCACGCCGGTGACCGTCGGCTCGCACGATCGCGTGCCTATGCGCGTGACGCTCGAGCGCAAGCCCGCGACCGAGCCGGTCACGCCGGATCGGCCGGTGACGCCGACGTCGACCCCGACGCCGTCGACGCCGAGCGAGCCGCTCGTCGTCCATCGCTCGAAGTGGCCCGCGATCGCGGCGACCGCCGGCACGGTGATCGCGATCGCGACGAGCGTCCATGCCTATCAGGTCGCCCACGATCGCGCCGACGTTGCAGCGACCGCCGTCGAGCAAGGCATCTTCGACGCTGACAAGCGCTCGGTCGATCGCTGGAACCGCGTGTTCGCGATCAGCGGTGCGATCGCGCTCGCCGGCGTCGCTGGCAGCGGCTACCTCTGGTACCGCGCGTTGACCCCGGTGCAGGTCGAGGTCGCGCCGGCCGCCGGCGGCGGTGGCGCTGCGGTCAGCGTCCGCGGTCGGTTCTGACCCCGGGCTTGCGTTCCGAGGTAGTCAGCGCGCTGCGCCAAGCCTGCGATTGGACGGTGCCGCGTGCTGGCTTCGCGCGTGCAGCGAGCGAAGTCACCATGCAGAACACTCACCACGACCAGCCCGAAGCCCTCCCCTCCATCGATTCCACGGCGCTCGAGAACGTCACCGGCGGCTGCGCCGCGTGTGGCGGCGAGTGCGGCAAGCTCGGCGGCCAGACCGGCGGCGCCGGCGGTCAAGGCCAGCTCGGCGGCCAGACCGGCGGCGATCCGCGCAAGTAGTGTCAGTCCTTCTCGGTCGCGACCGCCTCGTCGTCGCCGCACTGCTCGCCGCGCGACTCGACGCACTCCCACGCGACGCGATCGAGCGACGGCGGTGCGCGCAGCTCGGAGATCGCGGGCAGCGGCGCGAGCTTCTTCTGCTTGAGCTCGGCATCGAGCGGACGGATGTCCTTCGCGACGAGCTCGGTGAACGCCTTCTGGACGTCGGAGAGCTCCTTGCGCAGCGCCTCGACGCGATCGACCTGGTACTTCGCCGGCCGGCCTTCCCAGCCGTTGATCGCGCCGTACACGGTGTCGAGGTGCTCGCGGATCCGCTCCTCGCCCGTGATCGCGCCGCCCTCGGTGGTCGCGACGACGATCTTCTTCACGTCGTCGAGCTTGCCCGAGACCGCGCGCAGCTTCTTCGAGAGCGGCTCGACGCTCGGGACGGCCTTGTCGCGCTCGGCGACCGCGGCGCGCATGCCGTCGATCTGATCGACGAGCTTCGTCATGTCCTCGAACAGCGCGTGCGCACGCATCGCGGTGTCGAACTGCGCCTTGCGATCGGCGACGCTGTACTTCGCGCGCCGATCGAGGCCGATCGCGAGCTTCGTCGTGATCACGTCGGTGCCGCGCGTCAGCCGGACGGTGTACGTGCCCGGCAAGATCCGCGGGCCCTGCGACGCGCTGAACGCGATCTGTGCGGCCTTCGGCACGCGCGGCGGCTTGACCCGCATGTTCCAGACGACGCGGTTGATGCCGCGCCGCTTCGTCGGTGTGATCGTGTCGACGAGCTTGCCGGCGGCGTCGAGGATCTCGAGCTTGATCGAGCCGTAGATGTGGCGGCTGCGCAGGTAGTAGGTGATCACGGCGCCGTTCGGCGGGTTCTGGCCGACGAACGCGGCGTCGCCCTCGACCCAGCCGCCGGTGCCTGGCATGCGCTGCTGGACGGCGCGCGCCTGCAGGAACGTCGTCTGCTTGTCGAGCGTGCCGGTCGACAGCGCGCGCAACGGCGTCAGGTCGTCGATGATCCAGATTCCGCGGCCGTGGGTGCCGATCACGAGATCGTGGTCGCGCGGCTGGACGGCGACCTCGCGTACCGCGACCGCGGGGAAGTCACCGCCTTTGAACTCTGCCCACTTGGTGCCGCCATCGAGTGAGATCCAGAGTCCAAACTCGGTGCCACAGAACAGCAGATTCTTGTTGACGGTGTCTTCCTCGATCACGTGGACGTAGCCACGGACCTGCTGGTCGGGCGACACGATGCGCTTCCACGTCTTGCCGCTGTCGGTCGTCTTGTAGACGTACGGCGCCATGTCGCCGAACGTGTGGCGGTCGAACGCGGCGTACGCGGTCGCGGCATCGAACCGGCTCGCGCGGATCCAGCTGACCCACGAATTCGGCGGCAAGCCGGTGATGTTCGCAGTCAGGTTCGTCCACTTCGCGCCGGCGTTCTGCGTCAGCTGTACGTTGCCGTCGTCGGTGCCGACCCAGATCACGGCCGGGTTCTTCGGCGACTCGCTGATCGCGTAGATCGTGGTGTGCATCTCGGCCGACGAGTTGTCGACGGTGACACCGCCGGATTGCTCCTGCTTCTGCTTCTGCGGGTCGTTCGTCGTCAGGTCCGGCGAGATCCGCTGCCACGTGTTGCCCCGGTCGCGCGACCGGAACAGGAACTGGCCGCCCATGTAGATCGTGTTCTTCTGCGTCGGGCTCGCGTGGATCGGCGTGTTCCAGTTGAACCGCAGCTTCTCCTTGTAGTTTGCCTTCGGCTGGATATCGCGCGAGCTCATCGTCTTGCGATCGATGCGCGTGATGTAGCCGCCCTGCGACTCGACGTAGACCGCGTCCGGATCGCTCGGGTCCGGAATCGCCCAGAAGCCGTCGCCGCCGCCGAGGTTCTCCCATCGCGAGTTCGTGATGCCGCCCGGGTACGACGAGTCGCCGACCCAGTTGCTGTTGTCCTGCAGTCCGCCGTAGACCTGATACGGATCGCGGTTATCGACACTGACATGATAGAACTGCGAGATCGGTAGATTGTTGACCTTGTTCCAGCGATTGCCGCCGTCATAGGCAATCCACAATCCGCCGTCATCGCCGCCGATGATGTGCTTGGGATTCGCGGGATCGATCCAGAGATCGTGCCAGTCGCCGTGCGAGCCGCCGCCGGAGGCCGAGAAGCTGCGGCCGCCGTCCTCGCTGACGACGAGCCCGAGGTCGGGCTTGAACAGCCGGTTCGGGTTCGTCGGATCGACGACGAGGCGCGCGAAGTAGAACGGTCGCCACACCATCATCTGGCTCGAGTCGCGACGCTCCCACGTGGCGCCGCCGTCGGCCGAGCGATACAGCGCCGACGACTTCGACTCGATCAGCGCGTAGACGACCTTGCTGTCCGACGGCGCGTAGACGACCTCGACGCGGCCCCACGGCGTCATCGGCAGGCCGCGATTCGCGGTCGCGGTCAGCGCCGTCCACGTCTTGCCGCCGTCGACGGAGCGATAGAGGCCGCTGCCGCTCGGTGCGTCGGGGCCGTCGCCGCCGGAACGGAACGTCCATCCCTTGCGACGGAAGTCCCACAGCCCGGCCATCAGCACGTCCGGGTTCTTCGGGTCCATCGTCACGCTCGAGCAGCCGGTCGACGGATTGCCTCCCTTCAGCACGAGCGCCCAGGTCTTGCCGCCGTCGGTCGACTTGTAGAGCCCGCGATCGGTCGAGTCGCTCCACAGCTTGCCGGGCGCGCACGCGTACACGACGTTGCCGTTCTTCGGATGCACGAGGATCCGCGTGATCCGCTCGGTGTTCGGCAGGCCCATGTTCGTCCAGGTCTCGCCCTCGTCGGTCGACCGGTAGATGCCGTCGCCGACCGAGACCGAGTTGCGCGTCCACGATTCGCCCGTGCCGACCCAGATCGTGCGCGGGTTCGTCGGATCGATCGTGATCGCGCCGATCGACTGCACCGGCATCTTGTCGAACACCGGCTTGAACGTCGTGCCGCCGTCGGCGGACTTCCAGACGCCGCCGGACGCCGCGCCGACGTAGACGATCGTCTTGCCGTCCTCGTGCGTCGCCGCGACGGCGGACACGCGACCGCTCATCGTCGCCGAGCCGATGTTGCGCGCACCGAGGCCCGAGATCGTGCCGTTGTCGATCACCGCGGGGCCGGTCGGTTGCGGCGGTGCGGCGGTGACCGGCGGCTTGTCTCCCGGCGGGATCGGGATGACGCGCGTGATCGCGGCACCGGGCGCGGGCAGCTTGAACATCGAGTCGTCGACCGCGACGTTCGCATCGGCGCGCACGACGGTGATCCGGCTGTTGCGCGGTCCGCCCTTCTGGCCGCTCTCGATCGCGAACGGGATCCACACGCCGGCGACCTGCTGGTAGCCGCCGAGGTCGGTCTCGGTGATGTGCTCGGTGCCGCGGACCTTGCGGACCGTCGTGATGCGGATCTCGAGCGCGGAGTCCGGATCGAGATAGACGTACTGGACGTCCTTGTCCTTGCGCGTGACGCGCAGCTTGAGCGCCGCGGTGCCATCGACGTCCTCGGTGCCGAGGAATTCGATGCGGTGGCCCTTGTCGCGCCAGCCGACCAGCGGCCCGTCGAGCTCCGCCTGCTGTGCGAGCTCGCGCGCGTCGTCCTCGGACGCCTTCTCGGCCTCGCGCCGGCCACCGAACGGCGATACCGACCAGCCCTCGCGGCCGTCGTACGCCTGGACCGCGGTGAGCCCCTGCAGCGTGACCTCGCTGCGCACGAGACCGGGGCGTTTTTGCACCTGCGCCCACTCGGCATCGATGCTGAAGTCACCACCGCCGAACACGATGCGGCCGGTGAGCTTCAGCGTCTTGAGCTCGCGCAGCTTCGCCTCGCCGCCGCGCGCCGCGAGATTGCGCGCGAGAAGTTGATCGAGGCTGTCGGCGTGCGCCGTCGTGGTGAGGGAGACGACGATCGCGATCGCGACCGCGAAGACATTCCGCATGGGCGCGCAGTATCGCTGTTCGCGATTCGGAGATCACCGTAGGACAGGCCACTGTCGCAGTGGTGTCGCGGATCTGGAGTCGTGTTTGCACCAGTTCCCGGCACGGAGGATTCCCGATGGCGAACACGCAGAACGGTCACACGCAGGGCGAGATCCAGCAGCCGAAGCCACCCTTTCCCGAGCAGAAGCTCGAGAAACCCGGGCTCGAAGCCGACCTGAAGCCGCGTCCGAAGTATCAGGCGCCCGCGTACAAGGCGGCCGGTAAGCTCGAGGGCAAGCGCGCCCTGATCACCGGAGGGGATTCCGGCATCGGCCGTGCCGTCGCCGTGCTGTTCGCGCGCGAGGGCGCCGACGTCCTCATCAACTATCTGCCCGCGGAGCAGCGCGACGCCGACGAGACGAAGCGCGCCGTCGAGGCCGAAGGCCGCCGGTGTGTGCTCGTCGCGGGCGATCTGACCGACGGCGGATTCTGCAAGCAGCTCGTCGAGCGCTGCGTGAAGGAGCTCGGTGGCATCGACATCCTCGTGTCGAACGCCGCGCACCAGAACCGCAAGTCGCTCGAGGATCTCGAGCTCGAGGAGCTCGAGCGCACGTTCAAGACGAACGTCTATGCCTATTACCACCTCGCGAAGCACGCGGTGCCGCACATGCCGCGCGGCTCGGCGATCATCGCGACCAGCTCGAGCACCGGGTTTCGCGGCAACGAGCAGCTGCCCGACTACTCGGCGAGCAAGGGCGCGATCAACCAGCTGACGAAGGTCCTCGCGCAGCAGCTCGTCGACAAGGGCATCCGCGTCAACGCGGTCGCGCCGGGTCCGGTGTGGACGCCGCTGAACGCTGCCGACGAGGGTATGACGCCCGACAAGGTCGCGAAGTTCGGCGAGCAGACGCCGCTCGAGCGCCCCGCGCAACCGGAGGAGATCGCGCCCGCGTACGTGTTCCTGGCGTCGGAGGCGGACTCGAGCTTCATCACCGGCATCATCTTGCCCGTGCTCGGCGGCGAGACCGTCGGCGGTTAGCGAGCCCAGAAGTAGCCGGCGTACCCGACGATCCGGAACATCGCGCGAAACACCTCGAGCCACCGCTCGGCGTCCGGCCCGTCGAAGCCGCTCGCTTGCATGCCCAGGCGCATGTGCGCGCGCGCGCCGTCGAGCCGGACGTCGAGCGAGATCGCTTCCCATACGTCCGACGTGTCGACGTGACCGTCGAGCTCGGGCGGGATACCAGGGAACTGCACGTCGCGCAGGCACGCCACGAGCTCCTCGATCTCCTCGAGGGCCGGCGTGCGTTCGGCGTGGGACCACGCGCCGTCCTCCGGCAGCCGCTCGAGCAGCTCGGCGCGCGTGCGCTCCCCGAAACTCGGCGCGGCGACGCCGGCCGCGGAGATCCGGATCACGACGTCGAGTCGGCCGAGATCGACCAGCGAGCCACCCCTTCCAACGAACGTGCACTCGAGATCGTGAAATGCCATGTCACTGTCCGACGAGCGGACGAGTCTGCACGATATACAGCTTGTCGGCGACGTACACCCACTCGATATCGAGCTTGGGATTCTTGAACAGCTTCGTCAGTGCACGTGCGACCTGCGCGAGGTCGAGTGCCATCTTGTTCGTGAGCACCGGCTTGCCCTTGCTCGGATTCAAAACCTCGCGCACGCCGCCCTGACCGTCGAACACGAGCAGCTTGTCCTCGTCGGAGCGCGACAGCACGCGGATGCCGCGGTTGTACCACGACACGATCAGGCTCTCGGGTACCTTGCGACCGTCGACGACCGCCATGCCGAGGCCGCTCTTCGCGTTGACCGTGTAGTTCTTCTCGTCGTTCGGATCGGTCGGGTGCACGGTCGCGACGACGCCGGCCGCGGTCGCGGGCACGCCGAGCTGGATCAGCGCGGCGCCGTAGACCTTGCGCTGGTCGATCCCGGCGTGCTGGCGCGCCTCGAACGCGCGCAGCGTCCACGTCGACGCCCACACGTACTTGATCGCGTCGCACACCGCATCGAGCCCGCGCACGTTCGGCTTCGTGTCGTGGAGGCCGGCGCCCGAGAAGTTCGACAGATCCTCGGCGTTCGTCGAGCTGCGCACGAACACGCCGGCGTCCGGCGGCAGCGTCGCGAGCCCGGCCTCGACCTTCGCGCGCAGCTCCGGCGCGAGCGGCGCCGCTTCGATCGCCTTGCGCAGCTGCTCGAGCTTCTGCTTCCGAACGTTCTGGTCCGCGAGGAACTGCGGATCTGCGAGCAGCGCGTCGAGCTGCTTGTCGATCCCGGCGGCCGCGAGGTGATCGCGGTAGTAGCGAAACGGGATGCCGAATCCCGGCGGCACCTCGAAGCCCGGCAGGTTCGCGTGCAGGATCTCGCCGAGGTTCGCCGCCTTCGGGCCGAAGATCACGTCGTCCTTCGCGCGCATCTCGGATAGCGGCGAGAGCTCCGACGCGTCGAGGTTGACGACCGGGATCGCGATCGTCGTCTTCTTCGTGCGGCGCTGCGCGTCGGCCGCGATCTCCTCGGCGGTCGCCGCGCGGATCACGTACTCGGCGTCCTTCGCCTCGAAGTAGACGATCTTGTCCGCCAGCTCGGCGAGCTTCCGCTGCGCGTCGCGCAGACCGACGTTCGGGATCTTCCAGCCCTTCGCGCGCAGGTTGACGTGCGACAGCGGCGTCGAGAATGTCTCCGAGATGATGCCGGCGACCGGCGTGATGTCGGACAGCGGCGTCTGCAGCACGACGATCTCGTCGTCGGCGAACGCGAGCTCGGTCTCCGGCACGTTCGGTGGCACCATGCGCAGCTTGCCGATCGCGACGCCCTTGTTGAACGACGCGTAGTCCGCGAGCTTGTACAGCTCGTCGTTGAGCACGTGCGGGACGTCCTTCGTCTCCTTCGCGACGCCCTCCTGGTAGTTCGAGTCCGGGCGAAACCGGACCTTCGCCGCGTTGAAGAACGTCTGCTGGATCTTCTTGTACGCGAGCCTCACGTGCTCGGGCTTCGCGAGATCACCGTCCCAGAACGCGAACGTCCACTGGTCCGCATTGAGGTGGTGCACCAGATAACACATGATGAAATCGGTCTTGTTCGCGCCGTAGTTCTTGTCGAAGACGCGGACTGCCTCCTTCGTCTTTGGCTTCTTGTAGAGCGCGCCAAAGATGAAGTCCTTGTGCACCGGATAGACGTTGACGTCGAAGTAGTAGATCGCGTTCGTCTTCAGATCGACGACGAACTTCGCGAACCGCTCGCCGCCGACCTCCTTCGAGTACGCCTCGAACGTCGCCGCGTCCTTCATCTCGTGGATCCACAGCCGCTGCGCCGGCGCGGTATCCGGGACCGGGTTCGGCGCGACCTCGCGCGCGTCCACGGGAACGCTCGCATCGGCAGCGCTCGCGACCCGCGCGTCCGATGCCACCACCGGCTTCGGTGGCTCCGAGCTCTTGCAGCCGGCGAGCACCGCGAGCATCACGACCGCCGAGCGACACGTCATCGCGCGCAATCTACACGAAGGCGCGTCGGGTGTTCCGCGGCTTTTGGCGTGATATCCCGACGCCATGACGAGCCTGCGCGCGCACTCCGCCGACCTGCTGTCCGGTGCCCTCGCGATCCAGGACGCGCATCCGATGCAGCCGCTGCTCGTCGCCGAGCAGGTCGCGGATCGCGCGTACTTCGTCTCGAGCTTCGCGAACGTGACCGCGCTCGACACCGACGACGGCCTCGTGCTCGTCGACACCGGCAGCTTCCTGCTCGCGGACAAGACGCGCCAGGTGCTGCGCGGTGTGACGCCTCGTCCAGCGATCGCGGCGATCTGGACGCACGGCCACGTCGATCACTGCTTCGGCGTCGAGGACTACGAGCGCGAGGCCGGTCATCCGGTGCGCGTGATCGCACACGAGGCGGTGCGGCGGCGATTCGAGCGCTACGAGCTAACGCACGGCTACAACCAGGCGATCAACGCGCGGCAGTTCCAGACCGGCGCGGTGTTCCCGTCGCAGTTTCGCGCACCGGACGAGACCTATCGCGATCGCCTCGCGCTCGAGGTCGGCGGCCGGCGGTTCGAGCTCGCGCACGCGCTCGGCGAGACCGACGACGCGACGTGGGTGTGGGTGCCCGATGCCGGCGTCGCGTGTGTCGGCGACCTGTTCATCTGGGCATCCCCGAACTGCGGCAACCCGCAGAAGGTGCAGCGCTACCCGCGCGAGTGGGCCCAGGCGCTGCGCGCGATCGACGCGCTCCGTCCCGAGGTCCTTTGCCCCGGCCACGGCGTGCCGATCTGGGGCGCAGCCGCGGTGCACCGCGCGCTCGACGAGACCGCGAGCTACCTCGAGTCGATCGTCGATCAGGTCGTGACGCTGATGAACCGCGGCGAGCGGCTCGACGCGATCCTCGGCGCGGTCCGGGTCGCCGACGAGCTCGTGCGCCGGCCATACCTGCAGCCGATCTACGACGAGCCCGAGTTCATCGTCCGCAACGTGTACCGGCTGTACGGCGGCTGGTGGGATGGCAACCCCGCGCACCTCAAGCCGCCGCGCGACGCCGACCTGGCGCGCGAGCTGGCCGACCTGGCCGGCGGCCCGCTCCGGCTCGCCGACCGCGCCGAGCAGGTGCACGATCCGCGGCTCGCCTGCGAGCTGGTCGAGCTCGCCAGCCTCGCCGCGCCCGACGACGCTCGGATCCGGCTCGCCCGCCAGCGCATCTACACCGCTCGGAGAAAACAGGAGCGGTCGCTGATGGCCCGTGGCATCTTCGGGACCGCGGCGGAGGAGTAGCGTTCCCCTGGCGGGTCGCATATTTGCGTTCCCCTCCAGGCGCACGATACAAATCATCGATGTCGGATACCGAGCCGACCCTGCTGCGCGACCCGCCGGGCTCCGGGGAGCCGCGCGCTGTGACCGATCCCGTGATCGACAACGACGTCACCGACAAGACCGAGCCGAGCTTCGCCGACAAGCCGCGGAGCTCGCCGCGGATTCCCGTCGAACCGCCGAAGGCCGCGGTGCGTGGCGCGCCGGTCGTGCACGTCGTCGGGTTCTGGAAGCGCGCGCTCGCGGCGGCGATCGATCTGACGATCGTCATCCCGACGGCGCTGCTGCTGACGCTGATCGTCAGCCGGCTGTCGGGCGTGCGGCTGCCGTCGAGCAACATGCACCTGCTCGACATCGACCTGTGGATCGATCTCGTGCTCGCGACCGATCCGGCGCTCGTCATGGCGATGGTGCTCGTGTTCGCGGTCGGCCTGACGTACCTGCTCGTGTTTCACATCGTCGTCGGGCGGACGCTCGGGATGCGGGTGCTGAAGCTCCGCGTGATCGACGTCTACGGCGACCGTCCATCTCCCGCGCGCTGCGCCGCTCGCTGTGCCGGCTACCTCGCGAGTGTCGCGACGCTGTTCCTCGGGTTTCTGTGGATGGGCTTCGACAGCGAGAAGCGCGGTCTCCAGGACTGGATCGCGGGGACGTACGTGATCCGCGCATGAGTCCCTGGGGGTGCAGGAGGGCGGGATGCCCTCGCGGCTGAGCTCGCTGCTCGTTCGCGACGGCCTCGTCGGCGTCAAGCGCATGGAGAAGGCGTTCCAGCGCCAGGTGATCTACGGCGGCACGCTGGACACGATCCTGCTCGAGATGAGCCTCGTCCCCGAGGAGCGACTGACGCAGTACCTCGCGCTCGCCTCGGGGTTGCCGCCGGCGGCGCGCGACGAGGGCCAGAGCCCGGATCCCGAGGTGACGGGCCTGATCGCGCAGGAGCTTGCCGAGCGCTACCGCGTGGTCCCGGTCGCTGCCGACGGCGAGGCGATCCGGATCCTCGTCTGCTCGCCGCTCGAGATCACCGAGCTCGAGGATCTCGCCGACGTGCTCGATCGCCCGCTGCAGCCGCTGATCACGCCCGAGTACCGCTGGCACCTCGCGTACTCCGCGGCATACGGGCTCGATCCGCCGGCGCGGTTCACGACGCTCGCGCGCGCGCTCGAGGTCGAGCCGCCGACGCCGCCGGTCGGTCGCGCGCGCAGCGTGATCGTCGAGGATGCGAGCGCGCGGTCGTCGGCCCCGGTGCCGGTCGCGTCCGATGCCACCGAGCGCACGCCCGCACCCGTCCACGTCGCGCCGCTCGCGCCGGTGCCCGCGGATGCCGAGACGATGAAGCTCGTCGCGCCCGAGCTCGTCGCCGACGGCCACGAGCGAGCGCGCACGACGACGCTGATCGGCGTCAAGCCGAACCGCGCGAGCACCGAGTCGGGCACGATCCCGCCGCGGTCGCCCGCCCAGCCCGAGGAAGCCGCGCCGATGCCGATCACGGATGCGCCCCGGTCGAGCGCGCGGATGGCGATCGCGCCGCTGCCGCCGATCCGCGTCGAGGCGAAGCCGGCGCGCGATCAGAGCACTCCGCGCGCAGCGCCGCGCCGCAACTTCATCCGGCCCGCGACGGCGCCGATCGACACCGAGGGTCGCGACTCGCCGCTGCCGGTGGTCCGCGCCCGCGAGCTGCTCGCGACTGCCGAGGATCGCGACAGCGTGTTCCTGACGCTGCTGCGCGCGGCGCGGTCGCGAGCGCGGTGGGCCGGCCTGCTGACCGTGCAGGGCGGCGCCGCGATCGGCCGCGTCGCGCTCGCCGAGCCCGGGCTCGACGTCGGCGCGATGAACACGGTGCTGATCCCGCTCGACGCGCTATCGCCGTTTCACACCGTCGTCACGAATCACCAGCCGCACGTCGGCCCGCTCGTGTCCGGCGATCCGAGCATCGACTCGATGGTGCTGCGGTTCGGCGGCACGATGCCACCGTCGGCGCTGATCTTGCCGATCGTGCTGCGCGAGCGCGTCGTCGCGCTGTGCGTCGCGCATCGCGTGCACTCGGATCTACGGCTCGCCGACGTCACCGAGCTGTTGCCGATCGCGACCGCGGCGTCGGACGCGCTCGGCCGGCTGATCGTGAAGCACAAGGCCGCCGGCTATCGCGCACCGTCGGAGATCCCGGTCGTCGAGATCGAGGCCGACATGATCGACACCAAGCGCGTGGTGCGCAAGGAAGAGAAGTGGCGCGCGCCGGATCATCGACCGAGCGCGCTCCACATCGAGCACGGCACCGAGCTGTCGATCGACGCCGATCCGCCGGAACCGATCGACGACGTGATCAGCGAGATCGAGCGCGCGACCGAGAGCCTCGCCGAGGATGCGATCTCCGAGGCCGTGCATCGCGCGGGCGAGACGCTGCCGGCGCTCGCGCGGCGATTCCCGGGCAAGCTGCGCGTCGAGCGCTTCAACGTCGCGGGCCGGCCGCTGCGCGCGGCGCAGTACGGCGGGTTGCTCGAGCTCGTGATCCGGCTCGGCTCGGTGTCGTCGGAGCTGCTGATCGAGAAGATGAGCGCACCGCAGCGTGACATCCGGTTCTACGCGACGGTGTGCTGCGCCGAGCTGCGCCCGCGCAACGCGGTGTTCGCGCTCGCCGAGCGGCTGTTCGACCAGGACTACGGCGTCCGCGCGTGCGCGATCGAGGCGCTCGCCGGCTATCCGATCGAGGATCTCGAGCACGCGCTCGCCCGCGTCCGTCGCGGCCTGCACTCGACCGATCCGGAGATGGTCGGCGCGGCGGCGTCGGCGATCGTCCAGCTCGGCGATGTCGACGCGATCCCGGATCTGATCGGCGTCATCGAGCGCGGCGATCGCTCCGCCGACCACGCGCGGCGCGCGCTGACCGCGCTGACCGCGCAGGACTTCGGGCCGAGCGAGAAGAAGTGGCGGCGGTGGTACGACGGCGCGCGGTCGCGCAACCGCATCGAGTGGCTGATCGAGGGCCTCTCGCACAAGGAAGACGCGTGCCGCGAGGTCGCGATCAACGATCTCCGACGGCTCACCGGCGAGTACTTCGGCTACCACCACGATCTACCGCGTCGCGAGCGCGATCTCGCCGCCGAGCGATGGGCCGCGTGGTGGCGCGAATCCGGCCGCCAGCGGTTCGCCACGCCGCGCATCGGCGAGGACGAGTCGCAGCGCCAGACCGCCCAGCTGCCGGTGCGCCGCGATTAGAGCACCCTACCCTTGGGGCGGGTTGTGGTTGTCCGGCGGGATCGGATACGGCGCGGTCGTGTGCGTGATGCCGGGCTCGGTATCGTGGCGCACGCGCGGCACCGGATCGCGATCGTAGCCGCGTCGCCGCACGAGCTCGCGCACCGCGAGCAGCGCCCCTCCGATCGCGACGACCGCGCCGAGCAGTAGCGCGAGGCTCGCGACGATGAACATGCAGCCCACCTTCTCGGCGGTGTCGATCGCCGCGGCGCGATGCTCGCCGAGATCGTGCGCGGCCGCGATCACCGCCGGCGCGCGGTTGCCCATCTGGCGGACGACGGCCTCGACCTCCGGCCGGGTCAGCGCGGATTCCTCGTCGAGCGCGGTGATGAACCGCTCGCGATCGTAGCCGTCGACATCGGCCGCCTTGCGCGCGGCGACGATCACCTCGTCGACGGTCAGATCGATCCGGCCCTGCTGGCGCAGCCGCGCGTTGATCGGCTCGAGCGCACGCGCGACATCGGCCCGCGTCCCGGGCTCGGGTGCGGCGACCGTCGACGCGAGCGCCGTCGGGTGACCATCGCGCTGCATCAGCGACACCGCGCCCGAGATCGCGACGAACCCGACGAACGCGGTCAGCGCCCACACGAGCAGGCCGTGCAGCCCGGCGACCTTGCGATCGCGAAACCCGGCGAGCCAGCCCGCGAGCAACCCGCCGACGAACATCGCGACGAGCGGCGCGAGCACCGACCACGCGGTCGTGCCGATGCCGACGCCGCGCATCTGATCGACATCGTCGGCGTCGAGCACGGACAGCGCGACGCCGGTGCCGAATAGCTGGAGCAGCAACCACGTGCCGATCGCGAGAGCGGTGCCCGCGAGCACGGCGCTCCAGCGAAGCGCGGGTTGCCGACGATCGACGAGAGTCTCTCGACTGAAGGGCTGCATGATCGAGGGATTACCGACGATGCGGATCCTCGCAATCACGCGCGCAGTGAGGCAGTCGACACCGAGCGGCTCTGCCGCGCCGCGCACCCGCCGTGCGGAGACGTCACGTCACTCGGAGACGAGCTGGACGTCGACGAGCGCGGTCGCTGGATCGGGATGCAGCACGAGCTGGACGCGCGATGGCTTGCCGTGGCGCGCGAGCGTGTCCTCGGCGGCCTGGCGCGAGCGCTCGAAGCGATCCGACACCGCCTCGTCGCCGGAGGCGAGCGTCACCACGCCGGCGTGCGACCACGACGGCCCGCGTAGCTCGATCGCGCCGATGTGATAGAGCGGACCGGCGACGACGTCGAACACGACGTACGTGCCGCCGGTCTTGCCGAACGTCACGACCGGCGCGCCGACCCGCGCGGCGAGATAGCCACGTGCCGCGAGGTGGTGCTGGAGCGCGGCGCGATCCTGCTCGAGCTTCATCGGGTCGACGCGGTCGCCGAGCTTCGTCTGCAGCGTCGAGCGCAGCTGCGCGATCGGCAGCCCGCGCCCACCATCGATCGAGATGCTCTCGACGATCTCGGTCCGCGCGACGACTGGCGCCGCGACCGCATCCCCGTGGGGCAGGCTGTGCACCACGCCCCAGGCACACACGGCGAGGGCCACGGTCAGGACGGCGATCGAACGCACGTCCCGACGAGGTGCAACGCGAGGGCCGCGCGTAACCCGACGAGATCGTTGAGGCGCGAGCGACGAACCGTGGACGGCTCGTCACGGGTGTGTCGAGGCTTCGACTACGGAATCGGCGCAGTCGAGACGTTGCCGAACCGGTCCGTGATCTTCACCTGCGTCGCCGACGCGTTGTCCGGCACCTGTACCGCGCCGTTGCCGTCGGTCGTGACCTGCGTCGACCCGAGGGAAGCTCCGCCCGCGCCGAGTAGTGCGACCGTGACCTGCTGGCCGCGCACCGGCACGGGCTGGTTCGACATCAGGTTCATGTCCATCAGGCGCCAGCCCTTCGGCGCATGCCAGCTCGCGGTCGCGCGGATCGTGCCGCCGGCGCGCTGCACCGCACCGACGACGAGCCCGCCCTGCGTGACCTGGAACGGATTCGAGTCGAGCGTCCAGCCGTTGCCCTCGACGTGGAACCGGTACTTGCCGAGCGGCAGTCCGCCGCGATCGTCGAGGCTGTCGGTCGTCTTCGCGCCGAGCCACGGCACCGCCTGCCATTCCGCGACCCAGACGTGCGTCTGCAAGCCCGAGCGCTGCAGCGGCGACGGCGTGTACGCGAGGACGATCTCGGCATCCTCGACGACGCGCCCGCTGCGCCGCAACACCGGCGCGAACGTGCCCGGCGACGTCTCGACCTCGAGCGTCACGTGCGGCGTCTTGACGAGCGGATCGTCACCGAACCACACGAACGTCGCGATGCCGGCGATCCGCGGGATCTGTGCCGCGGGCTGTGCCTGGGTCGGCGTGCCGGTGCGCGCCCACGTGACGTCCGGAATCGTCGACGGCACGGTGCCTGCCATCGGCGCGGGATCATCCTTCTCGAGGTTGTCGGTCACGGTCGGGACGGCGACGCGCGACTGGCCATCCGACGCGGTGTCCTCGCGCGCCGGCGTCTGCGCGAGCGGCAGCAGATCGAGCAGGCGCTCGGCGATGTACTCGGCCTCGAGCGGCCCCCAGAACGTCACGCTCGGCTCGTAGCCGCCGAGCACCCAGTCCTCGGGCCGCAGCATGTAGCCGACGTGGCCCTGCGAGTAGCCGACGACGATCGTCTTGTCGGCGCCGGCGGCCGACTTCGAGCGCACGAGATCCGCGAGCAACACGCTGACCTCGCCCGGCAGCGTGCCGATCACGTAGTCACCGAGGCGGAGCGCCGAGATCGTCGTGCGCGTCGACTCGCAGACCGGGCTCTTGTCGCTGACCCCGAAGTCGATGTCGAAGATCGGCTCGAGGATCTCGCCCGCGAGATCGAGCCGCAGGCACGAGCCGTACGGCTTGATGCCCTCGGTACCGGGGATCGCGGCCGCCGGGAACATCGGCTCGGGGTCCTGACACAGGCCAGCGCCGACCGGCGCGTTGAACTCGTCGATCGGCGATGCGAGCTCGCTGCCGTCGAACACCACGCCGTCGGGCTCGCGCGACGGATCGAACGGCGCGTACGTCAGCGCGCCGCCGCGGATCGAGAACGTGCTCGCGAATGGACCGGTCTCGATCGAGCGCGTCACCATCTCGAGCTCGAGCGTGTCGCGCATCGCGGTGCCGGCCTGCGTGTACGCTGCCATCAGCTCGGGGATCGCGCCGCGGCCGTGGCCCTCCTCGTTCGCCCACGTGAAGCACGGATCGCTCGCGCGCCCCGGCTTCGCGTTGCAGTCGACGCCGCCGTGACCCGACGGCGACGTGTCGGCGCCCGCGCTCTGCAGGTGCATCACGACGACCTTCGAATCGAACTGCTCCTCGAGCGCGCGCTCGATCGCGCCCGGCGCATCGGTCGACGCGAACGGGTTGTCCTCGTCGTTGAGCGTGCCGTGCTCGCCGAAGATCGGCACGACCGCGATCGGCGCGCCCGCCGTCGAGTCGACGCGCAGCAGGAACAGGTGCTCGTCGCCCTTGTTCGTGCCGCCGGGCAGCTCGTCGTTCTCGCCGCGGCGATCGCGGTTGATCACGTCGTCCATGTCGAACGTCGACGTCGCGAACACGCCGAGCTTCGCCGGCTGGCGCGCCGCGAGTGCATCGCGCGCGGCGGCCTCGAAGTCATCGATGAAGCGCTGGTAGACGACGTCGCGCATCTGACCGGCGCCGAGCTTCAGTGGACCGTGCGCCGTGAACTGCGCCCACCCCGAGTGCGAGTGGCTCGTCGCGATCATCACCTTGCCCGCGAACTCGGCGCCGAGCCGTTGCTCGACGTCGAACACCATGCCCTCGTACGTGAAGATGATGTCCGCCTTCAGGATCACGACGGTCTCGTCGCCCGCGGTCAGCGCGAGCGCCTTGACCTTCGGCGCGCTCGTCACGCCGATCGACGGGTTGAACGTTCCGGACAGCGCGATCTTGCGCGCGTCGACCGCGCCGGCCGAGCTGATGAAGCCCGCGCGGCCGGTGTAGCCGCCGAGTGCGGTGCCGACGGGGATGTTCAGGATCCGCTCGGCCGCGCCCGCCTGTAGCGGTGCCGCGGTGACGGTGCCACCGGCGTGCGCCGTCGGTGTCAGCGGCTGGTACGTACACAGATCGGTCGTGACGCCGGTCGTCGGTGGCGAATCGTCGTCGCCTCCGCACGCGAACAGGCCGATGCAAACGAGCGCGAGTCCCGAGCCACGCATGGCTCGCTGCATATCACGCAGCGGGCGCGCTCCGACGAGCTATTGCAGCGTCTTCTCGAGGTGCGTGACCTCGTTCGCCTTGATCACGACGTTGAACGTGTAGCGATCGCCGGCGAGCTCGAACGTGACGCGGTGCTTCCCGGGGACGAGGTTGATCCGCAGCGGCGCACGGCCGACCGGTTTGCCGTCGATCTCGACGTTCGCGGCGGGCTCACTGTTGACCACGAGATTGCCGAGATCGGGTTTCGCGTCATCGGCTGTCGGCGATCCGCCACGCGGGTCGATTCCCTCCTTGATGCAGACCTGGCTCATGTAGCTCTGACTCGGCAGCGCCACGCGACTGAAGAAGTGGCGCGCCTTCGACACGTTGTGGGCCTTGCACGCGGCCATGTACGCCTTGAGCACCGTGTTGCTATCGAGCTTGCACGCGAGCGATGACTCGTAGCCGGTGAGCGCCGCCTGGTACTCAGCGTTACCGAGCAGCGCGTCCGCCTTGCGCCGCAGCTCGTCGGCGTCACACAGCGTCTTCGCGCGCACGTACGTGATCGAGTGCGTCACCATCCGCTTGTTCGTGCGCCGCGGAAACTTCGCGCTCTTCACGCGCGACTTCACGCAGCTCGCCGGCTGCGCGTCGGCGGGAATCACCTTCGCCTCGGACACCGAACCGTCCGCTTCGACCGCGAGGACGATCGCGAGCGTGCCGTCGTAGCTGCCGTCCGAGCACGTCGCGAGCTGGAGCGGGCGCAGCGCCTCGTCGATCGTCGCGCGATCGAACATGCCGGTGCCGGCAGGCGCGACGAGCTTGTGATCGATATCGGCCTGCTCGAGCTGCTCGCGGAGCGCGCCGTTCTCGGCGGTGAGCGTCCGGATCTTCGCCTCGAGCTCCTGCGTGCGATCGCCGACGATCGGAGGCTCGACCGGCGGCTCGCCCGCGCGCACGAGCGCGGTGCTGCCCGGCGCGACGTTCACGGTCTGCCCCGCGCTCGACACCTTGATGTGGCCCTCGTAGACGACGACGGTCGCCATCGCCACCGCCGCCGCGGTCGCGGCACTCGCTCCGATCACGCGCGCATCCGTCAAGTTCATCTCGACCTCCGTTCGCAGGCTCGTGTTGGATCCTTCGATCGCGGCCGGCCCGGCCTCGATCGTGATGGTGTCGTCGCCGCCGACCTTCCACGTCACGACGCCGCGGGTCTGCGTCACGAGGATGCGATGACCATCGCGTCGCCACGCGAGCTCGGTGTTCGCGTCGAGCTCTGCCGACGACGCGCCGAGATCGAGGTGCGATGGCTTCGCGGTCGCGATGCTGCCGCTGCCGGGGCTCGGCGCTGCATCGTCGAGCACGCCGCTGCCGACGACCGCCGCGATCGCCCCCGCGGTCGCGAGCACGCCGCCCGCGATCCAGATGCCGCGTCGCCGGCTCGGTCGCTCGCCGACGTCGATCGCCGGCTTGCCGACCGGCTCCTTCATCCGCGCGACCACCGCATCCGCGAGGCCAGCTGGAGCGGGCGGTGCCTGCCACGCGTCGAGGTCGAACCCGAGCGCGTCGTCGTCGGTGTGGTCGGTCATGACATCCTCCCGGCGATGCCGGCGAGCTGGGCTCGCAGCGCCGCGCGTGCGCGCGACAGCCGCGACTTGACGGTGTTGAGATCGAGCTCGAGCACGCTCGCGATCTCGGCGTAATCGAGCTCGTGGTACTCGCGCAGCACGAACACGGCGCGCTGGGCGTCGGGGAGCGCAGCGACGCCGGCGGCGATCGCGCGACCGAGCCGCTCGCGCTCCGCGATCGTGTCGGTGCGATCGCGACCGATCGGCTCGTGCTCGAGCACCGCGGGCTCGGCGCGCCGCAGCTCGTTGAGCGCGAGCCGCGTCGCGATCGTCAGCATCCACGTCGACAGCGTGGCCGGTCCCGCCGGATCGAACGCCGGCAAGCCGCGCAGCACGCGGACGAACGTCTCCTGGACGAGATCCTCGACGCGATGGCGCGCGCGGCCCGCGAACATGCGCCAGATCAGCGCGTGGACCGGCTGCTGGTAGCGCTCGACCAGCTCGCGCCACGCGCGCTCGTCGCCACGCTGCGCGCGCCGGAGCGTCAGCTCGTCGAGCGGGTCGGTCTTGCGCGCGGCGGCAGCGGGCATCGGCTCCTGGTATCACCCGCGACGCGGCAAAAGGTTCCGGACCGGTCGGCGGACCACACACCTGCGCGATCTCGTGTACTTAGAGTCATGGCTCATCCCGCGCTCGCGCGGATCGCGAAGCAGGACCCACTGCTCGCCCGCGTCCTTGCCGACCCGGACGATGCGGGCCTGCGCAGCGTGTGGGCCGACGCGCTGATCGAGCGCGACGATCCGCGCGGCGAGCTGATCTCGATCCAGGCGCTCGCCGGCGACAGCCGCTGACGCCGGCGCAGGACAAGCGGCTGCGCTCGCTGATCGCGAAGCATCGCGTCGCGTGGCTCGGCGAGCTTGCCGACGTCGTGCAGCATCGCGAGGGCCTCGTCTTCGATCGCGGCCTCCTCGCCGCGTGTCAGATCCAGGTCAAGAAGCTCGCCGCGCTCGACGCCGCGATCGGCCACCCGCTGTGGGCCGCGCTGCGCAGCATCTGGTTCGCGGACAAGTTCGCGTGGGATCCGCGGATCGTGCCGCTGCTCGTCGATCCGGTGATGCGCGAGCTCCGCGAGGTGACGTGCATCGGCGTCGGCCACGTGTTCGTCGCGCTCGCGCGCCACCCGCGGCCGTTGCCGATCACCTCGATCTGGACGGTCGACGACGCGTTTCGCTCGCCCGCCGATTCGGTGCAGCAGCTCGCCACCGCGCCCGGCCTGCCGGCGCTGCGCCGCCTCGGCTTCACGTACTGGGGCGATGCGCCGTGGATCGTCGAGCTGCCGATCGTGCGTCGCATCGAGACGCTCGGCATCACCGCGGAGCCGCCATCGCGCGTGTGGCTCGATCGCACGCGGCGGCTCGACCACCTGACGACGCTCGAGCTGCGCCGGCACTGGATTCCGATCCAGGGCCCCGAACGCTCGCACTTCGCGATGTATTTCACGCGCGGCAAGAGTGGCGAGTGGTCGCGGCTGCGGATCGAGCCGACGCGCCACGTCTCGCCGCAGTGGCTCGGCGAGGAGCTCGTGGGTCTCCCGGCGGATTCCCTCGAGCACATCACCGTGCCGCACGCGATGGTCGCCGCGTTTCGCAAGTTCCGGCGCGCCGAGATCGTGACCACGGGCGCGCCCGAGGCACCGAAACCGCCGGTCAAACGTAAGAAGCGATGATGCGATTCGCTCTCGCCCTGCTCGTCCTCGTCTCGGCCACGCGGCTCGCGCGCGCCGACGAGGTCGCCTACACGTGCTTCGCGGCGCCGAACGTCAAGCCGATCACCGCCGATGGTGCCTGCGTCGGCTTCGAGGCGCGCGATGCCGCCGGCAAGCTCGTGCAGCGCGTCGACAAGGGCTACCGGATCAGCGGCACGATCCTCGCGACGCCCGACGGCATGACGGTCGCGATGCTCCAGACCTTCCCGTACGCGACCGGCAAGCTCGACACGATGGACGCGCTGATCTTCTTTCGCGGCGGCAAGCCGATCGCGCGCTACACGATGGCGCAGCTGATCGAACGCATGCAGCTCGTGACGCGCAGCGTGTCGCATTACCAGTGGCTCGCGCGCGACGTCGACATCAAGCTCGTGCTCGGCAAGACGCTCGTGATCGAGACCGCGTCGATGCGCCATCACGAGTTCGATGTCGCGACCGGCAAGCAGCTCTCGGCCGACGACACCGCGACCTGGAAGCAGTGCGACGTGCTCGTCTACCTGACCGAGCGGCTCGGCCCGTCGAAGTCCGGCATCTATCAGCTCGCGAAGCCGTGGATCGCGAAGGGCCCTGCGTTCGCGTCCGGGCTCGCGTTTCGCGCGGCGAAGGGCGTCGGCGTCGAGGATCGCAGCGGCATCACGCTCTGCCTCGAGCCGAGCACGGCCGGCTGGGTCGCGACGCGCACGCTCGACGTCATGTACAACCAGCTGCCGCACTGACGGGGTCAGGGTCAAATTGCGCAAGTTTCGGCGCGGAACCCACCGAAATCGCTGACGCCATCCCCGTCCCCGCGTCACGTGCGCTCGAGGCCACGCAGCAGCGCGTCGCGCACGGCGTCGTAGCGCTCCGGTAGCTCGACCGGAACATTGCGGTAGGCCGGCGCGGGGACGTCGGCGAGCGTGCCCTCGTGATAGCCGACCTTGAAGTCGGCGAACTTGAGGCCGCTCGCGGTCGAGATCACGACGACGTCGTGGTCTCGCGTCACCTCGCCGCGCGCCGCGAGCTTCGTCAGCGCCGCGAGCGCGACGCCGGTGTGCGGACACGTGAACAGCCCGTCGCGATCGGCGTGCGCGGCGGCGTCGGCGAGCTCGGCCTCGGTCGCGATCTCGACCGTGCCTTCGAACGCGCGCAGCGCGCGGACCGCCTTCTTGAAGCTGACCGGGTTTCCGATCTGGATCGCGGACGCGAGCGTGGTCTTCGCCTTGACCGGCGCGAGGTCGGCCCAGCTCGCCTGATAGCTCGCGTACAGCGGGCTCGCGTGCGCGGCCTGCGCGACGCAGATCCGCGGCCGGCGATCGACGAGCCCGAGCGCGAGCAGCATCTCGAACCCGGCGCCGAGCGCGGACACGTTGCCGAGGTTGCCGCCGGGGATCACGACCCAGTCCGGCACGCGCCAGCCGCGCTGCTGCACGAGCTCGATCGCGACCGTCTTCTGGCCCTCGAGGCGCAGCGAGTTCATCGAGTTCGCGAGGTACACGCCCTCGCGCTCGGCGAGCTCCTGGACGAGCCGCATGCAGCCGTCGAAGTCGGTGTCGATCGCGAGCACGAGCGAGCCCATCGCGAGCGGCTGCACGAGCTGCGCCGTCGAGATCTTGCCGCGCGGCAGGATCACGACCGAGCGGATCCCCGCCGCCGCCGCATACGCCGCGAGCGCCGCCGACGTGTCGCCGGTCGACGCGCACGCGATCGCCTGGATCGCCCGGCCGCGCGCGATCATCTGCTTCACCATCGAGACGAGCACGGTCATCCCGAGGTCCTTGAACGAGCCGCTGTGCGACGTCCCGCATTGCTTGACGCGCACGTTTCCGAGCCCGAGCGCGGCCGCGAAGCGCGGCACCGGGGTCAGGTGCGTGCCGCCCTCGAGCATCGACACGATGTGCTTCGGCTCGAGCTCCGGCGCGACCCACTCGTGCTTGCCCCACACGCCCGAGCCCCACGGCTCCTCGACGGAGCGCCAGCGCTCGGTGAACAGCTGCTTCCATTCGGCAGCCGATCGTGTGCGAAGCGCGTCGAGATCGTGCACGACCTCGAGCAGATCGCCGCAGCGCGGGCAGCGATAGATCACCTGATCGAGCGGGTAGCCACCGGCGCACCCGGCGATGCAGCGAAACTGCGCCGAAACCGTCATGCTTCACTGTAGCGTGCGAACATCGCTCGGGTGGTGCGCGCGGCGCGCGGCCTGTCCGGATCGCGACGAACGCTGGTACGCTGGCGCGGATGCAATGCCGGGTCGTGGTCGTGCTCGCGCTCGTCGCGGCCTGCTCCGCGCGTGACGAGGCCGCGCCGAGCCACGAGACGCTGC
The DNA here is from genome assembly GCA_035715365.1 of Kofleriaceae bacterium. Classification (GTDB taxonomy): domain Bacteria; phylum Myxococcota_A; class Polyangia; order Haliangiales; family Haliangiaceae; genus JABFXX01. Next base: position 75,236 of record DASTLB010000084.1, on the reverse strand, counting down.
CGGCACCGCCGCGCCGCGCCCCCGAACCCACCGTCGCGACGCCGCCCAACGCACCCGCGCCACCACCCGCGCCATCACCTGCGCCGGCCTCGAAGACCGCCGCGCGCGCCGACCGCATCGAGCTGACGTTCATGGGCGACATCATGTTCGGCGGCTACTTCGACGATCACTACGATCCGCAGGAGGTCGAGCTTCACGATCCGCTCGCCGACATCGACGCGCTGATCGCGAGCGATCTGCCGTTCGCGAACTTCGAGACGACGATCACCCGCAAGCTGCCGAACGGTGGCAAGGACCACGACGGCAAGGGCCACAAGCGGTTCGTGACGATCCCCGAGCGCGTCGCGATCCTGCCGCGCCATCACATCACCACGGTCACGCTCGCGAACAACCACCAGTTCGACAACGACCTCAAAGGCCTCACCGAGACGCCGGAGATCCTGCGCGAGCTCGGGATCCAGTTCATCGGCGCTGCGCGCACCGAGGCGCCGCGGTTTCGCGTCGAGACGCTCGAGGTCAAGGGCTGGAAGATCGGCTTCATCCCCGCGACGACCGAGCTCAACCACCGCCCGCGACCGACCGCGCCGATGATCGCGTTCACCGAGAGCCCGACGCTCGCGAAGGAGCTCGTGCCGCTGATCCAGGCCGCGCGCGCCGACCACGATCTCGTCATCGTCCAGGTGCACTGGGGCATCCAGTACAGCGACGTCCCCGAGAAGTGGCAGGTCGCCGCGGCGCACGCGTTCATCGATGCCGGCGCCGATGCCGTGATCGGTCACCACCCGCACGTGCTGCAGGCGATCGAGCGCTATCGCGGCGGCCTCGTCGCGTACTCGCTCGGCAACTTCGTGTTCCCGAACGGCAAGGAGCCGGTGCGTCAGACCGGCATCCTGCGGCTCGGCTTCACCGCGAAGCCCGACGCGCCGCGCGCCTGCCTCGACACCGCGGCGTTCCATCCCGCGATGCAGGATCGCCAGCCGATCACGCACCCGGTGCCTGCCTCCGGCAAGCTGATGAAGATCATCGAGCAGCGGCTGTTCGCGCTGTCCGCTGCACGGCCGTTCGCGACCACGTGGCGGGTCGACGGCGATCGGTTCACGACCGAGCCCGCGTGCGCGCGTCCGAAGTGATGGGCGTGATCCGGCTCGTCGCTGCGCGGCGGCCTACGGCTTTGGCTTCGCGCGGATGATGACCTGGTTGTCCTTGACGACCACCGAGAAGTCGACGCCCTTCGCGTTGTACTCCTGCATGATCTTCGGAGCCTGCGCGTTGATCGTCTTCAGCAGCTTGCCGTAGGCACCCGGCCCTGCCGTCTCGCCGACCATCTCCTTCGCCTTGACGTACTTCGCGTACAGCGCGTTGACGTCGGCATCGGTCATGCCCGGCGGCGGACGCTGCGGCGCAGACTCGGCCGCCGCCGGACGAGCCGTCCCGCCGACACCTGGCTCGGTGCGCGCGCGCGGCTGACGCCCGGTGATCGGCTCGCGCCCCGTCGCCGGCTGCGGCCCGCGTGGAAACGGACCGGACATCGACTCGACCGGCACATCGGATCGCTGCGTCGATGCGCCGGGCGCGACCGGGATCGATCGCGTCGCCTGCGACGACGCCGTCGGCCGCGGAATCGCCTGGGTCTGTCCGCTCACCGCACCGGTGGTTGATCCGAGAGGCCCGGATGCCGACGCGGGTCGCTCCTGCGCGGCCGTCGGGATCGCCTGCGTCTGTCCCGCCGTCGGAATCGCCTGCGTGCGTCCGGCCGCCGACGTCGGAATCGCCTGCGTCTGCCCGGCCGTCGGGATCGCCGACGTCTGTCCTGCGGTGGGAATCGCCTGGGTTCGACCGGAGGTCGGAATCGCCTGCGTGCGTCCGGCCGAGGCCGAGGCCGTGGGGATCGCCTGCGTCTGTCCGGTCGTGGGGATCGCCTGCGTTCGTCCGGCCGTGGGGATCGCCTGCGTTCGTCCGGCCGTCGGGATCGCTTGCGTCGGTCCGGCGGTCGGGATCGCCTGCGTCTGTCCGGTTGTCGTTGCTGGCACCTGTCCGGTGATCGCCGCCGGCACCTGTCCGGTGGTCGCCGCCGGCACCTGTCCGGTTGTCGCCGCCGGCACCTGTCCGGTCGTCGCCGCCGGCACCTGTCCGGTCGCTGGTATCGCCTGCGTTCCCGGACGTGGAATCGCCTGCGTGCCCGGACGCGGAATCGCCTGCGTTCCTGCGCTCGGCGTGTTCGCACCACCGGGCGGCCGAGGAATCGGCATCGTCGGACCGCCGATCGGCGGACGCGGGATCGGGATCGTCGACGCGCTCCCCGGCATGCCTGGACGGCCGGGTTGTCCGGCGCCGGGCTGTCCGGGTTGTCCGGTGACGGGCGGTCCGGGTTGTCCGGTGACGGGCTGTCCGGGTTGTCCGGTGACGGGCTGTCCGGGTTGTCCGGTACTCGACGCACCGGCTTGTCCGGGAACCGGACGCGGCTGTCCCGGACGCGGGATGACCGGAATCACGGGGATGATGCCGGCGCGCGGGGGCGTGGCCGTCGGAATTCCGCCCATCGTCGCGGCGCGCAGCGGAGCGGGTGCGGCGGGCTTCGCGATCGTCGGTGACGCCGGCGCTGGCTGCGCGTTCGACGGCGACGACGACGCGGACGACGATGGCGGTGGCGACGCCGATGCCGATGCCGATGCCGATGCCGGCACCGCCGCGGAAGGCGCGGCTGCCGCCGATGGCGAGCGTGCCTGCTCGATCCGCGCCGGCTCGTCGGGCGGCGTGACCGCGGCGATCGGTCGCGAGATCCGCGCGGCAGGCGCTTGCCCGGCGTCGCGAACGCGTTCGGCCGTCGCGGATGCAGCTGCCGGCGCGGGCTCGTGGACGGGAACCCCGAGCGGCGGCGTTGCGATCCGCACCGTGAACCCGCGGTCGTGTGGCGCGTCCGAGGCCGGCGGAGGCGATGCGGCCGGCGGCTTCGCGGGTGCCGGTGTCGGCTTCATCGGCTCGGCGTCGTCGGTGATGACGGCGGCGAAGAACGCGTCGAGATCGAAGTCGGCGTCGGACTCGTCGAGGAAGTAGGCGCCGCGCTCGTCCTTGGCCTTCTTCCGCAGGTCGGTCGGCTCGCGAATGAACGCGAGCTCGTCGCCGTCGGTCGCGTGCGCGGTGCCAGCGTCGGCATCGTCGAGCGGCGCGAGCGTGAGCAGCTCGTCGTCGGGGATCTGGTCGCGACGCTTCGCGATCGCGAGGGCGGCTTCGCGATCGCGCCGGACCTGCTCGCGCATCCGCTTCGGCATCGCTGCGAGGATCTCCTCGGGGATCTCCTCACCGGTGATGGCGGCGCGGCGGCTGAGCTTCGAAAGGTTGCGGACGTAGGTGCCGTTCTCGATCTGCCGGAGCGTGCGGCGCCAGTAGGTGTTGTAGGAGCCGAACTTCTGCTGGAGCGTGTTGAAGCGGTAGCGCAGCGCCGTGTTGCGGATCTGCAGCTGCGAGATGTCGCGCAGCTTGCGCTCGACGTCGGAGTGCAGGTAGGCCGGCGGCTGCTTCTGGATGCCCAGAAAGTACTGCTCGTAGAGCACCTTCACCCGATCGAGGGTCGAGTCGAGGGCATCCAGCGCCTCCTCGATGACCTCGGCCTTCTCGGGCTCGTGCTGCGCCGACTTCGAAGCCACGTACCGAGAAGATAGCAGTTTCTGATATAGCGTCGGCGGTCGGATTCGTGTCGGTCCTCTACTTCCTCCTGCTCGTCGGCGTGCTCGTGGTGATCCACGAGCTCGGCCACTTCGTGGCTGCGAAGTTGCTCGACGTGAAGGTGCTGAGGTTCTCGATCGGCTACGGGCGGCCGCTCGTCCGGATCAAGCTGCGCGAGACCGAGTACCAGATCGCCGCATTTCCGATCGGCGGCTACGTCCGCATCCTCGGCATCGAGTCGGCGGACGCGCCCGCGGAGGCACCGAAGCCCGCCCGGCTGCGCGACGACGAGCGCAGCGACGCACGGCGCAGCTTCGCGAGCCGTCCGCTGTGGCAGCGGCTCGTGATCGTGTTCGCCGGTCCGGCCGCGAACCTCGTGCTGCCGGTGATCATCTACTTCATCTTCTTCGCGAACCACACCGTGCTCCCCGCGGCGGTGATCGGCGACGTGCTCGACGGTGGAGCGGCGCAGCGCGCGGGGCTCGAGCCCGGCGATCGCGTCGTCGAGATCAACGGCGTCACGGTGCGGTACTGGGAGGAGATCGAGAGCGCGGTCAAGACGGCGCCCGGCAAGGAGCTCCACCTCCGGATCTCGCGCAACGGCAAGATCTTCGAGCGCTACGTGACGCCGGTGCAGGAGACGGTGCGCGACCGCGATGGCTCGGTGACGCACCAGGGCTGGGTCGGGATCGCGCACGCGCCGTTCGTGCCGGTCGTCGGGATCATCGACAGCTCGTCGCCGGCGGCGAAGGCCGGGCTGCAGACCGGCGACCTGATCATCAGCGTGCAGGGCCAGCCGGTGCGCAACTGGAACGACGTCCAGCGCAGCATCGGCAAGTTCGCTCGCCGCACGAGCCTCGCGTACTTCCGCGGCACCGAGGTGCCGGGCGTGCCGCAGATCCGCCTGCTCGCGCCCGGGCTCGCCGACGTCGTGCCCGATACCGAGATCGACGCGACGCTGAACCGCCGCTCGTACACCGGGCTCGAGCGCGCCGAGATGTTCGTCGCACACGTCGATGCCGGGTCGCCGGCGGACAGCGCCGGGCTCAAGCCGGGTGATCTGATCGTGTCGCTCGACGACAAGCCGGTCCATCACTGGATGGATCTCGATCAGCGCCTGCAGGCGGAGCCGAATCGATCGTTCAAGCTGACGTGGAAACGCCCGGCCGGCGGCAAGATCGAGACGCTCACCGCCGACGTCAAGCAGCAGTGGCGGCAGCAGCTCGACGACTACGGCCACACGGTGACGCGGCTCGTGTTCGGCGCGAGCAACGATGTCGATCGCGGGCACGGCGCGATGGTCGCGATCGACGGTCGGTTCGGCTACGCGCTGACGAAGGCACTCGAGCGCACCGGCGACACGATCTCGACGATGGGTCGTGGGTTCGTGCAGATCCTCAGCGGCGACACGCCCGGCGAGGCGCTCGGTGGCCCGCTGATGATGTACCGGGTCGCGTCGGTGTCCGGCAATCAAGGCTGGGACTCGTTCCTGCTGATGATCGCGCTGATCAGCGTCAACCTCGGCCTGCTCAACCTGCTGCCGATCCCGATGCTCGATGGCGGTCACCTGCTCGTGTTTGCCGTCGAGGGCGCACGGCGCAAGCCGCTGTCGACGAAGGCGCGCGAGCGCGTGCAGCTCGCCGGGCTGATCGTGATCGTGCTGATCACGATCCTCGCCGCGGGCAACGACGTGATGCGGTTCTTCTTCCAGTGAAGGTGCTCGGCCTCGACACGTCGACGCTGCTCGCGGGCATCGCGGTGGTCGACGACGATCGCGTGCTCGCCGAGGGCCGGCACTCGTCGGCGGTCGAGCATCCGGCGAAGCCGAGCACGCGCACGACGGATCTGCTCGTCACGATCGACGACGTATGCCGGCGCGCCGGCGTCGCCCCGCGCGAGCTCGACGCGATCGCCGTCGGGGCCGGGCCGGGGTCGTTCACCGGGCTGCGGATTGGGATGGCCACGGCGAAGGGGATCGCGTTCGCCGCCGGCAAGCCGCTGTGGGCGGTGTCGTCGCTCGCCGCGCTCGCGCACGACGCCGAGACCGAGCTCGCGAACCAGCTGCTGCTGACGCACGTCGATGGAGTGATCGTCGCCGTGCTGGACGCGCGGCGCGGCGAGGTGTTCGCGGGATGCTATCGCCACGGCGCGCTCGTCGGCGAGGAGCGCGTGATGGCACCCGCCGAGGTCGCGCCGTGGGCGCGCGAGCTCGCCGGCGACGCCGCGATCAGCTATGCCGGCGACGCGCTCGCGGCCCATCGCGACACGCTCGGTGCGCTCGCCGACGCGTGGGTCGCGATCGACGCGCCGTCGGGTCAGGCGGTCGCGCACGTCGCACTCGCGGGTCCACGGCACGACGTGCTCGCGAGTGGCGCGCCGACATACATCCGGGCCTCCGAGGCCGAGATCAAGTATCCGGACGGTGTCCCGGGCGCGCTCCGCAAAAAGCCGTGATGCACGCCTCGTGCATTGCTCCGGCCGGATCCGCGGTCTATCGTAAGGGTGCCTGCCGGCTTTCGCGGAGGATTCGTGAGCACCACGACCGAGGCCTCGAAGCAAGAGTTGATCGCAGAATTGACCGCAGAACACCGTCGTCTCGATGAACAAGTCCAGCTCCTGGAGCGACGACGCGCGCTGACCCCGGCCGAACAGGCCGAGATGAGTCGGCTGAAGAAGCAGAAGCTGCTCACCAAGGATCGGATCGCCCGCTTGTCGTGAGCGCGCCAAGCTAGGTGCTCGTGGAGCTGACTCCAGAGCTACTCGAACGGATGCGCGCGATCGGGCTCACGCTCGATCGTGCCGGAACGTTCTGGCACGAAGGGACCGCGGTGAGTCATCCGCGGCTGCGCCAGGCGTTGCTCCGCTGGCTCGATGTCCGCGACGACGGCCGCAACATCGTGCGGCTCGACGACAAGCGCTACGCGTACGTCGACATCGAGGATGCGCACCTGCGCGCGCTGTCCGCCCGCTGGGACGGCGACCGCTGCTTCGTGCTGTGGGACGACGATCAGGAGGCCGAGCTCGACTACGGCTCGCTGTCTCAGGCCGCGGACCACGCGTTCTACGCGAACGTCCGCGGCAAGCTGCGCGGCCGGATCGCGGGCCCGGCGCACCACGCGGTCGCCGAGCACGTGGTCGAGACAAGCGATGGCTTCCGGCTCGCCGCCGCCGGTCGTGACTGGCCCATCGCGCACGCGGCGTAGCGGTAGCGCACGTACCGGCGACGAGGCGCACGCTTTCCATCCGCGCACGCCGTGCGGTGACGCATCGGTCGCGATCGCGCGACGTCCGATGCGACGCACGCATCGGCGCTAGTTGCGCGTCATCTCGCACGAGTTGTTTTCGATCGACGCATCCCACGCACGCGGTTTCGAGCGCCGCCGCATTTGTCAGGGCAACTACAGCGCGCGGTTTCGCCACGACGACACCGACGAGAGATCGCGTGATTACGCTGGTCCGTCGCTTGCTCGTCGAGACCAGCGGAGGTTTTAGTTATGCGAGCAATTCTGTTTGGCGCTGCCCTCGTCCTCGCCGCCTGCGCCAGCGACGACCCGAACCCGAACCCGCCGGATCCCACGGACCCGGGCCCCGATGATCCCGCACCGCCCGATCAAGAGGCGCGCGACTACGACGACGTCGCCGTGTCGATCGGCGCCGCGGTCTATGGTGGCGAGCTGATGTCGATGGTCGATGCCGTGACGCTCGCGACCGGTGGCATCCCGGCTGGCTTCACCCAGACCTCCGCGATGGACGTCAGCGGCACGCGCGATGGCGTGTCGATTGCCTACAACTACTACTGCGTCGACGACAACGACGTGCCGATCGCGAGCTGCGGCACGTTCGCGAATCACATGCACATGCACTTCACCATGTCCGGTGCGCTGTCGTCGCCGATGGCGCTCGACGCCGTCGACCAGACCGGCAAGTGGACCGTGCGTGACATCGAGGTCGGCAAGCCGCGCGTCGGTGGCGACAGCGCGATGACGTACGTGACGCACATCGATGGCATCAGCACGTACGATCTCGCGTACGACGCGACGCTCGATCACGTGCGCTTCGCACCGGGTGCCGTGCTGCCGTACGAGGGCACGATCACCTCGACGGTGGCGGTCCACCGCACGCGCGACGGCGCCGGCGAGCGCAACTTCGCGGTCACCGCGACGATCGTGTTCTCGAGCGGCACGACCGCCACGATCACGCTCGACTCGACGATCAACTACTCGCTCGACCTGACGACCGGCGCGGTCGTCAAGCTCTGAGCGATCACCGCGCGGCGTTGCCCTTGACGACGGCGACCACCTCGTCGTTCGTCAGGACGCGATTGCCGCGCTTCGCTGCTGCGAGCACCGCGGTCACGAGCTCCTTCGTGGGCTCGTAGCCGCGCTTCTTGAGCCAGTAGACGACGTTCGACTCGCCGGAGTAGTGACCGATCTCGATCTCCTGCTCCTTGCCGAACATCCCGGCCGGGACGCCGGAGTAGATGCGGTCGGCGAGCCAGGCGTCGCCCTTCTTCTCGGCCTTGATGATCGCGGCGGCGTGGACGCCGGTCGCCGTGCGGAACGCGTCGGTCCCGACGAGCGGATATTGCGGATGGATCGGCACGCGCGTCGCCTGCGAGGCCGTCTTGCACCACAGCACGAGCTTCGTCAGATCGTGGTCCGGCAGCTCGCCGAGCAGCTTCAGGTTCAGCAGGATCTGATCGAGCGCCGCGTTGCCGACGCGCTCGCCGATCCCGAGCGCGGTGCCGTGGATGCGATCGGCGCCGAACTCGATCGCGAAGATCGAGTTGACGACGCCGAGCCCGCGGTCGTTGTGGCCGTGCCAGTCGATGCCGACGTCGGGGCGGCCCATGCCGTCGAGCACGTTGCGCGTGAACTTCAGCAGGTTGCGGATCCCGTCGGGCGTCGCGTGGCCGACGGTGTCGCACACGATCAGCCGCTGCGCGCCGTGCTCGACCGCGGTCGTGAACATCTTCGTCAGGATCTCGGGGCGCGAGCGCGTGGTGTCCTCGGTGACGTACGCGACCGGCAGGTTGAAGCGGCGCGCGAGATCGATCGCGTCGGCCGACAGCTTCAGCATGCGCGGCAGATCCCAGTCCTCGGCGTACTGGCGGATCGGCGAGCTGCCGATGAAGCACAGCACCTCGATCTCGATCCCGACCTTCTGCGAGATGTCGATGATCGCCTGGACGTCGTTCTGGTGCGTGCGAGCCGCGCACGACGCCTTGACCGCGAGCTTGTGGCTCTTGATGTGCTCGGCGAGGATCGTGACGTCCTCGATCGCGCGCCGCCCTGCCCCGGGCAAGCCGAGATCCATCGTGTCGATCCCGAGATCGTTCGCGAGCTCGAGCAGCCGCAGCTTGTCGTCGATCGACGGATCGACCACCGACGGCGACTGGATGCCGTCGCGCAGCGTCTCGTCGAGGAACTGGATGCGGCGCTTCGGCGACAGCGGCGCCACCTTCTCGACCGAGTTCCAGTCGTAGATCAGCTCGTGGTCGTCGAAATGGCGGTGTTCGGTCATGGCGTCCCTCGCTTCACATCACATCAGCGCGTGGAGGATCAAGATCAGGATCGCGGCGGCTCCGATGATGATCGCGACCATCAGGAACCAGCCGAGCACGATCGCCGCACCGGCGAGCGCGAGCCCGATCCCCCACAGCCAGTAGCCCTGCGGCTCGCGCCGCGCGATCGATGCGAGCGCCGCGATGGCAGTGAGCGCGAACCCCGGCACGCTGACGCGCCAGTCCGGCGTCGCCCACACCTCGCCTTGCGCGACCGCGACGACGACGAACGACAGCACACCGAGCACCGCCGCGGCGGCCGCGAGCTTGCGGCGCGCGAGCCACGACGACGAGGTCGTGTCGACCGGCCGCAGGTGCTCGGGCTTCTCGAGAGGCGCGCTCACGTCGCCACTATAGCCCACGCCGACTACCCCGGCTCAGCGCGCGAGGCCGAGCTGCTTGCGAAGCTGGACGTGCGCCGGGCTGTAGGCGAACTCGACGAGGTCGTGGTCGAGCTCGCCGACCTCGCGCGCGCCGGCGACCGCGACCGGGATGTCGCCGCACAGCAGCATCGCGGCGCGGTCGGCGGTGCGCGCCAGCGAGCGCGCCCACAGCGACAGGTTGAGCCCGCCGCCGCGCGACAGCAGCCGCAGCGCGGCCGCGCGCGCCTGCACCCGGTTCTGACTCGCGAGCCGTGATACCGCGTCGGCGGCGGCGGGGGCGAGCGGATCGTCGCGGCCGACGTCGGAGCCGGTCGCCTCGCGAACGACCGCCATCACGACCGCGCGCAGCACGCGACCGGGACGCGACGCACCGACCGCGCGGCCCGGCCACAGAAACGTCATCGCCCGGACGAGGCGGAACACGAGGTCGGGACGCTCGGGCGCGGTCAGCGCGTCGTCACCGGCGACGAGCACCGGTGGATCGCACGCGACGACGTGGATCCGCGCGCCGAGCTCGACGCTCGAGTACACCGGCGCGGGTGGCACCCCGAGCACGTCGGCGTAGCGCTGGCGCAGCCGCAGGAACAGCGCCGGCAGATCGGTATCGTCGACACGCTGGCTCGCATCGACGCCGCTGTCGCCGAGCGTCATCGGCGCGACATCGTGCACCGCCGGCGCGACGAGCTCCACGAGGCCGCCGAGCTCGACGTTGTCGTCCTTGTGACGCAGCAGCGCCCAGTGATCGCGCGCGAGCGAGAGCTTCGGCACGCCGACCGAGCGCGCGCGCTGCGCCTCGTACGTCGCGGTCATCTTCGCGTCCGCCGTGCCGAGCGCGACCATCGTCGCGGCGGCGAGGAACGCGGCGTCGGTGTGGCCGCTCGCCTCGGTCGTCTTGACGAGAGCCGCCCCCGAGGTCGGATCACCGAGCGCCTCGCGCCAGCCCGCGCGGATCGGCTCGGCCGTGTACGCGCGGTTCTCGGTGCGCTGCACGATCTCAGCGACGTCGGAGTCGCGCGGTGCGATCCGGCGCGCGTTGCCGGCGGCGGCCGCGGCGCCCTGCGGATCGTCGAGGTGATCGAGGTAGAGCCGCGCGAGCCGTGCCCAGCCCTTCGCCTCCGCAGCGTTGCCTTTGCCGCGCAGCCGGAACAGCAGCCGCTTGAGCACGCGCTCGTAGCGCCGGAGCTCGCCGCGCGCGACGAGCAGCTTCTCGATCGCGCCGACCGCGTCGCTGCGCGCCGGATCGAGATCGATCGCGCGCTCGAGGTGAAACAGCGCCTCGGCGTCGTCCGACTGCAGCGCGGCATCGATCCGACCCTTGTAGTCGTGCGCTGGCGCGTGATCGGGGTTGATCTCGAGCGCCGTGTTGAGGTGACCACGCGCGCGGTCTCCCGCCTCGGGCGTCTCGCTGCCCGCCATCCACTCGGCCCAGCCGAGCGCCGCGTGATAGTCGGCCTCGCCCGGCGAGCGCGCGATCACCGTGCGCAGCATGCCGATCGCCTGCTTCCACTGCTTCTTGACGATCAGCTCCTCCGCCATGCGGAAGCTCAGCTCGGTGTCGATCGCCGGCGGGACCTGCACCAGCTCGCCGCCCGCGAGCTCGCGATCGTAGGCGGCGCGCTTGCGCTCGTCGAACAGGATCGCGCGCGCGTCGGTGTACGCCTTGCGCAGCTCGTCGAGCTTGCCGCGATCGCGCGGATCGCGCGAACCCGCGAGCAGGGGCCCGAGCTCGTCGACGAGCTGGATCCGCGCCTGCGCGGCGGCATCGATCTCGGCGCTCGTCGCCTTGCGGCCGACCATCAGCGCCGCGTAGTGGTCCGCGCCGTGCACGCGCTGGTGCTCCGCGGTCAGCGTCTCGCGTGCGCGCGCGACGTGCTCGCGGCCGAGCGTCGCCTCGGTGATCTCGGCGGTCGACACGACGCCGGAGTCGATCGCGATCAGATCGGCGTCGGGCAGCTCGATCGGCGCGGCACCGTCGGCCGGCACCCCGATATCCTCGAACAGGATGTCGAACAGCACCGATCCGGCGGCGGCCGGCCGCGTCGGCGCGCGCCCGATCGACGGCGGCGGGATCGGCGGCAGTGACGCGTCCGGAGGCTGGGTCGCGGCGCGGGCGGGCGCGATCGACTCGACGGCATCGCACATCAGCAGCGAGTCGATCGCGAGCCGCGCCTTCGCGCGATCCGGAAACGCCGCCTCGAGATCGACGAGCGAGGCTCCGTCGGCGAGCAGCTGGACCGCGCGATCGCCGAACGTGCGCTTGAGCTCGTGACGCAGCCGGCGGCCGCGCTGCGAGAGCTCGAACGACATGCCCTCGAGCCGCTCGAGCCGCTCGAGATCGTCGACCGCGGTGTCGCGCAGGCCCGACAGCACGACCTCGACCATGCGCAGCTGCATGCCCTCGATCGCGTGCCCGTGATCGAACCGCCACGCACCCTGCGGCCAGCGCAGCGCCTGCACGATCTTGTGGCGCGCCTGGCGCCCGAGCTGATCGATCAGCTGCTCGACGGTGAGGATCTGCAACGCGACGAGCGCTTCGCCGAGCTTGCCACCGACCTGGGTCGCGCGCGTGACGCCGAGCCGGTGCTGCTCCTCGGTGATGACGCCGCTGTTGACGAGAAAATGGCCGAGCGTCTCGTCGCGCGGCGTCGACGCGGTGCTGACGGGATTGCCGTTGACGAGATCGACCGTCTTCAGCACGCGGCCGCGCTTGAGCGTCAGCTTGCCGGTCGCGAACTCCTCGTGCAGATCGAGGAGCACGGCCGGCAGCGGCCGCATCGCGAGCTCCCCGGACCGCGAAGGCATCGAAGGAAAATCTTAACTCACTCCGCGACGTGACATGCGGCCTGCGAGCCGTTCGAAAGCACGCGCAGCTGCGGCAGCTCCTTGAAGCAGGCGTCCGGCTTGTTCTGGACCGGGCATCGCGGGTGGAACGGACAGCCCGGCGGCGGTGCGATCGGGCTCGGCACATCGCCCGACAGGATGATCCGCTCGCGCCGCGGCTTCGCTGCGCCGGCCGGAATCCGCGGCACCGCGGACAGCAGCGCCTGCGTATAGGGGTGCTTCGGAGTGCGATACAGCGCCTTCGCCTCGGCGAGCTCGACGATCCGGCCGAGGTACATGACGGCGACGCGATCGCAGATGTGCTGCACGACCTTGAGATCGTGCGAGATGAACAGGTACGTCAGCTGCTCGGCTTCCTGCAGATCCTCGAGCAGGTTCACGATCTGCGCCTGGATCGAGACGTCGAGCGCGCTGATCGGCTCGTCGCACACGACGAACTTCGGCCGGCACGCGAGCGCGCGCGCGATCCCGATCCGCTGGCGCTGACCGCCGCTGAACTCGTGCGGGTAGCGGCGTGCCGCATCGGGGCGCAGCCCGACCTTCGCGAGCAGCTCCTGGACGCGCCGCTCGCGCTCGCTCGCCGACGCCACGAGCCGGTGGATCACGAGCGGCTCGGCAATCGCCGTGCCGATGCTCATCCGTGGATTGAGCGACGCGTACGGATCCTGGAAGATCATCTGCATCTCGCGGCGCAGCGGGCGCAGCGTGTGCTGGCCGAGCCGCGTGATCTCCTTGCCATCGAACACGATCTGGCCGGCGGTCGGCTCGACGAGCCGGAGCAGCGTGCGACCGAGCGTCGACTTGCCACAGCCGGACTCGCCGACGAGCCCGAGCGTCTCGCCCGCGCGGATCTCGAGATCGACGCTCGATACCGCCTGCACGGTCGCCGGCATCCGACTGATCGCGCGCCACGCCTTGACGTGGAGCGGCGCCGGAGATTTCGGCCACGCGAGCTTCGTCGCGAAGTGCTTCGACAGTCCGACCGCGCGGACGAGCACGTCGGTCATCGCGACACCTCGTGATCGGCTCCGCGTGCCGCCGCATCTTGCGGCAGGTCGAGGGGATAGTGACAGCGCACGTGCGACGCGCCGAGCGGGACGAGCGCCGGCTCCTCGTCGCGGCACAGCGGCTGCGCGGCGGGGCAGCGATCGACGAACTTGCAGCCCTTCGGCAGCTCGGCGAGCGACGGCACCATGCCCTTGATCTCGACGAGCCGCGTCCGGTCGGCGACCTCGGCACCGTCGCCGTAGCTCGGGACCGAGCGCAACAGCCCCGCGGTGTAATGGTGGCGCGGCGCCGCGAACAGCGTCTCGGTGGTCGCGCGCTCGACGATCCGCCCCGCGTACATCACGACGACCTCGTCGCAGGTCTCCGCGACGACACCGAGGTCGTGCGTGATCAGCAGGATCGCCATCCCGAGCTCGCGCTGCAGCTTGCGCAGCAGGTCGAGGATCTGGGCCTGGATCGTGACGTCGAGCGCGGTCGTCGGCTCGTCGGCGATCAGCAGATCCGGCTTGCACGCGAGCGCCATCGCGATCATCACGCGCTGCCGCATGCCGCCGGACAGCTGGTGCGGATACGCGTCGACGCGGTCCTCCGGCGACGGGATCCCGACGAGCCGGAACATGTCGATCGCGATCTCGCGCGCCTTCCTGCGCGACGCCTTCTGGTGCAGCCGCACCGCCTCGCCGACCTGATCGCCGACCGTGAACACCGGGTTCAGCGACGTCATCGGCTCCTGGAAGATCATCGCGATCCGGTTGCCGCGGATCGCGCGCAGCTCGGCGGGCGCGAGCGTCCGCAGATCGCGGCCGCCGTACATCACGTGCCCGGCCGCGATCCGGCCCGGCGGCGACACGAGGCCCATGATCGACAGCGCGGTGACGCTCTTGCCCGAGCCGGACTCGCCGACGACGCCGAGCGTCCCGCGCGCCGGGATCTCGAACGACACGCCGTCGACTGCGCGCACCGCACCGGTGTCGCTGCGAAATTCAGTGACGAGGTCGCGCACCTCGAGCACGGCGGCCATCGCGCCGACCTTAGCCGAGGACGCGCACGAACGCGAATCTCAGTCGTCGTCGTGGATCGTGTGCGTGCGCGTGAACGGGTTCGTGCGCGTCGCGTTGAGCAGGCCGACGGTGTCGATCGTCATGATCACGTCCTCGTCCTGGTCGGCGCCGGTCTCCTTCGTCGTGTCCGCGACGACGCGGATCGTGACCGACTTGCGGGTCTCGCCGGGTGCGAACACGAGCGGCATCGCGGTCCCGACCGTGTAGTCGGCGAGCAGGTCGGCGTCGCCGGAGAACGAGATCGGCACCGTCACCTGCTTGCCCGAGGCGGCGCTCAGCACGACGTCGTACGAGAAGCTCCGGCTGTTCGGCGGCGGATCGCCCTCGTTGACGATCGCGTCGCTCTGCGTCGGATCCCACGACACCTGAGGCGCGTTGTCGTTGTCGGTGATCGTCACGGAGTGCGTCGCGGTGCCCCCGATCGTGGCGTTCGTCGGGTTCGTGATCGACACCGCGACGGTCTCGTCCGCTTCGTCGCTGTTGTCGTCCTGGACGTCGATCGTGAGCGAGCGCGACGTCGTGCCGGGCGCGAACGTCAGCGGCGACGTCGAGATCGAGAAGTCCTGCGGCGTCTGTGCGGTGCTGCCATTCGTCGTGAACGGCATCGTCACGGTCTTCTCGCTCGCCGACGACAGCGTCGCGACCACGACGACCGAGGTGTTCGCCTCGGCGACGCTCTGCGCGGCGGTCGTGAACTGGACCGACGGCGGGTTGTCGTCGTCGAGGATCGTGAGCGTGTGCGTGTCGCGGCCGCCGAGCGTCGCGTTGCTGAGGTTCCCGAGCGTGATCGTGACGCTCTGGTTGTCCTCGTCGATCGTGTCGTCGATCGGCGTCACGGTGATCGTCTGCTGGGTCTCGCCCGGCGCGAACGTCACGGTGCCCGGCGCGCCGACGACCGTCGCATCGCCGAGCGCGCCGCTCGCGCTGTAGCTCGCGCTCACCGTCTTGCCCGACGGATTGTCGAGCGTCACGACGATCGCCTTGTTGCCGCCGTTCTCGGCCGCGGTGCTCGTCGACGCCTGGAACTGCAGCACGGGCGGATCGTCGTTGTCGTCGATCGTGTGCGTGCGCGTGCCGACCGTGCCGATGATGATGCCGGTCGACGCGTTCTTGAGCTCGAGCTGGACGGTCTCGGGATCCTCGTCGAGGTTGTCGTCGATCTCGCCGAGCTGCACGGTCTGCGTCATCGACCCGGCGGGGAACGTCACGACGGTGTCCGCGGCGAGCGTGAAGTCCGCACCGCTCGCGGTCGAGGTGCCGAGGATGCCGATCTCGACCGTGGTCTGGGTCGGCGCGGCCTTGTCGAGCTGCACGGTGATCGTCGTCTGCTGATCCTCGACCGAATTCGACGTGTCCGCGGAGAACGAGACGCGCGGCAGGATGTCGTTGCTGATCGTGATCGTGTGGGCGTTGTTGCTGCCGACGGTCGCGCCCGACGCCGACAGCAGACGGAGCTCGAACGTCTCGTCCATCTCCATCATGCCGTCGGGGATGATGTGCACCGGGATCCGCTGCGTCGTCTCGCCGGGCGCGAACGTCAGCGTCGAGCCCGCCAGCGAGTAGTCGGAATCGAGCAGCGCGCTGCCGTCGTTCGCGCCGTAGCTGACCGTCACCGTCGAGCCGGCTTGCCCGGACAGCGCGACCTCGACCATCACGTCGCCGCTCTCGTCGGCGCTCGACGAGCTCGTCGTGAACTCGACGGTGACGCTGTCGGTCGCGTCCCCGGTGTCATCATTGGCGGCCGGATTGAACTTGCACGCGGACAGCGCGCACACAACCAGCACGAGTCGAAGCCAGGCCATGGTCCCTCTTTGGGGCCGAGGATCGCCTGAACTGCCCCGGATGCTCAAGATCTCGGCGAAGGCCGGGCGGTCGAATGTCGGAAAGATCGCAGCGCGAGTGAGGACACCAGAACCGACACGCTCGACAGCGACATCGCCGCACTCGCCAGCACCGGCGACAGCAGGCCGAACGCGGCGATCGGGATGCAGATCACGTTGTAAACCGACGCGGCGACGAGGTTTCGGCGGATCGTGTGCAGGGTCGCCCGCGCGAGCGCCAGCGCGGTCGGCAGCGCGGCAATCCCACCCCGGAGCAGCGTGATATCCGCCGTCTGGGCCGCCAGGTCGGTGCCGGTCCCGAGCGCGATCCCGAGGTCGGCGGCCGCGAGCGCCGGGGCGTCGTTGATGCCGTCGCCGATCATCGCGACGCGCCGCCCGCGGTCGCGCTGCGCGGCGACGAGCGCGGCCTTGCCGGTCGGCCGGACGTCCGCGTGGACCTCGGTGATCCCGACGGCGTCGGCGATCGACCGCGCGGTCGCCTCGCGGTCGCCGGTGATCATCACCGGCTCGACGCCGAGCGCGCGCAGGTCCGCGATCGCGTCGCGCGCCGCCTCGGCCGGCGGATCCGCGACCGCGAGCGTGCCGGCAAACCCGCCCGCGATCGCGACGTAGGACAGGCTCGCGCCCGGCGGGGCCTCGACGACCGGCGCCTCGACGCCGCCGAGCAGCACGAAGTCGCGGCTGCCGACCCGCACCGGGTGATCGTCGACGATCGCCGCGATCCCGCCGCCCGGCTCGACATGGATCTCGGTCGCGCGACCGAGCGTCAGGCCGCGCGCGCGGGCGGCCTCGACGATCGCGTGGGCGATCGGATGCTCGCTCGCCTGCTCGACCGTCGCCGCGACGCGCAACAGCTCGGCGTCGGGCTCGGACACGAGCGTCGGCTTGCCCGTCGTCAGCGTCCCGGTCTTGTCGAGGCACGCGACCTCGATCGTGCTCGCGAGCTCGAGCGCCGCGCCGTGCCGGAACAGCACGCCGAGCACGGCACCGCGCGCGGTCCCGACGGCCACCGCCGCCGGCGTCGCGAGCCCGAGCGCGCACGGGCACGCGATCACGAGCACCGCGACCATGCGCTCGACCGCGACCGGCACCGAGCCACCGGCGAGCCACCACGCGACGAACGTGACCGCCGCGATCGCGAGCACCGCGGGCACGAACACCGCGCTCGCGCGATCGGCGAGCCGCGCGATCGGTGCCTTGCCGCCCTGCGCATCCTCGACGGCACGCGCGATCCGCGCGAGCGACGTATCGCCGCCGGCGCGCGCGACGCGCACGACGAGTGCGCCGTGATGGTTCAGCGTCCCGGCATAGACCGGTGCGCCCTCGGCCTTGTCGACCGGCATCGCCTCGCCGGTGAGCAGCGACTCGTCGACCGCGGACCGGCCCTCGATCAACGTGCCGTCCGCCGCGATCCGCTCGCCGGGCCGGATCGCGATCGCGTCGCCGGGCACGAGCGAGCTCGCCTCGACCTCGACCGGCGCACCGTCGACGAGCTTGCGCGCGGTCGTCGGCGCGAGCGACAGCAGGCCGCGCACCGCATCCGCGAGCTGCGACCGTGCGCGCGCCTCGAGCAGCTTGCCGATCATCACGAACGCGACGATCGCGGCCCCGGCCTCGAAGTACAGCGCGGGCGCGTGATGGCGCGGCCCGGCGAGCCAGCGCACCGCGACGATCGTCGACGACAGCCACGCCGCGCCGGCGCCGAGCGCGATCAGCGTGTTCATGTCCGGGCTCTTGTGGCGGACGGCGCGAAACCCGGCGCGCAGGTAGCGCGTGCCGGGCCCGAGCACGACCGCGGTGCCGAGTGCGAGCTGCGCGACCACGCTCGCGAGCGAGGCGTGCAGGTGCAGCATCGCGAGCGCGAGCAGCGGCACGATCAGCGCGATCGCGAGCACCGCGTCGCGGCGCAGCCCCGCGGTCTCGTCGGCGTGCGCGCGCTCGATCGCGGCGAGCCGCTGGCCACCGCGCGGCGCCTCGTCGAGCGCGTCCGCCGGCACCTCGTAGCCAGCCTTGCGGATCGCGGCGACCGCGACCTGCGGCGACACCTGCGCGGGATCGATCGTCAGCCGCGCCCGCGATAGCGGCAGGTTGACCTCGGCGGTCGCGATCCCCGGCACGGCGAGCGCGGCCTTCTCGACCCGACGCACGCAGGCCGCGCACGTCATCCCCAGGACAGGCAGGTCGATCGTCACGGGCTGCATGCTACGGTCCGCAGGTGATCACCACCTTGCGTATCACCGGGATGACTTGCAACGGATGCGTGAAGCATGTCGATGCGGCCCTTCGCGGGGTCGAGGGCGTGTCCGCCGTCGAGGTGAATCTCGCAGAAGCGCGCGCGAAGGTCGTCCACGATCCCGAGCGATCTCCCACGACTAGCCTCGTCGCCGCGGTCCACGAAGCCGGCTACGAGGCGGCCGCGGATTAGCTGTCACGGTCGCGGCGGTTCGTGCCCATACGGGCATGACCATTCTCCGCCGGATCGCGTTCCTCGCCGCACTCCTCGTTCCCGCCGTCGCCGCCGCCCAGTCCACGGGTGCCGCGTGTTGCGATGGTCAGGCCGCCTGCTGCCCCGGGTGCCCGTTCTGCCAGCACTGACGTGATCGACCGGGCGCAGCTGACCGCGTGGATGACCGCCGCCAGCGAAGGCGAGCGTGCCGCCCTCGATCCGCTGTTTGCAGCGCTGTGGCCGGTCGTCCACGCGTACGCGCTGCGGTTCCTCGGCGATCGCGCGCTCGCCGAGGATGTCGCACAGGACACGCTCGTCGGATTGTTCGGCCAGCTCGAGCGCTACGATCGAACGCGCGACGCGCTGACGTGGGCGCTCACCCACGCGACGTGGCAGTGCCGGACCGCGCGGCGTCGCGTCGTGCGCGGCAAGCTCGACGGCGATGACGGGCTCGCCGCCACGCTCGTCGTCGACGGCCGACAGCTCGCCGACGAGCGCGAGCTCGCGCGCGCCGCGCTCGCGACACTCGCCGGCCTGCCGGCGCGCGACATCGAGGTGATCGCGGCCGCGCTCGACGGCGATGACGAGCTGCGCGCCGCGCTCGCCCCGGCCACGTTTCGCAAGCGCCTCGAGCGCGCGCTCGGGCGCCTGCGGCTCGCCTGGAGGTCTCGCCATGACACACCCTGAGCTCGCCTTGCGCCGGGCGCGTCGCGCCTACGAGCGCGCCCACGTCGTCTCCGGGCTGCGCGGGCTCGCGACGGCCGTGGTGCTCGTCGTCGTCGCGGTCGCGCTGCATCCGACGTCGAGTGCGATGTGGCTCGTCGCAGCGACCCTCGCGGCCACGCTCGCCGTGCTCGGCTGGCGCGGCGGGGCGTGGCGGCGGGGTGCAGTCGCCGGCGTCGTCGCCGGACTGCCGCCGCTGCTCGCGCCGGCCGTCGTGTTTGCGCTGACGCGCACGCATTGCACGGGCTGCGAGACCGCTGCCTCGTGGCCATGCCTGATCGCGTGCTTCGGCTCGAGCTCGCTCGTCGGCATCTTCGTGGGAACACGTGCGATCGTCGACGCCTCGCCGGTCCGGTTCGCCGTCGGCGCGCTCGCGACCGCCGCGCTCACCGGGTTGCTCGGATGCGCGACGACCGGGCTCGGGGGCGCAACGGGGATCGTCGTAGGCGTCATCGCCGGCGGCCTCACCGGCTGGTGGGTCGCCGGCCGCGCCGCCCACGCGTGAACGAGCGCACGCAGCAGGCGGCATGTGACTCGCGCACCGCGATCGTTTTGCCTACACTTCGGTGTGATGACGTCGCGTGGCGTGGTCCTGAGCCTGGCGGCGGTCGTCGCGTGCTCGGACTCGCCGCAGACGACCGATGGCGGCGTCGACGCTGCGATCCCCTGCACGCGCGGCGCGCTGACGCTCGCGGTCACGACGCTAGCGGGCTGCGAGCAGGCGGGCACCGCCGACGGCGATCGCGACGCCGCGCGATTCAACAACCCGACGAACGTCGAGATCGCCGCCGACGGCACGGTGTTCGTCACCGACTTCGACAACGATCGCGTCCGCAAGATCACCGCCGATGGCACGACCACCACGCTCGTCCAGCGGCAAGGATTCTCGGCGCCATTCGGGCTCGCGTTCGCGGCCGACGGCACGCTGTACGTCGAGACCGACGATAACGATCAAGGTGCCCACTCGATCGATACCGGCACGATCTGGCGCGTCGATCCGAACACCGGCGATGCCACGGTGATCGCGCGCGACCTCGGACGCCCGCGCGGGCTCGCCGTCCTGCCCGATGGACGGATCGCGATGTCCGATCACATGCACCACGTCGTCTCGATCCTCGATCCGGCGACCGGGATCGAGACCGCGCTCGCCGGCGCCGTCGACAGCCCCGGCTACGCGAACGGCACCGGCGCCGAGGCCCGGTTCGCGCAGCCCTACGATGTCGTGCTCCTGCCGGATGGCGATCTCGCGGTCGCCGATCAGGACAACCACCGCATCCGACGCGTGACGTTGACCGGCGTCGTCAGCGATCTCGCCGGATCGGGCGAGCTCGGCAACATCGACGGACCGGTCGCGGTCGCGCAGCTCGCCGGACCGCAGGCGCTTGCCGTCGGACCCGATGGCCTCTACGTGACCGACCTGAAGACGTTCTTCATCCGCCGCATCGCGAACGATACGGTCGAGACCGTCGTCGGGGATGGCACGCGAGGCTGGATCGACTCCGACGAGCCACGCGGTGCACGGTTCTACGGGCTCGAGGGCATCGCAGCCGATGCGGCCCGACTCGTTGTCGCCGACGGCAATGTCGGCAACGGCGAACCGTTCCACCGCGTGCGCGTCGTGCGGACGAGCGCGCTGCCTTGAGTCAGCCGCCGCAGCCGCGCTTGACGCTGGTCGTGATGTTGATGACCGGCGCCTGAGGCGGCGGGGGAGCCGCGGCCGGGGCGCCACCGCCACCGCCGCCGCCACCACCCATCATCATCATCATCATCATCATCATCGGATCCATGCCGCCCTGCTTCTGGCTGGCGAGATCCTTGATGGCGCTGGTGACCTGCGTGAGCATCTGCGTGATCTCTGCGTTCGCGCCGCTGGATCGCGCGGTGACGCGAGCCGCGCCGCCGGAGACCTTGCCGAGATCCGCCGACGAGATCGATGTGAACGGATCGTGGTGCTTCTTGGACATGGGCAATCCTTGGGGCTGTGGTGAGTGGGCCCAAGGAGCTTCAGCAGGGGCCATGCCACGGGCCGGGTCGAGGAATCACACGCACTTCGGACTGGCCCCGCCCGGTGGGGCTCGCGTCCTCCGGGTTACAGGCGGGGGCTCACCACCAGCTCGGACATCATCCCGCGCTCGGCGTGCTCGAGGATGTGGCAGTGGAACATCCAGCGCCCGGCGCCGCCATAGCGGACGCGCAGCCGCCGCGTCTGCTTCTGCGGGATGTTGACGGTGTCCTTCCAGCCGAGCCGGTCATCCTCGATCTGGAACGCCATGCCGTGGAGATGGAACGGGTGATCCATCTCGGTGTCGTTGACGACGTTCCACACCGCGACCGCGTCCTGCTCGCCGAGCACGGGCGTGGTGTCGGGAAACGCCTCGTCGTTGATCGTGAACGATGGCATCGCGACGCCGTCGTCGATCTCGCGCAGCGTCAGCATCACCTCGGGCGCGCCGGCGGTGTCGATCGGCGCGATCGCGGGGCCCGGCGGCAACGCTGCGTGCTCGGTCGCGGGACCGGCGCGCACGATCATCAGATCCTTCGGACCTGGATCCGGGATGTCGTGGCCGCGATCGTAGTAGATGTTGCGCAGCGTCGTGTCGGCGGCGAGCTCGACGATCACGTCGTAGCGCTCGCCGGGCGCGACGAGCAGCGTCTCGGCCTCGTACGGCCCGGGCAGCAGGCCACCGTCCCAGCCGATCACGGTGAAGCGATGGCCGGGTAGATCGAGGTGGAAGTAGCGGCCGTTCGCGACGTTGACGATCCGCCAGCGCTCGCGCGTGCCGGCGGCGACGAGCGTCGGCTGCACGCGGCCGTTGACGAGCAGCACGTTGCCCTGGCGGCCGAGCATCATGTCGAGCCGATCGGTCGTCTCGGACAGCGCGCCGCTCGCGTCGAGCTTGACGTCGTCGAGCACGAGCACGCGATCCGCCGCGACATCGATCGCGGTGGTGTCCGCGATCCGGATCGGCGCGTAGAGGCCGCGCTCGATCTGGACGTCGGCCTCGACGTGCGGGTGATACCAGTACAGGCCGGCATCGATCGCGTCGAACACGTAGTCGAACCGCGCGCCCGGCTCGATCGCGAGCTGCGCGCTCGGCGTGCCGTCGGCGGCGTTCGGCACGCGCAGGCCGTGCCAGTGGATCGTGGTCGCGACCGGCAGCCGGTTCTCGAAGTGGACGATCACGCGATCGCCGAGCTTCGCCTCGAGCAGCGGGCCCGGGATCGATCCGGTGCCCGCGGCGTCGCGAAACGCCCACACGTCGGTCGTCGTGCCCGGCAGCAGCTCGAGCGTCGCGGGCTCGGCGACGAGCGAGACCTCGACGATCGCCGGATCCGGGTTCGTGTCGACGAGCACCGGCGGCTGCGGCAGCTCGTGGTCGACCGGCGTGCTGCACGCGACGACGACGATCCAGCTCGCGCGGATCACGGCGCCACGAACGTCACGAGGTTCGAGGCCGCGTCGCCGCCGTCGTTCGTCGCGATCACCTCGTACTGGTAGGTCGCACCCGGGACGATCGGCTCGTCGTGGTACTGGGTGCCGTCGAACGGAACGCGCGCGAGCTCGCGCATCGCCGGCTCGCTGCCGACCTGCATGCGCTGGATCGCGAACTCGAGCTCGTTGTCCGAGTTGTCGACCCACGTCAGGTGCGCGCCCGCGCCGAGCGCCATCACGGTCAGGTTCGTCGGCGCGGCGGGAGGCTCGGCGGGATCGGTGCAGCCGGCGATCAGGCCGGCGATCAGGAACGACGCGAGGAGGAGCATGCGCATGGCCATGAGTGGCGGCCGGGCGCCGGACCTTCGGTCCAATCTTCGCGCGCGATCTCGCGAGCTTCGGCGATCGGCTGATTTTTTCCGAAGGTCGGGCGCGGAACCTCCACTCATGGCGCATGAAGGCGAGCTTCTTGATCGTGGTCGGTCTCGCGGCCGGCTGCGCGAGCGATCCAACCCCGGGCCCCGGCGGCAGCTGCACCCCGGGTGACGTCGCGACGTGCAGCTGTTCGACCGGCAGTGGCACCCAGACGTGCGAGGACACGGGCGACTTCGGCGCGTGCGCGTGCCCCGATCCGGATCCGGATCCGACGCGCGTGAACTTCCGCGCGCAGGTCGTGCCGATCTTCGCGCGGTCGTGCGGCACCGGCTCGACCGGCTGTCACGAGCGCGCGCAGTACGCCGCGACGCTGAACATGGGCTGTCGCGGCTGGCTGACGCTCGAGGACGCATCGCTCGGCGCGCAGATCTACGGCGGCCCGCGCGCCGGCGAGCCGACCGACTGTCCGGACCGCACGCTGTACGAGCGCTTGCTCGAGCTCGCGCCGTGGCAGTGCGGTGCGGACTCGCGCTACGTCGTACCCGGCGATCCGGCGGCGAGTTATCTCGTCGACAAGATCGAAGGTACCGATCTGTGCGAGGCGTCGCCCGGCGTGCCGTCGGAGGCGATGCCGCCGGCGACGTCGACGTTCCGGCTGTCCGACGCGGACAAGCAGCTGATCCGGCAATGGATCGCGGAGGGCGCCGTCGACAACTGAGCGATGGCGAGCGACCGCGTGATAGCCTCGATCGCGATGAGCCGCGCAGCCCTCGTCGGAGTGGCCGCGCTGTCGTGCCTCGCGACGGCGGCTCGCGCGCACGCCGACTGCAAGCCGGCGGCGATCGCGTCCGGCGATCCGGCGCTCGTCGCGCAGCTCGGCGAGCGCCTCGCGGCGAGCGGGATCGCGACGACGGCAACCGCGGACTGCCCGGCGCTGCGCGTGCAGGTCAGCATGCGCGGCGATCGCGTGCACCTCGCCGTGACCGACACGTTCGCGCGCACCGGCGAGCGCGAGGTCCGCGACGTCGCGACCGCGGCGACGATCGTCGAGTCGTGGACGCTGCAGGAGGTCGAGGCCGGCACGCTGCCCGAGGAGCCCGCGATCGTCGAGGCGGCCGCGCCCGCGCCGGTCGCCGCGAGCGCGCTCGGTGCGCGATTCGAGACCGCGGTCGCCGACAACGCGGCGCTGTGGCTCGGCGTCGCGGTCACCGGGTGCCGCCGCGTCGGGCCGGTGTGCGTCGGCGCGCTCGCGCGTGGCGCGCACGCGACGGGCAGCACGACGACCGCGGCACATGGCACCGATCAGATCCACGCGCTCGCGACCGTCGAGCTGCCGCGGCGGCTCGGCGCGTTCACGCTCGCGCCCGGCATCGCGGTCGGCTACGGCTGGCTGCGCGTCAGCTCGACACATCTCGATATCCACGCGATGCCGTTCGAGGTGATCGACGGAACGCACGAGCTGCGCGCCGACGTCCACGTCGAGCTGGCGCGCAGCCTCGGCCGCGGCATCGGCCTGTACGCCCAGCTGACCGGTGACACCGCGCTGCTGCGCAGCGACGGCACCGCCGATCCGAGGACGTTCTTCCGTGCGGCGCTCGGCGCGCGCTTCGAGGTCCGGTGACCGAGGGCAAGGTCATCCCGTTGCGCCGGATCGAAGGCACGATCGACGAGCTGTCGGATCGCGCGCTCGTCTCGGCGGTCGCGGCCGGCGATCAGGCGGCGCTCGGCGCGCTGTACGACCGGTTTCACCGCGACGTCTACCGGTTCGTCGCGCGGCTCGCCGGCGCGCACGATCCGAGCGTCGACGACCTCGTGCAGTCGACGTTCCTCGAGGCGCATCGCTCGGCGCCGCGGTTTCGCGGCGACTCGGCGGTGAAGACGTGGCTGTTCGGGATCGCGGCGAACCTCGTGCGCGATCACGTGCGCGGCGATCTCCGGCAGCGCGCGATCGCGACGCGGCTCGCGGCTGTCCCGACCGCGCCAGGTCCGATGCCGGATCGCGGGCTCGAGCTCGAGCAGCGCCGGCGCTACCTCGCACTCGCCGTCGAGGCGCTGTCGCCCGCGCTCAAGGAGGCCTACGTGATGTGCGTGATCGAGGAGGTGCCCGGCAAGGACGCCGCGCGCGCGCTCGGCATCCGCGAGGCAAGCCTGTGGCGGCGACTGTCCGACGCGCGCGACGCGCTGCGCGCCACGCTCGAGGAGCTCCAGCGATGACCGCGCCGTGGATTCCCGACGACGGCGAGCTCGACGCGCTCGCGCGCTCGCTGCCCGCGCCGGACGCGAGTGCAGCGGTCGCCGAGCAGAACCGCACGCGGATGCTCGCCGCGGCCGCGAACCAGACGCCGCGCGCGCGCCGCCCGATCGCCGCGATCGCGATCGCCGCCGGCGTGTCGCTCGCCGCCGCCGCCGCGCTCGTCGTGTGGTGGACGCGCGCGCCCGCGAGCGAGCCGGCCGCACGCGTCGGGACCGCGGTCGCGATCACGCCGACAGACGGCGCGCGCCTCGAGCGGGTCTCGCCATTCCCCGACTTCGTCGTCCACGTGCGCGACGGCAGCGTCGCGCTGCAGGTCGCCGCGCTCGCACCGGGCGAGCGGTTTCGCGTCCGCACCGGCGACGCCGAGATCGAGATCCGTGGCGAGTCGCGGTTCACCGTCGACGCGGTCGCCGATCACGTCGATGCGGTCGCGGTCGCCACCGGCGAGGCGGAGCTGCGCGTGATCGACGGTCCACGCGTGATCATCAAGGCCGGCACCGCATGGCACGCGCCGACGAAGACCGCGGTGATCGAGCGCGCGCCACTCGTCACGCCGCCGCCACCGCCGAAGCCGGACGCGCCACCGGCGAAGCGCCCCGAGCGACGCACGCCGCATCGCGTGACCACGGCGCCGTCGCCGTCGCCGTCGCCGGCGCCGACGAACCACGACGAGCCTCCGCCGCCACCAGCGCCACCGGCCGCGAGCCCCGGCGAGCTCGAGTTCCGCACCGGCTGGACCGCCCTGCGCGCGAACCGCGCCGGCGACGCCGCGACGTCGTTCGCGAAGGCGTGCACGCTCGCGGGGACCAGCGCGCTCGCCGAGGACGCCTGCTTCTGGGCCGGCGCTGCCGCGAAGCGAGCCGGTGATGCCGCGACCGCGCGGACCGCGCTCGCCCGGTTCGTCGCGACGTTTCCGTCGTCGCCGCGCGCGAACGAGGCCCGCGCGTTGCTCGGCTGGCTGTACTACGACGCCGGCGACCTCGCGGCGGCGAAGCCGCTGTTCGAGCGCGCCGCGACCGATCGCGTGCCGCGCGTTCGCGACAGCGCCGAGCGCGGCCGCCTCGCGATCGAGCGCCACTAGAACCGATAGGCGGCGGTCGCCGTCGCTGCGAGCGCACCGGGGCGGTCGTCGCCGGTCTGCACCTCGAGCCACGCCGGCACCGTCGCGGTCGTGATCGCGAGCGCGACGTCGAGGTCCGCGATCGTCGTCCCGGCGACGAGGTCGACGAAGCGATCGGCGTGCGCACCGCCGCGCAGCGCGACGAAGTGCTCGCCGTCGCGTACCGTCATCCCGGCGTACGCGAGCGTGCCGGCCGGCGACCACCGCACCTCACCGTCGATCGCGAGCCACGCGGTCACCGCGAGCTCGGCGCGCACGGCCGGCAGCACCCGCGCATCGCGGCTCGCGAGGTCCGAGGTCGACCACACCGCGCCGTCGAGCCGCGCGGACGGCACGAGCCGCAGCCGCGAGGTGACCTCGAGCGTCGCCTCTGCCGACGCGGTCACCTCCGCCGGCTCGGTTGCCGCCGAGACGTGCGGATCGGTGACGAGCGCGGAGAGCGCCCCGAACACGCCGTGGACGAGTAGCGCCGGCATCCCGGCTCGGATACGAGCGACCCGCCGATCCGGATCACGCGACCGCGTACGCGATCGCCATCCCGAGCCCGAGACCGAGCAGCGCCAGCATCATCGCCCACACGAGGATCCGCGCGATGCTCGTCGGCACCGGCGCGTTCGTCGTCGTGCCGCCCGCGACCATCCCGGTCCCGACCGCGAACGGCGACTCCGGCTCCGGTTGCGGCTGCTGCAGCGACGGCGCACCCGTCCCCGCGACGCGCCACACGCGCGGCTCGGAGTCGCGCGCGAGCACCTGCTGGCGCGCGATGTCGTCGAACACGGGCTGCGCCGACTCGAGCTGGTGCGCGAGCTCGCCGAAGCCGCTCGGCTCGTGCGGAAACAGCGGCCGCATGTCGAGCACCGTGTCGTCGTCGAGGTCGTCGACGACCGCGGGCGCGACGGTCGCGACCGGCGTGCGGTTCCAGATCCGCTGCGTCGTCACGAGCTGCTCGCGCGTCATCAGCATGCGGTCGATCACCGCGATCAGCTCGCCTACGTTGCCGTAGCGATCCGGCGCCTCGCGCTCGAGGCAGCGCAGCAGCACGCCATCGAGCTCGGGCGGCAGCGGGCCGCGCGCGACGGTCGACGGCGGCGGTGGCCGGCGCGTCATCAAGGCCGTGACGAGGCCGGTCGGCCCGGTGACGTCGGCGAACGGACGCCGCCCGGTCAGCAGCTCGTACGCGACGACGCCGAGCGTGTAAATGTCGGTGCGGTGATCGACGTCGCCGCCGATCAGCTGCTCGGGCGACATGTACTCGAGCGTGCCGATCGCCTGGCCGATGCGCGTCAGCTCGTTGCCGTCGTCGATGTTGCTGCCGTGCAGGATCTTCGCGATCCCGAAGTCGAGCACCTTCACGAAGTCCGGCGCGGGGTGCTGCGCGAGGAAGATGTTCGCCGGCTTGAGGTCGCGATGGACGATGCCGAGCGCGTGTGCCTCCGCGAGCGAGCTGCACACCGCGCGCACGATCGACAGCACGGTGCGCCAGTGCAGCGGCCCGGTCGCCGCGAACCGATCGGCGAGGCTCTGGCCCTGCAGCAGCTCCATGACGATGAAGCGCGTGCCGCCGGCGTCCTCGCCGATCTCGAGCGTCGTGACGGTGTGCGGATCGCGCAGGCTCGACATCGCGATCGACTCGCGGCGAAACCGCGCGCTGACACTCGGATCGCTCGTGTGTTGCGCGTGCAGCACCTTGATCGCGACCGGCTGGTTCGTCGCCAGCGCGATCGCGCGATAGATCGTTCCGAAGCCGCCCGCGGCGATCCGCGCCTCGATGCGATAGCGCTCGTCGAGCAGCGTGCCGACGAAGCGATCGTGAAGCCGCTCACCGCACGAAGCGCAGAACGCGGTCCCGAGATGCCACGGTCCTGTGCACGCCGAACACGTCATCGAAGTTCCTTCATGAAACCAAACGCACGAGCGAACTATTCGAGTCGTGATCTGTTCGATGACCATGAAAGACCTCGCGAAACAGTGTGAATAAACGAGACACCTCCCCGTCCTTCCAGCATCTCGCTGGCTCGGGAAGGCCGCGCTTGCAGACGACGTAGCGCTGTCAGCCTCCGTCGATCCGCGCAGTTGAGATACGACGCTGCGCGCGTGTCGGATCGATCGTCGTCGTGCCGTGATGCGGCATGTGCTCGCGATTGCACGCGATCCGCGCCGTCGTGATACGAAGACGACCGGCGTGCTCGTCATCGCGATCTTCGTGCTCGGCTATCTCGCGATCGCGTTCGAGCACTCGCTGCAGATCAACAAGTCAGCGATTGCGCTGTTGACGGGCGTGCTGTGCTGGACGGCGTACATCGTGCCGAACGACGCGACGCACGTCGTCACGCAGCTCGCCGAGCACATGGGCGATCTGTCCGGCATCCTGTTCTTCCTGCTCGGCGCGATGACGATCGTCGAGCTGATCGACGCGCACGACGGCTTCGAGCTGATCACGTCGCGCGTCACGACGCGCAGCCGGCGCAAGCTGCTGCTCGTGATCGCGGTGTTCTCGTTCGTGCTGTCCGCCGTGCTCGACAACCTCACGACGTCGATCGTCATGATGTCGCTGACGCGCAAGCTGGTCAGCGACGCGCGCGATCGCATGTACTACGGCGGCGCGATCATCATCGCCGCGAACTCCGGCGGTGTGTGGTCTCCGATCGGCGACGTCACGACGACGATGCTCTGGATCGGTGGCCACATCACGACGACGCACATCATCAAGAGCTTGCTGCTTCCCGCATTCGTCAGCGTCGCGGTACCGGTGGCGTGGATGGGCGTGCAGATGCGCGGCGACATCGCGAGCCCGATGCTCGCGGAGACCACGCACAAGAACCTGCCGACCACGCCGCTCGAGCGCAAGCTCGTGCTGTTCACCGGGATGGGCGTGCTCGTGCTCGTACCGGTGTTCAAGACGCTGACGCACCTGCCACCGTTCGCCGGCATCCTGCTCGGGCTCGGCCTGCTATGGACGCTCACCGAGCTGATCCACAAGCGCAAGAACGACGAGAACCGCAGCGCGCTGTCGGTATCGGCCGCGCTGCAGCGGATCGACGCGCCGAGCGTGCTGTTCTTCCTCGGCATCCTGCTCGCGATCAGCGCGCTCGAGAGCGCCGGCTACCTGCATGGGCTCGCCGCATGGATGGAGCGTGCGATCGGCAACGTCGACGTGATCACGATGTCGATCGGCCTGTCGTCGGCGATCGTCGACAACGTGCCGCTCGTCGCCGCGGCGCAGGGCATGTATCCGCTGACGACGTTTCCGCCGGATCATCACTTCTGGACGTTTCTCGCGTACTGCGCCGGCACCGGCGGCAGCATCCTCATCATCGGCTCGGCTGCCGGAGTCGCAGTTATGGGCATCCAGCAGATCAGCTTCGGCTGGTACCTGAAGCGGATCTCGCTGCCTGCGCTCGTCGGCTACCTCGCCGGCGCCGGCGTCTATCTCGCGCTCGTCTACGCGACGTAGCTCAGAGCAGCTTCGCGACGACGATCACGAGGATCGCGGCGATCACGATGACGCTGATCCACACGATGCGGCGCACGAGCACCTCGCGCATGTGCGCGCCGCCCATGTCGAACACCGGGACGTCGGTCGAGCTGCCGCGCGCGGGCTGCTGCTGATACGGCGTCGCCCACGCACCCGCGGCCATCCCCGGTGGCGTCGCGATCGGCGTCTGCGGGATCGCCATCGGTGGCATCGGGACGTGCGGCATCGGCGCCCCGTACGGCTGCTGCGGGCTCGGCCGCACGATCGGAGCGCCGACCATCACCGGATTCGATGGCCGCATCGGATCGCCCGCCGGGACCGGAGACCGTGCGTCGGCGACCTTCGGCAGCGGCAACGTCAGCGCCGGCGGACGCGCGTCGGCGCCGGGCTTGAACGGATTCGGCTGCCGCGGATCGTGCCAGCCGCCGCGCGGATCGGTCGGCTTGCTGTCGTACCAGCCCGGATCGTCGGGCGCGGGGCGCGCGGACGGCTTCGCCTCCCAGCCCTGCGGGTTCGTCGGCTTCGTGTCGGCCCACGCGTCGTCGACCGATTGCGGGACGGGCGCCGACCTGGCCGCGGGCACCGGAGTCGGCGGCGGCGTCGGTGTCCGCTGCGCCTTGCGCGGCTCGAACGGTGGCTGCGAGCTGTCGCGCCGGACGCGCGCGGGCTCGGCCTTCGCGCTGTCGCGGCGCACCGGACCCGGCGTGCTCTCGCGGCGCATGCGCGCGTTCGGATCGAACGGAGGCTGCGAGCTATCGCGGCGATCGCGCGGGATCACGTGTGCCGACGCGCGGCGATCCGGATCGGGCGTGCCGAGCGGCGTTCCGGTCGGCGGCCGGCGCACGACGTGCGGCGCGGCGGTGTCGCGGCGCGGCGGCAGTGACGCTCGTTGACGCGTGTCGATCACCGTCACCTCGTCGTGCGGCTGCGGCGCCGGCGTCGCTGCCACCATCTTCGTCTCGTTCTCGTCGGACGCGAGCAGCCGCCCGAGATCCGCCGATAGATCGGCGACGTCGCCGTAGCGGTTCTGCGGCTCGCGCTCGAGACACTTGCGCATGATGCGGTCGAGCTCCGGCGGCACCTCGCAGTGCGAGCCGAGCGGCGGCGCGTCCTGCGTCAGCAGCGCGGCGAGCATGCTCGTCGTGCTCTGCGCGTCGTGGAACGGCCGGACGCCGGCGATCATCTCGTACATCACGACGCCGAGCGTGTAGATGTCCGTCGCCGGCGTGCACTCGCCACCGACCATCTGCTCGGGCGCCATGTAGTCGAACGTGCCGATCATCTGGCCGGCCTGCGTCAGCTCGCTCGTGTCGAGCTGACCGTCGCGGATGATCTTCGCGATGCCGAAGTCGAGCACCTTGACGAAGTCGGCCTGACCATCGCGCTTCTCGAGGTGGATGTTCGCCGGCTTGAGATCGCGATGGATGATGCCGAGCGAGTGCGCCTCCGCGAGCGAGCTGCACACCTGGCGACCGATCGCGACGA
The DNA here is from genome assembly GCA_035715365.1 of Kofleriaceae bacterium. Classification (GTDB taxonomy): domain Bacteria; phylum Myxococcota_A; class Polyangia; order Haliangiales; family Haliangiaceae; genus JABFXX01. Next base: position 43,565 of record DASTLB010000084.1, on the reverse strand, counting down.
CGCGCTTCCACGGCAGCGCACCGCGCGCGCGGAACAGCTCGTACAGGCTCTCGCCATGGAGCAGCTCCATGACGATGTACAGCGTGCCGTCCGCCGCCTCGCCGAGCTCGTACGCGGTGATCGTGTGCGGGCTGCGCAGCTGCTCGAGCGTCGCGCCCTCGCGACGGAACCGTGCGATCACGCGCGCGTCGCTCGTCGCGAGCTCGGTGTGCAGGACCTTGAGCGCGACCTGGTGCCCGCTCTTCACGTGCGTCGCGCGGTAGATCGCGCCGAACCCGCCGGCCGCGAGCCGGAAGTCGATCCGGAACCGGTTGTCGAGCACCGAGCCCACGAGCGGATCGACGCGCTCGATCGTCGTGCGCTCGGCGCCCGGATCTCGCGGGGGATCGAATCGGCTCATGGAAGGCACGGCGAGTACGTAGTACGAGTCAGCGGCATCGGCCGAACAGAAAACGCCGACCGCTGCGTTGTGTATTCGGGACAGGCCGGATACCGATTATCAAACGAAGCCGCAGACTTCGGGGAGTTTTTCGACGCCGAGGCGGCTTTATTTCGTGAAGCCGACCTACGGCGTTTGGCCCGTTTGCGGCTGTTTGGCGGCACAGACGGGGACTCCGGCTGGGATCGGAACCGAAAACTTCGCGGCGACGAGCTCGAGGTTGATCGCGCGCTCGGCGTCCTTCCACTCGACGATCAGGTCCGCATCCTTCTCCGGCGACTTGAAGCGCGTCTTGCCCGGCACCCGATGCGCGACGCCCGCGGCATCCTTGATCACGCGAAAGTCGGTGTTCTCGACCGACCACAGCCGCTTGCCGTCCTTGCCGACCAGCTCGCTCGATACGACGTCGAACCGGCCGTCGCGCTCGTCGATCGCGATCGTCTGCGTGCCCGCGGCGCCCTGCAGCTTCACGATCTCGTAGCCGCGATTGCTGTCCCACGTCACCGTGCCGTCGCCGTCCTTGAGGACCGGTGGCGTGCCCTGCGCGAGGTCGTGGAAGTCCTCGGGCTCGAGCTCGACCCGCAGCAGCGACGCGACCGAGTGGCGATCGCACGGCCCGGACAGGTAGCAGTTGTTCTGGAAGTCGACGTACGTGAAGTCCTGGCCGTTGCACGCCATGTCGATCAGCAGCGTGCCGTCCGGCTTCTCGGCGTGGAACCGCAGCTGGCGCTGCGACGTGCCCATCACGTAGACCGTGCCCTTCACGCGATCCTTGCCGAGGAAGTAGTCCATCACGGTCTCGACGCGGAACGACTTGCGCGCGGCGCGCTGCTGGTCGAGCTTGGCGACGACGTCCTTGGCCTTCGGCAGGTTGCTCGGAGCCTTGTATCCGGATTTCGGACAGCCGGCGAGCGTGGCGAGGGCGACAGCAGCGAACCAGGCGAGCTTCATGATGCGGTGATAACAGAGCCCTGCCGCGGTTTCCTTCCCCGGCGTGCGCGCATCACGGTGTTGTCTCGCCGGCACGATCACGATGAATCGCGTGCCAGCGAGACGCGTCGATCTACTTCAGCTGCGCCTCGAAGAACCCGAGCGAATCCGCGACGCGCTCGACGGTCAGCTTCACCATGTCGGCGCCGCCGTGGCCCGCGTTGCGCTCGATGCGCAGCAGGATCGGCGCGGTGCCGGTCTGGTTCTGCTGCAGCACCGCGGCGAGCTTGCGCGCGTGCAGCGGGTCGACGCGATCGTCGTGATCCGCGGAGTCGAACAGCACCGCGGGATACTTGCGCGGGCCCGCCTCGACCGCGACGCGATACGGCGAGTACGCGTGCAGCGCCTTGAACTGCGCGGCGTCCTCGGCGGAGCCGTACTCGGGGACCCACGTCTTGCCGGAGCCGAACAGGTGGAAGCGCAGCATGTCGAGCAGCGGCACCGCGCAGTTGACCGCCTTGAACAGATCCGGCCGCTGCGTCACCGCCGCGCCGACGAGCAGCCCGCCGTTCGAGCCGCCCGAGATGCCGAGATGATCCGACGACGTCCAGCCTTCCTTGATCAACGTCTCGCCCGCCGCGATGAAGTCGTCGAACACGTTCTGCTTCTTCAGCAGCATGCCGGCGCGGTGCCACTCCTCGCCGTACTCGCCGCCGCCGCGCAGGTTCGGGATCGCGTACACGCCGCCGCGCTCGATCCACACGAGCCGCGAGGCCGAGAAGCTCGGCGTCATGTTCACGTTGAAGCCACCGTAGCCGTACAGGATCGTCGGGTTCTTGCCGGTCTTCTGCGCGGTCTTGCTGTGGATGATGAACATCGAGACCTTCGTGCCGTCCTTCGACGGGTAGAACACCTGCTCGGTCACCATGTTCGACGTGTCGATCGGCAGCTTGATCCGCGTCCACTCGGTGGTCTTGCCGGTCTTGACCGACAGCTTGTAGATCACGCCCGGCTCGGTGAACGACGTGTACGAGAGGTATGCGGTGTCCTCGTCGGGATTGCCGCTCATACCGCTCGTCGTGCCGAGCGCCGGCACGTCGATCTTGCGCACGAGCTTGCCCTCGAGATCGTGGACCTCGACCTCGCTCGCGGCGTTGCGCAGGTAGGTCAGGATCAGGTGCTCGCCGACGACGTCCATGCCGTCGAGCGTCGCGTCGGATTGCGGCACGATCTCCTTCCACGCCGCGCGATCCGGCTGCTTCGGATCGACCTTGTAGACGCGATAGCGAGGCGCACCGTCGTTCGTCTTGACGTAGAACTTGTCCCGCCACACCTCGACGCCGAAGTTCGCGTCGACGCCCTTCACGAGCGTCGTCCACTCGGCCTTCGGCTTGCGCGCGTCCTTGAAGAACACGTCGGACGAGTTCCAGCCGTGCTGGATCTCGGCGAGCAGCCAGTGGCCATCGCGCGAGATGCCGCCGCCGAGGAACGTCTCGGCATTGCCGGTCGCGGGATGCACGATCGGATCCTTCGCCGGATCGCTGCCGAGCGCGTGATAGCGAACCTCGGCGAAGCCGGGCCGCTCGGCGATCGTCACCTTGCCGGCGACCGGCGGGACCCACGTGTAATAGAAGCCCTTGCCGTCGGGCGTCCACGACGCGCCGGAGTACTTGGTGCCGGCGATCTCGTCCTTGAGCTTCTTGCCGGTCTTCGGATCGATCACGTACGTGGTCGTCTCGTCGGAGTTGTTGAGCTTGACCGAGTACGCGACGTACTTGCCGTCGAGGCTCGGCCACCAGCCGCCGAGGCCCGCGCTGCCGTCGCTGCTCCACGTGTTCGGATCGAACAGCACCTGCTCCTTGCCCTGCTCGCCCTGCTTCCAGTAGACGACCGCCTTCTCCTTGTCCGCGTGCTTGCGCGTGTAGAAGAACCGGCCCTTGCGGTGCACCGGCGAGAACACGGCATCGTAGTAGAGGAGCTTCTTCATCCGCTCGGCGAGCTCGCCGCGCGCCGGATACTTCGCGAGCTCGGCGCGCGCGTACTCGTCCTGCGCCTTCATCCACGCCTGGACCTCGGGGCTCTTCTCGTCCTCGAGCCAGCGGTACGGATCGGCGAGCTTGACGCCCTGGACGGTATCGGTGACCTCGACCTGCTTCGTCGCAGGCCACGGATGCTTCGGCATATCGGGGGACTTCTTCTCTGCAGCGGGCGGCGTCGTCGACACCGCGGGCTGCACCGCCGGCATCTCGACCGGCAACGTTTGCTTCGAGCTCGAGCCGCCACTGCAAGCGGCCGCGATCCCGACGACGGACACGACAGACCAGAACGCCACGCGCATGGCAGGCGATCTACACCGTGCCCGGACGACGTACCAGGCCTTCGCGTAGGCTGCGGCCATGTCTAAGGTGATTCCTCACAACTGGGAGGTGCCGCAGATCTTCCGCGGCCGGCTCGGAACCCATGCCGGACGCCAGCGCGTGATGAGCGCCGATGGTCACCTGCTGATCATCCTCCACGAGGTCCCGAAGCCGGACGCACCCGAGCGCACCGCGCGCCTCTACTGGCGCAAGCCCGACGGCAGCTGGAAGGCGACCGGCTCGGGCGCGACGAACATCGCGGCGCTGCGCGCGCACGTCGACGATTTTCAGGCCGCGGTCGACAAGCTCGAGGCGCGCGCCGAGAAGGCGACCCGCGCGTCCGAGTGGTTCGAGCTGATGCACGAGACCGCGCCGCTCCTGCGCACGGTGCGTGGCCTGGCCGCGACGCTGCAGGAGGCGCGCGAGCTCGCGAAGGACGACAGCGCGCTGATCGCGGTGCGCGACAGCGGTCAGGATATCGAGCGCGCGGTCGAGCTGATCCACAACCACGCGCGCGCCGGCCTCGACTTCACGATCGCGAAGGGCGCCGAGGACAACGCGAAGTCGAACAAGCACATCATCGAGTCCGGCCACCGGCTGAACCTGATCGCGGCGACGTTCCTGCCGATCACCGCGCTCGGCTCGCTGTTCGGCATGCAGCTCGAGCACGGACTCGAGAAGTGGGAGGCGCCGTACGTGTTCTGGGCGGTCGCGGCGATCGCGTTCCTGCTCGGCTTCGTCGTGCGCGCATCGCTGCCGAAGGCGCAGCCCGATCTCTAGTGCAGCCCGTACTCGGGGATGTCGATCAACCAGCGGCCCTCGATCTTGAGCAGCGTCATGCTCGCGCGATTGCCCGATGGCGAGATCATCAGCACGGTCGCGCGATCGCCGCGCTCCTCGACGACGATGTCCTTCGGCGCCGTGATCTCCGACGAGTTGCCGATGCTCACCAGGTCCTTCGCGGTGAACCGCGACGACGCGCCGACGTAATCGGTCGCGCGCTTCGCCTCGAGCTCGAGCCGCGCGCGCGTCGCCGGCGTCAGCAGCGCGAACACGGTGTCGCGATCGCCGGCCTTCGCCGCCTGCAGCATGTCGCGCACCGCGGCCTCCGGACCGGGCTGCGTCACGCGGCAGCTGCGCCCGGCGACCGCCGCCGCGACCGCCATCGCCGCGAGTGCACTCGCGACCGCGGCGACCGTCGATCGCCGGGATCCCAGCGCTAGCGCCATCGCGAGCTCCACCGGTATTGGTCTTGCACCATCGCTTGCTCACCGATGGCCGCGATCGATGACTCGACCGGATCCACCGGGTTTCTGTGTACTTGTGGTGTGGGATACCGTCAACTAGACTGTGAAGCGCTGGGTGGCTTCACCGTCACAAAAGAAGCCATTGGAGGACGTATGCGTCTGCAATTGTTGAAGTGGATTGGCGCTGCTGGTCTCGCACTCGCCGCCAACGCGTGCGTCGTCCGTGAATCACGCCCTGTGAATGCTGGTTACTACCCCGCACCCGGCGTGTCCGCTTCGGTCACGGTCGGCCAGCCCCAGCCGTACACGGTCTCGGCGCTTCCGCCCGAGCCGCTCTACGAGCAGATGACCGCATCGCCCGGCTATGGCTACGTCTGGATCGACGGCTCGTGGCACTGGAACGGCTACGAATGGGTGTGGGTCAGCGGCCGGTGGGAGCGCGAGCAGACCGGCTACGTCTACGTGCAACCGTATTACGATTACTCGGGCGGCACCTACGTCTACACGCCGGGCTACTGGTGCAGCCGTGAGCGTCTGCCGAGTGGCTGGACGGTCCGCGATCATCGCGACGGTCGGCCGTCGGTCGTCACGCCGCCCGTCGGTGGTGGCGGCTATCGTCCGCCGGTCGGCGGTGGCGGCTATCGCCCGCCGATCACCGGCGATCACAATCCGCCCGGCGGCTACACGCCTCCCGTCGGCGGTGGCTCGCGTCCGCCGAACAACCCGGGCGGCACGTACACGCCGCCGAACGGTGGCGGTGGTGGTGTCTATCAGCCGCCGCGTCCGCCGGTCGGCTCGCTGCCGCCCGTCGCGGATCCGCGCGGCAACAGCGGCACGTACCAGCAGCCGCCGCGCGGCAACGGTGGCTACGATCCACCCGGCGGTCACCCGACCGGCGGCGGCTCGACGTACACGCCGCCGACGCCTCCGGGCGGTGGCTCGACGTACACGCCTCCCGGCAACGGCGGCGGCTCGACGTACACGCCGCCCGGCAACGGCGGTGGACGGCCCGGCGGCACGTATCAGCCGCCGGCCGGTGGCACGTATCAGCCGCCGCGTCCTCCCGCCGGTGGTGGCGGCTCGACGTATCAACCGCCCGGTGGCGGCGGCGGCTCGACGTATCAACCGCCGCGCCCGCCTCCCGGCGGGGGCTCGACGTACACGCCGCCGAACGGTGGCGGCGGTGGCTCGACGTACCAGCCGCCCGCCGGTCCGCGCCCGACGCCGCCGCACGGCGGTCCCGCCGACACGCGCCAGCAGCCGCCGCGCACGTACACGCCGCCCGCGCCGCCCGCCGGTGGTGGCGGCGGTGGCTCGACGTACACGCCGCCGAGTGGCGGCGGAGGTGGCTATCGCCCGGCGCCGCCGAGCACGCCGCCGCGCACGGCGCCGACGAACAACGGCGGTAGCAACAACCAGCCGTCGCGCACGGCACCGGCTAACAACAACGGCGGCACGCGCACGAGCTCGCCGCCCGCGCCGTCGCGCCGTCGCTGACGAGCGTCCCCGGCCGCGGCTATGCTCGGTCGGTGAAGCGGTGGGCGTTGCTGATCGGTGCAGGGATCGTCGCTGCACTGATCGTCTGGTTGTCGCGACGTGACGACCGGCCGAAGCGCGTCGCCCGACGAGGAGCAGCGGCAGGCCGCGCTCGAGATCGCATGCGCCGCCGGCTGGGATGGCGACTGCGATTAGTTACTCGACGCGCAAGGCGCGCTCGAATTCCTCGGGATTCGACGACGCGTAGATCGCCGTCTCCATCGAGATCAGGCCGCTGTTCACCAGATCGATCAGGTGCTGATCGAACAGCTGCATCGAGTACAGGTCGCGACCCTTGCGGATCAGATCCGGGATGTCGTTGAGCCGGCCGGCACGCACGCACTCGCGGATCGTGCGCGTCACGCGCAGGATCTCGACCGCGGGCAGCCGGCGGCGGCCGTCCTTGCTCGCGAGCAGGCGCAGCGAGACGATCGCTTGCAGGCAGTCGCCGAGGCGATCGCGGATCACGTCCTGCGAGTCGGAGTCGAACAGGCCGACGTAGCGCTGGATCGTGGCGACCGCATCCGGCGTGTGGATCGCGGACATCACGAGGTGGCCGGTCTCGGCGGCCTTGAGCGCGGTCGCGGCGGTCTCCTTGTCGCGGATCTCGCCGACGAGGATCACGTCCGGATCCTGGCGCATCGCCGCGGTCATCGCGTCCGCGAATGACTCGGTGTCGGCACCGACCTCGCGCTGGATGATCATGCACTTCTGCGGCTCGTGGATGAACTCGATCGGATCCTCGATCGTGACGATGTGCGCGTGCCGCGTCTCGTTGATGTAGCGCAGCATCGCGGCCATCGTCGTGGTCTTGCCGTTGCCGGTCGCGCCGGTGATCAGGACGAGGCCGCGGCGGGCATCGGCGATCTCGGACAGCACGGGCGGCAGGTTCAGCTGCTCGAGCGACAGCACCTGGATCGGGATCAGGCGCATCACGATGCCGACCGCGCCACGCTGGCGGAAGATCGACGCGCGGAACCGACCGCGCTGCGCGAGCGAGTAGCTGACGTCGATCTCGGGGAATCGGCGCGCGAACTCGACGGTGACGCTGCGGTCCTCGAGGATCATCCGGGCGATCGCCTCGGTGTCCTGCGCGGTCAGCGGCGGGACCTTGATCGCGCCGAGCAGCTCACCGTGCAGTCGATAGTGCGGCGGGTAGCCGACCTCGAAGTGGACGTCGGAGACGCCGCGCTCGATGCCGAACGCGAGGAGCTTGTGGAACGCGTTGCGGTCCATGGAACCGCATCAGTTTAAACCTGGTCGCCCCGGTCCGCGCTCGCCTACAGGTGGGTTTTCTGCCTGCCGCAGGCTATCGAGCAGCGGAGGCTCTGCAGGGGTCGCGTCGTCGTCGATCAGCGGGACCCACGGCACGACCGGCGGCACGGTCTCGCCCGGTGGCTGCGAGCCGCGCGGCGGACGCGGGCGTTCCTGCTCGGCGAGCTTCACCTCGCTCGTGATCTCGTCCTCGCGACCGAACGCGTTCTTCGGGATCGCGTGCTGCGAGCCGGTGCCGAACACCTGGCGCGTGTTCGCGCGCGCGCGCGGGATCGACAGCACGCCCTCGTCCTCGTCGTCGACGTCCTGCTCCGGCATCATCCGCGACGGCTGGACGTTCGGCGTCATGCTGCGCAGCTCGGCGCGCACGTCGTCGACGAGCCCGACGAACGGCGGTGCCGGCCGCGCCATGTAGTAGCCCTGGCCGTAGCGCAGGCCGAGATCGCGCAGCACGACCACGTCCTCGACGTGCTCGATGCCCTCGGCGACCATCACGGCGTCGATCGTCTCGGCGATGTGGCGCAGCGAGCGCAGCATCTCGCGCTTGACGGTGGAGCGCGCGATGCCGCGCACGAGCACGTCGCTGATCTTGATGAAGTGCGGGCGCAGCGACATCACGGTCTCGAGGTTCGAGTGCCGGGTGCCGACGTCGTCGATCGCGACGCCGAAGCCCATCGCGGTGTAGGTCGCGAGCGCGCGCTTGAACGACGCGAAGTTCTCGATCGCGAGCCGCTCGGTGATCTCGAACACGATGTTCGCGGGCGTCAGGCCGGCGGCCGTGAGCAGGTTGCCGACCTCGACCTCGATGAACGCCGCGTCATAGAACGACATCGGCAGCAGGTTGACGAACAGCCGGTGCACCGGCTCGAGCGTCATCGCGTTGCGCAGCGCGCCCTTGAAGCACGCGCGATCGAGCTCGACGGTGAGGTCGACCTCGTCGGCGATCGCGAACAGCGTCGCCGGCGACTCGAGCGCGGTGCCGCGCGGGCCGCGCGTCAACGCCTCGTACGCGAAGATGTCACCGGTGCCGAGGTCGACGATCGGCTGGTAGACGCTCGTCAGGCCATCGCCGAGGATCACGTCCTGCAGCGTCGAGCGATCGCGGTGCGCCTTGCGCTCGCGCAGGTTGCGCGTCGCCGCCGCGGCATCGGCGACGAGGCGCGCGGTCAGGCGCTCGGGGCGGAGCAGCGAGTTGCCGAGCACGCGCGCCGAGCCGACCGTGACGCGCGGCTGCTCGCGCAGCATCTCGCTCACCATCGGCAGCAGCGCTTCCTCGACGGCGCGCTCGACATCGTTCGCGAGCGACTCGAGATCGACGCGCGCGTTCGGCCGCGGCGCGAGGATCACGAAGTAGCCGTCGCCGTCGCCGGTACGGCAGATCAGGTCGGCGGGATCGAGGACCGCGCCGCGCAGCCGATCGAGCACCGCGGCGGCGTGATCGTAGATCTCGCTGTGGTGCGCGACGCCGAGGTCCAGCTCGACGCGATGCAGCCGCGACAGATCGACGTGCAGGCACGACAGCGCGCGATCGCGGTTGAGGATCGAGGTGACCTCGTTCATCCGCTCCTGGTACGGGCGGAACCGATCGATCTCGGGCTCGCGGATGCGATGAAACGGCCGCGTCGCGGTGCGCGACAGCATGCCGTCGGGCAGCCGCGGCTCGTGGCCGTCGTCGCCGGACGAGAAGAAGTGCACGCGTCCGGGACCGCCGCGCTTCGCGCCGCGCACGGCGGCCTCGGCGGCGGTGAGCAGGCCCTCGGCGTCGGCGGCGTCGTCGGGCAGGCACGCGACGCCGATCGAGATCGACATCCGCCGGCCGCCCGGCATGTCGGCGACGCCGACCGCATCGCGCAGCCGCGCGGCCTTCGTGAGCGCGCCGGTCTTCGCGGTCTCCGGCAGCAGCACGATGAACTCCTCGCCGGAGTAGCGCGCGACGACGTCGGAGATCCGGACCCGATCCGGCGAGTCGGCCTCCTGCAGCACGACCGCGATCCGGCGCAGGATGTCGTCGCCGATCTGGTAGCCGAGATCGTAGTTGACGGTCGCGAAGCCATCGATGTCCGCGATCAGGATCGACATCGGCTGGCCGTAGCGCAGCGCGCGCGCGACCTCCTCGCGCAGCCGCTCGGTGAACGCGCGATGCGTGTACAGGCCGGTCAGGCCATCGCGCAGCGTGAGCGCGTCGAGCTGGTGTCCCATCTGCGCGAGCTGCTCGGTCGCCGCCGAGATCTCGCGGCCGCGCGACTCGAGCTGCGCCTCGAGCACGCGCTCGTGATCGCGCAGCTGCGTGTTCGCGAGCCGGAGCTCCGCAACGAGCCGCGCGTTGTCGCGCTCGAGCTTGAACGTGTGGACGAGCTGATCGACGACCTGCATCAGGTCCTGCAGCTTCCACGGCTTCGTGATCACGTAATGCAGATGACCGGCATTGATCGCGGAGATCAGATCCTCGGACTCCGGATAGCCGGTGACGACCGCACGCCGACAGTGCGGGCGGATCTGCGCGACGCGCGCGAGCAGCTCCGCGCCGGGCAAGCCTGGCATGCGCAGATCTGCCAGCACGCATGCGACATCGGGGTTCGCGTGCACGTGCTCGAGCGCCTCGAGGCCATCACTCGCGAGCAACACCGTGCAACGCCCACGCAACGAGCGGCCGAGCGCTTGTAGATTGTTCCGATCGTCGTCCACACAGACGACGATCGGCTTGATCCCCTCTTCCGTACCCGCCACCTGTTCGTCAGGAGCGACTGCCAATGTGCAGTCAGTATCGGCCGACGACGGTGAACTGTGAAGAGGATCGCGTCGTCGACCGCATGGTGAACACGCGAGCACGTTGTGCGGATCAGCGCCGGTCTACTTACATACCCAGCCAGGTGAACGTGGTGACGCCGAGCGCACGCTCGACCAACCACTTGATCGCGAGCAGCGCGAGCACGCTCGCGAGCGCGGGCATCACCCACCGACGATAGCGTGCCGCGCCTACACCGGTGCCGACGAGCCACAGCACCGGCATCGCGACGATCACGATCGTCAGCTGGCCGAGCTCGACGCCGAGGTTGAACCCGAGCAGCGGCACGATCACCGCGGCGCTCGCGTTCGTCTCGGGCAGCTGCTCGGCGAGCACGCTCGCGAACCCGAGCCCGTGCACGAGGCCGAACGCGAACGTCAGCACGAAGCGCCACGCGACGTCCGGACGGATCACGTCCTCGATCGCGGTGTACAGGATCGACAGCGCGATCAGCGACTCGACGAGCCGCGACGGCAGCGCGATCCAGCCGAGCGCCGCCGCGATCAGCGACAGCGAGTGCGCGATCGTGAACGACGTGATGATCACCGCGGTCGCGCGCAGCGCCGGCACCGGCGCACGCACCGCCCAGCCGCCGGCGCGCCGCTCGAGCATCACGACGAGCAGCAGCGCGAGCACGAACGCGATGTGATCGCGGCCGTCGTAGATGTGATCCATCCCGAAGCCGATCCAGCCGGCGAGCGTCGCGCCGTGGCGTGCGACCACGATCCGGGGCTCGGCCGCGCGCACGATCACCGGATCCGAGACGTCGTCGCCGTCGCGCAGCCGCACCATCGCCTCGTGCCGGCGATCGAGCGCGAAGAACTTCGTCAGATCGATCGCCAGCTTCGAGATCGTCGCCGGGCATTCGATGCGCCAGCTCGCGACGACGAACTTCCCATCACCATGCGCGGCCGGTGCGCCGGCACGACAGGCACGGCCATCCGGCAGCGCGATCGCGAGCCAGCCCTGGACGTACGCCGCCGTCTGCGGGGTCGCCGCCTGGTCGAGGCTCGGCTGCGCGTCGGCCGGCACGCCGAGCGGCTCGGTGAGATCGCCGGGCGATGCGGTGACGTGCACGGTCGCGCGCGCGCCGTCGAGCTCGATGTCGACGAGCTTCACGGCGCTCTGGTGCGCGTGGGCCGGCGCCGCGAGCGCGAGCAGCACGGCGATCACCGCGAGCCGACGGATCACTTCACGCCGGGCTCGACCACGCCGGGGTTGCCGTTCGATACCGCGGTGTCCCACGTCGAGCGCAGCTGCTCGGTCGTCTCGTCGTGACCGGTCAGGCCGTTGCCGCCGGTGTCGATCTCGTGGCCGGCCTCGCCGGCGATCCGCTTGTACGACTTGCGACCGCCGGCGTCCGCGGGCATGTCCTGCAGCGTCAGCGCGTCGGTCAGGTAGTTCGACGCGTTCGTGTTGCCGTCGGGACCGTCGATCCCGCTCTTCGCCGCCGGGCTGTTGTCGGCGGTCGGCGCGTTGCCGTGGATCACGATGTCGACGTCCTTGACGAGATCGGCCGCGCCGTCCCACTGGAACAGCGCGACGAACTCGCCGGTGTTCGTCAGCGACGGCGGCAGCGTGCCGGTCCCGGTCACGCGCGGGATCATCTGGCCCGAGCCGGTGACCGGTGTCGCGATCGTGTACGTCGGCAGCGTGCCGTACTCGGTCATGAAGTCGGGGCCGTCGACCGCGACGACGACGACGCCCTTCGGGGCGATCGACGCGCCGACCGGGAACTGCACGAGGAAGTCGCTCGAGTCCATCGTGATCGCCTCGCTGCCGCTCACGACGCCCGGAAACTTCCAGTACTCGTTGGTATCGGTGAGGAAGTAGTTCGCGAGATCGATCGTGCCGCCGGTCGGGTTGTAGATCTCGACGAACTCGAACGTCATGATCACCTGGATCTCGCTGATCAGCAGGTGATCGGTCGCCATCATCTCGCCGGCTTCCATGTTCGAGCCCGAGCCGTCGCCGTCGATCCGGACATCGTCGGGCGGGCCGCCGTCGCCACCATTCGCGGGGTTGAAGCTGCATGCGGTGGCGCCGAGGACAAGCCCGGTCCGCAGCGCTGACGACAGCACGGTCACGTCGAGCACGATAACGCAAGCGCGCGGGTCTCGTGGCGATCTGGCGCACGAACGCCGACTGGTTCGGCCAAATGTCACGCGGGAGCGTCTGGTATGCTGACGTGAGTGCAGGATTCCGCGGCGAACGAGCGGGCGATCGACGAGGCGTGGGACGCCGGCCGTGCGGCATGGCCCCAGGTCGCGCTGACGCGCGAGCAGCTCGCGAGCTTCATGGCGGAGCACGATCGGATCGGCACGCGGTATCCCGCGGACGTCTACCTGGCGGCCGCCTGCCTCGCCGGCAATCACGACGCGCTGGTCGCGTTCGATCGCGACGTGCTGCAGTCCGCGCGCGGCGCGATCCGCTCGATCGACGCGAGCGACACGTTCATCGACGAGGCCTGCCAGCGGCTGCGCGCGAGCCTGCTCGTCGGCGATGGCGAGCGACCGCGGATCGCGGACTACGCGGGGCGTGGCCCGTTGCGCGCGTGGGTCGGCGTCGCCGCGGTGCGCACCGCGCTGATGATGCGGCGCTCGCAGCAGCGCTCGCGCGAGGTGCCCGAGGACGACTGGTCCGGCGCGCTCGTCACGATCTCGACCGGCAACCCCGAGCTCGAGCTGCTGAAGCGCCAGTACGCGACCGCGTTCACCGACGCGCTGCGCGAGGCGGTGCGGATGCTCGAGCCGCGGTTGCGCACCGTGCTGCGGATGAGCTTCGTCGAGGCGCTGTCGATCGACGAGATCGGCGCGGTGTACGCCGTGCATCGCGCGACCGCCGCACGCTGGATCCAGCGCGCCTGCGACGCGGTGTTCGAGCAGACGCGCAACCACCTCGCGTCGAAGCTACGGCTGACGCCGACCGAGCTCGATCGCGTCACCGCGCTCGTCCAGTCGCAGCTCGACGTCAGTCTCTCGCAGCTGTTGCCGAGCAACATCGACTAGCCGATCGGCTGGCCCGCCGCGAGCTGCTCCGGCTTCTTCACCTTGTACTTGAAGAGGAAGCCGATGCCCTTGAAGCCGCGCGCGGCCCAGAACAGCACGAGGAACATGCCGACGAGCACGAACGGCCCGAGCAGCATGATCTTCGTCCACGGGATCTGCTCGGCGTCGAGCGTGTCGCCGACGAGCATCGCGTTCACCTTGTCGAGCACGAAGCCCGCGAGATAGACGAACAGCAGCGGGAACAGCTGCACGAACAGCACCGCCGGGATCCCCCACTGGAAGAACCGGCGATGCACCGCGATCGGCGTGCCGTCGTTGAACCGTGCCTGGAAGATCTTCTGGCACTTGCCGAGGAAGAACGTCATCGACAGGATCAGCACGGCGAGGTTCAGCACGAGCAGCAAGATCACGCCGAGCAGCGAGAGGAACACCGTCGCGGTCGACGCGTCGGGCACGAACTGCAGGTAGTAGATCGACAGCGTGAAGTACTCGAGGAACGAGCGGATCGCGGGCTCGACGATGTGCCCGAGGATGAACGACGACAGCAACGTGATCACCGCGAGCACGCCGACCGTGCAGATCGTCGCCAGTAGCTCGCCCTTCACGCGTCGCAGGCTCTTGCCGACGACGTCTCGCCCGGCCGCGGTATTGCCCGAGGCCGCGACTGCCGGCAGCTTCACGATCTCGACGAGCGTCGGCTTGATCGCGAGCACGAACAGGATCAGCGTCACGAGCATCAGCACGATCGGCAGGATCGTGAACACGAAGTCGACGCTCTTCAGCAGATCCTTGATCTTGAAGAACACCTTGACGTCCTTGAACAGCTTCTGGCCGTTCTCGAGCAGCAGCACCGCCGGCTGCTCGTCGGGATTGCCCGCCATCTGCTCGAGCGTGGGGCCGAACAGCTCCTTGCCCATCACGAGGAAGTCGTCGGCGTTCTTGTCGAGCGCGTCGAACGTCGACGTCGCGATCGCGACGCTCGGGTTCGTGTAGCTCGACAGCGCGCTCTGCGCGGTGCGCAGTCCGTACAGCACGCCGCCGAACAGGTTGACCGTGACGAAGAACGTGACCGCGGCGAGCGCCGAGTACTTGAACAGCAGCGCGCCCTGCCCCGGGTACTTCTTGCGCAGGAACAGCGGCATCGCGAGCAGCAGCAGCCCGGCGAGCGACAGCGCGAACACCAGGATCGAGAACGTGCGCATCCGTTTGTCGGTCTTCGCGGCGATCTTGGCCGACATCTTCTCGAGCACGACCTTGCGCGCGGTCGCGACGAGCTGGCGGAACTTCTCCGCGGTCATCGACGGCGTCAGCTCGGCATCCTCGGGATGCGCCTGCTCGATCGCGGCCTCGTCGACGATCACGTCGTCGGGTACGTCGGCGAACTCGGCCTGGAACTCCTTGCGCTCGGCCGCTTCCTCGGCGGACACCGTGCCGTCGCTGTCGCTGTCGAACGGATCCGTCGCGGGCTCGCCATCGCTATCGTCGTGGCCGACCGGCGCGTCAACCGCCGGCGGTTCCGCGGGATGATCCGGATGCTCGGCGGGCGCGGCCGCCGCCGGCTCCTCGGTGGCGGGCGGCGGGTCCTCGTCGTCGGCAGCGGCAGACGACATCCACAGCACGAGACAGGCGAGCGCAGCGAGCGGCCATAGCAGGCATCGGATCCGGGTCATCGCAGCGTGGATGCTGGCGATCGACCGAAGTCGCAGCCGCGTGCGCGCTTACTTCGGATGCGCGAGCCACGCCTTCGCGTCGCGTGCGGCGGACTGCCAGCTGCTGCCCGCCTTCGCGAAGTGGGCGAGCGCGGATTCCACGAGTGCCTTGCCGCGGGCGCGGTCGCTGTGCCACACGACCCGGCCGAGCACCCACTCCGCCGCGGCGAGGTGGCCTGGATCGAGCTCGTGGCGCTGGAAGATCGCGTACGCGCGCTCGAGATCCGGACGCGCCTTGTCGTACTGCCCGAGCTCGAGGTAGGCGGCACCGCGGATGACGTAGCCGGTGGCGGTCTGCGGGTGATCGGGACCTCGGGTCTCCTCGAGCACGGGCACGGCCTGGTCGGCGATCGCGAGTGCCTGACGAGTCTTGCCGAGGGCCGACACCGCGCGCGCCTGTTCGAGCCAACAGTCCGCCTGGTCGCCGGCGCCGTCGCCGAGCTCGAACGCCAGGATCTCGCACGCGCGCGCGATCATCGGCTCCGCCTCCCGGTAGCGTTCGAGCTCGTTCAGGATCGAGCCTTCGAGCACCATCGCGCCGGCATAGTGCGAACTGCGCTCGCCACGCAACGCGAGCATCTGGCGTCGGGTCGCGCGCGCGTGCTCGAGTGCTTCCTGCGACTTGCCGGCATCGTCGAGCACCATCGCGAGCGTATTCTCGGTGATCGCGAAATCGAGCGAGCTCGGATCGAGCGACTGCTTCGCGAGGGCGAACGCGTGCCGCGCCTCGGTCTCGGCCTCGGCGTGCTCGCCGAGCAGATCGAGCGTCGTCGCGAGCCGCGTGTGAAACGTGACGAGCGTGTTCGGCGCCTCGGTCTTCGGCACCGCGGCGATCGCGCGCCGGTACATCGTCACCGCGTCGCGATAGCGAGCCTGCTCCTCGAGCACGTAGCCATAGCCCTGGATCGTGATCGGGATCAGCTCGGGCGCGCTGTGCTCGGCGATCTCGACCGCCTTGCGCAGCGCGACCTCGCCCTCCTTCGTGCGATCGGTCTCGACGAGCGCGAGCCCGCGCACGTACTCGAGCATGCCCTGGACGTCCGCCTTGTGATCGATGCGCTCGACCGCCGCATCCGCGTAGCCGACGTACTCGAGCGCGCGCTGCGGATCGCCATCGTCGAACGTCGACGTCTGCGCGAGCTGGATCCACGCGTTCGCCGCGATGTAGTCGTGATGCACGCGCTCGGCGAGCGCCGCGGCCTCGCGCATCGTCGCCATGCCCGGCTCGGTCTCGCCGCCCATCGTCTGCGCCGTGCCGAGCAGGTAGAGCGTCTCGGCGTGAAACGGCGGCCACAGCGGCTTCGTCTCGGCGGCGAGCTTCTGCGCGGCCTCGATCGCCTGCCGGTACTCGCCGCGATCGCGCTGCGCCTCGGCGTCGAACGCCGCATAGCGCAGCTGCGTCACCTGCCGCCGCATCTCGCGATCCGCGGGCACGCGCGCCGCGATCAGACCCGGTCCCGACGTCGCGTGCGCGCACGCCGACGGATCGTTCGCGAGCCGCGCCATGCGGGTCGCGTACGCGGTCGACTTCGGCGCATCGACCACGAGATCCTCGACGACACCTTCGAGCTCGAGCTTGCGCGCCGCGAGGCACGCCGCGATCGCGGGATCCTGCGCCGGCTCCTCGGCCGCCTTGCACGTCTGGTCGTGCGTCGTCCGCCAGTTGCTCGCGATCCAGTCGAAGTGACCGATCGTGAGCTTCGCGACCTGCGGATCGCCCGCGAGCGCGGCGTGCACCGCGAGATGGCGTTGCCAGCTCCACGCCTCGTCGTAGGCCGCGCGCGTGCGCTCGCACGCATCCGGCGCCGGCTCCGCGAGCAGCCGCGCCCCGAGCACGCCGGCACCGGCGAGCGCGACGACGCCGACCGCCGCGCCGGCGATCATCGCACCGCGCCGGCTGCGTCGCGTCCCCGCGAGCGCCGCGACGAACGCGCCCATGTCGGCATAGCGATCCTCGGGCCGCAGCGCGAGCCCCTTCTCGAGCGCACGCACGACGCGCATCGGCACGCCACGCCGCCTCGGCACGTGCAGCGGCACGCGCATCGCGATCCGGATCTCCTCGACGTTGCGCCCCGGGAACGGGCGCTCGCCGAGCACGAGCTCCCACGCCGACACCGCGAACGCGAACACGTCCGCGCGAACATCCATCGGCCGGCCCTCGAGCTGCTCGGGCGCCATGTACGCCGGCGTGCCGACCGTCGTCCCGGTGCGGGTCAGCTGGACGTCGCTCGTGCGCGACGCGACCGGCGCGCCGGGCTCGCTGTCCTCGCCAAACGTCCGCGCGACGCCGAAGTCGGTGACGACGACGCGCTTCACCGCACCGTCGTCGAGCTCGACGAGCACGTTCTCCGGCTTGAAGTCGCGGTGGATGATGCCTTCCTCGTGCGCCGCCGCGAGCCCCTGCCCCGCGCGCTCGAGCAGCGCGATCCGCTCGCGCCACGGCGGCCGCGTGCGCCGGATGTAGCTGCCGAGCGTCTCGCCGCGGATCAGCTCCATCGCGATGAACACCGCGTCGTTCGCGCGCCCGACGTCGTAGACCGTGATCAGCGACGGATGCGCGAGCTTCGCCATCAGCCGCGACTCGCGCACGAGCCGCTCGTGCAGCACGCCGCTCGTGCCGACGAGCTCGGGCCGCATGACCTTGAGCGCGAGCTCGCGGTCGAGCTCGGCGTCGTACGCGAGGTACACGCGCCCCATGCCGCCGGCGCCGAGCAGCTCGCGGATCTCGTAGCGCCCGATCTTCGTGCCGATCACCGCCTCGCCGGACGTGCCGAGCAGCGCGGCGGGCCGGGCCGGGTCGACGGTCGGGGTACCGATCGCGAGCGTCCTCGTCGGCGCGACGCCCGCCCGCACCGCCGCGAGCACGATCTGGCGACACGTCTCGCAGCTATCGAGGTGCGCCGTGACGATCCCGGCCTCGGTGTCCTCGAGCGCACGCTGGACGTGCGCGCCCAGGATGTCGTCGGTCGGGCAATCGGTCATCGAGGCCTCGCGGGCATAATCCAGGCGCCGCGCGATGCCAACGACGAAATCGACCGCCGTTCACTCAATCGCTCGCAGGCAGTCAGAACTGGCAGAGGTACGCGTAGCTGCCGCCGCCGACCGTCGGGTCCGGAGCGCACGGCCGGTCGTCCCACTGCTTGCCGATCCGCGCGCCCGCGATCACGGCGCAGTCCTCCTCGTACTGGCCGCTGCCGTTGTTCGGCTCGCCGGTGTGCCAGTTCGTGAACACGAGCGGTGTGCCGTCGATCCAGCCGAACGTCCCCTCCGCCGCGAGGTCATTCAGCCCGATGAACGTGTCCGCGGTGCCGACGAAGTCCTCGGCGAACGTGTCGAGCGCCGCGTCGTTCAGGATCGCGAGGTGCGTGGCGTTCGTCTCGCACGCCGCGCGCGCATCCGCGAAGGTCTTCGGGCCAGTGAAGAACAGCAGGCACGAGCCGTCGGGCGCGGTCGCGCTCTTGTCGCCACCGACGCAGGCCCGCGCATCGACCGGCGCATCCGCCGGCGGCAGCGAGCCGTCGATCGGCTTGCCATCGGTGGCATCGATGTCGCCCCCGCCCCCACCGACCTGCGCGCCACACGCGCAGACCGCGACCAGGAGGGCGAGCCGGTACATCGACGCGATGGTAGCCCGAAATCGCGATTTTCTGATCATTCGACGCGGACCCGTCCATCATCGGGTGTGCGGTGGATCGCGACGGTCCTGGGTGCGCTGGGCTTGTGGGTCGGTCCCGCCGACGCCTCCGTCGGTCTTCGGTTCGACCAGCAGGTCTATGACTTCGGACCGGTGAACATCGGCGCGACCTCGGCGGTAGTTCGCATCACCGCGACCAACATCGGGACCGACGCACCGATGTTCGTGGAGCCGCTGACGTTCGGACCGGACTTCGAGCTGGTCGCGACCGGCGGGTCGATGAGTCCAGGCGCCACGTTCTTCTGGGACGTCGTCGCCAAGCCGACGTCGCGCGATTGCTCGCGGCAGCTGATCCTGACCGGATACGACCCGACGATCGACAACAACTTCAACGTCCAGACCAGCATCGGCTGCACGGCGCGGCGTACGCCGTTCGACGCCCCCGATACGTTGAATTTCGGCACCGTGCCGCCGGGCACCCCCACGACCCGGGTCGTCAGCGTGCAAAACACCAGCCCGCAATCGATCGTCATCGATGGCCTGAGGACCGCGAACGCGACATTCACCGGCAAGCTCCGCACCGGCACGTTGCCGATCACGATCGCGCCCGAGGCGAGGTTCGATGTCGAGCTGACGTTCTCGTCGACCCTGTCCCACACGTTGCACGAAACCGACCTGCGGGCGACGAGCGGCGCGAATAGCTATGTGCTGGTCATGAGCGCGCTGGCGACCACGTCGGCTGCGCCGGTCTCCCAGCTGCGGCTCGAGGTCTCGACGCAATTTGGCGAGGTCGCGATCGGCCAGACACACCGCCATCCGGCGGACCTCGTGAACTACTCGGGTGCCGCGGTCACGGTCACGAGCGTCACGCGGCCGACCGGTTACGGGGTCGAGGGATTCGATGCCGGCACCGTGATCCCGCCGTACGCGCGCAGGCCGGTGTGGATCACGTTCGCACCGCCGGCGGCCGGGCTGTACGACGGAAACCTCGTCCTCGACTTCGATACCCAACCACGGGTGACGACGGTGTTCCGCGGCGAGGGCGTCGCGCCCGGCGGCCCCGAGCTCGTGTCGGTCGATGCGGCGCCCGACGACGGCGTGCTCGATTTCGGCACAGTCAGGGTCGGCGGTGGCCCGATCACGAAGCTCGCCCGCATTCACAACCTCGATCCGGCGTACGCGATCGCCTGCGTCCTCGACGGAGATGGCTTCGCGACGACGACCGTTTGCCCGTCGAACGTCACGACCAGCACCACGTTCGATCTCGAGGTGACGTTCACGCCCGACGACCGACCGCGCCGCCACGCAGGCACGCTGATCGTCTCGGACGACGAGCTGGCGCTCGTGGCGACCGTCCTGCACCCCGTGTCCACGGCGCCCGACGTCGATCTCGGAGCCGGCGCGCCGGGCACCGTGCGCGGCTCGATCGTGATCCGGAACGACGGCACCGAGCCCTATCCGATCACCTCGGTCACGTCGTCGGATCCGCGCTTCGGCATCACCGGGCAAGGCAGGATCATTTCGCCCGGCGGCGAGGCCGTCCTCGACGTCGAGCTGCAAGCATCCGCCGCCGGGACGTTCGCGACCACGGTCGAGATCGGACTGTCCCATCAAGCGCCGGAGCTCGTCGTGCATGTCACGGCGCGGATCGACGACGGCGGCTCGGGCGGCGGCTGTGCGACCGGGCACGGCACCGGGGTAGGTGTCGCGCTGGGGCTCGGCCTGTTGTTGCGCCGACGACGTCGCGCCTGACGAACCAACGGCGTTCTCACCACGTCGACCGTGTCGGGGCGTTCGCAGGCGCGCTACGTTCCCGGTACATGAGTCGTCAGTCTCCTCTCGTCTTCATCATGGCGGCCGGGATGGGCACTCGGATGAAGAGCGAGCTGCCCAAGGTCCTGCACCGGATCGCCGGGCGGCCGATGCTTCACTGGGTCGTCCTCGCCGCGCGCGCCGCGGGTGCCGAGCGCGTCGTCGCGATCGTCGGCCACAAGTCCGAGCAGGTGAAGGCGTCGCTCGACGCGAGCTTCGGAGC
This sequence comes from Kofleriaceae bacterium, assembly GCA_035715365.1. Taxonomy (GTDB): domain Bacteria; phylum Myxococcota_A; class Polyangia; order Haliangiales; family Haliangiaceae; genus JABFXX01. Next base: position 22,610 of record DASTLB010000084.1, on the reverse strand, counting down.
CGGCAACGTCGACATCGCCTTGCAGCCCGAGCAGCGCGGCACCGGCCACGCGGTGCAGTGCGCACTGCCGGCGGTGCAGAACGAGTCCGACGACCGCATCGTCGTGATCCTCACCGGCGACGCGCCGATGCTCGCGTCCGAGCGGATCGCGCAGCTCGTCGGTGCGTGCGCGGAGTCGCCGGCCGGGCTCGCGCTGCTGTCGACGGTGCCGCCGCGCGAGATGCCGTATGGCCGGCTCGTCCGCGACGGCAGCGGCAAGCTCGAGAAGATCGTCGAGCACCCGGATGCCACCGCCGAGCAGCGCAAGATCAAGGACACGAATGCCGGGTTCTACGCGATCCGGCTCGGCCATCTCCGCAAGGACCTCGCGGCGCTGCGCGCGGACAACGCGAAGGGCGAGCTGTACCTGACCGATCTCGTGGCGCACGCGTACAAGCGCGGCGGCGCGACCGCGATCGATGCGCCGTGGAACGAGGTCGCCGGGATCAACGACCGGGTCGATCTCGCGGCGGTCGAGGGCGAGGCGCGGCGGCGGATCAATGAAGGCTGGATGCGCGCCGGTGTCACGATGGTGGATCCGGCGACGACCTACATCGATGCCGACGTCGGGCCGCTCGGCAAGGACGTCTGGCTCGCCGGCAACGTGGCGCTGCGCGGCAAGACGTCGCTGGGCGATGGCGTGCGCGTCGATCTCGGCTCGGTGCTGACCGACGTCCAGGTCGCGGATCACGTCGCGATCAAGCCGCACTCGATCCTGAGCGAGACCCAGATCGGCGCGCGCGCGCAGATCGGTCCGTTCTCGCACTGCCGGCCGGGGTCGCGGCTCGACGAGGACGTCCACCTCGGCAACTTCGTCGAGACGAAGAAGACGCACCTGATGGCGGGCGCGAAGGCGAACCACCTCGCGTACCTCGGCGACGCGTCGGTCGGCGCGAAGGCGAACATCGGCGCCGGCACGATCACGTGCAATTACGATGGCGTCGGCAAGTACAAGACGACGATCGAGGCCGGCGCGTTCATCGGCTCGGACAGCCAGCTGGTCGCGCCGGTGACGGTCGGGCGGGATGCGTATGTCGGGTCGGGGACGACGGTGACCCGCGACGTCCCGCGTGGTGCGCTCGCGCTGACCCGCGTCAAGCAGGTGAATGTCGAGGGCTGGGCGGATCGGTTCCGCGAGGCGCAGGCCAAGCGCAAGCAGAAGCCCGACGGTGAGTGACGTCCGAAACCGGCCGTGATCGTGGCCGTGGCCGTGGCCGTTATCGTGATCGTGATCGTCGTTGTTCGTCGAGGTTCGGCCGTCGGGGAGGCGTACATCAGCCATCCTTGGCGGAATCACCGTGCAAAACACGGTCTTGTGCAGCGACGTGATGCGAAACGACGACCGCGCGACGACGACGACAACGACGGTCACGGTCACGTTCACGTTCACGGTCCGACGACGGTGAGTGAGACACCGGTCATTTGAAAGCGGCCGGAATCGGGGTATCCCGATCAGGTGTACTGCTCGCTGGACAAGATCGACTTGGCGGCGACGGTCGAAGGACGGCAGGTCGCCGTACAAACCGATCATCGGTCGGCATCCGACATCGAGGCCGAGCCCGAGCTGAGCGTGCTGTTCGCGATGGCGCGCGTGCTGAACGCACGTAGCCACGTGACCGAGCGCGGCGGCTCGACCGATGTCCGCTATGTCGTGCCGGACGAGCCACCCGCGGTGCTGCGCGAGGCGCTCGTCGCGACCGGCGCGGTCGTCGAGCGGATGCACGGCGCGGCGACGTCGCTGGAGCCGCTCGGGCCGCCGAACGAGGATGCCGCCGGCATGCTCGCGGATCGCGCGTTCCGCGAGCTCGCGCGGCGCGCGGCGGCGCGGATGGGCACGCGGGATCTCGCGATCGCGCTGCGCATGCTCGAGGATCAGACGTTCGCGGCGCCGCCGGAGCGCGCCGACGAGCCCGCGTACTGGCAGCGCGTGCTCGAGCTCGCGGCGCTGACCGGCGAGCTATTGCGCGCGAAGTATCCGGCGCACGGCCGCTGGGTGCAGACCGATCGCGCACTCGTGCCGTTCGGGTTCCAGCTGTCGTCGCCGGCGTCGGGCAGCGTCACGATGCTGTTCCCGACGAACCGCGCGCAGCGCGTGATCGACGACGGCGCGGACGAGAGCCTGTTCAAGCTGCTCGTCGCCGCCGAGGAGACGATGGCGCGGCCGCCGGACGCCGCGACCGGCCGGCTGATGCCGAGCCTGCGGATGCGCGATGCGGTCGAGCTCGACGAGATCGTGTGGCAGTCGCTGCTTCCGGAAGGTGCACCTTCCGAGCTACCGATCGTGGTGTGCGGGATCGATGGCGAGAGCACGTTCGGCATGATCCGCCGCGAGGCACTCGATCGGCCGTCGGCGGAGGCGTTCGACATCGCGCTCGCGAACCTCGCCGAGGAGGACGTCGAGGTCGAGCTGATGACCGTCGGTGGGCTCGCGCTCGCCGTGGTGTCTGGCAGCTTCTACGCGGCCGAGAAGCTGCTCGATCGCGCGTTCATGCAGACGCTGCACGATCGGCTCGGCAGCGAGCTGCTCGCGTGCGCGGCACCGACGCGCGGGCTGTTGCTCGTGACCGGCGCCGGCGAGGCGTACGAGATCTCGCGGTTCGCGGCGCTCGTGCGCATGCGGCACGACGAGGCGGGTGGCCGCGCGATCTCGGCGAGCGTGCTGCTCGTGTCGGCGGGCGAGGTCGCCGGCTTCGTGCGCACCGGCCTCGAGCGCTCGCCGCGCGCGGACACCGGACCGATTCGCGCCGACACGTCGCCGGAGACGCCGACCGCGCCCGACGACGATCACGTGAAGAAGCCCGCGCTGTGGCGACGCTGGCTCGGTCGCAAGTAGTGCGCGCGGCCGCGGCGGTCGTCTGCCTCGTCGCGTGCAAGTCGGATCGCCAGTCCGATCCGATGCCCGAGCCGCCGGCGCCCGTCGTGCGCGACGCCGCGGTGCCGGTCGATGCGGCGGGCGTGTGGCCCGAGCTCGCGGATTATCCGGTGATCGTTCGCCCCGAGCGCACGATCACGCTGCCGGCACGTCCCGACGTCCCGCGGTTCGAGGTCGGAGGCCCGGTGCTCGCGGGCGATCTCGCGATCGTCGCGTCGTCGCAGTTCGGGTTCATCGCGGTCGACTGGCGGCGCGGCGCGATCGCGTGGACGAAGCCGTCGGGCACGCACGTCGCGCCGCCGGTCGTGCGCGCGCAGGATGCTGTCCTGGTCGGTGAGTGCGTCAACGCGCCGGCGATCGGCGATCGCGAGCGGCTGCTCGGCTGCGTGCGCGTCGTGACGTTCGCCGGCGCCGATCAGGCGAACCTCGCGATCCGCGGCAACGCGAAGGCGACCGCGGCGTTCGCGGCCGAGGCCGGCACGCAGGACGTGTGGCTCGAGGGCGAGCAGGCGATCCGGTGGCGGCGCGGCGATCAGGCGGTCGTCGTCGATCTGTTGACCGGCGTCGCGAAGCCGGCGCCCGCGAGCCCGCCGCCGCTCGTCGTCACCTACAAGGATCACCGCTGGGAGATCGTCCAGGACGAAGGTCGGGTGGTCGCGCGCGAGCACGGCAAGATCGCGTGGCAGACCGAGCATCCGTACACCGCGCTGCTCGGCACCGTGTGGCTGCCCGAGCAATCGCCGATGCTGCGGATCGCGAACCTCGGCGCGTGGCGCGACGCGCCGGAGATCCACCTGCTCGACATCGACGCGACCGGCTCGCTGCACGCGCAGGCCGCGAAGCCGAGCCCCGGGATCCAGCTGCTCGGCTGGGGCGTGTCGCCGATCGGCGATGCCGCGATCGCGATCCGGCTCGACACGTCGCTGCGTCGCGACTTCATTGCGGGCTACGCAGCGAATGCGCCGCTCGTCTGGATCTATCCGCTGCCCGAGGTGATGCGGCCCGATCCGGTCGGCGTCGCGGTCGCGCCCGATGGCGTCGTCGTGTTCCACGACGGCGACACGTTGACGATCCTGCCCGAGCTGTCGGCAGCTCCTACGAGTCCAGGTGCGCCCGGCCGGCCGTCGAAAATTCCGACACCGTAAGTCGCCGACAACGCACGAAACTCGCTCGGCACGCGGGCTGCTCTATCGCGGGTCATGATGATGACCAAGTCGATTCTCGCCGCCACCGCCGCTGTCTCGCTCGTCGCCTGCGTCCAGCAGGACCAGCCGCCCGCCGGCATCGCCCGCGCGATCCCGACGGCAGACCAGGTGCGGATCAACTTGCCGACCGGGACGTCGCGCACCGTCGGCGAGCTCGCCGAGTGGTACGTCGCCACGCGCAACATCACGCAGACGTTCAATGGCGGCAGCGCGTGGGTGCTGATCTTGATCCACACGATCGTCCAGTTCCCGGTGACGAGCGTCGACGGCAACACGTACACGTGGGGCCCGTGGAGCGACGCGCTCGATCCGGCCGAGTACAAGCTCGACGTCGTCGATGTCGGCGACGGCACGTACACGTACCAGCTGTCGGGCCGCAGCAAGACGGTCGCCGGCTCGGCATTCGAGGTGATCATCGACGGCACCGCAGATCCTCGCGCCGGAGACCTCCAGGGCAACGGCGAGTTCCAGATCGACTTCGATGCCGGCCGGCGCGTCAACCCGGTCGACGCCGGCGACGAGCGCGGTCAGGTCGAGGTTCGCTACGACCTCGCGCAGCGCCACCTCGATCTCACGATCATGAGCGTCGACGACAACGGCAACCTCGTCACCGGCGACTACGCGTACGACGAGCGCGCCGACGGTGGCGGTGCGATGACGTTCGATGTCGATGCCGATACCGGCGGTACGTCCGCGCTCGAGCAGGTCGGCGTCCACTCGCAGTGGCAGGCGAACGGCGCCGGGCGCGCCGACCTCAGCATCAAGGGCGGCGATGCGGGAGCGGGCGCGACCGCGACCGAGTGCTGGAACAACCTGTTCGCGCGCACGTTCTACACCGACTCGGTGGGCTTCGCACCGACCGAAGGCGACGCGGCCAGCTGCGCGTTCTGAAGCGGAAACACCGACAGTCAGCGTTGACTGCAATCGTGGCCCCGCGGTAACACCCCCGTCGGAGGAAACGTATGGCCACGATGCCCAAGGACGCGCAGGATTTGTTCGATAACCTGGTTCCCCAGGGACTCAGCCAGTATCCGGACAAGGCGCGCGAGCTCAACGCGATCTACTGCTTCAAGATCACCGGCGACGGTGGTGGCGAGTGGACCGTCGACTGCACCGCGAACCCGCCCAGCTGCACGAAGGGCGACACCGGCAAGGCGCAGTGCACCGTCGAAGTCTCGAACGAGGACTTCAAGACGATGCTGTCGGATCCAAATGCCGGCATGCAGCTCTACTTCCAGGGCAAGCTGCGCGTCTCGGGCGATCCGATGCTCGCGATGAAGCTGCAGCAGCTGTTCGAGATCGCTCGCCCGAAGTGAGCTGAGGCATGCACGGTCCCCTGGCTGATTCGCTGTCGGGGATCCGGGTCCTCGATCTGTCGCGGCTCCTCCCGGGGCCGTTTCTCACGATGGTGCTCGCCGATCTCGGCGCAGATGTCGTGAAGGTCGAGGATCCGCGCGTCGGAGACTATCTGCGCGCATTCCCGCCTGCCAAAGGTGGGATCTCGGGACGCTTCCTCGCGGTCAACCGCGGCAAGCGCTCGCTCGCGCTCGATCTCAAGGCACCGGCGCAGCGCGACGCGTTCCTGCGCATGGTCAAGCAGGCCGACGTCGTCGTCGAGAGTTTCCGTCCGGGCGTGCTCGACAAGCTCGGCATCGGCTACGCGACGCTCGCCGAGGTCAACCCGAAGATCATCGTGTGCTCGATCAGCGGCTACGGCCAGACCGGCCCGTACGCGCACCGCGCCGGCCACGATCTCGATTACATCGCGCTCGCGGGCGTGCTCGCGATGGGCGGCGGGGTCGCCGGCGGCGCGCCGATGATGCCCGGCGTCCAGATCGCCGACCTCGCGGGTGGCGCGCTGTGGAGCGCGACCGCGATCCTCGCGGCGCTCGTCGGCCGCCATCGCACCGGCAAGGGCGCGCACCTCGACATCTCGATGACCGAGGGCTCGCTCGCGCTGCTCGCCGCCGAGCTCGGCAACCTCGACTGCGGCGCCCGACCGACGCGCGGCGTCGAGACGCTGAACGGCGGCATGGCGTGCTACGGCGTGTACCGCACGAAGGACGACCGCTACCTCGCGGTCGGCGCGCTCGAGCCGAAGTTCTGGATCGCCATGAACCAGGGCATCGGTCGCGCGCCGAACATCGCCGAGCTCGCGGGCAAGCCCGAGGAGCAGGCGCGGACGCGGGCCGAGCTCGCCGCGATCTTCGAGACGAAGACCGCCGCGGAGTGGCACGCGATCCTCGCGGCGCACGACTGCTGCGTCGAGATCGTGCTCGAGCCGATCGAGCTCGCGGACCATCCGCTGCACCAGGCGCGCGAGGTGTTCTTCACGATCGACGGTGGCGAGGGCGTCGGGCCGATCCAGCAGGTCCGGATGCCGATCGGCCGCCCCCGCGACCCGCGGCCCCCACCGCGGCTCGGTCAGCACACGCGCGAGGTCCTCGTCGAGCTCGGGTTCTCCGACGACGAGATCGCCGCGCTGCGGTGACCGCGCGAGGTTTTCGCTGAGCCGCTCTGTCACACGGTGTGAAGCCGCTGTGCGCCTCGCACCCGATGAGCTAAGGTGCGCACCTGAATGCCGCGCGTGCTGTTGCTGGAGGACGATGAGGACTCGCTCGACATGCTGTCGATGATCCTCGAGAGCGTCGGGTTCGATGTCGTCGGTGCCTCGGCCACGTCGAACGCGGTGACCGCGCTGACCCGCGGCACGTTCGATGTCGTGCTCGCGGATCTACTCGTCGACAGCACCGATCTCGAGCGCAGCTGGAACCGGATCGACGAGCTCGTCCGGCTCGCGGCGCCGACGCCGCTCGGTCTGCTGACCGCATGGCCGATCAAGCAGGACCAGATCCACGCGCACGGGCTCGCGTTCGCGCTCGCGAAGCCGTGCAGCACCGAGTCGCTGCTCGGCCGGCTGTCGTCGACGCTCGCGCTGCCCGCGCTGACCGCGCAGCAGCAGGCCACGCTCGGCGAGTACTTCGCCGCGCTCGAGCGCCAGGACTGGGACGCACTCGTCGCGCTGTGCACCGAGGACGTGATCTACCACCTGCCCGGCAGCCACCCCGAGTTCGCGGGCGAGGTGCGCGGCCGCGCGGCGTTCCGCCAGTTCTCGATCGACACGTTCGCGAAGTTCCTCGAGCCGACGTTCCGGATCTTCACGATGCGCGCGCTGCCGCGCGGCGCCGTCGTCGAGTACGAGGGTCACTGGCGCGATGCCGACGGCGTCCGCTACAAGCTGCCCGGCTCCGTGATGTTCGTGTTCGAGGGCGACCTGATCGCGCAGATCGGCGTGCGCGTCGATCCATCGCGGCTGCAGAGCCTGCTCGCGTCGTAGCTAGATCGCCTGCCAGGCGCGCACGATCTGGACGAGCGCCGCGACCCGCCGCGCGGCGCGGCCGCGACCGCATCGATCGGTCGCCGGGCCATACGTCGTCGCGAGCTGCTCGACGTCGCCGATCCGGCGATGCAGCAGCCGCTGCGCCGCCCCGCGCACGTCGACGCGCTCGGGCAACGCACCGCCGGCGGCGACGAACAGGTTCGGGCTGTAGTGACCCCACGACGCGATCACGTCGGTCGGCCGCAGCCAGCCCGCGAACGCCGCGACCAGCGCGTCGCGCGATCCCGCGGCCGCGAGCGTCGCCTCGTCGAGCTCGGTGTGAAACGGCGTGCTCGGCGACAGCGGACCGGCCGGGCACGCGATCGCCTCGAAGCAGTCGCCGGTCGCCGGCCGCACCGCGACCCAGTGGACGAGCTCGTCGGCACGCGCGTGCTCGATCCGGTCCGCGTACGGCCACGCGTTCGCCTCGCCGACGACGCACACGAGATCCTCGAACCGCGCCGTGATCGCAGCCGGCAGGCGCTCGCGCGCAGTCGGTCGACGGCGCGGCACGCGGACGCGGCGCAGCGGGCGCGCGGCCTGACACGCGAGCTGCGCGTCGACCATCGCGTTCAGCGGATCGAGCAGCGGACGGAACCGCTCGGCGTCGCCCTCGAGCGCACCGAGCACGTGCATCAGTGCCTCGATCGTCGACACGTACTCGGCGCGCGGCTCCTTGCGGATCCGGTACTGCGAGGGCACTGGCGTCGCGAACGCGTAGCGCGGCAGCTGCTGCAGCACCGGGTTATCGCGCACGACATTCTTCGCCTGCGACCACGTGCCGTCGACCACGACGAGCGTCACCGGACCGGCCGGCGGATCGTCGAGGATGTCGCGCGCGCCCGGACCCGGGTAGAGCAAGATCGGCGGCTGCGCTGGATTCGCGAGCGCGCGGGCGAGCGGCGCGTGGGCGCTCCAGTCGATGCCGACGTGCAGCTCGGCGTTCGGCAGGCACAGGCTCGCCATGCGCGCGGTGCCGATCGGCATGTCGCGCTCGCGCGGATGCTGCAGGATCACGACGCGGGTCGTCGTCGGCAGCGTCGGCAGCGCCGCGCAGTAGCACACGGTCACCGGCCGCCGGCAGCGCGCACACACCGCGCGCGGGGAGGACGAGGATTCGACGTGCACTGCCGCGCAGCGTAGCAGACGACTCAGACGAGCGTCGTGTTGCGACTGCGCGCGACGATGCGCGCGTGGCGCAGCGCCGACTTCAGCAGCGGGACGCCGTCGCCGAGCAGGTTACCGCTCGCGCCGAGCTGGCGCAGGTTCGGCAGTCCCGCATCGGCGATCGCGCGCGCACCGTCGACGGTGATCCCGTTATTGCCGAGGTCGAGCGCGCGCAGCTGCCGCGCGATCGGCGAGCGGACGAGCGCGGCCACGCCGGCATCGCCGAGCGACGTCTCGCGGAGGTCGAGCTCGACGAGTGCCGGCAGCTCGGCCGCGCACAGCGCCTCGATCGCCGCGCCGTCGAGCTGGTTGCACGACAGATCGAGGACGCGCAGCGCGCGCAGGTGCTTCGACTGAACGAGCGCCGGCAGCGACTGCGCGGTGACGACCGAGCGCCGCAGCGACAGCCGCTCGAGCCGGTGAAGCGGCGCGGCCGCGAGCTGGCGCGTACCGTCGTCGCCGACACCGGCGCTGCCGACGTCGAGCGCCACGAGCTGGGCTGCGTGCTCGAGCAGGTACGCGACGCCGCGCACGCCGTACACGTTGTCGTGGAGATCGAGCACCCGCCACGGCCGCGTCGCGAGCTGCTTGACGTCCTGCGCGCCGATCCCCGACGAGCGCAGGCCGAGCCGATCGAGCCGCGCGAGATCCGGAAACTCGACGAGTGCGCGCACGTGCCCGGCCTCGAGCTTGCGGCCGCGCAGGAACAACCCGGTCAGCGACTGCAGCGGCGTCGGCAGCGGCAGCTCCCACGGCCACAGCGTCGCGCGCCACGACTCGCGTCGCTCGACGACCTCGAGCGTGCGGACCAGCGGCGCTCCCGCTAGCACGCGCTCGAGGACCTCGCGATCGAGCGGATGCTCGAGCCGCACGCGCTCGGCGAACCCGCGGTGAAACTCGACCTCGGCGCCGACGACGTTCGGCAGCCACCGGCTGCGGTACATCGCGAGCAGGTGCTCCTCGCGGTCGCGCAGCGGCTTGTGCTTCGGATCCCACGGCTCGAGCCGCGCGCGCTCGCACTGCACGGTGATCAGCTCGCCGAGCGGATCGCCGCGCACCTGCAGCCAGTCTGCATAGACGAGCCGGGGCTGATCGTCATCGAACGCCTCGACGATCCGCGCGAGCCACTCCGGTGCCGCCTCGGCGCGCGGCGCGGTCTTCGTCTGCACGGTCTCCGGCAACACCTCGACGAAGCCTTGCGCGAGCCGGCTCGCGAGCTCGGTCTCGACGAACTCCTTGCACGCCATCGGCGAGCCGAACACGTGGCGGCGTGCGCGGCCCTTCGTGCCGAGCGTGCCCGTGATCGCCTCCGCCTCGCAGTCCTCCCAGAACACCTCCCAGAAGCGGTTCTTCGCCGCGTGCTCGAGGCGCCGAGCCTTCATCGCCGCCTACCGCCGACGTCGCCGCACGAGCGCGATCGCGATCAGTGCAGCCCCCCAGCCCGCGCCGGCCCCGGTCGAGCAGCCACCCTCGGCGTCGTCCGCCGGGGGCGGCGGATCGCCGCTTCCGCCACCCTCGGCGAGCGTGATGTCCGCGCACTGAAAGTAGAACGAGTTGTACGGCACGGTCGTCGTCATGATCTGGATCAGCTGCAGCGTGCAGTTCGTGCACGGCGTGTTCGGCAGCGTGACCTGCGCGGTGTAGGAGCCGCCGGACTTGTCCTGGATGTCGTCGAGCAGCGTCTCCGGGAACGCGTCGTCGGGCGTCGACGGGTTCTGGAACTGGTTGCCGTCGGTGTCGAACGAGATCCGGTAGTGGCCGGGATGATCGACGGTCTCGCGCCACTGCACGGTGATCGTCGCGCCGGGCGAGAACGTCGTCACGTTCGAGCCGCGCGTCGAGCCGGCAGCGCCGCACGGCCCGGTCTTGTTCTCGAGCGTGCGTGGCGGCGGGTAGTCGAGCGTCGCGTGTGCGGACGCGGTTCCCGAAGCCAGACCGAGGACGAGCAACGACGAGAGCGACACCCTGCGCATGACCTCCAGGATGCCTGAAAACCGCCGCGCGTGGTCGACGAAGTGCGCGGCGAACTACGCGACGGCCGTCACGCCTTCGCGTCGTCGGGCTCGCGGACGTGCCGCCAGCGCCCGAACGCGCCGAGGCTCCAGAACACGAGTGCGAGCACGATCACGCCGGCGATGTTGAGCGCCGAGTCCGCCGCGACGACGCCCTCGACGCCGTGCGACTCGTGGAACCGCGAGTCGACGAGGCCGACGTACAGGATCGCGAGGTTTCCGGACGCGACGAACATCGAGTACTTCGTCGACGCGGCCTTGCTGCCCTTGCCGATCGTCTCGAGCACCGTCGCCGAGAACGCCGCGTAGCAGAAGCCCATCACGAGCTGGTAGACGTAGACGCCCCACAGAAACGTGGTCTCGGTGCGCGGCGACAGCGCCATGATGATGCCGACGATCGCGGTCAGCGTGCCGGACGTCAGATACATGACGCGGCGGTTGTAGCGATCGCACAGCCAGCCGCCGGCGAGCGCGCCGACCGCGATCAGGATCTGGCCGACGAGCCCGGTCGCGAGCGCGAGCAGCTCCGACGTCTTCTCGTCGGCGACGATCGACGTCATCAGCTCGTTCGCGACGCGCGTCACCTCGGACGGATCGAGCAGCAGCATGTGGCCGACGAGATCCGCGGCCGCGGGCGTCGCCGGCACGATGCCGAGCTCGGGCCGCACGTAATCGATCGCGATCGAGCCGAAGTAGTTCGCGAGCGCGGCGGTGCCGACCGGCGACAGGCACAGCAGGATGCCGGTGATCCCGATCCGGCTCGTCACGATGCCGCGAACATCGGACAGCAGCGCGCCGAACACCTGGCCGATGCTCTGGTGCTCGCGCGCCGGCTCGCGCACCGCGAGCGCCGCGAACGACGGCAGCACCATCATGCCGGCGAGCACGAGCCCGATCGTCAGCGGCGCCCAGCCGTGGCCCGTCATGTAGACCGCGATCGCGGCCGAGATGCCGCCGCCGCACAGGTTGCCGACGTTGTACCAGGCGGCCGCCGCGCCTCGCCGGTGATCGGGCACGGAGTTCGCCATCAGCCCGCCGTTACAGCTACCGACGAGCCCGGAGATCGTCTGCGCCGCGAACGCGAACGCGAGGAACAGCGTCAGCTGATCGGGCAGCGGCGTCAGCGTCGCGGCGACGAGGCACGCCGCGCCGAGGAACGTCACGATCATCAGCCAGTGCTTGCGCTTCGGCCCGACGTCGACGATCGGCGTGTACAGGAACTGGACGACCGGCGGCACGAGCAGCAGCGAGACGTACCAGCCGATGTCGTCGACCGAGAACCCGGCGCGCCGGGCGAGGTACGGCATCACGGCGCCGGAGAACGAGCCGACGACCCCGTACGGCATCCCCGTCAGTGCGAACAGCCAGGCGGGCGGCGGTTTGGGGGCAGACGGCTCTACCATCGCGGCGCATGATCCTCGGGACCGCGCGTGACGTCCACCGTTCGTGACCGCCGCCTGCTGTACGCGACCGCGTTCTTGCGGGCGACCACCACGAGCACGATCGGCGTCACGGTCGGCGCGCACCTCGCCCGCCTCGGGCTCGAGGACGCGGCGCTCGGTCTCGTCGTGTCGGCCGGGCTCGCCGGCGCGGCGGTGCTCGCGCTGCTCGCGACGCTCGTGGCGGACCGGATCGGCCGCCGCCGGTTCCTCGTGCTCGTCACGACCTGCGGCGTCGCCGGCACGGTCGCGTTCGCGCTCGCGTCGTCGACGATCGCGCTCGTCGCCGCGGCGTTCGTCGGCGCCGTCAACGGCATGGGTCGCGACCGCGGCGCGGCGCTCGTGCTCGAGCAGGCCGCGCTGCCGGCGACGACGACCGCCGAGAGCCGGACCCAGGTGATCGCGGTCTACACGATGCTGCAGGACATCGGCCACGCGCTCGGTGCGCTGCTCGCCGGTGCACCGGCGTGGCTCGCGGGCCGCACGCTGCCTGGCGACCTGGAGGCGCATCGCGGCGTGCTGCTCGCATGCGGGGTCGCGGGGGTCGTCGCGATCGTGCTGTACCTGGCGCTCGGCTCCACCGTCGAGCACGGCACGCAGATCCGGCCGACGCTCACCCCGGCGAGCCGTGCGATCGTGACGAAGATCTCCGCGCTGTTCGCGCTCGACGCGCTCGGCGGCGGCTTCCTGACAACCGCGCTGCTGGCGTACTTCTTCTACGCGCGGTTCGGCGTCGCCGAGCAGGACATGGCGTTGCTGTTCTTCGGAGCGCGCGTGCTCAACGCGGTCTCGCACCTCGGTGCCGCGTGGCTCGCGAAGCGGATCGGGCTCGTCAACACGATGGTGTTCACGCACATCCCGTCGAGCCTGCTGCTCGTGACGGTCGCGTTCGCGCCGAGCTTTCCGGTCGCGGCGGTGCTGTTCCTCGCCCGCGAGGGGCTCGTCGAGATGGACGTGCCGACGCGGCAATCGTACGTGCTCGCCGTCGTCGAGCCGACCGAGCGCACGCTCGCGTCTGGGATCACGAACCTCGTGCGGCTCGCGATGTGGGCGGTCGCGCCGGTCGTCGCGGGGCTGCTGATGGTCGGCGACACGCTGTACGTGCCGCTCGTCGTCGGTGCGACGCTCAAGATCAGCTACGACCTGCTGCTGTGGCGCGCGTTTCGTGGCGTCGCGCCGCCCGAAGAGCGATCGAGGTGATCGCTCAGCTCGTCAGGATCCACGCGAACACCCAGAGCGCGTATGCGAGTCTCATGATCGAGTGAGGCAGCCGCTCGGCGCCGGTCGCACAGCAATTTCTAAGTTTGCGAACTGCCTCAGGCACGCAGCGCGGCAATCGCGCGATCCGCGCGCGCGAGCCGGTGATCGACCTCGTCCCAGTTCACGTTCGCGAAGAACGCATCGATATACTTCGCATGCGCCGCGCCGTAGTCGAGCGCGTACGAGTGCTCGTACATGTCGAGCACGAGCAGCGGCTGGCCGAACGCGACCGCCTGGTTGTGTCCCGAGGAGCCGTAGATCCGGAGGTCACCGGTCGCGAAGTTCGCGTCGAGGATCACCCAGCCACTGCCGCCGCCGAGTGACATCGCCGTCGCGCGGAACAGCTCCTCCCAGCGCGCCGCGGAGCCGTACTGCTGCGTCAGGCGATTGACCGCCGCGCCGCCCGGCTTGCCGTCGCCGCCGAGGTTGTAGAAGTAGTGCTCGTGCAAGATCTTCGAGTTCGTGTACGTCAGCTCGCGCTCGCGTAGCGCGCCGACCTGATACGGCGCGGTGTCGCGATTGATCTTCGACAGATCGATCTCGACCTTGTTCAGGTTGTTGACCGCGCCCGCGTAGTTGTTCGAGTGATGTGACTGGATCATCGCCGACGACATCCGCTTGAGCTTGTCGGGGCGGAACGGCAGATCGAGCAGCTTGTGGCTGCCCGGTGGCATCGGGCCGGGTGGCTCGACGACCTTGCCCTTCACGGGCACCGGCTTCGTGAGGTCCTTGCCCGTCTTGTCGCCGGCGAGCGCGGTGGAAGAAGCGAGCAGCGCACCGGCGGTCGCCGCGCCGGCGAGCTCGAGGAAATCGCGTCGTGACGTCATGCGGGCGAGTATGAACGCACGGCCCGGCGCGTGCTCGATCGATCTGCGCTCAGCGTCCTTCGAGGTCCTGGAGCCACTCGGCCTGGCGCTTTGCATACTTGGCCGGATCGAGCGCCGCCGCACGCGCGAAGGCCTGCCGGGCGTGGTCGGCGTCGCCGCGCGCCGCGTGCATCCGGCCGAGGTTCCAGTAGGCGGTCGCATCGTCGGGGTCGGCGGCGGTTGCGCGGCGATAGCACTCGAACGGCGTCACCCCGTCGAGCGCGGGGTGGTCCGGCAGGTGCTCGAGCACGATGCCGTAGTTGACCCAGCTGCCGGCGTCGTCGGGGCTGACCGCGAGCGCACGCTCGAGGTGCTTCGCCGCGAGCTCGTAGTGATCCTCGTCGAGCGCGCGCCAGCCGCGATACGCGTCGTCGTGTCCCGCGGTCGGCGACAGGTTCACGTACGGCCGCCACCATGCCGCGCCTGCGAGCGAGGCCGCGAACGTCACCGCGAACCCGAATGCCGCGATGCCGCGCACGACCGGACGTAGCGGCGCGACCGCGGCGCCGAGCAGCATGCCGAGCACGAAGCCGCTGCCGTGCGCGACGTTCGCGATCCGCCACAGCCCGAGCTGGGTCGTGACGATGCAGAACACGAACCACCCGCCGAACAGGATCAGCGTCCGGCGATCGATCGCGCCGCGCAGCCGCGGATCGAAGCGCGCCATCACGAACAGAAAGCCGACCTGGCCGTAGCCGACGCCCGACAGCCCGATGCCACCGTCGGACAGCGCGAACTGCGCCGACGCCGAGCCGACCGCGAGCACGACGATCAGCGCGAACGCCTTGACGTGACCGAGCGCTTCCTCGATCTGCGTGCCCAGGATCCAGAACCACAGCAGGTTGAACGCGAGGTGCATCGCATCGCCGTGCGGCAGCGCGCTGATCACGAGGCGCCACGGCTCGCTGTCGTAGGCGACCGAGCTCATCGTGAATGCCTCGATCGACTTGCCGGTCTTCGACAGCAGCGTGACGATCGCGGCCATGAGGCCGATCCCGGTCGTCACCGGAAACGACAGCGCGCGAGACAGCGGCGGGACGGAACGCACGCGCGGAATCTAGTGCGAGCGTCGTCGACGAGCCACAGGATCTCGCGATCGCAGCGGGGCTCACAAATGTTTCAGCGCCGCTTGCGCTTGCGAGTCCGCGGCGGCGGCTCGGGCGGCGCCGTGACCTCGCCGCCGAGCGCGTAGTACTGGGAGCGGCCCGCGGGCGTGAGCGCCTCGGTGACCCCGGTCGTGTCCGCGCCGCGGCGCGACAGCAGCGCGAGGATCTCGATCGGCGCGTGCTCGATCGCGTGGCGAAATACCGTCGTGCCGGTCGCGGTCGCGGCGTTCACCGGCGCGCCGTGATCGAGCAGCCAGGTGATCGCCGGCTCGCTGGCGGCCTGCACCGCCTCGTGCAGCGGCGACGTCTTGCCGGGCGCCGCGGGATGGACAAGCACGCCGTGGCGCGCGAGCAGCTCGAGCAGCGGCACGTTGCCTGTGCGCGCGGCGACGCACATCGGATGCCACGACTCCGACGACGAGCCGCAGGCGGCGACCGCATCCGGCGCGCGCAGCGCGGTCTCGACGAGCGCGACCGAGCCGGCGCGGACCGCGTCCTCGAGCAGCGTGTCGGGGAGCGCTGCGCCGTGCTGCAGCAGCAGGTCGACGAGCACCGACTCGCCGCTGCGGATCGCGGCCTGCATCACGTCCTCGGCGGCGAGCGCGGACGCGAGGCGCGGCTCGCGCTCGAGCAGCGTGCGCAGCAGCGCGACGTTGCCGTGGCGGGCGCACGCGTGCGCGATCTGATCGAAGCAGTCGGCGGGCAGCGTCGCGCCGGCCTCGAGCAGCGCGTGCGCGGAGGCGACGTCGGCGGGCAGCGTCGCGCCGGCCTCGAGCAGTGCGTGCGCGGACGCGACGTCGTCGCGCTTGCACGCGCGCACGATCGCGGTGAACCCGAGCATCCGGCGCTCGAGATCGGCGCCTGCGGCGACGAGCTGGCGGACGATGTCGACGCTCGACGCGACCATCAGCGGCGTCGGCGCGTTGGGGTCACGCGCGATGTTCGGATCGATGCCGGCGTCGAGCAGCAGCTGCACGCTCTCGGTCGAGCCGGACGCCGCCGCGAGGTGCAGCGTCGAGTAGCCGCGATAGGCTGGAAAGCTCTGCGCGAGTGCGACCCCGGCACCTGCGAGCTCGCGCAGCGCGGCTGCATCACCGCGCTTCGCCGCGAAGAACACCTCCCACCGCCGATGCCGCGGCGCGGTCGGATGCTGGCCGCCCGGAGCCGACGTGATCGTGCGACGTGCCGTCGAGGACGAACGTGGTGTCGATCCAGCCGCTCGCGGCGTAGTGGCCGAGCTCGCGCAGCGCGATCTGCGTCTCCTCGTACATGCCCGCCGGCGCCGAGCACGATTGCTCGATCGCGATCGTCAGCCCGTCGATCTCGAGATCCGACAGGTCGACCACGGTGTCGCCGAGCCGCGCGACGAAGGCATCGATCCCCGCTTCGAGGTGATGCGCGTCCGGATATTCGAACACGCCGCGAAACGTCTGGTCGTAGCTCACCGGACCGGGTTTACCGCAACCAGGCCCACGACAGCTTCAGCAGCACGACATCCGAGGCCGGCCCGCGCACGAGCGAGCGCGGCGCGTAGCCGGCGCCGTCGTCCGCGGGCGACTGCGCGTGCGAGTAGACGAGGAACGCCGTCGAGCCCGGGCGGTACTCCCAGCGGCCGACGATCGTCGCGTCGAGCGCGCCCTCGCGGCCGTCGTACATCGCCGGATCGAAGCTCGCCGGCATCAGGTCGGCGATGCCGATCACGCGGTCCGTCGGATCGGCGACGAACGCGTCGCGATAGCGGATCGTCGCGAGCAGCGCCTGGACGTACGCCTGCAGCGTCAGGTCGCGCGATAACGTCCAGGTGCCGCGCGCCGTGATCCCGACCGAGGTCGCCTGCTGGCGCGCGAATCGCGGGCCGAGCGGGTCGTCGCCGTCGACGAACCGCGGCTCGCCGCGCGTCACGAGCAGCTGCGGCGCGAACGACAGCTCGACGTTGTCGCGCGGGCGCAGCGCGACCTCGGCCTCGACGTTGACCTCGCCGCCATCGTGCGTCGACGCGACGTACGACGACAGCGAGCCGACGACCGCGCGCCGCGCATCGCTCGACAGCTCTGCCTCGACGCCGAGCCGGCCGGTGCGCTCGAGCGCGCGGCCATCGCCGAGCTCGCGATCGTCGAAGTAGTGCGGCCGCCAGTGCACCTCGAGGAAGCCGTGCCACAGGCTGCTCGTCGTACCGGACACGTTCCACTGGTAGCCCGATGGCAGCGTCAGGCCGTCGAGGTTGCGGCGCCAGAACAGCTCGAGCCGTGCGCGGCTCTCGACGAGCGGACCGTGCGGCTTCGCCGTGTACGCCTCGAGATCGAGCGACGTGTGCTCGATGTTCGCGCGCGACTGGAAGCCGAGATCGTCGATGTCGAACCGGCGGCCGAACCGCTCGTACAGCAGCTCGCCGCGCAGCGTGCCGCCTTCCTTCGCGAGCTTCGCGATGCCACCCGCCCCGGAATCGCCGGCGCCGATGATCGTGCCGTCGGGCCGCATGCGCGGCGGGCCGTTCGCGATGTGGGTGCCGGCGAGCTGACCGGCCGCGGTCCACGTGCCCTCGTCGGAGCGCCACGCCCCGTCGACGCCGCCGGCGTACGCATCGTGCTCGCAGCGACCGCCGGCCATCACGACGTCTCCGCTCGGACACAGCACGCCGTCGACGAGGGGCGGCCGGCGCGCCGGATCCTCGAAGATCGTGTGCGCGGTGCCGATCGCGCCGACCGCGATCTGATCGCGCGTGACGCGGATCCGCGCGACGTGATGCGCGGCCGGCGCCGCCGCGACGAGCGTGCCACCGTCGGTGAGCGCATCGACGCCGCCTGTCACCGCGGACAGCGCGCCGATGTCGACGCCGCGCACGCTGCCGACGAGCTTCGCCGCGCCGAGCACCGACGCGTTGCCGACCGGCCGCAGCAGCGTCGCGCCGTCGGGCAGTGCCGGCGTCGCGGCGGTCTCACCGATCCGCCGCGTGTACAGCAGCTGGATCGGCGTCTGGAACAGATCGAGGCCCTGGAGGAAGAACGGCCGCTTCTCCGGCAGCTCGATCTCCGCGGTCGTCAGGTTCAGCACGACCTGATCCGCCTCGACCTGCGCGAAGTCCGGCAGCAGCGCGCCCGAGATCGTGACGTTGCCCGCGGGCCGCCACGTCACGTCGAGCCCGGCCGCGACCGATGGCCCATCGCCGTACGTCGACGGCACCGCGGCATCGGTGCGCACCATGCGCGCGAGCGCGAACGGCACGAGCGCGATGCTGCCGCGCGGCGCCAGGCCATCGAACGGCCCGAGCTCGCCGTAGCGCGAGACCTCGCCGCCGGAGTCCGCCGGCGCGTACGCCCACTCGTCGACCTCGCCGGTCTTGCCGATCCAGCGCCGGACCTGAAAGCCCCACGATGCGACGCCGTGATGCAGCCGCAGGATCCGCAGCGGGATCCGCAGCTCCGCGCTCCACCCCGTGGCGGTGCGCGCGACCTCGGCTTGCCAGATCTCGTCCCACTCCGACGACAGCTCGGTGTCGTCGTAGCGCAGGCCATCGCCGAGCACGCCGGCCGCGCTGACCTGGAAGTGAAATGCGCTGCGGCGATCGTGGCTCGTGTCGAGGTCGATGCTGATCCGGTCGTCTTCGACCTCGCGGTCGCGGCGCGTCAGCCGTGCGGTCTCGCCGGCGTGCTGGATGCAATCGACCGCGATGTAGATGCTGTCGTCATCGTAGGCAACCTGGACGCGCGTCGGCTCGGTCGGATGCTCGCCATCATGCGGAAACGTCTGCGTGAACGAGTCGCTCGCCGGGACGCGCGCCCACACGGCGTCGTCGAGCCGGCCGTCGATGCGCGGCGGCGCGTCGACCCGCACCGGCGCGATCGCCGCGACGAGCAGCGGCACGAGCATCACGAAGCTTCCGTAACACGAGGACACAGACCCATGGGCCTGCGGGAGGACGCTCGCGCGACTTGTCGCACGACGATCTGCAGCGACGCCGATTCGGTCGTCCGAAGTCTCGCGGTGACGCCATGTTATAAGCGTCGCGTGGCCAGGCCGATCATCACGTTGCTCGGTCTCGCGACCCTGCTCGCCGCGCACGACGCGCACGCCGGCCGCTCGCACTTCGCGTGGCTGTACGGCGCCGAGGTCAACCCCGAGCGCGGCGTCGAGGTCGAGACCTGGATCCTCGAGGAGAACAAGAAGGGCGACGCGAAGACCGACGAGACCGCGTTCTGGTGGGGCCCGACGCTCGCGCTGACGCCGCAGCTCCAGCTCGCGATCTCGATGGAGGCCGCGTACGAGGACGATCGCGTCGGCGACGCGGGCGTGCACTTCACGCGGTGGGGCGCCGACGTCCGGTATCGCCTGCAGTCGCCGGATCCCGTCGAGGCAGGGCCATTCGCGGTGCTGCTCCGGCTCGGCGCGAAGCGGCTGATCGAGGACCGCGCCGGCGTCCGCGGCGAGGCCGACGTCGTTGCGAGCTACCAGACCGGGCGGCTGCTCGCGACGATCGATCTCGGCGCGATCGCCGAGCGCGTGCCCGACGCGAACGAGGTCGAGCTCCGCCCGGCTGCCGGCGCGAGCGTGCTCGTCGGCGACGACGTCCGGCTCGGCGCCGAGCTCTACAGCGAGCTGATCGTCGACGGCGACGCGACGAGCTGGCTCGTGATCGGCCCGACGGTCTCGATGACGCGTGGCCGGTTCTGGGGCGCGGCGACGTGCGGCATCGGCGTGTTCGGGATCCGCACCGCGCCGCGCGTCACGTTCGGGCTGGCGCTATGAGAGCGGCCGCGGTCGCGATGCTCCTGCTGTCGACCGCCGCGACGGCGCAGGCCGGCGACCGCGGCACGATCCGGGGCTCGGTCGTCGTCCATCGCGCGCGCGACGTGCCTGCGGGACCGGTGCTCGTGTACGTCGTCGGGTTCGCCGAGAAGCCGGCGGCGACGACGGTCGAGATCAAGCAGGTCGGCAGGAGGTTCCTGCCGGATCTCGTCGCGGTCACCGCCGGCGGCAGCGTGACGTTCCCGAACGGCGATCCGTTCCTCCACAACGTGTTCTCGCCGACCGCCGATCGCAGCTTCGACCTCGGCAGCTACCGGCAAGGCGAGACCCGGACGCGCGTGTTCCCGAAACCCGGCGTGCTCGACGTCTACTGCAACATCCACCCCGAGATGTCGGCGACGATCGTGATCCTGCCGAACACGCGGTTCGCGATCGCGGACGCGAGCGGACACTTCGAGCTCGCGGACGTGCCGGCCGGGACGTGGTCGGTGTTCGCGTACAGCCGGCGCGCGGTGAAGCCAACGACGGTGCGCGTGACCGTCGAGCCCGGCAAGCCCGCGGAAGCCACGCTCGAGCTCGACGAGGTCCAGCGCGACTTCACGCACAAGAACAAGTACGGCGAGAAGTACCGCGAGACCGTGATCTACGCGCCGGGATCGTGAGGGCCGCCGAGATGGCGGATCACGCTGACGTCGAGCTGGCTCTGCACGAGCCGCACGATGCTCGCCGCCTCCTCGGTGTCGACGCCGAGCGCGGCGGCCATCCGCGACCGCGTGCCCTCGACGAGGTCCTCGCGGATCTTCTGCAGCCAGCGCGCCGCGGTCGCGCGGTGCACCTTGTACAGCGTGCCGAGCTCGTCGATCGTGAGCCCGTCGATCAGCTGATAGCGCAGCAGCGTGCGATCGCGCGGCGTCAGCTCGCCGAGCGCGGCGCGAAACGCGTTCGCGAGCTCGGTGCGATACTCGTGCTTGAGCCGCTCGAGCACCGGATCCTCGGCGATGCCGGGATCCGCGAGCAGGTGGTCCTCGAGCGCGACGACGCGCTGCTGCGCCTTCGCGAGCCGCACGAGCTCGCGCGACACCGACACGCGCAACCACGCGCGCAGCGCACCGCGCCCGGTGTAGCCACCGATCGCGGGCGGCCGGTCTGCACGGCGCGCGAGCAGCTGCTCGCGCAGGATCTGGATCGCCTCGTCGCGCAGCGCGGGTGCGATCCGCGCGCCGTCGGCAGCGAACCCGGCCTCGCGGACCAGCAGCGCGTCGCACGCCGCGAGCGCGGCCGGGTCGCCCTGCGCGCACGCGAACGCGAGGTAGTGATCTGCGGCGAGCAGCGCGTCGTCGGCGTCGAGGGCCGCGAGCGCCGCACGCCACGCCGCGGCATCGACCTGCACGGCCGGCCACGCCTCGCGTGCGGTCGCGAGCGCGTGCTCGAACGCTGCGTCGGTCACCCGCGCAGTATCTCACGCCGGAGCACGCCGTGAGCGACTGTCCCGAGCCCGACGTGCTCGGCCGGTTCGTCGACGACACCCTGCCGGCTGCGGACCGGCTCGTCGTCGAGCAGCACGTCGATGGCTGCGATGACTGCCGCGCGACCGTCTCGATCCTCGCGCGCGCCGCGACCGCCGAGCGCGCGAGCGCCGGCGCGCTGCCCACCGCGACGGGCGCGGCGTTCGAGACGACCCAGGCCGTCGGCGAGCGCCCGTCGCAGCGCCGCGCCCGCGAGTCGCCGCTCGCGCCGGGCACGCACGTCGGCCGCTACGTCATCGGCGACGTGCTCGGCACCGGCGGCATGGGCATCGTCTACAGCGCGCGCGATCCGGACCTCGATCGCGACGTCGCGATCAAGATCCTGCGCCCCGAGCTCGCGCGCGTCCATCCCGACGCGACGCGCCGGATCGTCCGCGAGGCGCAGGCGATGGCGCGCGTCGCGCATCCGAACGTCGTCTCGGTGTTCGACGTCGGCACGCTCGGCGACCAGGTGTTCGTCGCGATGGAGCGCGTCACCGGCACGAGCCTGCGCGCGTGGCTCGCAGATGCGCCGCGGACGCGCGCGCAGATCCTCGAGGTCTTCCTCGCGGCCGGACGCGGCCTCGTCGCGGCGCACGATGCCGGCATCGTCCATCGCGACTTCAAGCCGGACAACGTGCTCGTCGGCCACGACGGCCGCGTGCGCGTCACCGACTTCGGTCTCGCCTACTCCGAGCACGATCCCGACGAGCCCGCGATCGCCGGCACGCCCGCGTACATGTCACCGGAGCAGCACGCGGGCGGCAACCTCGATCCGCGCAGCGATCAGTTCAGCTTCGCGGTCGCGCTGTACGAGGCGCTGTACGGCGAGCGGCCGTTCGCCGGCGCGACGCGCGAGCAGCTCGCGGAAGCGATCGCGCGCGGTCAGGTTCGCCCGCCGCGCGGCAGCGCGCGCGTCCCGGGCTCGATGCGCGCGATCGTCGTGCGCGCGCTGTCCGCGACGCCGGGCGCGCGCTATCCGACGCTCGACGCGATGCTGCGCGCGCTCGCCCGCGA
>DASTLB010000083.1:0-31168 GCA_035715365.1 Kofleriaceae bacterium | reverse complement strand
GAAGAAGTACCGCAAGGCACGCAAGAAGATGATCAAAGGCGAGCCGTGCGTGTTCCCGTACGGCACGTACTGGCACAGGCGCTTCAACAAGGTGAAGGTTGAACGGCGGCGGCGCAGCGACCGCGGCCCGTACTGCATGCTCTGACGCGTCGTACGTCCAGATCCGCCGCTCCCTGCACTGCGCTCAACTGAATCATCATCTCGAGCTTTGCCGTCGCGCGCGCTGACCCGCGTGTGGAAGGGCGAAGCTCTATCCGTCGTCGTGCAACGCGGTCCGAACGAGCTGCGTTTTCGCAGAACGTCGCCGTTTCGGCGCCTGCGCGGCGCACTTGGATTTTCGATACCCCGGATCGAGGCCGGGGGTTCCGGATGCAAACGGCGCTGGCGGTGATCGCGTGCGCGCCGGGCGTGCGCGAAATCGGGCGCGCCAGGCTGGGCGATGCGGCATGCCGGTTGCGAATGAATCCGTGCAGGACGAGGCAGACAAAGGAGCGCGTCATGGGCGCACGAGTGGCGACGTGGGAAGTCCGGCAGGGAACCGGGACCAGGAGCGGCAAGGCGACCGCGGCGAAGATCGCAGCGACGGTGATGTTCGGGGCCGGCGGGCTCGCGGCGATCCTCGGGGTGGCGATCGCGATCACGGCGAATCGCCAGGTGCTCGGGGCGCACGAGCTGCTCGGGGATGTCAGCGTGCTCGCGCTGTGGGCGCTCGCGTTTATCGCGGCGCGATCCGGGGTATCGAAACCGGGCGCGTGGGCGGCCGCGGGGGCGGGGCTGGTCGTGTTCGCGTTTGTCGGGCTGCAGCGGATGGCGCTTGGTCCGACCGGGCACCTGATCTCGCAGGTGCTGCATGTCGCGAGTAGCGTCGGCATGCTCGCGATCGGTGGCGTGCTCGCACGCGCGGCCATGCGGCGGGAGCGCGCGCCGGGGAGCGTCACGCAGCCGAAGCTCGCGGAGGCCGCGCATGCGTTTCTCGGCAACCGCCGGATCGCGGTGACCGGGGTATCGCGGACGGCGAGCAGCGGGCATGGCGCGAACGTCGTGTACCGGCGGCTGCGCGAGCGCGGGTACGCGGTGTACGCGGTCAATCCGAACGCGGAGAGCGTCGAGGGCGATCGCGCGTATCCCGATCTGCGATCGATTCCGGGCGGCGTCGATGCGGTGGTGATCGCGACGCGGCCTGCGCACGCGATCGAGACGATGCGCGAGTGTGCCGAGCTCGGGATCGGGTACGCGTGGATGCATCGCGGGGTGGGCGGGACGAGCGTGTCGCCCGAGGCGACCGCGTGGGGACGCGCGCACGGGATCGCCGTGATCGATGGCGGGTGTCCGCTGATGTTCGCGCCGGTCGCGGATCCGGCACACAAGGCGATGCGGTTCGCGCTGTCGCTCGGCGGCCGGCTGCCGCGGCAGGTTCCGGCGCGCGCGTAGAGCTACTGGAAGCCGAGCAGCTTGCCGCCCTGGTAAACCAAAAAGCTGACGACCCAGGCGAGCGTCGTCATGTAGCCGAACAGGAACAGCGGCCACCGCCAACTGCGGGTCTCGCGCTTGACGACCGCGAGCGTGCTCATGCACTGGCAGGCGAGGGCGAAGAACACCATCAGCGACAGACCGACGAGCGGCGTGTACGCGCGCGAGCCATCGGGTCGCTTCGCCTCGCGCATCGCCTTGCGCAGCGGCTCGGAGTTGTCGTCCGCGCCCTCGCCGACGCTGTAGACGATGCCGAGCGTCGACACGAACACCTCGCGTGCGGCGAACGCGCCGACGATGCCGATGCCGATCTTCCAGTCGAACCCGAGCGGCTCGATCGCCGGCTCGATCAGCTTGCCGATCCGGCCGCCGTAGCTGTTCGCGAGGTGCACCGCCTCGCGCTGGTCGGCGAGGGTTTGCTTCGCGTCGGCATCGGGTGCGCGCTCGATCAGCGCGTCGTAGTCGGGCGCGTCGGGCGGCAGGTCGCGCGGGAACGCGAGCAGCGCCCACAGCGCGATCGAGCACGCGAGGATCACCGTGCCGGCCTCGCGCAGGAACATCGACGACCGGTTCCACATCATCCGCAGCACGTCGCCCCAGCGCGGCCAGCGGTAGGGCGGTAGCTCGATCAGGAACGGCAGGCGCTTCGCCTTCAGCGGCTTGATCGTCCGCGACATGATCCACGCGGCGGCGAGCGCGGTGATGACGCTGAACAGGTACATGCCGACCATCAGCAGCGCCTGCGTGACGGTCGAGCCGGGGATCAGCGCCGCGATGATCAGCGTGTAGACCGGGAGGCGCGCCGAGCACGTCATCAGCGGCACGACCATCATCGTCAGGATGCGATCGCGGCGGCGCTCCATCGTGCGCGTCGCGAGGATCGCCGGCACCGCGCACGCGAAGCCGGACAGCATCGGCACGAACGCGCGGCCGTGCAGGTTCATCGAGCGCATGATGCGGTCCATCAGGTACGCGACGCGCGCGAGGTAGCCGCAGTCCTCGAGGAAGCCGAGGAACAGGAACAGCAGCAGGATCTGCGGCAGGAACACCATGACCGCACCGACGCCGCCGATCACGCCGTCGACGAGGAAGTCGGTGAAGATGCCGTCGCCGAGCAGGTCGCGCAGCGCGTCGCCGGCAGTCGAGAACAACCCGTCGACGAAGTCGATCGCCGGCGCCGACCACCAGAACAGCGACATGAAGATGACGGTCATCACCGCCACGAACACGCCGAAGCCGAACACGCGGTGCAGCAGGATGCGATCGATGCGCTGCGTCCGGCTGCGATCGGGCCGCCGCTTCGCGAGCTTCGGGATCTCCGAGTCGAGGAACGTCCAGCGCGCGAGGATCGGCGCGTCGAGATCGAGGCCGGCGGCCTGCTCGATCGCACGCGCGCGGAGCTCGGCCGGAATCTGCAGCTCGTCGTCGTCGACACCGCCGGTGCGCGGCTCGGCGCACGTCATCGCCCACAGCGCGAGCGCGTCGTCGCCCGCGGGGAGCGCGATGCCGTAGCGGCGCTCGGTCGTCCACGATTCGGGCAGCGCCGCCTTCACATGATCGAGGCGCGCGCGTAGCTCGCCGGACACCGGCATGTGCCACGGTGCCTTGCGCTCGCTGCGCAGCACGCGATCGATCGCGGCGATCAGCGCCGGCAACCCGGACTTCGTTCGCGCGGTGACCGGCACGACCTCGCAGCCGAGCAGCTCGGACAGCGCGCGCGGATCCGGCGTCGCGGTCTTCGCCTCGTCGACCATCGTCAGCGCGACGACGCAACGCGCGCCGAGCTCCTGACACTGCAGCAGCAGGTAGCACGACCGCGCGACCTGCGTGGCGTCGACGCAGATCACGACCGCATCGGGAACCGGTGCGTCGCCGATGCCGACGATCGCATCGAACGCGATCTCCTCCTCGGCGCTGCGCGCGTTGAGGCTGTACGTGCCGGGCAGGTCGTGCAGATCCGCGCTGCGGCCGGGCAGCACGAGCGTGCCCTTGCGCCGCTCGACGGTGATGCCGGGATAGTTCGAGACCTTCGCCGACGATCCGGTCAGCGCGTTGAACAGCGTCGTCTTGCCGACGTTCGGGTTGCCGGCGAGCATGATCTGCGGGCGGGTCGGCGACGACGTCACGACGCCGCTCCCTTCGCCGCGGGCGCGAGTGGCTCGACGTGGATCTCGGCGGCCTCGGCACGCCGGATCGACCACTGGCCTCCGCGAACCTCGATCTGCAGCGGGTCGCCGAGCGGCGCGATCGTCACGATCCGGACCTGCGTGCCGGGCACGAGTCCCATCTCGAGCAGCCGCCGCCGGAACGCGCGCGGACCGGACACCGAGCGCACCGTCGCCGCACGCAGCAGCGGAAGCTCGGCGAGGGACTGCACAGCCTGAGTGCTACCACCGACGGGACGTTTTGAAAATCGTTTTCAATCTACAATTCCCCTCGGGTAGGAGCTATGTGCCCGAGATCGCGCGGCGGGGGTGGGAACCTCGCACCGGCGCGTCACGATGCTACATTCGTGTCCCAGAGGGGTCATTCAAGCGATGGACAGCGCGCAGACGCTACTGCTCAACCAGGGATTCGAGCCGATCAAGGTCATCTCCTGGCAGCGCGCGATCACGCTCCTGTTCCTCGGCAAGGTCGAGGTGCTGGAGGAGTACGACCGCGGCGTTCGCTCGGTCAACCTCGTGATCAAGATCCCGGCGGTCGTGCGACTGCTCAAGGCATTTCGTCGCCACGCCCGTCCGGTGAAGTTCTCGCGCGTCAACATCTACGCGCGCGACAACTACCGCTGCCAGTACTGCGGCAAGAAGGCTTCGATCAGCGATCTGACCTACGACCACGTGCTGCCGCGATCGCAGGGCGGCATGACCGAGTGGACGAACATCGTCACCTGCTGCTACCTGTGCAACCGCAAGAAGGGCGGTCGCACGCCGCGCGAGGCCGGCATGCACCTGCTCGCGCAGCCGACGCAGCCGAACTGGGTGCCCGCGGTCGCGATCCGGATCTCGCTGCGATCGATCCCCGAGGCGTGGACCGACTATCTGTACTGGACCGGCGAGCTCGACTGCAGTCCGCCTGACTAGTCGCGCGCCATGCGGATCTGTTTTGTCTGCATGGGCAACATCTGCCGCTCGCCGACCGCCGAGGGCGTGATGGCGAAGCTGCTCGACGCGCACGGGCTCTCGGATCGCGTGACGATCGATAGCGCCGGTACCGGCGGCTGGCATGCCGGCGAGCTGCCCGACGCGCGATCGCGTGCAGCCGCGCGGCGCCGGGGCCTCCAGCTCACGCATCGCGCGCGGCAGTTCACGAAGTACGACCTCGAGAAGTTCGATCTCGTCGTCGTGATGGACGACGACAACCTGCGCCACGTCACGCTGATGGCGGGCAAGCGCGAGCGTCCGGAGATTCGCCTGCTGCGCAGCTTCGATCCCGACGCGCCGCCGGGCGCGCCGGTGCCCGATCCGTACTCCGGCGGCGACGACGGCTTCGAGGAAGTGCTCGATCTGTGCGAGCGCGCGTGCGAGGGCCTCCTCGCGTACGTCCGCACGCGGCTGTGAAGCGATACAACCCCGGCATGTCCGCGTGGAAGTCCGAGCTCGCCGCCGCCGTCGGCGCGAAGGTCGCGTCCGCCGAGCCGGTGTCCGGCGGCGACATCAACGACGCGTACCGCGTGCGGCTCGACGACAAGCGCGTCGTGTTCGTCAAGACGCACGCCGCGCCACCGCCCGGGCTGTTCCGCGCCGAGGCGCACGGCCTCGACTGGCTGCGCGGCGGCGCGCTGCGCGTGCCCGCCGTGATCGCCGCCGGCGATGCGTTCCTCGCGCTCGAGTGGCTCGACACCTCGCCGCGCGCGCGCGGCTTCGACGAGGCGCTCGGGCGCGGGCTCGCCGAGCTCCACCAGCGCGGCACCGACGCGTTTGGCCTCGACGCGGACAACTACCTCGCGACGCTCGTCCAGCACAACGCGCGCAGCGCCGACTGGCCGGCGTTGTACATCGACCAGCGCGTGCGCCCGGTGTGCCGCGAGGCGCACGCACGCGGCCGGATGCCCGACGTCGGCGCGCAGCTCGACGCGCTGCTCGCCAGGCGCGATCGGTTCGGGCCGCCCGAGCCGCCGGCGCGGCTGCACGGCGATCTGTGGTGGGGCAACGTGATCGCGGTCGGCGGCGCGCCGGTGATCATCGATCCCGCGGTGTACGGCGGCCATCGCGAGGTCGATCTCGCGATGCTCGCGCTGTTCGGCGGCGTCTCGGCGACGCTGCTCGCCGCGTACGAGGAGCGCGTGCCGCTCGCGCCCGGCTGGCGCGACCGCGTGCCGCTGTACCAGCTGTATCCGCTCGCCGTCCACGCGCGGCTGTTCGGCGGCGGCTACGGCTCTCAGGTCGCGCGGATCGTCGACGCGCTCGTCTGAATCAGGTCGCGTGCGACCTCGCCGAGGTCGTTGCCGAGCTGATGATCGCGATCGGCGAGCACGCGCACGACGGCCTGTGGAATCGCCCGCGCGTAGAGCTGCACGTGCCCGACGGGAACCGACGTGTCGTCGGCGCCGTGATACAGCAGCACGGGAACGCCGGCCGGCAGTGCGGCACCCAGATCGCGTCGTGGCGCGATGTCGTCGCTCGGCCAGCCGCCGTCGCCGATGAACGGCGCGGCGATCGAGACGATCGCGCCGAGCCTGCACGTCGGCGGCTGCTCGGCGAGCGCGTGCAGCAGCACGGTGCCACCGACCGAGTGGCCGACGACGATCGCGCCGTCCTCGAGCGATGCGAGCTCGTCGACGAGCGCCGCCTTCCACGCGGCGTACCGAGGCTCGGCTTCGTCCGGCATCCGGGGATACCGGATGCGGTAGTCGGCACCGAGCGCGCGCTCGAGGCTGGCGACGAGCTTGCGATCCCAGTCGTCGTGGGTGCCCGCACCGGCGCCTTGCACGAACAGGATCGAGGTCGCCATCGGCTCGTTACTTGACGAGCGTGACCTTGTTGCCGGTGCCGAGCGACGAGACCTTCGGCTTGCCGCCGGCGAGCGACTTCTTGTAGGTGACCTTGTTGTCGGAGCCGTTGACGCTGATCCGGTCCGCGGCGCCGATGTCGACCGCGTTCGTCGAGCCGTTGACGCTGACCTTCTTCGCCCCCTCGACCGTCACCTTGTTGTCGGCGCCGTTGACCGAGACGAGATCGCAGGTCCCGGTGAGCGTGAACGTCCCGCCGCTCGAGTTGATCGAGACGATCGGATCCTTCGCGCAGTCGTGCGAGCCGGCGGTCTCGGCGTTGAACGATCGATCCGCGATCGCGGCGGCAGGGACGAGCGCGAGCGATGCGGCGAGCAGAGTGGCAACGAGCTTCACGGGGGACCTCCTCGAATACGCTAGGGGACGCCTACGGATACACATCATTCAACCGCGCGTCGCGATCTCCGACATCAAGTCGACCACAAGACGATGGTGAGACCCGGTAGTGCAACGCGTCATGGCGCGATAAGCAATCGTCATGGCCGATTGCGAAGTCATTGCAGCCGCCGCGCAGACGCTCGCCGCCCGTGCGGTCGAGGCCGCCGGCACGCTCACGCAGGCAGGCGCCGCGATCGATGATCACCAGGTCGTCGTCGATCGGGTCGCGTACGCGGCGACCGAAGCGCGCGTGATCGCGGAGCTCGCGCGCGCACCCGGCGCGATGGCGGAGCCGGCGTTCGTCGCCGCGGCCGAGCTCGCCGCGAGTATCCCGTACCGGCTGCAGCCGATCGCGCCGCTGCTCGGTCTGGGCTCGCTGGCCTACGAGCCGGCGGCCGCAGCCGCGATCGCCGAGGGGCTCGCACCGGCCGCCGTCGAGGCGATCGGCGCGTCGGCGATCGCGTCGGGCGGTCGGCTCGTGTGGCCGCTCGACGAGGTGATGACCGAGGTCCGGTCGAACGTGCGCGCGTTCGCCGACCGCGAGGTCGCACCGCATGCCGAGCGGATCCATCACCACGACGAGCTCGTGCCCGAGCGGTTCATCACCGAGATGGCGAAGCTCGGCTACTTCGGGCTGTCGATCCCCGAGGCGTACGGCGGCCACGAGCTCGGCAACCTCGCGATGATCCTGACGACCGAGGAGCTGTCGCGTGCGTCGCTCGCGGCGGCGGGGTCGCTGATCACGCGGCCCGAGATCCTCGCGAAGGCGCTGCTCGCCGGCGGTACCGAGGAGCAGAAGCAGACCTGGCTGCCCCGCCTCGCGTCGGGGGAGGTGATGGCCGCGATCTCGGTGACCGAGCCGAACACCGGCTCCGATGTCGCAGCAGTCGCCTGCAAGGCCGAGCGCGCTGACAGCGGGTGGGTCATCACCGGCGCGAAGGCGTGGTGTACGTTCGCCGGCCGCGCGGACGTGATCGCGCTGCTCGCCCGCACCGGCGAGGGTGGGGCGCGCGGACTGACGCTGTTCATCGTCGACAAGCCGCGGTTCGACGGCCACGAGTTCGAGGCGAAGCAGCCGGGCGGCGGCACGCTGGTCGGCAAGGCGGACCGCACGCCGGGCTATCGCGGCATGCACTCGTTCACGCTCGCGTTCGATCGCTGGCTCGTGCCCGAGGCCCAGCTCGTCGGCGGCGATGCCGGCATCGGGCGCGGATTCGCCTTGCAGATGGCGGGGTTCGCGGCGGGCCGGCTGCAGACCGGCGGCCGGGCGTGCGGCGTGACGGCCGCGGCGGTCGAGCAGACCGCGCGCTACGTCGCCGAGCGCAAGCAGTTCGGCAAGCCGATCGGCGACTACGGACTCACGCGCTACCACCTCGGCCGGATGGCGGCGCGGCTGACCGCGGCACGCGCGATCACCTATGCCGCCGCAACCGCCATGGATGCCGACGAACGTGCCGCGGCACCGCTCGCCGCGATGGCGAAGCTGTTCTCGTGCGACGTCGCCGTCGAGGTCACCCAGCTCGGCCAGCTGCTGCACGGCGGCTGGGGCTACGCCGAGGAGTATCCGATCAGCCGTTACGTCGCCGATGCACAGGTCTTGCCGATCTTCGAGGGCGTCAAGCCGATCCTCGCGCTCAAGGTGGTCGGACGATCGCTGCTGGCGCGCTGAGCGACTCCTCCGGACGGATCGAGATCGCTACCCCATCGCATACCCGACCTCATTCCTTTTCCAGGGGCGCTTCTTCTAAGATGGGTGTCCTCTATGAAGACATTCATCGCGTGGCTAGGGGCAGCCACGCTCGCGGTTGTCGCAACGCCGGCACGTGCCGGTGAGCCGCTGAAGCCGTACGTCGTGCTCGCCGTCGATACGTCGGGCTCGATGAACGAGTCGACGGGCGCCGGCGCGCCGAGCTGCGGTGGTTCGGACACCAAGCTGAACCACGCGCGCTGCGCGATCAACCGCATCGTCAACTCGTACGGCGACATGGTGTTCGGCCTCGGTCGCTTCCGCATGCAGATGGGCGGCACGTTCCCGAGCTGCACGCTGAGCGGCGCCGGGACCGCCGGGACCTCGACGTGCAACACGTCGACCGACATGTTCGAGCTGCTCGCGCCGCTCGTCGACGGCGAGAACCAGCTCGCGGCGACGTGGACGAACGGCACGATCAACACGTGCACCGCGAACGGCACCGATCCCGAGCTGTGGGGCGCGACCGGCAACACGCCGCTCGAAGGCACGCTGCGCGGCGCGAAGAGCTACTGGCAGGGCGCGCAGGCGCAGAACTTCACGATCTGGCCGTCGGGGCTCCCGGGCTTCGCGCCGATCGCGAACGATCCGACGAACACCGCGTTCCTGCCGAAGATCGGCAAGCCGGCGACGTGCAATCCAAACCCCGCGACCTGCGACAACAGCGCGAGCTGCACGTCGGCGACGAACTGCTGCTGCCTCGAGCAGTGCCGGCCGTACGTCGTGATCCTGCTGACCGACGGCGCCGAGACGTGCACCGGTGATCCGGCGCTCGGCGCGGCGTCGCTGCTCGCGACCGACGTCAGCAACCGCCGCTACCGCGTCGAGACGAAGCCGATCGGCTTTGGCATCGCGGCCGGCAACTCGCAGATCGAGTCGATCGCGCACGCCGGCGGCGCCGCCGATCTGCCCGGCATCAACGAGGGGTTCTACGCGCAGAACGAGGCGGACCTGCAGCTCGCGATCTCGTCGATCCTCGACGACGCGATCAAGACCGAGTCGTGCAACAACGCCGACGACGATTGCGACACCGCGATCGACGAGGACTTCCCCGGCAAGAACGGCACCTGCGACAACGGCAAGCTCGGCGCGTGTCGTCGCACCGGCACGCTCGTCTGCAAGGCGGACGGCACGGGCCTTCAGTGCAACGCGCCCGACGCGAGCGGCTCGAACGAGACCTGCAACAACGTCGACGACGATTGCGACGGCAAGGTCGACGAGGGCCTCGTCGGCTGCTCGTGCACGCCGCAGGGCGAGCAGTGCAACAACGCCGACGATGACTGCGACGGCAACATCGACGAGGGCATCACGCGGCCGTGCGGCACCGGCACGTGCCAGGGCACCGAGACGTGCGTCGCTGGCGTGTTCACCGGCTGCACCGCGCAGCAGCCGTCGTCGGAGACCTGCAACGGCCTCGACGACAACTGCGACGGCGTGCGCGACGGCTTCACCGAGGCGTGCTCGAACATGACGACCGGCTTCCCGGCCGGCGACCCGCGCAACAACCCCGGCGATCCGTCGCACAACCCGATCGCGCAGAACATCTGTCATCCCGGCCAGCGCACGTGCCCGGCGAACGTCGGACCGCCGAACAGCTTCGGCTCGTGCCTCGGCGAGCAGCAGCCACGCACCGAGGTCTGCAACAACCTCGACGACGATTGCGACAACAAGATCGACGAGGGTACCGGCGGTGCCGATTGCTCGAGCAACTGCGGCGTCGGCACCACGGTGTGCGTCAACGGTCAGATCGAGTGCAACTCGGTCGTCCAGCCGAACGACGACAGCTGCGACGGCAACGACGACGATTGCGACGGTCAGATCGACGAGGACTGGGTCTGTGACAACCCGCCGAACTGCGGCTGCACGGCACCGAACGAGTGCAACGCGGTGCAGAGCTGCGTCGGCGGTCAGGTCGTGTGCAGCGGTCAGAGCGTCGCGCAGGAGAGCTGCAACTGCGACGACGACGACTGCGACACCAAGGTCGACGAGGGCTCGCTGTGTGGCGCGGGCTCGGAGTGCAAGTTCTGCCAGTGCGCCGCGCCGTGCAGCACGAACAGCGAGTTCCCGTGTCCGATGGGCAAGACGTGCAAGGAGGGCGTGTGCATCGTCGATCCGTGCTTCGGCGTGGACTGTCCGGCCGCGCCGAACGGCAGCAAGCAGGTCTGTCAGGTCGCCGCGAACGGCCTCGACCACACGTGCGTCGACGCGTGCTCGGTGACGCAATGTCCGACGACGTTCGTGTGCATCCCGTCGACCGGCGAGTGCAAGCCCGACGACTGCACGACGTTCCCGGATCGCTGCGCCGCGAACCAGGTCTGCATCAACGGCGTGTGCGAGACGAACCTGTGCTCGGGCGTGAACTGCCCGTCGGACCAGTACTGCGTCGCCGGCCAGTGCTACAGCAGCTGCGCCGACGTCGAGTGCGCGAACAACCAGCGCTGCGAGCTCGGCAAGTGCATCGACGATCCGTGCGGCGGCAAGTGCACGAACGGCCAGGTCTGCAACGACAACACCGGCACGTGCACCGACGACAACTGCGGTGACGTCGTGCGCTGCCCGCAGGGCCAGTGGTGCAACCCGCACAACAACGGCGGCACGTGCGAGGACGATCCGTGCGTCGGCACCGCGTGTCCGGGCACCGGACAGGTCTGCATCGGCGGTACCTGCTACGACCCGAACGACTTCGTGCCCGACGGCGGCGTGCCGGTTCGCGTGACGACCGGCGGCGGCGGCGGCTGCAGCACGGGCGGAGGCGCCGGCCTCGGTGTCGCGCTCGCGCTGCTCGTGCTCGCTCGCAAGCGCGGAGGTCGCTCGTGAAGCGCACGCTGCGGCTACTCGCCACGCTCGCGCTCGCGGCGACGTCCGCGACCGCGCTGTCGTGCGACGTCAACGACTACTGCATCAACTGCCAGGCCCCCGATGACGCCGGCGGCGGCGATGCCGGCGATGCCGCGGATGCGAGCATCGGCGACGCCGGCGATGGCGGGCCGTGCGTCAACACCGGGCCCGAGGTCTGCGACGACAAGGACAACGACTGCGACGGCACCGTCGACGAGGACGTGCCGACGATCGACGACTGCAACAAGCTCGGCGAGTGCACCGGCGCGATCCGGCAGTGCACCGCCGGCGTGATGGTGTGCTCGAAGAAGCCGACCGCCGAGGTCTGCGACAACAAGGACAACGACTGCGACGGCACCGTCGACAACGGCGATCCGGGCGGCGGCGCGAAGTGCGGCACCGACGTCGGCGAGTGCGTCGCCGGCGTGACGCGCTGTAACTCGGCGCTCGCGCAGGTCGAGTGCATCGGCGCGGTCGGCACGGTCAACGGCCAGCCCGAGGACTGCAACGGCAAGGACGACGACTGCGACGGCAGCTTCGACGAGGGCATCGGCGCGCTCGGCAGCTGCGGCGGTGGTCCGGGCGCGGACCCGAGCGCGGGCGAGTGCACCGCCGGCACGCTGATGTGCATCGGCGGCGGCACGGTGTGCGTCGGCGATCAGGGGCCGCAGTTCGAGGCGTGCGACAACCTCGACAACGATTGCGACACGCGGATCGACGAGGACACGAACAAGCTCGGGGATCCGCAGAACTGCGGCTCGTGCGGCTTCGTGTGCGATCTGCCGAACGCGTTCGAGGGCTGCAGTGGCGGCCAGTGCACGATCCAGTCGTGCACCGCGACGTTCCACAACAACGACGGCAACACCGCGAACGGCTGCGAGTACGGGCCGTGCACGATCCAGGGCAACGAGGTCTGCAACGGCCTCGACGACGATTGCGACGGTCCGAACAAGATCGACGAAGGCCTCACCGCGCCGCCGAACTTCTGCCTGACGCAGGGCGCGTGCGCCGGCGCGACCGCGAGCTGCCAGGGCGCGAACGGCTTCCAGTGCAACTACGGGCCCGATGTCTCGCTCGACGCGAACGGCAACATCGCGGCCGAGACCGAGTGCGATGGCATCGACAACGACTGCGACGGCCGGGTCGACGAGGGTCAGCCGAACCTCGGGCAGGCATGCAGTGACAGCGGGGTCGGCGAGTGTCGCGGCACCGGCACGTTCCAGTGCAATGCGGCGAACCCGAATGGCCCGGCGGTCTGCGTGATCACGAGCCCGGGCGGCACCGCCGGCACCGAGACCTGCGACGGCAAGGACAACGACTGCGACGCGAAGGTCGACGAGGGCGCGGCCACCGGCAACCTGCCGGGCCAGGACTGGATCACGATCCCGGGCACGAGCCCCGCGGTCCAGATCATGAAGTGGGAGGCGTCGCGTCCCGACGCGAGCACGACGAACCCGGGCACGAACCAGGTGTTCGCGTGCAGCAAGCAGAACGTGCTGCCGTGGACGAACGTGACGCAGCCACAGGCCGAAGCGGCGTGCACGTCGATCGGCGCGCGGCTGTGCACCGAGAGCGAGTGGCAGCGGATGTGCGATCCGAAGCCGAGCTTTCCGATCGCGGGGCCGGTCGCGGTCGGCGACTTCGCGTACGTCGAGGCCGAGGATGCGCTCGCCCGCGTCGCGATCGGCTCGTCGTCGTGGCAGAACGCGACCGTCGGCGACTTCTCGGGCCTGTCCGCGCTGCAGGCACTGCCCGACAGCGGCGTGTCGCCGTCGATCGCGAACGCGACCTCGCAGTCGACGCGCGTCGAGTACACGTACAGCCTCGCCGCGAGCACGACGTACTTCGTCTGGGTCCGCATGCTCGGCGTCAACAACAACGGCAACTCGATCTACGTCGGCCTGAGCTCCGGTGCGCTGACGGCGCCGACCGCGACGCTGTCGACGTCGCAGAGCAACGTCTGGCAGTGGCAGGTCGCGCAGGTGCAGACCACGGCCGCGGGCACCTACTCGGTCAACGTGTTCATGGCCGAGGACGGCGTGCGGATCGACGCGATCGCCGTGTCCAAGCAAGGCACCACGCCGCCGCCGTTCGACGAGCGGACCTGGGCGTTCGCGACGGCTCCGAAAACCGCGCAGCTGCAGACCTGCAACGGTGACGACTTCGACACGAACGCGGCGGTCGCCGGCGATCAGGACGACATCCTGCCGACCGGTACGCGCGCGTCGTGCTTCGCGAACGGCCCGGGCGCCGCCGACGCGTTCGACATGAGCGGCAACGTCAAGGAGTGGACTCGCGAGCGCGCGCCCGGCCAGAACCCGATTCGGGGCGGCTCGTCGAACAACGAGATCGACGGCCTGACGTGCGGCCTGAACTTCACGCTCGCCGACGACACGTTCTTCTTCCCGAACGTCGGCTTCCGATGTTGTAGATAGCGGGGGTGCACCCCGACCCCGGTCACGATCGCTGCGAGCGCTGTCTGTTCCAGCGCCGGGTCTGTCTATGCGCCGCGATCCCGACGGTGCCGACGCAGACGCGCATCGTGATCGTGCGCCATCACCTCGAGCGCTTTCGGTCGTCGAACTCCGGCCGGCTCGCGCACTTCGCGCTGCCGAACAGCGCGCTCGTGGATCACGGGGGCTCCCTGGGGCCGGCGAAGCTGCCGGACCTCGACGGCGCGTGGCTGCTGTATCCCGAGGGCGAACCGACGACCACGTTCGCGACGCCACCTCGTCAGCTCGTCGTGCTCGATGCCACGTGGTCGCAGGCGCGGCGGATGTTTCGCAAGCTCGGCGCGCTGCGCGGGCTGCCGATCCTGCGGCTTCCGGAGCTGCCGATGCCGGAGGCGCGGCTGCGAGAATCGCCGGCTCCCGGGCGGGTGTCGACGATCGAGGCGATCGCGCGCGCGCTCCGGCTCCTCGAGGGCGACGCCGCCGCCGCGCCGCTCGAGGCACTGTTCGCGCTCGCGGTCGACCGCGCGCGTGCGACCGGGCGCAACTTGCCGCCCGGATCCGAGATGTAGGCGACGCATCTGGCCTCGCGGCGGATTGCACGTATCCAGCGGATTCCACTACGCTCGTCTTGGTGGCTGCGTCCCGCCCAGCGCGTGCCGGGATCCCGATCTCGGTGAAGCTCATCCTCGCGACCTCGTTCGTGGTCGCGGCGGCGGTGCTGACGGCGACGTGGTTCTCGACGACCTCGATCAGCGACCTGACGGCGATGTCGCTGAAGAACCGCCGCGAGGCCGGACAGGACGCGATCACGCGCGAGTCCGAGCTCGTCGTGAAGTCGGTCGCGAAGTCGGTCGCGCTGCCGCTGTCACAGTCGCAGTTCCCCGAGGTCCAGCTGCTGCTCGAAGGTGCGATCCAGGACGATCGCGCCGACGTCGAGCGCCGCAAGAAGGAGACGCCGAACGGTGAAGGCGCGACCGAGCGTATCCAGTGGCTCGTCGTGACCGATGCGTCGGGGCAGGTCGTCGCGACCGCACCGCCGAAGGGCCCCGACACTGCGCGGCTCGCGACCGTCGAGCAGCTGCTCGACAAGGGCATCAAGAACGGTCCGGTCGCGCACGCGCAGATCGACGGCGGCACGGACTGGGTGTACGGCGCGCCGATCGTGCTCGGCAACAACAGCGTCGGCGCGCTGCGCATGGGCGTGTCGACGAAGGATCTCGAGCAGCAGCTGCAGACCGGCCTCCAGCAGGCGCGCGACCGCGCGAGCGACAAGCGCAATCGCATGTTGCTCGTGTCGCTCGTCGTGCTCGCGATCGGCATCCTGCTCGCCGCGCTGCAGGGCGTGCAGCTCGCGCGCCCGATCAAGCAGCTGACGATGCAGGCCGAGCGCATCGGCGCCGGCGATCTGCAGACGCGCGTCCCCGAGACCCGGCGCGACGAGCTCGGCGTGCTCGCGCGGACGTTCAACCTGATGACCGACGCGATCCGCTCGCTGCTGATGGAGCAGGCGCAGAAGGCGTCGCTCGAGAAGGAGATGGAGCTCGCGCGCCAGGTCCAGCAGGCGATGCTGCCGCCCGACGTGCTCGACCAGCACGGCGCGCTCAAGGTCGTCGGCTACTGCATGCCGGCGTCGAGCTGCGGCGGCGACTGGTGGACGTATCGCAAGCTGTCGAACGACCGGCTGCTGCTCGTCGTCGGCGACGCGACCGGTCACGGCATCCACTCGGCGATGATCGCGGCGACCGCGCGTGGTGCGGTCGAGGCGCTGTCGGGGATCGACGAGCGGCTGCTGACGCCGGAGCAGGTGCTGCGCGCGATCGACTCGGCGATCCGCCAGGTCGGCGAGCACAACGTGCTGATGACCGCGTTCGCGGCGGTGTTCGACGCGACGAACGGCCTGCTGCACTACGCGAACGCCGGGCAGAACTTCCCGTACGTGATCAAGTGCGACGGCACGACGCGCGTGCTCGGCGAGGCGAGCATCATCGCCGCGAGCGGCAACCCGCTCGGCGATCGCAACATCGCGGTCGAGATCCGACGCGGCTCGCTGCAGCTGCGGCCCGGCGATCTGTTCGTGTGCTTCACCGACGGCGTCGTCGAGCGCGCGAATCCCGCCGGCAAGCTGTTCGGTGATCGCCGGCTGCGCGGCGCACTCGTCGGCCAGCCGCTGCCGGATGCCAACGCGCTCGTCCGGCTGCGCGACGGCATCGTCCACGCGCTCGACCGCTACGCCGAGGGCGTGATGGCCGACGACGACATCACGTTCGTGCTCTGCCAGTTCGATCCGCCGGCCGCGCGCACGTCGCGGATCAGTGCGCGTCGAGGCGCTGCATGAAGTGGGTCGCCGCGATGCTGGTCCTCCTCGGATCGAGCATCGCCCGCGCGGACGAGCCTGCGATCGACGTCGACGATCTGCCACCGTTGCCGATCGCCGACGAGGAGCCATCGAGCTCGGCGACGATCATGGCCGCGTCCGCCGCCGAGGAAGACGTCGTCGTCGGTGCCGCGAAGCGCGAGCAGAGCCTCGGCAACGTCGCGTCCGCGGTCACCGTCGTGTCCGCCGACCGGATCCGGCGGTTCGGCTACCGCACCGTCGCCGAGGCGATCGCGGGCGTCGCCGGCGTCTACCTGCAGGACACGCGGCTGACCCAGCAGGTCGGCATCCGCGGCATCCAGATCCCGGGCGGCTTCAACAGCCGGATCCTGCTGCTCGTCGACGGCGCTACCGTCAACGAGGCGTGGGGCGCGTTCGGCGGCGTCGGCTGGGACGGCATCGTGTCGATCGACGACATCGCGCGCATCGAGGTGATCCGCGGCCCGGTGTCGAGCGTGTACGGCACGAACGCGTTCTTCGGGATCATCAACATCGTCACGCGCGGCGCCGCCGAGGGCGCGCGGGCGTGGGGACGCGTCGGCGTCAACTCGATCAACGGCGAGGTGCTGACCGCCGGGTTTGCCGCCGGCAGCCTGCACCGCCAGCTGCGCGGCTCGGTGCTCGTGATGAACCGGATCGGCGATACGTCGACGCTCGACGAGATCGCCGGCGGCGCCGAGCTGTCGGCGGACGGCGGCAACACGCTGATCGGTGCGCTCGTCGGCAGCTCGGGCGGCAGCTTCGGCCAGCTGCGCGTGTACCGCTCGCGCCGCGACTCGCCGTTCGCGCCGTACGACGCCGATCCGCTGCTCGATCCGTCGTACTCGCTCTACAACACGCAGGCGCTGCTCGAGGGCGGCCACACGCGCGAGGTCTCGGATCGGCTGACGCTCGGTGTCCGCGGCTACGGCACGCTGTATCGCTACGCCGACCGGATCCGCTACGCCGTCGACGACACGTTCCTCGACTTCGGCGACGCCGCGACGATCGGCGCCGAGGTCCGCGCGCGCTACGAGGTGCTCGAGCACGGCAAGCTCGGCGTCACCGCCGGCGCCGAGGCGAACTACAACAAGACCGAGAGCCGGTCGTTCACCGAGGGCATGGAGGGCGGTCCCGACAGCATCGTCGTGCCGCTCGACTTCAACATCGAGGGCGTCTACGCCGAGGTCGACAGCCAGCCGACCGAGTGGCTCGGGCTCACGGCCGGCGCGCGGTTCGATCGCAACTCCGCCGTCGAGGAAGGCACGCGCCTGTCGCCACGCGCGGCGCTGTTCGTGTCGAAGCCCGAGCGCTACGGCGCGAAGCTGCTCTACGCGGAGGGGTTTCGCAATCCGAGCGCGTTCGAGGGATTCTTCGAGGACGGTGTGGACTTCTCGGCGAACCCGCTGATCCGGCCCGAGACGATCCGCAGCTTCGAGGGCGTCGTGTGGGCCAAGCTCTACGGCCTGTCCGCGCGCGCGAGCGCGTTCCACTGGGAGGCGAGCGACGTGATCGAGCAGCGTCCGGATCCCGCGGATCCGACCGGCGAGCTGCTGCAGTTCCAGAACGTCGGCCGCTACATCACGAAGGGCGTCGAGCTCGAGGCGAGCTATCGCAACGCGGCCGGGTGGTACGCGTTCGGCGGCGTCGCGATCGCGGCGGTCGGCAGCGAGGTCGCGCCGGGCGGCAAGATCGATTACGGCGACGTCGTCAATGCACCGGTCGTGACGACGGCGACCGGGGTCTCGACGCCGCGGCTCGGTGGCTACGCGCACGTCTCGGTACAGCTCGTCACCGTCGGCGAGCGCGCGACCCGGCCCGATCCTGACGGCAACGCCTCGCCGCGCTCGCCGGCCTGGTACGACCTCGACGCGGCGGTCTACGTGCCCGACCTGCGTGGCTTCGATGTCACCGTCGGCGGCCGCAACTTGATCGGCACGCGCGATCTGCTCCCGGCGCCGGGCGATTACGATCGGTTCCCCGATCCGATGACGACGATCCTGGTTCCGCGCATCCCCGGCGAAGGCCGCGAGGTCTATGTCAAGGTCGGTTATCAGTACTAGCGCACTGGTCGCCGCTGCCGTGATGGCCGCGACGAGCCTCGCGCACGCGCAGACCGCGCCCGCGATCGACGTCGGCGACCTGCCTCCGTTACCTGCTGCAGATGAAGAGCCATCGTCGCAGGCGACCGTCATGGCCGCGACCGCCGCCGAGGAAGATGTCGTCGTCGGTGCCGCGAAGCGCGAGCAGAGCCTCGGCAACGTGGCGTCCGCGGTCACGGTCGTCAGCGGTGATCGACTGCGGCGGTTCGGCTACCGCACGATCGGCGAGGCGGTCGCGGCGGTCGCCGGGGTCTACCTCGTCGACAACCGGCTGTCGTACGGCATCGGCATTCGCGGCCTCGGGATCCCCGGCGACTTCAACACGCGGATCCTCGTGCTCGTCGACGGCGCGAGCGCGAACGAGGCGTGGGGCGCGTACGCCGGGCTCGGGTTCGACGCGATCGTCGGCATCGACGAGATCGCGCGCATCGAGGTGATCCGCGGTCCGGTGTCGAGCGTCTACGGTACGAACGCGTTCTTCGGGATCATCAACATCGTGACGCGCGGTGCGTCCGAGACGCCGCGGGCGTGGGGCCGCGCCGGCGTCAACTCGATCAACGGCATCGTGTCGAGCGCGGGGTTCGCGGCGGGCGGCGTCGATCGCCAACTGCGCGGCTCGGTGTACTTCATGAACCGGATCGGCGAGGACGTGCTCGCGCTACCCGACGGCGGCGACACGAACATCGGCGGCGACGACTCGCGATCGTACACCGCGGGCCTCGTCGGCACGTACGGCGGCACGTTCGGTCAGATCCGCGCGCTGCGCTACGATCGCGAGTCGCCGTTCGCGCCGTACGACGTGTTTCCCGGCGACAAGCCGTACTCGCAGGTCGATCGGCTGCTGCTGATCGAAGGCGGCCACACGCGCGAGCTGTCGAAGCGGTTCACGCTCGCGGGCCGCGTCTACGCGAACATCTACGAGTTCACCGACACGTCACCGCCGTCGGATCCGGTGACGCAATCGGCGCTCGACACGACCGGCACCGCGCAGACCTACGGCGGCGAGCTGCGCGGCCGCTACGAGCTCGTCGTGCCGGACAAGCTCGGGATCACCGCCGGGGCGGAGTCGAACCTCAACCACACGCGATCGACCGCGTTCTTCCGCGCGAACCCCGACGAGCTCGTCGCCGACGATCCGATCAAGTTCAGCCTGCTCGGCCTCTACACCGAGCTCGACGCGCAGCCGACGCCGTGGCTCGGGTTCACCGGCGGCGTGCGCGTCGATCGCCACTCCGAGCTCGACGACAAGCTGTCGCCGCGCGCGGCGCTGTTCCTCGCGAAGCCCGAGCGCTACGGCGTCAAGCTGCTGTACGCCGAGGGCTTTCGCAACCCGAGCGCGTTCGAGGCGTACTTCGAGGATGGCTCCGACTTCGTCGCCCATCCCGAGGATCTGCGCGCCGAGACGATCCGCAGCTACGAGGCCGTCGCGTGGGCGAAGCCGCTGCCCGGGCTCGCGACGCGGCTGTCGGGCTTCTACTGGGACGCGCGCGACATCATCGAGGCGCAGGAGGCGCCCGAGAACGCGAACCTGCTGCAGTTCCAGAACGTCACGCGCTACGTGTCGACCGGCATCGAGGCCGAGGCGTCGTATCGCAACAGCCAGGGCTGGTACGTGTTCGGCGGGCTGTGTGTCGCGCGCGTCGGCACCGAGGACGAGATGGGCACGCTCGTGTTCGGCGACGTCACGAACGCGCCGCTCGTCACCGCGGGTGCCGGCGTGTCGACGCCCGCGCTCGCGAACCTCGTGCACCTGTCGACCGAGGCGACGCTGATCGGCGAGCGGCCGACGCGGTTCGACGAGGACGGCAACGCGCTGCCGGTGTCACCGCCGTGGCTCGGCCTCAACCTCGCGGCGTTCGCGCCGAAGATCGCCGGCTTC
Source organism: Kofleriaceae bacterium (assembly GCA_035715365.1). Classification (GTDB taxonomy): domain Bacteria; phylum Myxococcota_A; class Polyangia; order Haliangiales; family Haliangiaceae; genus JABFXX01. The sequence goes on along the minus strand of DASTLB010000083.1, from coordinate 10,940 downwards.
GATGTGACCGCGGGCGTGCGCAACCTGATCGGCAAGCGCGATCTGATGCCGGCGCCTCCGGACTACGATCGATCCGTGCTCGAGACCCGTACCGTGCCCCGCGTCCCCGGCGAGGGGAGGGAGATCTATGTCAAGGTCGGCTATTCGTACTGAGATCGCGATCCTCGTCGTCGCGATCCTCGCGATCGCGGTGCCGGCGCACGCGCAGCGTCCGAACCAGGGCGAGGACGAGAGCGCGGCGCTCGTCGCCGAGGGTCGTGCGGCGCTCAAGCGCGGCGCGCTCGACGACGCGGCGAAGGCGCTCGATCAGGCGATCGCGCTCAACCCGCGGCGCGTCGAGTCGTACGTGCTGCGCTCGGCGGTGTACGCGGCGCGCAAGCAGTACAAGCAGGGCATCGAGCTGATGCGGCGCGCCGAGGCGCTCGCACCGACCGACGAGGAAGTGCTGACCGCGCTCGGCAGCCAGCTCGTGCTGTCCGGCGATACCGCGACCGGCGTGCCCCTGCTCGAGCAGGTCGTCGCGAAGAACCCGGCGCGCTACGACGCGCAGCTGCTGCTCGGCCTGCATTTCCACGCGGCGAGCCGGTGGGCGGACTCGGTGACCGCGCTCGAGGGCTACTTCGCGCATCGTCCGAAGGCGCTGGCGGGCGAGGACGCGCGGCATCGCGTCGATCTCGCGGACTCGTACCTGCGCGCGCGCCAGCCGCAGAAGGCGCTCGCGCTGTTCCAGCAGGCCGCGGGCGAGAAGGCGAAGGGCGGCGATCTGCGCGCGCGGATCGGCATCGCGTGGGCGACCGCCGCGATCGACTGCCGCAAGGCACGGCCGCTGCTGCGCGAGCTCGAGCCGGTCGCCGAGACCCACCCCGAGATCTGGCTCGTCGACGGTCAGTGCGCGATCGCGCTCGGCGACATCGCGGGTGCGCTCGCGCTCGGCCGCAAGTACCTCGATCGGTCGCCGAGCGGGACCGCGGCGGGCCACGCGCTCGTCGGCGAGGCGTACGCCGCGCGCGGCAACTTCGGCGAGGCGCGCAAGGCGCTCGAGACCGCGCGCAAGCTCGAGCCATCGCGGCGACGCTGGCCGGTGCGGCTCGCGATCGTGCTACGGCGCGCCGGCGATCTGAAAGGCGCGCTCGACGCGCTCGACCAGCTCGGCCCGCCCGACAAGCCGGCGACCGATCCGGACTGGTGGAGCGAGCTCGGCGAGACGCTGCTCGCGAAGGGCGATCCGCAGACCGCGGTGCAGCGGCTGTCGCCGGTCGTCGCCGAGCTGCCGACCGATCAGCAGATCCGCGTCGTGCTCGGCGCCGCGCAGCTGCAGACGAACCAGGCGCAGGCCGCGATGCAGACGCTCGCCGAGGCCGAGACGATCGCGAGCTCGCCGCGCGGCAACAAGCTGCTCGTCGACGCGACCGTGATCGTCGCGGTCGCGAAGCTCAAGGCCGAGCCCGCCGAGGCCGAGGCGATGCTCGCGAACGCCGACAAGATCGATCGTGCCGGCGGGACGCCCGCGGTGCTGCGTAACCTCGGCATCGCGCGGCTCCAGCTCGGCAAGCCGGCCGACGCGCAGCCGGTGCTCGATCGAGCCGCGAAGCTCGATCCGTCCGCGCCGACGCTGCTGCTCCAGGCGCGCGCGCACGCGCTCGCCGGCGACGTCACCGGCGCGCGGCCGATCTACGAGCGCGCGGTCGCGGATCGCGATCTCGCGGTCGAGGTCGCGATCGACTGGGCCGCGAGCGAGCTCGGCGGCGGCGGCGATCCGGCGCTCGCGGTCGCGACGCTCGAGAAGGTCGCCGCGCAGGCGAAGGGCACGCCGCTCGCGCAGCGCCACAAGCAGGCGCTCGCGACCGCGCGGCACGCCGCCGGCGTCGCGATGCTGCGCGCCGGCAACGGCGGCAAGGCGGTCGAGCTGTTGCGCGCGTCGACCGCGGGCAACCCGACGCTCGCGGCGAAGTGCGATCTCGCGCTCGCGGCGGTCGTCGCCGGCGATCCGAACGTCGCGCTCGGTGCGCTGCGCGCGGTCAGCGGTCAGAGCTGTCCGTTCCCGCCGCCCGCCGACACCCAGGCCGCGCCGATCCTGATCGCGTTCACCGAGGGCCTCAGCGCGAAGAAGGCCGGCAAGGCGCTCGATCGGCTGACCGCGATGTCGGGCAAGTCGAGCGGCCCGGCCGCGGTGCTGCTCGGCACGTCGGTCCGCGTCGTCGCGCTCGAGGCCGCGCGCGATGCCTACAACAGCGGCCAGCTCGCGGCCGCGCGCAAGTACCTGACGACTGCGCGCGGCGCGAACGTCCGCGTCGGCACCGACGAGGTCGCGCACAACCTCGCGGTGCTCGATCTCGTCGAGGGCCGCGTCGACGCCGCGATCGCGCAGCTCGACAAGCTCGTGACGAAGCTGCCCGAGGCGTACATCAACCTCGGCGTCGCGTACGAGAAGAAGGGCGACCAGGCGCGCGCGCTCGACATGTGGCGGCGCGCGAAGCGAGCGGGGGCGCGGTTCGCGCCGCTCAATGACTGGATCGAGTCGAAGGAACGGATCTATGGCAAGGAGGCGCCATGAAGCGGACGATCATCGTCGCGGCGCTCGCGATCAGCGCGACCGCGTCCGCCGACACGATCACCGTCGGCGTGTTCGCGCCGAGCGCGCCGCTGCCGTCGACCGCCGCGCGCGTCGAGCTCGCGAACAAGCTCGGCGATCACCTCGGCAAGGCGCTCGGCGGCACCGGCATGGGCCGGGTCTACGCGCGCGCCGGCGACTTCGCCGCCGCCGTCAAGAAGGGCGAGCTCGCGGTCGCGCTCGTCGATCCGGTGTACCTCGCCGGGTCGAGTGGCTACACCGTGCTCGCCTCGACCGGCAGCCAGCCCTGGCAGATCGTCGCGCGCGGCAACCTCAAGTTCGGCGACCTGCGCGGCAAGCGCGTGCTCGTCCCGGCGAACGGCGGCCACGAGACCGACTTCGTGCTGAACGTGATGCTCGGCGGCGACACCGGCCGCGACTACTTCGGCAAGATCGAGCCGGCGCTCGACACGAGCTCGGCGCTCGCCGCGCTGTCGCTCGGCAAGACCGACGCGGTCGTCGTGCCGGCCGGCGTCGACCTGCCGTCGGGCACCACCGCGGTGCTCGCGCTGCCCGCGATCCCGGGCCCGACGCTCGTCGCGTACAATGCGAGCGCCGCGCAGCGCACCGCGCTCGTCCAGGCGGCCGGCAGCTTCCGCGGCGACGGCATCGCCGGCTTCAAGCCGATCGACGGCGATGCGGTGCGCGCGATCGCGCGGCGATTCAGCGCGCCGGTCAAGCGCGGCCCGATGGGCGTGCCGAACGCGCGGCTCGTCGTCGGCGATCTCGTCGAGGGCCGCACGTTCACGATCGAGCGCACGGCGCCGGCCACGTTCGCGGCGCAGGTCTCGACGCGGCCGGGTGCAGAGGCCGGCAGCGCGCGGTAGGCTGCCCGCGCATGAACGTCGCAGGCTATCCTGAGCACATTCGCACCTTGCAGGCCGGCACCGAGGCCGCGCTCGCCGCGCACGGCTACGACGCCGTGATCGTGTGCAGCGGCACCGCCGCACCGAGGAACCGGTTCGACGATCAGTCGTGGCCGCTGTGCCCGACGCCGACGTTCAACCACTGGCTGCCGCTGTTCGAGCCCGACGCATACCTGATCGTGCAGCCCGGCAAGCAGCCGAAGCTCGTGCGCACCGTCGTCGACGATTACTGGGAGCAGCTCGCGCCGCCCGAGAGCGATCACTTCTGGTCCGCGTTCGATGTCGTCGAGATCAAGCCCGGCACCGAGCTCACCGACGTGTTGCCGAAGGGCAAGCTCGCCGTGATCACGCGCGACCCGGGCACGTCACCGCCGGGCACGGTCAATCCGCCGGATCTGCTCGCCGCGCTCGATCTGCTGCGCACGCGCAAGACCGCGTACGAGATCGAGTGCATGGCCGAGGCGAGCCGGCGCGCCGCGCGCGGTCACAAGCGCACCGCCGCCGACTTCGCGGCCGGCACACCGTCGGAGCTCGAGCTTCACCTCGCGTACCTGATGGCGTCGGAGCAGGACGACAGCTGGGCGCCGTACAAGAACATCGTCGCGATCGGCGCCCACGCCTCGATCCTGCACTACGTCGCGTACACGAAGCAGCGCGTCGCGGGCGACACCTCGCTGCTCGTCGACGCGGGCGCGCGCTGCCTCGGCTACAACAGCGACATCACGCGGACGTACGTGCGCGGCACCGGCGCGGCAGCGTCGCGATTTCGCGAGCTCGTCGCGCACGTCGAGGCGTTGCAGCAGGAGATCATCCGCCGGATCCAGGTCGGCATGCCGTACGAGGACCTCCACGACGACAGCCACCGCCTGCTCGCAGTCGCGCTCAAGGAGATGGAGATCGGGCGCGGCTCCGTCGAGGAGCTCGTCGACAAGGGGATCACGCGCGCGCTGTTCCCGCACGGGCTCGGCCACTCGCTCGGCGTCACCGTCCACGACGTCGGCATGAAGCCGCGGCCGCCGCGCCCGGACAACCGGTTCCTCCGCAACACGTCGGTGATCGAGGCCGGCCAGGTGTTCACGATCGAGCCCGGCGTCTACGTGATCGATGGCCTGCTCGAGCCGCTGCGCGCCGACGACCGCGCGCGCCTCGTCGACTGGAAGGCGATCGACGAGCTGCGCCCGTTCGGCGGGATCCGGATCGAGGACAACGTCGTCGTCGAGCCGCACGGCACCCGCAACCTGACGCGCGAGGCGTTCGCCGCCGCGTAGCATCTGCCCGGGATGTGCCGTATTGTCCGGGCGCATGCGTCGCCTTGCCTTCGCCATCCTGCTGATCGCCGTCGCGGCTTGCCAAAAGAGCGACGACAAGACCAAGGGCAATACCAAGGGATCCGGCTCGTCCGGCGTCACCCTCGGTTCTGGCTCGGCTGCCATGAAGCCGAAGAGCGAGCAGGTCACGCCGCCGCTCGACATCAAGAACCCGCCGAGCGACGCGACGAAGACCGCGTCCGGGCTGATCTACAAGAAGCTCGTCACGAACGACGCCGGCGTCGCGGCCAAGCGCAACGACACGGTGCTGATCAACTACACCGGCTGGCGGCAGAGCACCGGCGAGACGTTCTTCTCGAACAAGTCGCGCGGCCAGCCGATGCCGCTCAACCTCGCGAACACCGCGCCCGGGTTCACCGAGGCGATGCAGCTGATCAAGAAGGGCGAGAAGGCGGTGCTCTGGGTGCCGCCGTCGATCGGCTACAAGGGCGCGCCCGCCGGCAACCCCGAGACGCTCGTCTACGAGGTCGAGATCGTCGACGTCGTGCCGGCGCCCGAGGTGCCCACCGATCTCAAGGCGCCGCCGGCGAACGCGCAGACCACGAAGTCAGGCGCGAAGTACATCGTCGTGCGCCCCGGCACCGGCAAGGACAAGCCGCGCAACTTCGACACCGTCACGTTCAACTACACCGCGTGGGATCCGGACGGCCGGATGTTCGACTCGACGGAGATGCGCAAGCGTCCCGCGTCGGTGCCGCCGTTCCGTCAGCCCGCGGCGATGGAGGAGGTCCTGACGAACATGACCGCGGGCGAGCGCGTGCGGTTCTGGATCGACGCCGACAAGATGTCCCAGAACGGCAAGCCACTGCCCGGCATGCCGAAGGGCCTGCTCTGCTACGAGGTCGAGCTGCTGCAGATCGCGAAGGCACCCGCCGCGCCGCCGGCGACGCCGCCGGACGTCGCGAAGCCCCCGGGCGACGCGAAGAAGACCGAGAAGGGCGTCTCGTACAAGGTGCTCAAGGCCGGCAAGGGCGGCCCGAAGCCGAAGGCGACGGACACCGTGCGCGTGCACTACACCGGGTGGACCACCGACGGCCGCATGTTCGACTCGTCGGTCGTGCGCGGCGAGCCGGCCGAGTTCTCGCTCGGCGGCGTGATCGCGGGCTGGACCGACGGCATTCCCGTCATGTCGGTCGGTGACAAGGTCCGGTTCTGGATCCCCGAGGAGATGGCGTACAAGGGCGCGCCCGGCCGGCCGCAGGGCATGCTCGTGTTCGACGTCGAGCTGCTCGAGATCAAGGCTGGTGGCGCGACGCCCGACGCCGCACACGCGGGCAAGGTGCCGGAGACGCCGACCGATGTCGCGAAGCCGCCGGCCGATGCGAAGAAGACGGCGAAGGGCGTGTTCTACAAGGTGCTGCAGGCCGGCAAGGGCGGCCCGAAGCCGAAGGCCACGGACACCGTGAAGGTGCACTACTCGGGCTGGACCACCGACGGCAAGCTGTTCGACTCGTCGGTCAAGCGCGGCACGCCCGCCGAGTTCCCGCTGTCCGGCGTGATCCCCGGCTGGACCGACGGCCTGCAGGTGATGTCGGTTGGCGACAAGGTCCGGTTCTGGATCCCCGAGGAGCTCGCGTACAAGGGCAATCCTGGCGGCCCGCAGGGCATGCTCGTGTTCGACGTCGAGCTGCTCGAGATCAAGCCCGCGCAGTGAACCTCGACGAGCTCGCCGCGGCGTGGGGCTGGCGCGATGCCGCGATCGCGAAGCTCGCCGGCGGGCTGATCAACGAGACGCACCTCGTCTCCGTCGGCGACGAGCCGATCGCGGTGCTGCAGCGGCTGCATCCGGTGTTCGGCGCCGCGGTCAACCTCGACATCGAGGCGGTCACCGCGCACCTCGCGGCGAAGGGCATGACGACGCCGCGCCTGATCCGCACGGTCGACGGTCGCGCGTGGATCGACGACGCCGGCACCATCTGGCGCGCGCTGAGCTACGTGTCCGGCGAGACCGTGCACCGCGTGCCGTCGCCGGCGTGGGCCGAGGCGGGCGGCGAGCTCGTCGGCCGGTTTCACCGCGCCGTCGCCGATCTCGAGCACGCGTACGCGTTCGCGCGCGCCGGCGTCCACGACACGCCCGCGCACCTCGCGCGGCTGCGCGGCTACGTCGAGGCGAGCGCGGATACCGAGGCGGTCGAGCTCGGGCGCGACGTGCTCGACGCCGCGGCGCAGCTGCCGGTGATGCCGGCGATCCCGCACCGCCACTGCCACGGCGATCTCAAGATCTCGAACCTGCTGTTCCGGCGCGACCCGCTCGCCGCGATCGCGCTCGTCGATCTCGACACGCTCGGGCTGTCGACGATGGCGTTCGAGCTCGGCGACGCGATGCGGTCGTGGTGCAACCCGCACGGCGAGGACGCCTGGGCGGTCCAGTTCGAGCTCGCGATCTTCGAGGCCGCGATCCGAGGATTTCGCGCCGCCGCCGACGCGATCGTCTCGCATCAAGAACGCGTCGCGATCGTGGTCGGGCTCGAGACCGTGTGCCTCGAGCTCGCGGCGCGGTTCGCGGTCGACGTGTTTCGCGACGACTACTTCGGCTGGGATCCGGCGCGGTTCCCGACGCGGCGCGCGCACAACCTCGTGCGGGCGCGTGGTCAGCTCGCGCTCGGGCATGCGGTCCGGCACGCACGTGAGGACCTCATGGCTGTGGTTCTCGGGGGATAGCCCGCCCCGCCGAGGTACCGGGAGCGCAGCTGGGGACCTCACCCCGGCGAGTCACGGATAGCGTGGATCCGCTACGCCCCGGCCCGGGGATGCGCTCTAATCTGGCAATGCGTCTTCGCACGTTGGGTGGAGTGGCCGTCGCCGTCCTCCTGATCTCGAGCGCCGCGTCCGCGGTCAACCCGCGCACGACCCGGCAACGAGTCGCCGCCGACACCCTCACCGCGATGCCCGCCGCCGGGCTGGCGAAGCCGCTGCGCAGCTACCGCGACGTCCGGTTCGAGGACCAGGGCAACGCCGCGTGGCTGCACTTCACCGCGACCGCGCGCGGCAGCTGGCGGATCGCGTGGGATCGCGCGACCGGCGTGCCGAACCGGATCTGGGGCTCGGGCATCTCGGTGCCCGGCGCGAACGCCTCGGCCGTGATCGCCGCATCCGCCGCGCGCACGCTGCTCGCCGATCACCTCGCGCTGCTCGCGCCGGGCGCCTCGCCGTCGGACTTCGAGCTCGTGTCGAACACGACCGACGGCGATCAGCGCTCGGTCGGCTTCGTCCAGAAGGCCGGCGGCCTGCGCGTCGTCGGTGGTCAGATCAGCTTCCGGTTCAAGCGCGACCGGCTGTTCGTGATCGCGAGCGAGGCGCTGCCGAACGTTCGCATCGACGGCGTCACCGCTCGCATGAAGCCAGCCGCGCTCGTCGCGAAGGCGACCGACAACCTGCGCGCCGAGCTGCTGCTGCCGAACGCGCCGGTCACGTCGAAGGGCGACGAGGTCGTGCTGCCGCTCGTCGCCGACGACACCGTGATGGGCTACCGCGTCGCGCGGCCGCTGCAGATCGACGGCGGCGCCGACGGTCGTTACCTCGCGTACGTCGATCCCGCGACCGGCGCCGTGCTCGCCGTCCACCAGCAGAACACCTACGCGCAGGGCACGCTGCTCTACCGCTCGGTCGATCGCTATCCGGCGCGGCCGCGCGTCGATCGCCCCGCGCCGCGCGCGCACGTCGTCGTCGGTGGCGCGCCGCAGACCACCACGAGCGACGGCGTCGTGACGTGGTCGCCGGATGTCCCGCAGACCGTGTCGACCGCGGTCGTCGGCGATCTCGTCACGATCGTCAACAAGGCCTCCGACGGCGTGCTCGCGACGAACGACCTCTCGCTGCCGCCCGCCGGCTCGACGGTGTGGGACCTCACCGCGAACCCCGAGCAGGACGCGCAGCTCACGACCTACATCGCGGTCAACACCGTGAAGGACTTCGTGCGCGCGAAGCTCGATCCGGTGCTGCCGCACCTCGACGAGCCGATGACGGCAAACGTCAACATCGCGCAGAACTGCAACGCGTTCTTCGACGGCGAGGCGATCAACTTCTTCCACGCCAGCCAGATGTGCCAGAACACCGGCCTGCTCGAGGACGTCGTGTTCCACGAGTTCGGCCACAACCTGCACGCGTTCGAGATCATCGACGGCGTCGGCTCGTTCGAGGGCGCGATGAGCGAGGGCGCCGCGGACTTCCTCGCGGCGATCATGACGAACGACTCCGGCATGGGCCGCGGCTTCTTCTACACCGACGAGCCGCTGCGCGAGCTCGACCCGCCCGACACCGAGAACCGGTGGCCCGAGGACATCGGCGAGATCCACAAGACCGGCATCATCTACGGCGGCGCGCTGTGGGACCTCCGCAAGGCGCTGATCGCGCAGCTCGGCGTCGCGCAGGGCACGAACATCGTCAACAAGATCTACATCGGCACGCTGCGCCGCTCGACGTCGATCCCTTCGAGCCTGATCGAAGCGCTCGCCACCGACGACGACGACGGCGACCTCTCGAACGGTACGCCGCACGAGTGCCTGATCCGCGCCGCCTACGGCCGCCACGGCCTGCGCACCGCGACCGGCACCGTGCTCGCGCCCGGCGTGCTATCGAAGCCGACCGCGTCGACCGTCGTCCGCGTCGACGTCAGCGGCCTGTCCGAGCGCTGCACCGGCGACGAGATCGACACCGCCGTGCTGTCGTGGAAGCCGAGCTTCACGCCGACGCCCGAGCCCGGCGAGATCGGGATGACGAAGTCCGTCGGCAACCAGTTCTACGCGACGATGCCGCTCGCCGAGAACGGGCTCCTCTATTACACGGTCAAGGTCAACTTCAAGGACGGCTCGGTCCTGACGCTCGCCGACAACCTCGCGGACCCGTTCTACTCGGTCTACACCGGCGACACGATCCCGCTGTACTGCACGAACTTCGAGAACACGAGCCCGTGGGAGGAAGGCTGGACGACCGGCACCGCCGACGGCTCGCCGACGCCGTGGGTATGGGGCCCGGCGATGACCGGCAACGCCACCGATCCACCGGTCGCGTTCTCCGGCGGCAACCTGCTGCAGATGAACCCCGGCGGCGACTACGCGCCGAAGGCGTACAGCTTCGTCAAGCTGCCGCCGATCGACGTCGGCCAGTGGAGCGACGTCCGCCTGCAGTACCGCCGCTGGCTCGCCGTCGAGGACAGCGAGTACGACAAGGCCCGCGTCACCGTGAACGGCCGCCAGGCGTGGATCAACTTCACCGCGAACATCGGCAGCTCGAGCTCCACGCACCACATCGATCGCGAGTGGCGGTTCCACGACGTCGGCGTCACCGGCTACGCGTTCGGTCACGTGCTCGACATCGGCTGGGACCTGACGAGCGACGAGGGCCTCCACCTCGGCGGCTGGGCGCTCGACGACGTCTGCGTCGTCGCGAACATCCACTCGGTGTGCGGCGACGGCGTGAAGACGCCGACCGAGCAGTGCGACAACGGCGCCGACAACGCCGACGCGCCGAACCACTGCCGCACGTACTGCCGCGCGCCGACCTGCGGCGACTCGATCGTCGACGAGGGCGAGGACTGCGACGACGGCCCGAGCGGCAGCACGACGTGCACGCCGATGTGCTTGCCGGCCGACGACGGCGGCGGCTGCTGCTCGACCGGAAGCGATCCGCGCGGCGCACTCGCGCTGTGTGGCGTGGTCGGGTTGATGCTGGTGCGCCGGCGACGCCAGTAAGTAAGCTCATCCATTCGGGAGACGTGGTGGATAGAGAAGTCGTTGTCGATGAGACCGTGGTCGAGCTGCTTACGAGCTTGCTCGATCTTCGGCATGCAACAGATGTAGAGCAGGCCGCACGGCATGCACTTGCGTGCGCGCTCGAGCACTACGACGCGGCACTCGGATTCATCGAGCTCCGGGTGTCGAATGGCCAGTCGCATATCGTGGCGATCGGCGTCGAGCCTGATGACGTGGAGAGCATCCGTCGTCGCACGTCGACAACGATCCTCGAAAAGACGGTGGACACGGCGGCGCCGATCAATGTCAAGAGGGGGGCTGAGTGACCGCATAGGAGGCGGCCAAACTGATCGCGGTTATCCACAGGTCGCGATCGCTGCGACCTGAGTGTTCGGCAGTGGCCGCTGGGGGCGGCCAAACTGATCCATCACGCGGCGCGTGTGCC
>DASTLB010000082.1:0-47026 GCA_035715365.1 Kofleriaceae bacterium | reverse complement strand
TGACGGTGCGGGCTTGGCCGCGGCACCACCGGTCGCAGCTCCGACATACGCGCGCTCGACGAGGTGGACCCACTCGGCCACTAGAACTCCGCCTGACGCGGCGCCCGCGGGAACGGGATCACGTCGCGGATGTTCTCGATGCCGGTCGCGTAGATGATCGCGCGCTCGAAGCCGAGACCGAACCCGGCGTGCGGAACCGTGCCGTAGCGGCGGAGGTCGCGATACCACCAGTAGTCCTTCGCGTGCAGGCCCATCTCCGCGATGCGCGCGTCGAGCACCTCGAGGCGCTCCTCGCGCTGGCTGCCGCCGATGATCTCGCCGATGCCGGGCGCGAGCACGTCCATCGCGGCGACCGTCTTGCCGTCGTCGTTGAGGCGCATGTAGAACGCCTTGATGTCCTTCGGGTAGTTCACGACGGCGACCGGACCGCCGACGTGCTTCTCCGTCAGGTAGCGCTCGTGCTCGCTCTGCAGATCGATGCCCCACTTCACGGGGAACTCGAACTTCTCGCGACTCTTCTCGAGGATCGCGATCGCCTCGGAGTAGTCCATGCGCGTGAACTGCGCCTCGATCATCGCCGCGAGCCGCTTCTGCGCGTTCGGGTCGACGAACTTCTCGAAGAACGCCATGTCGTCTTTGCGCTCGTCGAGCAGGGCGCGGAAGATGTACTTGAGGAAGTCCTCGGCGAGCTGCGCGTCGGCGGCGAGATCGGCGAACGCGATCTCCGGCTCGATCATCCAGAACTCGGCGAGGTGGCGGCGCGTGTTCGAGTTCTCGGCGCGGAACGTCGGGCCGAACGTGTAGACCTTCGACATCGCGAGGCAGTAGCTCTCGACGTTGAGCTGGCCGGACACGGTCAGGTGCGCCTCGCGGCCGAAGAAGTCCTGGTCCCACGCGACGCCGCCGTCGGGCGTGCGTGGTGGGTTCGCCGCGTCGAGCGTCGACACGCGGAACATCTGGCCGGCGCCCTCGGCGTCCGACGCCGTGATGATCGGCGTGTGGATCCAGAAGAACCCGCGCTCGTGGAAGAACCGGTGGACCGCCTGCGCGAGCGTGTGGCGGACGCGCGTGACCGAGCCGATCACGTTCGTGCGCGGACGCAGGTGCGCGACCTCGCGCAGGTACTCCATCGTGTGGCGCTTCGGCTGCATCGGGTAGTGGTCCGGATCGTCGACCCAGCCCACGACCTCGATCGACTCGGCGCGCAGCTCGACCGCCTGGCCCTTGCCCTGCGACGCGACGAGCTCGCCGGCGGCGCGGACCGCGCAGCCCGACGTCAGCCGGACGACGTCGCTCTGGTAGTTCGCCAGCTCGGCCGGCGCGACGACCTGCAACGGATCGTGGCAGCTACCGTCGTGGACAGCGACGAACGACAGCCCGGCCTTCGAGTCGCGGCGCGTGCGCACCCAGCCCTCGATGACGACGCGGCTGCCGACCGCTTCCTTGCCGGCAAGGATCTGCGCGATGCGAGTCGCCATGGGCTAGCGCTCGGCTTCCTTGCTCCCCACCACCGTCAAGTTCATGCCGATCTGGACGGAGAGCGCCTTGCCGTCGACGGTGATCACCGTCTTGCCGTTCAGGTACCAGCCGAAGCTGCCGGTCGAGAACGACTTCACCTCGGCGAGCATCTCCTGGCCGTTGATCGAGATCTTGAGCGGCTCGGCTTTCTCGAGGAACTGCGTGAGTGATACGGGACACGAAGTCTTGGGGGGCATGATGTCCTTTGCGCCCGTGCGGGCGGCTGCATTCTCACCAGAAACCGCCGGGCGGCGCTACACTCGCTCCGGTGCGTATTGCGGCTCTGTGGCTGGTTTCGGTGGCGCTCGGATGCGGCGCGAACACCGGCGTCAACCGCGATGGCGGCGGTGGCAACGGTGACGGGCAGGCCAGCGGCGATGGCGGCGGTGGCAGCGGCGACGCGCAGAACTGCGGCGCGCTGACCGCGACGCTACGCGATTTTCTGTCGTCGCATCCCGACTTCGAGAAGGCGATCGCCGACGACCGTGGCCTCGTGCGCGCGGATCTCGGCGCGGACGGCAAGCCGGTCTACGCGGCGGCGGGCGCGACCGCGACGGTGTCCGGGGTGGCGTCGTTCGATCAGTGGTACCGCGACACCGCCGGCGTCAACATGACGTTCAGCCAGCCGCTACCGCTCACGGAGAATCCGCCCGGCACGTTCACGTTCGACGACTCGTCGTTCTTTCCGCTCGACGGCATGGGCTTCCAGGAGACGTTCCTCGGCCACAACTTTCACTTCACGACCGAGATCCACACCTCGTTCGTGTATCGCGGCGGCGAGCAGTTCACGTTCGTCGGCGACGACGACGTCTGGGTGTTCGTCAATCGCAAGCTCGGCCTCGACCTCGGCGGCGTCCACGGCGCGGAGACCGCGACGATCGACTTCGACGCGAAGGCGGCCGAGCTCGGGATCACGAAGGGCGGCACGTACCAGCTCGACGTGTTCCACGCAGAGCGCCACACGTCCGAATCGAACTTTCGGATGGTGACGACGATCGATTGCTTCATCGTCCAATAAACTGGGAGCATGGGTGTCACCGAGCACGCCGAGGGCGTGACCGTGGTCGTCGTGCGGACCGTCAAGCCGGGCCGCGAGCAGGATGCCGAGGCGTGGATGCACGGCGTGTCCGAGGTCGCGACGAAGTTCGCCGGCCACCTCGGCATCACGATCTTCCGGCCGCGGCCCGGCGGCCGTGACTTCACGTTCATCTTCCGGTTCGACACGCCGCACAACCTCGAGCGCTGGGAGAAGTCCCCCGAGCGCGACGAGTGGGTGCATCGCGCGGAGGCATTCACCGAGCGCGTCCACGTCTACAAGCACACCGGGCTCGAGACCTGGTTCGCGTCGCCGGACGCACCGATCGCGGTGCCGCCGCGGTGGAAGATGGTCGTCGTCACGTGGGCGGTCGCGTTCCCGCTGATCCAGCTGCTGACCGCGACGCTCGGCCGCGCGCTGTCCGATGTTCCGGCGCTGCCGCGCGGCGCCGTGTTCGGCCTCGCAATGGTCCTGATCATGACGTACCTCGCGATGCCGTTCGTCACGAAGGCGCTGCGCCGCTGGCTGTACCCACCGCCACCGACGTGAGGCTCAGGGCCGGCGCAGCGGGCCGAGCTCGAACGCGAGGTGCGCGAACGCGTCGACGACGAGCGCGTGATCGATCCGGCCCTCGCGCAGCATCGCGTGGACGTCGGGCAACGACACGAGCTCGACCGCGACGACCTCGCTCGAGTCGAGGCGCTGCGCGCGCGTCGGCTCGGCATCGAGCGCGAGGTAGCTGTGGAGGTAGTTGTTCTGGATCGCGGGATTCGGCGCGACCTTGCCGAGCGCGCGCCACGACCGCGCGGTGTAGCCGGTCTCTTCCTCGAGCTCGCGCGCGGCGGCGGTCAGCGGATCCTCGCCGTCGTCGACCATGCCGCCGGGAATCTCGACGCACACCGTGTTCGTGCCGGGACGAAACTGGCGGATCAGCACGACGCGATCGTCGGGCGTCAGCGCGATGATGTTGACCCAGTCGACGCACTCGATCAGCGAGAACCGTTTCGGCGCGCCGGTCCGCGGGTGGATGCCGTCGACGAACGCGGTCTTGAAGATGCGATAATCGCTGCCGGGCAGGCGCGCACCGAGTCGCCACACGAGGTCGTCATCGGAGCTCGACATCGGGTGCACCATAGCGCGTGGCTGGAACTATCGCGTCGTCGGAAATACTTTCTGCCAGCGCCGCGATCGCGCTAGCCTGGTCGGTAGCGTTCGTGGACAGTGCGCGCATGAAGCTCGGGCTCGCGGCAGTGCTGCTCGCCGTCGCCACACCGGCGGCCGCGGGCGGTTTCGGCATCCCCGAGATCGGCGTGCGGCGGACGGGCATGGCGACCGTGATCGGTCGGCCCGACGATCTGTCGGCGATCTATCACAACCCCGCGGGGCTCGTGCTGCAGCACGGCTGGAACGTCTACCTGTCGATGGGCGTCTCGCTGCTCGACACCGAGTTCGCGCTCCAGCCGTGGGAAGGCAGCGATCAGTTCCTCGGCACCAGCGCCGGGGCGGATGGCTACTACGCGCCGGTGAAGCCGACGCGCGCGATGGGCGTGATCCCGATGATCGCTGCGACCGCGGAGCTGATCCCGGACAAGCTCGTCGCCGGCGCCGCGATCTACGTCGGCAACGCGACCGGCGCGCAGTTCGATGACGACGCGGTCACGCGCTATCACCTGATCGACGGCTACATCGTCGCGCCGCAGCTCGCGGCGAGCGCGTCGTATCGCGTGCATCCGACGCTCGCGGTCGGCGCGTCGATCGGCGTGATCGACATGCGCGTCCACGGCAAGCGCGAGGTGTTCCCGATCCTGAACGGGATGGACGTCAGCTCGATCACGGGCACGCGTGCCGAGCTCACGCTCGACGGCGAGGCGTGGGCGCCGACCTGGATGATCGCGGCGTTCGGTCAGCCGCATCCGCGGATCACGTGGGGCGCGACGATCACCGGGCGTGTCGACGCGAAGCTCGAAGGTCCCGTCGAGGTCCGGTTCTCGGACGATGCGGCCTCGCCGGGCGACACGCTCGTCGGCCGCCAGACCACGACGCAGCTGCTGCCGTGGGCATTCATGGCCGGCGCGAACGCGGATCTGTCGGATCACGTCGAGCTCGGCACCGAGTTTCGCTACTGGCTATATCGCCAGTACGACAACCAGCACACCGACGTCGTCGGCATCGCGCTGCTGCGCGAGCTCGACACGATGAAGAACTACCACGACTCGTGGGCGGTCTCGGCCGGCGTGCGCGTGCACTCGCTCGCGGCGGCGCCGAAGCTCGAGCTGCTCGGCGGCGCGGCGTTCGATCGCTCGCCGGCGCCGAAGGAGACGGTGACGCTCGACCAGCCGAGCTTCTCGCATCCGGCGGTGCATGCCGGCGCGCGCTGGCAGCTCGGGCGCTACCGGCTCGGCGCGAGCTACATCCACTACTGGTACCTGATCCCGACGATCACCGACTCGATCACCGGGCCGCCGTCGAACATCCGCGGCCACGGCACGAACAACATCTTCACGGTCTCCGTCGAGGCGAAGCTATGACAGCGCAGATCCCGCGGCAGGGCCGCCCCGCCGACACGATCCTCGACGAGCTCCGCACGCGCAGCGCCGGCGACACCGACTGGCGCCACGGCCGCGTGTTCTCGCTCGTCTATCACGTGCCGGAGCCGCTCGGCGAAGCGCACGAGCAGCTGCTGCAGCGCGCGCACGCGCTGTACGCGAGCACGAACCTATTGAACCCGATGGCGTTCAAGAGCCTCAAGCAGATGGAGACCGAGCTCGTCGAGATGGCGGGCTCGCTGCTGCATTGCAGCGGCGCGGTCGGCACCGTGACGTCCGGCGGGACGGAGTCGATCCTGTGCGTCGTCGCGGCGTATCGCGATCGCGCGCGCCGCGAGCGGCCGTGGCTGCGCCGGCCCGAGCTCGTCGTGCCGACGACGATCCATCCCGCGTTCGACAAGGCCGCGCACTACTTCGGCGTCAAGCTCGTCAAGGTGCCGGTCGGCCGCGACCACCGCGCCGACGTGCGCGCGATGGCCAAGGCGATCGGCCGCCGCACGATCGGCCTCGTCGGCAGCGCGCCGCAGTATCCGCACGGCGTCGTCGATCCGATCGCCGAGCTCGGCGAGCTCGCGACGAAGCGCGGGATCCCGTTGCACGTCGACGCGTGCGTCGGCGGCTTCATGCTGCCGTGGCTCGAGAAGCTCGGCCGCCCGATCCCGCGCTGGGACTTCCGCGTCCCCGGCGTGACGTCGATCAGCGCCGACCTCCACAAGTTCGGCTATGCCGCGAAGGGCGCCTCGCTGCTGCTGTGGCGATCGATCGATCCGATGCGCCACCAGTTCTTCGTCGCGACCGACTTTCCCGGCGGGATCTATGCGTCGCCGACGCTGCTCGGCACGCGCCCGGGCGGTCCGATCGCCGCGGCGTGGGCTGCGCTGCAGTCGCTCGGCGAGAGCGGGTATCTCGAGCTCGCGCGAACCGCCGCCGACGCCGCGGACCGGCTGCGCGCCGGGATCGTGAAGATTCCGGGCGTCGCGCTCGTCGGCCAGGGCGATGCGACGATCGTCGCGTACCACGCGGTCCACGACATCTACGCGATCGCGGATCGGCTCGAGGCGCGCGGCTGGACCGTCGATCGCCAGCACCGGCCCGCCTCGATTCACCTCACGGTGACCGCGAACCACGCGGCGATCGTCGACGACTACCTGACGGATCTCGCGGCGGCGGTCGACGAGGTGCGCCGCAACCCGAGCCTCGCGAAGACCGGCAGCGCGCCGATGTACGGCATGGCCGGCCGGCTGCCGGTGCGCCGGCTCGTCGCGTCGAAGGTGCGCAAGGTGTTCGCGGACCTGTACGCGAACGGAGGCCGGCCGTGAAGCGGATCGCGTTCGGGCGGATCGCGCAGGAGACGAACGCGCTGTCGCCGGTCGCGACCGTGCTGCGCGACTTCGAGGGCAGTCACTACGTCGAGGGCGCGACGTTGCTCGAGAGCGCGGGCTCGGGTGCCGAGGTGCCCGGGTTCTTCAAGCGCGCCGAGCTCGCGGGGTTTCTGTCCGCGGTGCGCGATCGCAAGGCCGAGATCGAGCCGGTGCCGATCCTGTCGGCATGGGCGGCGTCCGGCGGTCCGCTCGCCACCGAGTGCTTCGAGACGCTCGAGGCGCGGCTCGTCGACGGGCTGCGCCGCGCCGGTCCGCTCGACGGCATGTACCTGTGCCTGCACGGCGCGATGGGCGCGCAGGGGATCGTCGATCCCGAGAGCCGGCTGCTGCGCAGCGTGCGCCGCGTGCTCGGCGGCGCGCCGCTCGTGATCTCGCACGACCTGCACGGCAACGTGACGCGTGCGCGCGTCGACGCCGCCGATGCGATCGTCGCCTACCAGACGAACCCGCACCGCGATCACGCGAAGATCGGCGCGAAGGCGGGGCGGATCGTGATCGGCACCGTGCTCGGCGAGCTGCGGCCGGTGATGGCGTGGCGGTCGATGCCGATGATCCTCGGCGGCGGCAAGACGATCGATTTCCTCGCGCCGATGCGCGCGGTGTTTCGGCGGATGCGCAAGGCGGAGCGCCGCGGCGAGGTGCTCGGCGCGTCGACGTTCATGGTCCATCCGTGGAACGACGATCCGAACCTCGGGTGGTCGACGGTCGCGGTGTCGAACGGCGATCTCGGCGCGGCCGAGCGGATCGCCGACGAGCTCGCCGAGCTGTGCTGGGAGCGCCGCCACGAGCAGCCGCCGCAGTTCCCCGATGCGAGCGCGGCGATCGCGGAGGCGCGCTCCGCCCGGATCCGGCGCCGGTTCGGCTGCGTGACGATGGCCGATGCGTCCGACGTCGTGACCGCCGGTGCGCCGGGCGACTCGACGCACCTGCTGCGCGCGCTGCTCGCCGAGGCGAGCGGGCTGTTGACGTACTGCGCGGTGCGCGATCCGCACGCGATCGCGACGCTGTGGCCGCGCGGCGCCGGCGATCGCGTGACGCTGTCGCTCGGCGGCACGCTCGATCCGGCGCGGTCGCAGCCGCTGACCGTCATCGGCAACGTCGTCAGCAAGCACGACCAGCACGGCTTCGGCAAGACGGTCGTGCTCGCGGTCGAGCACCTGCGGATCGTGATCACCGAGGGGCCGTCGATGGTGATGCGGCCGTCGTTCTACAAGGACGTCGGGCTGTCACTGTGGAAGGCGGACATCGTGATGGTGAAGAACTTCTTCCCGTTCCTGATGTTCTTCCTGCCCTACAACCGCAAGACGATCTTCGTCCGCACGAGCGGCGCGACCGACTTCGATGCCGCGTTCCAGCTCGAGTTCGACGGCCCGATGCATCCGCGCGACGTCGTCGACGACTGGCGCCCGCGCGACCTGCAGCGCCGCGGGCTGTCCGGCGAGACGCTGCCCGCGGGCGCGGTGCCCGTCCACGCATGAAGATCGTAACGCAGCTCGGCTCGTCTGAACAGCTTGTCAGTTCGCATCGGTTCCGCACACTGAACGCGTGACCGCCGCCGCGTTCGACGCGATCGAAGCGATGCTCGTCGCCGCGCCCTCCGCACAGGGCGTGCTGCGCGTGACGACCGCGCGCGGCGAGCGCACGTACCTGCTCGGGCCGCGCACGCAGCTCGAGGGCGAGTCGCAGATGCTCGACTGGCGCACCGCGCCGATCGGCGAGGCGTTCTTTCGCTACGCGCCCGGCGAGGCGTACGAGATCGAGGCCGGCGAGCGCACGACCGAAGGCCGGGTCGCGGCGCGCTGGCTGGTCGTCGGCCGCGGCAAGCTCGACGCGCTGCTCGGCGAGGACCGCGTCGTCACGCGCGACGGCGAGCGCGCGCTACCACGCCCGGCGCCGGTTCCGGTCGCGCAGGCCGACCGCAGTGCGCTCCCGGTGCTCGACCCCGAGCAGCAGGCCGCGGTCGATCTGCCGGCGGACACGTCGCTCGTGATCGACGGCGAGGCCGGCGTCGGCAAGACGCTCGTCGCGCTGTATCGCGTCGCGTCGCTGCAGCGCCGCGCCGACGAGCGCAGCCGGCGGTTCCGCGCGCTCGTGCTCGTGCCGACCGAGGGCCTGCGCCGGCTCGTCCGCCTGCTCGCGGATCGGCTCGGCATCGGCAAGCTCGAGATCGCCGTGCTCGACGACTGGCTCGTCGAGCGCGCGCACGCCGCGTTTCCCGGGCTACCGAAGCGCACGAGCGAAGGCGCGACGGCGCAGGTGATCGGGCTCAAGCGGCATCCCGCGGTGCGCGTCGTGCTCGACGACTTCGTGGGCTGGAAGCCGCCGCGCGGCGTCGACGACGACAAGCTGCCGCGCTCGCGAATGCGCCTGCTCCACCTGTTCGGCGATCGCGATCGGCTGCAGCGTGTCGTCGACGCGTCGGGCGGCGTGCTGCCGGCGCGCGCGATCACCGCGGTCCAGCACCACACGCGCATGCAGTTCGAGACGACCACCGAGCGCGCGCATCGTCACGTCGATGCCGACCGGCTCGTCGCGCTCGACGGCCGGAGGCTCGACGCCGGTACGCCGATGGAGGACGCGCACACGTTCGATGCCGAGGACGTGCCGGTGCTGTTCGAGCTCGTGCGCCGCGGCGCGCTGCCGGTGCAGGGCAGCCTCGCCGAGTACGATCACATCGTCGTCGACGAGGTACAGCTGCGTGCGCCGATGGAGCTCGCGGCGATCGGAGACGCGCTCGCGAAGCACGGCACCGTCACGCTCGCCGGCGATCACCGCCAGGCGACCGACGAGTCGGCGTGGTTCGCGGGCTGGGCCGCCGCGCGTGCCGAGCTGCGCCGCGCGCGATGGTCCGAGGTCACGCTCGCGGTCACGTACCGCTCGGTGCCGGCGATCAGTGAGTTCGCGCGGGCGCTCGTCGAGCGGCGTGCCGTGCCACCACCGGAGCCGCCGCCGGACCCCGCGGTGTGGTTCACCGCCGCGCCGCACGCGCTCGCGCAGACCGCGCTGCTGTGCTGGCACCTGACTGCGCTGCTCGCGCGGGAGCCATGGCGCCAGATCTGCGTCATCGCGCGCACGAAGGAGCACGCGCAGCGGCTGCACGGCGAGCTGTCGCGCGGGCTCGATCCGACGCTCGTCCTCGACGGTGATTTCCGGTTCGAGCCCGGCGTGATCGTGACGACCGCCGCCGCGGTCTCGGGCCTCGAGTTCGACTGCGTCGTGATCCCGGACTACACGCCCGAGTTCTGGCCGCCGACGCCCGAGCTCACGCGCTCGTTGTACGTCGCGGCGACGCGCGCCCGCGACTGGCTGTGGCTGACAACACCGTCGCCGTGAGTGGTCAGCCGAGCGAAGACCGCACCGCGAGCGCGACGCCCGCGACGAGCAGCAGCAGCCACACGACGCGCTCGAACCGTGCGGCGTCGAGCGCGTGGTGGACACGCTCGCCGAGCCACAGCCCGGGCAGCAGCATCACGAGCAGCACGACCGCGAGCCGCAGCGTCGCGTGGTGGTAGAGGCCGAGCGATGCGAAGTTCGCGGCGAGCGCGAGGTTCAGCACGAGCCAGAGCACGGCGAGCGTCGCGCGAAACGCGCGCTTGTCGTCGAGCCGGCGGCGCGCGACGTAGACGATCATCGGCCCGCCGGTGCCGAACAGGCCGTGCGCGACGCCGCCGATCGCGAGCATCGCGAGCCGCCACACGCGCGGCAGGGGCAGGTAGGCGGGGCGCAGCAGGCGCAGCAGCGCGAGCCCCGCGACGAACACGCCGAACGCGAGCGCGAGGTACGCCTTCGCGGGCAGATGGAACAGCGCGAGCCCGACGACGGCGCCGCCGCCGACGACCGGCGCGATCTCGACCGCGAGCAGCCGCCACGCGACGTGCCGCCAGCCGCTCGCGACCAGCCAGCTCGACAGCAGGATGTTGATCGGCACGAACGCGGGCAGCAGCTCGTCGAGCGCGATCAGCTGCGCGCCGATCGAGGCCGCGATCACCGTCCCGCCAAAGCCGATCGCGCCCTCGGTCGTGAAGGCGACGAGCGCGATCAGGGCCAGCCCGACGACGGTCGGCGTCAAGGTGCGAACTTCTTCATGACGCGGCGGCGAAGATCGAGTAGGAATCCGGGCATGACCGATGCCGTCCGTCGGCTCGAACACCGACTGTATCGCGAGGTGAAGGACACCTGCGAGCGCTACCAGCTGCTCGCGCCGGGTGACCGCATCATGGTCGCGATGTCGGGCGGCAAGGACAGCTACACGCTGTTCCACCTGCTGACGAAGCTCGTGCCGCGCCTGCCGTTCAAGGTCGAGCTCGTCGCGGTCCACCTCGATCAGGTGCAGCCGAACTACGACGGCAGCGGGCTGCGCGCGTGGCTCGAGGCGAGCGGCTGGCCGTTCGAGATCCTGCGCGAGGACACGTACTCGGTCGTGACGTCGCGGCTGCCGGACTCGGCGACCTACTGCTCGCTGTGCTCGCGGCTGCGCCGCGGCATCCTCTACACCGCCGCCGAGCGGCTCGGCTGCAACAAGCTCGCGCTCGGCCACCACCGCGACGATTCGCTCGAGACGTTCCTGCTGAACCTGTTCTACAGCGGCAAGCTGCAGGCGATGCCGGCGATGTACCGCACCGACGATGACCGGTTCGACGTGATCCGGCCGCTGATCGAGTGCGCCGAGTCCGACATCGCCGCGTTCGCCGCGGAGCTCGCGTTCCCGATCATCCCGTGCAACCTGTGCGGCTCGCAGGACGGCCTCAAGCGCGACGCGATGACGCAGCTGATCGCGCAGCTCGAGCGCGACCACCCGCACGTTCGCTCGATCATGGCCAACGCGCTTCGCAACGTCCGGCCGACGCACCTGCTCGACGTCGACGTCGCGCGCGCCTGGGCCGAGCGCGCCGACGACATTCGCCCGGCGACCGCGTCCGAGCCGCGCACGCGTCACGCGGCGGCCGAGCCGATCGCGAGCGGCGGCAAGCTGCGGCTGCGCGTCGTCGACTGAGCTACTTCAACAGCTTCATCGCCTCGAGGACCTTCGGGTTGTCCTTGCAGGCCTGCATCCCGAGCGCGAGCTTCGTCTCGACCTGCTCGATCCGCCCCTTGTACTTCGCGTCGAGCGCCTGCTTCTGCGCCGGCGTCTGCTTCGCGCTCCACGCGCGGATCGCGGCGAGGTCGGCGCGCTTCGTCTCGAAGAACTGCGCGAGGTCCGCCGAGAGCTTGTCGCAGTTGCCTGCGGACCGCGCGAACAGGTCCGCGAGCTGCTCGACGATCTGCATGCTCTTGGTCTCGAGCTCGTCGGTACTTGCCGGCGCGGCCTTGTCACCACCGCCCTTGCAGCCGAGCGCGAGCACGGAGATCGCGGCGAGGATCCATCGATTCGACATGGCTACAGTCTGCCCGATGCGCCGACCGCAGGGACGAACAGCGTCCGCCTGATCTCGGGCTCCGGGTTCAGCAGGTACTCGACTCCGAGCTCGACGAGCACGGCGACGTGGCGGTTGATCTCGACCTCGACGCCACCGGCACCGCGCAGCGCGAACCGCGCGCCCGACGACGCGAAGATCGGCATCCCGGCAGCGACGAGCGGCCGGAACCGACCGGGCAGCAGCGCCATCGTCGCGCCGGCATAGCCGCCGAACGTCGGCCCGACGATCGCCGCGCCCTGGACCTGCAGCAGACCCGTGACGTCCGCGGTCACGCCGACGAGCGCCGCGCCACCCTTCGCCGGCGGCTCGAAGTGACCGAGCACGAGCGCGCCGACCCGCGACCTCGGCTCGTCGGGCACGACGGTCGCCGCGACTCCACTGTCGACCGGCTGGACGACGCGCACGGGCTCCTCGGGCAGCGCCGCGAGCGTGATCGAGATCTCCTGCTGCTCGCCGGCGCGGATCGACGCGGTCTTCGTCTCGGGCTGGTACTTGTCCTTGCGCGCACGCACGTGGAACGTGCCCTCGGGGACGCGCCACAGCTTCGCGGCGGCCGCCGGCATCCACTCGTCGTCGTCGACCTGGACCTCGGCATCGGCGGGGGCGACCGTGATCGCGAGCTGGCCGACGCCTCGGTCGAGCTCGGCGATCACCTGTGCGACCTCGGCGCGCTTCGCGGGATCGGCATCGGCGGCGTCGAGGTAGCGCTGGTACGTGTTCGCCGCGTCGGCCTTGCGATCGAGCAGCTTCAGCGTCGTGCCGATGTTCAGCAGCGTCTTCGTGCTGTGGAACCGCGCGTAGCTCTCCTTGAACACCGCGAGCGCGCCGAGGTAGTCCTTGCCTTCGAGCAGCTTCACGCCGAGCGCGTTCAGCGCCTTCGCGTCCTGCTTGCTCGAGCCGGGGGCCGGGGCTGGCTGGGCGAGCGCCGCGGTCGACGCGCAGCAGATCACGAGAGCGAGGCGGCGCATCAGTCGATGTCGTGCTCGATCAGCAGGTGGTCCTGCTTCGGCTCGGCGGGTTTGGCCGGGGTCGTGGTCGTCGTCGGGCGCGGCTTCGGCCGCAGCTTCGGTTTCTGTTTCGGCTTGTCGTTGGCGATCGCCGGCTTGGGGTCCGCGGGCGGCGGCTCCGGCGCGGTCACCGCGGGCGGCTCGACAACCGGCGTCGGTGCGGGCGCCGGCGGTTGCGGTGGCGGGGTCGGTGTTGGCGTCGGCGACGGCGCCGGCGCAGCGATCGGCTGCGCGGTCGTGACCGGACGCGCGTCGTCGGCGCGGTGGTTCAGGAACGCGACGCCGCCGACGCCCGCACCGCCCGCGATCACGAGCGCCGCCATCGCGACGCCGAGCTTGCGTCGCCGCCTCGGCGGCGCATCGACGACGGACTGGCTCGCGGCACCGGATAGCGTCGTCGGCTTCTCGGTCACCGGTACGGCGAGCGGATCGGGACCGAGCAGCGACGACTCGCTCGGCGACACCGACGTCATGCCGAACGGCGTCGTCAATCCGGCATCCGAGCCCGACGGCGGCGGCTCCGATGCGTGCGTCATCGCGAACGGATCGGTGTCCGCCGGGCTCAGCTCCGGCAGGCCCTGCGCGGCGGTCACACCCTCGGGGCTCGCGGCGGTGATCCAGCCGAGCTGCTGCGCGAGCGCGGTCAGCCGTGCCGCGAGCTCCTTCGCCGTCTGCGGCCGGCGATCGGGCTGCTTGTGGAGCAGCGCCATGATCAGGCGCTCGGTCGGCTCCGCGATCGTCGCGTGCTTCGACGGCCGCTCGGGCTTCTCGTAGATGTGCGCGCCGATCAGCTCGCCCGCGCCGAGGTTCGTGAACGGCGGCCGGCCGGTGACGAGCTCGTAGAAGATGCAGCCGATCGAGTACAGGTCCGCGCGATGATCGACATCGCCGGTGCCGCGACACTGCTCCGGTGCCATGTACGTCGGCGTTCCCATCACCGCGCCGGTCTTCGTCGCAGTGCCGGCGAGTCCGATGTCGGTGAGCTTCGCGATCCCGAAGTCGAGCAGCTTCGGGCGCTCGCCGATCGCGTTGTCCGGATCGGGCACGAGGAAGATGTTGTCGGGCTTGAGATCGCGATGGACGATGCCCTTCGCGTGTGCGGCCGACAGCGCGCTGCACACGAGGCGCAGCAGCATCGTCGCCTCGCCCTCGCTCATCTTGCCGCGCGTCTTGATCCGGCGCGCGAGCGACATCCCCTCGAGGAATTCCATCGTCAGGTACGCGTGGCCCGACGCCATGTAGCCGAAGTCGAACACCTCGACGATCCCCGGATGCTTGATCGACGTCGTCGCCTTCGCCTCGTTGAAGAACCGGTTGACGATGTCGCGGCTCGTCGATAGCTCGGGGTGCAGAACCTTGACCGCCGCGAGCTTGCCGATCAGCGTGTGCTCGGCGCGAAACACCGTCCCCATGCCACCGACGCTGAGCTTGCTCAGGATCCGGTAGCTACCGACGGTCTCGCCGATCACCGATCGATCATCCCGGGCGCTGCAACCCCTGTCAAACCGATCGACCTCCGCACTCCCTGCGGGAGTGCTGCGCGCCCCGGCAAAGCCGGGACTTGCGATCGCATGCACGCAAACGCGCACACGCGACGACAGCTCACCTCATCAGTTGCAGAAGCCGTTCGTGAACGTCGTCGTCTCGTCCTGCGTCGTGACGCCGGCGCAGCGCTGGTTCGCGTTCGGATCGCGCGCGATGCCCTCGGTGAGCGTGCACGGCGCCGAGTTGTCCGACGTGCACTGGTTGTCCCAGCCGCACATGCAGTCCTGCGGATCGAGCGTCGCGGTGAGGCCGAAGCCGAAGCCGATCGCGCCGATCGAGAAGTTCACGATCCGCTGCGTGCCGGCGACGTTGTCGGAGACCCACGCGACGTCGTTGCGCACGGCATCGCCGCAGTCGAGCGCCTGCACCGCACCGCCAAATCGCGAGCCGACCTGGTTCGGCTGGCCGCCGTACACGATCATCAGGTAGTCGCCGCTCGTCGGCCGCGTCGTCACGACCTGGGTGTTGAACGGCGCGAGCTGCGCGCGCATGCCGTCGACGATCGCCTGGATCTCGGCGGTGCGCGTGCCCGAGCCGTTCTTGTACGGCGGCGCGGTGCCGGTCGCGATCGTCATCCAGCTCGCGAGGTTCTGCGTCGCATCGCTCGCCGCCGCCTTCGTCAGCGTCTGGCCGTCGAACTGGAGAAACACGACGCGGCCGTTCGCGCACACCGGCGCGGCATCGCCACCGGCGCCGTCGATCGCGACCGCGGCGTCGTCACCGGCGGTGCTCGCGTCGACGCCATCCTGGTCGGGATTGGCGTCGATCTTCGCCGAGCAGGCGGCGCACGCGACGGCGAGCAGCAGCAGGGTCCTCACACGTCGAAGATGACGCGTCCATCTGGCTGTAACAACTGGGACCGGGTACCCCGATCCGGTGGGGTCTCCCCACCTACTCGAGCCGGCTGCGGACCGCTTCATGGACCGCCTTCGGGTCGGCACCGGGGACCTGCTTGATCACCTGGCCGACGAAGAACCCGAGCAGGCCCTTCTTGCCGGCGCGGTACTCCGCCGCCTTGTCGGCGTTGTGCGCGATCACGGCCTGCACCTTCTCGGCGAGTTGCGCCGGATCGACCGCGGTCTCGACGCGCTGTGCCGCGCTGACCTCGTCGATGCGCTTGCCGGTCGCGATCATCTCGGCGAGCGCCGCCTTGGCCGCCGGCGCCGGCAACCCGTCGGCGACTTTTGCCATGAACCCGGCAAACCGTGGCGCGTCGAGCCCGGCATCGGCGAGCTCCTTGCCGGCGAGCGCGCGCGGCAGCTCGTTGATCATCCACTTCGCGACGAGCTCCGGCCGGTCGACCTGGGCGACGGTGTCGCGGAACAGCTGCGCGGTCGTCCGGTCGCCGGACAGCAGGTCGGCCCACTCGGCCGCGATGCCCGGCATCGCCGCGATCGCGTCGTACGAGGCCGCGAGCTCGGCGTCGCGCGCGCGCGCCTCGGCGCGGTACTCCGCTGGCGACTTGCTCTTCGGCCGGGTCTTCGCCTTGGTGTTCTCCTTGCGCTCGACCGGCGCTTCCTTGTCGGCGGCCGGTTCCTTCTTCTCGGCGTACGAATCGCGCAGCGTCACGATCCGGTTGAGCACGAGCGCGCCGGGCCGCGAGTCCTCGTCGACGACGAAGTAGCCGACGCGCTCGAGCTGCCACCGCGATCCCGCGATCGCGTCGGCGAGGCTCGCTTCGATCCGCGCACCGCCGATGATCTCGAGCGAGCTCGGATCGAGCTGCTCGAGGAAGTCACCGCCGCCCTCCTCGGGCTTCGCGGTCTTGAACAGCCGCTCGTAGAGCCGGACCTCGGCGGGGACGCTCGTCGCGGCGTCGACCCAGTGGATCACGCCGGCGACCTTGCGATCCCCGGGGTTCTTGCCGAGCGTGTCCGCGAGGACGCGCGCGCGCAGCTTCGTGACCTGGCCGCCGGCGTCGCGCTCGACGACCTCGGGCTCGGCGATGCAGTACGCGTGGCGCAGCCGGACGGTGCGGCCGGGCGCGAGCCGCTGGTAGTCCTTCGGCGGCTCGTCGCGCCAGTCGTCGCGCTCGATGTAGATCCGGCTACCGATCGTCAGCATCCGCGAGCCGGTCTTGCCCGCTTCGGGAGGAAAGCACGGCGTGTCGAGCTCGCGGGTATCCGGCAGGCCGACGAGCTCGACCTCGATCGGCCGCAGCACGCCGAGCACGCGCGGCGCGTGCTTGTTGAGATCGTCGCGCACGCAGTACTCGAGCTTGCCGATGTCGACCATCGAGTTCGCCTTCGCGACGCCGATCATGTCGGCGAACGCGCGGATCGCCTCGGGGCTGTAGCCGCGCCGCCGCATCGCCGCGATCGTCGGCATCCGCGGATCGTCCCAGCCGCGCACGTGCCCGCCCTGGACGAGCGTCAGCAGCTTGCGCTTGCTCATCACCGTGTAGTCCAGCGCGAGCCGCGCGAACTCGTACTGGTGCGGCCGCGGATCCCACGGCCCGGTGTTGTCGAGTACCCAGTCGTAGAGCTCGCGGTTGTTCTCGAACTCGAGCGTGCAGATCGAGTGCGTGATGCCTTCGATCGCGTCCTCGAGCGGATGCGCCCAGTCGTACATCGGGTAGATGCACCACGCGTCACCGGTGCGGTGGTGATGCGCGTGCCGGATCCGGTACAGCAGCGGATCGCGCATCTTCATGTTCGGCGACGCCATGTCGATCTTCGCGCGCAACGTGCGAGCGCCGTCGGGGAACTCACCGGCCTTCATGCGGCGCAGCAGGTCGAGGTTCTCGGCGACGCTGCGATCGCGAAACGGGCTCGGCCGCCCGGGCTCGCTGAGCGTGCCGCGGTACTCGCGGATCTGCTCGTCGGACAGATCGCAGACGTATGCCTTGCCTTCCCCGACGAGCCGCTCGGCGAGCTCGTACATCCGGCCGAAGTAGTCGGCCGAGAACAGCACCGCGGTTGGCGAGAACCCGAGCCAGCGGACGTCGCGCTCGATCGACTCGACGTACTCGACGTCCTCCTTGGTCGGGTTCGTGTCGTCGTAGCGCAGGTTGCACGTGCCCTGGTAGTCCTGCGCGATCCCGAAGTTCAGACAGATCGACTTCGCGTGGCCGATGTGGAGGTAGCCGTTCGGCTCGGGCGGGAACCGCGTCGCGACGCGCGTGTGGCGCTTCGTCCGGAGATCCTCGTCGATGATGTCGCGAATAAAATCGTTGCGCTCGGCGGGCATGCCGCCCGGGACTCTAGCGCACGGCGTTCAATGAAGCAGCGAGTACGCCACGATCGTGACGAGTGTGCCGATCAGGCTCTTCACCATCCCGACCGAACCGTCCGGAACACCGAGCGGAATCGTCGTCGGGTTGATGCCGTCGACCCAGGCGCGGAACGACTTGTCCGCGCCGTTTGCCGCCAGCACGACCTCGCTCGAACCGGCCGGCACGTCGTCGATCACGACCTTCTTCGTGTGCGCATCCTCGACCACGAGCAGCCCGTTGATCGCGACCGAGACATTCGACGCCGGCTGCGACAGCAGCAGCACGAGCCGACCCGTCGGCGCGTCGGGAGCCGCCGGATAACGGACGTGGACGTCATGGGTGCAGCCGACCGCGAGCACGAGGAGCAACACGAAACGCATGGTGCTTGGTTCGTGCGCCGCCCGCGCCGGTTGCACGCGTGATCTCGACGACGACTCCGGCGATCGCGAGCAACGCACCGGGCATCGCGCGCGTCGAAGGTTTCGGTTACGTTCCTCCGCCTCATGGCGCGCATCAACGAGCACTACGCCAAGCTTCCCGCCAGCTATCTGTTTCCCGAGATCGGCCGCCGCGTCCGCGCCTACCAGACCGCGCACCCCGACGCGCGCGTGATCCGGCTCGGCATCGGCGACGTCACCGAGCCGCTCGCGCCCGCGATCGTCGCTGCGATGCACGCCGCGGTCGAGGAGATGGGCAAGCGCGAGACGTTCCACGGCTACGGCCCCGAGCAGGGCTACGACTTCCTCGTCGAGGCGATCCGCCAGCACGACTACGCGTCGCGCGGCGTCGACATCGCCGCCGACGAGATCTTCGTCAGCGACGGCAGCAAGTGCGACAGTGGCAACGTCCAGGAGATCTTCGCGCTGTCCGCGCGCGTCGCGGTCACCGATCCGGTCTATCCGGTCTACGTCGATTCCAACGTCATGGCCGGCCGCACCGCCGCGGCGGGCGCCGATGGTCGCTATCCCGGCCTGACGTACCTCGTCGGCAACGAGGCCAACGGGTTTCAGCCCGAGCCGCCGAGCGAGCCGGTCGACGTCGTCTACCTGTGCTCGCCGAACAACCCGACCGGGACCGTCGCGACGCGCGCGCAGCTCGAGCGCTGGGTCGCGTGGGCACGCGCGAACGACGCGATCCTCCTGTTCGACGCAGCGTACGAGGCATACATCTCGGATCCTGCGCTGCCGCGCTCGATCTACGAGATCGATGGCGCCCGCGAGTGCGCGCTCGAGCTGCGCAGCTTCTCGAAGCGGGCCGGGTTCACCGGCGTGCGCTGCGCGTTCATGGTCGTGCCGAAGTCGGTCACCGGGATCGGCGCCGAGGGCAAGCGCACGTCGCTGAACGCGCTGTGGGCGCGCCGTCACACGACGAAGTTCAACGGCGCCTCGTACATCGTCCAGCGCGGTGCCGCGGCGGCATACTCGCCCGAGGGGCTCGCGCAGACGCGGGAGCAGATCGCGTTCTACATGGAGAACGCGCGGCTCCTGCGCGAGGGGCTGACCGCCGCGGGGTTCACGATCTTCGGCGGTGTCCACGCGCCGTACCTGTGGATCCGCACGCAGCACGGCGCATCGTCGTGGGAGTTCTTCGATCGCCTGCTGAACGATGCCCAGGTCGTCGGCACACCGGGTGCGGGTTTCGGACCCGCCGGCGAGGGCTACTTCCGGCTGTCCGCGTTCAACTCGCGCGCGAACATCGAGGAAGCGCTCGCGCGGATTCGTCGCGTATTCGGATAGTGCAGGCGTACAATGCCGCCATGAGGATCGCGGCGGCCGGCGTGTGCTTCGTGCTCGCGTGCACGACCGGAGGCGTCGGTGACGACGACGGCACGCCGGTCGACAGCAGCGCGCACGCGTTCTGCGTCACCGAGACGAACCGCTACCGGACGATGAACGGCCGCGCCGCCGTCGAGCGCTCGGCGCAGCTCGAGGCCTACGCGGACACCGGCGCGATGATCGACTTCAACGGCTCGCCGCACGATCACTTCATCCAGACGCAAGGGGGCGGGATCGCGTTCGCGGAGAACGAGTGCCCGCACTGGGACGTCCAGCAACAGGGGGGAGGGGACATGAATCAGCTGATCGCGGCCTGCATCGCGGCGTTCTATTCGGAAGGCCCGGGCGGTGGCCACTACGAGAACATGCTCGGCAACTACGGAGCGCTCGGCTGCGGCATCTACCAGTCGGGCACGGCCGTCACGATCCTCCAGGACTTCGGGTCATGACCGCGCAACCTGCGCGCGAGACGTGGACCGTCGAGCACGGCATGACCGTGCGGCGTCACGGCGACGGCCCGCACCTCATCTGGATCCACGGCCTCGGTGAGTGGTCCGCGAACTTCGATCCGGTCGCGCGGCATGCCGTGCTTCGCGGGTTCACGCACGTGCTGCCCGATCTGCCCGGCTGCGGCCGCTCCGCGCCACCCGCCGAGCTGCCCGCGTCCGACGCCGCGATCGAGCGCGCGGCGGATCACCTCGCACGCTGGCTCGCCGACCAGCCGCCGGCGATCCTCGTCGGCCACTCGCTCGGCGGGGTCCTCGCGACGATCGTCGCCGAGCGCGTGCCGCGGATCCGCGCGGTCGTCAACGTCGATGGCAACCTGACGCGCGGTGACTGCACGACGAGCGCCGAGGCAGCTGCGTGGTCATTCGACGACTTCGTCGATCACGGGTTCGAGGACCTGCTCGACGCGATCTACCGCCGCGGCCTCGAAGATCCGGCGCTGCGCCGCTACCACGTCGCGCTGTCGACGTCATGGCCCGCGCTGTTCCATCGTCAGGCAGTCGATCTCGTGCGCCTCGCCTCGACCGCCACGCTCGCGGCGCGGTTCGCGCGCCTCGCGATGCCGACGTTCTTCCTCGCCGGCGTGCCGGGCGGCATCTGCGAGCAGAGCCGGCAGCAGCTCGATCGCGAGGGTATCCGGTGGGTCGGCATCGAGCCGGCCGGTCACTGGATCCATCACGATCAGCCGGACGACGTCGTGTCCGCGATCGCGAGCTTCGCCGCCGAGATCTGAGCGGCTCGCGCCGACGGCAGGTTCATGGCCGCGCCGGGATCGTCCCGACGTCTGTGGCTCCGACTTCGTCGAGCGCGGCGCGCTCCTGCGCCTCGTCGATCAGACCCTGCAGGCGCAGCATGCGGATGATGCGGACCGCCTTGCGCGTGAGTGCGGGCGAGCGGACGTTCGGCGCGCGCGTGATCGGGTTCGGCAGCGCGATCGCGAGCCGCACCGCCTCGCCGGGCGACAGGCTCTGCGCCGAGTGTCCGAACCAGTGGCGTGCGGCCGCCTCGGCACCGAGCACGCCATCGCCCCACTCGACGACATTGAGATAGAGCTCGAGGATGCGCTGCTTGGACAGATGATCCTCGAGCGAGAACGCGATCAGCAGCTCGCGCAGCTTGCGAACCATGCTGCGGCTCGGCGACAGGTACAGGTTCTTCGCGAGCTGCTGGGTGATCGTGCTGCCGCCGACCGAGAGCTCGCCCTTGTCGAGGTTCGTCTCGATCGCATCCTCGAGCGCGTGCCAGTCGACGCCGTCGTGGCGATAGAAGTTGTAGTCCTCGGCGTAGATGACGGCCGCGCGGAGATAGCGCGAGATCCGCGCGATCGGGCGCCATTGCCAGTCGACCCGGAACGGCTTGCCCGCGGCCGCTGCCCGGTCGCGGCGCAGCTCGATGAACGCGGTCGTGGTCGGGTTGCGCTCGGCAAGCGGCGCGGTGTTCGGTACCGAGCACCACAGCAGCAGTGCGCCGCACGCGATCGCGATCGTCAGCGCCTCGGCGACGTGACGGCCGATCCGAGCGGCCGTGCGTAGCTTCGAGGAGCTCGCATCGCGCAGCACCGCGTGACCATAGCTCGCGTCCGGCGCGGTGCCTGCGGGCCGACCAGGACGATCTCGCGTCGCGTTCGCGCGCCGCGCCGCCTGGGGACGCACGCGAGCCGCGGTATCGTTGCGCCGTGAGAGCCGTCGCGATCGTGAACGGCAACGCGCGACGCATGCGCGGACGGCTGCGTGCGAAGCTCGAGCGCGCGCTCCCCGGTCAGGTGCGGATCACGACCTCTCTCGTCCACGCGCGCGAGGTGATCCGCT
The DNA here is from genome assembly GCA_035715365.1 of Kofleriaceae bacterium. Lineage (GTDB taxonomy): Bacteria > Myxococcota_A > Polyangia > Haliangiales > Haliangiaceae > JABFXX01. The sequence continues at coordinate 25,271 of DASTLB010000082.1, read as the reverse complement.
CGGAGATCGCGCGCGGTCACGATCTCGTCGTGCTCGGCGGCGGCGACGGCACGATCGTGATGGGGCTCGCGCTGATCGACGAGGCGTGTCGCGGCATGGGCCGACCCGAGCCGGCGATCGGGATCTTGCGGCTCGGCTCGGGCAACGCGATCGCGGATACCGTCGGCGCGACCGCAGATCCGGCCGCCGATCTCGCGCAGCTCGCGGCCGGGCACGCGGCGTGGCGGACACTGCCGATGCTCGAGGTGCTCGGCGTGCGCGCGCCGTTCGTCGGCATGGGCGTCGACGCGCTGTTGCTCGAGGATCAGGAAGCGGTTGGCCGCATCGTCGATCGCGTACCGGTCGCGCGCCGGATCGTCGGAGGCACGACACGCTACGCGCTGTCGGTCGCGCTGCGCTCGCTGCCGCGCTTCGCGACGCAGTCGAGGCCGGCCGCGATCGTCACGAACACCGGCCAGCCGGCGGCCGAGATGATGCGCGGCGGCCCGACGGGTCGACAGATTCCATCGAATACGGTGATGTGGAAAGGCAACTGCACTCTGGTCGCTGGAGCGACGATTCCATTCTTCGGATTTGGATTGAAGATGTTCGCGTTCGCGGGCGCGCGGGCCGATCGGTTCCACCTCCGCTGCGGCGATGTCGGGTTGCTCGAGATCCTGCGCAACACACCGGCGGCGTTTCGCGGCGAGTACTTCTCGGAACACGTCCGCGATTTCCTCTGTGATCGCGTGAAGATCGAGCTCGACGCGGACACGGCGATCGAGGCCGGCGGCGAGCTCCTGGGACATCGTCGCGACGTCGAGATCGGGCTGGGACGTCCCGCGACGATCGCCAGCGTCGCGCGGTAGCGAGCAATTCCTCCGCGATGATGGAACCATAGCGGGTATGCGCGATTAGCGATCTTCGAATTTTCTCGTCGAGAAATCGTTTGACAGATCGAATCCGCGCTGTTAATCGTTTGAACCATCAACCGGTGACGACTTCTCGAACGCGAGCGGTCGGCACCCAGACTCCCCGAACGAGCAACCCCGTGTCCCGCACTCTACATAGCCAGCCCGAGCGTATGCCCGGTCTTGAAGCGTCGACGCCCGTGTGGCGTCCGTGCTTCTGTGCCGCGGCGTATCGCCTCGAGACGACTGTGGTTTCGGGCATCGTCGTCGCCGCCACGCTGGCCGATCAGGATCGGCCGGCCAACGGTACCAAGCTCCCTGGAGGACCCCCACGCAACTGACGTCCACGACGTCTTGCGCTGACGGGCCGCCAGGGAAACCAGGCGGCCCGTCGTCGTTTCGGGTCGATTCCTCCTCCGAGCGACGAACAAACTAACGTTTTGCGACTGCCGATCTGAAATCCAGATCTGTAATCGCGATTGGTGCACTCGCGAGCTTCGCGAATGCATCGCGGCCCGAGGTGCGCCTTGCATCCGGTCCGGCCCGCGAGGGCACATCTCTGACAATCGAAGAGTTGATGACGATGATGGGTGCCCTGGCAGGCACCCGAACGAAGACAGCCGCGCGTGCGCCGAGAGGTTCGCGCGCGGCTTCACACCCCACTCTTGCGTAGTTGGTCTGCGCGCTCGGCTGAAGCCCGAGAGGTTCTGGTTCGATTCCAGAGGGTGGGGCTATCCCCGCGCCGAGCGGGTCGGTAGCAAACGTTGGCTTTGCAGCGGACTCTTAATCCGTCGAAACGTGGGTTCGATTCCCACCCGACCCACGCGAGGAGCATCGGACGTGCCGCATGGCGCCCACGGTGCTTCACAACCCAAGGTCTCGCTCGAGACCGCCAAGCAGGTGAAGTGTTGCGGTGACACGCTGGTGCGCCACACCAGAGTCGGCGGGTTCAACTCCCCCCATCTGCTCGACATCGACGCCACGGGTAGGCATGTCCCAAGGAGGCGAGTTGCACTTGCAATGCGACTGCGGTCGGTTCGATTCCGATCCTATCCACGTTCCGCTCTCGCGCCTCTCTAGCTCGACGGATCGAGCAGCTGCCCGGTACGCAGCAGGCGTCGGTTCGATTCCGACGAGAGGCTCGATCGCTAGATCGCTTTCGTGCCTCCCTAGCTCAGCTGGTAGCAGCAACTGTCTCGTAAGCAGTAGGTCGTCGGTTCGAGTCCGACGGGAGGCTCTTCACGGCAGAGCGCCGTCGCAATTCTGCGGGCCGAAGCACGTGTGTTCTCCTTGCAACAGACGCGCACGTGCGAGCTCTCGCCCGCGACTCTGATCGAGCTGTCACCCGACGGCGGCTTTCTGCCAGCGCCACCCGGCGCCTTCGATGTCACCCGGCTCCGCGATCGCACTGATCGCGAGCCATCACCTGTGTCCACGCGCGTGGGCCGGAGGGAGTGTCATGTTCGAGCTCACGAAGTTCTTCTCCACGAAGTCCACGCCACAGTCCGAAGCGATTCCAGGCACGAGCCAGGTCCCGAACGCTGCAGGCGGCCACGCGTGGCAGATCGACGACTGGGGCCGACTCGATCGCTTCCTCGTCCTCGGTAGCGAGGGCGGAACGTTCTACGTCGGCGAGCGCGAGCTCACGATCGCACATGCGGACACGGTCGCCCGCTGCCTCGTCGCCGACGGCATTCGTACCATCGACCGGATCGTTGCTATCTCTGAATCGGGACGCGCGCCCAAGAACGATCCGGCGATCTTTTCGCTCGCGATGGCCGCCAAGCTCGGCGACGAGGCCACGCGACGTGCCGCCTACGCGGCGCTGCCGAAGGTCTGCCGCATCGGCACGCACCTGATGCACTTCGCACACTACGCGCAGGGCTTCGGGGGCTGGGGTCGCGGCATGCGCAAGGCAGTTGGCGCGTGGTTCAACACGCGACCCGCCGAGGACCTCGCGTTCCAGCTCGCGAAGTATCAGACGCGCGATGGCTGGTCGAATCGTGACCTGTTGCGGCTCGCGCATCCCCGCGCGGCGTCGCCATCGCACGATCGGCTGTTCGCGTGGGCGGTCAAGGGCGAGCTGCCCGAGGGCGCGCACGAGGATCCGGCGCTCGCGCTGATCGTCGCGATGGACGAGCTGCGCGCGATCCGCGATCCGCACGTCGCGGCGACGCTGATCCGCGAGCGGCGCGTACCCCGCGAGTGCGTGCCGACCGAGCTGCTGCGCTCGCCGATCGTCTGGGACGCGTTGCTCCAGACGATGCCGATGACCGCGATGATCCGCAACCTCGCCACGATGACGCGCGTCGGACTGCTCGCAGCCGGCAGCGCGGCCGCACGCCACGTCTCGGGCCAGCTGCGCGATCGCGAGCGGCTGGCGAAGGCACGGATCCATCCGATCGCGATCCTCGCCGCGCTCGTCACGTACCGCTCGGGACGTGGCGTGCGAGGGCAGGGGATCTGGCAGCCGGTCGCCTCGGTGGTCGATGCGCTCGATGCCGCGTTCTACGCGAGCTTCGGCACGCTCGAGCCATCGAACAAGCGCACGCTGCTCGCGCTCGATGTCTCCGGATCGATGGAGTGCGGATCGATCGCCGGCGTTCCGGGGCTCACGCCTCGGATCGGCAGCGCGGCGATGTCGCTCGTCACGGCCGCGACCGAACGGGACCACCTGTTCGTCGCGTTCACGTCGGCGGGGAGCGCTGGGTACGGTGGAAAGTGGGGCGGTGGCACGCCCGGGATCACGACGCTCGACCTCTCGCCGCGGCAGCGGCTCGACGACGTGGTCTCGAAGATCGGCTCGCTCCCCATGGGAGGTACCGATTGCGCGCTACCGATGATCTGGGCACAGACCCACCGCGTCGATGTGGACACGTTTGTCGTCTACACCGACAACGAGACCTGGGCAGGTAACGTGCACCCTGCGCAGGCTCTGCGGGACTACCGTGATGCACGTGGGATCCCGGCCAAGCTGATCGTGGTCGGGATGACGTCGACGGGCTTCAGCATCGCTGACCCGAACGACGCCGGCATGCTCGACGTGGTCGGTTTTGACACGGCGACGCCGCCCGTACTCGCCGACTTCGCGCGCGCGTAAGCAACGACGCAGCAGTGCGAAGGCGCGGCTCGCGACAGCTGCCGGCGTGCGGCCCTCGGGACACACGCCGGCATTCTGAGGTCGAAGCTCAAGTGGCTGCAGCGGCGGATTGTTAATCCGATGGATGTTGGTTCGAACCCAACCGACCTCGCTACCTATTCGTCTCCACTGCCTTGCCCGTCTGTGTTCTTACCTGCGCGCAGGTCGCGCGTGTCCGCGTCGTACGCCAGCGAGCCGCCAGGCGAGCAAGTCCCCTTGGGGGACAACGGCGAGTATTCCCGTCTTTCCAACGGGCGATATGGGTTCGATTCCCATCGCGGACGCTGATCTTTGGTCTCACGTCGGTGTCGTACAATGGTCAGTACGTCCGTCTCTCCAACGGGCAATACGGGTTCGATTCCCGTCACCGATACGAACTCCAGGGCTGTAGCGTCTCGACTGAAGAGGCACGTCGCTTCGCCGACCACGGTCGGTTCGGTCGTTGATCTCGCCCATCTCGCAGTCCGTGCTGGGCACCGCGACGGCTCATTCCCGTATGCGCGACGGTTCGATTCCGTCGACTGCGACTCTCACGCGTCCCATCGATGAAGCCCTACACGCAAAGTCACTGGTTCGACTCCAGTGGGGTCCGCTCTTTGGACCTCTGCCACGGACGGCACTTTTCCCTACGAAGGAAAATCAATCCTCGTGGTTTCTTCACTCGGACGCGTGAACCTTTTCGCCTTTGTACCGGGCCAACCCCTCGCGGACTCGGGACATGGCCCTCCCCACGACGCGGTGCCTCGGGTGAGGCGATGACCGCTGGCGCTGGAAGCGCGAGCAGTCCGTTCGTCAGGCGCGAACGAACGTGGGGTTCGACTCCCTCCACCGCGACGAAGACGAAGTGCGAAGTAGATCGATTGCAAGACGCCACCGTTCTGAGGACAGGACTCGACGCTACGAACGTCGTGGTGAAGGTTCAATTCCTTCCGGTGGTACGAGACCGGGTGTAGCTCAGGAGCAGAGCACGTGGCCGACTACCACGTTGTCGCTGGTGCGATTCCAGCCACTCGGACGCCTTTACGTGGAGGTCTGGGCAACCGCGTTGGACTCCAAATCCGACGGACCGTTCGGTTCGATTCCGAATCCACGTGCTGCTTTGCCTCGTGCTCGTCGGCGACGACGAGCGCAGGGCCGCCGTGTGGTGTGACAGCCGCTGGGTGATTCCCGGCCTTTCGACGCGGCGAATTTCTTCTGGGTGTAGCTCAGCTAGCAAGAGCGCGGGGGTCGGGACCTCGAGGCCGCTGGTGCAATTCCAGTCACCCAGACTGACATTATCAAGACCCGCCTGTAGCACAACAGTGAGTGCGATCGCCCGATAAGCGATGGATGAAGGTGCGACTCCTTCCAGGCGGACCGAGCGGGTGGTGAAACCCAACTGTCACCCGAGCTCGCCGCTCGCGCTGGTACATCCCGCCGTCATGGCGAAGAAGATCATCCTGCTCGTCGTTGCGCTGCTCGGTTTTGGCGCATCGCTGTTCATGTACCGCAACGGCCACACGAACCCCGCGTGGTCCGAGATGAAAGGCGTCTGGTGGATCCCACTTCCGCTCGCCATCATCTGCTTGGTCCTCGGGCTGTTGCCCGGAGCGAAGCGCAAGGCCTGACGTCGTCGATCAGACGGCAACCCCGCCCGTAGCACAACAGCAAGTGCGATCGCGTGATACGCGATGGATGAAGGTGCGACTCCTTCCAGGCGGACTGCGACCGATGCCGAAGTAGTCGAGGCGCGAGGCCGTGACCCTCGTCGAAGCGGGTGCAAGTCCCGTCGGTCGCCCGACCCTGGGAGCGTTGACGGTGTAGATACCGAGCCTGTCTGTAAAACAGTGCGCTTCGGCCAACTGGGTGCAAGTCCCAGCGCTCCCACGATGCAATTGCCGCCGTAGACCAACGGCAGAGTCTGTGATTTGAGAGATCACGTAGTGGAGGTTCGAATCCTCTCGGCGGCACGAAGCGAGTTCTTGCGGGGAGAGTGCGAGCTTCTCGGCCTGGTCTCATACGCCAGGAGACGCCGGTGCAACTCCGGCCCCCGCGACGACGTTGCGGCCGTGGACCAACGAGCAGAGTCCGCGAGCTCAAACCTCGCGTGTTGCAGGTGCAACTCCTGCCGGCCGCACGAATGTGATCGTTTGCCGTCGTAGACCAACGGAAGAGTCTGTGTCCTCAGAAGGCACGTAGTGGAGGTTCGAATCCTCTCGACGGCACTTTGCCCACGTCTCGTGGGCCGGTGATGCACGCGAACCGGCGCGCGCGTCACGTCAAAACCTGCCGGCAAGCAAGGAGGCGTGCGCCCATGATGCACGTCGATGTCACGCGTACGCTCCTGCTCTCGCAGGGCTACGAGCCGATCAAGATCATCCCCTGGCAGCGCGCAATGACGCTGCTGACGCTCGCGAAGGTCGATGTCGTCGAGGAGTACGAGGCCGAGATCCGTGCGACCTCGATGATCCTCAAGATCCCGGCGGTCGTCCGGCTGCGCAAGGCGTTCCGGCGTCATGCGAAGCCGGTGAAGTTCTCGCGCGTCAACATCTACGCGCGCGATGGCTACCGGTGCCAGTACTGCGGCACGAAGTGCACGATCGATCAGCTGACGTACGACCACGTCATCCCGCGTTCGCGCGGTGGTCGGACGAGCTGGGACAACATCGTGTCGTGCTGCTACACGTGCAACGCGAACAAGGCGAACCGCACGCCTGCCGAGGCGCGCATGACGCTGCGTTCGACGCCGGCGCGCCCGACGTGGGTGCCGGCGGTGCAGATCCGGGTCAGCACGAAGTCGGTGCCGGACGCGTGGCGTGACTACGTCTACTGGACCGGCGAGATCGATGGTGAGGATGGCGTCGGCGTGGAGTGAAGACCGCGGCGGCACGCACGCTCGGCAGTGACCCTCGCCCCCGAGGTCACGGCGTGACGTGACCGCCGCGTCTTCCGAGGTTCTGGCTCTTCGTCGTCGTCATCACTCTTGTGCAGGGGAGTAGTTCAACTGGCAGAACACACCGCTCTGAACGGTCGAGGCTTGTTGGTTCGAGTCCAACCTCCCCTACGAAATCTGAATTTGCTCGTGGATACGTCTGGTGACGTTCGGTGACTGTCTATCACCGCTAGGAGGGTTCGATCCCCTTCACGGGCGCTCGTCGCCACTTCTGCGCTCGTGACCGAAGTAGCTAGGTACACGCCAGCAAAGCGTGAACATCTCGGTGCAAGTCCGGGCGAGCGCTCCAATCACCAGCACGACCGGGATCAGCTCACCTAGGGGTGAGATCGCTCCTACAAAGCGACCGTGGAGAGTGCAATTCTCTCGATCCCGACCCGTTTGCCTCCGCGCGTAGATCGCGGCCTGGGTCTCCGAAGCCTGGAGAGGTGGTGCGATTCCACCCGGTGGCACGCTCAGCTGCGCTTCGGCGGCGGCGGGGGCGGCGACTTGCGGACCTTCTCGAAGCTGTCGCGCAGCTCCTCGACCTCCACATCGATCGTCAGGCCCTCGAGCGCGCTCGCCGGCAGCTTCAGCGCCGCCGCGAGATCGCGCAGGTACTGATCCTCTGCGAAGTCGATCTCGTCGTCGGCGTCGTTGATCGCCGCGACGAGGAACACCAGGCGGCGCCGGTCGTCCTCGGGATCGTCGGCAAACACGGCGGCCGTGGTCGCGAGGTCGAACTTCTTCGGATCGAACGTGGTGATCCGCGCCTCGAGCTCGGTCGACAGTCGCTCGCCGGAGAGATCCTCGAGCATGCCGCGGACCTCCTCGCGCTCGCGATCCTTGAACTGCTCGTCGGCGTACGCAGCGCCGAGCAGGAGATCGCACAGCGGATCGATGCGGTCGGTGAGAGCCATGGCTCGAAGATACCGCCGCGACGCCCCGCCGTGCTCGGTCGCGCGTTACGATCGCGTCCGCTTGCTGCGGCCGTTCGTACTGTGTCTCGGGATCGCGCTCGCGAGCGCGTGCTCGTCCGGTTCTCATGCGCCGGCTGCTCGCGCACGTACGCGGCCGGCCGTCGTCGTGCTCGTCGTCGTCGATCAGCTTCCGAGCTGGGCGTTCGAGCGCGCGCGGCCGCTGTTCACCGGCGGGTTCGCGCGGCTGCTCGACGAGGGCGCCTACGTGCCGGCCGCGACGCTGCCGTACGCGAACCCGTTCACGGCGCCCGGCCACGCGACGATCGGGACCGGCGCCGCCGCGAACGTCCACGGCGTGCTCGGCAACAGCTGGTACCGCCGCGCGGACGGCAAGGACCGACCGGCCGAGTACGACCTCGACGCGATGCCGTTCGCGGTCGGACCTGCGATCGGTGGCGAGCTCGGGCCAAACGACAGCGCCTCCGGCAAGGCGCTGCGCGTCGATGGCATCGCCGACGAGTTGCGCCGCGCGCATCCGGCCGCGAAGTCGATCGCGATCGCGCTCAAGGCGCGCGCGGCGAGCTTCATGATCGGGCGCCGGCCGGATCTCGCGGTCTGGTACGAGGCCGCCGCCGGCGGGATGACGACGAGCCGGGCATACGCCGACGAGGCGCCGCGATGGCTCGTCGAGCTCGCGCGTGCCCACCCGGTCAGCCGGTGGTTTCGCGAGACCTGGAGCGCGCGCGATCCGGCGCTGCTCGCGCGCGTCACCGGGATCGCCGACGACGCCGCCGGCGAGGGCAGCGTGCATGGCCTCGGCACGACGTTCCCGCACGACCTCGGCAAGAGCGATGCGCCCGAGCAGGCGATCGTCCACACCCCGTTCGCCGACGAGATGGTGCTCGATGCCGCGCTCGCCGCGCTCGATGCGCTGCCGCTCGGCCAGGACGATGTCCCCGATCTGCTCGCGATCGGGTTCAACGCGCGCGACTACGCCGGCCACCTGTGGGGCCCGGATTCGTGGGAAGCGCTCGATCTGACGCTGCGGCTCGACGCCGTGCTCGGCCGGCTGTTCGGCGAGCTCGACCGCCGGTTCGGGCGCGACGGCTGGGCGATCGTGCTGACGAGCGATCACGGCGCGACGCCGGTCGTCGATCGCGCGAAGCCCGGCAACTACCGCGTGCCGCAGACGCAGATCGCCGAGGTCGCCGACGCGGCGATCGCGGGAAAGCTCGGCAAGGGCGCGTGGGTCGCGAGCGTGACGTCGAGCAACATCTACCTGTCGCGCGACTTCGCGGCGGCGCCGGCCGATGCGCGCGGCGCTGCCCTCGACGCGGCGGTCGCCGCGGTCGCGAAGCTACCCGGGATCGCGGCGGTCGGCCGGGTCGACCAGATGCAGGGGCACTGCGAGGCGAAGACCGGGCTGGCCCAGGCGATCTGTCTGTCGATCGTCGACGGCGAATCGGGCGAGCTCTACGTCGTGCCATCGCGCGGCTCGCTGATCACGGACTACAAGACGGGCACGCACCACGACGCGCCGTTCGAGGACAATCGTCAGGTCCCGATCCTCGTGCGCGCGCCCGGCGTGCGGCACCAGACCGGCACCGGCACGCTGCTGCAGGTCGCGCCGACCGTCGCCGCGCTGCTCGGCGTCCCGCCGCCGCCCGCCGCTAGCGCGCCGCCGCTGTTCTCGATCGCGGCTCGGCGCTGAGCTCGGCCGCGAAGAACGCCGACGACTTCGCGAGCGTCGCCACGTAGTCGCGGACGTCGTCGCGCGCCGCGGCGGGGAGCTGCGCGAACCGGACCACGTGCTCGTCGGGGACGTAGCGGAACGTGAAGTTCACGCGCCGTGTCCGGAAGCCCTCGATCGCCGGCGGCAGCTCGAGGCGGTGCTTGTCGTCGACGCGCTGCACGCGGTGCAGCAGGTCGTCCTTCCAGCGCGGCCCGCCGAAGATCTGCAGCGAGTTGTCCTCGAGCCACTGCGTGCGCACCGGCGCGGCATCGCGTGCGCCGCGCGGCACGAACTGGAACCTCGCTCGCTCGCCGAGCGAGATCGACGCGACCGGGCCGGGCTCGAAGTCGCGATGCTCGCCGACGCGCGCCGCATCGACCGGCTTGCCGTCGACGATCCGGTCGCCGTAGAAGTTGACGAGGCACGTGTTGAGCCGCCAGCGTCGCGGCACGGTCGGCGGCGGAAACCCGCTGCGGACGCGGCGCTCGATCTGCGCGACCAGCCGCGCGAGCACCGGCGGAAACGGCTCGGCCGCGACCGCGACATCGCGCGTTCGCTTCGGCGGCTCGTAGTAGCCGAGGCAGGCGAACTGCCAGTTGCCGAGCCAGTACACCGGGCGCAGCAGCGGCCGCTGGGTCTTGCCCGGCGGCGGCGGCCGCTTCGTCGAGAACCGCATCTCCCACAGCGGGACGAGCGTCCCGAGCCACGCGAGGATCTCGGTGCGCGCACGCGCGTCGACGAAGCTCGGCTCGTAGACGTAGCAGGGGTCGAACACGGGAGTCGCGCCACACTTAGCACGCAACCCGCGCGGGGACCGATCGAAAGCCGCCGTCATGCTCGACGTCGTCTTCCAGCCCCAGTGCATCGCCTGCGCCCGCCCGGCGGCGATCTTCTGCGAACCCTGCGCGGCCACGCTCGAGGGCCTCGGCCGGGCCTGCGTGCGGTGCGCCGAGCCGCTCGACCGCGGCACCGCGACGTGCGCGCGCTGCGCGAGCGCGCCGCTGCCGCTCGATCAGATCGTCGCGCCGTGGCGGTTCGGCGGCCAGCTCGCGGTCGCGATCCGCCGGCTCAAGTTCACCGGCCGCACGTACGTCGCGCGCAGCGTCGCCGCGCTGTGGTCTCCGCTCGTCGCGGCCGCGCGCGGCGACGACGCGGTGATCGTCCCCGTGCCGCTGCACTGGCGGCGGCGGTTCACGCGCGGCTTCGACCACGCGTGGCTGCTCGCGCTCCACGCGTGCCGGGATGCCGAGCTGCCGGCGCCGGTCCCGGCGCTGCGCCGCGTCCGTGCGGCACCGCCGCAGAGCACGCTGTCCGCGGCGGATCGCCGGCGCAACCTCGACGGCGCGTTCGCGGTGCGCGATCGCCGGATCGCCGGCAAACCGATCGTCCTCGTCGACGACGTCGTGACGACCGGCGCGACGCTCGCGGCCTGCGCGCGGGCGCTGCTCGATGCCGGCGCGACGCGCGTCACCGGCGTGGCGCTCGCGCGCGCTACTTCCGATCCAGGATGATCAGCTCGACGCGGTCGTTGATCGCCGCCGCACCGCGCGCATCCGGCGCGACGAGCGGCTTCGTGCCGCCGAACCCGCGCGCGTCGACCCGCGTCTGCGCGATGCCCCATTGCACGAGCCACTCGCGGATCGCCGTCGCCCGCCGGTCCGACAGATCCTGATCGCGCTGCGCGTCGCCGGTCGGCTGGACGTGGACGGTGACGCGGATGCGCACGATCTCGGCATGTGCACGCAGCGTCGCGGCGACCTGTCCGAGCACGTTGAACGCGCCGCGCCCGAGCTTCGTGCCGCTGAACGTGATCGGATCGAGCGTGTCGATCCGATCCGGGCTGAGCACGACGACCGATGACCCGGTGTCCGGGCAGCCATCGTCGTCGCGGTTGCCGTTGATCGTCTCGGGCTCGTTCGGGCACTTGTCCTTCGTGTCGACGAGGCCGTCGCCGTCGTTATCGGGCTCGGGGCAACCATCGAGGTCCTGGAAGCCATCCTTGTCCTCGGCGACGTTCGGGCACTTGTCGGTCGCGTCCGCGACGCCGTCCGCGTCGTTGTCGCGATCGGGGCAGCCGTCCGCGTCGGCGAAGCCGTCCTTGTCCTCGGGATCGAGCGGGCACTTGTCAGCGGCATCGGTGATGCCGTCGCCGTCGTTGTCGAGCTCGGGGCAGCCGTCGGTGTCGTCGTACAGATCGGTGTCCTCGGCCTCGCGCGGGCAGCGATCGTCGCGATCCGCGATGCCGTCGCCGTCGGCGTCGCGCACCGGCTCCTCGAGCGAGCGCAGCGTCGGCGGCGCCACGGCGCCGGGCGTGAACGAGATCGCGAGCATCCCGCGCAGCGCCGGCGCGCCGGCCGCGCTCGTCAGACCGCGCCCGCCGGCGAGCGCGATCGCGACCCGCCGCTCCGGCGTCCAGTGGACGCCGGCGAGCCACTCGGCCGGAGACAGCGCGACGCTGTCGCCCGACGGCGAGCCCTGGCCGGACGGCACGATCTCGCCGAACACCTCGGCGCCGAGCCACAGCCGATCGAGCGCGCGCACCGAGACGCCGAGCGCCCACGCCGCGCCGCTGCCCTGCTCGAGGTTCGCGAACTGCGAGCGCGCGCGCGCGATCGCGCCGAGGTTCGCCGACAGCGTGATCCGGCGCTGCATCGTGTCGGGTACGAGCGCGCCGAGCACGAGCAGGCGGCCGGACGGCTTGTCGACGCCGGTGAACGCACCGTCGGTCGCGGTCGGCAGCGTCAGCTGTGCGGCGGCGGCGAGCGTGCCCGAGTGGCCTTTCCATAGCCGCGCCTTGCCGTGCAGCGTCAGGTCGCCGCGCGCCGTGCCCGACGCCGGCGACGTCGTGAACATCTCGCGTGGATTGCCGAGCGGCTGACCGTCCTGCGCGTAGATCGGCATCCGCGCGCCGGCCTCGAACCGGCCGAGGAACGCGTACGCGCCGCCGAGCTCCATCAGCGTGCTGCGCTCGACGACGCGCTGGTCGTTGAGGAACACGCCCTCCATCAGCGCGTCGAGCACGAGCGGGTTCGTCGCGTGCGACACGACCGCGCTGACGACCCACTCACCGTCGTTGCCGACGTCCGGCGATTGCAGCTGGAAGCCAGTGCCCTCGGTCGCCGGCGTCGGATCGAACGTCGACAGCACGAGGTTGTCGGCGCGCGCGGTCGCCGAGCCGACGACGAGGACGCAGGCGATCGCGAGCTCGCGGCGCCGGCGCAGCGCGAACGCGAGCGCCACGACGAGGATCGCGCCGAAGCCGACGTCGTGCCCGGCCGCGCAGCCGCCGCTACCGTGCGCGTCGACGAACACCGCGCGGCCGCGCAGCGTGATCGCGGCCTGCGGCGTGGTGTCGCCGTCGAGGTAGAGGAACGCGGTCGCAGTGAATTCACCTTCGGCCTCCGGCGTGAACGTGACGCCGAACGTCTGCGTGCCCATCGGATCGATCAGCAGATCGGCGGGTGGGTTGTCGATCGCGAACGCATCGCCTTCGATCTGGATCTCGTGGATCCGGAACGCGTTCGTCGGATCCATGCTCGCGACGAGCAGCGCGTCGTCGACGGTGAGCGGGATCCCGATGCCGGTGTAGCCGACATCGATCTCCATCGTGTTGAACGCGACGTTGCGGCCGATGCCATTGCCGGTCAGCGTCACCGCGGCCATCATCTCGTCGCCGTCGTCGTTCGTGATGACGAGCGTGCCCGGCGGCGCGGCGCCGATCGTCTTCGGCGCGAACCGCACGAGGAAGTCGCGGCTCGCGAGCCCGGGGATCGTGACCGGCGTGGCGTCGACGAGCGTCCACACGTCCGGATCCGCGGCCGTCACCATCGCGGCGCTGACGACGAGCGGCGCCTCGCCGAGGTTCTCGACCTTGACCGCGCGCACCGGCGCGGCGTCGCCCGGGTTGCGGAACGTGTCGGGGAACGCCGGCGGCGCACCGAGCTGGATCTCGCGATCGATGCCGCGCCCGCGCAGCGTGATCGACTGGCTCGTCGGCCCACCGAGCACGCCGGCGACGGTGCTCGACAGCACGACCTGCTCGGCGGGCACGTTGACGACGGTCGGCGCGTACGTCACCGGGATCGCGAGCGTCGCGCCGGGCGCGAGCGTCTGCGCGGCCGGCAGCGCGAGCTGGAAGTGGCTGTTCGCGACGTTGCGCGTGAACGCACCGAGATCGAGCGGCGCCTGGCCGGTGTTCGTGATCGTGACGCTCGCGGTCACCGGCGTGCCGCGGATGTCGACGGCACCGAAATCGAGCGTGTTGCCCGGCGTGACCGCGAGCATCGCGGCGGTCGCATTCGCGGTCAGCGCGACCGTCCGCGTCGGGTTGACCGTCAGGTTGCTCGTCACGGTGAGCGTGCCCGCGATCGCGCCGGTGCGATTCGCGGGATCGACGACGACCGTGACCTCGAGCTGCTCGCCGGGTGCGAGCGTCTGCGGCAGCGCGACGATCGTACCGCCCGCGGTGCCGCACGTCTTGCGGCGCACCGTCGGTGCGGTGAGCTCGCCGCTGATCGTGCCGGTCGCCGGCGTGATCGTCAGCGGGTTCTGGATCACGAGCGAGCTCTGGCTCGTGTTGACGATGCAGACCGTGCGCGACAGTGTGCCGTCGAACCGCAGGTCGCCGAAGTCGAGCGCCGGTGGCGTGACGTCGAAGCCGGTCGTCAGGCCATCGCCGGTGATCGCGAGCACCGGGTTCGTGCGCAGCGGCTTCGCGCCGGTGCCCCACGTGCCGGTGAACGTCACGGTCGCCGGCCCGCCGTCGTTGCCGTTCGCCGGCGCGAACTTGATGTTCAGCGTGACCTCGGTCTGCGCGGCGAGCGTCGTCGGGATCGGCGTCGCCGGATCGAGGCTGTAGCCGACCGTCGTCGGATCGAGCACCGCCGCGATGTTGCTGACCGTCAGGTTGCCGGTGTTGCGCAGCCGGTACGACCGCGTCTGCGTCGTGTTCTCGGGGACGCCGCCGAAGTCGATGCTCGTCGGGATCGTGACGAGCACGCCCTCGGTGCCGGTGCACGACAGCGCGACCGCGGTCGTCGCGGCGCCGAGCGCGTTGCTCGCGATCGTGAACGTGCCGGCATGCGCGCCCTGCGCGGCCGGCGTGCACGTCAGATCCCAGCTCGCGGTCGCGCCCGGTGCGACGGTCTGCGCGCCGGTCGTGCCGGTCGCGATCGCGTACGAGCCGTCGTTCGCGGTCAGGCTCGCGCTCGAGATGATCAGATCCGCGCTGCCGCTGTTCGTGACGGTCAGCGTCTTCGTCGACGTCGTCACGACCTCGACGTTGCCAAACGCGAGCGTCGCGGGTGCGGTGATCGCCGGTGCGATCGCGTTCGCGGTCACGGGGATCGCGACGGTCGCATTGTCCGGATCGTTGCTCGCGAGGTTGACCGTGATGTTCGCGGCCCCCGCGGACGTCGGCGTGAACGACAGCGTGAACGCCTTGTTCTGGCCCGCCGTCACGACGCACGCCGAGAAGCAGCCGGAGAAGATGTACTCGCCGGCGCGCGCGCCGACCTTCGAGGCGGTGAACGTCAGGTCGATGTTGCCGGTGTTCGTGACCGTCACCGTCTTCACGACCGTCGCGCCGACGCCGACATCGCCGTACGCGAGCGCGGTCGGATCGACCGCGATGTCGGCGCGTCCCGCCGTGCACGTCAGCGCGGAGACATTGTCGCCGCCCCCGTCGCTGTCACTGGTGACCGCCACGGTCGCGGTCATCGACCCGGTCGAGCCGGCCGGCGGCGTGCAGCGAACGCCGATCGATGCCGGCGCGTTGATCCCGCTGCCGAACGTGCACGTCGTCGCGCCGAGGCACGAGAACCCGTTCGCGTCGAACGTGAACCAGCCGGCGCCGCCACTGATCGTCGCGCTCGCGAGCTTGAGCGTGCCGACCGGAGCGGTCGCGACGTTCGTCACCGCGATCGTCTTCGTCGCGGTCTGCGTCAGGTTGACGATCCCGAAGTCGACGTCGGTCACCGCGATCACCGCGTTCGTGCCGACACCGGTCAGGTTCGCGGTCCTCGTCGGTGCGGCCGGGTCGTTGCTCGAGATGTCGAGCGTGCCGGGCCGCGTGCCGGGCGCCGTCGGATCGAAGCGCACCGCGACGCCGAGCGAGCCGCCGGCGGCGATCGTCGCCGGCAGCGTCGGCGGGTTCGGCAGCGTGTAGTCGCCGGTCGTCGCGAGGTTGTCGATCGTGAGGCTCGCGTCGCCGGTGTTCGTGATCGTCACCGTGCGCTGCGCGGTCGTCACCGCGGCGTTCGCGACCCGCACCGAGCCGAAGTCGGTGCTCGCCGGCGCGCCGATGATCGGGGCGATGCCGCGGCCCTGGATCGTGAAGTCGGTGCCGACCGGGTTGTGCGCGGCATCGTGAAACGCGACCGAGCACGTCACGCTGCCGCGCGCGGTCGGCGCGAGCACGACGGTGAACGCGAGCGGGTTCGCCGCGACGATCGTCTTCGGTAGCGCGACCTCGGGCGTGATCGTGAACAGCCCGCAGTTCGCGCCGGTCAGGTGGAAGTGATCGAGCGTGTCGTTGCCATCGGACACCGCACTGCCGATCGCCGAGCCGGTCGCGCCGACGCGGACATCACCGACATCGACGACCGCCGGCGTCGACGTCAAGTTCGCCCACGCCGTGCTCGACAGCGCGCACACCACCAGCACCGCGCAACCAACCCAGCGCTTCGACATCGACACTCCTGATACGCGCGTCGTCACGAACGTTCGCTCGGCACTGCACCGGCCATCGTAACGTCCTGCGGCCGGCGCCGTCGAGACAGCAGTGGCGGCACGTGCGGCAGATCTCGCCGCGGTCTTCGACTAGGATGCCGGCCATGACCGAGACACCGACCGGACTGCAATTCGAGGACACCGTCGTGGGCACCGGAGCGAGCCCGCAAACCGGCCAGACCTGCGTCATGCACTACACGGGCTGGCTGTGGCAAAACGGGGCCAAGGGCGCGAAGTTCGACAGTTCCCACGACCGCAACGAGCCGTTCGAGTTCCCGATCGGGCGCGGCCGCGTCATCAAGGGCTGGGACGAGGGCGTCGCGTCCATGAAGGTCGGGGGCAAGCGGACCCTGCTCATCCCGCCCCAGCTGGGGTATGGCGACCGCGGCGCTGGTCGGGTCATCCCGCCGGGCGCGACCCTGCTGTTCGAGGTCGAGCTGCTGAACGTCCGCTGACGGCCGCTACCGACAGGCGGCGAGCGCGTCGAGGCTGGTCGCCGCGATCGCGCAGCGCAGCGCGGCCGGCGACAGCCGCAGGCACGCCGGATCGGCGCGCAGCTCGGCCACGAGCTTGGCCTGCTCGGCCTCGGTCGGCAGCTGGTCCGCCGGCGTCGTCTTGCGCAGCTCGGCGACCCGGATCGCGACCGCGTGCTGCGCGAGCTGATCGCAGTCGCGCTCGTTGACCGTCGTGCTCGGCGCGAGCTCACCCGAGCCATGCGTCTCCGGCTGTGCGCTTCCGCCACGCGGGCGCGCCGGCTCGGTGCCGTGACCACACGCGACCGCGAGCACGATAGTGACCGGCACGACCCAGCGCTGCAGCACGCTTCGATGTTAGCGTGAACGCCATGCCGATGTGGCTCGCCGCCTTGTTCGGCGTCGTGCAAGGACTGACCGAGTTTATTCCCGTCTCGTCGACGGCTCATCTCCGGATCTTGCCCGCGCTGCTCGGCCAGAAGGACTACGGCGCGCACTACACGGCCGTCATCCAGCTCGGCACGCTGCTCGCGGTCCTCATCTACTTCGCGCGCGATCTCGTGATGGTCGTCGTCTCGATGGTCAAGGAGCCATCGAGCCCCGACGGCCGGCTGCCGCTGTACCTCGCGGTCGGCACGCTGCCGATCGTGATCGCCGGGCTCGCGCTCAAGAAGCACATCGAGGGCGATCTGCGCTCGCTCTACGTGATCGCCGGCGCGCTGATCGCGGTCGGCATCGCGATGCTCGTGATCGATCGGATCGCGGCGGGACGCGACACCGAGCGCACGATGGACTCGCTGACGCTCGTCGACGCGCTGCTCGTCGGGCTCGCGCAGACGCTCGCGCTCGTGCCGGGCGTGTCGCGCTCCGGTGCGACGATCTGCATGGCGCTGCTGCTCGGGTTCGCACGCACCGATGCCGCGCGGTTCTCGTTCCTGCTCTCGATCCCGGCGATCGCGGGCGCCGGCATCTTCGAGGCGCGAGACGCCTACCGCGCGCTCGGCCGTGACGCGCTGCCCGCGCTCGGCGTCGGCATCACGACCGCCGCGATCACCGGCTATCTCTCGATCGCGTGGCTGATCAAGTGGCTCGGCAGCCACGACCTGCTCGGCTTCGCGCTCTACCGCATCATCGCCGGCCTCGCGCTGCTCGCCGCGCTCGCCGCGGGCCTGCTGTCCGCCCTGTAGTGCCACCTGCTGTGAATGCGCGCACGCGCAAGCGTCGGCGGTTGAATAAACAAAACTCCACCATTCGCTGCGTCCATGCGCCGCCGAACCCCCGACCCGCCCGCATCTCTCTGATACGCTCGCCACGTTCGTCTTATCGAGGGTACCCATGAGGATCGATCGTCTGCGTGTTCTCGTCGTCCTCCCGCTCGCGCTCTTGCTCGCGGCGCTGCTCGCCAGCCCCGCACACGCGCAACCCGCGTGTCCGAGCACGAAGGGCAAGTACGCGGTGAAGATCGACTCGTCGCCGCCCGGCGCCGCGATCTACATCGGTGGCAAGGACTGCCCGTCGGTCGGCGTGACGCCGTGGACCGGCAAGCTCAACCCCGGCAACGTGACCGTCGTCATCGAGGCGCAGGGCTACGAGTCGGCGACGAAGGTCTTCAAGGTCGGTCGCGTGCGCAAGACGCAGGAGCTGTTCGTGCCGCTGACGCGCCAGCCCGCGATCGAGGTCCGCGCCGACGCCGACAAGAACGTCGTCGGTGCCACGGTCTCGCTCGACGGTGTCGCGCAGGGCCAGGTCCAGGGCCCGCTCGTGATCAAGACGACCGCGGGCCGCCACCAGATCGAGATCAAGAAGGAAGGCTTCGAGACGATCACGCAGTGGGTCGATCTGACCGCGATGCCGTCGGTCGTGCTGACGCCCGCGCTCAAGGAGCTCAAGCGCTACGGCACGGTGATCGTCGAAGCCGACGTTCCGGACGCCGAGGTCTACATCGACCAGAACAAGCACCCGGACAACACGACCGCGACGATCGAGAAGGTTCCCGAGGGCGTGCACGTCGTCGAGGTCAAGAAGGGCGGCCAGACGTGGACGAAGACGATCACGGTCGTCGCCGACAAGCAGGTCAAGGTTCGCGCCGAGCTGACCGCAGGCGTCGGCGTCGTCCGCGTGATGTCCGATACGCCGGGCGCGCGCGCGTTCATCGACAGCATCGACAAGGGCCCGGTCCCGGTCGACATCAAGGACATCAAGGCCGGTGACCACATCATCCAGATCAAGGCGCCGGGCTACAAGACGGCGGAGAAGACGGTGCAGGTCACGCCCGGTAGCTCGCAGACGGTCAAGATCGAGCTCGGCACCGACGAGCCCGGTGACACCGGCACCGTGAAGATCATCTCGACCGTGCCCGAGGCGCAGGTCTACATCGACGGCGCCGCCGTCGGCAAAGCGCCGGTCGAGAAGAAGCTCAGCGCCGGCGAGCACCCGATTGTCGTCCGGCTCGAGGGCTTCAAGCAGTTCGAGCAGAAGGTCCGGATCGATTCGGGCCAGACCGTCACGATCACCGCCGAGCTGAAGAGCGTCGGCCGGCTCCGCATCCTGACGACGCCGACCGGCGCGAACGTGATGATCAACGGCTTCCTCGCCGGCAAGACGCCGCTCGACACCGAGGTCGAGGTCGGCGAGACCGTGCTGCGGATCGAGCTCGGCGGCTACCAGGCATTCGAGCAAACGATCACCGTCGAGGGCGGCAAGACCGCGACGATCTCGCGCGAGCTCGCGGTCGCCGGCAAGAGCGAGGACGAGCTCAAGCACGAGCAGAAGGGCCTGTCGTCGTTCGGCGCGCGCACGCTGCCGCGCGGTCGCTCGACCGTCGACTTCGACGTCGGCTACCCCTACTACCTGAACTCGCGGATCACCGTCGGCGCCGGCCGGCTCGCGAAGATGTTCGGGTTCGACGCCACGGTCGCGGTGCGCACGATGCTCGCGCGCAGCGAGCTCGGCCTCGGCGCGCGCGCGATGGTCGCGAACAACGAGCCGTTCTCGCTCGCGCTGTTCGGCAACCTGTGGTGGGGCAGCAAGCTATTCGACGACTCGCAGCGCAACGGCGCGACGTTCGAGGCCGGCGGCATCGTCTCGCTGACCGCGCTGTCGAACGTCACGATCAGCGGCCGCGGCTACTTCCAGTTCTGGAGCGATCGCCACTGCCCGAAGCTCAAGGCGAGCGCGCCGAACGGCTTCGACGGCACCGATCCGACCGACACCTGCATCGGCTATCGCAACCGCGTGCTCAACGGCGAGGATCCGGCGGACTTCCCGGACTCGGATCGCATCCGCGTCGAGGAGCTGACCGGCAACAAGGGCATGGAGTTCTTCGATCGCGATGCCGGCGCGCGGTTCCTCGTGAGCCTGATCGCCGAGATCGCGGTGAAGCAGCGCTACAGCATCTTCGGCATGGTCGAGGGCGCACCGTTCCAGGGCGATGACGAGCGCGCGCTGTTCACGAACCTGTTCTCGGGCACGATGTTCGAGCACGACTTCCTCGTCTACGCGCGGTTCGGCTTCACGTACAAGTTCTGACCGTCCGCTCGCTCCACCTGATCGGGTAGGGCACGGATCGCGACACCGCTGCGGCGTCGGATTCGCAGCAAAGCGATCCGTCACTGCCGGTTCACCGACGACGAGGATCGCGCCGGATCGCGCGCTGGGCGCGATCCGCGCTGGCGTGCGCGTTGCTCGTGTGCCGCATCGAAGCGACACGCGACCGGAGCATCGCGCGTTCGGTACAGCGGCTCCAGAAAGTGATCCCGTCATGAAGTTCCAGAAGTTGATTCCCGCCCTCTCGCTGCTGATTCCGGCGATCGCCCAGGCACAACCGAGCGAGTCGACCGGCGTCGATCACGCGGTCGCGCCCGCCGACGGTGCGCTCGAGATCTCGATCGCCACCGGCTACGCGCAAGGCGTCGGCAAGACCGGCGGTGGCCTCGCCGATCTCGACGAGCTGTCCGGACCGGGCGGCGCGGTGCAGCTCGAGATCGGCTACCGGTTGATCCCGCACCTCACACTCGGTGCCTATGGCTCGCTCGCGATGCACGACAACGGCGACGCGGTCGATGACTCGGTCGACGTGTTCGGCGCGAGCGCCGGCGTCCAGGCCGCGTGGCACTTCCGTCCCGATCGCTCGATCGATCCGTGGGTCAAGCTCGGCACCGGCTGGAAGGGCCTGTGGCTCGACCCGAACGACGGCAAGACCACGTCGCTGCAGGGGCTCGAGCTCGCGCGGCTGCAGGTCGGCGTCGACTACCGGATCTCGCCCGAGGTCGCGATCGCGCCGGTCGTCGGCGGCAGCCTCGGCATGTTCGTCAGCCAGGACTCGCCGATGACGACCGAGTACACCGAGCTCGACGGCAAGGAGGTGAACTTCACCGCGTTCGCCGGGCTCGCCGGGACGTTCGATCTCGCGTCGCGCTGAGCGGTGCGGAACGCCAAGCGCGAGCCGAACCGGCAAGCCACCGACCGGAGCCACGCCGCGATAGGTGCTGACACGCGACCGGAAGCGACACGCGATCGGAACGCAAAGGAGCTGAGCCCCCGATTGTCGCAAAGAGGCAAAGCCGCCAAGCTCGCAAAGGAACCTTCATGGAAAGCCTCCCGATCTCGACCCAACTCGGGCGCGATCACGAGCAGCCGTTCTCGCGCGCGAGATTCATTCCCTGCGACGGTGGGCAGCTCTGACATCGCCGCCAATGGCACGAGCTTCACTGCGTTCGAGCGCGACTGCCGGCGTTCTCGACCGACTCGTTCGAGATCGGGAGGGTGTTCCCAGGATCCTTTGCGGGCTCGGCGGCTTTGCCTCTTTGCGATGATCGGTGCTTTGCGGCGTTGCGTTCCTGCTCGCTCGCGGCGGGGCGTTTCAGGTCGCCGCTTGGCGGTTCACAGCGACGAGAACGCGATGACCGAGTACGCGATCGCCGTTGCCGCACCGGGGTTGTGATAGCCGTGGCGCTGGTCACCGCGGAACGTGACGACGTCACCGGCCTCGAGCGTGTAGCGCTCGCCGGCGACCGCGAGCTCGACGCTGCCGCGCTCGCACGTCAGGTACTCGCGCGTGCCTGGCGTGTGCGGGATGCCGGCCATCCGCGCGCCGGGCGGCAGCTCCATGCGCTCGATGTCGAGCCCGGGCAGCGGCTCGGGGAGCAGCTTGCGGATCGCGACCTGACCCCGCGCGCGCGTCGGCAGCTCGGATGCCTTGAGGTGACGCGCGGGCTGGCGTGGCGGCGCGAGCAGCTCGTCGAGCCGGACCTGCAGCGCGGTCGCGACCTTCATCAGGACCGCGAGTGTCGGGTTCGCGGCACCAGACTCGAGGTGCGTCCACGTCGCGCGCGGGATCCCGGCGGCCTTCGCGATCTGCTGCTGCGAGAGCCCGCGCGTCTCGCGCAACTGCTTGATGTTCTCGGCGAGGTGGTCCTGCTCGTGGCTCACGGAAAAGCCTCCTGCCAACATATTAGCGCACCCGATGACATGTTGGCGGCGGACCTCTACGTTTGGTCTCAGGAGGCCGACATGGAGATCTCAGGACAAGGCGCGCTGGTCACGGGCGCGAGTCGCGGGCTCGGGCGCGCGCTCGCCGAGCAGCTCGCCGCGAAGGGTGCACGGGTGGCGCTCGTCGCGCGCGAGGCAGGACCGCTCGAGGACGTCGTCGCGACGATCCGCGCGCGCGGCGGCGTGGCACACGCGATCGTGGCGGACATCGCCGACAAGGCCGCGATCCATCGCATCGCCGGGCAGGCGCACGGGCTTGTCGGCGAGATCGGGATCGCGATCCACAACGCGAGCACGCTCGGCCCGACGCCGCTGCGCCTGCTGCTCGATACCGAGTGCGAGGACCTCGCCGCGGTGCTCGAGACGAACCTCGTCGGGCCGTTCCGGTTGACGAAGATCCTCGCGGGCGCGATGGCGATCCGCGGCGGTGGCGTGATCGTGCACGTCAGCTCGGATGCGGCGGTCGAGGCGTATCCGCGGTGGGGCGCGTACGGGATCTCGAAGGCCGCGCAGGATCACCTGAGCCGGATCCTCGCGGCCGAGCTCGCGGATACCGGCGTCCGCGTGCTCGCCGTGGATCCCGGCGAGATGGACACGGTGATGCACGCGGCCGCGGTGCCGGACGCCGATCGCAGCACGCTCGCGCGGCCGGCGGACGTCGCCGCCACGATCGTCCAGATGCTCGAGTCACCGGCGCGGGCGCCGAGCGGGGCGCGGCTGTCGGCGAGCGCGTGGAGCATGTCGTGAAGGCGCCGCTGCCCGTGACGCTGCCGGGGACGCCGTTCGCGCTGCGCGCGCAGCACGTCGCGCTGGCGACCCGCGAGGTGCCGCGGCACGAGGTCCGGCTGGTCGTCGTCGTGCGACGCACAGGGCGGGTCGCGCTCGAGCCGTTCGCGCGCCTGCCGGCGCTGCTGCAGCCCGGCGATCTGGTGGTGATCAACGATGCCGCGACGCTGCCGGGCTCGCTGCGCGGCCGGACCGCCGACGACCGCGCGTTCGAGCTCCGGCTGTCGGGACCGATCACCGGCTCGCGGATCGCGGGCGTCGTGCTCGGCGACGGCGACTGGCGAACGCGCACCGAGGACCGCGGGGCGCCGCCACCGCTCGCGGTCGGCGATCGCGTGACGATCGGAGCGCTCGCTGCGACGGTGGTCGCGGTCGCGGGTCGTCACGTCGAGCTCGTCGCGGCCGCGACCGAGGACGTGCTGTGGCAGGCGCTCTACGCGAGCGGCGCGCCGGTCCAGTACGCGCACCGTACCGAGGCCCTACCGCTGTGGTCGGTACAAACCGCATATGCGGCGAGGCCGTGGGCCGCCGAGATGCCGTCGGCTGGTCGGCCGCTGACCTGGGACGTGATCCTCGGGCTGCGCCGCGCGGGCATCGAGATCGCCCGGTTGACGCACGCGGCCGGGCTGTCCTCGACCGGGGACGACGCGCTCGACCGCGCGCTACCGTGGCCGGAACGCTACGAGATCCCGGCGCGTACCGCCGAGGCGATCGCCGCGACACGGGCGCACGGCGGCCGCGTGATCGCGATCGGGACGACCGTGGTCCGGGCGCTCGAGGCCAGTGGCGGTGCCGCGGGTAGCGGCGTCGCACGGCTGCGGCTCGACGCCGAGTACACACCGCGCGTCGTCGACGGGCTGGTCAGCGGACTTCACGTTCCCGGCGAGAGTCACTACGACCTGCTGCGTGCGTTCGTGACGCACGAGCGGCTGCAACGTGCGCTCGCGCTCGCGGCGGAACACGGACTGTCGAGTCACGAGCTCGGCGACGCGTGCTTGATCGCGTGAGTGCGTAGATCGAACGCAGATCGAAGCCGTGCCGCACACGCGGTTCGCCGGTACGATCTGGACGTGCGGCGCCTCCTCCTCGCGACAGTGTTGATGGGATGTGCGCCGGCGCGGCCGGCCGTACAACCGCACGCACCCGCATCGCCGGCGATCGCGGCAGCGCCCGCCGCGTCGTCGGTGGTTCGCGCCGACCGCGCGGCACCGACGGCAGTGCGCTGGTCGCCGCGCGATCCGAGCGACCTGCTCTCGCGCGGCCAGCTGCCCGACGACATCATCTTGCTCGAGGGCGGCGTGCGCCGGGTCGCGCGCACGCTCGACGTCGCGGAGAGTGACTTCTGGAGCTCGTGCGTGCGCGACTTCGTCCAGGCGCAACCCGAGCCGCTGCGGCGTCCGCTCGGCGCCGCGCTCGCGCAGTACGTGACGTCGTGCGACGCGCAGGATCGCGTCGTGCTCGATCGACCGCTCGGCTCGGACGCGCGCGAGCGGCGATCGCGCAGTGACGTCGTGTTTGTCGGCACGCTCGCGCCATCGCGCGTCGACATCACGCTGCACGTCGCGTTCTGCGGCGGCGAGCCGATGGCGATCGATCGGGTCGCGCTCGTCGCGGACGGCACGACGTGGACGTCGCCGCGGCTCGAGTTCCAGCGCGACGCGAACGGGTGCGAGAGCGCCGAGCTGCCGTACTCGCGACCGCTGTCGCGCGTCGTGCGTCGGCTGATCGAGAGCGACGACGGGATCGTGCGGTTCGAGGGCAACTTCGACGGCAACGATATCGTCGGCGAGCTCGCGATCGGCGACTCGCTGTCGCAGGAGCTGCGGATCGTGCTCGACGCGGTCGACGCGCTCAACGGTCCCTGACTCGCAGCAGCAGCACGAGCTGACCGAGCGCGGCGGCGACCGCGGTCTCGACGCGCAGGATCTGCGGTCCGATCGCGACCGGCGTGAAGCCGCGCTCGACGAACGTGTCGACCTCGCGCTGGATCCAGCCGCCCTCCGGGCCGATCGCGAGCGTGATCTCGTCGCCGCGGATCGCCTGCTCGATCGGCTTGCCGCCGGGATGCGCGACGAGCCGCGTACCGGCGCGGCGGCCACCCGCGGGCCAGCGCTCGTCGAGCAGCGGCATCAGGCGCTCGTGGACCGACAGCGCCGGCAGGTGGGTCGTCGCGCCTTGCTCGGCGCCGAGCCGGAGCGCGA
>DASTLB010000081.1:0-21042 GCA_035715365.1 Kofleriaceae bacterium | reverse complement strand
TCACCGACGGGCGAGCCCGCGAGCGGCTCTTCCGCGCCCGGCTTGAACTTCACCTGGGACAGCGGGCTCTCGCCGACGAGCACTTGGTTCTGGCGGCCGAGCAAGCGCTCGGTGCCTTCGAGCTTGTCGACGTCCTCGAGGATTTCGTCGACGGTGCCGTAGCGCTCCACGCGATCGTCGCGCGTCATGCGATCGAAGATGTCGTCGATGCCGTGCGGCAGCGTGCCGTTGATCTGCGAAGGCATCGGCGAGCGACGGCCCGGCAGCTTCCGCGTGAGCAGCTCGTAGAAGATGATGCCGAGCGCGTAGATATCGCCCTGCGGACCGGCGGCCATCGGATCGGTGTAGAGCTCCGGCGCCATGTACGCGACGTTGCCCATGCCGACGTAGATCTGGCGGATCACGGCGTGGTCGCGCTCGACGATGCGCGTGAAGCCGAAGTCCGAGATCTTCACGTTGCCGTAGCCGTCGATCAGGAGCTGCTCGGGCTTGAGGCCGCGGTGGTAGACGCGCTGGGCGTGCGCGGCGCGCAGCGCGTGCAGCGTCTGCAGCAGGTACTTGAAGACGAGCTCGACCGGAATCTCCTCGGCATCGTTGATCAGCCGGCGCGCGGATCCGTTCGGCGCGAGCTCGGCGACGAGGTTCGGGTACTCCGTGTACAGGTTGACGTCGTGGATCGGCAGGATGTTCGGGTGCGCGAGGTTGCCCCACGCGCGCACGACATCGGTGAACCGGCGGACGATCTCGTTGCGCTGGTCCTCGCTGAAGAACCCGAACAGATCGCGGATCTCCTTGAGCGCGACCTCGCGATTGAGCGCGACCTGACGGGCGCGATACACGGTGCCCATCCCGCCCGAGCCGATCGACGCGAGCTTCTCGTAGCGGTTCTCGAGGTCAGCGCTGATCTGGATCTCGCCGCCGGCGATCGCGGACGGCCGGCCGCCCGACGTCGTCATCTTGTTCTGGGGATCCTTGCGCGGCAGCGGACCGGCGCTCGAGACCTCGCGCTGCATCGAGCCCGTCATCGGCATGCCAGACTGCGTCGACATCGGCACGCCGCCGGTCGGGACCGCCATCGCGCGGCTCTGACGCAGCTTCTTGAAGTGCGAGACCGCGCGCTCGGTGAACTCGGACAGGTTGCCGCCGTTGACGACGGTCTCCCCGTCGGGCGAGACCTCAAGGCTCTCGTTCGCGCGGTCGTGCCGGAGGTAGCCGGACTTCTCGAGAAAGCCGATGTACTCCTGGAACGGGATCGACACCGCGCCCTCGCACACGCGGCGGATGTCGTCGTAGCGGTTCTGGCGGCCGTACCGGGCCTCGGCCATCACGTTCGCGAGGATGAACCGTGCCTCTTCACAGAGGACTTCCTTCGTGACCTTGGCGCGGCCTTCCATCCGGCGGATTGTAGGGTCGTGCCGGACAGAGGGTCAATTCGTCCGGGGCGTTACGGACGCGCCGGCGGGCCCTCGGCGACGAGCCGTTCGACGAGCGGGCGGTCGGCGGGCAGGATGTCCCAGCTGCCCGGCAGCTCGTCGGTCCGAACCCATGCGAGGTCCGCCACTTCGACGGCGCGCGCGACCTCGCCGGGCGCGAGCCGGCACGCATAGACGAGCATCACGAGATCGAAGCTCGGGTAGGCGTGAAACAGCACGTCCCAGATCCGGCCGACGATCGCCGTCGCGCCGAGCTCCTCGCGCAGCTCGCGGACGAGCGCCGCGGTCGGTGACTCGCCGGGCTCGACCTTGCCGCCGGGAAACTCCCATTGCAGTGGCAGCGCCTGATCCGCGCGCCGCTGGGTGATGAGGACGCGGCGATCGTCGCCGAGGATCAAGCCCGCGACCACGAGCTTGCGCGCGCGCGGTTCGATCGTCATCGCAGCAGGCTCCGTCGATCGACGAGCTCGGTCGTGCACGGCGGCCCGTTCGCGTGCAGGTAGTCGATCACGCGCGCGTGGTCGAGCGCGAGGATCGTCGACGACCGCGTGCCGTACGCCGGGCTGTGGATGCACGTCGCGGTCAGCTCGCGCGCGAGCTCGCGCGGCAGGTGCGACGGCGGCGTGTCCTCGAGCGCGACGCGCGTGTGATCCGCGAGCGCGATCGCGAGCGGCGCGACGAGCGCGGGCCAGCGGACGCCCTCGTCGAGCGAGGTCTCGATCGTGCGCCGTAGCCGCTCGCCGCGTGGAAAGCCGTCGGCGCCGAGCCGGTCATTGCACAGCACGTGGACCCCGCGTCCGAGCGTCTCGATCTCGATCGACGCGTGCTCGCGCCGGGTGTACGCGACCTTCACCCCACGACCGCTGCGCCACGCGAGGTTCATGCTCGCGTAGCTCGCGGGATCGAGACCCGCGACGTACGCGTCCGGATCGGTCGACGCCGCGAGCTCGCGCACGGCGAGGCCGCGCGATCGCAGCCCGGGTGGTGGCGTGGCGAGCGCGCGCTGGTTCGTCACCGCGGCGAAGTGACCATCGGCGCGCACCGCGAGCCACGTGCCGCCGGACAGCTCGTCGACGCCGCCGGCGATCTTCGGCTCCGCTTGCAGCAGCTCGGGAGGACGCGTCGGCCGCTCGTACAGCTCGTCGCGATTTGCGGCGATGACGAGCGGCGCACCGTCGACGACTTCGATCATGAAGGCGATCGTGCACATTCAAAAATCACGTCGAAAAACACCGCGAGAAACTGCTCCGAACCTTGCACGCCCCCCGTCCGGACCCTACAGTGCCGCGAGAATGAGACTGTATCCAGGCAAGGTCGATACCATCGCGGCCGAGATCATCACCTCGCTGACGCAGGCGGGTGATATCGAGGTCAGCGACAACAACGAAGCCCAGCTGGATGCGGCCGCGGTTCTGAAGGAATACATCCGCGTCGACAAGGAGCTGACGGAGCGGGCGAAGGACATCCTCGAGATTCGGGGCCTTCCCTACTCCCATCTCGGACGCACGAAGCGTCAGCTCGCGGATCAGAAAGAGTTCGGGCTCGGCGAAGAAGGCCTGTCGTGGATCGCGAATCAGATGCTCGAGGCGTTCATGTCGTCGCGCCATGTCGACGAGGTGTTTGCGGACGACACGATCCTGCGCCGCAAGATCAAGGACATCTGCAAGAAGCACATGCAGGTCGACGAGGCGATCGATCAGGAAGTCCGCGATCGGATCAAGAACCTCGAAGAAGGCACGCAGGCGTGGGAAATCGAGTACGCGAAGGTGCTCGATCAGATCAAGACGAAGCACGGCATCAAGGAGTGATGCTAGCGCCGCGGTGACGGCAGCAGCCGCGCCGGAGGCAAGCCACCCGCTCGCTCGCGCAGGAACATCGCTCGCGCGCTGCGATCGACGACGCGACACGCACCGGCACCCGCGCCGACTGCCGTGCCGCACGCGACCGCGCACATCACGGCCGCACCGACCGCGCCGCCGATCGACACCGGCAGCAGCAGGCCGAACAGCAGGCCGCCCGCGAACAGTCCGATCGATGGCGCGAAGATCAGCTTCGCCGCGCGCCGCGTCGGTGCTTCCTCGGCGTAGTCACGCTCGCAGCGGTCGCAGCGACGGCCGGGCCGGAGCGCGTGCTTCTCGCACCGCGTGGTCGTGCAGCGCCCGCACCGCATCACCGGCTGGGTCACGCAGGCTTCGCACGAGGTACGGCCCATGTTGTAACTGTGCCTCAACACGGTCGAGCGCCAAGTGGTCCGGCGCACGCGGCTAACCCGGCGTTCCGACGCGGCCTACAGTGTCACCCGCGCACGGCGCCGTCGGCGCGCTTACGGCGCGGGCGCGCCACCGTCGCTGCGAGCTCGCGCGCGAGGTTGCCGCGCCGGCCGACCGTGACCTCGTCGAGCCCGAGCCACGCCGCCATCGCCGCGAGCTCGGCGGCGAGCGCGACCGCCGTCTCGGGTGGCGCACCCGGCTCGCGATGCGCGGCCTGGACGCGCAGCACGCGGCGCGCGCGATCGGCCTTGAGATCGACGCGTGCGACGAGCGCGTCGCCGAGCAGGAACGGCAGCACGTAGTAGCCGTGCACGCGCTGCGGCTCGGGCGTGTAGATCTCGATCCGGTAGCGCATCCCGAACATGCGCTCGGTGCGCTCGCGAAACCAGACCAGCGAGTCGAACGGTGACACGAGCGCAGCGCGCGCCGGATCGATCGCCATGGCCGTCGCGTCGCGATGGACGTACGCCGGCTTCGTCCAGCCCTCGACGCGCGCGGGCACGAGCGCACCGGCCTCGACGAGCGCCGCGATCGCCGGCCGCGCCGGCGCGGGCTTCTGACGGTAGTAGTCGCGCAGATCGGACTCGGTCGCGACGCCGAGCGCGCGCGCCGCTCGCTCGATCAGCGCTCGGTGCGCAGCCGGCTCGTCGGGCGTCGGCGCGTCGATCACGTCGGCGGGCAGCACGCGCGCCGGCAGATCGTAGAGCCGCTCGAACGCGCGGCGCGCCGCGGCCGTGACCTGGCCGCTCCAGAACAGCCACTCGATCGCGATCTTGACGTCGGACCACGCCCACCACCCGGGCGCGCGCCGCTGCTTGCCCTCGACCTTGTCCGCGAGATCCGCGACGCGCACCGGGCCGTGCTCGGCGACGGCGGCGAGCACCTTGTCGACGAACGCGCGCCGTCGCGTGCCCATCGTGCGGATCCGCGTCCACGCGTCGTGACGCGCGCGCGCCATCCGCCAGCGCAGCACGGGATGCAGCGCGACCGGCAACAGCGACGCCTCGTGGCCCCAGTACTCGAACACGCTGCGCGGCGCCTCGTGCGCGAGCCGATCGAGCTCGGCCGGATCGTACGCACCGAGCCGGCTCCACGCGGGCAAGTAGTGCGACCGCGCGAGCACGTTGACCGAGTCGATCTGGACCACGCCGAGCCGCTCGATCAGCGAGAGCAGCGCAGCGCGATCGACATGCGCGCGACGCGGGTCGGCGAGTCCTTGCGCGGTGATCGCGAGTGCGCGGGCCTCGCGGGCCGACAGCTCGAGCATGCGCCGCCGTTACCTCGATCGCGCGCAGCGCGCTTGCACGGCGTTGCGGATCAGCCCCACTTGCTACGCAGGAACAGCACCAGCGCGACGGTCAGGATCAGCGCGAGCACGAAGGTGTGCAGGACGTACGTCTGGGGGGCTTTCTCGCTCACGAGGTCACCCTACACGAGGGTCGCGCGGATCGGCGAGTCAGGAACGCGTCCTGCGACAATCAGACCGGGAGCCCGAGCGCCTCGCGGATCTCGCCGACGACCATGTCGGCAAGCCGCAGGATTTGCTGCTCGCCCTCCTCGATCGACGCCGCCGCGGGGTCGCCGGCGTACGCGAGCTCCATGCCCATCTGCGCGAACGTCGAGACGCCCGCCGCGAGCTTCTCCGACAGGCTGATCGGCACCGGCTGGAGCACGGTGCGCATCGCCTCGTCGACCATCTCGGGCGCGGCCGCCATCATGATCGAGGTCTCGTAGCGGCCGGCGTGGCACGCGCCGCTCTTGAACTCGGCGGACAGCGTGCGCGCCCACTTCTTCGTCAGCGGGCACGCGTAGCTCACCTTGCCCTCGCGCCCGGCGAGCACCGCGCGGATCGCGGCATCGTGCGCCGGCTCGAGGTGGTTGTTGACGAGGCACACGTGGCGCAGGCCCTGCGCGACGAGGCCGTCCGCGATCGCGGCGACGTACGCGGTCAGGACGTCGGGCGGGATGCTGACCGCGCCCGGAAAGCCGGTCGCGCAGTCGGTGACGCCGTAGCTGATCGCGGGCGCGACGACCGCGACGAGCGGACCGCGCTTGTCGAGCAGCTCGCACGCCTTGACGCACGCGGCGGCCGAGATCACGACGTCGGTGCCGAGCCCGAGGTGCGGGCCGTGAGGCTCGGTCGATCCGATCGGGACGAGCGCGACGACCGCGCGCTTGCCGCCGAGCAGCTGGTGCAGGCTGGCGGTCGTGTGGCGGGCGAGGAACTTCTCTCGATCGGGCATGGCTATTCGGGCAGCTCGTTGCGGCGATCGCGCTCGACGAGCAGCTTCTTGTCGACCTTGCCACGATCGTTCTTCGGTAGCTCGTCGACGAACACGACCCAGCGAGGATATTTGTGCTTCGACAGCCGCGCCTGGACGTGGGCCTTGAGCTCGTCGGCGAGTGCCTTTCTGCCGGCCGGCGTCGCGAGCCGGTCGCGCGCGTCGGGCCGGACCTCGACCACCGCCTTTGGCTTCGTCAGGCCCTGATCCTCGGCGGGGATCACCGCGGCGACCGACACCGCCGGGTGCGCGAGCAGGCAGTCCTCGACCTCGCGTGGCGCGACGAAGATCCCGCCGACCTTGAACAGATCGTCGGCGCGGCCGCTGAACCACAGATAGCCGCGGTCGTCGATGTGGAACAGATCGCCGGTCCGGCACCAGTGACCGTGGAACGTCTTCCAGCTCTTCTCGCGATCCTGGAAGTAGCCGTGCGCGACGCTATCGCCCTTGACCCACAGGACGCCGATCTCGCCCGGCGCCAGCGCGGGTGCGCCCGCGCCCTCGGCATCCTCGGCGAGGATCTTCAGCGTGTAGCCCTCGACGACGCGGCCGAGCGAGCCCGGCATGATGTCGCCGGGCCGGTTCGAGCAGTAGATGTGGAACATCTCCGCGGAGCCGATGCCGTCGTAGACGTCGGCGCCCCAGCGCTCGGTGAACCGGCGGAGCAGCGCCTCGGGCAAGGCTTCGCCGGCGGACAGATGGAACCGGATCGACGAGAAGTCGAGCCCGGGCTCGCCTTGCTTGCGGCGCTCGTCGTCGAGATCGAGCAGCTTGCCGAGCATCGTCGGCACGTTCGTCACGATCGTCGGCCGGTAGCGCGCGATCGCGGCAGCGACGCTCTCGGCGGTCGGGCGCTCGCTGAACAGCCCGACCGTCGCGCCGACCGCGAACGGGAACCACAGGTTCGTGCCGGTCGCGTAGCCGAAGAACAGCCGCGGCACGCTGACCGTGATGTCGTCCGCGCGATAGCCGACGGTGCGCTTCGCGTAGACCTCGGTGTTGAACGCGAAGTCGCGGTGGCTGTGCATCGCGGCCTTCGAGCGGCCGGTCGAGCCCGACGTGAACAGCCAGATCGCGGGATCGTCGCGCCGGGTCACCGGCAGCTGCGCGGTCGACTCGCGGCCGTACGCGATCGCGGCATCGAGCGACAGCACCTCGACGCCATCGATCGTCGGCAGCTCGATGCGAAGCTCGGGATCCGAGCCGGTCGCGGCGTCGGGCGCGAGCAGCACGGTCGACAGGTTGTGCAGCGCCGGGAAGTGCGGCGCGAGCTGGCGCGCGACATCCGGCGTCGTGATCAGCACGGCGGCGCGCACGTAGTCGAGCACGTAGCGGAGGTCGTCGACGGGCGCGATCGGGTTGCCCATCGTGACGACGCCACCGGCGGCGAGCGTCGCGAAGATCGACCACGCGAACGGCGGGATGTCCGGCAGCACGATGTAGACGCGCTGCTCCGGCGACAGCCCCGCGTCGACCAGGTAGCGAGCGAGCGCGCGCGATCGATCCGCGACGTCGGCGTACGTCCACGCGCGGTCACCGAACCGGATCGCGGTCTTGCCGCCGCTGCCATCGCGCTCGCGGTCGAACAGCCAGTAGTCGGCGAGGTTGAACGTCTCGGGGAAGGTCACGGTCATCGCTGGCTCCCTTGCGCGAGCGCGCGCCCGATGATGACGCGCTGGATCTCGCTCGTGCCTTCGTAGATCCGCAGCGGACGGATCGCGCGATACAGATGCTCGACGACCGCGCCCGCCATCACACCGCGGCCGCCAAACAGCTGCACCGCGCGATCGATCACGCGCTGCGCGGCCTCGGTCGCGCCGAGCTTCGCGATCGACACCTCGGTCGTCACGCGCTCGTGCGTCGTGTCCTTGCGATGCGCCGCGCGCAGCACGAGCAGGCGCGCGGCATCGAGATCGACGATCATGTCGGCGAGGTGCGCCTGCACGAGCTGCTGCTCGGCGAGCGGCTTGCCGAACTGGTGGCGCGTCGTGACGAACGCGAGCGCCTCGTCGAGCGCGCGTCGCGCCATGCCGACCGCCGCCGCACCGACGGAGACCCGGAACGCGTCGAGCGTCGCGAGCGCGAGCTTCATGCCCTGCCCGTCCGTGCCGATCCGCGCGGACGCCGGCACGCGGACCCCGCGTAGCTCGAGCGCGCCGATCGGATGCGGCGCGATCGCGGTCTGCGGCACGACGCGCACGCCGGCCGCGTCGAGCGGGACCCAGAACGCCGCGAGGCCGCGCGCGCCGAGCGCCGGATCGAGGGTCGCGAACACGGTCGCGAACGTCGCGATCCCCAGGTTCGAGATGAACAGCTTGTCGCCGTCGAGCGTGTAGCCGTCGGCGTCGCGCACCGCGCGCGTCCGGATCCCGGCGACGTCGCTGCCCGCTTCGGGCTCGGTCAGCGCGAACGCGGCGATCGCGGCGCCGCGCCGAAACCCGTCGAGCGCCGCGTGCTGCTCGGGCGAGCCGGCGAGCACGATCGGATGCGTGCCGAGGCCCTGCACGGCGAAGATCGAGTCGGCGCGCGCCGACGCGTAGCCGAGCAGCTCGCGCGCGAGACACAGCGCGCGCGTGTCGGGGTGACCGGCCGCCGGCACGACGAGCTCGAACAGCCCGTGGCGGCCGAGCAGCGCCGCGGCGGCGCGATCGCGTGCGGTCTCGTCGCGGTCTTCGGGATCCTCTCCCGGCGCCTCGAGCGCGACGAGCTCGGGCGCGATCGCGCGCAGCCGATCGGCGAGCGCGCGGTGGTGCGCGTCGAAGAACATCGGCAGATCGTCGCTCGACAGCTGCACTAGCCGGGCGCTCCCCGGAAGCGCGGCGGCCGCTTGCCGTCCTTGAACGCGGCGTGCGCCTCGGCGAAGTCGGGGTGCTGCATGCACAGCGCCTGCGCCTGGGCCTCGGCCTCGATCGCCTCGGCGAGCGCCATCGTGTGCTCGCTCTCGATCATCTGCTTCGTCATCGCGTGCGCGAACGCGGGGCCACGCGACAGGCGCATCGCCCACTCGTTCGCCATCGCGACGCACGCCGCGGCGTCCGGCGTCACGCGGTTGACGAGCCCGATCTCGAGCGCGCGCGGTGCGCCGATGATGTCGCCGAAGAACAGCAGCTCGGACGCGTGGCCGAGCCCGACGATCCGCGGCAGCAGATACGTGATCCCCATGTCCGCGCCGCACAGCCCGACCTGCGGGAAGATGAACCCGAACCGCGCCTGCTCGGCGGCGATGCGGAAGTCACTCGCGCACGCGATCACCGCACCGGCGCCGACCGCGACACCGTTGACCGCGGCGACGATCGGGCGCCGGCACTGCCGCATCGCGCGGATCAGCCGGCCGGTCGCGCGCGTGAACTGAAGCAGCGCCGGCGTGTCGCGCCCGAGCAGGTGCTTGATGATGTCGTCCTGATCGCCGCCCGAGCAGAAGCCCTGGCCGCGGCCGGTGATCACGACCGCACGGACGTCGTCGTCGCGATCGAGCTGCTCGAAGAATTCCGCGAGCTCCTGGTAGATCTCGAACGTCAGCGAGTTGCGGCGCTGAGGCCGATCGAGCGTGATCGTCGCGACGCCGTGCGCGAGCTCCGAGGCAAACGACTTCGATCCGATCACGAGTCTCCTCCGATGTACGCGGTCGCCTCGATCTCGACGAGCGCGTCCTCCTCGACGAGCGCGGTCACGCCGACGAGCGCCATCGCCGGATAGTGCTGGCCCATGCGCGCGCGCCACACCGGGCCGAGCTGCTTGCGCGCCTGGCGGTAGTCCTCGATGTCGGTGACATAGACCGTCATCCGCGCGATGTCCGACGGTGCGCCCCCCGCCGCGCGCACGACCGCGAGCACGTTGTCGAGCGCCTTGCCGAACTGGCCAACGAGGCCGCGCTCGGTGAACGTGCCGTGCTCGTCCCAGCCGATCTGGCCGCCGACGTGAAGCGCCGCGCCTCGGCCGGTGCGGCCGTTCGCGTAGCCCTTCGGCTTCGGCCAGCCGGTGACAAAGATCTCTTCGCTGCTCATTTCATGCCTCGCAAGCTCGGCACAGTCATTTCAGCACCGCCCCTCCGTCGATGACGATCGTCTGGCCGTGGATGCCGCGCGCGTCGTGCGAGCACAGCATCAGCGCGGCGTACGCGACCTCCTCGGGCGCGATCATCCGGCGCTGCGGGCTCATCTGCGCGAGCGACGTGCGTGCCTCCTCGAGCGAGCGCCCGGTCTTCTGCGCGATCCGGGTCACCGCCTCGTCGACCATCTGGGTCTCGACCCAGCCGGGGCACAGCGCGTTGATCGTGACGCCGGTGCGCGCGAGATCGATCGCGAGCGCGCGGGTCATGCCGACCATCGCGTGCTTCGCCGCGCAGTACGCCGCGGTGTAGCCATAGCCCGAGACGCCGGCGTTCGAGGCGATGTTGATGACGCGGCCCCACCCCGCCTTGATCATGCTCGGGACGAGCGCGCGTGTGATCCGGAACGGCGCGGTCGCGTCGAGCTCGAGGATCCGGTCCCACATCGCGTCGGACGTCCGCTCGAGCGAGGCGCTCTCGGCGATGCCTGCGTTGTTGACGAGCACGTCGACGTGCCCCGCGGACGCGACCATCTCGTCGGTCGCGGCGCGATCGGTGAGGTCGCAGCGGATCGCGACGCCGCCGATCTCCTTCGCGAGCACGTCGAGATCGGGCTTGTTGCGACCGCACACCAGCACGCGCGCACCCGCGCCGGCGAGCGCTCGCGCGATCGCGGCTCCGATGCCACGGCCTCCGCCGGTGACGAGCGCGAGCTTTCCCGCGAGGCTGCCTTCCATGGCGGGACCTTACGACGAGTCCGCGCGCATCGGAAAGCCGCGCCGGCTCACAGGTGCTGCGTCACCGCCGGCGGATTCCACCAGTTGTTCGCCAGGCCGTCGCAGTACTTGATCGGGATCGCGGCGAGCGCGGCCGGGTCGACGTCGTCGAGCGTCGCGAGGTTGATCGACACGAACTCGCCGCCGATCTCGGGGACGTTGCCCCAGCTGTACGGCCGGACGCCGCAGTGCCGGCAGAACGCGTGGTGGCCCTGCTTCGTGCCGAACTGGTAGACCGTGAGCTGGTCGTGACCGGCGAGCTTGCGCAGCGCGTCCGGCTTGATCATCGTCGACCAGTTGCGCGCCTTGGCGCAGTACGAGCAGTTACAGCGGCTCGAGCCGGCCGCGAGATCGATATCCGCCTCGTAGCGGACGGCACCACAGTGACAGCTGCCTCGGTAGGTTTGCTTCGACATGCTCCCCGTCTACCTCCCGCGTTTGACAGCTTCTTGTCAGGTTTGTGCCCGGGAATCGCCGTAGAGTCCGCACATGCTGCTCTCCGAGCTCGATGCCACGGCGTGCGCGGAGCTGGTCAAGTCGGGGGAGGCGTCGCCGGCCGAGCTCGTCGATCTCGCGATCCAGCGGATCGAGCGTCACAACGCCGAGCTCGGCGCGGTGATCGTGCCGCTCTACGACGAGGCACGCGCCGCGGCTCAGGATCCGCCGCACGGGCCGTTTCGCGGCGTCCCGATCCTGATCAAGGACATCGTCGCGACGGTCGCGGGCGCGCTGCATACGAACGGCATGTTGCCGCTCAAGCGCGCCGGGTTTCGCCACGCGGTCGACAGCCACCTCGTCGCGACGCTGCGCCGTGCCGGGTTCATCGTCCTCGGCAAGACGAACACGAGCGAGCTCGGCATCCTGCCGTCGGCGGAGCCTCCCGCGTGGCCGCCGTCGCGCAACCCGTACGACCCGACGCGCACGACCGGCGGCTCGAGCGGTGGCTCGGCGTGCGCGGTCGCCACCGGGATGGTGCCGATCGCGCACGCGAACGACGGCGGTGGCTCGATCCGGATCCCCGCGAGCTGCTGCGGGCTGTTCGGGCTCAAGCCGAGCCGTGGCCGGATCTCGCTCGCGCCGCACTTCGGCGACATCAACGGCGGGCTCGTCAACGAGCACGTCGTCACGCGCAGCGTGCGCGACTCCGCCGCGGTGCTCGACGTGCTCGCCGGCCTGCAGCCCGGCGATCCGTACACCGCGCCGACGCCGCTCGCGCGCTACATGTCCGAGATCGCCGCGCCGTCGCGTCACCTCCGGATCGGGTTCGCGACGCGCCACCTGACGCCGGACAGCACGCTCGTCGAATCGCACCCCGACTGCGTCGCCGCGGTCGCGCACGCCGCGAAGCTGCTCGAGTCGCTCGGCCACGTCGTCGAGCCGGCCGAGATCGATGCGCTGCGCGACCCCGAGTGGGTGCCGCGGTTCCTGACGATCTGGATCGTCGGCGTCGCGCACGATCTCGACGCGGCGGCGCGCGCGATCGGCCGTCCGATCGAGGAGCACGAGGTCGAGCGCCTGACCTACGCGCTCGGCGCGTTCGGCCGCATGGTCACCGCGCCGGCGTACGTCGACGCGTGGCGCTGGGTCCACGGCGCGACCCGACGGATCGCCGAGTTCTGGTCGAAGTACGATCTGTGGCTGACGCCGACGGTGACCGAGCCGCCGGTCCCGCTCGGCACGTTCGCGTCGCCGCCGGACGATCCGCTCTACGGCATCTTCCGCGCCGCCGACTTCGCGCCGTTCACCGCGCCGTTCAACGCGACCGGCCAGCCCGCGTGCTCGCTCCCGCTCTACCGCAACGGCGCCGGCCTGCCGATCGGCGTCCAGCTCGTCGCCGCGTATGGCCGCGAGGACCTGCTGCTGCGCACCGCCGCGCAGCTCGAGGCCGCGCAGCCGTTCGTCCACGCCGCGACCCGGCGGTAAGCTCGGCGTATGCGGACCACCCTGCTGCTCACCGTCATCGGCGCCGATCGCACCGGCCTCGTCGAAACGCTCGCGCAACGCATCGCCGCAGCGGGCGGCAACTGGGAGGAGAGCCGGCTCGTGCGGCTCGCCGGGCAGTTCGGCGGGCTCGTGCTCGTGACCGTGGATCGCGAGCGCGCGGATCAGCTCGTCGGCGACCTGCGCGGGCTCGAGAGCACCGGGCTGCAGGTGACCGCGCGCGTCGTCGAGCAACCCGCGGCGGCCGCGGCGACCGGCACGTTCCTCCGGCTCGAGCTGACCGGCGCGGATCGCCCGGGCCTCGTCCAGAAGGTGTCGCGGATCCTCGCGCAGCACGGCGTCAACGTCGAGGAGCTCGAGTCCTCGATCGGCAGCGCGCCGATGTCCGGCGAGGCGCTGTTCCGCGCGCGGGCGCGGGTGATGGTGCCGAACGGCGTCGCGCTCGCACCGGTGCGGACCGCGCTCGAGGCGCTCGGCAGCGAGCTGATGGTCGATCTGACGCCGGAGTGACTCAGCGACTGCCGAGGGTGAGCGTGACCCGGTCGACCGTGCCGGTGTTGCCGGATCGCTTGTCGGCGACGTGGAGCTGCCAGTGGCCGTTCACCGGATCGCCACCGGGAAGGCCGGTGACCGCGATGTCGAGGTCGAGATCGGTGCCCGCGGTCGTCGACGAGAACACCGGGACGACGCGGCCGGCCGGATTCTCGAGCGTGATCACGAGATCGCTCGTGCGCGGATGCGTGATCTGGACGTGCAACCAGACGTCGGTGTCCGCCGCCGCGAGGCCATAGACGTGGACGTGCGCGGTCTCGCCCGCCGCGGTGTTGTCCGGGATCGCCAGCGCCGGCTCGACGACGAAGGCACGGCGCTGCCACGCCGGCAGGCACACGCCACTCGGCGCGCGCGACAGCCCGGCGCACGCCAGCCCGGCGTCGAACGTGCACGACGCGTTCGACGTGCACGTGCTGCCCTCGAGCGATGACGTGTCCGCGGCCTCGTCGATGCAGCTGCCGCGGTGGAGGTCGGCGTTGATCCCGGTGCACGCGGTGCCCGGCCGGCAATCGATCGTCGACGAGCAGTCGCGCAGCTCGGCGCCGTACGTCGCCGTGCAGCGCTCGGGATAGATGTCGCCATCGGTGATGTCGGCGGCCTGCGTCGCGGTGCCGAACGCGAAGATCCGGCCGTACGAGTTGTCGCCGGCGCCGTACTCGTACGAGGTGTACGCGCGGCGCGCGGACGCGTCCCACCACTGGCGCTGGTTGATCACGTTGTCGTCGACGCGCGCGAACGCCTCCGCGACCGTCGTGACGTCGGTGTGCGCAGACGCGTGGAGCGCCGAGATGATCTGATCGCGCTCGATCGCGCCGAGCGTCGACGTCGCGGTGAGCTGGCGATCCGCGAGCAGCGTCATGCTCGGCTGCGCTGCGATGTCGCGATAGGTCACGCCAAACACGCACCAGCCGTCGAGGATCGCGTTCTTGACGTCGCGCGTGCACGCCGCGGCGTAACGGTCGTAGAACGCCTCGAACGTCGCCTCGCAGAATCCGCCGGCGGCGCATTCGGCGTCGTAGACCGGCGCGAGCACGTCGGCATCTGCGCACTGCTCGGCCGCGTTCATGTGCGGGACGAGCGGCTCGTATGGCCCGACGTTGCCGTCGACGCACGTGCGCATCGCGGCGAGCACGGGTGCGGGACACGCGCCGAGCGGCAGCCCGCCGAGTGGCGCGCAATCACCGGACAGGCACGTCGGCACGAGCCGGTACCGGCCGCGGCCCTTGCCATCGTGCGTGCCGACGACGACCGCGTAGCGACCCTCTTCGGACAGCGTCGTCGTCAGCTTCGAGAGCTTGCCGTAGCCGGCGTTGTCGTCGAACGCGAGCTCGTCGTCGGGATAGCCACCGGCGCGCTCGGGGCCGAACACGAACAGCGTCGTGTCGAGCTTCATCGAGCTGCCGCCGTGCGTGATCTCGAGCTTGACCTCGGCGCCGGCGCGGACGTCGAGGTAGTAGCCGTCGAACTGGCCGTTCGCGGTGAACGCGCCATCGACCGGCGTGCCGAGCGCGAGCGTGCCGCGAAACGTGACGTCGTCGACGCCATCCGCGGCACCGCCACCGAGCGTCGGACGAACGAGCGGTCCATCGCCGGAGCAGGCGGCGACGACGAGGACGACAGCGAGCAGGCGATGCATGAAGGCGGTGTTGCTAACACCTGCGTTCGACGCGAACAAGCCTGCCGTCGCGCGCGCCGCGCCCCGTAAGCCGCGTGGTGGCGCTTACATCAGGGCGCCGGAACGATCGGCACGAGCCGCGCGTGGACCGGCCGGTGATCCGACACCGTCGTCGCGTAGCTCGGGTTCGCGAGGTCCAGCTTCACGGGCTCGACGAGCTCGGCCGGCATCGCGACCGCCGCTTCGTGGGTCATCACGAGGTGATCGATCAGGCGGTGAAACGGGATGTACGAGAACTCGCCGCGCTGCGCGACCGCGAGCGTCAGCGCCGTGTACGCGTCCGGGTGATCGAGCAGCGGCAGGAACACGTTGCGATCGGCCGGCGCGTCGATGTCATCGTTCCAGTCGCCGACGACGATCACGCGGTCGCCCTGCGCACGCCGCGCCGCGAGCCACTGCTCGAGCGCGATCACGGCGCGCCGCCGGCGATCGCGCGAGTCGAGATCGACCTGCGCCTTCAGGTGCACGGTCACGACGGTGAACCGCGCGGTGCCCGCGCGCCCGCGCACGTCGAACGTCACCGCGAGCGGCGGGCGCGGAAACCGATCCGGATCGTTTGTGAACAGATCCTCGGTCGCGACGACGGTGAGTCGATCCGTGCGATACGCGATCGCGACCTGGGTGCTGAACCCCTCGCGTCCGACGAGGCCCTCCCAGCCCGGCAGCATGCCGAGCAGCGTCTGGAACGCCGGCACGCTGTCCGCCTCCTCGAACCCGACGATCTCCGGCCGCGGCGTGCCGTCGAGGCCCATCGCGCCGGTCGCGAGCGTCGACGCGACCGCCGGCAGCGCGCTCTCGGT
Organism: Kofleriaceae bacterium; assembly: GCA_035715365.1. GTDB lineage: Bacteria > Myxococcota_A > Polyangia > Haliangiales > Haliangiaceae > JABFXX01. Next base: position 5,265 of record DASTLB010000081.1, on the reverse strand, counting down.
CAGCGGAAAGTGCTCGATGTTCCACGTCCACAGGTCGAGCGTCGGCTCGCACATGCCGGCCTCGTTGCACGCGCGATCGCGCAGCACGCGACACGCGATCGGTCCGACGGTCGGCACCGCATCGAGCGCCGCGAGATCCGCGATCGGCCGCGCGTCGACGATCGCGTGCGCGGTCCGCCAGTGCAGGCCGTGGCGATCGAGATCGTCGGCGTCGTGCGCCGGATCGTTCGCGAACATGACGATGCCGCGCGCGTCGTCGCTCGTCGCGCTCGGCAGACATCCGGTGCCATCGGCCTTGCCGATGTCGAACGCATCATCTTCCCCATCGATCGGATCGGGATCGACCTCGTCGTGCGCCGTGCAACCGAGGAGCAGGAAACAGAGGAACCAATGGAGGAGACCACGCATGCGAGAGGAGTCGCTGCGGCCTCGCGTTTGATCCCGAAAATCAGCGCGGCGGCCGACCGGTCGGCAGGCTTCGCCGGGGTGAAGTCGTTCCGCGGCCGGATTTGATCCCGGGATTCATTGGTTTTTTCGCGGGGACGGCATTCCCCAGCAACCGACCGTGCGCAGGTGTAGCGCCGCGCGCAACAGGCGGCATCGCGAGCCGACGCAAGTTCGGTGCATTGCGATCTGGAACACCCGCTGCACGAGGGCCGGCGCGATGAAACGGCTCGCAAGACTCGTGACTCGATCGAATCGATCGCGTGCGTTCCGACGCGCGACGATCGCCATCGCGCTCGCAGCGACGCTCGTCGTGACAGCGCTGCTCGCATCGCGTGCGTTCGACACGCGCGACGCCGACCCGACGCACGCGCGAGCGCGGACCGGACGCACCGCGCTGCGCGGTGGCGGCGTGCGCGGCGACGGTGACGAGCGCACGCCGGCGATGTGCTGGACCGGGCTCGACGAGCTCGACGCGGCGGTGACGCTCGCGAGCTTCCGCGCGTGGGCCGCGCCGCTGATCGCGGCCGGGGATCCGAACGTGCTCGAGTACCTCGCCGACCGGCTCGCCGAGCTGGTCGGTGATGACGAGCGCGCCGCGCACGAGGTCCTCGGCTGGGTGCGCGACACCGCCGGCGACGAGATCTGGCTCGTGCTCGAGGGGCTCAAGCGCGCGCCGGCGATCCACCAGCCCGCGGTCGCCGATGCGCTCGCGCGGGTCGGGCTCGATCCGGCGATCGATGCCGAGCACCGGACCGCGATCTTCGCGGCACTCGACACGCAGCGCCAGCTCGCGCCCGACATCCTCGACGGGCTCGCGGGCGCGGCGATGGCAGATGACCCCGGCGAGGCCGGCTGGGTCGCCGCGCGCACCGTCGGCCGCGTGATGATCGAGGAGCAACACCGCGGCGGCGAGCCGGCGCCGTACGTCGAGCGCCTGCTCGCGATCGGCGCGAGGTCACCCGACGCGCAGGTCCGCAGCGTCGCGCTCGAGATGCCGATGCACGTCGACGCCCCGGTCGATGGCGCGGCGTCCTCGCGACTCGCGGCGATCATCACCGGCGATCCAGATCCGGAGGTCCGCAAGACCGCGATCCACGATCTGTCGCTCGCCGTCGATCGCGATCAGGCGCTGCAGGCGTACGAGAACGCGTTTCGCAGCGAGCACGACGTCTGCGTGCGGTGGGCGCTGTTCCGGTTCACCGCGCGACTCGCCGGCGCGCGCGCGCTGTCCGTGATGGCGCGGATGGCGCTGCTCGATCCGCGGTTCGCGTCGGACCTCGAGATCTTCCAGCGGATCTACGCGAGCGGGGTCGTCGATTTCGAGCGCGTCTGGCAGAGCCTGCCCGACGACGATCCGCACCACTGCCTCGATGTCGAAGGCGAAGGAGAGGAGTCCTGATATGTCGCGCACGCGTTGGTTCGTCATGATCGCCGTCGCCGCTGTCGTCGGCGTCGCGGTCGCATCCCCGGAGCCGGCGCCGACCGGCAAGATCTGTGCGGTCGGTGATCTGCTCGCACAGGTGCGGTCGATGGGTCGCGGCTCGCCGGCGTACCGCAAGTACGTCACGCGGCTACTTCGCGAGGCCGCGCCGGATCTCGACGAGCGCGAGCTGGTCGCCGCGTTCGAGGCCGAGCGCGATCCGGCGATGATCGAGCTGCTCGGCGCGGCGCTCGCGGCGCGCACCGATCGGCTCGGCGAGCCCGGTCCGCTGCGCACGGTCGCGGCACGCGCGCTCGAGGCCGGCGACCCCGCCGCACGCGCCGCCGCGACGCGCGCGCTGCGCGGCACGTCCGCGCTCGAGCACGCGCCGGAGCTCTACAAGCGGCTCGTGCAGGACGGCTCGCCGGAGGTCCGGCGCGAGGCGGCGGAGAACCTCGTCAACGACACCGCCGCGGTGTTCGGCGGCCAGCACGGTCCCGCGGCCGATACCGCGGTCGCGGCGGCGATCGCCGCGAGCGATCCGGAGGTCACGGCGCGCGTGCTCGGCGGCGTGTCGATGTCGGCGATCAGCCACGACTCGGCGGTCGCGCTGCGCGGCCTGCTCGACAGTCCGAGCCGCGACATCCGCGGCGCGAGCGTGGTCGCGCTCGGTGGCGTGCCGGGCGGCGAAGCCGCGGCTGCGCGTGCGGCGCTGCTCGCGCTGTATCGCGCCGAGCACGACGCGGCCATCCGCACCGCGATCCTCGAGAGCATCGCGCGCCTCGGCTTCGCCGACGCGATCCCCGATCTCGAATCGCTACGCACCGTCGACCCGGCCCTCGCGATCGAGATCGACGACTGGGTCCGCGTCCTCCGACTGGGTCTTCAGGAGTGGAGCCTGATCCTGCGAGAGAAACGTTTGTCCGAACAGGCTCGCAAGTAACCGTCTGCAGAACAGGAGACAGAGGTCATGAAGAATCGAAGCATCTGGCTTGTCGCGACCATCATCGCGTCGACATTGTCGTCGCCGGCGTTCGCGCACTACGTCAAGTCGCCGGTCAACGGCACCGTCACCGCGACGACCTACTACTCGAGTGGCACGTTCCACGGCGCGGTCGATATCGCGCCGGGCTCGAGCTACTGCGGCGTGAAGTCGGTGACGACCGCGGTCGCCCAGACGAAGTTCTGGGACGTCACGATCAACACCGGCTGGAAGGTCTGCTACGGCAACGGCAGCGGCAACCAGAACCAGGCGGTCGCGAGCTACCTGAACGGCTGGAAGTTCCGCCAGTACCACTTCAACAAGTCGAGCAACTCGTACGACCGCACGTGCGATCGCTGCTACATCGGGCTCGTCGGCGGCACCGGTTACGCGACCGGCCCGCACGCGCACCTGCAGTACGATCGCTACGGCACGAAGAGCACGAGCTGGTACTCGGTCCGCAAGGGCCAGTACGTCTACACGACGACGTCGGTCGGCTACTTGCCCTGATCGGTGTCGAGCTGCGATTCCGCGAGGCTCGCAGCCTCGGGTGTGCCGAGCTCGACGAGCACCGTGCGCAGCTTGTCGCGGGCTCGCGACAGACGGCTGCGCACGGTGTTCTCGGGAATCTCGAGCACGGCGGCGAGCTCGCGCGTCGTCAGCCGTTCGAAGTACGCGAGCTCGAGCGCGATCTGATCGTCGAGCGGGATGCGTGCCAGCCCCTGGCGAAGCAGCGCGCCCTGCTCGCGGCGGCCGACCTCGGTGACGGGGCCGGTCGCGAGATCGACGAGCGACGACCGCAGCACGTCGAGCTCCGGCGCATGCGCGCGCTTGCGGAAGTGATCCGCGAGCCGGCGGCGCGCGATCGCGAACAGGTACGCGCGGAGCTCGCCCTCGATGCGGTCCTTGCCCTCGACGCACGCGAGGAACGTCTCGGCGATCAGCTCGGCCGCCTCGTCCCCGAGCTTGGCCCGGAAGAACCCGGACAGGCTCGCCCAGTACCGGGACACGAGCTCCTCGCCCGCCCTCGAATCGCCACCACGCCACGCAGCGAGCAGCTCGAGGTCGGTGCGCACGACCGTATAGTACCCCGGTGCGCGATCTCGGCGACGAGCTGCTGCGAGCGAAGGTGAACGCGCGGCTGTTCGGCGGCGCCGCGCGTGACGCGCACGACGGCGCGCCACGGCTCGGCCGGCTCGTGATCCTCGATCGGCTCGGCGCCGGCGCGATGGGCACGGTGTACGCCGCATACGATCCGCAGCTCGATCGCAAGGTCGCGGTCAAGGTGCTGCACGCGGCAGGCGCCGACGCGAACGCCCGGTTCCTGCGCGAGGCGCGCACCCTCGCGAAGCTCGCGCATCCGAACATCGTCACGATCTACGAGGCCGGCGAGGATGCCGGCGCGGTGCACGTCGTGATGGAGCTCGCGACCGGCGTGCCGCTGCGCGCGTGGATCGCCGCGGCCGAGCGCAAGCACGACTGGCGCGACGTCGTGCGCGTGATGCGCGAGGTCGCCGCCGGGCTCGCGGCCGCGCACGCCGCCGGCATCGTGCATCGCGACGTCAAGCCCGAGAACATCCTGATCGGCGACGATCGCGCGCGGCTCGTCGACTTCGGGCTTGCGCTCGATGACGCCGAGCGCGCCGGCGACGAGCCGGTTGCCGGCACGCCCGCATACCTCGCGCCCGAGGTGCTCGCCGGCGGCGCCGCGACCGCAGCCTCGGATCAGTTCAGCTTCGGCGTCACGCTGTACGAGGCGCTGTACGGCAAGCGACCGCATGCCGCGGCGACGTGCGCCGAGCTCGCCGACGCCGCGCGCCGCGCCGCCGACGCGCCCGCGGTCGATCCGGCCGTGCCCGGCTGGGTCCACGCGATCGCGAAGCGCGCGCTCGCGGCGGCGCCGGACGACCGGGCGCCGTCGATGACCGCGGTCGGCAGCGAGCTCGGTCGCGATCGCCGCACGAAGCGGCGCGCGCTCGCGATCGCCGCGGCCGCGCTCGTCGCCGGCGGCATCGGCGGTGCGCTCGTGATGCACGGCTCGGCCGCACCGACGCCGGCGCCGCCGTCGTGCGACGGCAGCTCGCGCACCGCCGAGGTGTGGTCCCGCGATCGCGCCGACCACGTGCGCGCCGCGCTCGGCGACGCCGGCTGGCGCGATCGCGCGATCGGCTCGCTCGACGAGCTGGCGCGCGCCTGGACGGCGAGCTACGGCAAGGTCTGCGAGGCGACGCGCATCCGCGGGGCGCAATCGGATCGGCTGCTCGAGCTGCGCATGCGCTGCCTCGATCGCGCGCTCGGTCGGTTCGATGCGCTCGCGGCCGCGCTCGCGGCGAGCCCGCTCGATCGCGCGGCGCGCGCCGAGGCATCGAGCGCGATCCTCCAGCTGCCGCGCCCCGAGCGCTGCGAGACGATCGTC
>DASTLB010000080.1:0-147479 GCA_035715365.1 Kofleriaceae bacterium | reverse complement strand
ATCGCCGTCAGTGACTGCGCCGCCACGCGCGCGCGCGTTCGACGCCGCCGGGCACCCCGGCGAGGTCGGCCTCGGCCGCTGCGGCGAGCTCGCGTGCACGCGCGCGATCACGGCCGGCGTCCCACAGCGCGCGGGCGAGCGCGAGCCGCATGTCGCCGAGCGTGCCGCGATCCCCGTCGTAGCTCGCGAGCAACGCGACCGCTCGCTCGAGCGGCGCGATCGCATCCGCCGGTCGCCCGAGCGCGAGCTCGGCCTCGCCGAGTCCGGCGAGCGGATACGCGAGCTCGACGTTGTCCGGATCCGACGCGTGCTCGTGGATCGCGAGCGCGGCCTCGTAGCCCGCGCGCGCCTCGCGGTGATGGCCGAGGTCGGCGTCGAGCTCGGCGAGATCCTCGAGCGACCGCGCGACCGCCGCGCTCTGCTTGCCGAAGATCTGCTCGCGCAGCGCGAGCGCGCGCCGGTACCGCTCGCGCGCGCGGTCGCGTTCACCGAGTGCACGATCGACCCGGCCGAGCGCGGCGACGACCTCGGCGACCATCATCGGATCGCCGCCCTCGCGGTCGAAGATCGCGAGCGCCTCGGTGAACGCGGCCTCGGCGTCGCGTGCGCGATGGAGCTCGAGCAGCGCGAAGCCGCGGTTCGCCTGGACGCGGCCGACCTCGGGATGCTGGCGGTCGAGCGCGGTGCGCGCGATCGCGAGGGCGCGGTCGAGCGTCGCGAGCGCGTGCGCGAACTCGCCCTGGTTGAACTCGATCGTGCCGAGGCCGTCGAGCGCGGTCACGAGATCGGGATGCCCGGGGCCGAGGTTCGCCTCGAGCACCTCGAGCGAGCGCGCCGTCAGCGCGTGCGCGGTGCGGTTGTCGTCGAGGCCCATCGCGGCGCGACCGAGGTTGTAGAGCGCGCGAGCCGCGGCGCGCGTGTTCGGGCCGTGCAGCTTGACGCGCAGGTCGTACGCCTTCTGGTAGGCGTCGCGCGCGGCGGCGTAGTCGTTCTTGCTGTACGCGATGTGGCCGAGATCGCCGACGAGCCGCGCCTCGGTCTCGAGATCGCCGCCGGCGCGGTCGAGCATCGTGCGCGCGTGGAATGCCCATTCGCGGCCGCCGTCGAACCGGCTCGCCTGCGCACCGAGCACGTACACGAGCTCGGTCGCCGCGCGTGCCGCGAGCAGATCGTCGTGACCGCGCTGTGCCGCCGAGAACGCCTCGCGCAGCGCGGCCTCGGCCTGCGTGGCGTCGCCGGCGCCCTCGAACGCTTCGCCAAGCAGGAACCACGCGGCGGCGCGCGTCGGCTCGTGCGCGATCGCGGCGGCATCGGCGACCGCCTCGTGCGCGACCACGCGCGCGTCGGCCCAGCGTCCGGCATCGCGCAGCGCCCGGCCGCGCGCGAGCTTGCCCTGGACTCGCCCGACCGCGAGCGTGTCGCGCCCGGCGGGCGGCGCGACCGGCGCGAGCAGCGCCGTGACGTTCGCGCACTCGTCGAGCGACGGCAGCCCGTCGACGGCGACGCTCGCGCGCTCGACGACCCCGCGGTCGGCCTGCGCGAGCACGTTCGCGAGCGCATCGGCCTCACCGAGCGCGCGCTGCAGGCAGACCTCGCGCAACGTCAGCACCTGATCCGATTGCACGCCGCGCACGCGCGTCGCCTCGCACGCTTCGCGGCGCTGATCGCTCCAGTGCTTCGCGAACCCGGTCATACCGCGCTCGACCGCCGCCCACGCGGGCCTTGCAAGCGCGCCGTGCGTCCCGACGAACCGGTCATGGACCATCGCGCTGCGCGCCGGGTTCCAGACCGCGCCGATCTCGAGCCCCTCGTCGCGGCACGGCGACGGCGGATCGTCGCCGAGGCGCGCGATGCCGAACACCGCGAGCGCGAGCGCGCTTCCCGCCGCGACGACGATCCACGCGCGGCCGCGGCGATGCGGCGCGGCGAGCGCAGCGACGAGCGCGTCCATGCTCGGGAACCGGCGGCGCGGGTCGGCGGCGAGCCCGCGGGCGAGCGCCTCGCGCACGTGACGAGGCACCGGCGCGCGTCCCGAGCCGGTCGTCGCGAGCGGCGTGCGCGCGATCTCGTCGACGAAGTTCGCCGCGAACGGCCGCTCGCCGTACAGCGCCTCGTACAGCGCGACGCAGAACGCGAACTGATCCGACGCCGCGTCCGCCGGCTCGCCGTCGAACAGCTCGGGCGCCATGTACGCCGGCGTGCCGACGAGCTCGACGCCGCCGCGGCGCGCCGCGAGCCCGAAGTCGCCGAGCCGCACGCGGCCGTCCCGGCCGACGAGCACGTTCGCCGGCTTGAAGTCGCGATGCACGAGCCCGCCGGCGTGCGCGGCCGCGAGCCCGCGCCCGGCCTGCTCGTACGCGGCGAGCACGTCGGCGACGCTCGCGGTCGCGGTCGTCACCGCGCGCAGGTCGTGACCCTCGACGAGCTCCATCGCGAGCACGAGATCGCCCTCGCGCTCGACGATGTCGTACGCCGCGACCACGTTCGGGTGCACGATCGCCGCGAGCGCGCGCGCCTCGTGGAGGATGCGATCGCGCTGCGCGCGCGTCCCGGGGTGCAAGAGCTTCAGCGCGACGCGCCGATCGAGATCGGGATCGAACGCGGTGTACACGGCGCCGGTCGCGCCTTCGCCGATCTGCGCCTCGATCTCGTAGCGATCGATCCGTGTCCCCCGCGCGAGCGTGCGCGGCTCGACGGGCGCCGGTGGCGGTTCGGCCTGCGACGAGCGCCGCACGAGCTCGGAGATCAGCCGCCGGCAGCGCTCGCACGACACCGTGTGGCGGTCGATCTCCTCCCGGCGCTCGGGCGTCACGAGCGCATCGAGCAGCTCGATGACCGTGTTCTCGCCGAGGTGCTCCATCGTGACGCACTACGATACACTTCCGTCGTCACGATGAGCCTCGCATCGCGATTCGCGCAGCTCGGGGTGCCGCACGATGCCGCGGCCGTCGAGCAGCGACTCGCGGCCGCGCTCGCCGACGCGCAGGCGCGGTGGCCCGAGGTCGCGCTTCCGGCGGACGCGTGGCTCGCGTGGATCGAGGGGCGGTTGCCGCAGCCGACCGCGTCGCTCGAGGCCGCGCTCGACGGGCTGCGGCTCGTCGACCTGTACCTCGCGTGCGCGTGTGCCCGCGGCGATGCCCGGGCGCTCGCCGCATTCGACCGCGCGTACCTCGACCCGGACACCCGGATCTCCGACGACACGAAGCAACAGCTGCGTCACAAGCTGTTCGTCGCCGATCCCGAAGGGCCACCGCCGCGGATCGCGCTCTACGCCGGGCGCGGCGACCTCGGACGATGGGTCAAGGCGGCGCTCGTGCGGATGACGATCGACGAGGCGCGCTCGGCGCGCGAGGTGCCGACGGAGGACTCGCTGATCGACGCGCTCGGCATCGATCCCGCCGCCAGCCCCGAGCTCGCGCAGCTCAAGCAGGATGCGCGTGCGGTCGTCCAGGCCGCATTCCGCGAGGCGATCGCGGCCCTCTCGGATCGCGAGCGCACGCTGCTGCTCCAGTACTACGTCGATGGCGTCGGCATCGTCGCGCTCGGCAAGCTGTTCGGGATCGCGCCGTCGAACGTCAGCCGGTCGCTCGCGAAGGCGCGGATCGCGCTGCTCTCGCAGGTGCGCCGTGCCTTGCTGCGCGCGCGCCAGATCCACGGCGACGAGCTCGAGAGCCTCGTCGAGCTGGTCCGAAGCCAGCTCAGCCTGACCGGCGCGCTGCGCGAATAAAAAATCGCAAATCCCGGGGCAGGGGCTCGTCTCGAAGGCAACCCGTCAGGAGCCCGTCATGATCCGTCCTGCTGCCTTCGCACTGTGCTTGCTCGGTGCCCTCTCGCTCGCATTCGCCGACGACAACGCGAACATCGCGCGCACGCTCGATCTCTACAAACGCTTCACCTACAAGAACGTGACGTCGACCGAGGCCGATCGCATCTTCTCGGACCTCGGGATCCCGAGCACGTTCAACCCGCGCAACAAGATGCAGAACCCGGATCCGGCGTGGATCCCGGGCTGGAATTCGCTGCAGCTCACCGACGAGACGAAGACCGCGATCGCGCAGGCCGCGATCAACCGGACGTGGACCGCGAAGGTCGACGACGACTACAAGCGCTACCGCTCCGCGTGGGCGGCGATCGAGAAGCAGTTTCGCCCCGAGCTCGAGCGCATCCGCGGGCTCACCGGCTTCTACCGCAAGTCGAGCGCGCTCGCGAAGCTGCTCGACGATGTCCGCGCGCGCGCCGAGGCCGACAAGGTGCTGTACCCGAGCGGCACGGTGCTCGCGACGGTCGGCTTCGTCGACGACCTCGTCATCGCGATGGTCACCGTGTACCGCGACGCGAAGCTCGACGTGAAGGTCGACGAGGATCTCGGCAAGCACGGGATCGCGCGCGCCGACTTCGTTGCCGGCGGCCGGCCGTTCGCCGACGACGCGACCGAGCGCGACGTGTTCGTCGCGTTCAGCCAGGACAAGGGCAACCTCGACACGCCGGCGCTGCCGCGGATGGCGGAGTATGGCCACGCGTACGGCGCCGTGCGCTGGCCGACGACGAACAAGGCCGCCGCGGCGAAGCAAGCGGTCGCGAAGCTCGTCGCGGACGCCGCGAAGCAGCTCGAGCTGCCGCGCGCGATGCCGAACGTGCCGTCGCTGTTCGCAGGCTCGCTCGGCGAGGCCGCCGATCCGACGCTGCGCTGGGTCGACCCGCCGGTCGGCGGCACCGATAGCTTCACGCCGCTGCTCGTGACGCGCGTGACGAAGGCCGGCGACACCACGGTCGCGACGCTCGCGACGACGTTCGACAGGTCGACGCCGTACGCGTGCAAGGACACGAAGCAGCTCGACACGACCGGCAGCGGCCGGCTCTACGTGCAGGACTGCAAGTACAAGCACACGAAGACGCCACACACGCTCGAGGTCACGTTCCCCGAGCTGCCCGAGGGCGTCGAGCTCGCGAAGGGCGATCAGGTCGCGCTCTACGCCGACCTCGTCGACGAGAAGCGCGGCAAGCAGGCGGTCACGTACAAGCTGACCGCGCGGCTGCTCGCGTCGGTGAAGCGCGACGGCAAGCCGATCTGGCCCGCGCCGAGAACCTAGTGCTCGACCGAGCCGGCGTGGATGAAGTGCTGGACGTTCGGGTCCTGCGACGCGCGGACCTCCGTGGGCGTGCCGTAGGCCGCGATCTCGCCCTTGTGGAGCAGCGCGATCATGTGCGCGATCCGAAACGTCGACGCCATGTCGTGGCTGATCACGATCGACGTGATGTTGAAGTTCTCCTGGGTCTCCACGATCATGTTGTCGACGTCGCGCGTGCGCAGCGGATCCTGACCGGTCGTCGGCTCGTCGTAGATCATGACGTCGGGCTTCATGATGATCGCGCGCGCGAGCCCGACGCGCTTCTTCTGGCCCTCGGAGATCTCGCCCGGCATCCGGTTCGCGATGTCCGCGATGCTGAGTCGCTCGAGGATCTCGGCGACGCGCTCCTTGATCTCCTTCTTGCCGAGCTTCGTGCGCTCGACGAGCGGGAACGCGACGTTGCCGCTCACCGGCAGCCAGTCGAGCAGCGCCGCGTGCTGGAACAGCAGGCCGAAGTGCGTGCGCACGTCGTTGAGCTCGCGATCGTTCATCGGGACGATGTTCTGGCCGAACACCCGGATCTCGCCGGAGGTCGGTTTGAACAGCCCCATGATGTGCTTGATGATCACCGACTTGCCGGAGCCCGAGGCGCCGATCAAGACGGTGATCTTCTTCTGGTAGATCTTGAGGTTCACGCCGCGCAGCACGTGCTTGCCGCCGAACTTCTTGTGGACGTCGACGAGCTCGATCGCGACGTCCGCGTCCGGCGGCCGCTCGACGTGCACCGGCTCGATGCGCACGTCCTCGGCGCCTCGCGCGAGCCGCGAGGTCTGCGCGCCCTCGACGAATGCGCGGATCGGTGGCAGCTCGGCGTCGAGGAACTCCTCGTAGGTGCCCTCGAAGATGATCTTGCCGTCGTGCAGGAACGCGACCTTGTCGGACAGCCGCTTCGTGCTCGCCATGTCGTGGCTGATGATCACGCTCGTGATCTGGTACTGCTCGTTCGCGAGCGCGATCATCTCGTCGACCTTCTCGATCATGATCGGATCGAGACCGGTCGTCGGCTCGTCGAACAGCACGACCTCGGGATTCGCGACGAGCGCGCGCGCGAGGCTGACGCGCTTCTTCATGCCGCCCGACAGCTCCGCCGGCAACAGGCGCTCGCTGCCGCCGAGCCCGAGGATCCGGATCAGCTCGTGCGACAGCTGCTCGATGTTCGGACGCTGCAGCTTCGAGTTCTCGATCAGCGTGAACCCGACGTTGTCCTCGACCGACAGCGCGTCGAACAGCGCGTAGTTCTGGTACAGCATGCCCATCCGCTTGCGCAGCTCGAGCACCTCGACGGGCGAGACCTCGGCGAGATCGCGGCCGAACAGGATCACCTGGCCGCTGTCCGGCTTGAGCAGGCCCATCATCAGCTTGAGCAGCACCGACTTGCCGGAGCCACTGCGGCCGACGATCACGGTCGTCTTGCCGGGGCAGATCTTGAGGTTCAGCTTGTCGAGGACCTGCTTGCCGCCGAACGCGATCGAGACGTCGATCAGCTCGATCACCGGCTTGTCGGGATCGAGCGGCCAGCGCTCGATGTGCGGCAACAGTAGATTTTGCCGCTGGTCGGGTGGGCTCGTCGTCGACAACTTCTGACGCAGTGTCGCACGAATCAGCCGCGGCGACGGCGATCGACGTAGCTCGTGATCGCGAGCACCACGAGGCCGATCGCGGACAGCACGATGTTGCGCGCGCGGTTCACCATCGAGAAGTCGATGCCGGACGCCGCCGGTGCGCCGAGCGCCGCATAGAGCAAGTAGTTGCCGCCCTCGGCGAGCCCGAGCCCGAGCGGCACGATGTTCGAGATCCACTGCACGAGCAGCCCGACCGACAGCAGGCCGACGACGAGCGCGGGCGTGATCGGCAGGCCCGACGCGTGCAGCATCACGACGGTGCCGACCCAGTTGAGCGAGCGCGACGCGAACAGCCAGATCATCGCGCGCCGCGATCGCCGGTTGCCGAGCTCGCGGACCATGCCGTCGATCTCGGAGATGCTCGTGCTCCACGCGACGACGCGCGCGCGCGACACGAGGCGGAGCCGGGCGAGCGCGGCGACGAGCGTGGCGACCACGCCGCGGCGAACCACGAGCGCGAGCGAGGCGGCGAACATGAGCAGCACGATCGCGCCGATCCACGCGACGAGCTCGACGCGCGCTGGCAGGTCGGCGAACACGAGCGTCAGCGGCACGCCGATCACGATCACCGCGATCGCGATGCACGTCGCGGTGACGTCGAACATCAGGATCGTCGACACCGCATTCGCGCGCGGCAGGTACTCCGACAGCAGGGAGATCTTGACCGGCTCGCCGAGCGCGCTGCCCGGCGTCACCCGGTTGATCGCGACGCCGCCGAGTTGCGCCGCGACCGCGCGCCCGTACGGCAGGTCGCCGTGGGCGTTCGCGAACGTCCGGATGCCCGCCGCGTCGCACAGCGCGCCGGCGACATCGATCGCCGCGATCACCGCGAACCACCAGCCGGTGTCGACGAGCACGCGCGTCACGCCGGCCCAGCCCAGCCGGTGCACCAGCAGCGCGAACGCGCCGACGCCGATCACGAGCGCCACCACGCGCAGCCAGCGGAGCGCGCTGCCACGTGGGGCTTCCATGACTCAGCCTAGCCCGGATCAGTACGGTCGGCGCGCGACGAAGTACTTCAGCACCGGCTGCGTGACCTGCCAGATCGAGGTGGTGCCCTGCGGGAAATGTGCGGACTCACCCGCCCGCAGCACGAGGGTGCGATTCGACCCTGCCTCGGTGATGACGATCTCGCCGCGGATCAGGTAGACGAACTCGTCGTAATCGAACACGAACTCGTAGCGACCGACCTCGCACGACCAGAATCCCGCGGCGGCCTCGTCGTCGGCGCTCTTCGCGGTGAACCGAAGGCCGGCATGCGGCGAGCCCTCGAGCACCTCGTGCGGCGGTAGCTCGAGCGCGTCTAACCGGTCCGGGACCGCGGTGACAGTGACGGTCGAGGGCTCGTTCACATCGTCGATGGTGCAACGAGTTAGCATCGAGCGGGAATGCTGATCCGCAAGTTCTCGCGCGCCGACCTCGAGTCCGAGCCGCACTCGGTGCTGTTTCGCGACCTGTATCCGTGGGACGCGATCGAGGACACCCCGTTCGGCGCGAGCCTCGCGGTCGTCGAGCCCGGCGGCCGCACGATGCGCCACAACCACGATCCGGCGGAGACGTTCATCATCTGCTCGGGGCGCGGGACGATGTCGATCGGCGACGAGGCGATGGCGGTCGGGCCCGGCGACGTCGTCTACATGCAGCCGCGCGTGCATCACGATCTGCGCAACGACTCGGCGACCGACGATCTCGTGTTCGTCTCGATCTTCTGGGATGCGACGGTCGCGAGCGAGACCGACGCGTCGATCCCGCGGCTCGTGATCCCGTCGCCACCGACCGCGAACGGCCCGCTGCACCTCGGCCACCTCGCCGGGCCGTACCTGCTCGCGGACGTGACGACGCGCTACTACCGGTCGCGCGGCGCGCACGCGCAGACGATCTGTCTCACCGACGAGAACCAGAGCTACGTCGCGGATCGCGCGCTCCATGTCGGCATCGCGCCCGGCGAGCTCGCGGCGCAGTACGCGACCCAGATCGTCGACACGCTGCGCGCGTTCTCGGCCGCACCCGACGTGGTCGTGCACAGCGCGCGCGACGCCGAATATCGCGCGGCGGTGCAGGCGCGGTTCGCCGCGCTGCACGCCGCGGGCAAGCTCGTCGAGGAGACGCACGACGCGTGGTACTGCGAGCGCTGCGAGCTCGCGCTGTTCGACGCGTTCGTCGTCGGCGACTGCCCGCGGTGCACGAAGCGCACGTTCGGTGCGATGTGCGAGACCTGCTGCTCGCCGAATCGCTCGTTCGATCTCGGCAACGCGACCTGCGATCGCTGCCAGTCGCCCGCCGTGCGGCGCGCGCAGCGCCAGCTGATGTTCCCGCTCGCGCCGTACGCGGACGCGCTCGCCGCGTATCACGCGCGGCTGCGGCTGACCCCGAAACTGCGCCGGTTCGCGGCGCAGTGGCTCGAGGCCGGGCTGCCCGCGGTGCCGGCGTCGGAGTCGGCGCGCTGGGGGATCCCGACCGGCCTCGCCGGGTTCGAGGATCAGATCATCTCGCCGTGGCTCGAGGTCGCGCTCGCGTCGCCGTACCTGCGCGAGCGTCACGGTGCGACGGCTGAGGTCACGTGCTGCTTCGGGTACGACAACGCGTTCCTCTATCTCGTCGAGGATCCGGCCGCCGCGCTCGCGCTCGATCCGGCCGCGAAGCTGCCGGTCGCGCTCGGCGTCAACGAGTTCTTGCTGCTCGATCAGGCGAAGATGTCGACGAGCCAGGGCCACGTGCTCGACGCACGCGCGCTGCTCGCGCAGGTGCCGGCGGATCTGCTGCGGCTGTTCCTCGCGAAGGTCCGGCCCGAGGACATGCAGACGAGCGCGAACCTCCAGGCGCTGCACATGTTCGTCAACCTCGTCCCGCGCTACTGGCAGGACTGGCTCGAGACGCTCGGCACGCGGCTCGCGATGGAGTCGGCGTCGTGCGCGCCGCAGCCGGCGAACGCATCGCTGCAGCCGTGGTCCGACGAGCAGCTCGCGTTCCTCGCGCAGCTGAAGGCGATCGTCGCGCGCGCACGCACCGGGTACGAGAGCCTGTCGATGAAGGAGGTCTCGCTCGCGATCGGCGAGCTTGTCGATCGCGCGGTGGGATTCGGCGCGGCGCAGGCGCAGCTCGCCGGGATCCCGAGCCTGCATGCACAGCGCTCGACCGGGCTCGCGCTCGAGCTCGCGGCCGCGCGCACGCTCGCGATGATCGTCGCGCCGGTGATGCCGGGGTTCGGCGCGCAGCTGTGGCACGCGCTCGGCGAGCGCGACGCCGTCACGTGGTCCGACGACGTCGGCCCGGTCCCGACCGGCCAGCGCGTCGACACGCAAGCGATGCTCGAGCGCCGGTTCTTTCCACCCGTGATCGCGCTAGCCTGAGCACGCAATGAGCGCGAGCGCAGAGATCGTGATCATCGGCGGCGGCGTGATCGGCGCGAGCACCGCCTATCACCTCGCGGCGAAGGGCGCGACGTCCGTCATGCTGCTCGAGCGCGGCGGGCTCGCGAGTGGCGAGACCGGCAAGTCCGGCGGCTTCATCCAGACGCACTGGGACAGCCTCGACGAGGTCCGGCTGATCGCCCGGTCGCGCGACGTGTTCGCGCGCTGGCGCGACGAGATCGGCGGCGATTGTGGCTTCGTGCGCGGCGGCTACCTGCACGTGACCGGCGTCGAGCGGCTCGCCGGCGTCCGCGCGGTGCACGACATGCTCGTGCGCGAGGGCCTCGAGTCGCAGTGGCTCGATCCCGAGCAGCTGTCGTCGCTGCAGCCGCTGCTCCACGTCGAGGATCTCGCGGGCGGTGCGTGGGAGCCGGCGAGCGGCTGGGCGAACCCGCTCGCGGCGACGCGTTCGCTCGCCGAGGCGGCACGCCGGCGCGGCGTCGCGCTGCGCGAGGACACGCGCGTCGTCCGGATCGTCCACGACCATGGCCGCGTCACCGGCGTCGAGACCGAGGCCGGCGTGATCGCGTGCCGCGTCGCGATCCTCGCCGCGGGGCCGTGGACGCCGCGGCTCCACGCGCTGCCCGAGGTGCCGCTACCGATCACGCTGCGCCGCGGTCAGGTCTGCTACCTCGATCGACCGAGCGGGTTTCCGAGGCGCGAGATCGGGTTCTACGACGAGATCACCGGCCTCTACACGCACCCGTCGGGCGACACGAACTTCGTCGGCATCGACTACAAGCTCGGCGAGGTGCAGGACCCGGACGACTACGTGCGCACGGTCGACGCCGACTACTGCACCGCGCTGCTCGGCAAGCTCGCGGTGCGATTTCCGCCGCTCGCGCCGTCGCGGATCGTGCGCGGCGTCGTCGGGCTGTACGACTTCACGCCCGATGGTCAGCCGATCGTCGATGCGATGCCCGGCCTCGCCGGCTACTACGTCGCGGCCGGGTTCTCGGGCGTCGGGTTCAAGAGCGCGCCGGCGACCGGACTCGGGCTCGCGGAGCTCGTGCTCGACGGCAAGCCGAGCTCGGTCGCGATCGATCACCTCGCGCTCGCGCGGTTCTCGGCGCAGCCGCCGGCTGGCATCTCGCCCGAGCTGATCGCGAAGCTGTCCGCGGTGCGCGAGCTACTCTCGGTCGACGAGCAGGCGCGGCTGATCCCGTACGTGATGACGCTCGCGCCGGATCAGCTCGCCGCGTTCGCGGCGCTGCTCGTCACGCGTTCGCCGGCCGAGCTCGCGGCCGAGCTGAGAGCGCGCCTGGCTTAGGCGCGGGCGCGAACGCCCGAGCTCGACATGTCGTTCGCGGAGTCGCCGGCCTCGAGCTGATCGCCCTCGGTGAAGAACCGCATCTCTGCGCTCGAGTACGGCGGGATCGAGTTCTTCGGCGCGCGGCGCCGCGTCGGGTGCACCGGCGGGTCGTCGTCGACGATCACCGCGGGTGGGCGCGTGCCACTCGCGCGCGGCTGGCGCGGACGCAGCAGCACCGGCTCGCTGGCGGCGGCGTCGACGATGTCATCGTCGTCGTCGTCGTGCGCGCGCGCGACCTCTCCAAGATCGTCGCCGACGCGCAGGAAGATCGACAGCGCATGCGCGGCGATCACGAGCGGGAGCGTCGCGACGAGCACGAACGCCGTCGAGTACGCGCTCGCGCCGATCACGATCGCGGTCGTCTGATCGACCGCGGCACCGTAGCTCGCGCCGAGCACGCGCGTGCCGTAGAAGTACGCGACGAGGCCGAACGCGGCCCACCCGCCGAGCTGTGCGATCAGCGCCGCGAGGTTCGCGCGCAGCCACAGGTGCCGGCCGCGCAGCTTGCGGCGTGCCGCATCGAAGATCTCGATGTACGCGACGAACGCGACGAAGTAGCAGGCGGTGAACGCGAGCGCGAACGCGAACGCGGTGTCGTGGCCGGCCGCGAGATCGGCGATCCGGGCGAGGCCGACGAGCGCGAGGCTCGCGATCGCACCGAACACGATCAGCGCGCGCGCGCGGCGCGGCGTGTACAGATCGCAGACGAGCGCGATCATCACGAAGCCGATCGGAAACGCGAGCGCGCCGAGCGGCAGCGTCGCGGCCACGCCGAGCGACTGGCCGGTCCATGCCGCGACGAGCGCGGTCAGATCGATCAGCGCCTGACCGCCGAGCAGCACGGTCGCCGCGGTCGCGATCAGGAACGTGCCCGCGAGGACGAGGAACGTGCCTTCGCGGCGACCATGTAGGCGGGTAGGCGCCAGCTCCTCACGCAGCGGGAACTCCTGCTGGCGGGTCGGCAACAACCAGGCGTCTCGTGTCGATCCGTGCATCCGTTTCTCCAAGCGGATCAGGCGATTACGCCTGAACCGAAAGCAAACCACGGTTTGTCCCGAACGCCACGTGCCCGCGATCACGAACCGGGTGAGCCGGGACTCCGGGCCTGGATTGTCGGTGACTTGGGCGATGTGACAATGCCGGGCACGCTGCCCCAGCCGGCATCGGGAGTGCCGCGGATGCACGACGCCGGGATCCGCGACCAGATCGCCGCGGTGCGCCACGGCAGCAGCGACCAGTGCAGGGTCGGCTTCTCGTGATGCGCGGTGTGGTGGCCGACGTTGAGTAGCAGCCGGCTGACGAACCCGAACTCGTTCATCGATCCGGCGTAGGTGCCGGTCGCCGGCACACCATCGTGCTGCGCGAACGCGATCCAGCCGACGAGCCAGCGCAGGACGATGTTCGGGATCACGAACACGGCGAGGCAGACGATCGGATCGACGACCGCGATCGCGGCGAGCACGCCGAGCTGCAGCGCGAGCTGGGTGACGAGCCGCGTGCGCAGCCGGCGCCGGCGCGCGGGATAGCGCGCGGCGATCCGGTACGCGTCCGGGATCGTCAGCGCGTCGGCGGCGACCATGAACACGAGCCGGCGCACGAGCGGCGAGCGACCGCGCGTGATCCGGAATCGATCGGCACCGGCGACGTCGGTCTGCGAGTCGAGGTAGTCGAGGTGGTGACCGAGCGAGTGCTGGAGCTCCCAGACCGCGGTCGTGTGACCGGACGCGAGCGCGAGGATCTGATCGTAGACCGCGTTCAGCGTGGCGCTGCGGAAGATCGAGAGGTGGCCCTGCGCGTGCTGGTGCGCCGGCGCCGGCAACCGGCCCGCGAACGACACCGGCACGATCCACCACAGGTGCGCGTGATCGACGACGAGCGCGGCGAGCCCGAGCGCGACCGCGCCGGTGATCACGAGCGTCGGCGCGAGATCGAGCGGGTACCGGAACAGCCCGCGCGTCGCGGGGCGGACGTTCGGCTCACGCACGGATCTCGCCCACCGGGCCCTTCGCGTAGACGATCTGGCACAGCCGCAGGTCCTCGGCGCGAAACACGCCCGCGAGTGACGTCAGGTAGAAGTGCCACATCCGGCGAAACCGCGGGCCGCGCCGGCGCGCCGCGAGCTGCGGCCACGCGGCCATCAGGTTGCGATCCCACGCGAGCAGCGTCGGCGGATAGTGCGCGCCAAGATCGTGGACGTCCTTCGGCGCGCCGAAGCTGGACTCGGTCGCCTCGGCGAGCTGCGCGAACGACGGCGACACGCCGTTCGGAAAGATGTAGCGATCGAACCACGCGTTGCAGACCTGCTGGCTCGTGCTCGAGACGAACGACTGGACGAGGAACCGGCCGCCATCGACGAGGCAGCGATGCGCGACGTCCATGTAGACGCGGTAGTTCTTCGGCCCGACCGCCTCGATCATCTCGATCGACGCGATCTTGTCGAACTGGCGTTGCAGCGAGGGCAGGTCGCGATAGTCGAGCAGGCGGATCTCGACCGGCAGCTGCGCGGTGCGGGCGCGCGCGACCTCGGCGTGCTGCACCGAGTTCGTGATCCCGACGACGCGCGCGCCGCGATACGTCGCCGCGTACGCCGCGAGCCCGCCGAACCCGCAGCCGATGTCGAGCAGCGTCTCGCCGGCGCGCAGATCGAGCTTGTCGCAGATCATCGCGAGCTTGTGCTGCTGCGCGACGCCGAGTGAGTCGGTCGGCTCGCGGAAGTACGCGCACGTGTAGACGAGCGACTCGTCGAGCATCGCGCGATATAGCGCGGTGTCGAGATCGTAGTGCGCGGTCGCGACCTCGTCGGCACGCGCGCGCGATTGCCGGTTGCGCACGCGCGCGAGGGCGTTGCGCACATGAAACGTCGCGCGGCGCTCGTGCGCGGTCGCGACGCCCGAGACGTAGAGCCGGTACACGAGCTCGTCGATCGCGTCGCAATCCCACAGCCCATCCATGTACGTCTCGCCGAGCTGGAGGCCGGGGTTGCGCAGCACGCGCGCGTAGAAGCTCGGATCGAGGACCCGGAGGTCCCACGCGTGGGTGCCGTCGACGGCGATGCCGGCCTCGTCGAGCAGGCGGCGCACCGTCCACTCGGCGGCGAGATCGATCGAAGCTCGGGTCAACGCAAGCATGACGATGGGATCCTTTCCAAGATCTGCGCGGTGCGTGCCGGCAGGCGGGTCCAGTGCAGCGTCGGCTTCTCGTGATGCGCGGTGTGATGGCCGACGTTGAGGTAGAGGCGATTCGTCCAGCCGAAGTGCGTGACCGAGCCGCTGTAGACGTCGTGCATCGGCACGTCGTGGTGCTGCGCCCACGAGAACCAGAACACGAACCACCGCAGCAGCAGCCACGGGATCACGAGGAAGATCACCGCGGCGACCGGATCGACGGCGAACGCGGCGACGACGATCGCGAGCTGGAGCGCGAGCTGGCGGACGAGCCGCGCGCGCGATGGGCCGCGCGCCAGCCGCCACGCGTCGACGGCGCTGATCGCATCGCCGAGGATCGCGAACCCGAGCCGGCCGCCGCCGAACCGATCGTGATTCGCCGGATCGTGGGTACGGCCGAGGTACGCGCGGTGGTGACCCTGGACGTGCTGGAGCTCCCAGACCGCGGTCGTGTTGCCGGCGGCGAGCAGCAGGATCACGTCGTAGATCGCGTCGAGCGCGCGGCGGCCGAACACCGCGTAGTGCGCGTGGCAATGCTGGTGCACCGGCGCCAGGCTGCGCAGCGCGAGCGAGCCGACCGCGAGCGCGATCGTCGCCGGCCGCGCGAGCGCGATGACGAACGGCGCGATCGCGAGCGCGACGCCCGCCGTGACGACGAGCGCCGGCACGCGATCGGCCGGATGCATCGATCTAGCGCGCATCGTAGTGCGTGATGTCCATGCTCGGCCGGCTCGGCGGGACGTTGTCCTCGTACGGCCGGCGCAGCTTGCGCCACAGGGTCGCGATCGCCTGCGGCACCGAGATCCGCTGGTACGGCAAGCCGTGGCGCTTGCAGTACGCCTCGAGCTCGCGCGCGATCTTGCGGTAGTTGCGGCGCGGCATCGTCGCGAAGAAGTGATGCTCGATGTGAAACGACAGCCCGCCGAGCAGCCACGCCGAGACGCGATCGGTCGCGCCGAGGTTCTGCGTCACGCACGTCACCGAGCGCGGGAAGTTCCAGTCGGTGCGCTCGGACATCGGACGATGGAAGTGGTTGAGGCTCGCGGTCAGCCCGAGCAGGTACGCGGACAGCAGGCTCGGCACGAGGAACACGACGAGGTGATCGCGAAACAGCCACAACGCGATCGTCCACCGCGCGATCACGGCAGCGATCGTCCAGTAGCGCTCGTCGCGCAGCGAGTGCCGGAAGCCGATGTACATGAAGTACGGCAGCGTCAGCGGCAGCACGACGAGGAACCAGAACGCCGACTGCACCTGGACGAACGTGTCGCTCGTGCGCGCGCGCATCAGCTGGTGCCACACGACGGGACCGGTGTCGATCGCCTGGTCCGCACCGACGGTGTTCGTGAAACCGTGATGGATCCGGTGGACGACGTACTGGTAGTCGAGCACCGACGTGCCGACGAACACGATCGACATCGCCTCGGCCCACCACCGCGCGCGGTCGCGATCGCGAAACACCGAGTCGTGGCAGACGTCGTGCACCCACCACATCACGTTGAGCCGCGCGACGAGCAGCGCGAAGAACGCGATGACCGGCGTGTCGAGCGTCAGCCAGCCGGCGAGGAAGAACCCGAGGCCGCGGATCGCGTCGAGCGCGAACCACCAGCGCTTGTAATCGAACATCCCGCGCGCCTTGAGATCGGTCCACAGCGCGCGCAGCTCGCGATCGGCAGGCGGCAGCGTCGCCGGATCGATCGTGCCGACGCGCAGCTTCTTCGGCAGCGCCGGCAGCTCGCCGCGGATGCCGTGCGCGTTGATCAGCGGGAACGTCGCGTCGCCGCCGCGCAGCTGCGCGATCTCGGGGCCGCCGGGATGTCGCGACGAGAACCGCGCGATGTCGTAGACGTCGTCACCGACGACGATCCAGCCCTTCGCGCGGACGTCGGAGAACGCGATCGCCGTCACGACGCGAGCCTCGCGGTGGCGCGCCGCGCGGGCTCGTCGGCGATCCGGTGCGCGAATGCGATCGCGTGCTCGGTCACGCGCGCGAGCGTCGCGAACGACAGCACCTCGCCGATCACGTACGTGTGGTGGCGGCCCTGCCAGCGATCGAGCTGCGCGAGGCCGCCGGCCTGCATGAACCCGCTGTCGAAGTGCGGGAAGAACCGCCACCGCTTGACGTGATGGACACGGACGAGCCGGCCGCCGAGCCGCGCGACGTCGCCTGCGATCCGGCGCGCGAGCTCGGCGTCGGACACGTCGTCGGGCGCGAACAGGTGGACGATGTAGATGTCGCGATCGGCGTGGCGCTTGACCCACGCCATCGGGTGGCCGGCGCGCGTGCGCGTCATGTTCTCGTCGACGTAGCCGATCGACTCACGGCCGCTCGCGAGCCCGGCGATCTCGCACGCGACGGTCGAGTACGGATACGTGCGGATCCGCGAGAACGCGTGCTGCTCGAACGCGCTCGCGTCGAGCCGCGGCAGCACGACGCTCGGATCGCACGCGATCACGAGCCGATCGAACGCCTCGCTGCGCAGCTTGCCGCCGTGGGTGCTCGCGATCCGGACGCCGCTCGGCGTGCGCTCGATCCGGGTCACCTCGGTCCGCGTGCGAACGTCGACGCGCGGTGCGATCCGGCGTGCGAGCGCGCGCCAGATCGGCTGCGTGCCGGTGCGCCACATGAACGGATCGCCGACCGCGAGCCCGAGCAGCGTCTGCGGCCGCACGAGGTTCGCGTACATCACGGCGGGTACCTCGTCGTCGAACCCGTAGCCGTAGCCGGTGCGGTAGCACAGCATGCGGCGGCTCGCGGCCTCGAGACCGTGGCCCGCGACGAGCTCGGCCCACGGTGCGTACAGCGCGCGATCCGCGCGGTGCAGCGCGGGCCGCCACAGCCGGCGGTGCAGCTGCACGTAGCGGGCGGCGTCGCGGAACACGCGCGGCAGCTCGTGCCAGCGGTTGAGCGCGACCGGCCCGCGGTGCGCGACGCTGTAGTGCGTCTCCTCGGGGAACGGCACGGTGGCAAGGCCGGCTTCGTCCGAGAACCGGACGACCGGCCGGTAGTCGATCGGCACGCCCATCGTCGCGCCGAGATCGTGTGGCAGGCCGTCGATGTCGACCGTGCACGACTTGCCGCCGACGTCGTCGCCGCGCTCGAACACGACGAGGTTGCCAAAGCCGAGATCGGCGAGCGTGCGCGCGAGCGTCAGGCCGGACGCGCCACCGCCGAGGATCGCGATCGAGGTGCTCGGGTGCATCAGCCCTCCACCGCGCCGCTCGAGGCGCCGCTCGTGATCGCGCTGACCGGCGTCCACAGCTCGCGGCGCGCGCGCTGCGGCGGCAGCTCGACGGGCCGACCGTCGAACCGCAGCCGGCGGCCGGGCCACACGAACGCGCGCGCGAGGTATGCGACGAGCGATGGCTCGTCGAGCCGCGGATCCATGTTCGGCACGACGTCCGCGTGGTGCGCGGCCTTGCCCCGCGACCAGTGCAGCGCGGGACGGTTGTGATGCGCCGTGTGATAGCCGTTGTCGCAGATGAACCAGTTGAGGACCGGTGACGTGAAGTTGCGCGAGTGGTGGTACTCGCTGTCGGCGTCGCAGCCATCGTGCTGGACGTAGCCGAAGCCGACCATCAGCAGCTGGCCGAGGATGGCCGGCAGCCAGACGAGCAGCACCATCGCGACCGGACCGACGACGAACGCGATCGCGCCGAGGTACACCGCGGTCGCGGCGGCCTCGTAGCCGACCTGCGCCAGCCACCGCGGTCGCGACCGCCGCATCGTCGCGAGATACGCGAAGTGCAGCAGGTGGAGGTGCACCGTGCCCATCACCATGTGGTGCACGAGGTTGAGCAGGTTCCAGCCATGCCGGACCTCGGTCGTGCGCAGGATGTCGCGCGGCGTCTGCAGCCCGAGGTGATGGCTCAGGTTGTGGACCGGCACGTAGATGCTGACCGGGTAGCCGATGCAGATCGACAGCGCGCACTGCCACGCGCGGTTGAGCCGCTTCGCCCGGAAGATCGGCGCGTGCATCGCGTTGTGCACCGAGATCAGCTGCACGAACGCCGACGCCGCGAGCACCGGCGCGGTCACGCCGGCGAAGAACCATCCCGGGAAGCCCGCCTGCCACGCCACCAGGGTGGCGGCGACGAGCGCGACGTGGGCCGCTGCAAGACCGAGGGCTCGCCGATCGGCGGCGTGACGAAGAAGCGAGACCGCTGGCATTCAACCTCGTTTCGGTTTCGGTTTCAGCGCGCGCGTCGCCTCGGGCTCGATCAGCCGCCACACGATCGCGCCGGCCTCCTCGAGGCTCGCGTCGTCGAGCTGCAGGTAGCCGAGCCGGCTCGCCTTGACGAGCCCGACGAACGCGCCCCACATCAGCGCGATCACGACGTCGACGCGCGGCCCGCCCGAGCGATCGTGGATCCGCTTGCCGACGAGGAACAGCGGCGCGAGTGTCGAGATCTCGATCTGCCGGCTCTCGATGTCGAGGTACTCGACATGGTCCTGCATCTCGAGGAAGCGGAACGCGTCCGGCTCCTCGCGTGCGTACGCGGCGAGCCGGCGCCACAGCTCCGAGAACCAGCGCTCGGCGGCGCCCGGCTTGTCGATGTCCGGATCCGCGAGTCCGTCGAGCAGCGAGCTGCGCAGCCGCAGCTTCGCGTCGCGATAGACCTCGTTGACGAGCTGATGCTTGTGCTCGAAGTAGTGATACAGCGTGCCGGTGCCGACGCCCGCGGCGGCCGCGACCTCGGGCACGGTCGTGCCGTGGAAACCGCGCTCGGCGAACACCTTGAGCGCGGCATCGAGCAGCCGGCGTCGCTTGTCACCGACGACCGGACGACCGCGGCGGCGCGGCGCGTGGACCGCGGGGACGGCGGGAGCGGGCTTCGCGGGGCGACCATCACGCTTCGAACGAACGTTCATTCCATGAACCATCGCACGAAGCTCGGGTCCCAGATCGGCGATCGCGAGCGCCGCGGTGAGCGCGCTCCCGAACCGCGCGATCGGTCGTTCCTCGTCGCGAGCCGGTGACCGCGCGGCGCCGCGGGGCGCCACGGTGGGCCGTGCTCGGATATTAGAACGAATATTCATTCGAAAAATCAGATACGCGGTTCCCGCGCGCAGGTCAACCCGGATCCACGCGGGTGTAGGGCAAGCGTGACCACGATCGCACGCCTCCGCACGACGACGGCACGTAACACACAGCGCTCCAGATCCTGCTTGACCAGTCGCTGCGCGGTCCGCTACCAGATTATCGAATGAACATTCGAACGATAAATCTGCAGAGCGAGCTCGCACGGATCGGGCGCGACGCGGTCGTGCTCGCGGGACTGCTGCTGATCGGGCTCGCGCGCGCGCGCAACGTCCCGCGCCGATGATGCCGCAGCGCAGCCCGTGCGCGAGATCGAGCGGGCGCCGCTGGCACAGCCTACGCAGGGCTTGCTGTCGTGAAAGCTCTGCTGGCAGCGTGTGCAGTCCTCGCGCTCGCGAGGACCGCCCATGCCGACGATCCGCCCGATCCGCCGCCGGCAGATCCGCCGCTCAGCGCCGAGGACGTCAAGGGCGCGCCCCGGCCGGGACAGGAGAGCGGTCGCACGGATTCCACCGAGCCGGATGACACCGTCGCGCGCAAGGTCGGTCGATCGGTGCTGCTGTTCCCGCGCCTGCCGATCGAGCTCGTCGCGCAACCCGTGCGCGGCATGCTCTACGTGCAAGATCGCTACGACGTGATCGGTGACGCGATCCGGCTGTTCTCGACTGAGGACCGCAGGATCGCGCTGTTTCCGACCGCGCTGTTCGAGACCGGCCTCGGGCTCAACATCGGCGCGCGTGGCTACATCAAGGACGCGTTCGGCGAGGGCGAGCGATTCTCGGCGCGCGCCGGCTTCGGCGGCGAGTTTCTGTGGGTCGCGGTCGGCAGTGTCGACACTGGCACGCGGCTGCCGGGCGGGCTCGTCGCGTCGCTCGAGGGGCGCTACGCGGTGCGCGACACCGATCGGTTCTACGGCTACGGCAACGCCGATCTCGGCACGCTGCCGGTCGCGCCCGTCGATCCGACGATGGACATGACCGCGATCGCGAGCCGGTTCCGGGTCACGGTCGCGCGCGCGCTACCGCGGCTCAAGCTGACGTTGCCGTGGGATGCGTCGATCACCGCGACCGCGGGCATCACGCGCAAG
This sequence comes from Kofleriaceae bacterium, assembly GCA_035715365.1. GTDB lineage: Bacteria > Myxococcota_A > Polyangia > Haliangiales > Haliangiaceae > JABFXX01. The sequence goes on along the minus strand of DASTLB010000080.1, from coordinate 126,713 downwards.
GAGTTCGCGCCGAACGAATCCGGCGGCGATCCACCGATCGACGCGGTGTACGAGGTCGATCGCGTGCCCGGGTTCATGACTGGCACGACGTTTCTGTACGACGAGCTCCAGCTCGCGCGCGACACGCGCGGCCCCGGTGATCGCTGGGATCCGACCGGCATGCGCAGCAGCGGCGGGCTCGCGCTCGCGTTCGCGGGCCGCCAGCAAGGGCTCGGCGACGGCGAGCCGACGTTCTATCGCGTCGGCTTCGATCTGCAGCAGTACCTGCGGCTCACCCGAGCAGCGCGCGTGCTCCAGCTCCGCGCGTATGGCGAGATGGTGACCGGCGATCGCGATCGCGTGCCGTTCTCCGAGCTGCCGCGGCTCGGCGGTCCGAGCTTCCTGCGCGGCTATCCGAGCGACCGGTTCCGCGATCGCGTCGCGCTGATCGGCCAGGCGAGCTACACGTGGGCGGCCGCGACGTGGCTCGCCCCGTCGGTGTTCGTCGACGTCGGGCGCGTGTACTCCGGGCTCGACGCGCTGACGCTCGATCATCCGCGCGCCGGCTACGGCCTCTCGATCGAGATGCTCGGCACGAAGAGCCTCGTGCTGCGCGCCGAGCTCGCGACCTCGATCGATGGCGACGTCGCGGCCTACGTCGCGTTCAACCCGGCGTTCGACGCGCGCACGCGGGAGCGCTACTGATGCGCTGGCTGGTCGTGCTCGCCGCGCTCGCCTCGTGCACCGGGCGGACGACCGCGGTCGGCTCGGTGCGGTTCGCGAACGCGCCCGCGGTCGAGCGCGTCGACGATCGCCAGGACGTCCCGAAGCCACCGCGCGAGCGCGCGTTCCGCCGCTACCTGCACCACTTCGACTCGTACTACCTGCGGACGGTGCGCGGCATGGAGCTGCGGCCGCACCAGCGCGCACTCGGCATCAGCGCGCTCGACGAGGTTCCGGACTCGACGTGGTTCACGAACCGGATCGGCCGCCGCGCGCTGTCGCCCGAGGAGATCCGGCGCGGGCCCGAGCCGAGCGACTCGCCCGAGCACCACCTGCCGTGGACGATCAAGAGCGCGAAGGCGGGCGGCACCGCGATCGGCTTCGTCGCCGAGGACACGCGCGGCGTGAAGTTCATCCTCAAGTTCGACGAGCCGCGTCTGCCCGAGGTCGAGACCGGCGCCGACGCGATCGTCGCGCGCCTGCTGTGGGCCACCGGCTACAACGTGCCCGCCGACCACGTCGTGTACTTCACGCCGGATCAGCTGCGCGTCGGCAAGGGCGCCTATCGCAAGGTCGATGGCGACAAGCTGCCGATCGACGACGCGTACGTCCAGCAGGCGCTCGCGCAGGTCTCGCACGAACCCGACGGCCGGATCCGCGGCATCGCGTCGACGTACATCGCCGGCAAGCCGCTCGGCGGGACGCCGCGGCTCGGCGTCCGCGCCGACGATCCGAACGATCTGATCCCGCACGAGCTGCGTCGCGATCAGCGCGGGCTCGCGGCGCTCTGCGCGTGGCTCGCGCACACCGACATCCGCGAGGACAACACGCTCGACAGCTGGCAGGCCGATCCGAAGAACCCGGCGATCCACTACGTCGTGCACTACCTCGTCGACTTCGGCAACGCGCTCGGTGCCGACGCCGCGATCAGCAACCACCTCTACATCGAGAACCAGTACGAGATCGATCCGGCCGCGAGCCTGTCGACGATCCTGACGCTCGGGCTCTCGCACCGGCGCTGGGAGGACCGCCGCGCGCCGCCGATCCGCGGCATCGGGCTGTACGGGACGACCGGCTACGCGCCGGGCAAGTGGAAGCCGAACACGCCGGCGCAGCTGCCCGTGATCTGGGCCGACCGGTTCGATCAGTTCTGGGGCGCGAAGATCCTGATCCGGTTCACGCGCGATCAGCTCGCCGCCGCGGTCGATGCCGCGCGCTACACCGACCCGCGCGCGACCGCGTACATGATCGACACGCTCGTCGCCCGCCAGCGCCGCACCGCCCAGCACTGGTTCCAGCAGGTCAATCCGGTCGACGACTTCGCGATCGACGGCGACCGGCTGTGCTTCACCGACCTCGCGCTACGCCACCAGCTCGAGGTCCGGGCCACGCGCTTCACGCTGCGCGTGTTCGACGACGCCGGCCGCGCGCTCGCGGCGCCGATCACCGCCGATCCGGATGCGAGCGGCCGCGCGTGCGCCTCGATCGCGCTCGCGCCCGGAGCGAGCCACTACACGATCGTGCGGATCGAGAGCTCGCGCGGGATGCCGGGCACGCTCGTCCACGTCGCGACGAGCGCGACCGGGCAGCCGCGCGTGATCGGCATCCACCGGCTGTGATCAGCGCACCGCGGCGACGTGCAGCACCGCATCGCTGCCGCACATGCAGCCGCCGTGCAGGTAGACCTGCGCGACGAGCACGCGCCTCGTCGGCTCGTCCCACCACACGGTCGCGCTCGCGATCGTCCAGCCGGAGCACTCCTCGCCCGACCGGCCGGGGTGCGGGTTCGGCGAGACGAACCGCCGCTGCAGCTTCACGGTCGCGGTCGTCGGATCGACGATCCGCACCGCATCGCCGTCGATCTCGGCGTACACGCGATCGGCCGGCGGCGGCGGCGCCTCGCGCTGCATGTGCATGCCGTCGCGCGCGCCGAGCATGACGAGCGATCGGTAGCCGCCGGCATCGAGCTGGTGCTGCAACGCCGCGGCACGCCGGGCGACCGCGCGATCGCGGCGGTCGTGCGGGACGTCCTCGCCGAGGTTCGCCTCGTCCATCGTCACGATCGCGTGCTCGCGCAGCGTGCGCCCCGACGTCGCGTCGAAGAAGCGCAGCTTCCACCCCGTGTGGTCCGCGGCCTCGGGCCCGTCCGGAACCAGCACCGCGATCGTCGCGCCATCGCCCGAGATCGCCGGAAACCCGGCGTCCCAGGTGCATGCGCCGGTCTCGGCGGGCGGGTCGCGCGGCACGAGGCACGCGGCATCGAGGAACGGGGCGCTCGGCTGCAGCCGCCGCGGCTCGGCAGGCGGCGGCGGTGGCGGCTCGGGCGCGGGCGGAACCTGGACCGTCACCTCGGGCGGTGGCTGCGCCGGGACCGCGATCTGCACCGGAGACACGACCGGAACGACCGCGAGCGGCGCGGCATCGTCGACGGAGATCCGGCCGACCCAGAGCGCGGCGGCGAGCGCGGCAATGCCGCACGCGATCGCGCGACGCGGCCGGCGGGTGACGAGACGAGGCGGACGCAGGGCAGGCTCCATGGCCGCGCGTGCTGCACGGGCGATGCCCGCGCCGCCCGCAACAAATCCGCGGCGTCACGCGTTCTCGTGTCTCGAAGTACACGCGCGCCGTGTCCCTGTGCTTGCATCGACGGCGTGAAGCCCGCCCTTGCCCTGATCGTGCTCGCCGCGTGCGGCGGAGCCAGCTACCAGAACCTGACGCTCGTCAATCGCACGAGCCGGCCGGTCGACGAGATCTACGTCTATCCGCTCGGCGCGACCGACCACGGCAAGTCCCGCGGCTCGCTCGTGCCGAACGGTTCGACGAAGCTCCAGGTCAAGACCGGCCGGATCGAGGTGCTCGGCGTCAGCTCGAAGATCCAGCTCGACGAGCACACGCGCGACAAGCCGTCGGGCAGCATCGCGCTGGAGCTCAAGCGCCCGTCGGAAGTCGTGTTCTACGACGAGGCGCATCCGCCGGCCGGACTCGACCGGCCCGATACGTACGGCGTCGCGTTCAAGCTACCGGTCGTGCAGGCACCGGAGCCGGACGCGACGCCACCGTAGAACCCGTTGTCGTTCTCGGTTCCGGTTCACTACTCACCGTTGATGAAAGGCCGCTCTGCCGTGCGACGTGCGTCCAACGGAACGTGCGCGATCCATCGGCGCACGACATGCCTCGCCGTCTTGATCGACGCCGTCAAGATCGCGACCAGCTCATTGGCCTCGCAAATGAGAGCCGCGAGATCCTCGTCGTGCGAGCTGTCTTGCGACATGACCTGCAACGGCGTCGTTCGGCAACCTTCGGCATAGCCGAACGACGCCCGCTGCAAACGCGCGAAGTCGGGCAGCGATGTCATCGCCCTTCATCCGCGCACGTTACGAGGGCCCCCCTGACGAATAGGGAACGGTGAACCGGAACAGGGAACCTGAACGTCAGGGTTTTTTCCCCTTAGTCGTGGACGCTCCACGACGTCAGCGTGCCGGTGTCGCCGAACGCATCGGTGTCGATGATGCACAGCGTCCAGTCACCGGTGACGTCGCCCGCGAGCCCCGCGATCGGCGCGTTGCCGAGCGAGAACGTGCCCGCGCCCGTCGGGAACGTCCCGACCGGGAACGCATCGACCGTCACGCCGTTGTGCGTGAGCGTGCCGCGCAGGATCGACCGGAAGTCGTGGCTGCCATCGACATCGAGGTGCGCCGTGCTCGCGTCGCCGGTGCCGGCCGCGACGGTCAGCGTGCTGCACGCCGAGCCGTTGTCGACGAGCGGCAGGTTCGGCTCCGCCTTGCCCGACCAGTCGCCGCTCGGCGCGCAGTTGCCGACGATCGACAGCGCCCAGCGATCGAGCGTGCCGACGTCCTCGCCCGCGTTGTCGGTGACGCGCAGCTGCCACAGGCCGGCCGCGACGTGACCGTTGAACGCCGTGACGTCGACGTTGCTCAGCACGAGGTTGTCCGCCGAGCCGCCGGTGCGATCGTGGACGACGAACTGCGCACCGTCGGGCGCGACGAGCACGACGCGCAGGTCACCGCGCCAGGGATGCGTGATCGTCAGTGACAGCTGCAGCGAGCCGACGTTGCCCGCGCCGTTGACCGCGACGAGCGACGCGATGCCGGTCGAGTTGTTGTCCGGGATCGCGATCGGCAGGCCCGCGGCCTCGAACGTCCCGGCGAGGCAGTTCTGCGCGTTCTTGACGTTGACGTCGACCGACGCCGGCTGGCTCGCGACGCCGAGGTTGTCGACGGCGGTCGCGACGATCGCGTACGTGCCATCGGCGACCGTCTTCGAGTCCCACACCGCGCCGAACGGAGCCGCGGTGTCCTCGACCGTCGTGCCGTCGGGCAGCGCGAACACGACCTTCGAGACCGTGCCGTCGCTGTCGCTCGCGGTCGCCTGGATCGAGACCGCGCCCGACACGTTCTGACCGGACGTCGGCGAGGTGATCGCGACGGTCGGCGCCTGGTTCTCGGTGCCGCCGGTCGACCACGTCGCGTGCCAGCCCGAGGCCGTCACGACGCTGTCACTCGTGAACTTGATGACGATCAGCGCCGAGGTCACCGGGGTCGGTGGCGTCGTGCCGCTCGTCGTCTGCGCGACGCCGTTCGCGTCCTTGACCGTGACGAAGTCGAAGCCCGGCTCGGTGTTGAACGTGTCGAACGTCAGCGTCGCCGCGTTGCCGCTCGTCGGCTTGATGCACCACGTGTGCGTGAAGTTGTTCGGGTAGTCCTGCGGGAAGTTCGGCGACGCGACCTCGCCGCTGTCGGTCTCGAACGTCTCGTCGCAGATCACCGGCTCGACCTCGCCGTCGCAGAACACGCCGACGTCCTTCCACGCGGTGCGCAGCACGTCCTGCTCGTCGGTCGTGTAGTTCAGCTGCTTCGCGGCATCCATGACGCCCTGGCAGCCTTGCTGGAACGTCGACGACTCGACCCAGAAGCTCGCGTTCGCGGTGTAGAACGCGGTGCCGACGCGGCGGACCGTGTCGACGTTCGGCACGCCGTCGGCCGACAGCCGGCTCGCCGCGAGGCAGAACGCCTTGTTCATGATGCCGCTCGAGAAGTGGACGTCGAGCGAGTCGTTGTAGTTCGCGAAGTTGTCGATCGAGACGCCGTCCTGCGTCGGGTTGCACATGAAGCGGAGCGCTTCGTTGCCCTTGAAGATGTCGCGGCCGATGTCGAAGTCGGCGCTGTTGCCCTCGGCGAAGAACTCCGCGACGGTGCCGGCGATGTCCGAGAACGACTCGTTCATGCCGCCGGACTGGTTCGCGTAGATCAGGTTCGAGTGGAATGTCGTGAAGCCGTGGTTGATCTCGTGCGCCACGACGTCGACGTCACCCGACAGCGGGAAGAACGTCGTCGCGCCATCGCCGTACGTCATCTGCTCGCCGTCCCAGAACGCGTTCTCGAAGTTCGTGTCGTAGTGGACGCGGCTCTTGATCACGAACCCGTTGTTGTCGATCGAGTTGAAGCCCATCCACTCCTGCAGCATGTTCAACGTCACCTCGGCGAAGCCGTGCGCGTCGTTGATCGCGGCGTCGCCGATCGGATCGAGCGGACCGGTCACGATCGTGCCGGTCGTCGTGCCGTTCTTCATGTCGAACGTCTGCAGCCGCGCGGTGTCCATCTTGAACGCGGTGCCGTCCGGCTCGACGTCGAGCTGCATGTTCCACGTGCGCGGCACCTTCGTGTTGCCGCCCGGGCCCGACGCCTGCTCGAGCGTCTGGACGTTGTTGTAGCGGAACAGGATCTTGCCGTCCTTCGCGTCGACGAAGTAGTTCCACAGGCCCGGGCCCATGCCGTTGCCGGCCTCGGTGTAGAACACGACGTGCCACGCGAGGCGCGCGTCGCGATCCTTCTGCGGGAAGATCACGAGCTCACTCGACTCACGCTTGTACTGTGGGCCGGTCGCAGACGGATGCTTGAGCTGCGCGGTGTAATCGGCCTGTGACGTCGCGAGCGCCGCGCTCGCCGCGATGCTCGGGGTGACGTCGAAGCTGTCGAGGTTCGTGACGAGGTTGCCCTTGACCGAGCTGAACCGCGTGCCGTCGACGTGGACGACGACGTCACCGCCCCAGACCGGCACACCACCATGCTTCTGGTGCAGGCGCACGTGCTGGTCGCCGTTGCGGCCGGGGACGGTCGCGCGGATCTCCCATTCGTCGCCGGGTGCGGTGAGCTCCGGCGCCTGGGCGACGTAGGCGCGAGAGGCCTCGGCGACGTCGCCGGTCGCGACCGCCGCGGTCTTGTTCCAGAACGTGATCGCCTGGAGCTTGGGGACGTTCGCGCCCGTCGCGGGCGGGGCTGCGTGATCGCCGCAGCCGGTGAGAGGGTTGAAGAGGGTGAGTGGTACGAGGAGGGCGAGCCGGTGAGGTAGACGCATCGGTGGCCGCAGTCATGCGCTGCACGATTCCGCGCGCAAACATCCGCGTGCTCACTTGCGCTTGATGGCGAGGCGAGACGCGCGCGCTTCGCTGATCAAAACGAGAACGCGATTTCACACTCGCGCAACATGCACACACGTACGCACTGCTCATACACGCGTCGCGAATTCGTGAGCGATCTGACGCGAATCATTTTCACGCGCGATTGCCCTCCAGACATCACAAGTTCCAAACGAGCGTGTGAGTCACGATCGCCAGTTGCTGTGACGATGCTCAATCACCGCAAACTCGATGACTCACTGATCGCCATGTGAAGCACTACAAGGGATCGGCATCGCCATCGCGCTCGAGCTCGATCGCACCGCTCGACAGGCGCGTGCGCGGATCGAACACGTAGATCGTGATCCGGCCGTCGCTCCACACCTGGAGGCCGACGCGACGATCCGCGCGTGCGTAGTCGGTGCGCCCGCTCGATCCCGGCGAACCGTCGAGCCGCAGCACCTCGGCCTCGCCATCGAACCGCACTTTTGCCGGCGGGATCGACGATGCCGTGCGCTCCGTGCGATCGATCGTGACGCCGATCCCGCGCGCGTCGTTGCGGTAGTGGCCGAGCAGCAGCTTGATCGCCGCCGGCTGATCGCGATGCGGTGGCAGATCTTCGATCGCGACACCGACCGGCTCGTCGACCTGCATGCCGAGCTCGATCATCGTCGGTGCCGGCGGCGGCGGCGAGGCGGGTGGAGGGGGAGCGGGCTGGGCCCGGGCGGCACAGCCGGCGAGCAGGACGACGAGGGCGCGCACGCACTTCGCGCAGCAATCGACACGCCATCGCCAAACCCGCGAAGGACCTGCGCGAAACAACGTCGCGCTGTCGCCTGCGAGGTGACGCCCGCCGCCTGCCGGGCATCGCTTGCTGGTAGGGTCGCCGCCATGAAGCTCCTGACCGGCGCGCTCGTGACTGTCGTTCTGCTCTCTGCGTGTGGCTCCAAGAAGCCCGCACCTCAGGCCCCACCGCCGACCACGGACACGGCTGCGGCTGGCGATGGCGTGAAGCTGGCGCTGGGCGAGATGAAGCTCGTCGACGTCAACAAGAACAAGGCGATCCTGATCCACGCGGACGGCTCGATCGAGTTCGAGGGTCAAAAAGGCGTGAAGGTCACGGCGGATGGCAAGCTGATGCGCGTCGACAACGGCGAGGTCGGCTTCGAGCTCAAGCCCGACGGCACGATCCTCGGACCCGACAAGCAGCCGCTCGACGTCACGCTCGATGCGAACGCGACGATCAAGAGCGGCGACAAGTCGATCAGCCTCGATGACAAGGGCGCGCTCGTCGGTGCCAACCCGGATGCGCCGCAGATGCGCGTCGATGGCGCGACCACGGTCGGCCTCAAGCGGACAGCCCTGTTCGTACTGATCGCGATCACGACCCCGGATCGACCCTCGGCGCCGTCGACGCCGACGACCCCGCCGAAGTGACGACGCGGCGCGTTCGCTGAGGCTCGCAAGCCGCGGCATCCGGCGCCGGCTAGTCGAGTTGCCACTGCCGCCCGGCAGGTTGCGCTGACTTGTACATGGCACGGTTTCTGGAACCAGCGTCAGGCATGCTGCGAGGGGCTTTGATCATGACCCTCGCTGCGCTCGTCGCAGCGTGTCATCACCAGCCGGTTCCGGTGATTCCCGGCCACACGGACATCCACGTCCGCGAGGTCGCGATCGAGCCGCGCGCCGGCGAGGCGCTCGAGCTCGACTACAAGGAGCTCAAGCTCAACCTCGGGCTGCGGCCGTACAACCGGATCTATCCGGAGCGCACGTTCAACCCGTTCCGGCTCGCCGAGGATCGCCGCCGCGTCCTCGCCTTCCTCCAGGACCACGGCCGGTTCGACGCCGAGGTCGACGAGCCGATCGTGACGTACACGCCGGATCGCTCGAGCGTCAGCGTGACCTGGAAGGTGCACGAGGGGGTGCCGTACCGGATCTCCGAGCTCGAGCTCGTCGGTGTTCCGCCCGAGCACGACGCGACGCTGCGCGCGATGATCCCGTTCCACGTCGGCGACGAGGTCGACATCGCGATCTATCGCCCGCTCCGGCGCACGCTCGCCGAGCGGCTGCAGGACGAGGGCTACGGCCACGCGCGCGGCTACAGCCGCACGTTCGTCGACAAGGACAAGAAGACGGTCGCCTGGTTCTATTACATCGACCCGGGCCCCAAGACGCGGATCGGCACGATCTCCGTCGAGGGCGCGAACCACGTCTCGGCATCATCGATCCTCGATCGCGCCGGGCTCGCCGCCGGCTCGAGCTACTCGACGAGCCGCAAGCGCGCGGCCGAGCTCGCGCTGCTCGACACCGGCGCATTCGCGTCCGCGGCGATCATCAGCGATGCCGACATCCAGACCGGCCCACCCGAGTATCCGGAGACCGGCGGCGTGCTCGCGCCCGAGCAGGTCGACGACGCGGGCAACCTCGTCCCGCGCAAGCTGCCCGAGGACGTCGCGCTGCGCGTCGTCGTGGTCGAGGCCCCCGCGCGCCAGCTGCGCGCCGAGCTCGGCATCGAGGCCGATCCGACGCGCGTCGACTCGTACGCCGGCGCGCGCGTCACGCTGCGCAACCTGTTCGGCTCGCAACACCACCTCGTGCTCGAGGGCAACGTCGGCTACGGCTGGATCATCGACGACGACGAGCTCGCGCGCGGCGTCTACGGCAGCGCGCAGGCGCAGTACGTCCACCCCGGCTGGCTCGTGCGCAGCCTCGATCTGCGGATGACGACGCGGTGGCGCGACGTGCTCTATCCCGACGCGATGCTGCGCGAGGTCGTCGCCGGTCCCGGCGTTCGCAGCACGATCAAGCCCGGCGTGTTCGTCGACTTCGACGCGTTCTACCGCTACGGCAAGCAGATCGACTTCCCGGCGCTCGACATGACGACGCGCGACGCGCTGTCGCTGCCGGCCGACGACGTCTCGCAGGGACCCGAGCTCGTCGCGTCGGTGATCGCCGATCGCCGCAACGATCGCGTCGAGCCGACCGCGGGCTGGTTGCTCGGCGCGCGCACGACGTACTCGCCCGGCGGCTCGCTCGCGGATCATCGCTGGCTCGAGCTCGGCACCGACGCGCGCGGCTTCCTGCCGCTGTCGTCGGCGTGGTCGCTCGGCGGTCGCGTGTCGAGCGGGTTCACATTCGCCGCAGGTGACGATGGCGTGCCGCTCGGCGCGCGCCAGTTCGGCGGCGGCGCGTTCGGCATGCGCGGCTTCGGTCGCGACCGGCTGTCGCCGACCGCGTGCCCGGCCGGCACGATGCCGCCGTGCGATGGCGTCGTCACGGGCGGGTTGTCGCTCGTCGAGGCGAGCGTCGAGGCGCGGTTCCTGCCGTTCCGCAAGCTGTACGGCGCGGCGGCGTTCGTCGATGCGGGCGCGGCGGGCCCGGGCCTGAACCCGGTCGAGAACGGCGTCGCCGCCGCGGTCGGGCTCGGCGGTCGGATCCGAAGCTGGTACGTGCCGGTCGCGCTCGACGTCAGCTATCGGTTCCTCGAGGGCGACCTCGCCGATTCGGGCATCCTCGATCGATTCCTGGTGTTCCTTCGTGTCGGGGAGGCCTTCTGATGCGTGCACATCCGATCACGAGACCCGCCACCGTCGTGAAGCCGAAGCGGCCGCTGTGGAAGCGCATCGTGCGCGGCCTCGGCTGGACGCTCGGTGGCGTGATCTTGCTCGTCGTGCTGCTCGTCGGGTTTCTCCACACGTCGTGGGGCAAGTCGTTCGTGCGCGGCCGCATCGAGAGCAAGCTGTCGGCAAAGGTCAACGGCGAGGTCCACCTCGGCTCGCTCGACTACGGATTTCTGTTCGGCACGATCGAGCTCGGGGATCTCGAGATCAAGGACGCGAGCGGTCAGCGCGCGATCGCGGTCGGCTCGGTCGCGGTCGACCTCGACCGCTCGAGCATCCTCGACGGCGAGCCGGTGATCCACGACCTCGCGGTGCGCGGCCTCGATGTCCACGTCGTCAAGCTCGCCGATGGCCGCACGAACCTGACCGGGCTGTTCAAGCCGTCGGACTCCAAGCCACTCGCGCACGTCACGATCGAGAAGCTGTCGCTCGCCGGCACGGCCACGATCACGAAGCCGGACGGCTCGACGATCGCGGTGCGCGACCTGTCGCTCGCCGGCACGCTCGACGCGCGCCCGGCGTCGAAGCAGCTCGCCGCGACGCTGTCCGCGGTCTCCGCGAACGTCGCGCTCGGGTCGCCGACCGCGCCTCCGCGCGAGGTCGCGATCGCGCTCGACCGCGTGACGCTCGGCCGCCGCGCCGACGGCCTCGACGTCGATCTGAGCAAGCTGTCGGCCGGTGCGCTCGGCGTCGATGCGATCGTCGCGCACGTCGGTCTCGTCGACGGCAAGCTGCAGGGCGCGCAGGAGATCCGGCTCCACGGCGTGCGCGTCGATCGCGCGCAGCTCGCGGCGTTCACCGGCAAGGACGTGCTCGCGAACGACGTCGCGCTCGAGCTCGCGGTCACCGGGCCGCACGATCACCTCGTGCTCGCCGGCACCGTGACGACCGGCAGCGCGAAGCTCGCGCTCGACGGCGAGGTCGAGCTCGCGATCCCGAAGTACAGGCTCGCGCTCGTCGGCACCGGCCTGCGCTCGGATCTCGTGAAGCCGCAGCCCGGCAGGCGCCCGCTGCCGGAGATCGAGACCGGGCTGTCGATCCAGCTCGCTGGCACCGGCAAGACGCTCGCCGACCTCGACGCCCAGCTCGACGTCGCGGTCGCGGACACGCGTGTTGGCAAGGTCGCGATCGCGGACGCGACGCTCGCGGTCACCGCGAAGCACGGCGACTACACGCTCGTCGCGCACGCGCCCGGGCTCGACGCGAACGGCAGCGCGAAGATCGGAGCGGACCGCACGATCCATGGCCGGCTCGCGCTGCACGGCGATCCGGATCGGCTCGTGCGCGATCTCCATGTCGCGGTGCCGCCGCGGATCACGGTGCCGTCGAAGCTCGATCTCGCGATCGCCGCGGACGGCCAGCTCGACGGCGTGCTCGCGGTGCAGGTCGAGCCGACGAAGCTCGCGGTCGCCGGCGGTCAGGTCTCGCTCGTCGGCACGGCGCAGCTCGAGCGCCGCGTGCTGCAGTCGGCGACCGCGAAGGTCGGGCTCGAGGGCCTGCAGCTCGCCGCGATTTCCAGGATGGCCGGTCGCCCGCCGAAGCTGCACGGCTCGCTGTCGGGCTCACTCGCGCTGACGCGCACCGGCACCGCGAAGCGCGTCGACTACGATCTCGCGATCGCGCTCGATCGCCCGGCGATCACCGTCGGCGCGAAGGGCTCGACCGATCTCGCGTCGCTGTCGACGAAGCTCCAGGCGACGCGGCGCAGCGATCGCGCGGTGATCGGTACGGCCGGCGCCCGGCTGCCGCTCGCGCGCGATGCGACCGGCAAGCTCGGGCTCGCCGCCGATGGCGCGATGCAGGTCGACGTCGAGCTCGCGAAGCGCACGCTCGCCGATCTCGGGACGTTGCTGCCGCCCGACGTCCGCGCGAAGCTGCCCGCCGGCGACGTCGCGCTCGTGGCGCACCTGAGCGGCACGCCGGCGCGGCCCGCCGGCACGATCGCGGTCGATCTCACCGCGGCGCGCGTCGCGCAGCGCACGCAGAAGCTCGCGCTCGTCGCGACGCTGTCGTCGACGGCGCACGGCACGACGATCGCGACCGATGGCCAGATCTGGCTCGACGCGACCGAGTCGCAGGCCGCGAAGCTGTCCGGCACGATCGCGCTGCCCGCGCTGTTCCACGGCGGCAAGCTCGATGTCGCGTCCGCGCGCAAGGCCGCGACGCTCGATCTCCAGCTCGACATCCCCACCCGCGAGCTCGCGAGCCTCGCGTACCTGCGGCCGAAGCTCGCGCAGCTCGGTGGCACCATCGGCGGGCGCGCGATCATCCAGGGCGGCGTCGCGGCGCCCCACGTCGACGCGAAGCTCGCGTGGGCCGGCTATCGCACCGCGACCGGCACGACGTCGGAGACCACGCTGTCCGCGACCGGAACGCCGGCCGCGCTCGACGTCGCGATCCTGCACGGCGGCAAGCTCGCGATCACCGCCGCGATCGCGCGCACCCCGGACCGGATCACGATCGACAGCCACGTGCGCTCGCCGAAGACGCCGCTGTTGCCGCTCGTGCCCGCGTTCGTCCTCGAGTCGACCGATCAGAACCCGGGCGAGCTGCGCGCCGATCTCGACGGCCGGTTCACGCTCGTGCGCACCGCGGCGGGCCTCGTGATCGAGAAGGCCGCGATGACCGGCGGGCTCGACCTCGACGGCGGCGAGATCGTGCTGCCGCACACCGATCGCCACTGGCGCGACATCGCGCTGCACGTCGCTGCCGAGCCCGGCGGGCTGCGGATCCAGTCGCTGTCGCTGTCCGAGCGCGACATCGAGAAGCAGGATCGCAAGCTCACCGCGACCGGGCTGCTCGCGTGGAACGAGACCCTGAAGCCGCAGAAGCTGACGCTCGAGCTCGCCGCGAAGGACTGGCTCGTGTTCGGCGGCTCCACGCTCGGCCAGCCCGATGCACCGCGCGGCGCGGCGAACTTCGACCTCGTCGCGGTCGCCGACCTGACGCAGCCGACCGTGACCGTCGACGCGACCGTGAAGTCGCTCGCGCTGCTCAACCCGGATCGCCTCGATCGCGGTCACCAGCAAGAGCTCGCGTCGGTGTCCGGCGACATCATCTATCTCGCGCCCGGCCAGCGCGCGGGCAAGCTGCCGGTCGCGCCGAGGCCGGTCGTCGCCGCGAACGAGCCGCCGAAGCATCGCCGGCCGATCGACATTCGCGTCCACATCCCGAACGCGATCCGGATCAACCAGGCGCCGTTCGATCTGATGGCGCACGGCGAGCTCGCGGTCACGGTGCGCGACGAAGGCGTCAAGACGCGCGGTGCGCTCGTGATGGAGCGCGGCACGCTCGGGCTGTTCGGCCGCGAGCACCAGCTCGTCTCCGGCCAGCTCGCATTCACCGACGAGCATCCGCATGGCTGGCTCGACCTGACGTTCGCGCGCAAGCTGCCGAACGCGACGCTGCGCGGGATGTCGCGCGCGAGCGCCGGCGATTCCGCGCTCGTGATCTTCAGCGGTCCGCCGACGAAGCCGAAGACGAAGCTCGGCGGCGCGTCGAATGCGGCGCTCGCCGAGGTGATGGCGGCGCACAACGCCGGCCGCCCGGTCTATCTCAGCGAGCCCGACATGCCCGCGAGCGAGACCGTGCAGGCGCCGCGTGGCGATCAGCTGCAGATGCTGACGTTCATGGCGTCGAACCTGCCGCACCTGCTGTTCATGGATCGCGTCGCCGCGTGGGCGGATCCGTACGACTCGCCGGAGTCGTATGGCCGGATCGAGAACCTCGAGGCGATGCGCGTTCGCCAGCGCTCGCGCGTCAAGGCGGTGACGCGGCCGCACACCCCGGGCCGCAGCAGCGCCGAGCTGCAGTGGGATCGGCTGCTGCTCGATACCGATCGCACCGCGTTCGGCGTCGGCGTGCGCGGCGGCAGCCGAGGCGGCGGCGGCATCGGACTGTTCCTCGAGTGGTCGAGCGACGACTAGCGTCTACTTCGTGTACGCGGTGCCATCGATCCAGACCGTGTCGGTCGACTTCGGATCGACGACGATCCCGCGCTGCTCGACGCGGCCATCGTCGTAGCGCAGCACGAGCGTGTAGCCCGCGATCTCGTACCGGCCGCCCGCGGCAGCGCGCTGCGCGCTCGTCGTCACGCCGGGCGACACCGAGCCACCGCCGCCGTCGCTCGAGAAGTAGCCGGCGCGATCGAAGTGGTAGTTGCGCCACACCGCGATCGTCACGTTGCCGCCGACCGCGACGTTGCCGCCGCCGCTGAGGTGCGCGTAGTGACCCTCGAGCGTGAACCCGCGCGGCGGCCGCGGGATCAGCTTCTTCCACTCGAGCGCCTTCCAGCCGCGCTTCGTCATCCGCTCGACCTTGCCGTCCTGGCGACGCCACCGCGTCCATTCATCGGGATGCGCGGTGCGATGCGCGTCGAGCCCGCCGGGATCGCCGAGCCCGGCCACGTCGAGCAGCGCGTCGCCGTTGCGGAACAGCACGATCGGCTCCGGCACCATATACGGATAGCCGCCGACGCCCATCTTCGTCACGGTGTAGAACCCGACGCCCTCGATCGTCTCGGCGACCGCAAACGCGCCGGTCGCGGCACTGCCGTCGCGTCGAGCACGCGCCGGGATCGGCGGCGGCGTCGCGCGCTTCGCGATCACGACCCCGGACGTGTCGATCTGCAGCGCGTCGGGATCGCTGCCGAGCAGCTGGGTGAGGTACGCGCGTGTGATCTCGCGCAGTCGCGCGGCCTGCTCGGGATCGCGTGCGAGCTCGCTGCGCATCGCGCCGATGAACATGCCGAGCGCGGCGAGTTGCTCGAACAGCTCGCGGCGTTGCGCGTCGGTCGCACCGACGAACGCGGGATGCGAACCGAGAGCGCGGCGCAGCTGCTGCAGCACCGGCGCGTACGCCTGCGAGTCGACCGCGCGATCGCGACAGGTCTCGAACGACGCGATCACGAACAGCGCGACGGCGCCTGCGGCATCACCGTGCGGGATGCCGAGCACGGTCTCGAGCTTGGCGTAGCCGGCGAGCAGATCGTCGAACATCTGCCGCATCCGCTCGCGCTGGGGCGCGGGATACGCGTCGGCGAGCCGGCGCGTGACGTCACTGCCACCCGCGGTGATCGTCGAGATGGTTCGACCACCGGCGGGCGGCTGCCGGAGATCGCGCAGGATCCGAGCCGCGAGCGGGGAGGTGACCGCGTCCGGCAGCGGCGCGAGCAGCGCGGCGTGCGCGGCCGTCGGTGACTGGGCATGGACGATCGTCGACGACGACAGCCCGAGCGAGAGGAGCAAGGCGAACAGACCGGAGCGACGCGTTCGATGCATATGCCGCCCTCGACGGACCGATCCGCCGGACCGTCGCATTCGTAGTGCCCGTCACGAATCGCGCTGACATATCCGGGAAGCCCGGCAGGTAACAGCCGTATAACATCCACGCTACATGTGGGACTTCGAGCAGTCGCAGCAGGCTCCGGCGACGGGGCAGACCCCGGTCCCGCAGATGCCACAGCCGCAGGATCCGACGCAGTTCTCGGCGCAGGGTCCGGTGCCGCCGGTCGCGGCGACTCCCGCGGCTCCCGCCGGGGGCGGCGGCGCGACGACCGCGTCCGAGCGCGCGGACGAGCACGCGCCACCGTGGGCGGCATCGACGCCGCGGCCCGAGCCGGCGAAGCCCGAGGACGATCCGCAGACGCTCGGCGCACTGCTCGCGAAGACGGGCAAGTCGATCGAGTCGCTGCAGAAGGACGCGTGGTCGATGAAGTCGACCGCGACCGATCTGCTGAAGGCGAAGGGCGTGCAGTCGCCGACCCAGAGCCAGATCGACGACACGCTGTTCCAGATGAGCCAGGCGATCCAGGCCGGCACCTGGAAGCAGTTCAAGGCGCCGTTCGATCCGGGCGTGATCAAGCTCGAGGACGGCGTCAACGAGCGACTCGGCAACATCTTCTTCGAGAAGAAGGTGTTCACCGACGACGAGCTCGAGACGAGCAAGCTCAAGCTCTCGGATCGCGAGCAGCAGCAGCTGCGCGGCGGCTACGAGAGCGGCACGACCGGCATGGTGCTCGCGGCGAGCTTCATCAACACGAGCCACCGCGCCGAGGGTGACTTCAGCCGCGCGTACGGCGACGAGGCGTGGCGCGGATTCGTGCGCGCGCAGGCGATGCTCGACTCGATCCCGAAGGGCCAGCTGCTCGAGCAGCTGAACGTCGACCTGCTGATCGAGGTCAACCGGCTGATCCACGCGCCGGACACCGGGCTCAAGGCGAAGATGCTGCGCACGATCGCGATGATCGGTCGCGGCGGGCGCTGGGATCACGGCGGCGAGCTGCGCGAAGGCCGGCAGTACGCGCGCCCCGAGCACTATCAGGCGCAGGAGATGGAGAACCTGCGCGAGGCCGGCGTCCACGTGAACCAGATCAGCCACGACGCCGACGGCGGTGGCGGCAAGGCGATGCTCGAGTATCCCAAGCCCGAGGAGGTCCGCCCCGGGCTCGAGCGGATCATCAACACGCTCAAGGAAGACCTCGCGCAGCCGAATGCCGATCCGATCGGCGCGGCGTCGCAGTTCCAGCGTCACTTCGTCGCGCTGCATCCGTTCGGCGACTCGAACGGCCGGACCTCGCGCATCGTGATGAACCGGATCCTGTCCGAGTTCGATCTGCCGCCGGCGATCCTCGCCGACCAGAACCGCGACATCAGCCTGTCTCCCGCCGAGTGGCGCAGCGAGGTCGCGAAGGGCTGCGCGCGCAGCAAGCTGTTCCTGCAGCAGCGCCAGGTCCACTCGAAGACCGAGCTGACCGAGTACGCGTCGATCCGCGCGGTGCCGGCATCGCCGGACAAGCCGATCACGCTCGACGGCAACCCGTTCGATCTCGGCACCGACGGGCTGCTCTACGATCCGACCGGGCGGCCGTGGGTCGTCGAGGGCAACGAGGTGATCCCGCTCGCGCAGCTCGAGCACTACGTGTTCCAGCGCCGCGTGCTGCAGGCCGGACCGCAGGGCGGCGGCGAGATGCTGAAGCAGCACACCGAGCAGACGCGCGCGCTGTACGACAAGGTCGCCGCGGATCCCGAGGCGGGCAAGGGCATCGTCGTGCGCGACGACGCGCGTGCGCGCAAGGCCGACGCCGAGTACAAGCTCGCGCCGGATCCCGAGGTCGCGCAGATGCTCGCGCAGATGACCGACGTCGGCAGCCTGAACCCGTCGCAGATCTTCGCGATCGGCGGCGGCACGGGGCGCGGCACCGTCGGCTCGGCGACGATCAGCAAGTACGCGCAGATCGATCTCGAGCTGTGGTACGTCGAGCGCGGGCTGCGCGAGGGCGGTCACGACGAGCTCGTCCAGCAGGTACACCAGCACCGCGCGAAGCTGTTCGAGATGGCGAAGACGCACCTCGCGACCGGCAAGGACGCGACGCGCGTCTCGGCGGACAACCCGATGGGCTTCCACTATCGCTACGAGCAGATGATGTACGACACGTCGCCGCTGCGCTTCGGCTCGTTCGACGAGGCGCTCGCGGAGCTCGGCGACAAGCGGATCACGGTCTGGCGCGGTGACTACAGCTTCGCGCGGATCATCGGCATGGCGCCGAACAACGACATTCGCCAGCCCGACGCGAAGAAGGTCGCGAGCGATCGCGAGGACAAGGCGCAGCTGACGAACCTGTTCGACGATCTCGTCAAGCTCGAGGGCTCGGCGGTCGGCCGCCAGTACATCTGCACGACGAGCGACCTCGCGCTGCTGAAGAGCGCGTTCGCGAACAGCCAGAAGTCGCAGACGGTCAGCATCAACATGCTGCCGCAGATGCTGAAGGAGATGATCCTGTCGTGGATGGATCCCGAGTTCCCCGAGGGAACGACGGAGGCCGAGAAGCAGGAGGCGCGCAAGCAGGCGATCGAGCGCGGCGACTCGATCGTGCCGGCGCAGGGTGGCGGCAAGGAGATCAAGGACACGTTCGGGATCCCCGGCACGATCCTGACGGTCAAGGTCGTCGATCGAAAGAGCGGCCAGATCCAGGTGACCGCGCCGCGCAAGGCGTTCGAGCTCGTGCTCGACAAGGACGCGCTGCTACCGGGCGTCTACGCGCTCGGCGGTCCGTCGTTCGAGGCCGAGCAGGAGATGCACGGCCTCGAGCGCGTCAGTCCGTTCAGCATCAAGTCGACGCACGCGGCGGAAGAGCTCGGCCAGGAGTTCCCGGTGATCGGCCAGGAAGGCCAGACCGAGATGGCGCCGCACGTCGAGTAGTCAGCGCTGCATCGCCGCGACGAGCTCGGGCGCGGGCGGCCACTGCTTCTCGTCGGCGGGATCGGTCCAGTCCATGCCGAACTCGTGGCCCTTCTCGCAGCGATAGCGATCGGTCTCGTCGCCTTCGTAGATCCGCGTGGCCTTCGTCAGCGTGCGGTCATCGGACAGACAGACCATGCACGGAACTTCTGCGGCGAGCGCTCCACCAGCCATGCGCGGAGGATAGCGATGCGGAGACGTAATCGCCCGCACCGCTAACAGGATCGTGCGTCGATCACAGCGCGTGAACACCGCGTCACGTGGGGACAATAGACCTGGAGAGTCGACTCTCCGATCGGGGTGGGGAGCCCCACGCCTCGTCGAGGAATTGCTGGAAATCGTTGAAAACTACAATGTCAGACGAAAGGCGGCGACTCGTTGCGCAGCGCTCCTCACTATCTATGCAACCACCTAGGAGGTTCGATGCGCATCCCGACGTTGTTCTCCGGTCTCGTCCTCTCTGGCCTCTTTGCAGCCGCCTGCGGAGGCACCTCGTACGAGGACGAGAGCCTGTACCTGACCGGCACCGAGGAGGGCGCGGTGACGCTGGCGAACGGCCAGAAGGCGTGCCTCCACAAGAAGGAGCTGATCTGTCACATCCCACCCGGGAACCCGGAGAACGCGCACACGATCTGCGTGAGCGACCACGCGGTCGAGACGCACGTCTCGCATCACGGCGACACGATCGGCGCATGCGCGACCGAACCGACGCCGCCGCCCGACGAGCCGCCGCCGCCCGACGATGATGGTGGCGATGGTGGTACGACGCCGCCGCCCGACGCGCCGCCCCCGCCGCCGCCGACCGACGACGGTGGCCCGGTCGTGCTCTGATCCCAGAACGCGTGATGCGATGACGGCGCCTTCGAGAGAGGGCGCCGTTTTCGCGTGGCATGCGCGTCGCAATTCACGACGCGTATGAAGCACCTAGCGATCGCGTGCGCCGGCGTGGCGTGCGCTGGCGCCTCGGCGCTCGCCGAGCCGACGCAGAAGACCGACGAGAGCGCCGAAACCGGCGCGTTCCTGCCGTTCTCGGATACGCCGGCCACGAAGGCGAGCCGCGTGAAGACGATCGGCGTCTACGACGGTGCCCGCGACAGCACGGCGGTCGAGGGCGATGTCCAGGCGAAGCTCTCCGAGAAATTCCAGCTCGACGCGGTGCTGACGTACGAGGACGGTGAGGTCGATCCCGCGATCGCGGCGCAGCTGAGCCTCACGGACGAGGACAAGCAGGGCGTCGATCTCCAGCTCGCCGCAGGCTGGGATCGCGCGGGCGCGAACCAGGTGCCCGCCGTGTTCGCGCAGCTGTCCGCCGGACGGACGCTCGCCGGCACGTACCTGCTCGGCACCGCGCGCTTCGATCTCGGCACCGAGCAATCGGAGCGCGGCGGCATCCTCGATGCGGCGGCGATCCGTTCGATCGCGAGCGCGTTCTATGCGGGCGTCGACAGCCGGCTCGAGCTCGATCTCGAGCGTGATGCGATGGAGCCCGCGAGCGAATCGACGTGGGCGCTGCACGTGGGACCGGTGGCAACGTACGCCGCCGATCACTTCACGATCACCGCGAGTGTCGGGCTCGCCGCCGACAAGCCGCGCGATGACGCACGCGAGGTCGGCGCATTCGTCGCGATCGGTGCGGGCGCCGCGCTGTGAAATGTTCGTGCATCGCGTGCGCGTTTGCGTAGGATGATCGTGGGGTCCGACGCATGGGGAAGGGTGACGGCATGAACGGCAACGAGATCTCGACGACGAATCGCGCGACGCGCGAGCTGTGCGCGCACGAGCTGCACCGCGGGCTGCGCTGCGTGCGGCCGCGTGGTCACACCGGCGCGCACGAATGTCTGTCGGTCGAAGCAGGGCAAGTCGTGTACTGGGGCGACGACCGCACCACGAAGTGAATCCGTCACGACGGCGGATACTCGCGCACGTCCACACCGACACGCTCACTTGCAGATGAGGTGGGCTGGGGCGATCGTGGAAGACGTTGCCCACGCTCCCCGAAGACTTCGCGATCGCGGAACCGCCGCCGATCGTGATCCCGCCGCGCCAGGGTCCGGAAGGCGAGGTGCTGGACGACACGTATCGCGTCGGTCCGGTGATCGGACGCGGCGGCATGAGCGCGGTCCACGAGGCGACGCACCTCCGGCTCGGTCATCGGGTCGCGATCAAGTTCCTCGACCGTAACTACCGCAACTACGAGGAAGCGTACGCGCGATTCCGGCGCGAGGCGGAGATCGCGTCGAGCCTCGGTCACGACAACATCGCGAAGGTCACCGACTTCAACACGCTGCCCGATGGCATGTCGTACATGGTGATGGAGCGGCTCGAGGGCATGGACCTCGGTCGCCGGCTCGCCCAGGGGCCGCTCACCGTCGAGCAGGTGATCGAGATGTCCGCGCAGCTGTCGTCGGCGCTCGCGGCGGCGCACCGGAGCTGCGTCATCCACCGCGATCTCAAGCCGGACAACATCTTCCTGTGTCCGAACGACAGCGGTGGCTACACGGTCAAGGTGCTCGACTTCGGGATCTCGAAGATCCGCGGCGCGATGAAGACGCTGACGAACGACGCGCAGCTGATGGGCACGCCGGCGTACATGAGCCCGGAGCAGGCGCGCGGCGAGCGAGCGCTGATCGACGAGCGCAGCGACATCTACTCGCTCGGTGCGGTGCTGTACGAGGCGCTGTCCGGCAAGCCGGCGTACGACGGCGATAACGTCTACGAGATCCTGACGCGGATCGCGACGACGCAGCCACCACCGCTGCCCGGCTTCGCCGCACAGGTCGATGCGGTGCTGCAGAAGGCGATGGCCCGCGACCCGGCGCGCCGGTTCGCGACCGTCGCGGACCTGCATCGCGCGCTCGTGTTCGCGCTGACCGGCAAGCGGATCCGGCTGTCGTCGAGCCCGGGCGAAGGCTGGCAGACCGTCGTCTCGACGGTGACCGAGGTCGATCCGCTCGCCGATCTGTTCGAGGCCGAGCCGGTGTTCCAGCCGGTCGTCGAGCCGGCGCCGGTGCGGCGACCGCGCTGGCCGTGGCTCGCGGTGGCAGGCGCGGTCGTGATCGGCGCGGTCGCCGTCGTCGTGCTGTGGCCGGCCGCCGGCGCCGACGTGCCGCGCGTCGCGGCGCCGGTGCCGACGCCGACGCCGACGCCCACGGTGATCCCGACGGCCCCGCCGCCTGCACCGGTCGTCGCCGAGACCGTGACGGTCACGCTGCAGGCCGTGCCGAGCTCGGCGCGGCTCGAGCTCGACGGCAAACCGGTGCACGGCGCGATCGAGCTGCCGCGCTCGACGACACCGCGCGTGCTCGCCGCGAGCGCGCCTGGCTATCGCGCGCGCACGCTCGAGGTCGTCGCCGATCGCGATCACACGGTGCAGGTGAGGCTCGAGGCGGTGAAGCGCGCGAAGCCACCCGTGCAACGGGCGAAGCCCGGTCTGGTGCGCGGCTCGGAGCTGTGATGCGCAGGATCGTCCTCGTGGTCACGCTCGCGCTCGCGGGCGGAGTCGCTCCGGCACGCGCCGATGACACCGCGGCGCGGGCCCGCGCGGCGCAGCTGCTCGACGAGGGCGTCTCGCTGTACAGCGCGAAGCAGTTCCGCGACGCGCTCGCGAAGTTCGAGCAGGCGTACGACGCGTTCGCGAGCCCGAAGATCCTGTTCAACATCGCCGGTGCGCTCGAGCAGCTCGGACGCGAGGCCGAGGCCGCGCAGACCTACGATCGGTTCCTCGCGACGAGCGGCGATGCCGATCCCGAGCGCGTGTCCGCCGCGCGCCAGGCACTCGCAGGCCTCGATCGCCGGCTCGCACGGTTGCGCCTCGATCCGAGGCCCGGCGGCGCGCTGACGCTCGACGGCCTCGCGGTCGAGTCGACCGACCGCGCGATCTACGTCGCGCCCGGGCGGCACGCGATCCAGGCGACCCTGGACGGCACGCAGCGCACGACGACGATCGACGTGGCGGCCGGCGAGCAACGCACGATCGATCTGCGGACGGCGCAGTCCGTCCAGCCCGTGGCGGCCACCGCGCGACCCACCGCGCAGACCGTCACCGTGCGCACGCATCGCACGTGGACGTGGGTCAGCAGCGGTGCGGCCGTCGCGCTGCTCGCCGGCGGCGTGATCGCCGGGCGGAGTGCGGACGCGGCGTTCGAGCGCTACCAGCAGGCGACGACGATCGAGGCCTGGGAAGCCGAGCGCGCGACCTCGAAGCAGCGCGCGCTGATCGCGAACGCGTGCTTCGTCGGCGCCGGCGCGGCGGCGCTCGCCGCGGGCGTGCTGTTCTTCGTCGAGCCGCGCGAGCGTCAGGTGATCGTGACGGCATCCTCCGGCAGCGTCGGCGCCGCCTACGTCGGGAGGTTCTGATGCGGAGGCTCGCTGCGATCGCGGTCGTCGTCGGTGCCGGCTGCGGCTACGACTACGACGCGGTGCCGCCGCCGGTCTCGCAGTTCGTCGCGTCCCCGGCGATCGCGGGCACGGACGACACGCTCGTGATCGAAGGCCGGTTCGCCGACGACTTCACAGTCTACCTGCCGGGCGCGAGCGGGCGCATCCAGCCGGTGACCGAGCTGCTCGGCTCGCGGCGCGTCGCGATCACGGTGCCGGCGCAAGCGCGGTCCGGCGCGATCGAGCTGCGGTTCGCCGACTACGAGTTCCCGGGGCCGGCGGTGCGGCTGACGTCGTTCGCGCCGGCGCTCGGCACGTTCGCGTCGACGCCGGCGCAGTTCGACGCCGGTCACCTCGCGAGCGAGCTCGCGCAGGGTCGCGCCGGCGCCGCCGTGTTCCCGGCCGGAGACTGGCTGTACGTCGTCGGCGGGCGCGATGGCGCGACCGTGCTTGGCACGATCGAGCGCGCGCGCGTGTTCGCGGACGGCACGCTCGGACCGTTCGAGGCGGCCGGCACGATCGCGCCGCGTGCCGAGGCCGCGACACTCGTGCTCGGCGCGTACGTGTACCTGATCGGCGGGCGTTCGAGCGAGGGCGTGCTCGCGACGATCGAGCGCGCGCCGCTCGGGCCGGATGGGCTCGGCGCGTTCGAGCCAGTCGCGGCGACACTGCGGCTGCCGCGAGCGCGCGCGCGTGCCGTGGTCGTCGGCGATCAGCTGCTGGTGATCGGCGGCGTCGACGCCACCGGACCGACGGCCACGATCGAGCAAGCTCCGGTGCTGATCGACGGCATCGGCGAGCTCGCCGCATCGCCGCTCGCGCTCGCGACGCCGCGCGAGGCCGCGGCGACGGTCGTGACGCGCGCGGGGATCTATGTCGTCGGCGGGGAGTCGTCGGTCGGCGCGACGATCGATGCCGAGCAGCTCGCGGTCACGGGCGACGGCGCGGTCGCGCCCGCGATCGGAGCGGACACCGCGCTGACGTCGCCGCATGCAGGGCTGACGACGTGGCAGCTCGGTGCGCACGTCTACGCGACCGGGGGCACGACCGCGGTCGAGCAAGCGACGATCGATGGCAGTGGCGCGCTCGGCGCGTTCTCGTCGGCGGGCGCGACCGCGCTCGGCCGCAGCGATGCCGGCGTCACGGTCGCGCGCGATCACGCGTACCTCGTCGGCGGGATCTCGACGGCGGCGGTCGCGTCGGTCGAGACCGCGTCGGTCGCGGCGGGCGCGACGCCCGAGCCGCCGGCCGCGAGCGGCAGCCTGACGACCGCACGCGCGTCGGCGGCATACGTCGCGATCGGCTCGCAGCTGTGCGCGATCGGCGGCAGCGACGGCACGGGCGCGCTCGCGACGACCGAGTGCGCCGACGTCGCCGCGGATGGCTCGCTCGGCAGCTTCGCCGCGGCGACCCCGCTCGCGACGCCGCGCGCGGATCCGGCGGTCGCCGTGATCGGGCCGTGGCTGTACGTGATCGGGGGCAACGACGGCACGGCGCCGATCGCCTCGATCGAGCGAGCACCGATCACCGACGGCAAGCTCGGCACGTTCGCGCCGGTCGCCGCGCAGCTCGGCACGGCACGCTCGGGTGCGCGCGCGATCGTGCTCGGTCGCCAGCTGCACGTGCTCGGCGGGTGGTTCGAGGGCACGACGCTGACGACGTTCGAATCGACGACGATCGCGGCCGACGGCTCGCTCGGCACGTTCGCGAACGGCAACATCCAGGTGCCGCAGGTCCAGGGCGCGGCGGTCGGCGTCGTCGGGCCGAACGTCTACGTGATCGGCGCAGGCAAGCTGCGGCGCGCGCTCGTCGCCGGCGAGCTGTTCGAGAGCTTCGGCGATGCCGGCGGCATCCCGATCATGCAGCGCGTGGCCGCGACCGTCGTCGGCGATCGCGTGCTCGTCACCGGCGGCAGCTCGCGGCCCGGCTCGATCTACGCCGCGCCGATCACCGCGACCGGGCTGTCCGCGACGTTCTCGGAGCTCGTGCAGCTCCAGATCCCGCGGCTCGATGCCGGCTTCGTCGCGCTCGGCGAGTGGCTGTACGTGCTCGGCGGCCGCGACGCGACGACCGGCGACGTGCTGTCATCGATCGAGCGCGCGCAGCTCCGGTGACGCGGCCGCCTCCGTCGCGTGCGATACGATCTCGACGATCCGGCCGTCGCGGAGCCGGACCTCGCGCTGCGCGCGGGCCGCGTAGCTCGGCTCGTGCGTCACCATGACGACGGTCATGCCATCGCGTGCGAGCCGCTCGAAGATCGCGAGCACCTGCGCGCCGGCCGCGGTGTCGAGGTTGCCGGTCGGTTCGTCGGCGAGCAGGATCCGCGGGCGGTGCGCGATCGCGCGCGCGATCGACACGCGCTGCTGCTGGCCACCGGACAGCTGGTTCGCGCGCCGGGTGACGAGATCGCCGAGCCCGAGTGACTGCATCGCGGTCATCGCGCGCTCGCGTGCCGCGGCGAACGGGATGTCGCGGCGCCGCAGCATCGGCACCATGACGTTCTCGAGCGCGTCGAGCTCGGGCAGCAGGAAGTGGAACTGGAACACGAACCCGAGCCGCTCGCCGCGCAGCACGCCGCGTGCGCGATCGTCGAGCTGCGACGTCGCGACGCCCTCGATCAGGACCTCGCCCGCGGTCGGCCGATCGAGCGCACCGAGCAGGTAGAGCAGCGTCGATTTGCCCGAGCCGCTCGGCCCCGTGATGCTGACGAGCTCGCCGGGGGCGACCGCGAGGTCGATGCCGTGCAGGATCCGCGTCCGGACCTCCTCGCCGAGATCGCGGACGAGCCCGCGCGCTTCGAGCGCGCTCGCGGTCACGAGCCCCTCAGCACGTCGACCGGCTCGACACGCGACGCCCGCCACGCCGGTACGAAGCTCGCGAGCAGCCCGACGACGACCGCGAACGTGAACGCGAGCAGGTACACGCCGGGCCGCTCGTAGATCGCGAACGTCGACGGTCTGCTGTAGCCCATCCCGGAGGCGCTGCGCAGCCCGCGCAGCAGCCGCAGCACGAGGTGGCCGAACCCGGAGCCGAGCGCGGCGCCGAGCACCGCGATCACCGCGCCTTCGCTGAGGAAGATCGCGAGCACGTCGCGCGACGAGTAGCCGACGCTCTTCAGCAGCGCGATGTCGCGGCGCTTCTCGAGCACGATCATGATCTGGATCGACAGGATGCCGAACCCGCCGACGAGCAGGACCGCACCGATGATCATCCCGGTGATCATGTTCTGCTGCGAGAACACGCCGAGCATGCTCGCGTTCGTCTCCTGCCAGCTCTCGGTGTCGTAGCCGAACAGCGCCTCGAGTCGCGCGGTCACCGCGGGCGCGGCCTCGGGATCGCGCAGCCGGACCTCGATCCGATCGATCGCGTCGCCGCGGCCGAGGATGTTCTGGGCGAGCCGCGTCGGCACGTAGACGCGACCCTTGTCGAGCGATGCGATGCCGGTATCGAACACGGCGACGACGCGCAGCACGGTGCGCTCGCCGCGGCTCGTCGCGCACGAGATGTTGTCGCCGACGTGGACGCCGAGCAGCTCGCGCAGGCCGCTGCCGATCAGCGCGCCGTCGACGGTGCCGGCGAACGCGTCGAACCGGCCCTCGATCACGTGCGCGCGCAGCGGCGTCACCGCGTCCTGGATCTCGGGCTCGATGCCGCGCAGCTCGACCGGGACCTCCTTGCTGCCGGCCGCGGCGACCGTGTTGCCGACGACGAGCGGCGCGACCGCGACGACACCGTCGATGTCGCGGATCGCGTGCACGGTCTCGCTCGGCCGCACGATCCGGCGCTGGCGATCGGTGCTGGTCTGCCGGATCACCGCGGTCGCGCTCGGACCGCCGAGCAGCTGGTCGACGATCGGCTCGGTCTTGCCGAGGGTCGTATCGAACATCACGACGTGCGGGCTGATCTGCAGGATCGTGTCGAGAAACTTCGTCTGGAAGCCGCGCATGATCCCGGTGATCGCGATCAGCGTCAGCACGCCGAACATCACGCCGAGCACGGCGATGCCGTTCAGCAGCTTGCGATGCCACAGCTGGCGCGCCGCGATGAACAGCTGCGCTCTCATCGCGTGCCCCGGACGACCGGCTCGACGCGCGCACCCGCCGTCACGCCGCGCCGATCGACGATCGCGAGCTCGCCGTCGCGCGCGCCGTCGACGATCTCGACCCGCACCAGATCGCGAATGCCGGTCTTCACGACGCGCGGCTCGGCGCGGCCGTCGACGACGAACCACGCGCGATCGCCATCGACCGCCTCCGCGGGCACGAGCAGCGCGTTGTCCTTGCGGCGTACGATCACGTTCGCCTCGGCGGTCATCCCGACCCGGATTCCCGGGATCGGCGCGTCGAGCTTGACCTCGACGGTGTACGACCGCCGCACGCGATCCGGCTCCGGCAAGATCCGCGAGATCGTGCCGGCGAACGCGCGCCCGGGGAACGCGTAGAACGACAGCGCGACCGTCGATGCGTCGCGACCATCTCGCATCCGGGCGATGTCGGCCTCGTCGACGTGGAGCTCGATGATCAGCTCCGAGGTATCGGCGACCTCGAACAGCGCCTGGTTCGCGGACACCAGCTCACCGGGCTCGACGAGCTTCTTCAGCACGACACCGGCGGTCGGCGCGACGACCGCGCCCTCGTCGGCCTCGATCGCGAGCGACTTCACCTGGCTCGCGAGCTGGTCGCGCTGCGCCGCGAGCTCGACGCGCGTCGAGCGCACCTGCGCCTCGGCCGCCTGGAGCTGGGCATCGAGCTGATCGACGCGTGCGCGGCTCGCATCGAGCTCCTGGCGCGGCACCGCACCGGTCGCGGCGAGCTTCTCGGTCCGCGCGTGCTCGATCCGCGCGAGCGCGAGCTGGGCGCGCAGCGCCTTTGCTTGTGCCTCGAGCACACCGAGCGCCGGTGACCGCGGTCCGGCCTGCGCGCGCGCCTTCGCGAGCTGGGTCTCGCCTTGCGACAGTGCGTAGCCGCGCACCGGGTTCTCGATCCGCGCGAGCAGCTGGCCCTTGGTGACGCGGTCGCCCTCGCGCACGGCGATCTCGGCGACGTGCTCGGCGATCCGCGATCGCACGACGACCGACGTCGCCGGCTCGACGGTGCCCGTCGCGTACACCGCCTCGACCGCGCGGCCGCGAACCACCGGCTCGACCGCGACCGTGTGAGGCCGGATCAGCCGGATGCCGATGACCGCGACCACGGCCGCGACCACGACGACCAACCACAGCCAGCGACGGCGTACGCGCGACATCGATCGCCAGTGCAGCAAATCCTGCACCACGCCGGACCCGACGACAGGCGGCGGCTTCGCGCATCGCTTGCGTCAGGGTCGTGGCGATCGCAAGCGATGCAGCTCTCCATGCTTGACCAACATTTTAGTTTCATCTATACGATTGGCATGCTCGAAGCGCTCGCATCGCCGCGCCGCCGCGAGCTCCTGCGGCTGTGCTGGACCGCCGAGCGGTCGGCGGGCGAGCTGCACCGCGCGCTCGGCGACGTCACGTTCGGTGCGGTCTCGCAGCACCTGCGCGTGCTCCACGACGCCGGTCTCGTCGAGCAGCGCCGCGAGGGACGCCACCGCTGGTATCGCGCGCGCCGCACCGCGCTTGGCCCGTTGCGGCGCTGGCTCGAGCAGCAGTGGGACGACGCGCTGTACCGCCTGAAGTTGAGCGCCGAGCTCGAAGAGCGCCGGCGTGGACCCAGACCGAGGAGCTGACCGTGGATCTTCCGTTCTCGATCGATCGCCACATCGTGATCGCCGCCCGCCGTGACACCGTGTTTCGCTACTTCACCGATCCCGCGCGCTGGGCGCAGTGGTGGGGCGCGGGCTCGCGCGTCGACCCGCGCGTCGGCGGCGAGGTGTTCATCCAGTACGCGGGCATGTCGGCGACCGCGCAGGGCACGATCGTCGAGATCGCGGCGCCGGAGCGGATCGTGTTCACGTACGGCTACGACCGCCCCGACACGCCGCTCGCGCCCGGCGCATCGCTCGTCACGATCACGCTCGTCGAGGTGCCCGGCGGCACGCGCGTCGAGCTCCGCCACGACGTCGCGACCGAGGCGCTGCGCCGCGATCACGTCGCGGGCTGGCGCTACCACATGGCCGTGTTCGGTCACGTCGTGATGACCGAGCACGACGCCGGTGCGACCGCGACGATCGATCGCTACCTCGCAACGTGGAGCGAGCGCGACGCCGACGCGCGCGCGGCCGCGCTCGCCGCGACGTGCAGCGATGACATCGTCTACCGCGATCGCTACGGCTACGCGACCGGGCGCGACGATCTCGCCGGCCACATCGCCGCCGCGCAGATCCATCTGCCGTCGACGCTCGCGCGCGACGGCGACGTCCGGGTCACGCTCGGCACCGCGCTCGTCGACTGGACCGCGACGAAGGACGGCGCGCCCGCGGCGCGCGGCACGTCCGTCGTCGAGCTCGCCGCCGATGGCCGGATCGCGCGCGTCACCGGGTTCTGGCGCTAGCGCGGATTCGCGAGCTGCGCCTTGATGAACGCGAGCGCGGCCGGAAACCGCGTCATCAGATCCGGCTGCTTCAGCAGCAGCTCCTGCACCACGCCTTCGAGCCGGAAGCTCGACGCGGCATCGGCATCCGCGGACACCTGACACAGCGTCTTCGCGAACCCGACCGCGGTCGGCGCGTGCGCCGCGATCTGCTCGGCGGTCTCGGCTGCGCGCGCCGCGAGCGCGTCGACATCGGCGACGACCTCGTGCACGAGGCCGTAGCGCTCGGCGGTCGCCGCCCGTACGAGCCGGCCGGTCAGGATCAGCTCGCGCGCGCGCGGCTCGCCGACCGCGCGCACGAGCCGCGTCGTGCCGCCGACGTCGGGCACGATCCCGAACGCGATCTCCGGCAACCCGAGCACGCAGTCCGCACTCGCGATCCGGATATCCGCGGCGAGCGCGAGCTCGAGCGCCATCCCGACGCACACGCCGTGCAGCGCCGCGATCACCGGCTGCGGCAGCCGCGCGATCCGATGAAACACGTCCTGCAGCTGGTGGTGGACGTGCGCGAACCCGGATTGCTGGGTCGCGCCGAACACCTGCGTCAGCAGCGAGTGATCGATCCCGCTCGAGAACACCGGTCCCTTGCCGCGCAGCACGACGACGTGCACGGCACGGTCGCCCGCGAGCGCGTCGAGCACGTTCCCGAGCTGGGTCATCAGGGCGCCGTCGAGCGCGTTGCGCTTGTCCGCGCGATCGAGCCACAGGGTGGCGACCGCGCCGGCGCGATCGAGCCGGATCGAAGGTGGTGGTGGGGTCACGCGTGCAGTCTACGCCCCGCGCGTCGTCTATGATCCCGGTGTGGTTGCCAAGCGTCGCTACCGGCCGGCACCGCGGTTCGCGGTGGCGCTGGTCGTCGTCGCGGTCGCGGCCGGCGGGTTCGCGATCGCGTTTCGCGCGAGCCTCGCGGCGGTCGTGCGCGGTGTCGCCGGTGTCGCGAACGTCGTCGACGCGATGACCGCCGCGGACTGGTGGTGGCGGCTCGTGCTGCCGACACTCGGCGCGGCCGCGGCCGGCGCGCTGTCGCTCACCGTCGCGAAGCGCGCGGGCGGCGGCGTCAGCGATGTGATGGAAGCGGTCGCGCTCGGCCGCGGCAAGCTCGCGTGGCCGGTCACCGCCGCGAAGTCCGCGGCGTCGTGGTGCGCGATCGTCAGCGGCGGCTCGCTCGGCCGCGAGGGTCCGCTGATCCAGTTCGGCGGCACCACCGGCTACGAGGTCGGCACGCGGCTCGGCCTCGCGCCCGACGACTGCCGCATCCTGATCGCCGCTGGCACCGCGGCCGGGTTCGCGGCTGCGTACAACACGCCGCTCGCCGCGGTCGCATTCGTGCTCGAGGTCGTCGCCGGCATCGTCGTCGTCGAGGCCGTCGTGCCGATCCTCGTCGCGACCGTGATCGCGACCGCGCTCACCCGCGCCGCGGTCGGCACCGGCCCGATCTACGGCGTGCGTACGTTCGTCGTCACCCATCCCGGCGAGATGTTCGCGTTCGCCGCGGTCGCGGTACTCGCGTCGCTGTGCGCGTTTGGCTTCGCGCGGCTCGTCGCGATCGGCGAGCACGCGTTTCGCCGGCCGTGGCTGCGGCCACCGCTTCGCCAGGCGCTCGGCGGGCTCGGCGCCGGCGCGATCATCGTCGGCTTGCCCGCCGTCGCCGGGAACGGCTACGAGCCGCTCGACACGTTGCTCGATGGCACGTCGCCGATCGCGATCGTCGCGCTGCTGCTCGTCGCCAAGGCGGTCGCGACCACGTGCTCGGTCGGCTCCGGCAGCCCGGGCGGCGTGTTCACGCCGACGCTGCTGATCGGCGGCTGCACCGGCTACCTGTCAGGCGCCGCGCTCGCCGCCGCCGGGCTCGACGTCGGTCCGCCGGGCGGCTACGCGCTCGTCGGGATGGCCGCCGCGATCGCCGCCGCGACCCATGCGCCGCTGATGGCCGCGATGCTCGCGTTCGAGCTGTCGGGCGACTATGCGGTCGTGCTGCCGCTCGTCCTCGCGACCGCACTCGCGACCGCGCTCGCACGGATGCTCGGCCAGGACTCGATCTACATGGCCGAGCTACGCGCGCGCGGCGTGTCGTGGCAGCTGACGATGGCCGGCCGCGAGGTGCCGCCTGCCGAGCAGCACAGCTACGACTGAGGGAGCTCGTCGAGAAATGCCGCGATCGTCGCTGGGAGCGCCGGCGTCTCGACCTCGCGGACCGTGCACGCTGCGACGTGATCGCGAAACACCGCCGCGATCGACGGTGGATGATACGGATCGATCCCCGGCACGAGCAGCGTCGGTACTGCGAGCGCGTGGAGCTCGGCGGCGCGCGCGAACGGGAACGTGCCGGAGGCGAGCAGCCGTGTCGTCGCCGCGACGCTCGCCGGATCGTAGGTCGCGACCGTCGCGCGTGCGCGCTCGCGAAGCTCGACCGGCAACGTGTCGAGCAGCGGGAACAGCGCCGCGATGCCGTCGTGGAGCGTGCGCTGGCCCATGTCGTCCATCGTCTGCATCGCCGCGACCTGCTGCGGCTCGAGACCGGTCTCGGCGTCGGCGAACGCAGGGTGCAACACCACGAGCGCGCGCACCCGGCGCGGGTGCCGCAGCGCGGTCGCGACGGCGACGCCGGCCCCGAACGAGATGCCGCCGACCACGGCACGCTCGATCCGCAGGTGATCGAGCAGTGCCACGACGTCGTCGGCGAGCCGCTGCCAGCTCAGCGGGCGCGGATCGACCGACCGCCCGCTGCCTCGCAGATCCGGCGTGATCAAGCGATGGCGATCGGCGAGCGGCGCCGCGAACAGCCGCGCAGCCTGGTGATTCGCGAGGCCGCCGTGCGCGATGATGACCGCCAAGCCGTGGCCCTGCTCGACGGCGAACAGACGCGCGCCGTCGTGCTCGAAGCAGATCTCTCCCAGCTCGTGCATGTGGATCCTTTCCAATGCCGAAAACACACAACGCCAGCCCACATGGGCCGGCGCTGCATTCTGAGTATCACCTCGCGAGCGCGACGCGCAAGTCACTCGACGGTGACGTGCGCGGTCGGCGGGCGATCGTTCGGGCGCAGGTCGCTGCGCGGGCGGTCGTGATCGACGGCGCGCCGCTTCGCGACGTAGAGGCCGCCGATCAGCGCCGCGAGGAGCACGAGCACGGCCAGACTAATCGGTACGAGCATCACAAACCTCCTGTGCCTGGAGGTGGTGCAAGCGCGTGGCCACCGAGCCGCGGTCAGTCCGCGAGCGTCGTGAGATCGCCCGGATCCTCGCCGAGCTCGCGCGCACGCAGGTAGCGCCGCACGATCTTTCCCGACCGAGTTTTTGGCAGCGTCGGCTGGATCGCGATCTCCGACGGCGTCGCGATCGCACCGAGATCGGAGCGCACGTGGTCCTTGAGCGACGCGATGAGACCCGGCGTCTCGGCGACGCCCGCGCGCAGCACGACGAACGCCTTGATGCGCTCGCCCTTGAGCGGATCCGGCAGCCCGATCGCGGCGCTCTCGGCGACCGCAGCGTGGCGGCCGAGCGAGCCCTCGATGTCCGCGGTGCCGATCCGATGGCCGGCGACATTGAGCACGTCGTCGGAGCGGCCGAGCACGGCGATGTAGCCATCGCGATCGCGAACCGCGAGATCGCCCGCGCAGTACACGTCCGGGATCTGCTTCCAGTACTGCTCGTAGCGCGCGTGATCCCCCCACACCGTGCGCAGCATGTACGGCAGCGGTCGCCGGATCACGAGCAGGCCGCCCGTGCCGTCGGGGACCGGCTTGCCGCCGGCGTCGACGATCGCGACGTCGGCGCCGGGCAGCGGCTTGCCGACCTTGCCGGGGCGGACGTCGAACGTCGGCAGCGTGCCGAGCACCGGGCCGGCGATCTCGGTCTGCCACCAGTTGTCGACGACGAGCCCGTTCGCCTGGCCGACGAGGTGCTGCTGCGCCCAGCGCTGTGCCTCGGCATTGAGCGGCTCGCCGGCGCATGCGAGCAGGCGCAGCTTCGAGAGGTCGTACTTGTCCGCCGCCGCGGCGCCGTGGCTCATCCACATGCGCACCGCGGTCGGCGCCGTGAACATGACGTTGACGCCGTGGCGCTCGCACAGCTCCCACGTCACTTCCGGCGACGGATAGTCGGGAACGCCTTCGCGCACGAGCACGGTCGCGCCGATCGCGAGCGGGCCGTACACGATGAACGAGTGGCCGACGATCCAGCCGATGTCCGACGTCGACCAGTAGATGTCGCGCTCGCCGATCTGGAAGAACGCGCGCGCGAGGTACGTGACGCCGACGAGGTAGCCGCCGGTCGCGTGGACGACGCCCTTCGGCTTGCCCGTCGTGCCGGAGGTGTAGAGGATGAACAGCGGATCCTCGGCGTCCATGACCTCGGGCGTGCAGTGCACGGCGCGCGCGTCCTGGATGTCGTAGAAGTCGTGCTCGCGCTCGGACGCGAACTCCGCCGGCGCGTCGCCGGGACGCGAGCCGCGGCGGTGCACGATCACGTGCTCGACGTTCGGCAGGTCGCGCACCGCCTCGTCGACCGCGGGCTTCAGCGAGAGCGCCTTGCCGCGGCGATACGCGAAGTCGGAGCACACGACGACGCGAGCGCCGGAGTCCTCGATCCGCGACTTCAGCGCCTGCGTGCCCATGCCGGCGAACACGACCGAGTGGATCGCGCCGATCCGCGCGCACGCGAGCATCGTGATGATGCCCTCGGGGACGAGCGGCATGTAGACGATCACGCGATCGCCCTTGCGGACGCCGAGCTTGCGCAGCGCGTTCGCGAACCGGCCGACCTCGCGATACAGCCGGCCGTAGGTGTACGTCTGCTCGTCGCCGTCCTCGCCGACCCAGATCAGTGCGGCCTTGAGCCGGCGCTCGGTCGCGACGTGGCGATCGATGCAGTTGACCGACGCGTTCAGCTGGCCACCGACGAACCACTCGTGGCGCGGCAGCTCGATGCGGCTGACCTGATCGAACGGCCGGATCCAGTCGACGAGCTTCGCGCGCTCGCGCCAGAACGCGTCGGGATCCGCGGTCGCGATCCGGCGCTCGAGCTCGTCGTTCGGCAGCACGGCCTGCTGGCCGAGCCACGGCGGTGCGGGAATCACGTCCTCGTCGTGGGCGAGCGCTTCGATCGCGGCTTGCTGGGCACCGGACAGCGAGACGGCCTCGTGCGACATGGGGCGTCGAGATTGCAGCGTGGATGCCACCGCGGGCCGACGGATTCGCGCACCGCTTGCGTCACGCGACAGCGCCGGTTTCCGGCCGCGCAGCTCGCGCGCGTGCACAGGTGTCGCTTCGAGAGCGACGCAGCACGTCGAGCCATCGCGAGGTTAGGCGCGGTACGGCCGTTGCTCGTGGCTGTCGCGAGCTCGAATGCTCGAAGGAGAACCGATGAAGAACTGGCTGTGTGCTGCGCTGCCGATCGCGATGTTCGCGTGTGCCGATCCTCCGCCGACCGACGAGCCCCTCGCGGTCGATCTGTCGAGCGACGGGGTCGCGCGCGCGATCGATCGAGGAGACATGATCGCGCTGCTCGACAAGCATGGCGCGACCGTCGGCCGCGTGACGATCGAGCCCGGCTCGATCGCGGTGACGCTCGGCGATCGAGACGGCTCGATCATCTGGGACGAGGTGACGGCGCGCGCAGGCTGCGATCGCGGGCTGACCGTGATCGCAGGCGCGACCTCCACGGGCTGGACGATGGCGGATCCATCGACGGTCATCGCGGCGCCCGGCTGCGATCGCGTGCTCGCGGTCGGCGAGCGGGTCGCGTCGGCGCTCGAGGTGACGCTGCCGTGGCGCGACCTCGCCGAGGTGCAGGGGCTGTGCACGAACGTCTCGACGTGGGTCTGGGGCTCGAGCTGCAGCAGCTGCTACACCGAGGCGTGCCAGCAGTACACCGGCGGCAGCTGCAACCTCGCGGTCGGCGAGCACACGAGCGGATCGTGCAGCTCGGGATCGGTCTACACGTCGTGCAGCCACACGTTCTGCAGTGGCGGCGAACAGCAGTACCAGCTCGAGGAGATCGCGCAGTGACACGACGGTGAGACCGACCGCACCTCGCTGGTCTTCGAGCTGCAAGCACGAAGGCCCATGCGCAAGCTCTGGATCTCGTTCGTCGCCGTGCTCGCGGTGTCGTTTGCGGTGCTCGGCTGGGTAGGATCTCGGATTTATCAGCAGGCGCCGCCGCTGCCCGATCGCGTGGTGACCGAGGGTGGTCGCGTCGTGTTCGATCGGGGCGCGATCGCGGCAGGGCAGGACGTCTGGCGATCGTTCGGTGGCATGGAGCTCGGCTCGGTGTGGGGCCACGGCTCGTACGTCGCACCGGACTGGACCGCGGACTGGCTGCATCGCGAGCTACTCGGCGTGCTCGATCAGTACGCGGCGCGCGAGGGCGGCGGGCGGTTCTCGGCGCTCGCAGCGGAGGAACAGGCACGGCTCGAGGCGCTGCTGCGCGCGGACTACCGCACGAATCGCTACGACGCGAGCGCGCGCACGATCACGATCTCCGACGAGCGCGGCCGCGCGATCGAGGACAACATCGCGTACTACGCGAAGCTGTTCCGCGACGGCAAGGATCACTACGCGCTGCCGGCGAACACGATCGTCGACCCGCAGCGCGCGCGTGATCTGTCCGCGTTCATCTTCTGGACCTCGTGGGCGGCCTCGACCGAACGCCCGGGCGAGCACATCACGTACACGAGCAACTGGCCGCACGAGCCGCTGATCGGCAACGAACCGACGTCGGACACGATCCTGTGGACCGGCGTCAGCATCCTGATGCTGCTCGCGGGCATCGGCGCGATGGCGTTCTGGTACGCGGTGCGCCGCAAGGACGACACGCCGGAGACGCTTCCCGCGCAGGATCCACTGCTCGGAACTTCTCCGACGCGGTCGCAGCTCGCGACCGTGAAGTACTTCTGGGTGGTCTGCGCGCTCGTGGTGCTGCAGATCGTCGTCGGTGTGATCACGGCGCACTATGGCGTCGAGGGCAGCGCGTTCTACGGCATCCCGCTGTCCGAGGTGCTGCCGTACGCGGTCTCACGAACGTGGCACGTGCAGCTCGGCATCTTCTGGATCGCGACGGCGTGGCTCGGGGCCGGGCTCGCGATCGCGCCGAGCGTCGGCGCGGAGCCGCGCGGACAGCGGCTGCTCGTCAACGTGCTGTTCGCGGCGCTGATCGTGGTCGTCGTGGGCTCGCTCGTCGGCGAGTTGCTCGCGGTGCGCGGCGGGATGTCCGCCGACAGCGTGTGGTGGCTCGGCCACTCGGGCTACGAGTACGTCGACCTCGGCCGGATCTTCCAGCTCGCGCTGCTCGTCGGGCTCGTGCTGTGGGTGTTCCTCGTGACACGCGCGCTGTGGCCGGCGCTTCGCCGCAAGGACGACGCGCAGCGACCGTTGCTGATCCTGCTGCTGATCTCGACCGTCGCGATCGGCGGGTTCTACATCGCCGCGCTCGGCGCCGGTCGCCACACGAACCTCGCGATCGCCGAGTACTGGCGATGGTGGGTCGTGCACCTGTGGGTCGAGGGCTTCTTCGAGGTGTTCGCGACCGTGATCATCGGCTTCCTGTTCGTGCGGCTCGGGCTCGTCCGCGCGCGCATGGCCGCGAGCGCGACCGTGCTCGCCGCGATCATCTTCCTGTCCGGCGGCATCATCGGCACGCTGCACCACCTCTACTTCACCGGGACGCCGACCGCCGCGCTCGCACTCGGCTCGGTGTTCAGCGCGCTCGAGGTCGTGCCGCTCGTGTTCCTCGGCCACGACGCGTGGGAGAACTGGCGGCACACGCGGACCACGGACTGGATGCGGCAGTACCGGTGGCCGATCTACTTCTTCATCGCGGTCGCGTTCTGGAACCTCGTCGGTGCGGGCCTGTTCGGCTTCATGATCAACCCGCCGATCGCGCTCTACTACATGCAGGGCCTCAACACGACGCCGGTGCACGGTCACACCGCGCTGTTCGGCGTCTACGGCATGCTCGGCATGGGCCTCGTGCTGTTCACGGTGAAGTCGCTGCGGCCGCGGCTCGCGTGGCCCGAGCGCACGCTCGCGATCGCGTTCTGGGCGATCAACCTCGGGCTCGGCGCGATGGTGCTGATCAGCGTGCTGCCGGTCGGGCTGCTGCAGACGGTGGCCGCGGTCGAGCACGGCTACTGGTACGCGCGCAGCGAGCAGTTCCTGCAGTCGCCGCTCATGAACACGCTGCGCTGGCTGCGCGTGATCGGCGATACCGTGTTCGCGGTCGGTGCGATCACGTTCGTCGTCGCGGTCGCGAAGATCACGCTCGGCAAGCGCCACGCCGGCACGTACGAGAGCGCGGACATCCCGCGCGCGTCGGTCAGTGCGCGTCCATGATCGCGGTCAGCGCTGCCACGACACGCCGACCTCGACGGTCCATCCGGCATGGGGGCTGCCGTCGACGAGCGTCACCGACGGACCGCCGCTGAGGTGCATCATCCACGATCCGCGCACGTGCAGCGAGACGACGCCGTCGAGCGTCGCGTCCGGAAGCAGCGCGTACGAGATCGTCTCGGGATCTTGCTCGGCGAGCGCGGCGCGCAGGACCTGGTTTCGCACCCGATGCTCGCGCACGACGACACCACCGAGCCCGAGCCGCAGCGCGAGCCGCGCGCGACCGACATCGTGCTGCAGCGACGCGGTGCCGCGCAGGTGAAACTCGCGCTGCGTGATCGCGTACGCCGACGTGTCCTCGCTCGCCTTCATGTAGTACGCGCGCACGCCCCACGCGAGCCGGCGACCGAACGTGATGCCAGCCCCGGCGCCCTTCGCGAAGCCGGTCGGCAGCGCCGCCGGAAATCCGAACACGAGCCCACCGCCGACGACGAGCTCGGAGCTCGCGCTCGACCGGAACTTCCAGGCGTCATCGTCCAGCAGCGTCCCGTCGGCGGCGCACACGCCACAGATCGACAGGACGCCCCCCATCACGAGCGTGCGAATGCCGAGCAAACCCATCGGCCGATGCGAACACCATGCGGTGAAACCGCGACCTGGCAAGCGCGCATCTGCGTGCCGCGCGACGAAAGTTTTGCGACGCCCTCGTAGATCTTGCGCGTCAGGGCACGAGGAAGAACTGCCCCATCATGCCCATGTCCTCGTGCTCGAGGATGTGACAGTGGAACATGTACGGCGTCGTCGCGTCCGGCGTGCCGGTGAAGCGCACGAGCAGCCGCGTCGTGCGGCCCGGCTTGATCAGCGCGGTGTCCTTCCAGCCGGCGAACTCGGGCGGCGGCGGCTGGCCGTCGATGTCGAGCACCTGGAAGTGCGAGTTGTGCAGGTGCAGCGGGTGCGCGATGCCGCTCGTGTTCGTGACGCTCCACAGCTCGGTGTCACCGGCCGGGATCTGGAAGTTGATCGCCGCGGGCACGTTGCCGAGCTCGGTCATCCGCGTGCCGTTGAGCAGGAACGTGCCGGTCTGCATCGACATCGTGATCGCGCGCGTGCGAACCGCATCGCCGGCGCTGCCGCGCGCGATCGGCTCGAACGCCGCGGGGATGGTCTCCGGGCTCGGCTCGCCGCGCGCCTCGAACGTCATGATCGAGAACGTCGAGCGATCGAGCGCGTCGGTCAGGTGCGTGCCCATCATGCCGACGTACAGCGAGCCGAACACCTCGCCGGAGAAGCTCTGGAGCTCGACGGTCGCGCCCTCGGCATCGCCGGAGAAATCGACGACGAGCTCCGCACGCTCGCCCGGCGCGACCAGCACGCGCGTCGTCTCGATCGGCGCGGCGAGCAGGCCACCGTCACTCGCGATCTGGTGGAACGCGCGACCGTCGGAGAATCCGAGGTGGTAGATGCGCGCGTTCGAACCGTTCAGCACGCGCAGCCGCACGAGCTTGCGCGGCACGATGCCGTGCGGCGAGATCCGGCCGTTGACGAGCATCGTGTCGCCGCGAACGCCGGACATCATGTCGAAATTCGTCAGCGTCTTGCCCGGCGAGTACGGGTGCGTGCCATCGGCGAAGAACCGGCGGTCCTGCAGGATCACCGGCAGATCGTCGACGCCGTACGTCGATGGCAGCTCGGAGGCCTGTGCCGCATCGTCGACGAGGATCATGCCGGCCAGGCCCATGTAGACCTGGCGCCCGGTCTGATGCATCTGGTGCGGGTGGTACCAGGCGGTCAGCGCGCGCTGGTCGACGTCGTACTCGCTGAGCCACGTCGCGCCGGGCGCGATCGTCTGGTACGGGTTGCCGTCCATCCGCGCCGGCACCTCGAGCCCGTGCCAGTGCAGCGTCGTCGTCTCCGCGAGCGCGTTCGTGACCTCGATCCGCACGTGCTCGCCGCGGCGCAGGTGCAGCGTCGGACCGAGCACGTCGCCGTTGACGCCGTAGGTCGCGGTCGGGTGGCCGGCGATCCACTCGACGCTGCCGGTCTGCAGCTGGAGCCGGAACACGCGCGTGCCGTCGACGAGCTCGCCGTCGTCGAGCGGCGGTACCGGAAACTCACCGGTGACGCCGCCGCCATCCGGGCTCGTCGAGCCGTCGGGCGATGGCGACATCCCGTGCTTGCCGCCGCACGCGAGCAGCGACATCCCGAGCCCGCCCACCCAGCAGCTGCGCAGGAAGTCTCGACGGTCTTGCACGTGCCCAGGGTGATCCTTCTCGCACGGATCGCCAACGCGAACGCCCCCGCAATGTTTGCGGGTTCATTCGGAGGGTAGCTCGATGCCGCGCGCGCCGAGCACCTGATCGATCACCGCCCCGACGGGTGCGAGTCGCTTCACCGCGTAGCGCTGGAACGCGATCGTGCGCGCGTCCTCGAGCGAGATCGTGCCGTGCTCGGCGTGGACGGCCTGCGCGACCAGCGCGCGGCACGCCTCGGGCGTGAATGCCTGGCCCATCGCGCGTAGCATCTGCAGGTCGTCGTGGACGAGCGCGAGCGGCAGCGTATTCAACGCACGCTCGAGCGCGGCGCGAAAGCCATCCGGGGTGTCGGCGCCGCGGGCGCGTGCGTCGGCCCACACGCGGATCGTCAGGCCGGTCATCGCGCGCTGGCGCGGATCGGTCTCGAGCGCCGCGATCCGGTCGATCGAGGCGAGCGCCTCGGGCCAGTGGTCGTCGAGCGCATCGAGCAGCGCGAGGATGAACAGTCGATCCTTGCGTGCGGTGACGTCGAGCGAGCCGCGCAGGCTGGCCTCGACGTCGGCGCGCAGCGGGCGTGCGAGCGGCGCGAACGAGCGATCGTCGACGACGAGGCTGCCGACGTCGGCTGGCACCGCGAACCGGTGCGCGCGCGGGGTCGCGGCACACGCGAGCACCAGCACCAGGCACGCCCTCGAAGCAACCGTCGAGGCAAATCGCCCCACGGCTCGACGATCACGCGCGTGCGCGAGGAATGCAACTCCGGCGCGGGTCGTGCGTGTGATATCGGACCGTCCACGGAGAACCCGATGAAAGCTTCGATTGCCGCTCTGTTCCTGATCGTCACCACGTCCGCCGCGTACGCGGACAGCACCTGCTTCCAGCTGTCGGCCGACGGCAAGACCTGGAGCAAGACGCCCGAGGTGCTGTGCGTCTCGCAGGTCAAGGATCGGACGTACACGCTCGCGATGAAGACCGGCATGCCGGGCTCGGAGCAGGAGGTGCTGACGATGCACCTCGATCTGATCACGCGCGCGAAGTGCATCGACTGCAACAAGGACGTGTTCGGGATCGCGAACCCGACGAACTCGATCGCGAACGCGCTGCAGGTCAAGTTCGATGGCAAGCGCGACAAGGCGATGGCCGAGACCGGCAGCCTCACGATCGGCAAGACGAAGCTGTTCTATCGCAGCCTGCCGACCGCCGCGCCGGCGTCGCCGAAGCCGGCCCCGGCGTACTGAGCGTCAGCCGAGCACGGTCGCGATGCGCTCGAGCGCGCGCCGTCGCTCGTCGAGCCCGGGCACGAGCGAGCTGATCATCAGCTCGTCGACGGCGAGCTCCTCCGCGAGCGCGAGCAACCGATCGTGCACCCGCTCGGGGCCCCCGATCACGGCGCCGGCGAGGAAGTCGTCGGCGATCGCCTGCTCCTCGGGCGTGAACGTCCTCGCGAGCGCGTCCTCGATCGACGGGATCGGCGCGCGCTTGCCGGTGCGCGTGTTGACGACCGTGACGCGCACCGGCGCGGTCAGCCGGCGCGCGTGGTCGTCATCCTCGCCGCAGATCACGGTAACCGCGCACATCGCGTACGGCCTCGCGAGCCGGTGCGAGGGCTCGAACCGATCCTTGTAGTGGGCGATCGCGGTGCGCGCGTGCTGCATCGCGAAGTGACCGGCGAACGCGTATGGCACGCCGAGCTGCGCGCCGATCGACGCGCCGGCGAGCGTCGAGCCGAGCATCCACAGCGTGCTGCACGGAACGTCCGACGGCATCGGCACGATCTTCGCGAACGCGTGGCTCGGTGGGAACGCGCCGTCCTCGAATGCGAGCAGCTCGGCGAGCAGCTGGTTGACCTCGACGTGCTCGCGCCGCAGCGCCGCCGACGTCACCGGATCCGTGCCGGGGGCGCGGCCGAGCCCGAGATCGATGCGCCCGGGTGCGAGCGCCTCGAGCGTGCGGAATGTCTCGACAACGTGCAGCGGCGCGTGGTTCGGCACCATGATGCCGCCGGCGCCGAGCCGGATCCGCGACGTCTTCGCAGCGGCGTACGCGATCAGGATCTCGGGCGCCGACGCGGCGATGCTCGCCATGTTGTGGTGCTCGGCGAACCAGTAGCGCGTGTAGCCGAGCCGCTCGGCGGCGACGCATAGCTCGATCGACTCGCGGACCGCCTGGCTCGGTGCGACGCCGGCGCTCACGGGAGACAGATCGAGCACGGACAGCGGCAACTTCATGGCTGCAGCTTGCCGCCAACGCGAGCGTTAGGCAGTCGTTAGCCGCGAACAAACCGGGAGCGGCGCGCGATGAATCCGCTATCCACAAGACAGATGTCCGCGGTTGCTCGTGCCAGGCCTCGCGACCAGCTCGTCGTGGTGCGCGGCGCACGCGAGCACAACCTCAAGGACGTCGATCTCGAGCTGCCGCGCAACGCGCTCGTCGTGTTCACCGGCGTGTCGGGCTCCGGCAAGTCATCGCTCGCGTTCGGCACGCTGTACGCCGAGGCGCAGCGCCGCTACCTCGAGTCGGTGTCGCCGTACGCGCGCCGGCTGTTCGATCAGATGCCGGTGCCGGACGTCGACGAGATCGAGGGCCTGCCGCCGGCGGTCGCGCTGCAGCAGCAGCGGGGCTCGCCGACGACGCGGTCGTCGGTCGGTACGGTGACGACGCTGTCGAACCTGCTGCGCATGCTGTACTCGCGCGCCGGCCTGTATCCGAAGGGCCAGGGCATCCTGTACGCCGACGCGTTCTCGCCGAACACGCCGGACGGTGCGTGCCCGACGTGCAGCGGGCTCGGCCGGATCTACGACGTCACCGAGGCCTCGATGGTGCCAGATCCGTCGCTGACGATCCGGCAGCGCGCGATCGCGGCGTGGCCGATGGCGTGGGGCGGCCAGAACCTGCGCGACATCCTCGTCACGCTCGGGATCGACGTCGACAAGCCGTGGCGCGAGCTGCCGAAGAAGACGCGCGACTGGATCCTGTTTACCGACGAGCAGCCGACCGTGCCGGTGTACGCGGGGCTGACGCCTGCCGAGACGAAGCGCGCGCTGAAGCGCCGCGAAGAGCCGAGCTACATGGGCACGTTCTCGAGCGCGCGACGCCACGTGTTCTACACGTTCGGCAACACGCAGTCCGCGATGATGAAGCGGCGCGTGATGCAGTACATGATCGCGAGCGAGTGCCACACGTGCCACGGCGAGCGGCTGCGGCCCGAGTCGCTGAAGGTCACGTTCGACGGCAAGTCGATCACAGAGCTGTCGCGGTTGCCGCTCAAGCAGCTCGCGCGGGTGATGGCGCCGTATGCGCGCGGCACGAAGACCGTCGAGTCGGCGGCCGACCATCCCGAGAAGGGCGTCGTCGCGCAGCGGATCGCCGAGGATGCGTGTGCGCGGCTCGACGCGCTGCTCGGCCTCGGGCTCGGCTACCTGACGCTCGAGCGCAGCACCCCGACGCTGTCCCCCGGCGAGCTGCAGCGGCTGCGGCTCGCGACGCAGGTCCGCTCGAACCTGTTCGGCGTCGTCTACGTGCTCGACGAGCCGTCGGCCGGCCTGCACCCGGCGGATACCGAGGCGCTGCTCGCCGCGCTCGATCGCCTGAAGGCGCAGGGCAACTCGCTGTTCGTCGTCGAGCACGACCTCGACGTGATCCGGCGCGCCGACTGGATCGTGGACGTCGGCCCGGCCGCAGGCGAGCACGGCGGCGAGATCCTGTACAGCGGTCCGCCCGAGGGGCTCGCGCGCGTCGAGGTGTCGCACACGCGCGAGTTTCTGTTTCGCGACGAGCCGCCACCGCGCCGCGAGCCGCGGACGCCGCGCGGGATGCTCGAGCTCGCGGGCGTCACGCGCAACAACCTCGACCGGCTCGACGTCGCGTTTCCGATCGGCGTGCTGACGACGGTGACCGGCGTCTCGGGCTCGGGCAAGTCGAGCCTCGTCAGCCAGGCGCTCGTCGAGCTCGTGACCGCACACCTCGGCGCGCCGATCGTCGAGGCCGACGACGACGACGGCGAGCTGCTGCATCGCGAGGACGTGGTCTCGACCGCGGGCGCGATCGTCGGCGGAACCGAGCACTTCAAGCGGCTCGTCCGCGTCGACCAGCAGCCGATCGGC
Organism: Kofleriaceae bacterium; assembly: GCA_035715365.1. Classification (GTDB taxonomy): domain Bacteria; phylum Myxococcota_A; class Polyangia; order Haliangiales; family Haliangiaceae; genus JABFXX01. The sequence continues at coordinate 82,168 of DASTLB010000080.1, read as the reverse complement.
CGCACGCCGCGCTCGAACCTCGCGACGTACACCGGCCTGTTCGATCACGTGCGCAAGCTGTTCGCGTCGACGAAGCTCGCGAAGGCGCGGCGCTACGACGCGGGGCGGTTCTCGTTCAACGTCGCGAAGGGACGCTGCGAGAACTGCCAGGGCGAAGGATTCGTGTTCGTCGAGATGCTGTTCCTGCCGAGCGTGTACGCGCCGTGCAACGTGTGTGGCGGCGCGCGCTACAACGCGAAGACGCTCGAGGTCATGTATCGCGACAAGTCGATCGCGGACGTGCTCGCGATGACCGTGAACACCGCGTTCGAGTTCTTCGCCGACGAGCCCGCGATCCACCGCGCGCTCGACGTGCTGCGCCAGGTCGGCGTCGGCTACCTGCGGCTCGGCCAGCCCGCGACCGAGCTGTCCGGCGGCGAGGCCCAGCGGATCAAGCTCGCGACCGAGCTCCAGCGCGGTAGCCGCGGCGATGCGCTGTACGTGCTCGACGAGCCGACGACCGGGCTGCATCCCGCGGATATCGAGAAGCTCGTCGCGCAACTCGACGCGCTCGTCGACGCCGGCAACACGGTGATCGTCGTCGAGCACGACATTCGCGTGATCGCCGCGAGCGACTGGGTGATCGACATCGGCCCGGGTGCCGGCGACGAGGGCGGCCAGATCGTCGCGGCGGGGACACCGGCGGAGCTCGCGCGCACGAAGGGCAGCAAGACCGCGCCGTACCTCGCGCGCTTCCTCGAAGCCTAGGCTTCGCTCTCGCGGAAGCCGCACAGCGCGTGGACGCGCTGGCCGCGCTGCTGCAACCGCTCGCGTCCCGGCAGATCGAGCAGCTCGATCAGGAACGCGCACTCGACGACCTGCGCGCCGCTGTGCTCGACGAGCGCGAGCGCCGCGAGCGCGGTGCCTCCGGTGGCGAGCAGATCGTCGATGATCACGACGCGCTCGCCCTTCGCGAGGCCGTCGACGTGGACCTCGACGCGGTTCGTGCCGTACTCGAGCTGGTAGTCATGCCCGATCGACTCGTACGGCAGCTTGCCCGGCTTGCGGATCGGCACGAAGCCGGCGCCGATCTGGTGTGCGATCGCGGCGCCGAAGATGAACCCGCGCGCCTCGATCCCGACGACCTTGTCGACCTTGCCGGTGTAGCGATCCGACATCAGATGGATCACGTGGCGAAACCCGGAGCCGCTCGCGAGCAGCGGCGTGATGTCCCGGAACATGATCCCCGGCTTCGGAAAGTCCGGCACGGTGCGAATCAGCGTCTTGAAATTCACGGCGCACCCCTCACGGCCGTCGATGTTCGGCCAGCCTTTTTCTCGTAACACGGGACACGAGTGGGTCTCTATGCGCACTCGTGGCGACGCATGACCACATGCACCTCAGTGCGTCGCGATCGTGATCTCGCCGCTCGCCGCCTCGGGTGGAGAGGCGAGCCAGACGTCCATCGCGGTGTCGTCGAGCAGCTGGCGGCGCAACCACGCGACATCGAGGCGGCGCGACACCGTGCGCGCGAGCTCCGGCGAGGCAGCGCCCGGCGCGCAGAACCCGCAGAACCCGCACGACGGGTCGTCGACCCAGTCCATGTGATCGGCACCGGCGACGGTGATCGCGAGTGCGGGGCTCGGCGACGCGGCGAAGAACTGCTGGAAGTTGTCCGCTGCCGGTGCGCACGGCATCCCGCCGCCGGAGCCGTTCGTCGTCTCGCCGACGACCGCGATCGGGATCGCGAGGCTCGTCATCTTCTCGGGCACGACCGACGGGTTCGACGAGTCGACCGGATCCCACGCGACGACCGCGCGGATCCGCGGCTCGAGCGACGCCGCGAACACGCTGATCTTGCCGCCGAGCGAGTGACCCGCGGTCGCGATCCGCTGCGGATCGATCGCGAGCGCGGTCTGCGCGAGCGCCCAGTCGATCACCGCGGGGACGTCGCGCGCGAGCTTGGCGTGATCGAGGAAGAACCCGGACTCCGCGTAGTCGACGAGCACGACGACGAAGCCCCACGTCGCGAGGTGGCGCGCGTAGCTCGCGTACTGCGTGCGCTGCATCTGGAATCCGGGCGACACGATCACGAGCGGCCGCGCGGTGCCGCCGTCGGGCGCGAACACCGTCGCGTCGACCGTGCGGCCGGCCTCGGCACCCGGGATCGAGGCGGTCGTCGTCGTGACCGCGAACGTGCCGTCGGTCGCCGGATCGCGGCCGGCCGCGGCGTCGCCGGGCGGCGGGGCGTCAGTGCCCGGATCGCCGGGCGGTGCGTCGACCGCGCGGACCGGGTTGCTTCCGCACGCGGCGAGCAGCAGGGCGGGAACGATCACGAGGCGAGCGAGCATCGGTTTCCTCCTCGACAAGACGCGACAGCGTCGGCAGCAGAAGCTTGCGGCGCAGCAGCACGACCAGGCGCTCGGACAGCTGGGTCGCGACCGTCGTCAGCCGCTCGACCTCGCCGGCGCGCGCGCGGGGGAACACGCCGGCGCGGAACATCTCGAGCTCGGCCGCGACGAGCGCGCGCAGCGCGGACAGGTAGCGATCCAGGATCGAGAACGGCAGCATCTCGGCGGCGAGCCCGGCATGGCGCGCGGCCGCGAGCGTCGACAGCAGCGCGAGGTCGTCGCCGGCGTAGCGGAGCTCGGGGCCGCTCGGCACCGCGAGGCCCATGCGGGCGAGCCAGTCGAGCTCGCGCGGATTGCCGCCCCGCGCGAGCACCTCGGCGCGCGTCCGCGACTTGCCGCCGCCGTGGCGCTGCAGCACCTTCGCGATCGCCTCGGCGGCCGCGAGGTCATCGGGAGCCGCCGCGCCGCGGTCGAGCGACTCGCGGATGACGTCGAGCGGCAGGAACTGGCGGTCCTGCAGCTCCTTGATCGCGCGCAGCCGGTCGACGAGCGCCGGGTCGTACCAGGACATTGTCTTGCCGGTCTTGCGGGTTGCCGAGATCAGGCCCTCGCGCACGTAGTGCTTGAGCGTCGGCACCGGCATGCCGGAGCGCCGCGCGAGCTCGCCGATCTTGATCAGCTGCACGGAACTGGAGAGTAGAGAGTTCTAGTGTCCAGTCAACGGTCCGGCGTGCGAAGATCGCCGCAGTTGCCAGCTCCGGACGGGATGGGTAGAGTGCCGACATGTTCGCGCTGCGCGCCGCTGCTGTCGCCGCACTGGCTAACGCCGGTGGTGGCCGAGCCTCGCGCGCCCGCTAGAACGCACGTCGCCAGCCGCCACCCACGAGTGGGCGGCTGCGCGATGATCGTGGTCGCCCGGAAGGCATTGTCATGACCCGCACGATCACGTCCACAGAGCTCCGCCGGTTGTTCCAGCGATTCTTCGTCGAGAAGGGTCACGCTCGGCTGCCATCGGCCTCGCTCGTGCCCGCGAACGATCCGACGGTGCTGTTCACGACCGCCGGCATGCACCCGCTGGTGCCGTATCTGCTCGGCGAGCCGCACCCCGCAGGGACCCGGCTCGTCAACGTCCAGAAGTGCGTCCGCACCGGCGACATCGACGCGATCGGTGACGACACGCACCTCACGTTCTTCGAGATGCTCGGCAACTGGTCGCTCGGTGACTACTTCCGCGACGATGCGATCGCGTGGAGCTTCGAGCTGCTGACCGGGTCGCAGTGGCTCGGCTTGCCGCTCGACCGGCTCGCGGTGACCTGCTTTGCCGGCGACGACGAGGTGCCGCGCGACAGCGCGTCCGCGGAGCGCTGGACCGCACTCGGCGTGCCGGCGGAGCGGATCGCGTTCCTCGGCCGCGACGACAACTGGTGGGGACCGGCGGGACAGACCGGGCCGTGTGGCCCCGACACCGAGATGTTCTACTGGGTCGGTGACGCGCCGGCGCCGCGCGCGTTCGAGCCACGCGATCCGCGGTGGGTCGAGATCTGGAACGACGTCTTCATGGGCTACACGAAGACGGCGAGCGGTGACATCGAGCCGCTGCCGCGCGCGAACGTCGATACCGGCATGGGGCTCGAGCGCACGCTCGTCGCGCTCGGCGGGCTGCGCTCGGTCTACGAGGTCGACACCGTCGCGCCGCTGTACGGCGAGCTCGAGCGCGCGGCGACCACGTCGACGAAGTCGTCCGAGCGCGATCTCCGGGTGCTCACCGATCACGCGCGCGCGACGATGTTCATGCTCGCGGACGGCGTCGTGCCGTCGACGAAGGATCGCGGCTCGATCGCGCGCCGGCTGTTGCGGCGCTGCTTCCTCGCCGCGCGCCGCCTCGGCATGCCACGCGACTGGCACGTCCCCGCGGTCGGCACGCTCGCGACCGTGTTCGACGGTGTGTATCCCGAGCTCGGGCGCCACGCGGACACGATCCGGCGCGTGATCGACGACGAGCGCGAGCGGTTCGACCGCGCGGTCGGTCAGGGCACGAAGCTCGTGCGCACGATCGCGAAGCTCGACGGCAAGATCGCGTTCGATCTGTTCCAGACGCACGGCATACCGTTCGAGCTGACGCTCGAGCTCGCGGAAGAGCAGGGCACGACGATCGATCGCGAGGACTTCAACACCGAGCTCGAGCGCCATCGCGCGCTCTCACGCACGACGTCGAGCGGCGCGTTCTCCGGCGGGCTCGCGGATCACTCCGACGCGATCATTCGCTATCACACGCTGACCCACCTGCTGCACGCGGCGCTGCGCGAGGTGCTCGGCGACCACGTGATCCAGCGCGGCTCGAACATCACGCACGATCGGCTGCGGTTCGACTTCTCGCACGATCGCGCGCTGTCCACCGACGAGCTCGACCGCGTGCAGGCGATCGTCAACGGCTGGCTCGCGCGCGATCTCGTCGTCAAGCGCGCGACGATGCCGCAGGACGAAGCGCGCGCGCTCGGCGCGATCGGCGCCTTCGGCGACAAGTACGGCGACACCGTCTCGGTCTACACGATCGTCGATCGCGAGACCGGCGACGTCGTCAGCCGCGAGTTCTGCGGCGGCCCGCACGTCCAGCAGATCCGCAGCGACCTCGCCGGGCAGTTCCGGATCGCGCGCGAGCACGGGATCGCGGCGGGCATCCGCCGGATCCGCGCGGTGCTCGAGCTACGGTAGGTCCGCGAGCACCTGCGTCGGGTGCTCGGCGGGCTTCACCTTCGGATACGCCTTCACGATCCGGCGATCCGGACCGATCAGGAACGAGATCCGCTTCGCATAGTCGGGCTGCGACGGATCGAACGCACCGTACGCCTTGCCGAGCGCGTGGTCGGTATCGCAGAGCAGCTTGAACGGATATCCAAACTTCTCGGCGAACGCGCGATTGGCACTCACGTCGTCGAAGCTGGCACCCAGCACGACGACATTCTTGTCCTGCAGTTGTTGGATTCGATCACGGAATCCATTGCCTTCGATCGTTCAACCAGGGGTATCGGCCGCCGGATAGAACCAGAGCAGCACGTACTTGCCGGCGAGGTCGGACAGCTTCACGCGCGAGCCGTCGTGCGCTGTCACCTCGAAGTCAGGAGCGAGCTCACCTTCGGTTGGCATCGACATGGAGCGAGCGTACGCCGATCGGCTGCGCGTGCCGCGCAACGGCGGCATGATTTGCGCGGTTTGCGCGCGGTCGATCGACCAGCGATCCGATCGGGAGCGATCACGTCCTGCGATCGACGCGCGATCACGCCGAAACCTCGGTAACCGCTGCATGCAACGGCGCATGAAACGCATGCGTTGCACGAAACGTCGCCCGATCGCGCGCCCGCGCACGGCATCGCGCTTGCTGAAGCGGCAAGCAAACCATGCGTGCCCTCCTCGCCATCGTGTTCACGATCCCGCTGCTGCATGCCTGTGAAGGCCCCGCCGGAAAGGATGGGCAGGACGGGTCGAACGGCCCACCCGGACCGACGCCGACCCTGACCGGCACGATCAGCGGCACCGTGAAGACCGCGGCCGGCGATCCGATCGGCGACGTCACGGTGACGACCGCGCCGGACAGCGTCAGCGTGTCGAGCGCGACCGACGGCACGTTCGAGATTGCCAATCTCGGTGTCGGCTCGTACTCCGTGATCGCGAAGAAGTCCGGACTCGGTGACTTCACGCTCGCGAACGTCGGCGTCGCCGCGAATGGCACCACGCGCGTCAGCCTCGTGATGCAGACCGCGAGCGACGCGCCGGGCACGATCGTCGGCAAGGTCACCGACTCGCGCAAGCCGACGCCGACGCCGATCGCGGGCGCGACGGTCACCATCGAAGGCGGCGCCGCGGTCGCGACCACCGCCGCCGACGGCACGTTCACGATCGCGGACGTGGCTCCAGGTCCGGTGTTCCTCGCCGCGACGCCACCGGATGCGACGCACCTCGCGACCGAGCTGACCGAGGCGCTGTTCGTCGCACCGGGCTCGACGATCGCCGGGGTGCAGCTCGTGATGTCGGCGCGCCCGACCGATGCCGCGAATTACGTCGGCATCCAGGCGACGCTCGGCTGCGGCAAGGGCTGCCATGCCGCGCAGACCGCGGCGTACGAGAGCTCGGCGCACCAGCGCTCGCTGACGCGGATCGCGCGCACGCCCGCGATCACCGGCCCGGCGAATGCCGGTGCGTTCGCGCGGATCCTCAACCCGACGCTGTCGAGCGCGCGCGTCGTCATGAAGCCGCTCGCGGGCACGATCTCGATCGGCACCGCGACGACCGCCGTCGTCGGTGTCGGCACCGCATTCACGACCGAGCTCGCGGTCGGTGACGTCGTCGGCTACACGCCCGCGGGGCTCGGCTGGACGCCGCTCGGCACCGTGCAGACAATCGCGGATGACACGCACCTGACGCTGGCCGCGAACGCGACGTTCGCACCGACGGTGACCTCGCTCGCGGGCTCGAAGTTCGGCTCGACGAGCAAGTCGCGCGTGATCGCGAGCCCGAGGATGTGGCCGGTCGATGCGAACGACATCGTCGCGGCGGCCTGGCCTGGCCTGAAGGCGACGAACCCGAACTACGATCCGAACGATCCGTGCATCTACGGTGACGGCGCGTGCCTCGCCGGCGGCACGACGAAGTACGCCGATGGTCAGGTGTTCGTCTATCTCTGCAACCTCAAGGGCTCGACGGTGCAGGGCATCACGTATGTCAACGACGAGTACGTGCAGAAGTTCGGCGGCCTGCCGTACAGCTGCGCGGACGGCACGTTCTACGACGGTGTCACCACGCCGGCCGTGCCGCTCGCGCACATCGACGTGATCTACGGCGGCCAGGGCGACAAGGACGGCGTCGGCACGAAGCACGCGAACATGGGCGTGTTCAAGCAGCGCTTCCAGGGTCGGCTCACCGACATCAAGGCCGCGGCGGGCTGGAACTACACCGCCGGCAAGGAGCTCGACAGCCTGACGCTGCCGCTCCAGATCCTCGAGTCCGGCGACAAGGTCAGTGGTGGCTTCAAGATGAACGGCTACCACCCGACCGAGCAGAAGTTTCCCGGCGAATCGTGGACGCAGCGCACGCGCACGTTCTCGCACTCGTGCGCGGGCTGTCACAACACCGGGCTCGAGCTCGCGTGGGAGGACACGACGGTCACGCTGCCGTTCGGCCGCGACGGTGCGCCGAACAACTCGCCGATGAGCTTCGCCGCGATCACGTCGTACAAGTTCCTCGACGAGAACCTGACGTGCGAGCACTGCCACGGCCCGGGCAGCGAGCACGTGCGCTTCGGTGGCGGTGCCGGCGTCGCGATCATCAATCCGAAGTACCTGACGGCCGAGGCGCAGCGTCAGACGTGCGGCAAGTGCCACGCGTTCGATACCGGCACGAACGCCAAGCCGGCGCAGGATTACGGCTTCGAGTTCCCGTTCAACTCCGACAATGCCGACAAGCTCGGCAAGGGCCAGTTCATCGCCGGCGTGTACGAGCTCGGCGACTACTTCGACAACTGGGAGGAGCGCCAGGTCGACGACGAGGCGTTCTGGGATCCGGGCGCGACCGGCGGCAAGCTCTACGGCCAGGCGCACCGCCAGCAGTTCGTGATGCTCGCGCAGTCGATGCACACGAATAACCCGTACGACAAGATGACCTGTACGAGCTGCCACGATCCGCACAGCGTGTTCCTCGGCAACATGAACGTGAAGTACGCGGCCGACTCGTACTCGTATGCAGAAGCGGATTACCGCGACAACGTGATGTGCCTGAGCTGTCACGCAGGCTACACGTTCGCGATCACGAAGCAGGATGTCGCGAATATCCATCTCGCGAGTGGCGGCTCCGCGACGCGCAACGGCGTGACGCTGACCGCGACGCCCGAGGAGGTCAGCGAGTCGCAGCTCGCGGTCGCCGACGCGGTCGGCAAGCACATGCTCGAGAAGGCGAACATGATCGCGATCTACGATCCGACGAACGAGGCGATGCCGGTCGGTCGCTGCACGTCGTGTCACATGCCGAAGCTCGCGAAGTCCGGTGGCTACGTGACCGGGCTCGATGCCGCGGGCCGCAAGGCGATCGTCGAGGGCGACCAGGCGTCGCACACGTTCGAGGTCGTGTGGCCATGGCAGAGCACGGCGCTGAGCCGCGGCGGCCCGACGTTCCAGGCCGGCTCGTACGGCACGCATATCAGCGCGACGAACACGAAGTACGGCCTCTACGGCTTCATGCCGAACAGCTGCAGCAAGTGTCATACCGGCTCGCGCAAGGCGTCGCTGGTCTGTCCCGACGGCGCCCAGCTGTGGCCGACGTTCTGGCCGTTCAGCGAGCACCGCGACGACGCCTACTGGGCGAGCTGCTACACGTCGGCGACCGCACCGTAACGGCCGGGGTCAAGTCAGGGCGAACCGATCGTTTCGCCCTTGATTGTTCCACAAATATATCGTGAGGCGATATATTCCGCGACGTGCGTGACCTGAGCGATGCTGATTACCGGGCCCTCGCCGACTTCCGTCACCAGCTACGGCGGTTCATCGCGTTCTCCGAGACCGCGGCGCGTGGCCAGGCACTCGAGCCTCGCCAGCACCAGGTGCTGCTCGCGCTGCGCGGCCTGCCGCGCGACGTCGAGCCGACCGTCCAGGTGCTCGCGAACCAGCTCGTGCTGAAGCACCACACCGTCGTCGAGCTGCTCGACCGGCTCGAGGCGTTGCAGCTGGTGCGCCGCGAGCGCGCGCTCGACGATCGCCGGCGCGTGCTCGTCGCGCTGACCACGAAAGGCAGCGAGCTGCTGCGCAAGCTATCGAGCGCGCATCTCGACGAGCTGCGCTCGCTCGCGCCGGCGCTCGTCGGCTCGCTGAACGGCGTGCTGCGCGCATCGCGGGGGCGCGCATGAGGCCGGTCCTCGGAGACTTCACCGCGACGCGCCGGCTGATTCCGATCGCGGCGGTCGCGATGGGGATCGGTGTGCTCGCGTCATTCGTCGCGCTCGCGCTGCTCCGGCTGATCGGCCTGTTCACGAATCTCTGCTTCTATGGCCGGTGGGACACCGCGATGGTCTCGCCGGCCGGGCACCAGCTCGGCTGGCTCGTCGTGCTCGTGCCGATCGCCGGCGGCCTCGTCATCGGCGTGATCGCGCGGTTCGGCTCCGAGAAGATCCGCGGCCACGGCATCCCCGAGGCGCTCGAATCGATCCTGATGCGCGGCAGCCGCGTCGAGGCGAAGCTCGCGGTGCTGAAGCCATTGTCGGCCGCGATCTCGATCGGCTCCGGTGGCCCGTTCGGCGCCGAGGGTCCGATCATCATGACCGGCGGCGCGTTCGGCTCGCTCGTCGCGCAGCGGTTTCACCTCACCGCGGCGGAGCGCAAGACGCTGCTCGTCGCCGGCTCGGCCGCCGGCATGGCCGCGACGTTCGGCACACCGCTCGCCGCGACGCTGCTCGCCGTCGAGCTGCTGCTGTTCGAGTGGAAGCCGCGCAGCTTCATCCCGGTCGCGCTCGCGTGCGCGAGTGCGATGGCGACGCGCCACTTCCTGTTCGACACCGCCGCGCTGTTCCCGGTGTCCGCGCCGGTCGCCGGCGACGACATCGCGGTGCTGCTCGGCTGCATCGCGGCCGGGCTCGCGGCCGGGCTGCTGTCGGCGGCGATGACGAAGAGCGTCTACGTGTTCGAGGACCTGTTCCACCGCCTGCGCGTGCACTGGATGTGGTGGCCCGCGATCGGCGGCGTCGCGATCGGCATCGGCGGGCTCGTCGAGCCGCGCGCGCTCGGCGTCGGCTACGATGTGATCGCCGACCTGCTGCATGGCAAGCTCGCGCTCGTCGCGATCGCGACGCTCGTGCTCACGAAGTGGGCGATCTGGTCGATCTCTCTCGGCTCGGGCACGTCCGGCGGCGTGCTCGCACCGCTGCTGATGCTCGGCGCGTCGCTCGGTGCGCTGTGCACGCCGATCCTGCCGGACGCGCCGGTCGGGTTCTGGCCGCTGATCTGCCTCGGCGCGATCCTCGGTGGCACGATGCGCTCGCCGCTCACCGGCATCCTGTTCGCGGCCGAGGTCAGCGGCGACTTCAACGCGCTGCTGCCGCTCTCGGTCGCGGTCGTCGTGTCGCACGGGTTCACGGTGCTCGTGCTGAAGCGCTCGGTGCTCACCGAGAAGGTCGCGCGCCGCGGCTTCCACATCTCGCGCGAGTACGAGATCGACCCGCTCGAGGTGCTGTTCGTGCGCGAGGTGATGCGGCCGGTCACGGCCGACGTCGACGCGAGCTCCAGCGAGCTCGCATTCACGGACGAGACGCTGAAGAGCGTGACGCTGCGGATGGCGAAGCTCGGGGTCACCACGCTGCGCGTCGTCGACGCCGCCGGCGTGCCGGCCGGCACGATCATCCTCGAGGACGTGCTCGTCGCGCGCCGCCGCCACCTCGAGGAAGAGACGCGGCGCGAGGCGATCCACCCGCTGCCGAGCTGGGTGCCCGTCCCACAGTGGGTGCCGCTCGTCGGACCGCGCGACTGAACCGCCGCGGGCTGTGGCGGCGACGAAGCTGGGTGTGAACGCCGCGGTCCACGGCGCGAGCACGACCGGGCGTTTGCGCGCTTTCGTCGCTGGCACGCACCGTGCGATGGTGGTGGTTCATGCGAACGGTTGCGGTGCTTGTCCTGGTAGCCGCGTGTGGGTCTTCCGCGAAGCAGTCGAACGATCCGAAGCGCGCGCAGCGCGAAGCGGCCGAGGCGCGCCGCAAGCAGATCGAGGCGATGAAGCCGGCGTCGCCGTACGTGCTGCGCGACCGCACCGCGTACCGGCCGAGCGAGCGCTGCGGCCAGGGACCGTACCGGTTCGAGGCGGACTCGCTCGCGGCGAAGTACGGCGAGCGCACGTACGTCTATGCGTGCGGCAAGCACGAGATCAAGGGCATGTACCGCGTCGAGACCCGGCGCCCGAAGACCCGGACGACGACGGACGAGTCGGGCTTCGGCTTCGATCGCCAGAACGCGGCGTGCAAGGCGAAGGCGACCGCCGCGACCGGTACGGGTGGATCCGGCGGCGGCGGTGGGGCGGCGACCGGTGGCACCGGCGCGAGCGGTGGCGGCGCGACCGCGAGTGCGCCGGCGTCGGTGCAGCCGGTCGCGCTCGAGCGCACGTCCGACGTGCCAACCGACTGCACGCGCACGCAGGTGCTCGACTTCTACTGGACGTCGACCGATGACCACGTCGCGGTCGACGGTCACTTCACGATCGACGTCTGGTCCGACGAGCCGAATGACCTTGAAGGCCTCGTGTTCGTCGTCGAGCGCCACGGCGTCCGGCCCGACATGACGCCGGAGCAATGGCAGGCGTATCGCGATGCCGACAAGGCGTACGACGAGGCGTACGCGGCGAACCTCGACCTCGACGTCAAGGCCGGGCTCGTCGAGTTGATCGAGCAGAAGGTCACGGCACCGCCGCCGCCGCCGCCGCGCGCCGAGACCCAGCCGCCGAAGCCGAGCGTGCACGCGCGCTGGATCCCGGGCTACTGGCTGTACGCGGAGACGAAGTTTCACTGGATCGCCGGCCTGTGGGACGTCCCCGAGGAGGACATCCAGCGCGAGCTGACGGTCGAGGCGCCGACGCCGCCGCCGGCCGAGCCCGCGCATGTCGAGGCGCCGGTCGAGCCGCAGCCGACGAAGACCGCGGTGTGGACGCCTGGCGTCTGGCAGTGGGACGGGCGGGTCTACGTCTGGGTACCCGGCGCGTGGCGGATCCCGCCGGACGCGCAGCACACGTGGCAGAAGCCGACGTGGAACGTGCAGCGCGGGCGCGCGGTGTTCGTGCCGGGTGGCTGGCGCGTGCGCGTGCGACTCGGGCGCTAGATCCCGTGTAGCGCGGACTTCTGGACCTTGCCCATCGCGTTGCGCGGCAGCGCGTCGACGATCCGGACCTCGCGCGGTCGCTTGTGCGGCGACAGCCGGCCCGCGACGTACGCCTCGATCGCGGACGGCTCGACCGCCGCGCGCGCGACGACGAACGCGACGATGCGCTCTCCGAGATCGTCGTCGGGCACGCCGATCACCGCGGCTTCGGCGATCGCCGGATGCTCGAGCAGCGCGGCCTCGACCTCACCGGCGCCGACCTTGTAGCCGCCGCACTTGATGATGTCGGTCGAGCGCCGGCCGACGATCCGGATCTGGCCGTCGACACGCACCGCGACATCGCCGGTGTAGAACCAGCCGTCCGCGTCGAGCACGGCGCGCGTCGCGTCGGCGCGGTTCAGGTAGCCGGCGAACACGTGCGGTCCGCGCACCGCGATCTCGCCCATCGCCTGGTCGTCGTCGGCGATCGGCTTACGATCGTCGTCGACGAGCACGAGCTCGACACCGCGCAGCGGTGGACCGACGAAGCCGGCGCGGCGATCGCCGTCGTGCCGGGTCGAGCAGTTGATCAGCGTCTCGGTCATGCCGTAGCGCTCGATCACGCGCTGGCCGGTGAGCTGCTGGAGCCGCTGGTGCTCGCGCACGGGCAGCGGTGCGGAGCCGCTGACGAGCAGGCGCGCGGCGCGCAGCGCGTCGGCGACCGCGGACGAGCGCTCGGCCGCGTCGCACAGCCGGTGATACATCGTCGGGACCGCGAACAGCATCGCGGGGCCACGGCGCGCGTGGTCGGCGAGCGCGGCCGCGAGCTCGTCGGGCGCGAACCGCGGCAGCCAGCGCAGCGCGCCGCCGCAGCGCAGGCTGCCGAAGAGGCCGAGCACGAGGCCATGGACGTGGAACATCGGCAGCGCGTGGACGACGACGTCGTCGCCGGTCCACGCCCACGCGTCCGCGAGCATGTCGAGGTTGCTCGCGATGTTGCGATCCGTGATCAGCGCGCCCTTCGGTGCGCCGGTCGTCCCCGACGTGTAGAGCACGAGCGCCGGCGTCCCGTCGAGCGGGCGCGGCGCGAGGCCGGCGTCGGAGCCGATCGCGAGCGCGAGCGTCTCGATCGATCCGGCGCGACCGGCGACCGCGCCGGCATCGGCGGCGACGCACGCGCGCGGCGCCGCGTCGGCGAGGACGTGACCGAGCTCGCGGTCACCGAGCTTCGGATCGAGGGGCACCGAGACGAACCCGGCGGCGGCGTGCGCGACCAGCGCGACGAGCGTCTCGAGCGCGGGCTGCGTCCACACGCCGACGCGATCGCCGGGCGCGAGGCCGGCCCGCCCGAGCAGCGCGATCTCGTGTGCGCACGCGGCGGCGAGCTCGCGCTGCGTGAGCTCGCGATCGCCGACGCGCAATGCGAGCCGCTCCGACGGCGCCGCGAGCCACGGAAACAGCACGTTCATGGCTCAGAACGGGATCGAGACCGCGGCGGTCAGATCGAGATCGATGCCGGTGTACTCGAGATCGGCGTCGGTCGCGTCGTTCGGATCGTCGTCGTCGAAGTGGAATGCCATCGGCACGCCGAGCCACGCGACGAGCGAAACCTTGCCGAGATCGAAGATCACGCCACCTTCGACCTCGAGCGCGAGGCCGGCATCGGTCTCGGACTGATCGAAGTCGACGCCGAGCACGCTGCCGTACGCGTGGTAGCGCAGCAGATCGACACCGGCGGACACGCGGCCGAACAGCCGCGCGTTCGGCGCGACCTTGCTCGCGACCCGGCCGCCGAGCTGGATCCGGTAGCGCGAGACATCGACGGTCGCGAACGCGCTCGACAGCTCGTCGTTGACCGGCGTGAAGTCGAATGCGAGATCGATCGCGCGGGTCGCGCTGCCGCTGCCGAGCCGCGCGCCGAGCTTGAAGCTCTCGTCGGCGTTGTCGGTGTACTCGTCGTCAGCGACCGGGATCGCGATGCCGGCGTGGACCTCGGCGAACAGGCCGTCGGCGCGGGCCTCGGTCGCGATCAGGAGCAGGGCCGGGACGGCAAGGATGGCGAGCCGCATGACAGCAAGGATACAGGGCCCGGGCCGCCGCTTGCGAGCCGCGCCTCGCTTTGCGCGCGAGAACCGATCGCGAATGCGCTATGACACCGCGCGGTGGTCGACTGTCTCGACGAAGATGCCGCGGTCGCGCTGATCCAGGGCGAGCTCGCGACGCGCAGCGTGGGACCGATCTACGCGCACGTCGAGGACTGCGACGCGTGCCGGCAGCTGGTCGCGACGCTCGCGCGGATGCCGACGATCCGGCGATCGGCGGCGGATGTCGCGGACGTCGAGGACGAGCTCGCATCGCGGATCGCCGATCGCTACGAGCTCGGCGCGGTGCTCGGCGCCGGCGCGATGGGCATCGTCTACCAGGCGCACGACACGAAGCTCGAGCGCACGGTCGCGCTCAAGCGCGTGCGCGGTCGGGCGGCGGGCGCCCACGACCGGCTCGTCCGCGAGGCGCTCGTGATGGCGCAGCTCGCGCATCCGTCGGTCGTGCACGTGTTCGACGCCGGGATCGACGACGGCGCGGCGTTCGTCGTGATGGAGTACGTCGCCGGCGACACGCTGCGCGCGTACCTCGCGCGGGTGCGACCGTCGTGGCGGGCGATCGGCGAGCTGTTCGTCCAGATGGCGCGCGGGCTCGAGGCCGCGCATGTCGCGAACCTCGTGCACGGAGACTTCAAGCCCGACAACGTGCTCGTCGACCGCCACGGCCGTGCGCGCGTGGCCGACTTCGGGCTCGCGCGCACGATCGGCGAGACGCCGTCGTCGCTGGCCGGGACCCCGGCGTACATGGCGCCCGAGTTGCTCGACGGGGGTGCGGCGAGCGCCGCGAGCGACCAGTATGCGTGGGCGACGTCGCTGTACGAGGCGCTCGCCGGCAACCGGCCGCACGCCGGCACGTCGGTGTCCGAGCTGCGCGCGATGCAGCAGCGGCCGCCCGCGAAGCTCGAGCGCGTGCCGTCGGCGCTCGCACGGATCGTCGAGCGCGGGCTCGCGAGCGATCCGGCGGCGCGGTTTCCGTCGATGGCGGCGGCCGCGGCCGCACTCGCGGCGCTGCCTCGGCGGCGTGCACGGCGCGCGCTCGGGGTCGCGGCCGCCGGCGTCGCGCTCGCGTCGGGTGCGATCGCGTGGACCGCGAAGGGCGATGCCGCGACCGCGCTCGAATGCGGCGACGGTGCCGACCAGCTCGCCGAGGTGTGGAGCGCGGATCGCGCGGCGCGGATCCGGCATGCGTTCGCAGACCATGGCGCCCCGGGCGTCGGCGACGCGGTCGTGTCGACGGTCGACGCCTACGGCGAGCGCTGGCGGACCGCGCGCAAGGCCGCGTGCGAGGCGACGCGCAGCGGCGAGCAATCGCCGGAGCTGCTCGACCGGCGGATGTCGTGCCTCGATCTGCGTCGCGAGTCGCTGCGCCAGGTGCTCGTGATCGTCGACGGGCTCGCACCGGATCAGACCGCGAAGGCGATGCCCGCCGTGCTCGGGCTGCCCGCGATCGACGCCTGCGCGGATCGCAGTACGCTGCTCGGCCAGCCGGCGCTGCCGGAGCGCGCACGCGGCGAGCTGCAGGCGTTGCAGGCCGAGCTCGAGCGCGGTCATGCCGAGGCGAACGCGGGGCGGTTCGATGCCGCGCGCGTGCGCTACGACGCCGTCGTCGCCGGCGCGACGAAGCTCGAGTGGTCGCCGCTCGTCGCCGAGGCGTGGATGTCGATCGGTCATCTCGAGCTCGAGCGCGGTCACTCGAAGCAAGGCGACGATGCGCTCGCGAACGCGATCGATGCTGCGTCACGCGCGAAGGACGATCGGCTGATGGCCGATACGCTGATCAAGATGCTCGCCGCGGTCACGCTGACGACGGTGCAGACCGGCGAAGCGGAGCGGATGATCAAGCTCGCGGACGCGGCCGTGACCCGCGCCGGCAACGATCCGGGGCAGCGCGCCGAGCTCCACTACGCCGCCGGCACGATGCTGTACCTGCGCAACGACCGCGACGCCGCCGCGAAGCATTTCGACCACGCGCTCGCGATCTGGGAGGCGCTGCCCGGCGATCATCGCGACGCGCTCGCCCGGCTGCGGCTCGCGCGCGCATCCGCGCACCTCGACGAGGGCCGGTTCCCCGAGGCGATGCTCGAGCTGGCGAAGGCGCGTGCGGTGATCGGCGAGCCGCTCGACCAGGCGCAGAACGGCGACACGTACCTCAACGTCTCGTGCATGGCGCAGATGTTCGGCGGCCAGTTCGAGCAGGCCCACACGGACTGCGTGAAGGCGCAGGAGCTGTTCGAACGGCGCTACGGACCGGACCACCCCGATACCGCCGCCGCCGAGGGCAATTTTGGCAACGTGCTGCTGCGCGAAGGCAAGGGCACCGAGGCGCTCGCGCACCTCGAGCACGCGTACGCGACGACGCTCGCGGCATTCGGCCCCGAGCATCCGCAGACGCTGCTCGGTCGCAAGAACCTGGCGAACGCGCTCGCCGAGCTCGGCCAGCACCAGCGCGCGCGCGATCACTTCGCCGCGATCCTCGCCGCGCGCGAGCACACGCAGGGCAAGGATCATCCGAAGACGATCGAGACGCTGACACTGCTCGCCGGCGAGGAGATGGCGACCGGGGATCGCGACCTCGCGATCGCGCACCTCGAGCAGGCGCTGCCGCAGCTCGAGAAGCTGTACGGACCGAATCACGAGATGACGGTCACCGCGATCAACGGGCTCGCGATGGCCTACCAGGGCGCGAAGCGCAGCCCCGAGGCGCTCGTGATGTTCGAGCGCGCGAAGCGGCTGCTCGTCGAGCGCGCCGGCCCCGACGATCTCAACGTCGGCGTCATCACGTTCAACATCGCCGAGATCGTGCGCGAGAGCGGCCATCCTGCCGACGCGCTCGCGCGCTACGCCGAGATCGAGCGGATCTGGACGAAGGCGCTGCCCCCGACGCACGCGCTGTTCGGCCACCTGTTCACGGCGCGCGGCGAGGCACTGCTCGCGCTGCATCGCGGGCGCGAGGCGATCGCGTCGCTCGAGCGCGCGCTGCCGATCCGGCTCGCCTCCGGCGACGAGGCCGCGATCGCACAGACCGAGCTCGCCCTCGCGGAGTCGCTACTGCAGAGCGCAGGCAGTCGCGATCGCGCGCGGTCGCTCGTCGAGTCCGCGAGCAAGCGCATCGATCTCGCCGGCCCGGCAGGCGAGCAGTGGCGCCGCCGCG
Source organism: Kofleriaceae bacterium (assembly GCA_035715365.1). Taxonomy (GTDB): domain Bacteria; phylum Myxococcota_A; class Polyangia; order Haliangiales; family Haliangiaceae; genus JABFXX01. The sequence continues at coordinate 64,770 of DASTLB010000080.1, read as the reverse complement.
CCGCTCGGCTGCGGTCGCAGGCGCGCTGACGTCACTCGTAGCGCACGCGAAACGACACCGGGCGCACGACATTCGGCAGCTGCGCCGACGGCTCGAGGATCGATCCTTCCGCGACACCCGGACGGATCGCGAGCCACGCACTGTACAGCTCGTCGATCGTCCGGCGATTGCCGCAGCTGCCGCACGACATGCCGCGCGCGCCGGCGCATCGCACGCAGTGCACGAGCACGCGCATCGAGATCGTGACCATCCCGCCCTCCTCGATCTCGTCGCGTGCGAGGTAGAGCTCGATCAGGTCCGGCGTGATCCGGCGCGCGTAGCCGAGCGCGAGCAGCGCGTCGAGCGGGCGGCTCAGCCGGCGCAGCATGACGCCGGGCGCCTTGCGCGGCGCGACCTGCACGGTCGGCAGCGCGGCGCGGCGCTGGCGATCGTACTCGGCGCGCGCATCTGGATCCGACAGTACGCTGTACGCCGCGAGCATCTCCTGGAACTTCGCCGTGGCGGCCGGGCCCGCGCGATCCGGATGCCACTCCATGGCGAGTCGGCGCCACGCGCGACGGAGCTCGACGTCGTCGACGTCGGCCCGGATGCCGAGCACCGCGTAGAAGTCCTCCGCCACGCCCGGAGCGTACCTCCGATGCGAGTCGGGCTCGCAACCGATCGATGAGGTCGACGTGAGGTGTACGCTGGCGGTGGCGATGCTCGAAGACTTGCTCGACTACCTCCGCGCACCTCTCGTCGTGTTGTCGGGCACGCCCGTCACGACGCTGACCCTGCTGACCGCGATCCTGATCGTGATCGCGTCGCGACTCTGCGCGTCGATCGTCGGGCGCAGCGTCGAGCGCGTCCTCGAGGCGCGCGGGCTCGACCGCGGTCTGCGCTTCGCGACCGGCAAGATCACGCGCTACGTCATCCTCGCGATCGGCGTGTTCGTCGCGATCGGCACGCTCGGCGTCGACACCAGCGCGATCATGGCCGGCGGCGCGGTCCTCCTCGTCGGCATCGGCTTCGGCCTCCAGAAGCTCGCCGAGAACTTCATCTCGGGGCTGCTCGTCCTGATCGAGCGCCCGATCAAGAAGGGCGACTTCATCGACGCCGGCGGCGTGCTCGGCACCGTCGAGGACATCGGCCTGCGCGCGACGCGCGTGATGTCGCGCGATGGCGTCGCGGTGATCGTGCCGAACTCGCAGCTGATGTCGAGCACCGTGATCAACTACTCCGCACCGACGAACGAGCGCCGGTTCTCGATCGACTTCGGCGTCGCGTACGGCACCGATCTCGATCTCGTGATCCGCGTCGTGCTCGAGGTCGCGAGGACCGAGCCGCTGGTCGCCAACAAGCCGGCGCCCGAGGTCCGTCACATGGGCTTCGGCGACAACGCGATCCATCTCTCGCTGCTCGTCTGGATCTCGGACGCGCGCGAGGATCTCGTCGTCGGGTCCAAGCTGCGATTCGGGCTCGATCGCGCGTTCCGCAAGCACGGCATCTCGATCCCGTTCCCGCAGCGCGACGTCCACCTGATCCAGCCGCCCGCCGCCTGATCGTCACAACCAGCGCGGCACGCGCTGCTTGAACTGGCGGTACGCGTTCCCGAACTTGCGGTCGAGGTACGCCTCCTCGCGCAGCACGACGCCGTAGTGCATCGCGAGCGTCACGATCGGCAACAGCGCGAGCGACCACAGCTGCCACGCGACGAGCGTCATCCCGGCGTAGAACACGGTGCCGAACAGGTACATCGGGTTGCGCGTCCGCCGGAACGGCCCGGTCTCGACGAGCGTCGTCGGCGTCTTGCGGTTGTGGATCGGCGTCCGCGCGCGCTTCATCGTGATCACCATCCACGCGAAGCCGGCCGCGCCGGCACACGCGATCGCGGCGCCGACGAGCCGCAGCCACACCGGGCCGGGCGGGGCGAGCGGGTACAGCTTGCCGAGCAGCACGCCGAGCAAGAAGCCGGACGCCGGCAGCACCGGCGGAAACACCACCACGTTGGAATGATCGGAACCATGATCTCGCGACATCGCCATCTCCTCCTCTAGCTTCGGGTCCTGCGGTTGCGGCCGGCCGTCGACGACGACGGCGCCGGCGCGAGCAGCGTCTGCACCAGCACGTCCTCGAGCCACGCCTGGTAGTGCTCGAGCGACCAGCCGGCCTGGCCACACAGCAGCTGGCGCGCCTCCGGGCTCGTGACGACCCACAGCGTGCGCGCCGCATCCTCGATCGTCAGGCCTTCGCGCAGCGCGCCGAGCACGGCGAGCTGCTTCGGGATCGTCTCGAGGTTGCCGTAGCGATACTGCTGCATCTTGCCGAACAGCTCGGCGATCTCGTCGTCGGTGCGCGCGGCGTGCTTCATCACCTCGTACATCGGCATCACGCGTGCCTGCACGCCGGTGACGTCCTGGACGAACATCGCGAGCATCCGGCGCGGATCCGGCTCGGCCGCGATCGCGCGCGGTCCCGGCATCTGCAGCAGCGGCGTCCCGCCGGGCGCCCCGGACACGAGCCGGTGCAGCAGCGCCGAGAGCACTCCGCGCTTGGACTGGAACGCCGCGTACACCGTCGGCGTCGCGACGCCGGCCTCGCTCGCGATCGCGTCGAGCGTCGTCTCGGCATAGCCGCGCTCGGCAAACAGCCGGCGCGCGACGTCGAGCACGCGCTCCTGCGTCTCGAGCGCCCGGCGCTGCCGCCCGGAGGCGTCGTACGTCCGGCGTTTCGAGACCTTGCTCATTGAATATAGTCTAGCTATATTCAAAACAGTCGTCAACGATCGAAAACAGGAGACCGACCATGCCGAGCCAGGCGAGCAATGCGATGGAGCGAGTGTTCGAGCGCGTGATCGAGGAGGGCTTCAACCGCGGCAACTTCGACGCCTGGGACGACTGCTTCGCCCCGACGATCATCGAGCACCAGTACGGGCTGCCGCCGACGCTCGCCGGCTTCAAGCAGGCGATCGCCGGGCTGCGCGCCGCGATGCCGGACCTCCACCTGACGATCGACGAGATGGTCACCCATGGAGACAAGGTCTGGGTGCGGATGACGGCGACCGGCACCCATCGTGGGCCGTTCATGGGCCTGCCGCCGACCGGCAAGTCGTTCACGATCACCGTGATGGACGTCGTGCGGATCGCGGACGGCAAGATCGTCGAGCACTGGGGCGTGCCGGATCGCTTCGCGCTGCTGCACCAGATCGGTGGGCTGCCGGCGCAGCGTCCCGGCGGCTGAGGAACTGGGTGATTTCGTGCGCAGCGCTTTGTAGGGGTCACCCGACACCGCCGCGTTCCCGCGCGCTAACCCCCGAGCATCACGCGGCTTCACGCTGGCAGACCGCTTGCTCTACGCGGGAGCCATGCGACTCGAATTCCTGGTGGCATGTGGGGTGCCGGCCGCCGCCCTGACGTGCTGGCTGACGCTCGGTAGCTCGTCCGGACAGGCGCCGGTCGACGATGCGGCGCGCGTGCGCTGCGCGTCGCGGCTGTCGCTGTCGCTGACCGGCCGCGCGCCGTCGGACACGCTGCTCGGCGCTGCGGATCCGCAATCGCAGGTCGACGCGCTGCTCGAGGACGACGCGTTCGTCGATCAGTTCGCGCGCTTCATCAACAGCCAGCTCAACGCCGAGCCGGGCGAGACGCCGGCCGACGACGCGACGTTCTTCCTCGCGCAGTACGTGCTGCGCAATCACCGGCCGTGGCACGAGCTGTTCGACGGTGCGTACACCATCGAGCCGGTGCCGGCGGCCGACGGCAACCCGGCGACCGCACGGGTCGTCGCCGATCCGGCGGGGCTCGGCTACTTCCGCAGCCGGCCGTGGATGGTGCGCTACGCCGGCAACGAGGAGCAGGGCTACCGGCTCAACGCCGCGTTCCGGATCCAGCAGAACATCATCGGGCTCGACGTCGGCGCGGTGACGTCGGCGCCTGGCACGGACATCTCGGCGACCGGCCGGATGGCGAGCGGCTGCCGCGGCTGTCACTACGATCCGTACTTCGCGCTCGACAAGGTCGCGAAGATCTTGTCGAAGAAGACCGGCACCGACGGCAACATCACGTTCACGCCGCCCGACGAGGGGCCGCAGCAGCTGCTCGACGGCCGGATGATCGCGAACGACGCCGAGCTCGTCGCGGCGCTGCTCGGCTCGACCGACCACGACTTCCGGACGTGCCGGCTCGCGTTCCAGTTCCTGTACGGCCGCGCCGAGGCGAACTGCGAAGGCGCGCTGTTCGATCAGTGCGTCGATGCCTACAACGCGAGCGGCGACATCCGCGACGCGCTGCGCACGATCGCCAAGGACCCGGGCTTCTGCGAGTAGGAGACGACCATGCGCAGACATGTTTTCAGCTTCGTGGCCGCGCTCGCGCTCGTCGGGTGCGCCGGACAGATCACCAGCGACGACGACGGCAGCGGCGGCGACGATGACGATCCCGCTGCGTGCGTCGCGACGCGCTCGTATATCGGCTTCGGCGGGGACGCGCTCGAGGCGAGCCGGCCGCAACTCGCGGCGGGCGCCGACCGGATGCGGCTCAAGCCGTTCGGCGCGCTCGCGACCGAGTACCAGCGCGCGCTCGCGCTGACGACGTTCGACACGCGCGCGTACGCCGCGACGTTCGGCCGGCCGCCGGCGCGGTGGTTCCTCGAGCCCGCCGCGAGCGCGAACACCGTGTACGCCGCGTTCGCGCTCGCATTCGACGCGTGCACCCAGCACACCGGCGTCGACGCGCGCTACGCCGAGGCACCGAGCCTCGCGAACGCCGACCCGATCTGCCGCGACCTCGCGCTCCGCGCGTGGCACCGCGATGCCGCAGACGACGAGGCCGCCGCGTGCGTGACGTACGCGGTCGATCAGACCAACCCCGCCGACGATCCGCGCCGCCGCTGGGCGTACGCGTGTGCCGCCGTGCTCGGCGCATCCGGCTTCCTCGCCTACTAGGAGACGTCATGAGCAACGGAACTTCTCGACGCGGATTTCTCAAGCGTGCAGCGATCGCGGCTGGCGCGTTCGGCATCTCGCGCGTGCCCGGCGTCAAGCTGCTGGGTCGCGCCGAGGCGGCCGCCGGTGACGAGGCGCCGGCGCTGTTCATCCTGAACCTCGTCGGTGGCTACAACGCGCTGTTCCCGAGCGCGGACTCGTTCGTCGGCACCGGCGCGTTCGGCGTCACGTCGTCGAACATCAAGCAGATCGGCACGAGCGACGTGTTCGTCGACCGCGCGACGCTCGGCACGCTGTCGGGCACGACGCTGTCGCGAATGGCGTCGATCGGCGTCAACCACGGCATCTCGGCGCACCCGACCGCGCGACAGGCGCTGCTGCTCGACGGCGACAAGAGCCGGCTCGTGCGGATGTCGGTCGCGCTCGGCGGCACCGCGGCGGTCCGCTGCGTCGTCGTCGGCGGGCTGATGCCGGAAGGCGTGCACCGCGCGGTCGGTGATGTCTCGCTGCAGCAGGTGCGCGATCTGTCGACGACGATCGCGGTGCTCGGCGGCTCGAGCGCCGCGACCGCGCCCGAGCGTGCCCCCGCCGCCGACGGCATCGCGGCCGCCGAGGCGATGTCACGCCGCGCGCTCGACAAGAACCCGACGTCCGGCAAGTCGCTGATCGAGGGCTATCCGGCCGCGTCCGCGCAGCTGCGGCAGACCGCGGTCGCGCTCGACTACGCCGGCCTCGCCGCCGCGTACGGTGTCACGCCCGGCACCGGCGGCTCGCTGCCGACGAACATCACGAACACGACGATGCAGATCATGGGCGCCGAGCTGATGATCCAGGCCGGCGCGAACGTCGTGATCGCGAACCAGCGCGGCTGGGACTCGCACGGCGACAACAACGGCCAGGAAGTCCGCCGCAAGCTGCTCGACGACGGCACGATGGCCGCACTCAAGGTGTTCACCGATCGCACGCTCGCGCTCACCGATCGCAACGTCGTCACCGTCATCATCGGCGACTTCTCGCGCTCGCTGCCCGGCTCGAACCACCAGGCAAACCTGACCGCGACCGTGATCGGCAAGCACGTCCAGCTCGGCACGACCGGCCGCGTGACCTCCGACGTCGGGCTGCGATCGGGCACGCCCGGCATCCAGGGCCTGTGGGCGTACCTCTCCGCGGTGCTCAAGACGGCGGACCAACCGTTCGGCGCGAACCCGCACGGCCTCGTGGTGCCGTAGCTAGCGCGCGATCCGCTTGCGCAGTGCTTCCTTGCTGCTGTCGAACGACAGCTGCTGGAACAGCACGAAGCTGTTCTCGCGATCGACGACCTTCGGCCACATCGTCGCGGCCGCCTCGACCTTGTTGTCGTCGAAGCTGAACAACCCCATCACGGTCGCGACCTGCGCCGCGGTGAACCAGCTCGACGCGACCGCGTGGCGCACGACGCCGAGCTTGCCATCCTCGAACGACTCCGCGCGGATCGCGCCGACCAGCTGATCGAACGTCTCCTTCTTCATCGGCGCCGGCTTCGCGGGCGCAGCACTGTCGTCGCGCCGCGCCGCGAGCGCCTCGAGCGTCTTGCGCACGATCGCGACGCCCTGATCGAGCGCAGTCGCCTGCGCGCGCAGCGCCTTGCGCTCGTCCTTGTCGTCCGCCTCGTCGGCAAGATCGACGAGCGCCGACGCATCGCGGCCGATCGCGATCGAGTCCTTCGCGAGCGCGTCGTACGCGGTGTCGCGCCGCGTCCGCCGCGCGAGGTTCGCGAGGTCATCCGCGAGATCGCTCGCCGCCGGCGCGAGCTTGCGACGTACGGTGCGCGCATCGGACGCATTCGCCGCCTTCGCGAGCTGCGCGGACGCCGCGGACAACCGGTCGATCGCCTCGGCGACGATCGCGCGATCCGATTTCGCATCGGCATGCGCGGCGGTGCGCAGCGCGAGCATCAGGACGAGACACGTGGAGAAGGACAGGACGCATCGTTTGGGAGCCAGCATCGGGATAGCGATGGATGCGGCCCGCCGCGTCCCGTCGCAGTGTTTCGGCAAGCCGAGTCGCGGCGCACGGTTGCCCGATGTCGCAGGGTCAGGCTACACTTGCTCAACCAGGTGGCGCGCAAGCTACCGAAACCGCATCCCGCCTCGGGGTCAGGCTACACTTGCTCAACCTGGCGGCGCGCAAGCCGGTGAAACCGCGTCTTGGCTCGCGCACGGCTGCGGCGGTCGTGTGATGTCGCGAGGTTGCCGCGAATCTGGTTGACGAAGTGTAGCCTGACCCCGCTCAGAGCTCGACGAGCTCGATCGCCGGGTGCGCGGCACGAAACGCAGCGATCGCGGCGGCGGACACCCCGCTCCGCACGAGCCGCAGCGCTGTGAGCGGGCCGGCGCCGAGCATCGCGAGCTGTGCGTCGTCGAGCGGGACGTCCTCGAGCGCGAGCTCACGCACCGTGCTGGCGGCGAGGTCGGCGACGTCGAGCACGACGCTCGACAGCGCGAGCGCCGGAACCGCGAGCGTCGCGAGGCCGGTGACCTCGGCGTCGTGGACGTGGAGCGACGACAGCTTCGCGCCGGCGAGCTCGTCGAGCGCGACCGGTGTCTTCGACGCCCACAGCGTCAGCCGGTCGAGGCGAGGTGCGCCCGCGATCGCGGCGAGCGCGCCGGGCTCGATCGACCGCGCGTAGATGCGGAGCTCGCGCAGCGCGGGCAACGCGCCGAGGCCGATCGCGAGCGGGGTCGCGAGCACGAGATCGAGCAGCGTCAGTTGCTCGAGCGCCGGCCAGCCGCGCGGCCAGTCGGACAGGGAGCCGCCGAGCTGGAGCTCGCGCAGCGTCGGCAGTGCGGCGAGCGCGGCGAGCCCGCGTGCCGTGATGCCGTCGGTCGAGCCGAGGTCGAGCTTCGCGAGCGGCGCGCGCGCGAGCGCCTGGAGGCCGGCGTCGCTCGCCGTGCGCGCCGTGAGCTCGCGCAGTGTGCCGGCCGCGCCGATCCGCGCGAGCAGCTCGTCGGACGGCGCGACGCCGAACATGTCGAGCCGCTCGAGCCGGCTCGCGTCGAGCGCGGCCCAGCCGGCCGCGGTGAGCGCGCGATCGTTGGTGACATCGAGCCGGCGCAGGCGGAGCGGCGCGAGTGCGCGCAGCCCGGCGTCGTCGATCCCGGTGTTCGGCAGCTTCAGCGTCTCGAGCTCGCGCAGCGTCGCGAGCTGCGCGTAGCCGGCCGGCGTGATGGCGCGGCACGTCGACAGATCGAGCGCGCGCAGCTCCGACACCGCCCCGACGTGCGCGAGCCCCGCGTCGCCGATCGCGGTGCCCGCGAGCTCGAGCTCGCGCAGTGCCGGCAGCGCGCGCAGCGCCGCGAGATCGTCGTCGGTCACGGTCGTGTACGACCGCGACAGCGACGCGAGGTCCGCGGCGTCATCGATCGATGCGCTGGCGCGGTCGAGCAGGCGCGCGAGCGGCGACGCGTCGGTCGGCTCCTCGCGATCGCGCAGGTACGCGATCGTGCGCTCGAGCTCCGGCCGCGAAAAGTCATCGCCGTCGGCGCACCACGCGAGGTACGCGATCGTCGCGTCGCGCTGCGCAGTCGACAGTGCGTCGATCCGCGCGCGGTACGCGTCCCCCCACTGCTTGCGCAGCTGGCGCGGCGACAGGTGAAACACGATGCCGTCGTAGACGACGTCGGCGGCGGCGCGATCGTCGAGCACCGCGAGCATGTACGCCGCGAGGTAATACGCGAACGCCTCGGCCGTGAAGAACGACAGCCCGACCTCGTGATAGCGCAACGACGCGGGCTCGTGGCCCTCCCACGTCCGGCCGCGGAAGTACGCGGTCACGCCTTCGTCGTCGTACGTCGGCGTGCAGATCCGATCGTCGCCGGGGTACACGGCCGCGCGCCACGCCGCGACGATCTGCGCGCGCAGCGCATCCCGGGTCACAGCAGCACCCGGATGCGATCGCGAAACCGCGCGGGGATGCCGCGCTCGACGAGCTCGAGCACCTGCTCGCGCGTGTACTTCATCGAGAAGTGCTTCAGCACGACGTGCTGGCATGCCATCCCATCGCCGACGATCTCGAGCGCCGCTGCGATCTCGGAGACGTGCGTGTGCCACTTCTTGATCGCGAGCGCCTCCTCGCCGGGCTCGAGGAACGTCGCCTCGAGCACGAGGACCGGCGAGTCCCAGATGTGCCGCTGCTCGAGCAGCGTCGCGCCGTTGCAGTCGCCGATGAACGTCAGCAGCGGGTCGTCGACGTCGACCTGGACGTCGGTGCCTGCCTTGCGCAGCTTCGCGATCTCGGCACCCGGCAGGTCGCGATACTCCGGCCGCAGCTTCTTCTTGTGCGCGAGGATCGTGTAGCCGAGGCTCGGCACGCTGTGCTGCACGGGAAACGCGCGGACGCGCAGATCCTTGCGATATGCGAGCGGCACGAGCGTGTCATCGCCCGCGAGCCCGTGCAGCGCCGGCGTCTCGACCGCCTCGTCGGGCACGCCCTCGAACTGCGCCTCGGCGCGGATCCAGCCCTCGCAGCCGGCGCGGATCACCTCCGGCAGGTAGTACGCGGCGGGCTTCGCGTTCCCGACCATGCGGCGCAGCTGCCAGTGCCGCGGCAGACAGCGCGCATGATCGCCATGCGCGTGTGTCAGCAGGACGTGATCGATCGACAGCGCCGACAGCGGGCACTCGCCCATGTCGAAGCAGACGCCGAGCTCGGGCACCTGGACGTAGGTCGCAAGACCGGAGATCGAGAACCCCGCAAGCGTCAGACCGTCGATGTGGAGGCTGACTTGCTGGAGCGCGTTGAGGTGTTGCATGGGTCGAACCAGGCCATCTGACCACGTCAGATCGCGTGCGAGCGGAGGTTCGACCCGGCGATCGCCGGATAAGGCCCGGTCAAGATAGCGGCATTCGCGGGCCGCGCAACCGCGAGGTCAGTGCTTCAGGACCTTCGGCATCTCGTCGTCGACGACCTGCGCGCCCGGCTTGCCGCTCGAGCGTGGCGGATCGGCGGCCATCACGGCGGGCTTCGTCTCGATCGCCGTCGATCCTGTGCTCGGTGGCTCGGCGGCGGCGACCGGCGGCGGCTCGGCCGGCTGCGCCCGCGGCTTGATCTTCGCGAGCGCGGCGACGAGCTGCTTCGACAGCTTCTTCTTGTTGCGCGCGTCGAGCTTCACCGTGCGCCCGAGCCGCAGATCCACGCTCGCGACGACCTTGCCGTGATCGCGGACCGCGACCGCGAGGTGCGCCGCGCGGCCCTTCTTCTGGATCAGCTTGCCATCGATCGTCGCATCGGCGGCGTCGTCGCCCGTGTCGACCGCCTTCCACTTCGCCTTGCCCGCGATCGCGACGAGCGCGTCGTGGATCTTGTCGCCCTTGTCCCCGTCGATCGTCGCGACGGCGACCTGTTGCTGCGCCGCCGGCTTCGCGAGTGCGGTCGTCGCGATGCCGAGCCCGAGCGCGATCGTCATCAGGTGCAGCCTCATGACTCGATGGTATCCGGAGCATCGTCGGACCCGTCCGCATTTCTGCAGCGATTCTCGTCGATCGCTGACTACACGTAGGGGAACGGTCTCCAGACTCGTTGGAGCTCAAACGAAATCGGGCGGGCCGCTTCCTGATCGCGAGAAGCGCGCCCGTCGATCAGTTCGTCGAACAGCACGTCGGGATTTCGGGCCGATAGACGATCTTCGCGCGCCACACCAGATGTGCTAGTGTCTTCGTATTCAGGAGCGTGCCGTGCTGTCGAATGCCCATACCGAGCAGGTGCTCGCGAGATTGACTCGCGAGTGGGCAGCTTTCGACAGCCGCACCATCGCGCCGCACGACTGACCGCATTCGCGTTTCGTCGTCGTGTAACCGCTCCCGCGTGGGGGGCAGATTGGCGCGTGTCATGGCTCTCGAGGAAGTCCCGAGCACTGTCGATTTTGCAGCGCTCGAACACCAGGTGCTCGCGAAGTGGAAGCGCGAGCGTACGTTCGAACAATCACTCGCGCGGCGTGCAGGAGCGCCGCATTACGTGTTCTACGACGGCCCGCCGTTCGCGACGGGCCTGCCGCACTACGGTCACGTCCTGACCTCGTACATGAAGGATGTCGTGCCGCGCTACCAGACGATGCGCGGCTATCACGTCCCGCGACGCTGGGGCTGGGACTGTCACGGCTTGCCGGTCGAGCTCGAGGTCGAGAAGGAGCTCGGCCTCGCATCGCCGGTCGCGGCGGATCGCGACGCGGTCGCGCCGTTCAACGACGCGTGTCGCGCGCTCGTGCTGCGCTACGCCGCGGAGTGGGAGGGCGTGATGACCCGGCTCGGGCGATGGGTCGACTTCGCCGGCGCGTACCGCACGATGGACGCCGACTACACCGAGTCGGTCGTGTCGGCATTCGCGGAGCTGCATCGCCGCGGGCTGGTCTACGAGGGCCAGAAGGTCGTCGCGTACTGCACGCGGTGCCAGACGCCGCTCTCGAACTTCGAGACCCGGCTCGACGACGCGTATCGCGCGCGCGTCGAGCTCGCGCTGACCGTGCGGTTTCCGCTCGCCGGTGATCGCGCGTCGCTGCTCGCGTGGACGACGACGCCGTGGACGTTGCCGGCGAACGCCGCGCTCGCGGTCCATCCCGCGCTCGTCTACGTGCGGCTCGAGCGTGCCGATGGCGACGCGGTGTGGCTCGCGGAGGCGGCGCTGCCGCGCTACGCGACCGAGCTCGACGGCTACACGGTCCGCGAGCGCTGCACCGGTGCCGAGCTCGCCGGCCGGTCGTGCGCGCCGCCGTTTCGCTACTTCACCGATCGGTCGCCGGTGCTCGCCGCCGAGTGGGTCAGCGCGAGCGACGGCACCGGCGTCGTCCATCTCGCGCCTGCATTCGGCGAGGACGACGCGGTGACGTGCGCGGCGCACGGCGTGACCGGCGAGAACCACGTCCGCGACGACGGCACGCTCGACGCGCGCGTCGGCGAGCTCGCGGGCCTCGACGTGCTCGCCGCGAACGAGCCGGTCGCGCGTGCGCTCGCCGGCAGCGGACGATTGTTCGCGCGCGGCGAGGTCGAGCACGACTATCCGCACTGCTGGCGCTGCGATCGACCGCTCGTGTATCGCGCGATGCCGAGCTGGTACGTCGCCGCGTCGCGGCTCCGCGATCGGCTGCTCGCGTGCAACGCGAAGGTGCGGTGGGTGCCGGCGGAGCTCGGCGAGAAGCGGTTCGCGGACTGGCTCGCGAACGCGCGCGACTGGGCAGTGTCGCGCAAGCGGGCGTGGGGCGCGCCGGTGCCGGTGTGGCAATGCGAGCGCTGCGCGGCGACGCGGGTCGTCGGCTCGCGTGCGGAGCTCGAGCAGCTGTCGGGCTGCGCCGTCACCGACTGGCATCGCCCCGCCGTCGACGAGCACGTGCTGGCGTGCGCGTGCGGCGGCGAGCAGCGTCGCGTGGCCGACGTGCTCGACTGCTGGTTCGAGTCCGGCGCGATGCCGTTCGCGTCGCTGCACGCGCCGTTCGCGCGCGCGGACGAGTTTCGCGCGAGCTTCCCGGGCCACTTCGTCGCCGAGTACGTCGCGCAGACGCGCGGCTGGTTCTACACGATGCTCGTGCTGTCGACCGCGCTGTTCGACGAGCCGCCGTTCACGGCCGCGGTCTGTCATGGCGTGCTGCTCGGCGAGGATGGCCGCAAGATGAGCAAGCGGCTCCGCAACTATCCCGATCCGATGGAGCTCGTCGAGACCCACGGCTCGGACGCGCTGCGGGTCGCGCTGCTGACGTCGGGCGTCGTCGCCGGCGCCGATGTCCGGTTCTCGGCAGCGGCGGTCCGCGACGTCGTGCGCCGGCTGCACCTGCCGTGGTGGAACACGCTCCACCTCGTCACCGCGTACGCGTCGGGTGATGGCTACCTGCCGTCGAGCGCGCCTGACCTCGCGGCGGCGAGCCCGCTCGATCGCGCGCTGTGGAGCGAGGCCGAGCAGCTGCGCGTCGACGTCGAGCGTGCACTCGAGGCGCTCGATTTCGGCGCCGCGTACCAGGCGGTCGAGGACTTCGTGACGACGCTGTCGACGTGGTACGTGCGGCTCGCGAAGCCGGTGCTGTGGCGCGACGGACTCGACGCCGGCAAGCGCGCGACCTACGACGCGTTGCACGCCGCGCTCGTCCAGCTCGCGGTCGTCGCGGCGCCGCTCGTGCCGTTCCTCGCCGAGGCGACGTACGCGGCGCTCGGCGGCACGCGCTCGGTGCACCTCGAAGACTGGCCGGCGCCGCGCGAGGCCGTGTGCGATCCGGCCGCGGTCGCCGAGATGCGCCAGCTGCGCGCGGTCGTCCGGCTCGCGCGGAGCGTCCGCGAGCAGGCCGGCGTCAAGCATCGCCAGCCGCTGCGCGTCGCGCGCGTCGCCGGGCTCGCCGACGCGACGCTCGCGCGCCATCGCGAGCTGCTCGCGACCGAGCTCAACGTCAAGCGCGTCGAGCCGCTCGTCGCCGAGGTCGAGCGCGAGGTCGTGCTCGACTACGGCAAGCTCGGCAAGCGGCTGCGCGGCAAGGTCAAGGCGGTCGCGGCGGCGGTCGCGCGCGGCGACTACCGCGAGCAGGCCGACCGCGCGCTCGCCGTGCTCGACGAGCGGCTCGCGCCCGACGAGTACACGTGGCGCACGCGCGGGCAATCCGAGCGTGGCTTCGCATCGCGCGATGGCCTCGCGGTCGCGCTCGAGCTCGCGGTCGACGAGCCGCTGCTGCGCGAGGCGACCGCGCGCGAGCTCGCACGAGCGGTGCAGGATCTCCGCAAGCAGGCGCGGCTGCGCTACGGAGAGCCGGTGCAGCTCGCGGTCGTCGGCGAGTCGCCCGAGCTCGCGGCGGTGCTCGACGGTCACGCCGCATGGCTCGCCGAGCAATGCAGTGTCCAGGCGCTGTCTCGCGCGCCGCTGTCGGCCGCCGTCGGCACCGCGACGCTCGAGCTCGCCGGCACGACCGTCGAGCTCGCGCTCGCGCGCGCCTGAGATCGGCTACGATGGCGCCATGAACCGAACGCTGTCCCTCGTCCTTGCCGGTGCTTTCGCCATCTCTGGATCCGCGTGCAGCAAGCAGAAGGCCGGTGATTCGACCGCCGCGCAGGCCGAGGCGCTGCGCAAGCTCACCGTCGACGAGGTCTCGACGCGGCTCGCGGCGAACGACGGCAAGACGTTCGTGTTCGACAACAACTCGCGCGAGAGCTGGGTCAAGGAGCACGTGCCCGGCGCGAAGTGGGTCGACGACGAGCACGTCACCGCCGACGTGCTGCCCGCGGACAAGGCCGCGACCTTGATCTTCTACTGTCACGACGAGACGTGACACGCCTGCCACAACGCTGCGGTCGCAGCGCAGAAGCTCGGTTACTCGGACGTCTACATCATGCCGCAGGGCATCGTCGGCTGGACGAAGGCGGGCAAGCCCGTCGAGAAAGGCTCGTGAAGGCGCCGCTTGGCGGAGGAGCTCGCTCGATTCGACGCCGGTGACGTGATCGCGCACGGGCTCGCGGTGCGCTGGGCCCGCGGCCGCGCGGCGGCGCCGTTCGAGCACCCGCAGGACTGGGGCGGCCACGATTCGCTGCGGTGGAATCGCGACGCCACGGGATTGTGGGCGCGCACCCAGCGCGGCTGGATCCAGTGGGACGCGGTGACGGGTGGCGTGCGCCGGCGGGCCGCGGCGCCCGACGATCTCGAGCCGCCGTTCGTCGCCATGCCGCCGAGCTACGACGTGCTCGCGGTCGCGCGCGGCGGCACCCGTGTCGTGATGCGCGAGTACGGCTCGAAGCTGTGCGACGGCAGCCGCACGCCGATCGCGGTGCTCGATCGCAGCTATCCCGACGCACGGTTCGCGTTCTCACCCGATGGCACGCGCGTCGTCGGTGGGCTCGGCAAGGAGCTCGTCGTCTGGCGCGCCGACGACGGCACCGAGCTGTCGCGCACGCCGGGCGTCGCGCTCGATGGCGCGTGGCAGATCGTGTGGGCATCCGCCGGCGTCGTGCTCGTCTCGCGGCGCAACGATCTGCGCGCGTACGACGTCGACTACCAGCGCTCGATGTGGGAGCGGCCGCTGTCCGTGCGCGACCTGCAGCCGACGCGCGACGGCACGACGGTCGGCGTCCGGACCACCGACTACGATGTCGTGATCCTCGATCTCGCGACCGGAGCCGACGTCGCGGTGCCGACGGTGCGAAGCCCGTTGCTGCTGCGCGGTGAGCCGGATCCCGCGGCGCTGATGGCGCGCCTGATCGCGGAGCCGATCGTGCTGAGCTCGGTGCGCGATCGGATCGATGCGATCCGGCCGTACGCGGGTGGCTCGCGCGCGGAGCTCGACATCTATCGCCTCGACACCAGCTCGGGCACGCTGCAGCTCGCGATCGAGCTCGCGACCGGCGCCGTCGTGCAGGACGAAGCGGTGCCCTGGCGCAAGTCCAAGGCCGCGATCGCGCGCGCCGTCGCGGGGTTGACCGTCGATGCGCCGGCGCTGCGCGCCGTGTCGTCGGACGGCCGCTACATGGTGTTCGTGCTCGGGCGCAACGCGTACGAGTACAGCGATCCCGACGCCGGCACGCTCGTGTCGTACGACGTCAGCGTCGGGCTGTGGGACGACGTCGAGGCGAGGTGGCGATGGGAGACGTCGCGGTCTCCCGATGGCGTCGGCGTCGGTACGTGGTTGATGGAGCAAGGGCACTTCGGATGGACGTTCGACGAGACCGGGATCTGGGTCCGCGGCAGCGGCGCGACGTCGTGGCAGGTCTACGACGTCACCGACGGCTCGCTGCGCGGCTATCGCGAGACCGATACGCCGGCACAGCCGCGCGGCTGCGACGGCAAGCTGCTCGCCGGCGACCGCGACCGTCGCCTCGCAGTCGTCCAGCGCGACAGCGTCGTCGAGCTATGGGATGTCGTCGCCGCTGCGAAGCTCGGCGCGCTCGACCTCGCGGCGATCGACGACAGCGCGCGCACGGCCGCGATCGTGTCGCCGGAGGGTGACTTCGTCGTCGGCACCGAGCTCGGCCGGATCCTGCGCGCGGGCCGCTGACTCACGACCGCCGGCGGATCAGGCCTTCCTGTGCGGTCGACGCGACGAGCCGGCCATCGCGCGTGAACACGCTGCCGCGGACGACGCCGCGCGCGCCGTGCGCCGCCGGGCTGTCCATCACGTGCAGCAGCCAGTCGTCGACGCGGAACGGCTGGTGGAACCACATGACGTGATCGAGGCTCGCGATCTGCATCCCGCCGGACATCCAGTTGACGCCATGCGGGAGCAGCGACGTCGTGATGAACGAGTAGTCGGACGCGTAGGCGAGCAGGTAGCGGTGGAGCGCCGGATCGTCGGGCAACGTGCCGACGGTCTTCAGCCACACGAGGCGGCGCGGCGGCCGCGGCCGCGGCTCGAGCGGGTTGACCGGATCGACCGGACGGATCTCGAACGGCCGCTCGGCGGTCGCGCGCTGCAGCAGCGCCGGCGGCAGCCGATCCGCGAGCTGCGCGGCGAGCTGCTGCTCGGTCGGCAGCGACTCGGGCGCCGGCGCATCCGGCATCGTGTCCTGATGCTCGAAGCCGGGCTCGTCGGTCTGGAACGAGGCGGCGAGGTTGAAGATCGCGCGGCCGTGCTGCGTCGCGACCACGCGGCGGGTCGTGAACGAGGTGCCATCGCGGATCCGATCGACGTCGTACACGATCGGTCGCCGGACATCGCCCGGCCGCAGGAAGTACGCGTGCAGCGAGTGCACGTGACGCTCGGGCGGCACCGTCTGCACCGCGGCCGACAGCGCCTGGCCGAGCACCTGGCCGCCGAACACCGTGCCCCAGCCGAGGTCCTGGCTCTGGCCGCGAAACAGGTTCTCCTCGATCTTCTCGAGCGCGAGCAGCTGGACGAGCTCGTCGAGCACTTGTGACATCGCGTCTACTGTAGTGCGTCCGCGCGAGCCGGGTATGCGTCAGCGACGGATCTCGTCCGAGCCTTTGAGCCCGGGCGCCGACGACGCGAGCATCCACGTGCAGCCGGAGGCGTCCTCGACCTCCGTGTACGTGATCGTCATGGTCACCTGCACGCCATTGCGCGACGCGACGAGCTTCGTGGCGCCGACCGGATGGCCGTACTCGGACGTCGTCAACCCGGTCGTGTCCGTGCCGTCGATCCGCCAGCCGCGGTTCGCGAACGCCTCGCGCGTGGCGTCGAGCAGACCGGGACACTGGTTGTTGTACGGATCGCGGATCCGGAACGACGCGGGACCGGCCACTCGCGTCGCGCTCTCCGGCGCGGGGTACACGAGCGCGCAGCTCGCGGTCGTCGTCACGCGGTAGTGGTCGGGATCGTAGATCTCCAGCTCGGTGTGCGTGTCCGTGATGCCGCACGTGAACGCGCGCTTGCCCGCGTAGGTCTGCGCCTGCCAGTCGTTCGGCCGGCACTCGTCACCGCCGACGACGCGGACCTTCGCGTGATGCGACAGCAGCGTGCGATCGGCGTACAGCGCGACATCGACGTCCGCCGTCTTGCCGCCGGCGAGCTCGCAGATCGCCGATGCCGACGTCGGCGTCGCGACGACCACCGGATCGAGCGGGAACGTGCGCCTTCTCCGCAGCGAATTCTTCGGCACGAGCGTGACGGTCGCGCGCAGCGTGCCGAGCTTCGTCGGCGTGATCAGGATCGACGTCATCTCGTGATCCAGCTGCCAGGTGCACGCGTCGCCGCACGCGACCGAGACGTCGTAGTCGACGAAGTTGCACGGCACGGTCTTGCGGCCGCCGGGTGTCGGCGCCGCGTACATCAGCTCGAGCATGCTCGGCTCGCACTCGCCCTCCCAGCTCGTCAGCACGCCGATCGGCTCGCCGAGCGTGACCGCCTGTCCGCCACCGCTGACGAACGGGTGAGACGGCACCACGGTGCGGCAAGCGCAGCAGGTCGCGATCAGGAGCAGGGCGCGTCGCATGCCTTCGTTGTAGGTCCCGCGATCCGGCCTGCCATGGCGAAGACCAGCAATCTTGTCAGGGCACCCCGGCCGCGACCGCGATCTGCCGGCCCGCCAGCTCGCGCTCGACGAGCTCGGTCATCGCGCGCGCGTCGTGAACGGCATTGTCGAGCCAGCCGTTGCTGAACAGCACGTGAACCTCGCGCGTCTGCTCGGCGAGCGCGCGCAGCTTCGGCAGCCATTCGCGGAGCTCGTCGGGCGCGTAACGATATTGTCCCATGCCGGCGCGGGCACGCCGATCCCAGCGCGCGGGGTTGCGGCCGTGCATCCGCACCACCGCGACGTCCGACGTCGCCGCGGCGATCGGCGGCACCGACGAGATGAAGCCCTGCGGCTCGTCGACGCACGTATAGATGAGATCGGCCTCCGCGAGGAAGCCGAGCGTCTCGTCGACGTTGTCGTCGGCCATCCACGTCGCGTTGCGCAGCTCGACCGCGACGCGGTACGGCCGGAACTGCTCGCGGATCTGCCACAGCTCGGCCTTGTTGTCGGTGGAGATCGGAAACCACACCGGAAATTGGAACAGCACGACGCCGAGCTTGCCGGCCTCGTGGAGCGGCGCGAGCGCGTCGTGAAACCGGCGCGTCAGCTCGTGCATCATCGGATCTCCGACGTCCTTCGGATAGACGTGCGGCTTCGCGAGCAGCTCGGGGCTCAGCGATTCGCGCAGATCGCGCGGCAGCCCGCGCACGTTCGCGTAATGCCGGGTCAGCAGCGCGTGCGCCTTCATGCTCATCGTGAAGCCGGGCGGCGTGCGCTCGGCCCAGGTCGCGACGCGCGCGCGATCCGGAAATGCCCAGTACGTCGAGTCATTCTCGACGATCGGGAACTGCGACGCGTAATACGCGAGCTTCGCCGCGGGACTGCGCACGTGCGGTGGGTACCACCCGGTGTCGACGAGCACGCGATCGGCCCATGCCGTCGTGCCGATCTTGATCCGTGCCGCCATCGCCCAGGGAGCGATGCGATCCGCGTGCCGAGTGGGTCACCGCCAGTCGCGCGCGAGCAGGCCGTACACGACGCTGTCGCACGCCTCGCCGCCGACGAGCCAGCGCTCGCGGAGCAGGCCCTCGCGCCGGAAGCCGAGCCGCTCGACGAGCGCGATCGACGCCGCGTTGCGCGGATCGATGTCGGCCTCGAACCGCCGCAACCCGAGCTCGGTGAACCCGTGGTCGAGCACGCGGGACACCGCCTCGCGCGCGATGCCCTGGCCCCAGTGCGCGCGCTGCAGCGAATACCCGATCTCGGCGCGCCGCTGCTCGCGATGCCACGCGAAGATCGTCGTCGTGCCGACGAGCTCGTCGTGCGCGCGATCCGCGATCACCCACGGCAGCACGGTCGGCGCGTCCGGCAGCTCCGCGATCAGCGGCGCGAGGTACGCCTCGGCCTGCGCGCGCTCGGTCCACGGCGGGAAGCTCCAGTACCGCGCGACCTCGGGATCGCCGAACACGCGAAACAGCGCGTCGCCATCGCTCGCGCGATAAGGCCGCAACCGCACGCGCTCGCACTCGAGGACCGGAACCCGCATCGTGGAGTGATTCGAGTGTATAGACACCCGATGCGGTCGTGCTGCTTCCTCGTGCTGACTCTCTCGATCGTCGCGTGCAAGGACAAGCCGAAGGACGCGCCCGCACCGACCCCACCGGTCGCGGCCGCGAAGCTCGATGCCGCAGCCGCGCCGCCGGCGACCGAGTCCCCGAAGGCCGCGCCGCCGGGCTGCGACGGCTGGCGCGCGTCGAAGACCGAGCACATGGGCATGGGCTGGATGACGGTCACCGTCGAGTGCGCGCACGACAAGCTCGCGGTGACGCTGGAGACCGTCGAGGCGCGCGGCGATGCCGAGACGACGCACGGCACGATCACGCGCGACGTCTGGAACACGCTGTGGCAGCGCCTCGAGACCGCGGGCTGGCGCAAGCTGCCCGACACGTGCGCGCCGCTCACGCCGCCGCCGGACAGTGCGAGCCGCACCGAGCTCGATCTCGCGATCACCGACGGCAAGGCGAGGAAGCAGATCACGTGCAAGGGTCTCGACGTGACTGCCGCACACGAGGACATCGTCAGCGCGCTCGACGCCGTCGCCGAGGCGACGACCGATCGCAAGACCGACTGATCAGCGCGTCAGGTACAGCTTCTGGTTCGGATAGTCGAGGTCGACGCGGAACTGCTTCAGGACGTTGCCGGCGAGCGAGCCGACGATCGGTGCGCTCATCATCGAGCTCATCCACTTCTCGAATACGCCGGCCTGCTGCGAGACCACGCCAACGTCGACGAGCGCGTGGCCACCCCACGTCAGCTTCGGGACGATCATCGTCTCGAGCGCCTGGCCGCCGAGCGTCGCGGCCTCGCCGACGGCGCCCTTCTGGCGCGTCCACTCGGGATGCGCCTGGCCGAGCGATTCGAGCAGCGTCTGCGACACCATCGTGAACGACGCGCCGGTGTCGAGCAGCACGCCATAGGTCTTGCCGTCGATCTCGAGCTCGGTGCGCGGGAACCCCGACGCCGCACCGACGGGCATCGCGATCGCCGTGCCCTGCGAGACCAGCGCGCCCGGCTTCGCGATCGTGAACTGCTGCTTCGGATAGTCGAACACGACGTGATAGTGCGCGAGCACGTGGCCGGGCAGCAGGCCGTCGGCGTGGCCGGGCGCGACCGGCGGCAGCATGTTCGTCTTGCCGACCATCACGAGCACGCGCTTCGGATCGAGCTCGAGCTCGAGGCCGCCGATCGAGGCGTGCACCGTCGATGTCACCATCGCGAACGTCTGGCCGTCCTCGCTTGCGGTCTCGCCGAGCGCGAGCCCGACCTCCTTCGCGAGCGGCTCGACGATCAGAAACCCACCGCCGCCGCTGTCGACGAGAAACCGCGCCGTGCGCGCCCCGCCGTCCGGCTTGCGAAACGTCACGTCGACGAACGGCCGGTTGCCCTCGACGAGCAGCGGCACGGTCGCGCGATCGCCGGTGGGCGCCGGCGGTGACGGCGTGGTGGGAGCGGGTGCTGCACCACCACCGCAGGCGGCGCAGACGAGGAGGGCGGCGGCAACCATGCGCATCATGCGCGCCTGTTGTACGCCGAACCCCCGCTCAGAATCGTCGCCCGGTCGGCACGCCGAGATCATTCGACATCAGCATCGCGCCCGACAGCATCCGCTGCGATCGAGCGAACGTCACGATCGCGGTCGTCACGACCAGCGCGAGCACGCCCGCACCCCAGCCGAACCGGCTGCCTTGCGCGGCCGCGAGGATGAGGCCACTGACCAGCAGCCCGAGGCCGAGCCCTAGCAATGCCGAGATCAGGTAGACGTACGCGTGCACGCGGCGGTCGTGCTTGCCGCAACGCGGGCACTTCGCTCCACGCAGCGCATAGCGCATGTTCGCCTGCGCATTCCCGAGTGCGCCGGCGTGCGCTCGCTCGCTAGCGCCGGCGTTATCGATGAAGTAGGGACTGCGCCCGCTGCCCTCGCCGATGCCGGTCACCAGCGCCTCGCACTCGTACTGGCAGTGCACGCAGCAGAACCGATCGTGCTGGCTCGTCACCACCTTGGCCTGGTACTGCCGTCCGATATACATGCGCGCGACGCTAACCACGCCGCGCATCGAACGTCGAACCGTTTCGGGTGGGGGGATGTTACGTTCGCTGAGACATGGTGAGGCTCCTGGGACTCGGCCTCGTGCTCGTCAGCGTGCCGGCGCACGCGGATCCGCCGATCGCTCGGCTCGGCGCCACCGCCGGCTTCCAGCAGACCGACCGCAGCGCGTGGGTGTTCGGGCCCTCCGCTGAGGTCCGCGTCCACCACGAATTCTCGATCCGCGGCGAGGCGCAGCTCGAGCTCGGTGACTTCGGCGATCCGTTCGGCCCGAGCAACATCCGCGGCGGCCCGGGACCGCACGTCAACCACGTGCTGTTCGGCCCGACGTGGCGGCCCGAGCGCTACGCACCGTATGTGCTCGCGGTCGGCGCCGAGCTCGGCATCCTCGTGATGCACTCGGTCTACGCCGAGGAGGAATTCACGAAGACGTTCGCCGGCGGCGCGTTCGTGCAGGCGGGCCGCGTGCTCGGGCCCGTCGAGCTCACGCTGCAGTTCCGGCTCGACGTCTCG
Organism: Kofleriaceae bacterium; assembly: GCA_035715365.1. Classification (GTDB taxonomy): domain Bacteria; phylum Myxococcota_A; class Polyangia; order Haliangiales; family Haliangiaceae; genus JABFXX01. The sequence goes on along the minus strand of DASTLB010000080.1, from coordinate 42,829 downwards.
CCGACGATCGACATGGCCGCGCCCGACGGCAGCGGCGTCCCGACCACGACCGCGCGGCTCAACCTCGCGTTCGAGGTCCCGATCCGGCTCTGACGCTCACAGGCTGAGGATCCATTTCTCGACCACATCGAGCGCGTACACGTCGACGTGATTCTTCGCGAGCGGCGGCATCATCTTGCTCGCGGTCGCCGGCGTGTCGATCGTCGCGTAGCTCATCCGCTGGTACAGCCCCGAGCCCGCGGGATCGCCGGGCTTCACCTTGCTGCCGACGATGTTCTGGCTCGCGAGCGGCGTCGAGAACCGGGCGTCCCACGTCTCGTTCGGCCCACCCGGGTGATGGCACGGCGAGCAGTTCGCCTCGAAGTACGATCGCGCCCGCGTCTCGAGCGACGCGCTCGTGTCCGTGATCGGCACCGTGTGCAAGTACGTCGGGATGTTCGCCTCGACGTACGTCGCGGTGAACAGCTCCGCCTCGCCCCACGCGCGCAGCTCGTTCTCGACGACGCCACCGGGATACGCGAGCTCGCGGTTCAGCTGCGCGGTTCGCAGCGCGAGCCCGAATCCCGCGGTCGTGCGATGGCACTGCGCGCACTGCGTCGGCGACGGATACGTGTGCGTGCGCGTCTTGCTGACCCCGCCGGTGACGACGGTGTTCTGCTCGGTGATCGTCGACGTCACGAGGTCGGCGTCGCCGTGATCGGCGCGCCAGCGATAGCTCGCACCCGCGAACGCGCCACTCGCGAGCCGCACGCCGACGCGCGTCTCGAGCCGCTTGCGCGCGCCCGTGCTGTCGTCGAGCACGAGCTCGAAGTGCTTCACGGTCACCGTGCCGATCGGGAACGTCCACAGCCCGGCGGGCTTGAACGCGACGCGCTCCGCCGCTGCGTACGGCGGCCCGTCGTTCGGCACCGCGACCCAGCGCTGCTTCGCGGCGCCATCCGACCAGAATTCGGTGTTCACGGCGTACGGGATCAGCGCCGGATGCGGTGTGAGCGCTGCGAGATCCGAGAACACGCCGGTCTGCGACAGCCGTGGCGGAAACATCCCGGCCGCGAGCCCGGCATTGTCGAGTCCCGGGCCGACCGGCACGCGCACGATCGCCGGTCCGACCGGCGCGGCATCGATCGCGGCATCGCCCGCGCCGCTGCCGCCATCGGTTCCGCCGCCGCCGCCGCCGCCGTCGTCGCCGGCGCCGCCTCCCGGATCGCCGCAGCCGCACACGAGCACGCACGCGACGATCGTCGACAGAGACTTCACGCCGACGAGGATACACCGCGCAGCATCGCGGACTCGACGATCGATCCGGCCCACAGCGCAGCACAGCGCCGCGCGAGTGCCATACTGCAGCCGTATGTGGGACGAGCGATATCGCGAGCCCGGCTTCGCGTACGGCAGCGAGCCGAACGACTTCCTCGCCGCGAACGCGGAGCGCTACCTGCCGGCGGGCGGCGAGGTGCTGTGCCTCGCCGAAGGCGAAGGTCGCAACGCCGTGTTCCTCGCAGCGCGCGGGTTCCGCGTGACCGGCGTCGATGCGTCGTCGGTCGGCCTCGCGAAGGCGCGCGCGCTCGCGGCCGAACGCGGGGTCGCGATCGAGACCGTCGTTGCGGATCTCGCCGAGCACGATCTCGGCGTCGCGCGATGGGACGGCATCGTCTCGATCTGGTGCCACACGCCGTCCGCGCTGCGCGCGAGCCTGCACCACGGCGTCGTCGCGGCGCTGCGCCCCGGCGGCGTGTTCCTGTTCGAGGCGTACACGCCCGCGCAGCTCGCGTACAAGACCGGCGGTCCTCCCGTCGCGGATATGCTGATGACCGCGGACGGCCTGCGCGCCGAGCTCGCCGGCCTCGACATCGTCGTCGCCGACGAGACGATCCGCGAGATCCACGAGGGCAAGTACCACGACGGCACGAGCGCGGTCGTCCAGCTGATCGCGCGCAAGCCCGCGTGACGTCGCGGCTCAGGACAGCGGACCGGGCGCGACGAGGCCGCCTTCGGATGCCGCGACGCTGACCTCGACGACGGCCTCGAACCAGGTCTCGTCACCGGGACGCACGTATCCGTAGATCTGCTCGATCTCGCGCACGGCAACGACGCGCACCGACGCAAAGTCGGTCGAGACTGTGAACCAGCGCTGCGCGAGCAGCCCGAGCGACGTCTCCCACGCGGCCCACAACCGGATCACGATCGCTCCGATCGCGACGAAGATCGGAACCGATCCGCCGAGCGCGAGCGCGATCACGCCGCTGACGACATACGCGAACCACACCGTCACGCCGGTGACGACGAGGGAGGTCCCACAACGCGGGTGATACGCGAGCGACTGCTCGCCCCGCTGGATCCGAGCGATCGCGCGGCGTAGCGCCGCCTCGATCAGCTGGTGGCCCACCGGCGCTTCGCGCGGCAGCTTGACGATGAACCGGTCGCCGCCATACGTCGCGCCATGCAGGCCCTCGATTCCGCGCTGCTCGAGCAACGCGATCGTGGCGTGCTCGAGGCCATGCACGATGCGCGTCGGACGGTGACGCAGGATCGTCACGATCCACGGCGATGTGTACAGCTGCTTCGCGAAGTGCAACGACAGCACCGCGTACACACCGAGCAGCGGCCATGCGAGATAGGGCCCGGCGCCGGGAACCGCGAGCACGAACACGACGAGCGCGTCGAGCAGCAGCGAGGGAACGATCGACTTGACGCGCTCCACCGGCCCGGTCACCTCGGCATCGTAACCGCGACCGCGACGATCGCGGCGCACGATTTTCTCGCTGCGCGTGTGTTTGCCCACGATCGCCGGCTCGCCCGGTTTCGACTCAGTCCTCGGGGGTCATCGCGGGTTCGTGATCGCGCAGATCGCCGATCAGATCCTGCAGCACCGCCGCGATCGTCGCGAACGACGTTTTCGCGCACACCGTGCACGCCCCTGCACCGACGAGCGCAGCATTCCCGGTCTCGTGCGCGGACACCGCGACGATCTTCGCCGCTGGATCTCGGAGGCGGAGCCAGCGCACGAGCTCATCGCCTTTGCCGTCGTCGAGATCGTAGTCGACGAGCACGACGTCGAACGTCGATGACTCGATGCTGTGCTTGGCGGCCGCGATGGTTGGCACGACGATGACGTCGTGGTCGCGCAAGAAGCTCGCGATCACCGTCGCGGTGAGCTCGGGATGGTTGTCGACGAACAGGATCTTCACGGCTCGGGTCGTGGCTCCAGCTGGGCTCCGTCCACATGATATGCAGGCGATCGTGCTGCCGCTGATCGAAGACGAGACCGACGCGTTGCGGTCGCGATCCCCGGGACCTAGGCTTGCGGTGATCTCGTGACGCTCTCCGCATGGCTCGATGCCCGCGACGGCGAGGCGGTCGCGCGCGCGTGGCGAGGGCTCACCGCCCGACGCGTCGAGGTCGGCGGGCCGCGCTGGACGAACACAGCCGCGGGCACCGCGCGGTTCGCGGCCGCGTTTCTCGGCTGGCCGCTCGAGCGCTTCGCGTGGTTCACCGCGCCCGACGACGCGCTCCCACCGCCGACGTTCGACAGTCATCGCGTCGTCACCCGCAGCTTCGTCGAGCACGCTGTCGACTGCAGCCAGGAGTGCTACGAGGACTGGCAGATCCGCGAGGTCGTCGACGGTGTGCGCGGCTTCCAGCACATCAAGATCGGGTTCGCGGTGCAGGGAGAGGGCCGCGACGGTGACTGGGGCGGCAGCGGCACGATCGTGCGCGTGTTCGATCGCAGCACCTCGACGGCCGCGTCGATCAACCTCCACGCGAACACGGTGTGGACGATCGGCCGCGTCGATCTCACGGCGCTCGACGTGTTCTCGTACTACACGACGTTCACGCTGCCGTGGCCGCGCTTCACGCTCGACGCCGTGCGCGGCCTGATCGCGCAGCTCGCCACCGAGGTCGACGCGCACTTCGATGTCAGCGCGACATGGCCGGGGGCGCTGACCGAAACGCGCACCGCCGAGGACGTCGTGATCCGGACGTGGCGCTACGAGTCCGGCCCGTACGCGCTCGAGATCATCGACTACGGAACCTGGCTGTGGGTGACCGTGCACGGGCTTCCCTGGGGCTTTGTCATGAAGTCGCGCATCGACAACGCGGACACCGGCGTCGAGGGCAACCTGCAGCTCGCGCTGCCGCTCGAGGTCGGCGAGACCGTGGTCGCGCGGCTCGCGCTGATTCCCGGCATCACGGGGATGTGGTGACGGCGTTCGAGGACTGGCTCGATGCGCGCGACGGCGACTCGATCGCCCGCACGTGGACCGCGCTCGCCGCCGAGCGACCGCTCGAGCGCGTCACGCTCCGCGAGCCCGGCTGGTGGTTGACGACGCAGGGCATCGCGCGATTCGCGGCCGCGTTCCTCGGCTGGCCGGTCGAGCGTCTCGAATGGATCACCCGAGGCCTGATCGAGCACATGCCGTCGCCGGTGTTCGACGCGAGACGCGAGACGGCGCGCAGCTTCCTCGAGGAGTGCCTCGACGACGACAGCGGGTGCGAGATCATCTCGTTTCACGAGGAGCGCGACGGCACGCGCGGCATCCAGCTCGTCAGCGCGCTGTCGAGCCAGTCGCTCGACGATGACTACATGCTGAACCACACGACGTACGGCGGCGTCGTCTATCGCGTGTTCGATCGCGCGACCGCGACGGGCGTTTCGATCACCTCGACGATGGATGTCGCGAAGGTCGCGAAGATCGGCGACGTCGATCTCGACGCACTCGATCTGTTCGGCCGCGAGCAGGGCTTCGATCTGACCACGTGGACCGGCGCCGACCCCGACGACGTGCGTGCCCTCGTCGCCCAGCTCGCCAGCGAGGTCGATGCGCACTTCGACGTCAGCACGACGTGGCCGGCACGTGCGATCCAGGGTGCGACGCGCCACGAGGCCGGCACCAGCGCGCTCGAGACCCGGCGCCTCGACACCACCGTGTTCGTCGATGTCCACGGCCTGCCGTGGGGCTATCAGATCGACACGCACGTTGGCGCGTACCACGGCTCCGTCGGCGGGGCCGTCTCGATGCGCCTGCCGCTACCGGTCGGACGCGCGGTGATCTCGCGGCTGGCAGGGATTCCAGGGGCGATCCTGCGCTGACGCCCGGCTAACGCCGAGCTGGCGTCCGTGGCGTGATGTTCCGGTACAGCAAGATCAGCAGCGCGAGCGCCACGCCGATCATCGACAGCACGCCCTCGACGCCTACCGATCGATCGTAGAACACCGCGAGGACGACGCGCGGCACGCCGATGACGAGCAGCAACACGGCGAGTACGACGTCGTCCCAGCGAGCTGGATCGAGCCTGCGCATACATGCACGTGTGCTGCGAATGCCATGCCGCTCGTTCTCGTGAGTGTTGGCATGCAGCACGGCAGCGGTGCTGCAGCGTCTGCGCGCGCCGGCAGAGCCACACGCAGATTCGGCGTCAACCTTTCGCGCGGCTCCCCTCGCGCAGGCGATAGCCAACCCCAGCCTCGGTGACGAGCCACTGCGGCTGTGCCGGATCTGGCTCGAGCTTGCGGCGCAACGCTGCCACGTGCACGCGCAGGTTGTGGCTCTGATCCGCGGCGCTCGAGCCCCACACCTCTCGCAGCAGGTGCCGATGGGTGAGCACGCGGCCCGGGTTGCGAGCGAGCTCGACGAGCAGCTTGAACTCCATCGGCGTCAGCCGGACCTCGCGGCCATCGACGCTGACCTCGTGTCGTGGCTGATCGATCCGGATCGGACCGACCTCGAGCACCTCCGGCGTGGCGTGGGCATTCTGCGTCTGCTTGCGAAGCGCGACCCGGATCCGCGCGAGCAGCTCGCTCGAGCCGAACGGCTTGGTCAGGTAGTCATCGGCACCGCTGTCGAGCGCGACGACCTTGTCGCCCTCCTGGCCGCGCGCCGACAGCACGATCACCGGAACGTGACGCTCGGGCATCGCGCGTAGGACGTCGACTCCGTCTCCGTCCGGTAGCCCGAGATCGAGGAGCACGACATCGGGCTCGGTGTTCGTCAGGACGTCGATCCCGGCGCCGACCGTCGCGGCCTCGACGGTGCGGTAGCCCTGGCCGTTCAGCACCGTGCGCAGGAACCGCCGCACCGCTTCGTCGTCGTCGATGATGAGGATCGTCGTCATGAGGCTTCGGCGAGCGCCGGCGGCTCGGGCATCGGCAGCGTGATCCGGAAGAGCGCGCCGCCGCCGGGGCGATTCTCGGCTTGCACGGTGCCGCCATGAGCCTCGACGATCGCGCGCACGACCGCGAGCCCGAGCCCGGCACCCGGTGCGGACGAGCCACGCACGAACTTCTCGAACAGGCGCGACGCGTCGCCGGCCGGCAAGCCGCGGCCGCGGTCGCCGATCTCGATCTCGACACGGTCGCCCCGGCGTTGTGCGCGCACCGAGTACGGCGGTCCGCCGTGCTTCACCGCGTTCTCGAGCAGGTTGATCAGGACCTGCTCGAACAGCACGGGATCGATGCGCAGCTGGAGCTCTCCCGGCACATCGGTCTCGACCTTCGCATGCTGGCGGATGTCCTCGGTCCGCGTGAGCGCCGCGCCGACGATCTCGTCCGCGGGCACCCATTCGCGGGTCGGCTCCAGCCCGGTCTCGACGCGCGTGAGCTGCAACAGGTTCGAGAGCACGCGCTCGAGCCGCCGGGCATCGTCGACGATCGAGCTCACGAGCTCGTCGCGCGCCGATTCGGGCAGCTGCTTGCCCTGGTCGCGCAGCGACGTCGCGGCGCCGGTGATCACCGCGAGCGGTGTCCGCAGGTCGTGCGACACGGCCGAGAGCAGCGAGCTGCGCAGCTCCTCGGTGCGTGCGCGCACGTCGGCCTCGCGTGCGCGCTCGGCGAACTGGACGCGCGCGATCGCGAGCGCCGCCTGTCGCGCGAGCGCGTCGAGCAGGTGTCGCTGCTCGACGCCGAGCCGGGGCGGCTCTCCGCGGCGGCGCTGGATCGCGAGCACGCCGACCGCGGACTCGCCCGCGATCAGCGGCAGACACAGCGCCTTCGCCGCCGAGATCGTGTCGGTCCCGTGGCCTGCCGGCTCCTTGTGATCGAGCGCCCAGCGGGCGACCGTGATTTCCTGGGTGGCCAGCGGCATGAGCCCGGCCGCTGCGACGAGGCCCTCCTCGTCATCGGGGACGAGCACGGCAGCCGCGACATCGAGCGTGTCTTCGAGGTGGCGGGCGAGCACGGTCGCGACGTCCCCGACGTCGGTCGCCTCGGCGACATCGCGCGTGAACGCCTGCAGCGCGGCGGTCCGGCGCTCGCGCGCGATCGCCTCGCGCTCCTGACGCCGCAGCCGCACGACGAGCGTGCTGATCAGGACGCCGCATCCAAACATCACGGCGAACGTCAGCAGGTAGCGCGCGTCGGAGATCGCGAACGTGAACCGCGGTGGCACGAAGCACAGGTCGAACGCGACCACCGCGAGCGATGCGGCGAGCAGGGAAGGGCCGCGACCGAGCAGCGAGGCGCCCATGATCGCGATCAGGTACAGCATCGTGATGTCGGCGAGCGTCGAGTACGCGAACACGGCGAGCCCGATCGCCGTGATCGCGACGATCGCGAGCGTGGCCCACAGGTACGCGCGCGGCGAGACGTGCTCGCGCGACGCGACGACGGCCTCCCGACGCGCAGGCTCCGAATCGAGCGGCGCGATCACGCTGATCTCGATCGGTCCCGAGCCGCGGATCAGCTCGTCGAGCATGCTGCCGCGCAGCCGGTCGCGCCATCGCGAGTGCGTCGGCTTGCCCGCGAGGATGCGGGTCACGTTGTGCTCGCGCGCGTACTCGAGCAGCGCCGCCGCCACGTTGTGGCCGCGCAGCCGGACGACGTCACCGCGCAGCGACTCGGCGAGCCGGAGGTGCGCCTCGAGCCGCTCGCGGTCGCGTTCGCCGAGCGGCGATGCGGCGATCACGTCGACGTGCGCGGCGGTCCACGTCGCGTGCAGGCTCTCGGCCACACGCTTCGTCGCGCGGATCAGGCGCTCCGAGCCGGGACTCGGCCCGACGCAGACGAGGATGCGTTCGCGGGTCGGCCACAGCGTCTCGATGCCGTGCTCGCGCCGATAGGCAAGCACGTCGGCATCGACGCGCTCGGCGGCGCGGCGCAGCGCGAGCTCGCGTAGCGCGAGCAGGTTGCCGCGCTGGAAGAAGTTCTGCGCCGCGCGCGACGCTTGATCGGGGACGTACACCTTGCCTTCGGCGAGCCGCTGGAGCAGCTCGTCGGGTGACAGATCGACGAGCTCGAGATCGTCGGCGCGGTCGAGCACGGCATCGGGCACGGTCTCGCGCACCTTGACGCCGGTGATCTGCTGGATCACGTCGCCCAGACTCTCGACGTGCTGCACGTTCAACGTGGTCCAGACGTCGATCCCGGCTTCGAGCAGATCGAGCACGTCCTGCCATCGCTTCGAGTGGCGACTGCCGGGCGCGTTCGTGTGCGCCAGCTCGTCGACGAGGATCAGCTCGGGCTCGCGCGCGAGTGCGGCATCGAGATCGAGCTCGTCGAGCTTGACGCCACGGTGCAGCACCGGCCGGCGAGCGAGCACCTCGAGGCTGTCGAGCAGCGCCTGCGTCTCGGCCCGGCCATGGGTCTCGACGATCCCGATCACGACGTCCTGACCGTCCTCCTTCGCCCGCCGCGCCGCTTCGAGCATCGCGTACGTCTTGCCGACGCCCGGTGAAGCGCCGAAGAAGATCTTGAGCCGCGCCCGCTTCGCGCGCCGCTCCTCGGCCGTGACGCGCGCGAGCAGCGCGTCGGGATCGGGTCGGTCGTCGTCGTCACGCTCGCCCACGTGGTCACCCTACCGCGGTGGCCCGGTTCGAGCATCGAGTGCGCGGTTGAGGGCGACGACCTCGACGCGTGGCTCCCCGAGGAGGCCAAACGTGCGGCCCTCGGTGTGCGTCTCGACGAGCGCGCGGACCTCGCCGAGCGGCAGGCCGCGAACGCGCGCGACCCGCGCGGCCTGGTAGTACGCCGCGGCCGGCGAGATGTGTGGATCGAGGCCGGAGGCCGACGCCGTCACGAGGTCGACCGGCACCGGCGCGGTGTTGCCCGGATCGGCCGCGCGTAGCGCCGCGATCCGAGCGGCGACCGCATCGTGCAGGGCCGGATTCGGCTTGCCGTGGCCGTCCGTCGGTCCTGCGTTCGTGCCGCTCGACGTCATCGCGTTGTACGGAACCGGTCCCACGGCCGAGGGCCGGCTCCAGAAGTACCCGGGATGCGTGAACGGCTGGCCGATCAGCTCGCTGCCCACGACGCGACCGTGATCCGCCACGAGCGAGCCGTTCGCCTGGTGCGGAAACATCGCCTGGCCGAGCCCGAGCACGAGCAGTGGATACCCGATGCCGCAGAGGATCGTGAACGCGAGCAGCGCCACGACCGCGGCGCGCAGCGATGCGACGACGTCTTGCTTCATGACACGAGCCCCAGCCCCGAGATGACCACGTCGATCAGCTTGATGAACGGGAACGGCAGGACGAGCCCACCGAGCCCGAACACGAGCAGGTTGCGGCGCAGCGTGACCGCGGCCGGTGCGGGCCGAACCTTCAGACCGCGCAGCGCGATCGGGATCAGCGCGATGATGATCAGCGCGTTGAAGATCACCGCCGACATCACGGCGCTCGCCGGCGAGTGCAGGCGCATGATGTCGAGCGCCCCGAGCTGCGGATACGTGCTGACGAACGCCGCCGGAATGATCGCGAAGTACTTCGAGACATCGTTCGCGATCGAGAACGTGGTCAGCGCGCCGCGTGTCATCAGCATCTGCTTGCCGACCGTCACGACCTCGAGCAGCTTCGTGGGATTGGAGTCGAGGTCGACCATGTTGCCGGCCTCCTTCGCCGCCTGCGTCCCGCTGTTCATCGCGACCGCGACGTCGGCCTGGGCGAGCGCCGGTGCGTCGTTCGTGCCGTCGCCCGTCATCGCGACGAGGTGACCCTTGTCCTGATAGTCGCGGATCATCGCGAGCTTGGCCTCTGGCGTCGCCTCTGCGAGGAAGTCGTCGACGCCGGCCTCGGCTGCGATCGCGGCGGCGGTGAGCGGGTTGTCGCCGGTGATCATCACCGTCTTGATCCCGAGCGTGCGCATCTCGGCGAACCGCCCGCGGATCCCCGTCTTGACGATGTCGGCGAGCTGCACGACGCCGAGCACCCGATCGTCTGCAGCGACGACGAGCGGGGTCGCGCCCTGCTTCGCGACCTGATCGACCTGCGTCTTCACATCGTTCGGGAGGTCGCCGCCGAGCGCGGTGACATGCTTCGTGATCGCGTCGCTGGCGCCCTTGCGGATCGCCCTTCGATCGCGATGCGGATGGCCATCGAAGTCGACGCCACTCATGCGCGTCTGCGCGGTGAACGCGACCGGAATCGCCCCTGCGGGCATGCCGACGACGCGACGGAGCACGGCGGCGCCGAGCGCGACGATGCTCTTGCCCTCGGGCGTGTCGTCGGCGAGCGATGACAGCGTCGCTGCCTCGGCGAGTTCGGCCTCGGTCACGCCGTGCGCGGGCAGGAACGCGGTCGCCTGTCGGTTGCCGTGCGTGATCGTGCCGGTCTTGTCGAGCAGCAGCGTGTCGACGTCGCCGGCGGCCTCGACCGCACGGCCCGAGGTCGCGATCACGTTCGCCTGGATCATGCGATCCATGCCGGCGATCCCGATCGCGGACAGCAGGCCGCCGATCGTCGTCGGAATCAGACACACGAGCAGCGCGACGAGCACGGTCAACGTGATCGGCGTACCGGTGCCCTGCAGCTCGACGGCGAACCGCGACATCGGCAGCAACGTCACCGTGACGAGCAGGAAGATGATCGTCAGTCCGGCGAGCAGGATATCGAGTGCGATCTCGTTCGGCGTCTTCTTGCGCTTCGCGCCCTCGACCATCGCGATCATCCGGTCGAGGAACGTCTGGCCGGGTGCGGTCGTGATCCGGATGACGAGCCAGTCCGACAGCACGCGCGTGCCGCCGGTCACCGCGCTGCGATCGCCACCGCTCTCGCGGATCACCGGCGCACTCTCGCCGGTGATCGCGCTCTCGTCGACCGACGCGACGCCCTCGACGATCTCGCCGTCCGACGGGATCACCTCACCGGCCGCGACGAGCACGTGATCGCCCGCGGCGAGCTTGCTCGATGGCAGCGCGCTGATCGTCGCGTCGCGTCGCGGCTCGGCCAGCTTGCGCGCAGTGACGTCGCGCCGCGCCTTGCGAAGGCTGTCGGCCTGCGCCTTGCCGCGACCTTCCGCCATCGCCTCGGCGAAGTTCGCGAACAGCACCGTGAACCACAGCCACACCGCGATCGCGGCGATGAAGCCCGCCGGCGCATCGCCAGCGTCGGTGATCGCCGCGTGCACGGCGAGCACCGTCGTGAACACGCTGCCGATCTCGACGACGAACATCACCGGGTTCTTCATCATCCGGCGCGGATCGAGCTTGCCGAACGCATCGCGGATCGCGCGCTTGACGATCGGTGGATCGAACAGTGGGCGCGCCGCGGCGCTTCGGTCGCGCTTGATCTTGGCTTCGTCCATCATGGCGAGACTCCGGCTGCCTGCAGGTGCTCGACGATCGGTCCGAGCGCGAGCGCCGGCACGAACGTCAGCGCACCGACGAGCACGACGGTGCCGACGAGCAGCAGGACGAACAGCGGCCCGTCGGTCGGCAACGTCCCCGACGATGCCGGGATCGTCTTCTTGCGCGCCAGCGATCCCGCGATCGCCATCACCGGGATGATGATCCAGTAGCGCGCGACGAACATGCAGATGCCACCCGCGGTCGCGAAGAACGGCTTGCTCGCGGTCAGCCCCGCGAACGCCGACCCGTTGTTGTTCCCCATCGACGAGAACGCGTAGAGCACCTCCGAGAACCCGTGCGGTCCGGGGTTGTTCAGCACGCCCCTGGTCTCGTCCGCCATGCATGCGAGCGCGGTACCGATCAGCACGGCGAGGCACGGCACGAGGATCGCGAGCGAGGCCATCTTCATCTCGAACGCCTCGATCTTCTTGCCGAGGAACTCGGGGGTTCGGCCGACCATCAGGCCCGCGATGAACACCGCGACGATCGCGAACACGAGCAGGCCATACAATCCCGAGCCGACGCCGCCGAACGCGACCTCGCCGAGCTGCATCAGCACCATCGGTGCGAGGCCGCCGAGCGGCGAGTAGCTGTCGTGCATCGAGTTGACCGAGCCATTCGACGCTGCTGTCGTCGTCGTCGCCCACAGCGCCGACGCGCTGATCCCGTGGCGCAGCTCCTTGCCTTCCATGTTGCCACCGGGCGCGAGCGCGCTCGCTGCGTGGTCGATCGGTTGATCGATCAGCGCGACGTTCGGCTGCTGCTCCTGCCATTCCGCGAGCACGACGAATGGCGCGACGAGCACGATCATCGTGACGAGCAACGCCCAGCCCTGCCGCCGCGCACCGACGAGCTTGCCGAACGTCAGGCACAGCGCCGACGCGATCAGCAGGATCGACAGCATCTCGAAGAAGTTCGATAGCGGCGTCGGGTTCTCGAACGGGTGCGCGGCGTTCGCGTTGTAGAAGCCACCGCCGTTCGTGCCGAGCTGCTTGATCGCGATCTGCGACGCGACCGGCCCGAGCGCGATGCCTTGCTCGGTGACCGCGTGCGGCTGGTGGTCGACGGTCTGCATCGTCGCCTGCACGAACTGCGCGGTCGCGCGACCGTCGGTGGTTTGCGGCACGCCCTGCGACACGAGGACCACCGCGAGCACGATCGACAGCGGCAGCAGGATGTAGAGCGTCGTGCGCGTCAGATCGACCCAGAAGTTGCCGACCTCCTCGCATTGCTTGCGCGTGAAGCCGCGGATCAGCGCGACGAGCACCGCCATGCCTGTCGCCGCAGACACGAAGTTCTGGACGCCGAGCGCGAGCGCCTGGACGAGGTTGCTCATCGTCGTCTCGCCGCCGTACGCCTGCCAGTTGGTGTTCGTCGCGAAGCTCGTCGCCGTGTTCCACGCGACCGTCGGATCGACCGCGGGCAGCTCGTTCGGATTCCCTGGCAGCACGCCCTGCACCCGCTGCAGGCCGTAGACGAGCAGCAGGCCGAGCAGGTTGAACACCAGCAGCGCCACGGTGTAGCGCTGCCAGCTCTGCTCGCGCTCGGGGCGCACGCCGAACAGCCGATACAGCAGCCGCTCGACGGGACCGAGCACGATTTGCGCGTACCGCGCCTGGCCCGTGTAGACGCGCGCCATGTATGCGCCGAGCGGGATCGACAGCAAGACGAGCACCACCCAGTACACGCCGATCTGCGCGATGCCGGCGCCCGTCACTGCAGCTTCTCCGGATCGAGCAGCGCGACGAACAGATACACGGTGAGTGCCGCCGCGAGGACCGCGGCGATCGTGAACAGTGCAGCCATGACGCCTCCGATCACATGCGGCTGATCATGCGAATCAGTCCGAGGGACAGCGCGAACAACACCAGCGTCAACGCGAGAAATGCGAGGTCGAGCATCCGTGTCTCCGTCTGCTTCGCCGCAAGAGCAAGGCGAGGGCCAGCGCCACCATGACCAGCGCGATCGTCGGCTCGGCGCCGAATGCCTCGTGCTCCGCGAGCGCGCTCGCGACGCGAAATCCACCGATCACGAGCAACAGCGCGCCGAGCACGTGGTCGTCGTGGGCGTCGGCCATGACATCGCGCGGCGCGTGGTTCGCAGATCTTGCGGCGGTTCGATACGGCGCCATGGTGGTCTCCCTCCGGCACGAGCGCGGGGCTGATCCATGGCTACCAGCGCGCGTGTCAATGCCGTGTCAAGGCCGCCGAAACTCGTCGTCAAAACCACGCGACCGCGCCGACGGTGACCGTGTCCTGCGCGCGGCGGTTCGGCACGTACGGCGTCGTCACGCCGTCCCCGATCACGTCGCCGCCGAAGAACACGCGATCCTTCGCGTGATCGTGGCGCGCCTCGAGCCGCACCGAGAGGCCATCGACCGGCTGCAGTGCGAGCGTCGCAGTGGCCGACGCCAGCCACGCGGTCGGCCCGAAGATCGGCGCGGCGGTCGTGGCCCCATCGGCCGCGACGTGCTCGCGGAAGTAGTCGCCGCGAGCGGCGGCATAGAGCTTCGGCGTCAGCTGGAGCTTCGCGGAGACCGCGCCCGCCAGCCAGCTGCTGGTCCCGATCGCGTTCGGCTCGACGCCGGCATCGACCTGGACCAGGACGCTGACATCCTCGGTCGCGGCGATCGTCGCGTACGCGTCGACGAGATGCCGCCACGGTTGGCCCTCGGGCGCTCCGGTCGCGCGCTCGATCCCGCCGAGGTACGCGAGCTGACCGGCGACGCGCTGGCTCGTGTACGTGGCCGACACCGCGGCGCTCGGATACGGGTTGTTGTCGACGACGCTGTTCCAGCCGTTGTAGACGTGCACCATCCCCGTCCACCCGCCACCGAGCTGGTACGCGACGCGTGCGCCGGTGTGATAGAAGGGCAGCCCGAAGAACAGGTTCGAGCGCGACCAGTTCCAGTCGTCCTTGACGGCGATCGCCTCGGGACCGATCGGAGACAGAAACAACCCCGCGTCGACGATGACCGGGCCGGCCGCGTACGCGAGCGTCGCCTGCTGGACGTACTTCCACAGCTCTCCGCTCGTCGCGTTCGCGCCGCCCGCGCCCGGCAACGCAGGCTCCGCGAGGTAGTACGTAGACGGCGTCGATCCGATCTGGAGCATCACGCGCGCCGTGAGCGGCCCGCGCGTCGCCGTGGCACCGAGCGCGACGTTCGACAGCGTGAACGAGCGGTCGCGGTTGTCGAAGCCGCGCAGGTTCGTGATGTGGTTCGACGGCGCTCGGATGTTGAGCTGGTAGTACGTCTCGACGTAGCCGGCGAGCGTCACCTCCGCGATCGGCGGCGATTCGGTGTGCCCCGGCGGTGGCGGGGGCTCGTCGGCCGCGGGTTGCGCGAACGCGACGCGAGGCGCCAGCGCACTGGCGAGGATCAGAGACCGCGTGATTCCCACGCGCCCACGTTAGCGAGCGCTGCGCGAGCTCGGTTTCAGGACCGCGCCAAGATGCTGTCAAGGTTGCGTCGGTGCGCCGCCCGGGATCGGCTACCGTCTCCGCGATGGGTGCCCATGCATCGGCGGCCTGATCTCGAACGGAGCACACCATGGGACTCTTGACCTTCAGCATCAACGTCACCCTCGATGGCTGCGTCGACCACCGGGAGGGAATCGCCGACGACGAGACCCACGCCTTCTTCACGCGCCTCATGGACGAGGCCGGGGCCATGCTGTGGGGCCGCGTCACCTACGAGATGATGGAGAGCGCTTGGCCATCGGTCGCCCGTGGTGACGTCGAAGCGGCGCCGGCGATGCGCGCGTGGGCGGTCAAGCTGGACGCCAAGCCGAAGTATGTGGTGTCGTCGACGCGAACCGACTTCCCGTGGACGAACAGCCACCACATCACCGGTGACCTGCGCACGGGCGTGCAGCAGCTGAAGGACACGACGCCGGCCGGCGTGCTCCTCGGTAGCGGCAAGCTCGCGACCGAGCTGGACCGGCTGGATCTGATCGACGAGTACAGGTTCCTCGTCCACCCGAGGATCGCTGGCCACGGCCCAACGCTGTACGAGAGCGGGCTGCCCGCCACACGACGGCTCGAGCTGATCTCGACGACGCCTCTCCGCAGCGGCGCGATCGCCGTGCACTACCGCCGCGCACGCTGACACGGTCGCACTTCTCGTGGTGCTCGGATCCCGATCGTGCGACGAACAGTGCATGAGAGCCCTCGTGCTCGCGACGCTCCTGGGATGTGGTCCCGCACCGTCACGTCCGCCCGAGCCGGCCCGTCCGGGCTCGCCTCCGGCGCGTGCACCCGTGCCCGCTTCGATGTCCTGTCCGGCGGATGCCGCGATCCGTGGTGCGCTCGTCCGAGACGCGTATCCGCGGATCGATGCGATCCATCGGTGTGTCGCGGGCAGGTTCTCGCGGCCGGCATTTGCCGTCGTCGGTAGCTCGCGGATCCCCGGACCCAATGGCCCCGCCGTCCTGGCGATCATCAGTGACGATGCGCGCGACGTCATCTGCTGCCGATCGTCGTCGCCGGACGTGACCTCCGCACGTTTCCGGTTCGCCTCGCGCACACGCTCGCGGCGGTGCTGGCCGCCTACGGCGTGCCGTCCGACGCGATCGAGCAGGAGTGCGCTGCGATGTCCGACGTGCAGTACGCTCGCACCGACGACCGCAGCACCGTGGGCGTGCTGACCGAGCTCGTGCGGCAGCTCTCGTACCACGTCGAGGACGACCCAGATCTCGAGCTCACGCGGGTGTCCTTGCAACTCGCGAAGACGCCGATCCTCGCGCGCGACCTGACGCCGGATCTCGCGACGTGCTCGCTGTTCGGCGTACCCGACCGGCGGTCGCCGGCACTGAGCGGCGGGCATCGGCCCGGTCGTGCAGCCCCCCTCGATCGGCGGCGACTTCTTGCACGCGACCAGCGCGACGACGAGGAGCACTCGATGCATCGGCAGTACTACACGCCGTCGTTGCCACCTGCTCGCGACCATGTTACTCGCGTCCCGAAGGCGGCCCCGCTCGACATCAAGAGGGACACTCGGACGTGAGTCCGGAATGAGAGGCGATCGATGAACGAGTGCAGCGTGGATTTCGCGACGTTCACGGTGTCGTGCGAAGGTGCGAGCTACACGGTGGAGCCCGAGCCCGAGCCCCAGGGAAGCGATGCGGTCGCCATGGACACGTATCGCGTGCTTCTCGACGGCGAAGCGGTCGGCGTCATCTCGTACGATGACCCCGCGCACGCCGTGCGGCCGATCGGTACGCGCGTGACAGCCGCGCGCTTGCGCATGATTGCCGACGCGTGGTTTTCCGCGATCGGCAGCGCCCTCGACGCAGCGGATCTCGAGCTCGGCTGAGCGAGGCCTCGATCAAGTGCGACCATGCGGCCATCGCACACGCCTGCTCCAGCAATCCCATCGTCCTTCGTCCGCCGACTACCGGCTTGTTCTTCTTCGCCATCGTGTCTCCCGTTCTGCTGACCGCCGTCAGCGGTTTCGGGGAGCACGGTGTTAGGTGATCAAGCAGCCGTCAGGCACCAGGAGCTTGTGGAGTCTCCCGCCCACGATCAGCCACTCGCTATCCGAGTCCCAAAGAAACGTCGTCTTGCTCGTCGCGTGAGGGCGCCGCGCGCTCGCCGATCGTCTCGATCAACGCCACCGCGTCGAGGATCAGCGCATTCGCCCGCGAACGGATCACGCCGCCCTTCGGATCGAGCTCGCGAGTGGAGCCGGTACCTGTCGATCTCGAGCCGCTCTAGCCGAGCCGTTGAAAGCCTGGGTCACGCTCGGCGAGATCTGCGGTCGCGGGTCGCGCAGTCACGGACGGCCGGGAGGCCCACAATCCGCCATGCAGATGTACTTGCAGCCGGCGACCCCACACGGATAGCAGCAGGTGAGACCAGCGGGACACCCTTCGGAGACGTTGCCGCCGCTCGGTGCTGTGCCGATCGGAGGGAACGAGCACTCCTGGCCTTCGCCGATCCTAGCGTCGTTGTGAGCTGGGGCTGTCGGCAGCGCGGCGTCTGTCGAAGGCGCTGTTGGCGTCGCGACCGCCGGCCCTGCTGACGTGGGAACGGGCTGCGGATGCGGCCCCGCACACGCCGTCACCACGACGAGCAGCGCGGTGCGGAGCACACGCCGCGCGCGAGTACTTGCTCGCCCCGATACCAGGAAGCTCCGAAACTCAACCATCGGTGCGGCAGCATGATGCCGCAATGGGCAAGCCTGCGACAACGATGGACTTCGTAGGTCGTGCGCCGGGACCACCTATGCCGCGCGGTCCGGGAGCGGTTGTTCGGCGGCGGCACGTCGTCGTCGTCGCAGCAGTCACGGTCACAGTGTCAGCCAGCTGCCGCAGGCAACGAGCACGAGCCGTCATTCACTCGGTCGAGTGGGTGGTCTCATATCCAGCGAGCTGGTCCGTCGCGCACGCCGGCACCCCATTGTCGTCAAGGCCGCACACGACCTGCGCCTCGAAGGTACGTGTCGTGTTGCCGCTCGAGTGATGCTCGACGATCCTCACGGACACCTCGTTGCCGTGGCTGTGCGAGGTCTGAACGAAGCGCGGCGCCTCGGCCTTGATATCACTCCAGATCGGAGAGCCCATTCCGCCGCAGGCGACGCCGTCCTTGCCGAGCGTCTTGAAGTACCACTTCGACTTGATGCGCACGGCGAGCTCGGTCGGCGCGAAGTCGCCTAGGTCCGGGGGGTCGTGCTCGTGACCGAAGACGATCACCGTGAGCTCCTCGAATGGAGCGACGCCCTTCATCACCTTCACGTTCAGCTCGCATCCATTGCAGACCATGTCGAGCGAATCGAACGGGCCGCGCATGGGTTCGCCGAACGTGGACGTGATCGGCGGTGCTTCGAGTGCGGCCGCGTTCGCGCCGGATGGCTTCTGCCGCGCGACCGATCGGTCCGACCCGGCTACAGGGCCTGAACCAGCCATCCACGCGATGCCCACGATCCCGACGGCGAATAGCACGGTGCCCATGCGGTCGACGACCATGCGTATTCCAACGCCGCGAACGACAACTTGATCTACACGCGGGTCCAGGCGCGGGTGCAGAAACGACAGACCCGCCTTTCGGCGGGTCGTCTGGTGGAGATAAGGGGGATCGAACCCCTGACCTCGTGAATGCCATTCACGCGCTCTCCCAGCTGAGCTATATCCCCAGGGACGCCGGTTTCTACCGGCCGCTCGTCATCGTGTCAAGAGTCGCCCTCGGGCGTCGGCTTCGGCGGCACGTCATCCGGATGCATGTAGTCGGCGAGATCGTCGTCGGAATCGGGCTCGAAGTGGATGCCGCCTTTGCGGGCGGGATCGCGCGCCGGTTTCGCGGCGACGGGCTTGTCGGGATCGGGGACCGCAGCGGTCGGTGGGCGCCACACGCTCGTCGGCTTGCCGGCGCGGTGCGGTGGGGCCGTCGTCGGTTTGAGCGAGGAGACGGTGCCGTCGTCGGCGGCGTCCTCGAGCGAGGCGGCGCGGAACTGGCCTGTCGTACGCTCGTCGAACCGGCGGCGTAGCGGCGGGTGCGCGACGTTGCCGTCGGCGTCGAACTCGTCGGCGTCGAGCTCGTCGAGGCGGCGCACGAGGTCCTGTGCTTCGGGGAGCTCGTTGACGTCGATCTCGCCGTTGCGGATCAGATCGAGGACGAGCTCGCCGAGCTCCGCGAGGGCTTCCTGACGTCTGCGAGAGGTGCGGACCTCGTCGATGCGAGTGCGGCCTTCGCGCGCGCCACGCTCGATCGCGTCGCGGACGACAGAGGTCGTCGTACGGAGCAGCGTGCCGAGCGTACCGCGGATCTCGGTGGGCTTGCTGGTGCCCCTCCCGCGCCGGTTTCGAGCCATGGAGGGACGTTATCATCGGCTTTCGCCGGACAGGACTCCGAGCTACTGTCGAGGCGCGATGGCGTACCGCGGTCTGATCGCCGGCCTGCTCGCGCTGTCGGCGGCCGCGTGCGCGCGTCGAGAGCCGCCGGTGGTCGTGATCCCACCGGTGTCGACGGGCAAGGTGCGCGTCCGCGTGTTCACCGAGCCGTCGCCGGTGCGGCTGCTCGCGTCGGCGGGGCGGTTCGTGTTCGTCGCGACCGACGGGGATCTGGAGCGGTGGGCCGATGATGGCAGCGTGCTGCCGCTGTCGGCGGAGCAGGGTCTGTCCGGGAGCCAGATCGTCGCGCTCGCGCCCGATGTCGATCGGCGGTGGGTCTGGGTGCTGACCGAGGGTGGGCTCGGGCACTACGATCTCAGCAGCGAGGCGTTTCAGCAGGTGGCGGCGCCGCCGCCGGCACTCGCGATCGACTTTGCGGCGCTCGCGAAGGAGG
Source organism: Kofleriaceae bacterium (assembly GCA_035715365.1). GTDB lineage: Bacteria > Myxococcota_A > Polyangia > Haliangiales > Haliangiaceae > JABFXX01. The sequence continues at coordinate 22,994 of DASTLB010000080.1, read as the reverse complement.
GCGCGAGCGTCGCGCCCGCGGCGGATGGCGGCGCGTGGCTCGGGACGGCGCGCGGGCTCGTGTACGTCGACGCGCAAGGTGCGTGGACGCCGACGCTCGTCAAGGAGCCGATCCGCGCGCTCGCTCGCGATCAGAACGGCTGGCTGTGGATCGCGACGAAGCTCGGGCTGATCGCGCGCAAGCCGAACGGACAGACCGTGCGGATCGGTGGGGCGGAGGGCTGTGCGATCGTCGATCCGCGGCTGCTCGTCGAGCTGCCGGACGCGAACATGCTCGTGATCGGCGCCGACGAGAGTGGCCACGATCGGCTCGCGTTCGGCAAGCAGACCGCGTGGACCACGTATCGCGCGCTGCCCGACGTCAAGTGGGACGCGGCGGCGCGGCGCGGGAATGGCGCGGTCGTGATGGCGGGCGATCGCGTGTACCGGATCTCGCCGCTCGACGTGACGCACGTGCGGCCGCTCGCGCGCGAGGGGCTGCGGCTGGTCGCGCTCGCGAGCAAGAAGGCCGAGTGGATGATCGATCCGGTGGACGTGGTCGTGCCGCCCGGTGCGATGTCGATCGCGTCGGTCGACGATCAGCTGCTGATCGGGACGCGCGATCTCGGGACCGCGCGCTATCGAGATGGCGATCAGCATCCGCGCGACTGGCTGCGGCGGCGGCAGATGTTCCTCGATGCGACGACGCTGTCGGTCGCGTGCGCGAAGGAGACCGACTGCTGGATCGCGACCGGTGCGCGGCAGGCGTGGCACTGGATGGGCGATCGGTTCGTGCCGGGTGGGCCGGATCAGGTCGTGCTCGCGGTCGTGCGCGATCCTGCGGGGCCGATCTTCGCGCTGCACCGGACCGCGGGCGATTCGCTCGTCAAGCTGTCGCGGATCGAGCCGAACAACACGTGGCTCGTGGTGCCGAAGGTCGCGCTGTCGGCGGCCGGGAACGAGCCGGAGGTCAGCTTCGCGCGGTTCGCGGCGCCGGGCCAGCTGTGGGTCGGGCTGCGGTATCGCGACGAGGGCGAGGCCGTGCACTCGTATGGCGTCGCGATCGTCGAGACCGCGACCGGCAAGGTCACGTACCACCGCACCGGCGACATCGCGGTCGATCGCAAGACGAAGGTGATGCCGCTGCCCGAGGGCGTGCTCGACGCGGACGTCCGCGGCGAGACCGCGTGGTTCGCGACGAGCGATGGCATCGCGCGGCTCGCCGGCAGCAAGCTCGAGACGTGGGCGACGGGCGACGGCCTGCGCGCGCAATCGCCGCGCGCGGTGACGATCGGTGCGGACGGTGCGGTGATCGTCGCGACCGGGCAGGGCGCCGCTCGGTGGGATGGCAAGGCGTGGGAGTTTCCCGCGCCGCTGCGGTTCGACATCAACGACGTCGTCGCGACGCGCAACGGCCAGGTGTGGATGGCGACCGAGCGTGGCATCGCGGCGTGGGACGGCCACAAGGTGCGGCGCGTCGACACGCGGCGCGGGCTCGCCGAGAACCGCATCATCGACGTCGCCGCGGATCAGTTCGATCGCGTGTGGGCGCGCGGGCCCGGCTCGCTGACGCTGATCTCGCAGTAGCGTACCCGCAAGTTTTGCGGGAATCGCGAGGTCCGGGCGCGGTGCCGCGCTTGCATCTCGAAGACCGCATGATGCGAAGCTGGCTATGGGTGATCGTCGCGGCTTCGGGTTGCGGACGAGATGCCGACGGTGGGCCGACCAAACCGCTACCGCCAGCGCTCGTCGGCGAGTGGAAGTTCGAGCAGCTCGGCGACGTGCAGTGCGATGCGGCGGGCAAGTGTCATCCGACGATCGCGCGCCGCGAGCGCATGAAGCTCGCGGCCGATGGCGCGTTCGAGTACTCGCTCTATGCGGAGTCCCACTTTCCGCCGTGCAAGCTCGTCGGCCACGCGCAAGGCAAGGGCACCGCGACGGCGACGGCCACGACACTCGCGCTCCATGTTCGCGAGGGCTTCGTCAAGCGCGAGGACTCGTGCGGCAAGAGCGCCGAGACGAACGAGAAGGGTCAGATCTGGAAGTACACGTACGAGCTCGCGCGCGATGGCACGTTGATGCTCACGAACGACGAGGGCACGAAGGTCGGCCCGTACAAGAAGTCGTAGTACGGACGGTACGGACTCGACACCACGCGCGCGCACGCGGTTCCCAGAAATCTTCCGGGAACAACCCCGCGGATCTGGTGTCCCTCGGGGCGTGCCGACGATCGTCGAGGTGACCGCGAAGCTCGGAGACAGCGTGCTCGACGTCGCGCGGATCGCGACCGGCGGCGCGTACCGGATCGGGGATCGCGCGCTGCGCGCGGCGCCCGGCGTGACGCGGGTCGGGCTCGTCGACGTGATGATGCGCGAGGTGCCGGCGATGCGGCGCTCGCTGCCGTTCGGCCACGGCGACGATCATCGCGTGCTGCCGTACGCCGGCATCGCGCTGGTGTTGCACCTCGTGCTGTGGGGCGTCGCCATCGCGAGCGCGCCGCCGCAGCCGGGCGTGCGCGGTCCGGTGGAGACGCGCGGGCGCGTCGCGCGGGCGACCGGGATCTGGCGATCGGCCGGGCCGGTGCCGACGCATCAGCCGCTGCTCGTCGACGACGACTCGCCCGACGATCGTCGTCCGGGCACCGGACAGGCGCTCGCCGGGGACACGGGTGCGGCGGGTACGCCGGCGTCGAATCGCGCGAGCGGCCATGCCGCGATCGCGAAGCGCGATGGCGAGAACCGGATCACGCGCGACGCTGCGATCGAGAGCGCGCGCGAGGCCGGCGTCCTCGGCGCGTTCGCGGGTCGCCACGAGCAGTTCACCGCGCTCGTCGGCACCGCGGATCTGACGTCGGGCTTCGATCCGAAGAACATCGTGGCTCCGCTGTACGGTGGCGATGGCGAGGCGAACGGCGCGTTCGGCATCGGCTACCGCGGGTTCGGCCCGAGCGGCGGCGGGCAGACGAACGTCGGCGTGATCGGCGTCGGTCGCTACGGCACGATCGGCAACGGCCGCGAGGCCGGCGACGACTGGGGCGGCCACGGGATCGGCGCCGCCGGCGGCATGTACCACCGCCGTACGACATCCGTCCCGACGGTGATCATGTGCGGCGCGAAGACCTGCGTCGCGGTCGGTGCGCTCGACAAGAACATCATCCGCAGGTACATCCGGCGCCAGCTCGCGAAGATCGCCTACTGCTACGAGAAGGAGCTGCTCGCGCATCCAGAGCTCGCCGGCGACGTCGCGACCGAGTTTCTGATCGGCGGCGACGGCCACGTGCAGAGCGTGCACGCCGACGGCGTCAGCCCGGAGGTCAGCGACTGTGTCGCCGGCGTGCTCGGCGCGATCGAGTTCCCGCGCTCGCACGATGGCAGCGCGACGCAGGTGACCTATCCGTTCACGTTCCAGCGCCCGGCGGCTGATTAAGGCGTGACCTCGACGGGGGCGCTCGCCTTCGTGCGGTAGTTCGCGTCGATGTACTGCATCAGATCGAGCAGGTTCGTCTCCATGCGCGCGGTGCCGCCCATCGGCGCGTCGGTGTAGAACGTGCCGCGCTCGCACAGATCGCCGGTCGGATCGACCGGCACGCCGTCGACCTGCGGCCGGCAACGACCGTCGACGTAGACGATGATGAACTTCTGGAAGCGGTACTCGAGCGGCTGCTCCGAGATCATGTAGTTCGCGAACACCGCGGACAGATCGACGAGGTCCTGTGGCTCCTGGCCGTAGCCGTGCAGGAAGTAGATCACCGGATAGCGGCGGTCCGCGTTCTCCGGCTTGTCGTAGCCCGGCGGCAGGAACAGGCCGAACGGGCTGACGCGGCCGGTGGTCGGCGAGGTGAACGTCTGGTCCTTGATCAGCTGGCCGCCGTCGAGCGTGTCGTCGCGATCGCCGTCGGGCCACTGCTTGTCGAGCCACGCGAATGCGGTGGTCGCGCGGTTGATGATCTGCACCGCGGTGCCGACGTGGCGGCCATCGCCGGCCATGATCTGGGCGGCGCTCGCGTCCGGATCGCCGTAGCGCACGTAGCCGTGGCGCGGCACGTCCTCCCACGGGACGGTCGTGAAGTCGTAGGTCGATTCGCCACCGCTACCGGCGAGCGGCGCGAAGCCGTCGTACATGCCGAACGGCAGGCCGAACACGCCGGATAGCTGGCCGACGCCCTGGTTCGTCGCGACCGAGTTGTTGAGGAAGTCGCGGATGCCGGCGTCGAACCACATCCGCATGTGCGCGCGCTGCTCGTCGGTGAGCGCCGCGACGCGCGTCACGACGTCGTAGTCGTACCAGCGCTCGACGTTCGGCGACAGCGTCCAGGTGCCGTCGCCCTCGCCGAAGTCGTAGCAGCCGGCGGTGCCGGCCGGCGGCGTCGATCCGACCTGGCAGGTGCCGGCGACCCCGTCGAGCCCGACGTCGTCGAACGGCTCGCCGGCATCGAAGTCCGCGTTGCCCTCGGTGCCGCGCGGGTTGCGCTGCCAGTGGTAGTCGTCGTGGTTCGGATCCGGGTTCGCGACCGGGTCGTAGCCGGGCTCCTCGGCGTCGGCGAGCCCGTCGGTGCCGACGTCGCGGTACGGCTCGAACGCGTTCGTGACGACCGGCTCGCCGGCGTCGCGCTTGCCGTTGTTGTTGAGATCGACCGCGAGCAGGAGCTCCGCGGGATCGAGGTGCGGCTGCGCCGGATCGAACACGCCGAGGCCGAGGCCGTCGCGCGTGTCGCCGCCATCGCAGAACGTGATCACGTTCTTGCTGCCGTCCGGGTTGAACTCGCGATCGTGGAAGTCGCGCAGCACGATCGGATTCGCGCACCGCGTCGCCGGGTCGATCGCCATGAACGAGAACGGCACGCCGGGCGGCGCGTACGGGTTCATCGGGTTGTAGTGCGCGGGGTTCGACATCGCGCGCGCCATGTCGCGCACGCCCTTCATGTAGAGGCTGCGCTGTAGCGTCAGGCCGACGCCGTCGCCGTCCTGGAACAGCATGTGCTCGAAGTCGGACTCGATCTCGAACTGATCGGGCTTGTCCGTCATCGCCGGGCACAGCTGGCCGACGTTGCCACGGCCGGCCGCCTCGTCCTCGGCGGTGCAGAAGCCGCCGAACGTGAACTTGCGGACCATGTCGAGCGTGTAGCGCATCGATGGCCCGGGCTCGCCGCCGAGATCGGCGAACGAGTCGAACCGATCGGGGTGCTTCGTCGCCATCGCCATCGCGGCGTTGCCACCCATCGAGATCCCGACGACCGCGTTGAATCCGAACTGCTCGGTCTTCGGCTGCCCGGCATCGGCGGCGGCGACGACCTGGTACGTCGTCAGCTCGCCGGCGCGGAACGTCACGCGCGAGGCGAAGCGATCGTCGTCGTCGAGCTTGCGGTTCGCGACGAGCGGGAAGAACGCGGTCGGCTGGCCGGGCCGGAACGCGGCGATCCGGACGTGGCGGCGACCGGCGCCCTCGGGGAGCCGCGCGGCCTTGTACGGCAGCGTCAGCTCGAACGGGCGATCCGACCACGTGCCCTCGGCACCGAACGCGACCGCGGGACCGAGCGCGACGTAGCCGTCGGGCACGATGTCCGGCGCGCACGCGATCGTGACCTCGCCGGACGGGATCGTGGTCGCCGCGCCCGCCGTGATCGCGGCGCCGCGCAGGTCCTGACCGCCGGACGCGGTGACCGCGACGGTGCCGCCCGCGGACAGCGTGCCGGACGTGCCGGTCCCGCACTGGAGCTCGGTGGTCGGGTCATCGCCCCCGCAGGCGGCGAGCGCGCAGACGACAGGAACCGAAACGACAAACAGACGGGGCCCCGGCATGTGGGCGGCAGCGTACACACGAGGCCGGCGTTTGCATCTGTTTTCGACGCGTCCCCCGTCGAAGATCGCGGCCGCGGCGGTGCCGACCGAGGGGCGTCCGCCACGCGGTTCGGGGATCGCGCCAGGCGCCGCGCCAAAAGTTGCCCGGGGCCTCGCGATCCGTAACGTCGACCTACGGTGTCCCGGGTCGTCGACATGCACATCCCGCCGGCGTTCCGGCGCTGGGGCGTTCGCCTCGTCATGGCGATCGTGGTCGCGATCGCGATCGGCTACATCCCGGCCCAGGTGCTGCGGCGCGATCCGCGCACCGCGAAGCTCGCCGCGCAGATCGACGAGCTCGACAAGGAGGCGCGCGCGCTCGCGGTGACGAACGCGGCACTCGCCCGCGACGTCCACGCGCTCAAGACCGATGTCGGCGCGATCGAGGATCGAGCGCGCGCGGACCTCGGGATGGTCTACCCCGACGAGATCGTGCTGCGCGTGGAACGAAACGGCGAGCCGGCGCCGGGCGAGCCTCGCAAATGAGGCGGCGATGACCCTCCGCGGATTGCAGCGCACGCTGCGCCGGGCCGCGAAGGTCTCGATCGGGGCGCTCGCCGGCGCGATCGCGTGCGCGGTCGTCGCGGTCGGTGGCGTCGACGGCGCGGCGCTGCTCGCGGCGCGGCCGAGCTTGCCGATGACGATGGTCGCCGTCGGGATCGCGGTGCTCGTCGCGACCGCGATCATCCGGCGCGTCCAGTTCACGCCGCCATCGGCGCGCGCCCAGCGGGTCTCGATGTGGCTCGCCGCCGCGAGCGACCTCGCGGACATCGAGCTCGCGCTGACGCTGGTCGCCGGCGCGCACGTCGTGATCGCGGTGACCGGCGGCCTGCTGTCGCCTGCGTACCCGCTGCTCTACGGGCTCGTCGCGTTCGCGGTCACCGTGCTCGCGCGGCCCGGCGCGCTCGCGACGTTCGGCGCCGCCGTGCTGCTCGAGGTCGCGCTGCTCGCGCGCGCCGGGATCACGGACAAGGCGATCCTCGGCTCGGCGATCCACCTCGCGTGCCTCGTCGGCGCGGCGCTCGCGCACTTCCTGCTGCTGCGCGGCCTGACGACGCGCTACCGGCGGCGCCGCGCGGCGCGGCTCGACGAGGAGCTGTCCGCGCTGCGCGAGTCGGCGCGCGACTACCGGCTGATCGCGGCCGCGCTCGGCCCGAGCAGCCGCGCGCCGCGCGGTCGCGACGAGGAAGAGAAGCTGCTCGCGATCGGCGGCGTCGGCATGATCGGCGATGCCGCGAGCTGGATGCTCGCGACGCTCAAGCGCTCGCTCGGTGCGCGCACCGTCGTGCTGCTGTGGCTCGACGACGACGGCGAGCGCGTCAAGCTGAAGGAGGTCGTCTCCGACGCCGACGACATCACCGAGTCGCCGCGCCTGCCATCCGCCGGCATCCTCGGCGCGGTGGTCCGCGATCGCCAGCCGCTATTGTGCGCCGCGACGAAGCCCGGCCAGCTGCCGTACTACGACGGCGGCCGCGCGGGCGTCGCGCTCGTCGCGGTGCCGATCATCGAGCAGGGCCACCTGCGCGGCATCCTCGCCGCCGATCGTGACGCGCCATTCTCGGAGTCCGATCGCGATCTGCTCGCCGACGCGAGCGCCCAGATGCTGCGCGTCGTCCAGAGCGAGCAGGTGTTCCGCGCCGTCGAGCGCGCGAAGTACGAGCACGAGCGGTTCTACCAGGCGACCGCGATGCTCGGTCGCGCGCTGACGCCCGAGCAGGTGATGGAGACCGCGTTCGACGCCGCCGCGGCGATCACCGACTACGACGTCGCGATCATCGCGCTCTACGACAAGGACAAGGCGCGCCACAAGATCGCCGCACACCGCATCCGGTCGTCGGGCGAAGGCCTGATCGATCCGAAGCAGCTCGCCGATCTCGAGTTCCGCGACAACGCCGGCCTCGCATCGATGGTCGTCAAGAACCGCCACTACCTGCCGGCCGGTGGCGAGCCGCGCGAGGTGTCGGCGCCGATCTACACGCGCAAGGTGAAGCTCGACGACGCGAAGTCGCTGCTCGTGCTGCCGCTGCTCGCCGCCGACGAGCCGAAGGGCACGCTGACGCTCGTCGCGCGCGCCGAGAAGCGGTTCGGCAAGGACGTGCGCGAGATGCTCGCGGTGATCGCGAACCAGGTCGCGATCTCGCTCGAGAACGGTTTCCTCTACAAGAAGATGGAGACCATGGCGACGACCGACGGCCTGACCGGGCTGACGAACCACCGCACGTTCCAGCAGCGGTTCCAGGATCTGCTCGAGCGCGGTCAGCGCCACGGCCACAAGGTCGCGCTGCTGCTGTGCGACGTCGACCACTTCAAGAAGGTCAACGACGGCTACGGCCACCCGATCGGCGACGAGGTCCTGCGCCGGGTCGCGCGCGTGCTGCAGGAAGTCCCGCGCAAGATCGACATCCCCGCACGCTACGGCGGCGAGGAGTTCGCGGTGCTGCTCGACAACGTCGACGTCGCGCAGGCGAAGGCCGTCGCCGAGCGCATTCGCATCGAGATCAGCAAGGTCGTCGTCGACACCGACAAGGGCCCGCTGTCGGTGACCGAGTCGATCGGCGTCGCCGCGTTCCCCGAGGACGGCCGCGATCGCGCGACGTTGATCGAGCGCGCCGACCTCGCGCTCTATCACGCGAAGCACACCGGACGGAATCGCGTGGTGACGTGGGCCGAGGCGCAGGCCGCGAAGTCGAAGAAGGCGAGCTGAGCTACGCCGAGAGCTGGAGCAGCTGCGTGAACATCGTGCCGCGTACGAACAGCTCGGGGCCGCGCAGCACGCCCCAGCTGACCGCGCCGTTGACCGGCGACAGTCCGAGCCGCGCGTGCGGATGGGTCATGCGGATCGCGATCGTGCCGTGGCCGCGCAGCGCGCTCCACGGCGCGAGCTCGTAGCTGCCGAGGCTCGCGGCGCGCGGATCCTCGTCGGTGAGCTCCCACAGCTCCTCGCGGCACTGGCGGTTGCCGCGAAACCGCAGCTCGTACGCATACGATGCGACGTAGTGCTCGTCCTCCCAGCTGTAGCGGTACACGCCGTCGGTGTCGAACGCGACGGGCAGGCCGTGGCGAAACACCCAGTGCAGCCGCGGATGATGGAGCGGGCCCATCCACCGCGTGTCCTCGGTCAGTGCGCGGGCGCGCGCCGCGTCGGTCGCGGCGCCGCACTGCAGCAGCAACAGCTCGCCCCACGGATCGCCGTGCTGGACGAGCCAGTCGCCGAGCACGAGCCGGGTCTGCAGATCGTCGGGGGCGGCAGCGACCGCGTCGACGAGCGCATCGCGCGTCGCGCTCATTTCGGGAGCACGACGACGTACGGCCGGATCTCGTCGACCGTCTTCGGTCCGATGCCATCGATCTGCAGCAGATCGTCGATGCTCTGAAACCGTCCGCCGCGCGCGTTGCGCGACGCGATGATGGAGCGCGCGTGCTTGGGGCCGATCGCGGGCAGCGCCTCGAGCTCCTTGACGGTCGCGCGGTTGAGATCGATGACGCCGATCTGCGTCGGTCCGGGCGGCGACGTCTGCGACGACTCGCACGCGGGCGCGACCGACAGCAGCAGCAGGACGAGGCAGCTCGTGAGCAGGCGCACGACGACAGCTTACTTCGGCGCGGCGTCCGGCGCCTTCACGGCGGCGGCGAGCTCGGCGTTGACCTCGGTGAGCAGCTTCATCGCGCGCTCGGCGTGACCGTCGGCGTCGAACTCGGCCGCGCCGAGCACGAGCTTCGCGCGCGCCTGGGCTGCGAGCTTTTGCGCGGCCAGCAGGTTCGGCCGCTGCGTGAGTGTCTTCTTCGATGGCGCATCGGCGCCCGCCATTCCAACGCTCAGACCGACGACGAAGATGGCGCTCGTAAGTGTGGATAGACGCATGACCCCTCCTGGCGCGGTGGACGAAGCGAAGTCCGGTACAATTCAGCCCAGGTGCCCGGGGCTGCCGCCGAAGTTGGCTCCACGGCCAACAACTATCAAGTCCTGGCGCGACTGGCGACCGGAGGGATGGCCGAGATTTTTCTCGCGCGCGGCGTCAGCACGACCGGCGTCGAGCGCTACTGCGTGCTGAAGCGCATCCTCCGCGAGCGCGCGACCGACGTGCACTTCGTGCGGATGTTTCTCGACGAGGCGCGGCTCGCGGCGCAGCTGCAGCACCCGAACGTCGCGCAGGTCTACGACATCGGCAAGCTCGCGGACTCGTACTTCTTCACGATGGAGTACGTGCACGGCGAGACCGTGCGTGCACTGCTGCATCGCGCGCGCTCGCTGCGTCGCGACGTGCCCCTCGGCTCGGTGCTGACCGTGGTGTCCGGCGCCGCGGCCGGGCTGCATCACGCGCACGAGCGGCTCGGTCACGACGGCAAGCCGCTCGGGATCGTGCATCGCGACGTCTCGCCGTCGAACCTGATGGTGAGCTACGAGGGCGGCGTCAAGGTCGTCGACTTCGGCGTCGCGAAGGCGGACAACCGGTCGACCGAGACGCGCTCGGGGACGGTGAAGGGCAAGATCGCGTACCTGTCGCCGGAGCAGTGCCGCGGCAATCCGATCGATCGTCGCAGCGACCTGTTCTCGCTCGGCATCGTGTTCTGGGAGATGCTGACGACGCAGCGGCTGTACAAGCGCGCGAGCGACTTCGAGAACATGTCGGCGATCGTCAACGAGGAGCCGGCGCCGCCGTCGTCGCGCAACGCCGCGGTGCCGCCGGAGCTCGATGCGATCGTGCTGCGGCTGCTCGCGAAGGATCCCGACGACCGGTTCCAGCGCGCCGACGAGCTGATCGAGGCGATCGAGAGCGCCGCGGTGAAGACCGGCACGATGATCTCGAGCGCGGGGCTGTCGCGGTTCATGCGCGAGCTGTTCGGTCATCGCGCGGAGCCGTGGCTCGAGCTGCAAGATCAGACGCACGAGATGCCGCAGGACGGCGTCACGGTCACGAGCGAGCCGATTCCCGCCGAGCTCGGCGTATCGGTCGTCGAGTCGATCGATAGCAAGCTCGGCGCGGTGCCGGATCTGCTGGCGCCCGCGTACGACGACGACGGCGAGCAGCCGATGACGGCGCCGGCGACGCCATCGCTGCGTCGCGAGCCGCGCGTGCTGCCGTTGCCGCCTGGACCCGAGACCCGGCCCGGCGTGCCGGCGCTGATGCCGACGCGGCCGCTCGCGAGCACGTCGCCGTCGGCCTCGCAGCACGCGTCTCCAACCGTCGCGACGCGGCCGCCCGCGCGCCAGCTGCGTGTCGGCGTGCTCGTCGGCGTGATCGCCGGCGCGGCGGTGCTCGGCTCGTTCGCGGTGTGGCTCGCGATGCGCGGTGGCTCGGCCGCGCCGGCGCGCGAGGCGGTCGTGCCGCGCGATGCGTCGGTGACCGTCGTCGTCGCCGCGGATGCCGGCGCGCACGTCGCCGCGGATGCCATCGCGGCGCCGCCGCCCGTCGCGCCGCGCACGCCGGAGCCCGGCGAAGATCCACCGGAGGATCCGCGCACCGAGCTGCAGGCCGCGCTCGCCGAGAAGCGCTACGCGGACGTGATCGCGCAGTGCAAGCCGGTGACGCCGCAGATCGCGGTGTCGTGCACGATCGCCGCGTGCAAGCAGAAGCAGGAGACGCAGGCGCGCGCGTTCCTCGTGCGCGTCCCCGGCAGCAAGCGCGCGGTGATCAACATCTGTCGCGAGGCCGGCGTCGAGCTCGCGCCGCGGACGCGCAGCGTCGCACCGCCGCCGAGCACGCCGATCGACGCCGGCGTCGTCGATCCGTGCGCAGCGAACCCGATGGCGTGCCAGCGATGAGGACCGCGCTCGCATTCGCGATCGTGCTGTGCGCCGCGCCGGCGCGCGCCGACGACGCCGCGGCCGAGGCGACGCGGCTGTTCGAGGAAGGCCGCGCGCTGTACGCGCAGAACCTGTTCCCCGAGGCGTGCGCGAAGTTCGCGCGCAGCTACGAGCTCGATCACAAGCCCGGTACGCAGCTGAACCTCGGCGACTGCCTCGAGCGGGACGGCAAGCTGCGCCGCGCGTACCTGATGTTCGAGGACGCCGCGCGCGAGTACGACCGGATCCGTCACGAGGCCGAGCTGCGGCTCGCCGCGGACCAGAATGCGGTCGACGCGCGGCGCGACGTCCAGGTCGCGATCTCCGGCGCGAAGCTCGCGCGCGAACGGGCGCAGGCGATCGTGCCGCGGCTCGCGACGGTGATCGTCCGGCTCGCGGAGCCGCGGATCGACGGGCTCGCGGTCCGGATCGGCGACCGCGCGCAGCCACCGGCCGCCGAGATCGTCGAGCGCTACGACGGCGGGACGATCGCGATCGTCGTGTCGGCGCCCGGCCGCGAGCCATTCTCGACGACGGCGCAGGTCGATCCGGGCAAGCAGGTCACGATCCTCGTGCCGGCGCTGCGTGCGCTGGTCCCGGCGAGCGCGTCGATCGCCGACGACACCGGGCGCCGCGATCGCCGGCGCGTCGTGATCGCGCTCGGGCTCGGCGCGGGTGGGCTGGTCTCGCTCGGCGCCGCCGGCGTGCTCGGGCTCGTCGCGAACCACCAGTACGACGACGCGGTCGCACGCGAGTGCGCGCGCGATCCGGGCGGCGCGCTCGTGTGCTCGCCCGCGGGCGGCTCCGCGATCGACGCTGCCGGTACGAAGGCGGATGTCGCGACCGCGCTCGGCATCGCGGGCGTCGCGCTCGCCGCCAGTGCCGCGATCGTCTACGTGACCGCCCCGCGCGAGCGCGTCCGCGTGACCCCGGTGGCGTCGACGAGCAGCGTCGGGTTCGCGATCTCCGCGCGGTTCTGACACGTCGCCTCGTTTGGATCCCGCCGCGGTTTGACAACGACGGCGCGCGAGGGGGAATGTCCTTCCGTGGCGGTCAAGAATTACGTCCTGGACACGAACGTGTTGCTGCACGACGCGCGAGCGTTCTACGCGTTCGCCGACAACAACGTGATCATCCCGATCTACGTGATCGAGGAGATCGACACGTTCAAGAAGGACCAGTCCGAGCTCGGGCGCAACGCGCGTCAGGTCGCGCGCCTGCTCGATCAGCATCGCCACGACGGTGGGCTGTCGAAGGCGCAGGCGATGGAGAACGGCGGCACCGTGCGCGTCGCGCTGTCGAAGAACCCGCCGAAGAACCCGAGCTACGACTCGCGCTCGATGGATCAGCGCATCCTCGAGATCGCGCTCGAGGTCCGCGACGAGGATCCGAAGATCCCGACGATCCTCGTCACGAAGGACGTCAACATGCGCGTCCGCGGCGACGCGCTCGGCCTGCACACCGCGGACTTCGAGCCCGAGCGGATCTCGATCGAGGAGCTGTATCCCGGCAACCGCGAGCTGCTCGTGCCGTCGTCGACGATCGACCAGTTCTACGCCGAGGGCTCGGTCGTCGTCGACGCGCCCGGCCTGCACGCGAACGAGTTCTTGACGCTCAAGGACGACGGCGGCCAGGGCGGCAAGAGTGCGCTGACGCGGTGGAACAAGGAGCAGGGCAAGGCGCTGCCCGTGAAGAAGCTGCGCGAGGGCGTGTGGGGGATCAAGCCGCGCAACCGCGAGCAGCACTTCGCGCTCGACCTCCTGCTCGACGACTCGGTCAAGTGCGTCACGCTCGTCGGCAAGGCCGGCACCGGCAAGACGCTGCTCGCGATCGCCGCGGGCCTGCAGAAGGTCACCGAGGAGCAGGTGTTCAGCAAGCTGCTCGTGTCGCGCCCGATCTTTCCGCTCGGCCGCGACATCGGCTATCTGCCCGGTACCGTCGAGGAGAAGCTGAATCCGTGGATGCAGCCGATCTACGACAACCTCGAGCTGCTGCTCGGGATCACGAAGTCGGACAAGAAGGACGGCCGCAGCTACGCCGAGCTCGTCGACCTCGGGTTCATCGAGATCGAACCGCTGACGTACATCCGCGGTCGCTCGCTGCCGCAGGTCTACATGATCGTCGACGAGGCGCAGAACCTGACGCCGCACGAGGTCAAGACGATCATCACGCGCGCCGGCGAGGGCACGAAGATCATCCTGACCGGTGACCCGTACCAGATCGACCACCCGTACCTCGACTCGTCGAACAACGGCCTGACCACGGTCGCCGAGCGGTTCAAGAACGAGTCGATCGCGGGCCACGTGATCCTGACCAAGGGCGAGCGCTCGCCGCTGGCCGAGCTCGCGACCCAGATCCTGTAGTCTGGAGGCGTGCGGCTCGCGATCGCCTTTGTCCTCGCGCTCGCCGCGACTGCGAACGCGCAGCGCCAGCCGGGCTGGGAGGTCCGCATCCCCGAGCGCACCGAGCTCGCGATCGGGACGTCGGCGGTCGTGCCGATCACGATCGCGGTCGACCGCGGGCTGACCGTGTCCAAGGACGGCCCGGTGATCGTCGACCTCGCGGCGGAGCCGGGCATCACGATCAAGAAGCGCCGGCTCGGCCGCGGCGACGCAGTCGATCGCGAGGCCGACGCGCCGCGGTTCGAGGTCGCGGTGCGTGGAGATGCTGCCGGCGACCACGTCGTGAAGGTCCGGATCCGGATGTGGATCTGCGGCCAGAAGCTGTGTCGCCCCGCGGACGTGCGCCGCCAGGTGACGATCGCGGTCACGCCGAGCGCGGGCTCGGACGCCGCCCGCTGACACCGGCCCCGAAGAAACTTTGGGTCCGAATTTCAGCTAGTTGACACAGATCCGACGTGCGGGTCGTGCGTCGAATTCAACCATGATCACCCGCCAGCGCATCGTTTCCTACGGAATCCCCACCGCCGCAGCGGCGACGATCGTCGCGGCGGCTCTCCTCACGCACGGCAGCTCGGACACGCACAGCCTCGTCGGCGAGGTCCCGACGCCGGTCAACGGCACGATCCCGAGCTACTCGACGACCGGCAAGCACCAGATCGACGTCGTGTTCGCGGTCGACACCACCGGCTCGATGGGCGGCCTGCTGCAGGGCGCGAAGCAGACCGTGTGGTCGATCGCGAGCCACATCCGCAAGACCGATCCGAACGCGGACCTGCGGATCGGCCTCGTCGCGTATCGCGATGTCGGCGACGAGTACGTCACGCGGCCGTTCCAGCTCAGTGGCGACCTCGACGCGGTGTTCGCCGAGCTGTCGACGTACCAGCCCGCCGGTGGCGGCGACACGCCCGAGGATGTCGATGCCGCGATCGACGACGGCCTCAAGATGCAGTGGCGCAAGGGCGCCAAGAAGCTGATGTTCGTCGTCGGTGACGCACCGCCGGCGAGCCGCGGCGAGGTGCCGAAGTACGACGATCTCGCGGAGCAGGCGGCCGAGCGCGGCATCATCATCAACACGATCCGCTGCGGCTGGGACACCGACACCGAGCAGGCGTTCTCGCGGCTCGCGCGCCTCGGCAAGGGCTCGTTCTCGACGATCCACCAGGACGGCGGCGTGCAGCAGGTCGCGACGCCGTACGACGACAAGATCGCCGAGCTGTCGACCGAGATCGATCGCACCGCGGTGATCGTCGGTGACGACAGCACGCGCGAGCGCTGGGAGGGCAAGATGGCGGCGGCGTCCGCGGCGCCGGCCCCGGCGAAGGCGGACCGCGCCTCGTACTACGGCAAGGGCGGCGGCATGAAGCGCGCCGAGGAGGACCTCGTCGGTGGCGTCGCGACCGGCTCGATGGATCTCGACAAGGTCGACCAGGGCTCGCTGCCCGCGGACATGCGCGGCAAGGACAAGGCCGAGGTCAAGGCGGAGATCGAGGCGCGCGTCGCCAAGCGCAAGGAGCTCCAGAAGAAGGTCGACGAGCTGACGAAGCAGCGCGACGAGTACCTCGCGAAGGAAGCGAAGTCCGGCGAGGGCGGCTTCGACACCGCGGTCAAGAGCACCGTCGAGGCGCAGCTCAAGTAAGTCACCAGAATCGCGTCACTACCCGAGGCCGCTCTGTCGAACAGGGCGGCCTCGTGCTATGTGGGGCCAGTACGTTTTGTACCCGAGAGTTGAAAACACCAATGATGTTCAGTGACCTGGGGTTGATCCCTCCGATCGCAAGCGCGGTCGCCGCAGAGGGATACACCCAGCCGACGCCGATCCAGGCGAAGGCGATTCCTCACGTGCTCGCAGGGCGCGATCTGCTCGGTCTGGCTCAGACCGGCACCGGCAAGACGGCCGCGTTCGCACTTCCCA
Source organism: Kofleriaceae bacterium (assembly GCA_035715365.1). GTDB lineage: Bacteria > Myxococcota_A > Polyangia > Haliangiales > Haliangiaceae > JABFXX01. The sequence continues at coordinate 7,080 of DASTLB010000080.1, read as the reverse complement.
TCCTCCAGCGCCTCTCTGCGAACGGCGCTGCCCACGACGTGCACGGCCATGGTGCACGCAAACCCGCGCGTCCGATCCGCTGCCTCGTGCTGACGCCGACGCGCGAGCTCGCCGCTCAGATCGGCGAGAGCTTCTCGACCTACGGCAAGCATCTCCCGCTGAAGAACTTCGTGATCTTCGGCGGCGTCGGCATGGACGCGCAGAAGCAAGCGCTGCGCGCCGGCATGGACATCCTCGTCGCGACGCCCGGGCGGCTGCTCGATCTCGCGGGCCAGGGGCTCGTCGATCTGAAGCCGCTCGAGGTGTTCGTGCTCGACGAGGCGGACCGCATGCTCGACATGGGCTTCATCCATGACGTGCGCCGCGTGATCGCGCTGTTGCCGCGTCAGCGCCAGACGCTGTTCTTCTCGGCGACGATGCCGCCCGAGGCGCAGCAGCTCGCGGATCAGCTGCTGAAGCAGCCCGAGACCGTCGCGGTCGTGCCGCCGGCGACCACCGCCGAACGCGTCGAGCAGGAGCTGTACTTCGTCGAGAAGTCCGACAAGCGCGCGCTGCTCGTCGACGTCCTGCGTGACACCGCGATGCGCCGCGTCCTCGTGTTCTCGCGCACGAAGCACGGCGCGAACCGGATCGCCGAGCACCTGTCGAAGGCGGGCATCGGCGCCGAGGCGATCCACGGCAACAAGAGCCAGAACGCCCGCGAGCGTGCGCTGGCGAACTTCAAGGCCGGCCGGATCCGCGTGCTCGTCGCGACCGACATCGCCGCGCGCGGCATCGACATCGACGACGTCACCCACGTCGTCAACTTCGACGTCCCCGAGGTCCCGGAGACCTACGTCCATCGGATCGGCCGCACCGCGCGCGCCGGTGCATCGGGCATGGCGATCACGTTCTGCGAGGTCGAGGAGCGCGCGGATCTGCGCGCGATCGAGAAGCTGACGCGCCAGCAGATCGCGGTCGTCGAGGGCCACCCGTACGAGTCGCGCGTGCCGTTCTCGGCGACGCCGGCTCCACGCGCCGCGCAGCCGCAGAAGCAGCAGCCGCATCGCGAGCACGGCCGGCGTGACCTGCCGAGTGGCGGCAACGGTCGGCGCCGGCGTCGCGGTGGACGCAATCGCAACAAGAGCGCGACCGCGAGCGCCTGAGCGGCGTCACTGCCGCAGCTGGTTCGTCGTCTCGACGGGCCAGCCATCGGCGTCGAGCACGATCTGGTCCTTGCGACCGAACATGCCGAGCGAGTACACGCGCACCTGCGCCTGCTTGCCCGCGATCGTGCGGGTCGCGTCGGCCTCGCGGCGCAGCGCGAGCGACAGCCGATGCAGGCCGATGCTCGGCGAGATGTCGAGCACGAGCAGCTTCAGCGTCGCGGTGTCACCGACCGCGAGCTTGCCGAGCGTGCGGTACGCGACCGCATCCGCACCGAGCGGGCCGGAGCCGAAGATCTCGTCGTCGGCGATCGGCTCGTCGAGCGCGATCGTGTCGTGGCCGGTGCGGCCGGTGACCTTCGCGTGGCCGGCCTCGCGCACCATGACGACGTCGAGGCCATCGCCGGTGACGCGCATCCGCCGGCCGTTCCCCGCGCCGAGCTCGATCTCGAAGCGCAGCGCGGGCTCGCGGTCGTATCGCGTCTCGGCCACGATCGCGAACGAGCCGTCGGGCTGGTTCCGCGCGGCGAACCGCTCCTCGCCGGAGAGCTGCGCGCGGCCGCGATACCGGCCTTCGAACAGGGGACGGTCGACCAGCGGCGGCGCGCCATCGAACCGTGACTTCGCGCCGCTCGAGATCGCCGCGATCCGCGCGCGCGCGGCGGCGAGCTCGGTCTCCGGCAGCCACCGCCCGCGCAGCATCACGCCGCGGATCTTCGTCGTGTTGCGAATGTCTGCGAGCGGATCACCGTCGAGCAGCACGAGATCGGCGCGCTTGCCGACCGCGATCGTGCCGGCCGTTGCGTCGCCGAGAAACCGCGCCGGATCGCGGGTCGCCGCGACGAGCGCCTGGTACGGCGTCAGCTTCGCCGCGACGAGCAGCTGCAGCTCGTCGTGCAGCGAGAACCCGGGCACGAGCCACGGATTGCCGACGTCGGTGCCCGCGAGGATGCCGGCGCCCGCATCGGACAGTCGCTTGACGAGCGCGAGATCCCACGCCGCCTTGTCGCGCGCGGCCTCGAAGTCCTTCGCGCTCCAGTCGCGAAACCGGAAGTCCTGATCCGGCGACCACGCGGCGAGCTGCTCCTTCGGCAGGTAGCGATACTCGGGGCGCGCGGTGTCCGGCCGGTCGAGCTTCGAGATGCGGTCGAACACGACCAAGGTCGGGCAGTTCCACGTCCCCGCTGCCTTCGTGCGCGCGATCGCGTCGGCGAGCTTGCCGTCGTCGGCGTAGCGAAACGCGAGCAGCCGCTGCTTGAAGTCCTTGGCCTCCTTCACCGGCGAGTCGGCACGCTGGACGAACGACGCCCAGCCGTCGAGGTGCTCGATCGAGGACTGCTTCGCGTCGAGCACGCCGCCGAGCGTCACCGCGCTCGGCACGTGACCGACGACGCGCAGCCCGCGCTTGCCGGCCTCGTCGACGATCGCGCGATACACGTCGGGCGACAGCCGGTTGTAAACCTTGACGAAGTCGTAGCCGGCGCGCGCCTGGGCCGCGACGATCGCGCGCGCCTCGTCGGCACTCGCGACGCCGAGGCTGCCGGGCCAGATCGGCGGCACGCCGTCGATGATCGTGCCCGCGGTCGTGATCGACGGCGCGAGCCGCGACTCGCCGTGCTGGACCGCATCGCGCGCACCGATCGAGCCGGGCATCCCCCACATCACGCGGATCGACGTCACGCCCTCGGTGACGAACAGCGCGAGGTCATCGGGACCGAACGTGTGGACGTGCATGTCGGCGAGGCCGGGGATCAGGAACCGGCCGCGGCCATCGATCGTCGTCGCACCGTCGGGCACGCGCGTCGAGGCGATCGGACCGAGCGCGACGATCTTGCCGTCGCGGGTGACCACGGTCTGGTGCGCCAGCGTGCTCTCGCGATCCATCGGCACCACTGTGACGTCGACGAACGCGGTCGCGTGACCTGCGGTGGGCCCTGGTTTGTCGACCGACTCGGCCGCCTTCGAACCACACCCGATCACCGCGAGGAGCCACAGGATTCGCAGCACGGCCGAACCGTCGCACGTCATTGCAGGAAAGGAACCGCTCGGCGCGAAAAGTTCACGCGAACCACCGTGGCACCAGCTCGTCGGCCGGCCCGGCGACGCAGTCGGTGAACAGCGCGCGTGCGCCGTCGAAGATCTCGAGGTTCAGCAGCACGCGGCGTGCTCCGGCGTACTCGGCCCAGCGTACGAAGCTCGACGCCGGCGCGACCGACCCCGACGTGCCGATCGCGACGAACAGGTCGCAGTCGCGCAGCGCGACCTTCGCCGCGCGCTCGGCCGCCGCCGAGATCATCTCGCCGAACAGCACGATCGTCGGCCGCATCCGCTCACCGCAGTGGCTCGGCGGGTGCGGATCGTCGTCGGCGCGCGGCGGCTCGAGCTCGAAGTCGCAGCGCTCGCACCGCCAGCGCGCGAGGCTGCCGTGGTACTCGCAGACGCCCACCGAGCCGGCGCGCTGGTGCAAGCCGTCGACGTTCTGCGTGATCACGAGCATCGACGCGCCGGCGGGCAGCGACGCCTCGAACGCCGCGAGCGCGCGGTGCGCCGGCGTCGGCTCGACGGTCATGACCGCGCGGCGCAGCGACCAGAACAGCTCGAGCACCTCGTCGCGCTTCGTCTCGAGCGCGCTCGCGTTCGACAGCTCGGCGAGCCGTGGATCCGCCCACAGCCCGCCGGCGCCGCGGTACGTCGGCAGCCCGGCGCTGTGCGAGATGCCGGCTCCGGTGAGCACGACGATGCGGCGGTATCCGGCGAGCATCCGGTTAGTGTAATCGATACACGACCAGGAGCACGCGGATCATTTCCAGTCGGTGATCACGCCGCGCAGCTCGCCGAGCCGGGCGCGCGACAGCGTCCCGACGGCCGCGAGCACGAGGTGATCGGGCGCGAGCACCTGCTTCGCGACGTCGACGAGGTGATCGACCTCGATCTTCGCCATCGCCTCGAGGCGCTGGCTCAGCGCGGGCGGCGCGTAGTACAGCGCGGTGCCGCCGAACCAGCCGGCCATCGCGGCGGCGTCGTCGATCGAGGCGAGCGTCTCGTAGCGGTAGCGGACGCGCGCCTTCGCGAGCTCGTCGTCGGTGATCTCGCCGCGGCGCAGCCCGTCGAGCAGCAGCAGCAGCTCGCGGACGAGCGACGGCACCTTCGCGTTCGCGGTCGCGCCGGCGATCTCGAACAGCGCGGCGTCGGCGAGCGGCTCGATCGCGGCGTGGATCGAGTACGCGAGGCCCTTCTGGTCGGCGAGCGTGTAGTGCAGGCGCGTCGACATCCCGTCGTCGAGCATGCGCAGCAGCGCGACGAGCGCGACGTACGCCGGATCGAGCTCCGGGATCGCGCGGAACAGGATCGCGAGCGAGGTCTGCGACCCGGCGTCGGGGACGTGGCGCAGCCGCGGACCGGTGACGAGCGGCGGGGCGGGCGGGACCTCGGCGCGCGCCCCCGGCGGCAGGATCGCGAGCGCGCGCTGCGCGGCCTCGACGACGGCGCCGTGGGTGACCGGGCCCGCGACGCACAGGTTCGCGTTGCGCGCGCCGTAGAACGTCGTGAAGTGCCGGCGGACGTCGCCGATCGAGAACCGCTCGACGTTGCTGCGCGGGCCGATGATGCGCTGGCCGAGCGGGTGGTCCTCGAACGCGAGGCCGCGCGCGATGTCGTCGGCGTTGATCTCGGTGCCTTGCTCGTCGTAGTCCTCGTTGATCTCCTCGAGGATCAGCTCGCGCTCGAGCTCGATGTCGGAGAATCGCGGACGGCCGAGCAGCTCGCCGAGCAGCTCGATCGCCGCCGGGACGTGACTCGGCTCGAGGGCGAGCTGGAACAGCGTGTAGTCGCGTCCGGTCTCGGCGTGCAGCGTCGAGCCGAGCCGCTCGACCGCGGTGTTGAGCGCGAGCGAGGTGGGATAGCGCTCCGTGCCCCGGAACAGCATGTGCTCGACGAAGTGCGACAGCCCGTTGTCGTCGTGGCTCTCGAACCGGGCGCCGACCTTGACGAACAGCGCACACACGGCCGTGTGGAGGTGCGGCAGCTCGACGGTCGTGACGGCGAGCCCGTTGTCCAGGGTCGTCGTCTCGACGCGAGGGTCGATCAGATGCGCCAAGTGGGCCGGCGTGCTCAACGCGCTGTGCTTACCATGCCCGATTGCTGGGCGTTGCAGATCGGTGGTATCACCGAAGCGGTCCGATGCTCCTCAAGAAGATCGTGATCGCCGAAGACGACGACGCCATCGCGCACATGGTCAACATGTCGCTCGGTGACGCCGGCTTTTTGTGCCTCCGGGCACGCGATGGCGACGAAGCGCTCAAGCTCGTGAAGGCCCACGATCCGGACCTGCTCGTGCTCGACGTGATGATGCCAAGGGTCGACGGGCTCGAGGTGGCCCGCCGCCTCAAGGCAGACGTCATGTGGTCACGGACTCCGATCCTGATGTTGACCGCGCTCGCGAGCACGGACGACCAGGTCGCGGGGCTCGAGGCCGGCGCCGACGCCTACATGGCCAAGCCGTTCGATCTCAGGGAGATGGGCGCCCGCGTGAAGGCGCTGATCCGGTCGGCGCGCCGCGAGCGCGACCGCAACCCGACGACGAACCTGCCGGGCTCGCGCGCGATCGACGAGGAGATCGAGGGCGCGCTCAAGAGCGGCAAGCCCACGGCCGTGATCCACATCGATATCCTGAACTTCGACTCGTACGCCGACTCGATCGGCATCGCGCGGTCGGAGGACACCGTGCGCAGCCTCGGGCAGTGGCTGCTCGACGCGGCCCGCACGTCGTCCGGGGGTGGCGCGTTCGTCGGCCACATCGGCGGCTCGGACTTCATCGCGGTGCTCGCGCCCGAGCATGTCGAGCCGTTCATGTCGAGCGCGGAGAGCACGTTCGACGCCAAGCGCAACACGTTCCCGGGCGAGCCGGGTCAGCTCGCGCTGGTCGCCGCGATCGCGAACACCCAGGGCATCGCGCTCAACGGGGGCGCCGACGAGCTCGGACGTCGCCTCGGCAAGGCGATGAAGCAGGCCAAGGCGGCGAACAAGACCGGCCACGTCGTGTGGACGGCCTAGCCGTGCTGTGAGCACGGGACCGCAGGACGACAAGCCCGATCCGGCGGTCGCCGAGACCCAGGCACCCGACGGCGATCCGACGACGCCGGACGGCGCAGCGGCCGACGCTGCCGCAGTGGCGGCGAGCGGTGGCCGTGGGCCGCGCGCCGTGCATGCCGGTGACACGGTCGGGCGCTACGAGCTCGTCGAGGAGATCGGCGAGGGCGGCATGGCGACGGTGTATCGCGCGCGCGATCGCGAGCTGCGCCGCGAGGTCGCGATCAAGGTCCTGTTCCCGCACCTCGCGAAGCGCGCCGAGGTCGTGCGCCGGTTCCACCGCGAGGCGCGTGCGGCGGCCGGGCTCGAGCATCCGAATATCCTGCGGATCTACGACGTCGGCGGCGGCGAGGGCGATCCGCCCTACATCGTGATGGAGCTGATCCGCGGCCGGACTCTCCTCCAGGAAATCGAGCAGCGCGGCGCGATCCTCGCCGAGGTCGCGGCGTGCATCGGCGCGCTGCTCGCCGACGCGCTCGCGGCCGCGCATGCCGCCGGGATCATCCATCGCGACATCAAGCCGTCGAACGTGCTGATCGCGCCCGGTGGCCGGCTGCTGCTCGCCGACTTCGGCGTCGCGCGGCTCGAGACCGAGGACTCGCTCGTCACGAAGACCGGCGCGCTGCTCGGCACGCCCGCGTACATGAGCCCGGAGCAGGCGAGCGGCGACACCGCAACGGCGAAGAGCGATCTGTACTCGCTCGGCGCGACGCTGTATCAGCTCGCGACCGGATCGCTGCCGTACACGGGTTCGACCGCGCGCGTGATCGCGCAAATCGCGAGCGGCGCACTCGTGCCGGCGGTGCGGCGGCGCGCCGACGTCGGGCCCGATCTGTCGCGCGTGATC
>DASTLB010000079.1:0-173071 GCA_035715365.1 Kofleriaceae bacterium | reverse complement strand
GTTGCGTTCCTCGGCGATGCATTGCGCACGCTGATGGCGCGCGAGCCGACCGCATCGTGTGCCGTGATCTCGCGCCATCCCGAGCAGGCCGACGCGTACTTCGATGGTCTGCGCCGCGCAGAAGTGCCGGCGCTGCGCCGCGTGCGCCGCGACGAGTTCAACTTCCAGCCCGGCGTCGACGTCACCGACGTCGCGCAGGTCAAGGGCCTCGAGTTCGACTACGTCGTCATGGTCGACGTCAACGACGCGAGCTACCCCGACCAGCACTGGGCGCGGCACCTGCTGCACATCGGCGTGACGCGCGCCGCGCACCAGCTGTGGCTGGTCTCGACCGGTGAGCCGAGCCCGCTGATCCCGGCGGCGCTCCGCGACGGCGGCCGGATGACCGTGGGCTGACAGCTGCGTTACCGTCCTCGCGTGGCGACCGAGCCGACGAAGGGGACCGAGATCGCCGCGCTCGAGGCGAAGCGCAACGAGCTCGAGGTGCTCGCCGCGGGCTCGCTCGCCGGCGAGCGCCGCGCGGCATGGGCACGGCTCGCGATGATCGTGATGTTCGCGCTCGTCACGAACCTCGATCGCAGGCAGGCCGGCGACGTCGTGCAGACGATCGTCGGGCTCACGTACACCGTGTTCGCGATCCTGACGATCGTGATCCTGCGCCGGGTCAAGGGTGGCAACCCGGAGCGCGCGCGCTGGCGACCGGCGGCGGTCACGGCCGTCGACTTCACGCTCGTGACGACGATGGCGATGCTCGATGTCCGCCGCGGTGACGGGTTCTCGCCCGCGCAGTACGCGACCGCGGCGTCGATCGTGCTGACGTTCGCAGTCGCGCGGATCGGGACGTACCACGTCGTGTACGCGGCGGTGCTCGCGCTCGCCGGCTACATCATCGCGGCGAGCTACGGCGGCGAGCTGATGTCCCACGTCACGATCTTCGTGCTCGGTGGGCTCGTCGTGCTCGCGTTCATGATCGCGCTCACGAACCACGCGCTGCGCGCGATGTTCGCGGGGCTGCGCCAGCGCGACAACCTCACGCGGTTCCTGCCTCGCCAGGTCGCCGATCGCGTGCTGCGCGCCGGGCCGAGCTCGCTCGCGCCGGTCGAGCGCGAGGTCACCGTGCTGTTCAGCGACATTCGCGGCTTCACGTCGATGTCCGAGGGCATGGACCCGCGCGACGTGCTCGTGATGCTCGACGACTACTTCGGACGGATGAGCCAGATCGTGAAGGGTCACGACGGTGTCGTCGGCAAGTTCCTCGGTGACGGGCTGCTCGCGTACTGGGGCGTGCCCGACCGGCTCGACGACCACGCGGCGCGAGCGGTGCGCGCGGCGCGCGACATGCGCAGGGCGGTCCGCGAGCTCAACCAGTACCGCGCGAACCACGGGCTGCCCGAGATCCGGATCGGGATCGGCATCCACACCGGCAACGTCGCGGCCGGCATGCTCGGCGGCCAGCTGCAGGCGGAGTACACGGTGATCGGCGATGCGGTGAACGTCGCGTCGCGGATCGAGGGCCTGACGAAGCAGCTCGGCAGCGACGTGCTCGTCAGCGAGACGACCTGGAGTCAGCTCTCCGGCAAGCGCGGCGATCGCGTCGGTGCCGTCGAGATCCGCGGGCGCAAGGAGCCGGTGACGCTCTACACGATCGACGCATCGGCCGCGACACTCGAGGTCACGGCAACGCCCATGAAGCCTTGAGCGCGTCGTACTCCGGCCTCGGCAGCAGCACGTAGACCGCGGACGGATCGAGCGTCGCGACGAGCTCCTTGACCTTAGGCTCGGCCATCGCGGTGCAGCCGGTCGTCGCCGAGCCGGGTCCACGCCAGACGTGGAGGAAGATGCAGCTGCCGCCGCCCGGGGCGCGAGCGGCATTGTGCGCGACGTCGACGACCCACGTGTAGAGCTCGTCGTGGCGGCGCATGTCCTCGGCGGACTTCCAGTCGACCTCGCCGACGCTGCGCTGATCGACGATCCGGTTGTAGACGCGCGACGCCGGATCGTCGACGCACTTCCAGGCGTCGTCGACCGCCGTGTAGCGCAGCTGGGTGCCGGTCGGCGCCTGCTTCGCGTAGCCGTAGCTGTCGGCGAGCGCGAACACGCCCGCGGGACTCTTGCCGTCGCCCTCCTGCTTCACCGGGCCGGTGCGGCCGGCGGGCGCCCCGCGCCCGTGCAGCCCGCTGCCCCACGCGGTGCCGGCCTTGCCGACGACCGCGGGCCATGGCTCGCCGACCGGCGTCCACGCGGTGCCGTCGCGGCGGTACCGGCGCAGCGTCGCGGCGGTCGTGTCCCAGTCGTCGACGAGGCCGACGATCAGCTCGCGCGCACCGGCGGGGATCACCGGCGCGGCGACCGCGGCATCGGCGGCGTGGACGGGCGGCGGCGGCGCCGGCTCGACGACGGGGGTTGGCTCGGAGCGCCCGCACGCGGCGAGGGCCACGACGAGCGCGAGTCTCACGCCGACATCTCGAGCATGCGCTGGATCGGCGCCAGCGCGCGCACGCGAACCGGCTCCGGCACCTCGATCTGTGGCTTGAGGTCGCGCATGCAGAGGTAGAGCTTCTCGAGCGTGTTGCGCTTCATGTGCGGGCAGACGTTGCATGCGCAGCTCTCGTCGTCGGGCGGCGCCGGGATCAACGTCTTGCCGGGGGCGGCTTGTTGCATCTTGTGCAAGATTCCGGCTTCGGTCGCGACGATGAACGTGGTCTTCGGGCTCTTCTTCGCGTAGTCGATCAGGCCGCTCGTCGACGCGACGTGGTGCGCGTGGCGCAGGATGCCCTCGTGGCACTCGGGGTGCGCGATCACCTCGGCGTCCGGGTGCTGCGCCATCAGCTCGAGCAGGCGCTTCTCGGAGAACGTCTCGTGGACGATGCAGGTGCCTTCCCAGCGGACCATGTCCGGGCGGTTCGCCTGCTTCGCGACGAACGCACCGAGGTAGCGATCCGGCGCGAACACGACCTTCTGGTCGCCGAGCGCCTTGACGATCTTGACCGCGTTCGAGGACGTACAGATGACGTCGGACAGCGCCTTCACCTCGGCGCTGCAGTTGATGTAGCTGACGACCGTGTGGCCGGGGTACTGCTCGAGCCACTTCTTGAACACCGGCGCCGGGCAGCCATCGGCGAGCGAGCAGCCGGCCGCGAGGTCCGGGATCACGACGATCTTGTCCGGGTTCAGGATCTTCGCGGTCTCGGCCATGAAGTGGACACCGCAGAACACGATCACGTCGGCGTTCGTCTTCGCGGCGGCCTGCGACAGCTGGAGCGAGTCCCCGACGAAGTCGGCGAGGTCCTGGATCTCGGACTCCTGGTAGTAGTGCGCCAGGATCACGGCGTTGCGCTCGACCTTGAGGCGCTTGATCTCCGCCTCGAGCTCGTCCGGCGACATGTCGAGCTGTTCGACCGGTGGCGACTGATTCCCGAGAACCGGCAGCTTGTCCATACCCATCTCCTAGCACGGGAAAGGTTGTGCTTGAGATTGCACAGCGTCCTGTGCATGGATGCGCCGATGCGCAAGCTCGTTGCTGTTCTAGGCCTGCTCGCCGCCTGTGCGTCTGCGAACGACGCGCGTGTCGGAACCGACGCCCAGGACACCGACGCGTGCATCCCGGCACCCGAGAGCTGCAACGATCTCGACGACGACTGCGATACGAGGATCGACGAGGACTTCACCGACAAGGGCGCGGCGTGCACCGCCGGCGAGGGCGCGTGCGCGACCGACGGACACTACGTCTGCCAGGCCGGCGTGATCGCGTGCGACGCGATCCCGGGCGCGCCGGCGACCGAGAGCTGCGACGGCATCGACAACGACTGCGACGCGCACGTCGACGAGGACTTCCTCGTCGGCACCGCATGCGACGGCGACGACGCCGACACCTGCGCCGACGGCATGGTCGTCTGCGATGGCCCGGCGGCGACCCGGTGCACCGATCAGCCGGGGACGTCGGCCGAGCAGTGCAACGCGATCGACGACGACTGCGACGGCGCGATCGACGAGGGCTTCTCCGTCGGCGCCGCGTGCGACGGCGCGGACAGCGACGCCTGCAACGAGGGCACGATCGTCTGCGACGGCGCGGGCGCCGCGAAGTGCAGCGACACGACCGCCGACAGCGTCGAGCTGTGCAACGGCCTCGACGACGACTGCCGCGGCGGCGCCGACGATACGTTCGGCGCTGGCCAGCCGTGCACGGTCGGCGTCGGCGCATGCGCGCGCACCGGCACGATCGCGTGCATGACCTCGACGACGACCGCGTGCAGCGCCTCGCCGGGCACGCCGTCCGCCGAGCTGTGCGGCAACGCGGTCGACGAGGACTGCAGCGGCGCGGACGCGGTGTGCCCGCCGAACGACACGCCGGCGGGCGCGATCGACATCTCCAGCGGCGGCACGTTCACGGTGGACCTTGCCGCGGCGCACGACGATCACTTCCTCTCGCAGCCGCCCGAGGACTGCGGGGATCCCGGCGGCCGCGACGTGTTCTACAAGTTCACGCTGCCGGCGGCCGAGGTCGTGTACTTCGACACGTTCGGCTCGAGCTACGACACGGTCGTGCGGATCGTCGCCGGTAGCTGCACGTCGATGGGGGCGCTGCAGCGCTGCGAGGACGACGCGTGCAGCTCGACGCGATCGCAGGGCGCGGTCCAGCTGGCGGCGGGGCAATACTGCCTCGTGGTCGATCAGTTCTCGGCCGCCGCGACCACCGGCGCGACGACGCTGCACTTCACGCGCGGCCGGCGGACCGGCACCGCGATCGCGGCCGCGAGCGGGACGCGGACCGGGTCGACGACCGGCAAGGCGAACCAGTCGGTCGCCGGCTGCGAGGCGAACAGCAACCAGCCCGACGACGCGGTGTTCTTCTTGACGTGTCCGGCGACCACGACGACCGTGGGTGCGAGCACGTGTACCGGGAGCACGTTCGACACGGTCGTCTATCTGAGGTCCGGATCGGCGAACACGAGCGACGTCGCGTGCAGTGATGACGAGGCGAGCTGTGGGAATTTTCAGAGTCGGTTTTCCGGCGCGCAGGTCACCGGGCCGAACATTCACTGGCTGATCGTCGACGGTTTCGGGCTCACGGGGAACGGGACGTATACGTTGAGCTACACGATCGCCCCGTAGGTACGTTCGCTGTGGTCCGCGGATAGGTGGCGGCTCGGGAATCCGTACCGTCCTGTGGGACGCCGGCAGCTGCATACGTTCGTTCCCCCTCGGTCCGCGGCGCCGCGCCCTCGCTCGCTCTCGCGCGAGACCACGTGCCGAGCGCCAGTGGGGTCGACGTCGCGCGTGGACCGGCCGCACAGGTGCGGCACCGACGAGATCGCGCGCGGTAGTGGTCGCGCTCGTCACGGGTCTCGCGCTCCGCTCGCATCGGTCGAACGGCGCCGCGGCCCTCGGACGGCGGAAGCTTTCCTTTGGGGTGGACGTTCGGGAGGCCGCGGACGTTAGGGTGCTCGCGCGCATGCCCGCGCCGGACACTCCACCGCGGCACTCGCACATGATGGTCGCTATTCCGAGTTAGATCGGTACGCGGCAGAGAAGCCGGTTTGAAAGCGACCCGGTCACATGGGACTTCGCTCGCGTTCGGCGTGACGATCAGCTTCCACGTTGGGCCGCTCACCTGAGAACTCCCTCCTGTGATCCCATGGGACGTCATCAGTCGTGCGATCCCATGGGACGTCACGGTTCGACGCAACGAGCCGGGTGACCTCGTCGCGACCGATCCATTCGAAGATCAGCTCGTCGGGCGCCTCGCCGCGAATCCGCAGCTTGTCCTTGTGCACCGCCGCGCGATGGCCGGTACACAGCAGGATCGTATTCGACATCTCGTGACCTCCGCCGCGTGATTGAAATGTCACGTGATGGACATCGAGATATCGAGTCATCCGGCAGCCCGGAACCGCGCAGCAATAGCCATCACGTGCGTAGATCTGACGCCGCTTGCGCTTCGTGACCGAGCTCGTCACCCGCTCGGGTTCGTCGGCTTCGAGATCGCCGAGGTACTCGTGATCGCATTCGGCGCGCGACAGCGTCGCGGCGTCGACCTCGACCTCGTCGCCCGCGACGTCCTGATAGCTCCGCTTGCAGCGCTTGCACGTGCTGATCGCCATCTGGAATCCGGGCCGGCCTTCGGACGCCGGCAGCGCGTCGAGCGCACCGCGGTAGAGCGTCTCCACCAGCTCGTCATCGTCGAGCTTGCCCGTGCCGAGCATCGCTTCCAGCTCCATGCGAGCGCGGACCGCGAACGCGTGCATGCTCGGTGACACGCGAAACGTGAGCGTCACGACCTCGTTGTCGGGATGTTTCGGGTCACCCGGTCGATCGCCGGGCTCGCGGCCGGCGACCATGCGCTGGACCTCGTGCACGGTCTTGCCGGCGATCGCTTCGAGCCATTCCTCCTCGGTGTCGGGTGTCGCGATGCGCGTGAGCTCGCGGATCGCCGTGGGGAACACCGCACCCGCTTCGAGCGCGGCCGTCATGCGCGGCAACGTCGCGAGTGCCCTTGCCGTCCGGATCAGCTCGAGCGCGGTGTGCGCGCGATAGCCGAGCTCGTGCTCCATGTACTGGACCAGCGACGCGTGACCGAACTGCTGCCACAGCGTCATCTCCTCGGCGAGCCGTAGCAGCGCGACCTCGCGTGCTTCCATCTGTGCTCGCTGTGCGCTCAGCGCCTTGAGCCCGAGGTGAACTTCGAGCCACGGCTCGCGATCGATTCCCTGCATGATCCCACTCCATCGTGTTGCGCGTGCACGACCTTTCTATCACCCACGTTTCGGGCTCGTTCTCCTCGCTGCCACGCGCGGTTTATGCTCGAAACGCGAAAACTCTCGAGGACCGGAACGAGCGCTCGCACAATCGATCTCATCGCGTATGGCGCAATGAGATGGTCACTCTCTCGACTGGCACTCTTCTGCTCGCGCGAAACGTGTCAAGCAAATAGTTCGCAATCCCGAAAAAATCTCTCGACGATCCGTGTACAGTGCCGGGCCGTGGCGAAAGGTCCGTCGCTCGAACCCGGCACGCGCGTCGGCACGTACACCGTGATCGGTCCGATCGGTCGTGGCGGCATGGGCGGCGTGTTCGAGGTGACGGACGAGACTGGCAGGCGGTTCGCGCTGAAGTCGCCGCTCGTCGATGTCGACGGGCTCGGCGACGTGACCCGGCGGTTTGCCCGCGAGGCGAACGCGCTGCGGTTGCTCGAGCATCCGAACCTCGTGTCGGCGGTCGACGTGTTCGTCGAGGGCGGACACCTCTTCCTCGTGATGGAGAAGGTCACCGGCCGCACGCTCGGCAAGAAGCTGCATGGCGGGGCGCTGTCGCCGCGCGAGGCGCTCGTGCTCGGGCGCCAGATCCTCGAAGGGGTCGGGCACGCGCACGGCCGCGGGCTCGTGCATCGCGACCTCAAGCCGGACAACGTGCTGCTCGTCGACATGGGCGGCTGGGAGCGGGTGAAGATCATCGACTTCGGGCTCGTCAAGCTCGTCGGCGATGCAGCGGCGGCGTTCGGCGCGGGCGCGCTGACGCGGACCGGGCTCGTGTTCGGCACGCCGGCGTACATGGCGCCGGAGCAGGCGCTCGGCCGGCTGGTCGATGGCAGGGCGGATCTGTACGCGGTCGGCGTGATGCTGTTCGAGATGCTCGTCGGCCGGCCGCCGTACCACGATCGCGATCCGGTCGTCGTGATGCGGCTGCAGGTCAAGGCGCCGGTGCCGAGCCTGCGCCAGGCGACGGCGGATGCCGCGTGGTGCACGCCGCCGCTCGTCGCGCTGGTCGAGGGGGCGCTGATCAAGGATCCGGCGCAGCGGTTCGCGTCCGCGGATGCGATGATCGCCGTGCTCGACGACGCATTTGGTTCGCTCCAGCACGTCTGAGCTGCACGGGTTTCCGACACTGTCCGGGCGGCGTACAGCATGCGCGCCACACGTCGATAGGTTGCGCGGGCACGCGGCTTGCGGTTCGCTACGGGTGATGAAGCGAGCGATCCCCCTCGTGCTGCTGGTGGTGATCCTCGGGGCGTACCTCGCCTACAAGCATTACCTGGCGCAGCGGCCGTTCGAGTGGGCCGGCACCGTCGAGGCGCGCGCGGTGACGGTCGGCTCGCGGGCGGGAGGGCGCGTCAAGACGGTGCTCGTGCGCGAGGGCGATCACGTCGCCGCGGGGCAGCCGCTCGTCGAGCTCGAGCCGGGCGATCTCGAGGCGCAGCGCGCGATCGCGCGGGCGCAGCTCGCCCAGGCGCAGGCGGCGTACGACAAGCTCAAGGGCGGCGCGCGGCCCGAGGAGATCGAGCAGGCGAAGGCACGCACGGCGCTCGCGAGTGCCGCGCTGACCGAGACGCGACGCGGTCCACGCGGCGAGGAGATCGCGGCGGCGCAGGCGCGGCTCGCGCAGATCCAGGCCCAGGTCGACAAGGCGCAGCTCGACGCCGAGCGTGCGCGCAAGCTGCTCGCGAGCCGCGCGATTCCTGCGGCCGAGGCGGAGGTCGCCGAGACGAACCTCAAGGCGACGATCGCGCAGCGCGACGCGCAGAAGCAGGTCGTCGATCAGCTGAAGGCGGGCGCGCGCAGCGAGGAGAAGGCGCAGGCGGCGGCGCGGCTCGCCGAGGCCGAGGCGGCGGCGAAGCTCGTGATCTCGGGCGCGCGCGTCGAGGATCTGCGTGCGGCCGATGCGCAGGTCGCGGCGGCGAAGGCGCGGCTCGACCAGCTCGAGGTCACGATCGGCGAGCTCACCGTGCGCGCGCCGAGCGCGACCCGGGTCGAGTCGCTCGATCTGCGGCCCGGCGATCTCGTCGCGCCGAACGCGCCGGTCGCGACGCTGCTCGAGGACAGCCAGCTGTTCGTCCGGATCTACGTGCCGGAGACCGAGCTCGGTCGCGTCAAGGTCGGCGATCGCGTGCAGGTCCACGTCGATGCGTTCGACCGCGGGTTCGCGGGCGTGATCGAGCACATCAACGCGCGCGGCGAGTACTCGCCGAGAAACCTCCAGACCGCGGACGAGCGCGCGGATCAGGTGTTCGCGATCAAGATCGCGCTCGTCGAGGGCAAGGACGTGCTGCGCGCCGGGATGGCGGCGTGGATCGAGGTCGCGCGATGACGCTCGCGATCCAGGTCGATCGCGTGTCGCGCAACTTCGGCGACTTCGTCGCGCTGTCCGACGTCACGCTCCAGGTGCCGGCCGGCACGGTGTACGGCTTGCTCGGGCCGAATGGCTCGGGCAAGTCGACGCTGATCCGGATCCTGTGCGGGCTGCTCGCACCGACGAGCGGCCACGCGTCGGTGCTCGATCTCGACGTCGTCCGCGACGGCGACGCGATCCGCCGCCAGATCGGCTACATGAGCCAGAAGTTCTCGCTGTATCCCGATCTGACCGTGCTCGAGAACCTCGAGTTCTACGCGCGCGTCTACGGGCTCGCCGGGCAGCGGCTGCGGACGCGTGTCGAGTACGCGCTCGACCTCACGCACATCGGGCCGTATCGCAACCGCCGCGCGGGGCTGCTGTCGGGCGGATGGAAGCAGCGGCTCGCGCTCGGTGCCGCGCTGATGCACGAGCCGAAGGTCGTGTTCCTCGACGAGCCGACCGCCGGGATCGATCCGGTGGCGCGCCGCGAGCTGTGGGACCTGCTGTTCTCGCTCGCCGCGCAGGGCATCACGCTGCTCGTCACGACGCACTACATGGACGAGGCCGAGCGCTGCAGCGAGGTCGGCTATCTCTACCTGTCGAAGCTGCTCGTGACCGGCACGCCCGACGAGCTCAAGGAGCTGCCGGAGGTCAACCACCCGGACACCCGCCGGCTGGAGCTCGAGACCACGGGCTCGACGCGCGCGCTGCGCTGGCTGCGCACGCAGCCGTTCTGCAGGACCGCGACGGTGTTCGGCCAGTCGGTGCACGCCGAGATCGCGATGTCGATCACCGATGACGAGCTGCTCGCCCGCATGGCCGAGGCCGGATTTCCCGCGACCGCGCGCGCGATCGTGCCGTCGCTCGAGGACGTGTTCGTCGCGCTCACCGAGCGTGCGGCGAAGCAGCTCGGCACCCAGGCCGCGGTGAGTGCCTGATGTGGACCTCGTTCGTCGCGATCCTGCGCAAGGAGTTCAAGCACATCTTTCGCGATCGCGGCACGCTGATCCTGTTCTTCACGATCCCGATCGTGCAGCTCGCGCTGTTCGGCTTCCTCGACCAGACCGTGCGCGATCTGCCGACGGTCGTCGTCGATCAGGATCAGACGCGGTACTCGCGCGAGCTGATGGACGAGATGCGCGCGACGAAGACGTTCGCGATCACCGAGATCACGAACAGTCCGGACGCCGCGCGGTCGCTGATCGCGCAGGGCAGGGCGCGCGTCGGCGTGATCATCCCGCCGGACTTCCACGACAAGCGCGCGCGGCACGAGAACGCGGCGTTTCTCGTGCTGATCGATGGCTCGGACTCGAACGTCAGCGCGCAGGCGCTCGCGTCGATCAACGGGCTCGTCGCGTCGCAGAACTTCGATGCCGCGACCGCGATCGGCGCGCGGCCGGTGCTGTCGGCGCAGCCGATCGTGCTGTTCAATCCCGAGGGCCGGACCGCGAACTACATCCTGCCGGGGCTCGTCGCGATCCTGCTGCAGATCGCGGCGATGGTGCTCGCGTCGATCGCGATCGTGCGCGAGCGCGAGCAGGGCACGATGGAGCAGCTGCTCGTCACGCCGATCCATCCGGTCGGGCTCGTGCTCGGCAAGCTCGCGCCGTATCTCGTGATCGGCATCGTCGAGATGGCGCTGATCCTGCTGATCATGCGCTGGGGGTTCTCGATCCCGATCCAGGGCAGCCTGCTGTTCCTGTTCGCGATCGCGATCGTCTACCTGTTCGCGCTGCTCGCGATGGGCCTGTTCATCTCGATGCGCGCGCAGACCCAGATGCAGGCGCAGCAGATGGCGCAGATGCTGCTGCTGCCGTCGATCTTTCTGTCCGGCTACATCTTCCCGGTCGCGGGGTTGCCGACGGTGCTGTACTGGATCGGACGCGGCCTGCCGGCGACGCACATGATCGACGTGATGCGCGGTGCGGTGCTGCGCTCGGCGGGGCCGCTCGATCTCGTCCCGAGCGTGCTCGCGCTGCTCGCGATCAGCGTCGTGCTGATCACGCTCGCGGTCCGGCGCGTCCGCAAGCTGACGGTCTAATCTTCCTGCGGCTGCTCGGGCAGTCGATCGAGCTGCTTGCGCAGGTACTTCGTCTCGTGCAGCTCGCCGTAGCGCTGCTCGAACTCGGCGAGCTTCTTGCGCGCCTCGTCGAAGTCATGACGATAGAGCTTCTCCATGATCTTGTTCCACTCGCGCGCCGCCCGGGGATCGAGGCCCTGCGGCGGGATCGCGCGGATCTGACCTGGTGGCGGCAGATCTTCCTCGGGGATGTCGTCGGCGGGCTCGCTCGGCACTGGCGCGGAACCCGCGATCGGCAAGGTCGGCGTCGGCGTCGTGGCGGCGCCGGCCGGCGGCGATTTGCCCGAGGCCTTGCCCTGGATCACCGCGATCGTGACCACGACCGCGAGCAGCGCGCCGCCGATCGCGGCGTACTTCTTCCACGCCGGCATCGGTGTGCGCGCCGGCGCGGGAGGCTTCGGCAGCTTCACCGGCTGCGCGGCCGGCACGCCGATCGTCTCGTCGTAGCCGACCGCGGGCAGCTGCCCGAGCGACAGCGCGGTCGCCTCGTAGCCGGTCGGCGACGTCTGCGCGCGCGCGGGTGGTGCCGCCGCCGTCACCACCGGACCGACGCGCGACGTGCCGCGCAGATCGACGGTCAGCTCGCCGGGGCGCGGCGTCGGGATCACGACGGCACCGGCGAGCGCATCGGCGAGCTCGGTCGCGCTCGGCCGCGCATCGGGCTCGACGGCGACCGCGCGATCGATCGCGGTCGCGACCTCGACCGGCAGCTCGGGCGCGAAGCGCTGGATCGGCGGCACCGGGGCGAACAGTGCGCCGCTCGTCTCCTCGGCGCGCGGCCATCGTCCGGCCGCGGCCTCGTACAGCGTCGCGCCGAGGCCGTAGACGTCGCCGGCGGGGCTCGTCTGGCCGCGGACGAGCGCCTCGGGTGGCGCGTAGGCCGGCGAGCCGACGAACTGCCCGGTCATCGTGATCGACGACTCCGGCACGTGCGCGACGCCGAAGTCGGCGAGCTTCCACATGCTGTCACCGGCGATCAGGATGTTCGCCGGCTTGACGTCGCGATGCACGATGCCCGACGCGTGCGCGGCCGCGAGCGCGCGCGCGATCTGGATGCCGAGCGCGCGGATCTCCGACGTCGACAGCCGGCCCTTCGCGAGCCGCTCCTTCATCGACGGCCCGACGACGCGCTCCATCACGATGTACGGCGGATCGGCCTTGAGATCGATGTCGAACACCTGGACGACGCCGGGATGTGCGAGCGCGGCGATAGCGCGCGCTTCCTGCCGGAAGCGATCGTCGAGCATGCGTGCGGCGAGCCCGGACTGCTTGCCGCGCAGCGTCTTGACCGCGACCTCGCGGCCGAGGACGTCGTCGATCGCCGCGTACACTTCGCCCATGCCGCCGGCGCCGAGGGTGCCGGTCACACGATAGCGACCGAAGCTGTGCGCTTCTGCCACGTTGTCCACGGTATCAAATTGCTCGTCGCTGCGGTCGCTGCGCGCGCGAAGATCCTCTCGGTGAGAGCTGCGTGCGGAGCACGTGTGTGCGTTGAGTGCTCCCACTTCGCCTGATATCCCTCCTCGTGGGCATGCCTCGGGCATCCGGACGGATCCAGCGGCACGGCGCACTGCTCGTCGTCGCCGAGCACGACTTCGCGATCGTGATCGCGAGCGCGAACACGGCCGACATCCTCGGCGTGCCGCACGACCGTCTGCTCGGTGCCGGAATTTCGGAGGTGGTCGATGCGGCGAGCGAGCACGCGCTGCGCGAGGCGGCAACCGCGCAGCCGACCGGCACGCTCGTCGTGACGACGCCGGCCGGCCGGCGCGAGGCGAGCTGGTATCGCGACGGCGGCTTGCTCGTGCTCGAGCTCGAGACGGCAGCCGATGCACTCTGCGAGCGTCCCGTGCTCGATGCCACGCTGCGGCTCGTCGAGTGCCGCCGCGTCGACGAGCTCGCGCGCCGGTGCGCCGACGAGCTGCGCGCGCTGCTCGCGTTCGATCGCGTGACGGTCTACCGGTTCTCGCCGGCGACGGTCGAGGTCGTCGCCGAGGCGCGGCGCGAGGACCTCCCGCCCGCGCCGCTCGCGCCGCCGCCGGACCACGATGTCGGCGACGCGCTGGTCCGCTACGTCGCCGATACGTCGGCGCCCGGCGTCTCGCTCGTGATGGCGACCGCGCTCGTGACCTCGCCGATCGCGATCGAGCGCGCGGCGCTGTGCGCGTTCGAGCTCGAGCGTCCGGAGCCCCCGCGCGCGCTGTGCACGTTCGCGATCGTCGTCGGCGGACAGCGCTGGGGCGTCGTCGCGTGCGAGCACGCCGCACCATTCGTCGTCGCGCCGAGCGCGCGCGCTGCCGCGGCATACCTCGTCCGGATCGTCGCGAGCCAGCTCGCGCAGCTCGATCGGCGCGACGATCCGGCTCGTGCGTCGAGCGTGGTGCGCGATGACTTCCTCGCGACGGTCTCGCACGAGCTGCGCACGCCGCTCAACGCGATGCTCGGCTGGTTGCGGCTGATCGACTCCGGCCAGATCGCGCCCGAGCGCCAGGCGCAGGCGATCGCGACCGTGACGCGCAACGCGCACGTGCTCGCCGGGCTCGTCGAGGAGCTGCTCGACGTCTCGCGGATCATCAGCGGCAAGATGCGACTCGATCTCCAGCCGGTCGCCCCTTCTGCCGTCGTCGAGGCCGCGCTCGCGATCGTCCAGCCCGCCGCGGAGGCGAAATCGATCACGATCGCGACGTCGCTCGATCTGCTCGCCGGCCCCGTGCTCGCCGACGCGAACCGGCTGCAGCAGGTGCTGTGGAACCTGCTGACGAACGCGGTCAAGTTCACGCCACCGCAGGGCCGGATCGAGGTCCGGCTCGAGCGCGTCGACAGCAGCGCGCAGGTCGTCGTCGCGGACGACGGCGCCGGCATCGAGCCCGAGTTCTTGCCGCACGTGTTCGAGCGCTACCGTCAGGCGCCGGATGCGCCGGCGCGCAGCGGCAAGGGGCTCGGGCTCGGGCTCGCGATCGCGCGCCACCTCGTCGAGCTGCACGGCGGCACGATCACCGCGGCGAGCGCCGGTGCCGGGCGCGGCGCGACGTTCACGGTGCGGCTGCCGCTCGCGGCCGTGCGCACCGCGCAGCAGGCGGTCGTCGCGCCGGCGAGCCCGACGACGTTCGAGCCGGCGCCGCAGCTGCGTGGCCTGCGCGTGATCGCGGTCGACGACGAGCGCGACGCGAACGAGCTGCTGCACGCCGTGCTCGCGACGTCCGGCGTCGAGGTCACGACCGCGACGTCGGCGGCGCAGGTGCTCGAGCTGTTGCCGCGGATCCGGCCCGACGTGCTGATCTCCGACATCGGCATGCCGGACGTCGACGGCTACGATCTGATCCAGCAGGTGCGCCGGCTGCCCGCCGACGATGGCGGTCGCGTTCCGGCGGTCGCGCTCACCGCGTACGCGCGCAGCCAGGATCGCGCGCGCGCGTTCCTCGCCGGGTTCGACGTCTACCTGACGAAGCCGATCGACCCCGCGGAGCTGACCGCGCTGCTCGTCAACCTCGCGGGCCGCCGCACCGAGCCGGTGCCGCGGTTCGACGCGACGATCGCCGAGGCCGGGCCCCTCGCGCGCGCGAAGATCCTGATCGTCGACGACGATGTCGACAGCGGCGAGCTGCTCGCCGAGATCCTGCGCGGTCACGGCGCGACCTGTCAGCTCGCGCACACCGCCGGCGAGGCGATCGGCATCGTGCGCTCGTTCCGGCCCGACGTGCTGCTGTCAGACATCACGTTGCCGGATCAGGACGGCTACACGTTCATTCGCGAGCTCCGGGCGCGCGGCGCCGACGAGGGCGGCTGGATCCCGGCGATCGCGATTTCGGGTCACGTCGCACCCGAAGACGTCAAAGAAGCGATACTTGCGGGGTTCCAGCTCCACCTCGCCAAGCCGATCGACCCGAAGGATCTCGTCGCTCGACTCACGCGCCTGGTGGCGCGCACCAGCTCGAGGAACTAGCGCAATGACCTCCCACGCGAACGAAGATCGAGTCTCCACCGGCATCCCCGGTCTCGATACCCTTCTGGGTGGCGGCCTCGTCGCCGGCGGCGTGTACCTCGTGATGGGTCGCCCGGGCACCGGCAAGACCACACTCGGCAATCAGGCCTGCTTCTCGCATGTCCAGTCGGGCGCGCGCGCCGTCTACGTCACGCTGCTCGCGGAGACCCATACGCGGATGCTCCGCAACCTGACGTCGATGGCGTTCTTCCACCCCGCCTCGATCGGCACGCAGATCACGTACGTCGGTGCGTACCTGACGCTGCGCGAGCGCAAGCTGTCCGGACTGCTCGCGCTGTTGCGCCGCGTGCTCGCCGACGAGAAACCGAGCCTGCTCGTGCTCGACGGTCTGACGACGGCGACGTCGCTCGGCGAGCCCGACGCCGCGATGAAGGAGTTCGTCGCCGAGCTCCAGGTGCTCTCGGACATGTCGCGGTGCACGACGATCGTGCTCGCGAACATGAACGCGCAGGCTGCGGCAGGTGCCGAGCACTCGATGGTCGACGGCATGATCGAGCTGTCGATCGAGCGCAACCTGAACCGCACGGTCCGCGAGATCGAGGTCCTGAAGTTCCGCGGCGGCGAGCACATGCTCGGCCGACACGATCTCGAGATCGCGCAGCAGGGCCTGATCGTGCGGCCGCGCACCGAGCTGCTGCTCGCGCGCCGGACCGAGCTGTCGACCGCGACGCACTACCGGCGGGTCCCGACCGGGATCGACCACCTCGACACGATGCTCGCGGGCGGCCTGCTCGCGTCGTCGTCGACGATGCTGCTCGGGTTCTCCGGTAGCGGCAAGACGCTGCTGTCGCTGCACTTCCTCGACGACGGCGCGAAGAAGAAGGAGCCCGGGCTCTACTTCGGGTTCTACGAGGCGCCGTCGCGGCTCGTCGAGGCCGCCGAGCATGTCGGGCTGCCGCTGCGCGGCCATCGCGAAGAAGGCCTCGTCGATCTGATCTGGCAGTCGCCGCTCAAGTACGGCCTCGACGCGCTCGGCGAGCGGCTGTTCGAGAACGTGCAGCGCCGCAAGGTGCGTCGCGTCGTGATCGATGGCATCGACGGCTTCCGCCAGGCGACGCCGTTCCCCGAGCGCACGATGCGGTTCATCACGTCGATCGTGCACGAGCTGCGCGCGCTCGACGCGACCGTGCTGCTCACCGAGGAGACCCAGAAGATGTTCGGGCCCGAGGTCGAGGTCCGGATCGCGGGGATGTCGGCGCTCGTCGACAACATCCTGCTGCTCGAGTACATGGATGTCGGCTCCGAGCTGAAGCGCTTCCTGTCGATCGTGAAGCAGCGCGGCAGCGGCCACGAGAACCACATCCGCGAGCTCCTGATCACCGATCGCGGCATCGAGCTCGCGCCCGACCCGACGAGCGCCGCCGAGATCCTGGGCCGCGAGATCCGCGTACGGAGGCCACCAGGCGCGTAGATGTTGACCGTCCTGGTTGCCGACGACGAATTTGCCGTGCTCGAGGTGCTGTCGATGGCGCTCGAGAGCGAGGGTCATCGCGTGCTCAAGGCGGGCGATGGCGCGGATGCATTGCGCGTGCTGGTGTCGCAGCCGTGCGATGTCGTCGTGTGCGACGAGACGATGCCGGTCATGAATGGCGTGCAGCTCGTCGAGGCGATGCGCGCGGATCCGAGGCTCGCGGACATTCCCGTGGTGATGATCGTCGACGGGTTCCGGCAGGGCCCGCTGCCCGAGGGCATCGCGGTGCTGCACAAGCCGATCCTGCTCTCGAGGCTGTTTTCCACCGTCGGTGAAGCCGGCGCGATCCACGCCTCGCGCAAGCCATCGAAGTAAGATCTGCGCTGGCGCTGGTCGAGGGTCTCGGGTAGGGTCCGCCCCGAGAGTCCTGACACCCATACGGGGGAGCTTCATCCGAGGCTGAGAGGTGCGCGAGCACGACCCCAGAACCTGATCCGGGTAATGCCGGCGTAGGAAGGCGCGATGAGCAACCAGAACGGAAACGGCAACGGCAATGGCAACGGCAAGCGGCTCCCGCAGGTCGGTCCATCGCCGGTAGACAACCTGCCCTCGATCGAGGGCTTCCCGGCGTCCGAGAAGGTCTACGTCGAGGCCGATGGCCTGCGCGTGCCGGTCCGGCGGATCCACCTGGCGGGCGGCGAGCCGCCGTTCGACGTCTACGACACGAGCGGCCCGCAGGGCGTCGATCCGCACCACGGTCTGCCGAAGCTGCGCGCGCCGTGGATCGAGGCGCGGCTGCGCGACGGCGATAGCGGCAACCGCACGCAGATGCACTACGCGCGACGCGGCGTGATCACGCCGGAGATGCGGTTCGTCGCGATCCGCGAGAACGTGACGCCGGAGTTCGTCCGCGACGAGCTCGCGCGCGGCCGCGCGATCCTGCCAGCAAACATCCACCACCCGGAGTCCGAGCCGATGATCATCGGCAAGAACTTCCTCGTGAAGATCAACGCGAACATCGGCAACTCGGCCGTGACGTCGACGATCGGCGAGGAGGTCGACAAGCTGCGGTGGGCGGTCAAGTGGGGCGCCGACACGGTGATGGACCTGTCGACCGGCAAGAACATCCACGAGACGCGCGAGTGGATCATCCGCAACTCGCCGGTGCCGATCGGCACGGTGCCGATCTACCAGTGCCTCGAGAAGGTCAACGGCGATCCCGAGAAGCTGACGATCGACCTGTTCCTCGACACGCTGATCGAGCAGGCGGAGCAGGGCGTCGACTACTTCACGATCCACGCCGGCGTTCGCCTCGCGTACATCCCGCTGACCGCGAACCGCGTCACCGGCATCGTGTCGCGCGGCGGCTCGATCATGGCGAAGTGGTGCCTCTCGCACCACAAGGAGAACTTCCTCTACACCGAGTTCGAGCGGATCTGCGAGGTGATGAAGAAGTACGACGTCGCGTTCTCGCTCGGCGACGGCCTGCGCCCGGGCTCGACGGCGGACGCGAACGACCGCGCGCAGCTCGCGGAGCTCGAGACGCTCGGCGAGCTGACGCAGATCGCGTGGAAGCACGACGTCCAGACGATGATCGAGGGCCCCGGCCACGTGCCGATGCACAAGATCAAGGAGAACGTCGATCTGCAGATGCAGATCTGCCACGAGGCGCCGTTCTACACGCTCGGCCCGCTGGTGACCGACATCGCGCCCGGCTACGACCACATCACGAGCGCGATCGGCGCGGCGATGATCGGCTGGTTCGGCACCGCGATGCTCTGCTACGTGACGCCGAAGGAGCACCTCGGCCTGCCGAACCGCGACGACGTCAAGGACGGCGTGATCGCGTACAAGATCGCGGCACACGCCGCCGATCTCGCGAAGGGCCACCCGGGCGCGCATCGCCGCGACGACGCGCTCAGCAAGGCGCGGTTCGAGTTCCGGTGGAGCGATCAGTTCCACCTCTCACTCGATCCGGACACCGCGAAGGACTTCCACGACGAGACGCTGCCGGCGCCGGCGGCGAAGGGCGCGCACTTCTGCTCGATGTGTGGCCCGAAGTTCTGCTCGATGAAGATCACCGAGGAAGTCCGCGCGATGGCGGAGCAGGGCATGCAGCAGAAGGCGACCGAGTTCCGCGAGACCGGCGCGACGATCTACCCCGGCCGCGACGACCACCACCACTAAAGACCGGGTCGGCCGCCGCGCGGGTGGCGAAGCTCGACGAGCGTGTCGCGCGCCCATCGCGCACGGTCGTCGCTGCGTCCGAGCGCACGCAGCAGCACCGAGATCGGGGCGACCCGGTTGCGAAGTGCGGCCCAGCGCACGTGCTCGTCATCGTCGGCGAGCAGCCACTCGTGGATCCGGCGATGGCGCGTGTGCTGCGCGAGCGCGCTGCGGACCGCCGGGTCGGGATCGAGCGCGAGCTGCTCGGCGAGCTCGATCGACAGGTCGCGCTCGGCGGCGGCACGTCGAACGCCGCTGTCGTGGCGGACGAGGCGCTCGACACGAGTGAGGTCCGGCGTCGCGCGTGCGAGGGCCTCGCGAACCGCAGGCGATGTCGTGGTCGACTCGATCCGATCTGCGATCGCCGGTGGCAAGCCGGGTAGCTCGGCGAGCAAGCGCGCCGTATCCGGTGCAGATGCAACCGCGTCGAAGCTCGCGCGGTGATCGCGCAGCCGTTGCTGGATCATCGTCGCGGCGAGCGTTCCGTGCCGTTCGCGCAGCGCGGCGAGCAGCGCGTCGAGTCCGATCGCGGCGTGGATCAGCGCGCCGCGCGCGGTGTCGTCGTCGGCATCGTTCGCGAGCCGTACGAGCGCGATCGGCGGTGCGGCGGGGTTGAACGCGACGCGCACGCGGACACGGGCATCGGGATCGCTCGCGAGCTGGTCGAGCACGGCAGCGGTCGCCGACCGGCGTGCGACGTACTCGCGGATCCATGCGTCCGGATCGGCCGCGAACGCGTCGACCTGCGCGACGACCGGCAGGTGCTCGACGAGCGTGACGCGAATGCCACGATCCGGATCGTTCGCGAGCCGCGAACGCACAGCATCGGCGTGGTGATAGGCGAGCTGCCAGCGCACCTCGCGATGCGGATCACCGACGAGACGATCGATGACCTCGGCCGGCAGATCGGGACGCTGCGCGAGCAGGGTGCGGAGCTGGACATTCGAAGACCGCGCGATCCGCAGCATCGCTGCGCGCGACAGGTTCGGGTGCGCGATCGCGGGGCGGTGCACGTCACGCCAGTCGCCCCGGTCCGCCGCGAGCACGCGCTCGAGCGCTGCCGACGACGCGCGCGGGTTCGTCGCGATCGCGAGCCGAACGTCGGGATCGGGGTCGCCGGCGAGCCTGCAGGCGGACTCGTCCGTCAGGTGCGCGTTCGACGCGCAGCCGCGGCGAACCCACGGATCGGGATCGATCGCGAGGCGCGCGAGCACCGCGGGATCGCGCACGCGCTTCGCGACCCCTCCGCGCACGAACGACTCGGGATCGGCGGCGAGCCGCGCCTGCAGCGCGTCGGAGACATCGTCGCGCTCGCCGACATCGCGCCGCACCCAGTAGTCTGGATCGCACGCGAGCAGCTCGACCGCGTCCGGCGAGAGCCGCGGATTTCGCGCCGCGGCCGTGCGCACGTGTGGATCGGGATCGCACGCGAGCTCGATCGCGCGCACCGGATCGACGACGCGGCTCGCGGCGAGCGCACGCATCGATGTCAGCGGATGGGTCGACAGCATGTCCGCGAGCCAGTCCGGCGGGGCGTGCGCGAGCAGCGTCTCGACGACGCGGATCGGCCAGCCGCGTGGGTCGGTGACGTGCACGCGCGCGGCGGGATTCGCGAAGAATGCCTCCGGATGCAGCGCGGATAGTTTGACCAGCAACCGTCGGCGGGTCCGAGGATGCGCGGCGACGTCCGGCCGCAGCTCGGGCCACCGGATCGCGATGCAGCCGACGATCCGCGACGTGACGTTCGGGTGCGTGAGCACCTGGCGCCCGAGCTCGATCGATCGCATCGCCGCCGCGCCGAGCTGCGCTGGCTTCGTCTGCGCGGTGAGGACGATTGTCATGAGCAACCGTGAAAACGTGAATTAACAATCGGATTCAGCGAGCCAACCGAGCGATAACGCACGGTTATCGGGAAGGTCGGCTGTGCAACGGCCGTACAGTGCACGAAATGCGTGTGTGATTCGACACTTGGCTCTGTACAATCGTTCGAGTTACACCGGGCCGCCACGATCGTGACCGTCCAGTCCAAACGTACCCTCAAGGTCGAGAAGCTCGCGCGCATCTACGATGACGAGATCGCGCCGATCTGGGGGACTCGTTTCGGCAAGATGCTGCTCCGGAACCTCGCGGTGCCGGAGAAGGGGCAGGTGCTCGACATCTCGTGCGGCACCGGCTACCCGACGATCGAGATCCTGCGCCGGATGCGCGATGGCAGCCGGCTGATCGCGATCGACGCGTCGAGCGCGATGCTCGAGGTCGCGCGCCGCAAGGTTGCCGACCTCGGACCGCTCGGCAAGCGCGGCGTGTTCTTTCGCACCGAGAGCGCGGTGCCGAAGCTGTCGTTCGCCGACGACGTCTACGATCTCGTCGTGTGCAACCTCGGCCTCGGCGAGATGCCGAGCCTCGAGGTCGCGCTGCGCGACTTCGCGCGCGTCACGAAGATCGGCGGCGAGGTCCGCTGCACGCTGCCGCTCGCCGGCACGTTCGAGGAGTTCCACGACCTGTTCCGCGAGGTGCTGATCAAGCACGACAAGCACGAGGCGCTAGAGCGGCTCGAGCGGCTGATCTCGCGCTATCCGACGGTCGATCACGTCGAGCGCTGCATGAAGACGGCGAACCTCGACGGCGGCATGGAGATCGAGGAGTTCTCGCTGCTGTTCAAGAGCTCGCGCGAGTTCTTCTTCGCACCGGTGATCGAGTACGGCCCGCTCGCGGACTGGAAGGAGATCGCGGGCGCCGGCCAGGAGATGCAGGACGTCTTCTGGTACATCAAGGAAGCGATCGACGCGTACTACGACCGCCGGCCGTTCCAGGTCACGGTCAAGGCCGGCTGCCTGATCGGCACGAAGCACGCGCCGCGCCCGCACGACGAGATGGTCGTCCAGGTGCCGGTGTCGTTCGAGCTGCCGCCGTCGACGCTCGACGACGACGACACCGACGACGAGGATGTCGATACAGGCCTGCCACTCCCGCCGCACAAGATCGCGGCGGGATCGGTCCGTGTCGCCGATCCGGATGATCTCGAGGTCGAGGAAGTCGCCGACGACGGCGCCTTCGAGATCGACGTCGACGTCTCCGCGGAGCACGCGCTCGACGCGTTCATCGAAGGCAAGAAGCGGCCTCCGCACCTCGACGATTAGTCGGCGATCGGGGGTATGGTGGCCCGGCCATGGGCCAGCCAGACAAGACGGAGTACCTCCGGCTCGTCGACGAGGTGACCGAGCACGACCGCCGGTACTACGTCGACGCGAACCCGACGATCAGTGACTTCGAGTACGACCAGCTGCACAAGCGGCTCGTCGAGCTCGAGGCCGCGCATCCCGAGTGGATCGTGTCGTGGTCGCCGTCGCAGCGCGCCGGGCATGCGCCGATCTCGGAGTTCCCGAAGGTCACGCGCGGCGTCGCGATGCTGTCACTCGACAACACGTACAACGAGGACGAGCTGCGCGCGTTCTTCGATCGCGTCGTCAAGGGCCTCGACGGTGACGTGCCCGTGTTCTCGGTCGAGCCGAAGATCGACGGCTTCGGGATCGAGCTGACGTACAAGCAGGGCATCCTGACGCTCGGCGCGACGCGCGGCGATGGCCGGATCGGCGAGGACGTCACCGCGAACGTCAAGATGGTGCGCGGCGTCGCGCTCAAGCTGCGCGAGCCGATCGACCTCGTCGTGCGCGGCGAGATCTACATGACGAAGGCCGAGTTCGAGGCGATCAACCGCATGCGCCTCGAGGCCGGCGAGGAGCCGTTCAAGAACCCGCGCAACACCGCGGCCGGCTCGATCAAGCAGCAGGATCCGAAGGAGGTCGCGAAGCGGCCGATGCACACGATCCTCTACGAGGTGATGGACGGCGAGCGCTACGCGTCGGGTCACCTCGCATCGCTCGAGTTCATCAAGCGGCTCGGGCTGCCGGTATCGTCGCACAACACGTCGGCGAACAGCTGGGACGAGCTGCTCCACTGCGTGCACGCGTGGCAGGACCGCCGCGACGACCTCGCGTACGAGCTCGACGGCCTCGTGCTGAAGATCGACGACTTCGCGATGCGCGGCGCGCTCGGCTCGACGGCGAAGGCGCCGCGGTGGGCGATCGCGTACAAGTTCCCGGCGCGCCAGGTCACGACGATCATCCGCGACCTCGATCTCAGCGTGACGCGGACCGGCGCGGTGACGCCGACCGCGGTGCTCGATCCGGTCGACGTCTCGGGCACGACGGTGTCGCGCGCGTCGGTCCACAACTGGGACATCGTCGCGCGGCTCGGGCTCGGCCGCGGTGATCGCGTGCTGCTGCAGAAGGCGGGCGAGATCATCCCCGAGATCCTCGGCGTCACCGAGAAGGGGCCGGGCCCCGCGTTCGAGCGGCCGGAGACCTGTCCGTGCTGCGGCACGAAGCTCGAGCGCGAGGACGGGTTTGTCGTGTGGTTCTGCCCGAACCACGAGCACTGCCCGGATCAGCAGACCGACTGGATCGAGTTCTTCGCGTCGCGCAAGCAGATGAACATCGACGGGCTCGGCGAGAAGGTCGTGCGCCAGCTCGTCGCGTCCGGGCTCGTCGAGGATGTCGCGGACCTGTTCACGCTGACGTGGGACAAGGTCGCGGCGCTCGACCGGTTCGCGGCGCAGTCCGCGAAGAACCTCGTCGCGGCGATCGCGAAGGCGAAGCAGGAGGCGACGTTCTCGCGCCTGCTGTCCGCGCTCGGCATCATCGGCGTCGGCAGCGTGCTCGCAAAGCCGATCGCGCAGCACTACGGCAAGCTGTCGAACCTGCGCGCGGCGGCTGCGGCGAAGTCGAGCGAGGAGCTGGTCGCGGAGATCGACGCGATCGAGGGCATCGGCCCGGCGGTCGCGCAGAGCGTCGACGAGTTCCTGCGCACGCCGTGGATCGGCAAGATCCTCGACAAGCTGCTCGAGCGCGGCATCGATCCCGAGGAGCCGGTGGTCGCCGCGACCGGCGGCACGCTGACCGGCAAGACGCTCGTCGTCACCGGCACGCTGTCGAAGCCGCGCGCCGAGGTCCAGAAGGACATCGAGGCCGCGGGCGGCAAGGTCGCCGGCTCGGTCAGCAAGAAGACGCACTACCTCGTCGCGGGCGCGGACACCGGCAAGACGAAGCTCGACGCGGCGCAGAAGCACGGCGTGACGATCATCGACGAGACGCAGCTCGCGAAGCTGATCGCCGGCGAACCGCTCTAGTAGCCGTAGAGCAGCGCGGCGTCGACGGCGGCCGGCGCGATCCGACGAACCTCGTCGAACATGCGGTCGCCGGACCACAGCTCGCCGGCGAGCTCGTGCTGGATCATGCGTACGACGTGGCCCGCGTCCGCGCGCTCGTGCGGCTGGGTCGCGAGCATGTGATCGAGCAGGCGATACATCGCCGCCGGCAGATCGCTGCGGTGCGAGCGCAGCGCGGGCGCGCGGCCTTGCACGATCTGCAGCAGCGTGTCGAGCTCGGTCGAGCGGCGCTCGAACGCGGCGACGCCGGTCAGCAGCTCGAACGTGACGAGCGCGAGCGCGAACACGTCGCTGGTGCCGGCGAGCGAGCGCCCGCCCGCGAGCTCGGGAGACATGTAGCGGATCTGGCCCTTGATGATCCCGGGCGACGTCTGCGTCTGGCGGCCGGCGAACCTCGCGATCGTCGTATCGAGCAGTCGCGGCTGGCCGGCGGTCGAGATCGCGAGGCTGTTCGGCGCGATCGAGCGCAGCACGACCGGCCTCGGCAGCTGAGCGAGATCGCGCGCGAGCGCGTGCACGAACGTGAGCGCGAGCCCGAGCGGGACGCCTTGTGGTGCACCGGCGATCACGTGCTTGAGCGCGACCCACGGTGGCGCGGTGACGAGCAGCGCCGTCGGCGAGCTCGCGATCGGCTTCGGTAGCGAAGCGAGCGGGTAGTGCGCGAGGAACGTCGCGGCGTCCTCGAACATCGCGACGAACGTCGGATCGCGAAACTGCTCCGGCAGCACCCACAGCTCGGCCGGCTCGCCGTGGATCGGCTGCGTGCGATAGCACTCGAGGAAGTTGTCGCGATAGAGCAGCGGACCGCGCGCGACGTCGTCGAGGTTCACAGGCCGAGCGCGGCGGTGACCTTCTTGACCGCGGCGAGCTCGTGCGGCGACAGCCGGCCATCGGCCGAGGCGGCATCGACGAGCAGCTCGACGATCGCCTGGCGCTCCGCCGCCGGCAGGCCCTTCACGATCGCATCCGCCTCGTCGGCGCCTTCGAGCTCGATCACGGTCTTGCGCTCGGCCTCGGAGAGCCCGAGCCGCGCCATCATCGCGGCGAGGAACTGCTTCTCGTCGTCGGTCATCATGCCGTCGGCCACGAGCACCTTCGACACCACCAGGCATTTTGCGACGTTCGCGTTCACGCCTCGATGGTAGCCCGGACGCGGCCGCTCAGAGCGGATTCCACGTCGCGCAGTCGCCGATCGGGCCCGAGCGGTCCGCGGTGTCGACCGGGGTCACCCAGCCCTGACCGTTGCACTGGTACCAGACGCTGTTCGACGACGCCTGCACGCAGGTCCGCGCCGGCACCGCACGGCCAAGCGTCGCCGAGTCGCAGAACCCGAACGCGGTTGCGCAGCCCGTCGAGTCCGCGCGCTGGACCCAGTTGCCGCCGGAGCACTCGTACCAGAGCGCGTCGCTCGACGCCTGCACGCAGGTGCCGTCCTCGACGTCGCGGCCGAGCGTCGCCGACGAGCACGTCGCGCCGGCAGGCGGCGGCTCCGACACGCACGGCCCGAGCGGCGTCGCGGCCGCGACCTCGGTGACGCTGACCGTGATGTGATCGCTCCAGCCCGCGCCGGCGATCCCGAACAGCTCGCGCGTCACGCGCGGCGACACGTCCATGATCGGCATCCCGGCCGCGCGCTCGACGCAGACGTCCGGTCCGTAGTCGAGCGCGCTCGCGACGACGCACTTGCCGTTCGCCTCGATCCGCAGCTTCGCGCCGCAGCCGTAGCGCTGGCGCGACGCCGCGTACCAGCCGGTGCCGTCGGCATAGCCACCGCACGACATCGGCTGGTGATCGCCGGGGCCACCGAACGTCACGACGTAGCGGCCGTCCGCGGGCACCGTGCTCGAGGCCTTGCCCTTGCAGCCGGTGAGGCGGTCGAGCGCCTCGGGGTTATCGACGCTGGCACCTGCCGTCGAGTCGGTCGCTTCGTCTTCGCCGACCATGCAGGCGCTGGTACCGAGGAGGAACAGGGGGACGAGGTTTGCGATCCGCACGCCGCGGCGGTCTGCAGCGACCGTGCCTCGACGGCGAATTCACGACTCGTGCACACCGCTGCACGTTCGAGGCACGACGTGTGCGCTCGCGTGTCGACGAATTGTGGGCAGACCCACGGTCGTTGCAGGCGCAACGATCGCCGTGGGGGAACCCGTGGAGGGCCGAGTCTCCAGCTCTCAGTTGCGCGCGCGCAGCTGCTCGTGCAGCGCGCTGGCGCGGCGCGCGATGTCCGGATCGTCGTCGCGTTCGAGCTTCGCGAGCACCGATTCAAGCGGCCCCGCATCGCGCAGCAGCGCGAGATCGTCCGGCGGTTCCCGGGTCGGCAGATCGTCGATCGCGGGCCGCCGCAAGATCGTGCGCACCGCGTGGTGCTGCACGTGCTCCTGCAGTTGACGCATCCGGCGTTCGGCCGCCCATCGCGAGCGCGTGAAATGCAGCCGCGCCGGCACGGCTTCGGCCCGGAGCTCGTACCAGGTTTCGGGCCCATCGCGATCGATCGTGACCTCCACGATCGACAGCTCGCGGAGTGCAGCGAGGTCACGAACCGTGACATCGCGGTCGCGACGCGGAAACTGCGGTCCGCGCCCCTGGTTCAGCTCGAGATGGCCGGCAGCGATGTCGATGACGAAGTGATCCGGTCGCGGGATCGCTCGCCAGACGAGCCACGCGATCAGGCCGCTGATCGGGGCGAGCACGGCCAACACCTTGGCGATGCCCGGCTCACCATCGAACGGCGCCTTGATCGCTCCCAACGCCATCGCCACGGCAAGCACCGCGAAGATGCCCCAGACGAAACGACCGAACCACATGGTCTCGTCCGGGATGACGTACTTGACGCGCACGTCAGCGCTCGAGTGCGTGCGCCGTGATCGAGCAGCCGAGCAGCTTCCCGGTCTCGTCGTCGGCGAGCCGCGCGTACGTCACGCGGCACATCACGATCGAGCCGTCGCGCCGCCGTCGCCGCGTCTCGAGCACGACCGACTGGCCACCGAGCGCGCGCGCGACCGCATCCTTGTGCTCGGCGAGCCGATCGAACGGCACGAGCTCGAGCACGCTACGGCCGATCGCTTCGCCGGCGGTGAAGCCGTACAGCCGCTCGGCCGCCTTGTTCCAGCACAGCAGCGTGCCGTCGGTGGCCGTCGATGCGATCGCCTCGCTCGAGTGCTGGACGATCGAGACGATGCGCGCGACATGCGCGAGGCGGCTCCTGAGCTCCTCGTTCTCGCGCAGCAGCTCGTCGACCGGTTGGGCGGCGGCGGTGGACATCCGGATGTCCGATCACGATACGTGATCCCCGCCCGAGCGGCTATCGCACACCGGCGGTCGACGTGGCCTGCGAAAATCGCTACTTCGTGCCGCTCGGCGTCGTGGCCGAGCTAGCCTGGGCGTTGCCCTTCTGGAGCTCACGCGCCGCGTCGGCGTGACGCTTCAGCGTGGTCTTGCGGCTCTCGAGCGTCGCCTTGAGGTCGGAGTCGGTGGCCTGCGCGATGAACGGATCGGACTTCGCGAGCTCCTTCTCGTGACCATCGACCATCATCCGCAGGTACTCGCGATCGAAGTCGGCACCCTTGAGCTTCTTGAGCGCGGCCATGCCGTCCATCTGCTCCTTGTGCTCGGCCTTCTCCGAATCGGTCTGCGGCACGTCGGCCGGGATCTTCGCGACGCCCTTCTTCTTCGCCATCGCGGTCAGCTCCTTGTCCGCGGTGGTGTGATCCTTGACGAGCATCTCGCCGTAGCGCTTCACCGCCGCGGTCCCGGACTTCTGGGCCATCTTGCCCATGTCGATCTCCATCAGGTTCACGTGATGGAGATGGGCGACGATCTTCACCTCGGCCTCGACGAGCTTGTTCGCCGCCTTCGTCTTGTCCGTGGCGGCCTTGTCGGTGGCCGTCTTGTCCGTGGTCTTGTTCGTATCGTCAGCGGAGGCGAGCGCCGGAACCGTGGTCAGCGCGAACGCCAATGCGAGCGTCTTGATCTTCATTTGACAGTCCTTTGCGAAAGACGCTGTCCGGACTGCAAGTTGGATTCCCTCGGTGACGTACGCGTCACGCGACGTGGTTCTGCGATGCTCGATGCCGAGGCTGCTTCGCGAGGCGCGCGCGATCGCTCGCTGAGCGTCAGGCGCGCGGCTCGGCTTGCGCCGCCCGGACGGCGGCAACCACGTCATCAGGCTCGGGAAACTTGCCCCAGCTCTTCTCGGCGACCTTCTGCTCGTCGACCCAGACCGTGAACTCGCCCGAATTACCGACGACGAGGTCGGCGACGACATCGAGCTGCTGTTTCAACTGGGCCGCCACCCGGGCGGCACGAGGGCGATACCCTCACGAGTTGCAGTAGCGAATCGTGACCTTCATGAGATCCAGCGTACCACGAGGACCTCGCACGGCCCGCGGCTCGGCTCGATGTCACGTGCATGTGGATTGCACTCGAACGACCCATGGCCGACGACAAGCGCTCCAAGCAAGATCCCCAGCACGAAGAGCTCGAACATGACGCACAGCAGAAGACTGCGGCGGACGGCAATCCACGCAAGCGCCAGGTGCGATTCGAGACCGAAGAGAACCCGCTGATCTGTCGCGGCACGGACTGAGCGGATCTTCGTCTGCGAGCGCGCACCCGGGCTTCCTGGCTCGGGTGCTTTCGTCTTCGCGGCCCCCGCTCGACGCCGATGCGAACGCAGCTACTCGGCGACGCCCATCGCCGCCTTGCACGTCTTCGTATAGAGATCGCGGAACACGTTGTTCGGATCGGTGATCGCCTTGACGGTGTCGTAGTTGCGCTTGTTCCACACCGACCAGAACTCGTCGCGTGAATAGTAGTTGTGCGAGATCAGCGTCTTGATCCCGCCG
This sequence comes from Kofleriaceae bacterium, assembly GCA_035715365.1. Lineage (GTDB taxonomy): Bacteria > Myxococcota_A > Polyangia > Haliangiales > Haliangiaceae > JABFXX01. The sequence continues at coordinate 144,175 of DASTLB010000079.1, read as the reverse complement.
AGCTCGCGCAGCTTGTCCTCGATCAGCTTGTGCGCGTTCTGTCCCGGCTGCTGCTTCATGCCGTAGATCGCGAGATCGAGGAACAGCTCGTCCTCCATGCCGCGATAGAAGCTCTCGTCGATCCATTCGTAATCGCGGACTCGACGATACGGCACGACCCACAGCGGGAAGTGGCCGAGCGTCTGCTCGTACCAGACCATGAACTCGTTGACCTTCGACATCGGCAGGAACACGTCGAGGATCACCGTCGGGTTCTTGTCGTCGATCAGAAACCGCAGCTTGTCGGCGAGCCGCAGCGTGGTGCCGGAGTCGAGCAGCTTGCCGAACAGCAGCCGGCCGACATACGACTTCGGGTGGACGTTCGTGACGCCGCGGTCGTAGCGGAAGAAGTACTGCGGCGTCTCGAGGTAATCCTCGGTGCGCTCGGACGTCGAGCGGTAATAGACCTTCGTCCAGTCGTAGCGATTCGTGTACGGGGCCTCGTCGACGAACCGCGCGGTCGACAGCACGAATTCCGCGGGCCCGTGGATGATGCCGTCCATGAAGTCGATGTCCTGGCTCTTGAAGTGACGCCAGATCGCCGCGCGGTACTCCGACAGCGTCGTGTACTTCTCGTAGACGACGTGGACGTACTGCTTCGCGGGCACGAGCTTGAACGTCAGCTTCGACAGCACGCCGAGCGTGCCGAACGAGCCGTGCATCATCTGGAACACGAGGCTGTTCTGGTTCTCCGGCGTGCAGACGAGGACGTCGCCGCGCGCGGTCACGACCTCGTACTCGGTGCACGTGTCGTGGAACCCGCCGTAGCGGAACGACATCGACTCGATCGAGCAGCCGCTGACAGCGCCGCCGATCGTGATCGTCGCGAGCTCGGGCACCACGATCGGCACGAGGCCGTAGCGCAGCGTCGCCGCGACGAGGTCCTTGAACATCACGCCGGACTCGGCGGTGCACGTGCGCGCGACCGGATCGATGTCGAGGATCGCGGTCAGATCGCTGACGTCGATCTTGTCGTCGTGCTTGCGCAGGTCGTGGCGCTTCGGCACCTGGTGCGGCGGCGCCTGCTTGCGCAGCGACACCGGGCGGGTCGGTGGATGCGAGCGCAGCTGCGCCGCAATCCGCGCGACCTTCGCCTCGTGGAGCGCGTCGACCACGGCGCGCGTGTGGATCTCGCCGAGGACGAGCTGACGCTGGTGCGTGCGCCGGCGCCGGACGACGTTGCCGATCGCCACCGCGCCGGCCGTGACGACCGCGCCCGCGACGAGGCTGGGAATGCGATGCCGCATGCTCGCGCAGGCTGCATCGATCGTGCCCGGCCTGATTTCGCGGGCTTCGGCGCGTTACTTCAGCTTCATCGACGACAGCATCGCGCGGAAGCGCGCGGTGTGAGCCGCGACCGTCTTCTTCGCGCCCACCAGCTTGAAGTAGTACGGCCCACTCGGGCTGTTCACGATCGCCGCGAGCAGCGACTGGTCCTGCTTGTCGACCATGTCCCCGGCTCCCGGCATCGCCTGCGCGACGTAGTGGCCGGTCACCGACACCACCGTCGCATCCTGGCCCGCGAACTTCGTCTTCTCGATCTTCGCGACGTCCTTCGACGGCTTGCCATCGGGCTGCTGGAACTGACCGAGCCAGCGATCGAGGTTCGCCTCGATGCCACCCGCGCCACCCTCGCCGAAGTAGTACACGACGAGGTCGGCTTCCTCGCCGGCCTTGTCCGACAGCACGAACTGCGCGGCGCGCATGCTCGATGTCACCGGCTTCTGCGTCCACTCCTTCGGCGGCTGCAGCGTGAACGGCCCGAGCACGACGCGCCCGTCGGGCAGCTTCTCGAGCTCCTTCGGCGGCGTCTTGTCCGCGGTCATGCCGGCGCCCATGCCCATGCCGCTGCCCCCCATCCCCGCGTGCGGGTTGCTCGGGTCCATGCCCATGCCGGCGTGCGGGTTGCTCGGGTCCATGCCCATCCCGGCGTGCGGATTCGCGGCGCTGCCCGACGGCGGTGGCGCGGTCTGCGAGCCCGACGGTGCTGCTTGCCAGTCATTGCTCGGCTGCATGCCGGAAGGCTGTTGCTCCTTCTTGCAAGCAGGAACGAGGAGCGTCGAGAGCGCGAGAGCGAGGAGGCCGCGAGACATGGCCGGACTCTACCCCAACGCGCGGCTCGTGCGCGGCTCGACGGGTACGCGCACGACGTGCGGATTTGCCGAAACCGTCACGTGCTGCAAGCTGTGAAGGATGTGGCTCGCCCATGCGCTGACGCTGTCGCGAATCCCGATCGCGATCGCGTTCTACTGGGCGTACGGCAACACCGCGTGGGCGGTCGCGCTGATCGCGCTCGCCGCATTCACCGACACTGCGGATGGCAACGTCGCGCGCTACATGAAGCGGCGCGGCTCGACCGGCCCCGACATCGGCGGCTGGCTCGATCCGCTCGTCGACAAGCTGTTCGTCGGCATCGTGCTCGGCGTGCTGTGGGCGCGCTCGCACGACGTGCTCGTGATCGCGCTCGTCGGTGCGCGCGAGCTGATCCTCGTGCCGCTCGTCGCGATCTACCTCGCGCGCGCGAAGCCGGTCGGCGAGCTACGCGCCGATCCGTACGGCAAGGCCGCGACCGTCGTGCAGTTCATCGCGCTCGCGATCGTGATCAGCGTGCCCGACTGGGCGCTCGTCGCGGCGGCGATCGCGGCGGGGTTCGGCCTCGTCGCGGCCGGTCACTACATCGCGCGCGAGGTCGGCCGGATGCACAGATACACGCGCTCGCCGCAGCGCGAGATATCGATCACGGCGTCGTCGGCGCGGTGATAGCCGCGGAACGTGTGAAAGATCCGCGCGTGGCCACCGGGGTGAATCGCGCGCACGTGATCGGCGAGCCGTGACGCGTTGATGCCGGCGACGTCGCGGAAGAAGTCGCGGCCGAGCGCGCGCCAGCGCTGGATCCCTGCGCGCTCGGCCTCCGCCCGGTTGTAACGCTCGACGACTCCGCCGGGCCCGAGGCAGACGACGCCGAACGGCAGCCGATCGAGCGCGTCGTCGTCGAGGTCATCGAGGCAGAGGGGTTCGGTCATGAGGATCAGACGATCGGGGAGCGCCGGACGTTACCGCGCAATGCGCGGAGCGTCGACCCGCGTCGGGGCCGCTTCGGGATCGAGGCTCGGATCGGGGGCCGGCGGCGGGATCGAGTGCACCTGGTCGATCCGGAAGCTCCCCGCCCACGCGAGCTTCGCCGCCGCGAGCTGCGACGCGAAGTCCTCCGCGCTCGCGGGCCGCCGCGCCGGATCGGCATCGAGCGCACGCACGAGCGCGTCGTCGAGCGCCGCCGGAATTCCGTCGACGAGCGCGGACGCCGGTGCACCGCGCGCATCGCGCGGCGACTTGCCGGTGATCGCGAAGTACAGCGCGGCCGCGAGCCCGTACACGTCGCCGGGCACGCCGCCGGGTGCGCCCGCGATCACCTCGGGCGCCATGAACCCGGGCGTGCCGAGCACCGCGCCGGCCTGCGTCAGCTCGGCATCGTCGTCGCCGACCTCGGCGATCCCGAAGTCGAGCAGCTCGATTCGCTGCGGCTCGTGATCCGCGCTCGCGACGACGAACAGGTTCGCCGGCTTGAGATCGCGATGCACGATGCCGACGCGATGCGCCTCGGCGAGCCCGCGCGCCGCCGGCACGAACAGCTGCAGCGCGAGCGCGGCCGGCAGCGGCCCGCAGCGGTCGACCGTCGTCGCGAGATCCGCTCCGTCGAGCAGGTCCATCGCGTAGTACCAGACGCCGTCGTCGGTGACGCCCCAGTCGTGCAGCCGCACGATGTTCGTGTGGACGACCGCGGCGGTCGCCTGGATCTCGCGCTCGAACCGTGCGATCCGCGCCGGATTGCGGCCGTGCTCGGGCGACAGGATCTTCAGCGCGACGTGCCGGCGCAGCGCGCGATCCTCGGCGCGCCACACCTCGCCCATCCCGCCCTTGCCGATTCGTCGCAGCAGCCGATAGCGCCCGAGCTTGCGGCTCTCGAACACGCTCTGGCGCAGCGCCCAGATCACGTGGCCGCCCCACACCCCGAGAAACGCCGCCGCCGCGATCACCGCGAGATACGTCGCGAACGCCACGACCGCGCTGTGATCCGAGAGCTGCGCCGCGAGCGCCGGATCGAACCGCGTCGCGACGACGAGGCCGATCGGATACACCAGCGTCGACAGCAGCGTCACGGGCAAGCCGCGCTGCCACGGCGCCGGCGTCGCGACCGCCTGGCCCATCACGATCACGAACAGCGCGCTGACGTACGGCGACACGAGCCCGCCCATGTGCGTCGCGATCAGCATCAGCGCGAACGCGGTCACCGGAAACACCGACGCCGCGAGCAGGTTCGCGATCCGCGGTGGCAGCAGCGGCCGCCGAAACAGCGCCGCGATGATCGCGACGTGAAACACCGTCGTCGCGAGCCGCACGATCACGACGAACGCGAGCGAGCCGGTGCCGATCGCCGGATGGACGACGACATCGAGCGCGAGCCCCATCACGAGCCAGATCGTGCACGCGAGCACGATCAGCGTCCGCGCGCGGATCATGTCCGCCGCATGCTGCTGCTGCGCGATCCGCGCCCCGCGATCGGTGCCGCCCGTCGTCACCTCCTCCAGAGTACGCGAGGACGCCGGGCTCCGGATCACCGGGGCGGGTAGGTGCTCAGAACGATTGCACCCACGCGCGGATCATCGGCTCGGATCCCGGGATGTCCGAACGCACCGCGGCATGGTGGCGCGGAAAGAAGATGCGATAGCGCGCCTCGAGATCGCGGACGAGCGAGCCGATGCGCTTGAGCGGTGGCGTCATCGCCGCGAGCCGGTGCTCGTCGCGATCGAGCGCGCTCGCGATGCTATCGATGCGGATCGTCGACGTCCGATCGCCGTGGTGAAACGCGAACCCCCACGTCCGCGGCTCGATCGTCAGCACGAACCGCGTCGGCGCGAACCCGAACGACGCCGGCCGATCACTCGTCTCGAGCGCGATCTGCACGCGCCACGGTCGGTTCGCCGGCGGAAAGCACCCGCGATCGGCGAGCCACGACGCGACCGCGAGCGAACCCGCGGTCGATGGCGTGCCGCGCGCCGGCCTCGGATCCGCGAGCTTGGGCAGCGGCAACGTCGGCGTCGACGTCCGCGGCAACGCCGGGTTCGTGGTCGGTGGCCGCTTGCGCCCGCCTTCGCTCACGCGATCTCATGTACCACCGTGAATTTCGGTCACGTTTACCGTCTCGATACGATCTTGATCGGCCCGCGTGAGAGCGATCTTCGACGACGATCAGCTCGGTGAGCCCGCGGACGGAATCCACCACGCGAGATACGCGCCCCACGCCGCATGGCCCGCGCCCCACGCGAGGATCGCGGCGAGCGGCCCTGCCACGACGCCGGTGCCGAGCATCGCGGCGAGCGTCACCGCGATCGCGACGAGGTTCTTCTTCACCATCTCCCACGGCAGCCGCTCGCGATACACGACGTAGAGGCCGGGTGCGTGGAACAGGAACGCGACAAGACGTTTCATCAGCATGTCAGTCGCGGCAGATCCTTCGTCGGTAATGGCCGGCGAATCAAGCCTCGATCGATCCCGACCATCGTCCGCGTCATCCGCTTGCGCAGTGGCGACAGCCACCGGCTCGTCGGAAAGATCCGGTCGCGCAGCCAGCCGATCCATCGCGAGTCGCTCTGGAACCACGGCGTCAGCGCGCGCGTCGCGAACTGGTAGTACTGCAGGTGCCGGAGCCGCGCCGCACTGTACGCCGCGAGCGCGGCATTCACCGACGGTGCCGCGGCGATCGCATCCGCGAGCGCGAGCGCATCGATCACGAGGTTCGCGCCCTGGCCGAGCTGCGGGCTCGTCGCGTGCGCGGCATCGCCGATGAACACGATCCGATCGCCGTGCCACGGCTTCATCGCGACGTCGCGATAGCGCGCGAACCGCACCGCGCCGAGATCGTGAAGCTGATCGAAGATCGCCTCGGCGCGCGGCTCGAGCGCGAGGACGCGATCGCGCCACGGCGCCATCCCCGCCGCGCGCCACGCGTCGACGCGATCCGCGCGGATGCTCCAGAACAAGCTCACCACCTGCTTGCCGTCGACGACGCCGGTCGGCAAAAAGCCGAGCAGCGTGTGCGCGCCGTCGACGATCTGATAGATCCGGCGCTCCGGCGAGAACCCCGGATCCTCGGCGACGAACCACAGCGCGCCCCACGGATACTCGCGCGACCGCACGCGCGGCGCGGCCCGATGCAGCTCGCACACGCCGCCGTCCGCCGCGATCACGAGATCGAACGGCCCGTGCCGCTCGCCGCGGTCGTCGATCACGACGCGCCCATCCCCCACGAGCTCGGTGCCTGCGATGTGCACGCCGCACGTCACGGTCGCAGCTGTCGCACGCAGCGCGCGGAACAGCGCATCGAACAGCACGCCGCGGTGCGTGCCGAGCCCGCGCAGCGCCGGATCGATCAGCGCGTACGGCAGATCGACGAGGATCTTGCCGTTCGCGCGGTAGCACGTCAGCCGATCGATCGGCGCGCTCGCCGTCGCGATCTCGTCGAGCAGCCCGAGCTGCGCGAGCGCCGCCTGGCCCGTCGGCTGGATCGTGATCCCCGCGCCGACCGGGCCGGGCTCCGCCACGCGCTCGAACACCGTCACCGCGTGCCCCGCGCGCGCGAGCGCGATCGCGACCGCGGCTCCGGCCGTCCCCGCTCCGACGACGGCGACGCGATGTGACACCCGGCTCGTTTTCGCGCGATTGCGATTGACGCACAAGCCAGCTGGCCAATACTCCGACGCCATGAAGCTCCGAGTGCTCGGTCCCGCCGTCGCTGTTGCCGTGTCGCTCGCCTCCCCGCCGGCGCGCGCGAAGGGCCTCACGATCGAAGACATGCTCGCGATGCAGCGCGTGGGCGATCCGCAGGTCTCGCCCGACGGCAAGTGGGTCGTCTACTCCGTCCGCGACACCGACTACGACGCGAACCGCGGCCGCTTCGACCTCTACCTCACGTCCATCGACGGCACGCAGCAGCGCCGGCTCACCTCGCACCCCGAAAACGACACCGATCCGCAGTGGTCGCGCGACGGCAAGTACATCTACTTCCTGTCGACGCGCAGCGGCTCGTCGCAGGTCTGGCGCATCGCCCCGTCGGGCGGCGAGGCCGAGCAGGTCACGAAGCTCCCACTCGATCTCAATGGCTACAAGCTGTTCGCCGACGGCCAGCGCATGGTCCTCGCGATCGATGTCTGGCCCGACGCCAAGACCCTCGCCGACAGCCAGAAGCGCGACGAGGCGAAGGACAAGTCGAAGGTCAAAGCCCGCATCTACGATCAGCTCCTCATGCGCCACTGGGATCAGTGGGAGGACGGCAAGTACTCGCACCTGTTCCTGTGGACGCAGGCCAAACCCGACGCCGCGGTCGACCTCACGCCCGGCCAGACCACCGACTCGCCGACCCATCCATTCGGCGGCATGGACGAGGTCGCGATCGCGCCCGACCAAAAGACGATCGCGTTCGTCGCGCGCACCGGCGGCCGCGAGACCTCGTGGCGCACGAACACCGACGTGTTCCTGACCTCCGCCGACGGCCGCGGCAAGCCGACGCCGCTCACCGCCGGCAACAAGGGCTACGACTTCGAGCCCGCGTTCTCACCCGACGGCAAGACGATCGCCGTCCGCATGATGACGCGCCCGGGCTACGAGGGCGATCGCGAGCGCATCGGCCTCTACGACGCCGCCACCCGCAAGCTCCGCGTCCTGACCGAAGCATGGGACCGGTCCGCCTCCGAGCTCCAGTGGGCGCCGAACGGCAAGACGATCTACACATCCGCCGACAACGTCGGTAACCACTCGCTGTTCGCCGTCGACATCGCGACCGGCGCCGCCAAGGTCGTCGTCGACAAGGGCACCAACGGCTCGCCGCGCATCGCCGGCGATCGCCTCGTGTTCGTGCGCGACACCCTGAAGATGCCCGCCGAGCTGTTCACCGCGAAGCTCGACGGCACCGACCTCCGCCAGCTCACCCACCACAACGACGCGCGCGTGAAGAAGATCGAGTGGGGCGACTACGAGCAGTTCTCGTTCAAGGGCGCCAAAGGCGACACCGTCTACGGCTACGCGATGAAGCCCGCCGGCTTCAAGGGCGGCAAGGTCCCGGTCGCGTTCCTCATCCACGGCGGCCCGCAAGGCAGCTTCGGCGATCACTTCCACTACCGCTGGAACCCCGAGGTCTACGCGGGCCGCGGCTACGGCGTCGTGTTCGTCGACTTCCACGGCTCGACCGGCTACGGCCAGGCCTTCACCGACGCGATCAACGGCGACTGGGGCGGCGCGCCGTTCGACGACCTGATGGCCGGCCTCGACGCCGCGCTCGCGAAGTTCACCTGGCTCGACGGCACGCGCGCCGCCGCGCTCGGCGCCTCGTACGGCGGCTACATGATCAACTGGATCAACGGCCACACCGATCGCTTCAAGGCCCTCGTCTGCCACGACGGCAACCTCGACGAGCGCATGGCCTACTTCGACACCGAGGAGCTGTGGTTTCCCGAGTGGGAGCACGGCGGCGTGCCGTGGGAGAAGGCCGAGGGCTACACGAAGCACAATCCGATCGACTTCGTGAAGAACTGGAAGACGCCGACGCTCGTGATCCACGGCGGCCTCGACTTCCGCGTCGTCGACACGCAGGGCATGTCCACCTTCACGGCGCTGCAGCGCAAGGGCGTCCCGAGCCGGTTCATCCACTTCCCCGACGAGAACCACTGGGTGCTCAAGCCGCAGAACTCGAAGCTGTGGCACGACGAGGTGCTCGGCTGGATCGATCGCTACACGAAGGGCAGCGCGCCGAAGAAGTAGTAGAGACGGCGCGCGAAACCAGACTCAGCGCCATCGAGTGAACGCGTCTGGCGTCCAAGAGCAGGAAGTTGAAATTCCCTAGCTCGCGATGCAGTATCGAATGCGGTTCCGGCCGTGTACGGGAACTCGCTCTCGACCCGCTGGTCCTTGGTTTTGGTTCTCACGATTCGCGGTTTCGGATGTAACGAGTCTGAAATGAATCCGCGATTCTCGCGAGCGCCCGGGCGCCACGCAAGGATGAGTTCCGTGCAGCGGCGCTACGCGACGCAAAAACCGCCGCCACCTACTTATGCAACGCTCGGTCAAGCCAAGTGCTCACGTGCTCAATGAAAACGTGACTACTGATGTTCGATCAGCATGCACCCGGACACTGGCGTGTTTAGGCCCATCTGAGGACTGTAGTGAGACAATATACTCACCCGGCGGAACCGCCTCAAAAACGAAGTTTCCTCGTAGGCACGTCGTCTGTCGTGGACAAGGAGGCTCTCCGACACGTGTTGCAATGACTGACAGAAGGAGATCTCCAGCGTTCTCGATGACGCCTTCAAGGCGCCCTGAACCTAACAGCACCAAATCCATTTTACCGGTCGACGGGAGTTCGTTGACGACAGACAAACCGTGTACGGGATGAGCGGCCCACACGAGTTCTGTTAGGCTGTCATTCAACATTGGTCGATTGCCCTCAGGCACATCCTCCAACCACCCATTCGCATCGACGCCCTTGAACTCGTAATACCCCTCACGATTGCTCTTGGTTTCGTACTGCGACATAAACAAGCGCTCGAGCGGGCTCCGCTGCTCTGCAAAGAATCGTCCCACCATCACACGCGCTTCTTGAACGGGTATTCCGGACTTGTCGCGGACATAACCTGCAAGGGACTGTGCGCGTTTCAGCACGACATCGCCGATGTCGATTGTTTCCATTCCTGTTAGAGTGAATTCCTGAGACGTAACAAGCATCGTACTTGGCGCCATTATCGCAAGGCGCCAAGTACCCGGATGTACGTGCCGCAATACGAATACTCCCTGATCGGAGCGGACTCCGATTGGAATGCCCCCGTAGGGACTCTCCTGCCTACTCACGACGCGTAAACCGAAGTAGCTAAGCGGCTTACCATCGTATAACACGCGTCCAGTGATCTCAGCGCCTTTTCGCACGACCAAGCGTGCATTTACGTCGCCTGCGTGCACGCGTTGCAAAGCAATGTTACTCCGCAGCGGCAGCCAGGGGCCATCCCAGTCAGCCGCAGCGTCGTACTCTCCGTCCATGAGGCCTAGCATTTGGAAACGACCATTGGCGTCGCTCCGTGTTTGACGAGATCCGATGCGAATATGCGCTTGTGGGACATGGTCGCCGGACTCGTCAACAACGACACCTGCTATTCGCGCGCTCGGGGGAGTTCCTTGCTGTTGTTTCTGCACTAGCGAAATCGTGATCCCTGTCCTTGAAGCCTCATCACAATGGAACGTTAGTGGTTCACTGGCCCTGTGGTTATCGTATGCAACGACCTCATAATATCCATCGCGCGCGACGACGGACCAGCCGCCGAAATTGTCGCACACAACATTGTAATACGCTGTCGAGCTATTGCTCGATAGCCATACTGCGACACCAGGAGCAGGCGTGCCGCGTTCGTCGAGGACGACACCCGAGACCCTCGTGCCTTCATGCATATTAATGTAGCGTTCAATGAATGCGCCTGGATCTTGATGTAATAAAACTGAAATTGGCTCATCAGCAAGCCCATCCGCACGAACCCAGCCGATATATTGCATCGGGGCAAGTCCAGCAACTTCTGTGTACCCGTGCGCATCTGTAAGAGCTGTGATTCCGAAGCCAAGAGACAAGGTCGCGTGAGGTACGGGTCTCCGATGAGAGAAGACATGAACCGCGAGAGTTGCACCGAGCTGCAAACGTAGGATGATGTGATGTCTTTCGTCCTTTACATCCACGAGGACTGGCCATGCATAATAGTTATTGTGACGCGCCCAAATCTCGTACGTTCGCTCCGATAATAGTTCGAGCCCAACAGTTCCATCGAGTTGGGTGGTCAATATGCTCGCCTGCGGTTCGACATAGACTTCTGCGCCGGCAATCGGACAATCACCATCATCTACTACGCTTACAATCAGACGTGACATGGTTGGGTTTCGTCTTCTCTCGGAATGAGACCTGTACAATCAGAGTCTGCCATCTACCGGGCCGACCGGCTTACAGATCTCGGGGCAGTCCTTTGGAACGTAATTGGCTATTTTTCCACCACTGGCCGCAGCAATGGCCTCGAGCCAGATCTTGCATTGACTGTTAACTAGATGACAGGCCTGATCGTATGGGCCAACGTGGTCGAACGGCTGCTTGAGTTCAACACCCGGGCTCCAAGGTACCTTAAGGACGCAATCTAGGCTGCATCGCCACTGGCCAAAGACAGCCGTTGGGAATGTCACGAGTGGAGTTCCCGGATCCTCGCTAAGTACCGCAACGCCTTGGTCGTCGTCCTCACCGCCAAATGGGTGTCTCACCCACTTCCACAAGTCGACGAAGGGTGGGTTTGGACAGCTAGATGCAACACCCAATTTTGCTTCTCCTGGACACGGTGGCGGTGGCGGTGGCGGTGTACCACCACCGCCGTCGGGACAGTGGTCTTCGGTCGGATCGAGCACGTCGATACCTTTGCCGGATGGATCTTTTGCGCCAACCGGATTGCTATCGACATAGACGTAAGTGCTCCATGTCGACGCGATCAATGGATCCGTTTGCGCGTAGGCGCCTATCCAAGAGTCATATGTTCGCGAACCGTTGAGTACCAGCGCCGGTCTATGTATTGTTTGTCCGTCGTTCTGCCACGCGACGGTTTCGTTATCGCGGTACTGCCCATCAAATACTACAGGTTGAAAAACGCCAGCTCCAAGCAGCACATTGTCGTTGCCCCACGCATCCGTGTTAATCGACCATACCCGCGGGCAGTTCGCACCTGGGGAATTGCTCCAGCAAATCATGTCGATTGGTCTGCCCGTCTCCTCAGTTCCGACGTACCTTTTAGAGGTCGCCGATGAACTCGACGTGTAATCCGTTTGCCAATAAAGCACGAGTCTGTTGCCTAGCCAGAAGAGCTGAAACGTTGAAAACGTGCTTGAGAGGCTCGTGTCGGCCGTGTACCTGACCTCCGACAGTCGATTCATTGCGTCGTAGTAGAAGAACCACGTCGCAGTCTTGCCAGACGTGACGTCGGAGAACGACTTGAAGACGCGGCGGTTCTTCGAATCAAACGCGCTTGCAACATCGTACGTGTGCCAGGCTCCGCCCGTGTAGTACTCGCCGTGGACGTTGATGACGTTTCGACGGCCATCGTACGTGTAGCTGCGGTAATCGTGCGTGAGTGTGTTGTCGTTGTCGTCGAAGGAGCGGTTCCCGACGGCGTCATAACCGAACGCGGTCTTGCTCAGAATCGGAGAGCCATCCCACTGGGTCACATCGCTGATCTGGTGGTTGCCGTTACCGAGACCGATCGTGTGAGTCATGCCTGTCGAGCCCGGAATTGGCCGGAGGAACTGCTTCCAGTCGCCGGCCGCCGTGAACGGCGGGCTCGCGTTGTGGCTGTTCTTGATGTTGTTCGCCGCCGACGTCGGGCACGACGTCACGTTCGCGGTCGTCTCGCAGAGCACGCGATCTTGCATGTCGTACTTGAACCAGGAGTCCTGCAGCCCGGTTGGTGCCGAGAAGTAGTCACGTTTCGTCACGCGTCCGGCGGCGTCTTCGCCGATGACAATGTTGTGCACGTCGGCACCGCTCGTTTGGCCTTCGACTTCGATCTTCGTGATGCGGTACGCGAGGTTCCTGGTGATCACGGTGCGAAGGGGCTCCGTCGAGCTCGTGTTCTGTTGGTTGTACTGCTTGAGCGGACCGTAAGGCTCCCAGAGGATCGCGTCCGCGATCGGCGTCGAGGTCGACGTTCGATACATCGCGGTGATGCGATCGGTGTCGGAGTTACTGCCTGCCGAGCCGTACGTCCAGCCAATGACGGCGGTCGAGGGCAGCGTGACCTGCGCGAGGTCACCGTTCTTCGTCCAGCTGTAGACGTGGTTCGCGGTGCGCGGCGCGGAGGGCGACGCATCATCTTGTATGAACTCGCGCACGAGCCGACCTGCCGCATCGTAGGAGTAGAATGTTTCCTGCTCGAGCGTGTAGTCGTTGTCGCCGCCCGCGCCCATGCACATGAGCTTGACCTTGACGTAGGCCAACCGTCCAGCGAGATTCGTGCAGCTTCCGCCGGCGGGGCAATTCCCCGGCAGCGCATCATAGACACGTACGATATCGGGCACATCGAACGTGCCGTTGCAGAGCTCGCCCGCGCCCGGATCCTGATAGTCGCTGTCGAGCGGACGACCGAGGTTGTCGTAGGTGAACGTGTGGATCCGTTGGCCCGTCAAGTTGAAGGCTTCCTTCACCGTGACGAGCTGGTTCAGCTCGTTGTACACGCGCAGCGTGGGTGCGCCGCCGAGGTCCGGGCTGTCGAGCAGCACGAGTCGCCCGAGGTCATCGCGGACCGACGTCGTGGTCTTCGTGTCGCCGTCGGTGACTTTCTGCTGGCTACCTAGCCAGTCGAACAACAGGTTCCAGGTGTCGAACGCAGTTCCGCCCGTGTACCGAAGCTCGCTCTCGACCCGCTGGTCCTTCGTGTAGCTCCACTTCGTCTTGTTGAGCTCGGTGGTCGCATCTCCGTCGGAGCGCCCGGCGAGTAAGCCGACGCTGTTGTACTGCAGGCCCGTCCACTTCGACGTATCGACGGGGTTGAGGATCTTCTCGAGGCGGCGACTATCGAAGTAGGTCAGCTCCTGCCGCTTCGTGACGACCCCCGCCGCATTGAAGGTCTCGATCTTGGTCAACAGGCCATCGCCCGAATACGTGTACTCCTCGCGATCGCCGCTCGACGCTGCGTTGCAGTCGTCACGCCGCTTGGTCCGAAGGAGCCGACCGCGCGTATCGTATTCGTAGATCATGCAGCTGCCATCGGGTCTCGTGAGCTGGGTGAGGCGCAATGCCGAGTCTCGCGCAAAGCTCGTCACCAGATCGGCGGCATCGGCGGTGCAGCTAGTTTGCCCGGCCATCGTTTCCCGACGCTGGCTGAGGTAGCCGCGCGCGGTATCGAACGTCTGGCAGGTGAGCGTACCATCGGCGTCTTGCAGCGCTGTCGCGTTGCCACGGAAGTCGTAGGTTACTGACGACTGCGTGACGAAGTTCGTCGCGTCCTTCTTGCGCTTGAAGTTTTGCAGGAAGCCGTCGAGCGTGGGATCGGTCGAGTTCCAGTATTCGAGGACCGTGACGTCGTTCGATCCGGTCGCCGGCCCATCGATTTGCGTCAGCCGACCCTTGCCTTGCGCGTCGTAGGTATACGTCGTCGTGTAATCGTACGCAGTCTTCGCGCGGGTTGCACTGAACGTGAAGCCCAGTTGGCGCACAGAAGAGAGCTTGCCGTCGACGTTGTAGGTGTACTGGGTTTCCGCGCAGCCGCGGACGTCAGTAGCGCTGCAGGGCAAGCCATCCTGCTCGTAGGCGCCAATGTCGCTGCGCCGGCGCGTCGTCGCGACGCGACCCGGGAACGTCGCATCATAGGTCAGATAGAGCTCGCGCTGACCATTACCGTTGGTGGGGTTCGAATCGATGTCGCCATAGACCACGCGCGTCGGCAGACCGTTCGCGTTGTACTCGCGGACGGTGAAGTAGTTCGACGGGTCTTTGACGGCGCCGAGATCGAGCGCACCGGACGCCGTGTTCCAGATGTACTCGGCGGCATCGAGGCACGCGCCATCACAGGTCTCGCCGGGCGGTCCCATCGCGGTCACCGTCGTGACGACGTCTTCGCTCGGACTGCTGACGGTCAGGCAGCGGGCGGCGCGAAAGCACACGCCGGTGCTTCCGGTGCCGGTCTTGCCGCCACACAAGAACCCGGTTCCGCAGTCGGTGTCGGTACTGCAGCTCAGCGCGTTGTCGCGATTGAAGTAGAGGACGGTCTTGCCGGAGCACGAGGTGCGCGCCGAGTTGAACTCGTATCCGACCATGCCGCGTGGCGTGTCGACGCGAACGACCTTGCCCGGCGTCGCGCTGTCGTACGAGAAGTTGACGAGTGCGTTGTTGGCCGCGTCCTTGATCTGCGTGAGATAGTTCGAGGTGTAGACGTTGGTTTGCGCGAGCTGCCCGCCGATCGTCACCGACGTCAGATTCCCCGAAGTGTACGCGTACGACGTTGTGTGGTACGTCGTCCACGTCCCGCTGACGAGGAGCTGAAAGGCCACACTCGTAAGGAGTCCGGTCGTGTACGTGAAATTGAGGCGGCGCTTGCCAGACGCGTCGGCGACAGTCGCAACCTGACCGCTGGCGTACGTGATGAGCACCTTGTTCGGCGTCTGCATCGTGTCCCAGATCTCGGTAAGCATCGGTGTCGTCATGCCGCTCGGAACCTGATAGACGAACACCTCGCCGGTGAGCGTCTTGAGCTGGTACTCGTTGGGCGAGGTGGTTCGCTGGCGGAGATACTGATAGTGGTGACCGGTCTGCGGGGCGTAGCTGTCCCAACCGCCGGCCGTGCCGGTATACGAGAACAGCACGTCTTGTCCGCGCGGCAGGTGCACGACAACCTGATCTGGATTTGGTAGTGTCCACTTGTCGAGCCACGACATGTACGTGTGGCCCCAACGATCGCCGAGCGGCTTGCGATACGCGGGTGGGCTCGCGCCCGGCGAGCTTTGTGATAGGTAGTAGCGCCGCATGCCCATCGCTGGTCCCCATGGCACGTTCGGCGCGATGTCAGGAGGCAGGGAGTAACGAAGCGAGCCGGTACCCGGACTGACCATGCCCGTCTCGTCGCAGCTGATCGGACTCTCACACTGGTTCGTGGTCAGAGTCGGATAGCAACCTTCGTCGGCGAGACCGTCCGCATCGTCGTCTTGGCCGTTGCCGCAAACTTCCGCCGCTCGAGCCGTGCTCGTCAGCGTCAGGAACGCAAACGCGGTGATTGTGAGTGGAATGCGCATCTCAGGCTCCCCTCTGAAAGCTGTCGACCACGAGCTCGAACCCGTCGCGGTCTACGTCGCGCGCGGTGTACAGCACGTGGACGATCGTTTCGCCATCGACGAGCACAGCGTGAATGCGGTGGTACGCGGTCGCCTGCCCGGGCGGAACGAACTCGCCCTCGACACGCACGCCGGACAGCCCGTGCTTGGTCGTGAACCTCGCCGGTCCGCCGAACCGCCCGTGCAAACCACCCTGGCCTGCCACGAGAAGGCGCGCGACATGATCGAGTCCCGCCTTCGCCTCGGCGGGACGCCGGGTCGTGAGCAGGACCGAGATCGATTCCTTGCGATCGTTGGAGCTCGGCGCCCAGTCCACCGCCGCGTGCTGCGCGGTCGACGCGTCGCGAGCGGACCAACCCGAGGGCACGCGGTATTCGAAGTTCGCGATCCTTGCCGGATCACCGTCGGGCCCCGAAGAGCATCCGCACAAGGCGATGGCGAGCAGGAGGCCGCCGCTTCGGATCACGGCACGACCCCCGTCGTCGACAAGTCCGAGATGCCCAGCTGCAAGGCCGCGGCGTCGGAGGCCGCTTGCGCGGACCGAATCTGGATCGCGCTGGCGTAGCCTGCGTGAACCGAGGTGAAGTCTTCGGCGCGACCGCGATCGACAACCGCTCTCTCTCCAGGGGTCAGGTCCTCGTACTTCCACAGCGCCTCTGGCGGACCTGGGTCATACGGGACAAACGGGTCCTTCATCGGCCGCTCGCTGCCGGGATTGGGTTGCACCGCCTGGCCGGTAATCGGTTCGGCCGTGGAATCGACCGCCGATGGTTCGTCAGCGGGCTGTCCACTCGACGCCGATGACGCGAGAATCGACACTGCCGCAAGGCAGCACAAGAACAGTGCATTGCGCATAGATCCCTCCCAACACGCGCCAATCGCGTTCTCGCGAGTCGTGCTCGCGAGTGATCGGTGCTCGAGTCGCCCGACTCGAGCACGCGTGTGCGCGTTGAACTGAACTACGGCATTGCGGGATCAGAGTGCAAGCACTGCCTGCATGCAGTCGCGGCACTCGTGTCGATTCTCAGAAATGGAACACTCCCGCACCGGGCATCAATCGTCGTTGCGATCGATCTCGATGCCGAGCTTGTGCGCGTGTCGGTACAGAGTTGTCCGGCCGATGTCGAGTTGTTCGGCCGCGGTAGTCACGTTGCCTTCATGGACGTGAAGCGCGTCGACGACGGCGCTGCGAGTCGCAGCGGCGACCAGATCTCGAAGGGTGCGCTTTCCGAGGAGCGCGAGCGCGACGTCGGCGAGCTCGCGTGCCACAAACTCGATGGCCTCCTGATCGGCAGTGGTGTACAGGGGGTGCCCTGGTGCGCGCTGCAGGTACACGACTCCCTCCAAGGGCAGTGGTAACGGCGCGACCAGGACGGCTTCGATCGCGTGGCGCTTGACGGAGTCCAGGTTGCGAAACCTCTCATCGTCGACCGCCACGGTGCAGACGATTTTGCGCGTTGACAGCACTTCCTTGATGATGTTTGTCGACCAGGTGCGAATCGAATCATCGAGCTGGCTCGCATGCGAGCAGATGCGCTCACGGGCAGGCTTCGTGATCTCGATGAAGCCCAAGTCCGATGCAGTATGCTGGAGGCTCAGGCTCAGAACCCTCTCGATCGCTGACCGGACGTTGGGTTCGTGGCGGAGACCGAGGAGTGCCTTGAACAAGTCGCTCTCAACTGCCATGCGGTCGAACCTATCAACGGCATCTGGGCGTGATCCAGACTCACCAAGCGACGGCCACAACGACAGCGGTGCAGCAAAATGCGGCGCCGCAAAATGCGGCACCTCCAATGCCACGTGATCGCATTCAGCTCACCTCAATCGCATCCGGACGCGTTCCGGCAACAGGCGCGCTCGCGAGGTCCACGTGACTTCCGAACGCGCGCGGCAGCTCTCGGCGCCTCATACGGCGGCTACATCAACCGGATCAACGGCCACACTGATCGCTTCAAGCCCCTCGTCTGCCACGACGGCAACCTCGACGAGCGCATGGCGTACTTCGACACCGAGGAGCTGTGGTTCCCCGAGTGGGAGCACGGCGGCGTGCCATGGGAGAAGGCCGAGGGCTACACGAAGCACAATCCGATCGACTTCGTGAAGAACTGGAAGACGCCCACGCTCGTGATCCACGGCGGCCTCGACTTCCGCGTCGTCGACACGCAGGGCATGTCGACGTTCACGGCGCTGCAGCGCAAGGGCGTGCCGAGCCGGTTCATCCACTTCCCCGACGAGAACCACTGGGTGCTCAAGCCGCAGAACTCGAAGCTCTGGCACGACGAGGTGCTCGGCTGGATCGACCGCTACACGAAGGGCGGCGCGCCGAAGAAGTGATCGTTACCGTCGGCGCTGACTGCGTCGACCGAATCGCTTCGAAGGAAGCACGGCCGTGTCATTCGGATCGCGGTAGCGCGCGAACGCCGGCGGGTTCTGAACGAATCCCGTCTCGAGAAAATCGCCGTCGGGAGTCTGGGAGGTCAGTCCTAAGCCGAGGCCGGACGCATCGACGATCTGCCACAGTGGATCGTAGCCAGGAGCGCTCGTATCCGCCCGGACCTCCTTCAGCCCATGCGCATCGAGCCAGCGCTGACTGACATGGATCTGCACGACGTTCGACGAATCGACCATCAGCAGTCTCAACTCCGTGAACGTCATGACGGGCAACTGTTCCCAGGAGACATGCAAGTACGGAAGCTCCGAGTAGCCGATGTTCAGGAGCCTCGGGAGCAACTCGAGCTGTTTTGTCTCGAACCCGTCCGAGCTCACCTCGGTCGTGTAGTCCCGATAAAAGATGCGCGCCGGGTCCTGCGTATTCGAGCTAGCCTCGAATGCAAAGGTCTGCGACTCCGTTTGAAGTGAGCTGCGCGGAGCGATTCGAGCGATGGGGTTTGTGGCTCTGGAGAACCGGGCGAAGTTGCCATCCTCCAGCAGTAACTCGACGTCGGTCGACACCGATTCGTCCGGTTCTAGGTTCAGCACGTCGACGCCAAATGGCGCGGTAGCGATACCCTCGACGTCCAGGTCGATCGTCGGCAGCATGACCGGTTGGGCGAGCTCGATGCCGCGGCGAATGGCAAACCGTCCCTGCGACGCACTGCCGCCATAGTCGTCGACGGCGACGAGGTCATAGGTGCCGGTCGATAGCGGCAGGTCGAACGACCATGGACCGCTCGCGCTGATCTGTCCACCGCCCCCGGCGAAGACGCCACCAGCCTGCTTCATGTCGCCGGTCAGCGAATACGCGGGAGGTAGATTGTCGAGACGTTCGCAAAGCCCCCCCGTAAATCAACGTTCGTTCGTCTTCGACTGTGGAGCCGATTTGAATCGTCCGCGCGCCCAGCACGTTCGCGCATGCAGCAATGATGACGTAGTCGTAGGCGGCACACACATCGTACTGACCGTCTTCACGAACCTCGATTGTTTCCCACTCGCGATCGCCGTCTCGCGCCGCAAGCACCATCGGCTCGCCAAACAAGCTCAGGTGCACCGAAGCGCGCCCCGCGGGACATGCGCTGTTGTCAGAACTGCATGCGTACGCGACGAGCCCAAGTGCGACGACAGCAGCACGCGCGAAATACTCCGGCCGAGGTTTCACTGGCAGTGCCCGTTGCGAATTGCTGGGGTCGACACCTGTAGTTCCGACATGGGGACACTCAGAAACCACCCGTTGCCGGAGCACTTCAGGCTCCGAACAGCTCGTCCAGGACGACGCTCCTGCCATCGGCAAACTCGATGCGCGTGCCATCGTCGATCGCATCCGAGAGTCGGTTCGACACGAACCGAATGGCGAGCGCCAGTGCCTGGAGCTTGGACGCACCCTTGATCAGGTAGGGCTTCGGCAGCAGCGGCTCGAGCACGATCGCACACGCCGCTTCCTCATCGCTGACCGTCTCCGGAAGGCCGACGGCAATGCGAGCCGTTTCCCGTGTGCCGTCCGCATGGATGAAGACCAGCGGTTGTTCCGCAATCCAGGTCACCGGCATGCCTTCACCCTCACCGCCACGTGCTGCACACGTCGACTGTACCATCGGGCCTCGGCGAAGCGGCGCGGCTCGCTCGCCCGTGTCACGGAGCTGCTGATTCCTTCCGGTACCGGCGACACCAAGCGTCGGACACGTCATCTGCGATCGGTGCGAATGCGGGTGGTGGAATCGCGACGCCCTTCCGCCCGGGGATGTCGAGGAAGTCGAGCAGCGCGCGCATCGTCGGCTCGTAACCGGCGATCAGATCCTCGTACACGATCGTGAACGGCACGGCGCCGAGACGCGCGAGCTCGGCGTGGATGTCGGCCTCGCGGACCTCCGCCTCGGCGAGTAGATGCCGGATCGCGCTGCGGTCGTAGCGATCGAGAAGATCGGCCGGCGGGGTCGGGCGCGGCGCACGTCCCTCGGGCCCGTCGATCACCGTCGCTGCCGTACGCGCCGGGCGATGCCACTCGCCGGACTGGATCGCGCGCCACCACGAGACCGCGAGCCGGAGCTTGTCTCGCCGGGTCATGAAGACGTGACGGCAGCTCGGAAACACGGCGTTCCAGTTGCCGAGCAGCGCGACGAGCTCGGCATGAAACGCAGCGCGCATGCCGTACTTGAGGCCGAGCACGCCGTTGCTCGTCGTGGCTTCGCGCCACAGCGAGTCACGCAGCCCGCGACCGTCCGTGACATCGTGCTTCGCGAGCAGCGACGCGACGCTGTCGGCTTCGAACCACTCGCGCGGCCGCCCCGCGATGCCGAGATCCTCGAGGGTCTGCGTCAGGAGCGTGCTGCCGACGCGCTGGCTGAACCAGATCACGTACGACTGCGCGACCGCGGTCATCGGTTGAACCTGCCACGGATCGTGCCGATCAGCCGAGTGACGGCGATTCCGTGTTGTCCACCGAGGATCGGCGTCGCAGGATGCGCGCGTGCAGCCACGCGTCGAAGCGGGACGGATCACCGAGATGGAGTACGTGTTCGGCGTGCTCGAGCTGGAGTCGGGCAAGACGCTGCGCTTCGAGCTGCCGTGGGATCAAGGCTTCCAGGTCGGCTGGCGCGTGCTCGTGACGTTCGGCGCGAAGGGCCAGGTCGTGCGCGTCGGCCTCGATCTGTCGCCGATCGGAATGACCGAGGTCGATGCGTCGAGTCTCGACAAAGTGCAGGCGCGGTTCGACGAGATGATCGCGCAAGGGCCGCTCACCACCGAGCAGCGCGAGCTGTTCGGCGCGGTGATCGAGTCGCACCGACACTCGATGGGCAAGGAGGCGCGCAAGCTGCGCGACCGGATCGAGCGCGCGCTCGCCGGCGACACGCTGCCGCTGACCGATGACGATCCGTGGGCGGCCGCGGCACGCGGCGAGCTCGCGACGATCGGCGAGCGCGCCGCGTGGCTCGAGCTGCTGGCGCTCGACGGAAGCGGCGCGAAGCCGACGAAGAAGTGGCTCGCGACCGCGACCGCGCTCGTGCAGCGCATCGGCGTGCGCGCGTTCGCCGACACGGTGCGCCGGTGGTTCGCGCTCGTGAGCGCGCGGCCGGTCGTGCGCGACGAGGACAGCTGGTTCACGCCCGCGATGGGCGACACGAACTCGGACGCGCTCAAGAACCTCGTCTGGGCGTGCGGCACGATCGATGATCCGCAGGCGAGCGAGCCGCTGGCGGTCGCGCTCGGCGACCTCGCGGTGCGGTGCTTCACGAAGATCCCCGGCGTCGGTGCGCTGTCGACGAAGGCGGGCAACGCGTGCATCCACGTGCTGTCGCAGCTGCCCGGGATGCGCGCGGTCGCGCAGCTGTCGCGGCTCGGGTCGCGCGTCCGTTACAGGCAGGCGCTCGCGCTCGTCGACAAGGCGAAGCTCGAGTGCGCGCGGCGGGCCGGCGTGTCGGCGATCGATCTCGAGGAGCTGTCGCTGCCGGCGTTTGGGCTCGATGTCGAGGGCCGGGCGCGCGTCGAGCTCGGCGAGCACGTTGCCGAGCTCGCGATCGTCGAGGACAAGGTCACGCTGACGTTCTTCGAGGGCGACAAGCGCCTGAAGTCGGTGCCCGCGGCGGTCAAGTCCGCGCACGCCGAGGCGCTCGCCGAGCTCAAGACGACGCACAAGGAGCTCGCGGCGCTCGTGCCGACGGTGCGCGCGCGGCTCGAGCGCTGGATGTTCGAGCCTCGCACGTGGCCGCTCGCGGACCTGCGCGCGCGCTACCTCGATCATCCGCTCGTCGCGCGGCTCGCGCGCCGCGTGATCTACGCGATCGGCGAGCACGCTTCGGTGATCTTCTTCGACGGGCGGCCCCTCGATCGCGCCGGCAAGGAGATCGCACTGGGCGACGACGCGCAGCTCTCGCTATGGCACCCGCTCGGCCGACCGGCGGACGAGATCGCCGAGTGGCGCAGCTTCCTCGCATCCCTCGACGTCACGCAGCCGTTCAAGCAGGTCGATCGCGAGCTCTACCTGCCGGGCGACGAGCGCGACGCGCACGAGGCGTCGCGATTCTCCGGCCGCATCGTGCGCCAGCACGCGCTCGCGGCGCTGCTGCGCGAGCGCGGCTGGAGCTACTCGCTGATGGGGACGTTCGACGGCGGCAACGTGCCGACGAAGCAGCTCGCGGCGTACGACCTCACCGTCGAGCTCGACGTCGACGTCCCCGCCGAGGCCCAGGTCGGCGACTCCGGCATCTACCTCCACGTCCTGACTGGCGGGGTCCGGTTTCACAGAGATCGCCGCACGCTGCGGATCGCCGACGTACCGGCGCGCTGCTTCTCCGAGGTGATGCGCGACGTCGATCTGTTCGTGTCGGGCTCGCGCCTGCACTGACGTGCACGGTCACCGCCGCGCGTGCACGCCGAGCCCCGCGGTGACCGCGAAGCCATCTCGATCGACGCTCTGCTCCGCGAACACGGACAGGCCGATCGCGCGACCCAGATCGAGGCGGACGCCCTCGACGAGCGAGACCCCGAGCGCGGGCACGATCACCTGCGGTTGCACGAACACGTGATCGGTCGCGAACAGCCGGACGCCGGGCGCCACGCGCCAGCGGTCGTCGGTGCCGAGCACGACGCCGCCCGCGAGTGCCAGCTCGATCCGTCGCGTCGCGGCGTACGACAGCTCGAGCTCGACGGTACCCGTCGCTTCGTCGTGCCCGTCATCGTGGCGCACGCCGCCGGCGCCGCGCACGGCGATGCCGAATGGTTTGCGACGGTCGTCGTTCGCACGTGCCTCGATCGCGACCTGAGTTCCTGCGGCCGCGCCAAGGACGCCGCCGAACACCCGAGACGGCTCGTTGCACGGACCGGCACAGCACATGTGGCTGCGATCCAGCGTGACGATCTGCACCGGAGCGCTCGTGGCACGAGTGTCGATCCGCAGATTGACGACGGTCGTTCTGGCCGGCTCGACCGCGATGTTCGGGCGCTCCTCCGTCGCGGACTCGTAGTAGACGACGAGCTTGTAGCTTCCAGGTGCGAGCTCGGTGATGAAGTACTGGCCGTTCTCGTCGGTGATTACCACCTGCTGCTGCTCCGGCGACGCGCCGACCGCGACGATCGTGGCACCGATCGCGGGATCGTGGGTGGTCGTGTCGATGACGGTGCCGCGGACCGTCCCGGTGGTGGACTGCGCCCAGGCCATACGCGCGAGGCAGGCGACGATGACGAGGATGCGCACGCGGTCACCGTAGCCGAGGGGTGGCGGCACCCTGGCTAACGCCCGCGAACACCGCACGACCGCGGTCATCGCGTGCGACACGTCTCGCGTGCGCGGGTTGCAGCTTGTTCGTGCCGGCCTCGCGGGTGACGATACGGGCATGGCTCGTCGTTGTCGGGAGGCGTTGCTCGTCGGAGTGCTGGTCGTGTGTGGCGCGGACCGTGCCGATGCGGCGGGGAATTGCACGAGCGTCGATGTCGACTTCATGCCGGCGGCGAACGGCAACAAGTTCGCGCCGCAGATCGTCGCGTGGGTCGAGGACACGACCGGCAACTACGTCGAGACCGTGTTCATCACGCAATCGACCGGCACGTTCGGGATCGGCAACCGGCCGGGCCGCTTCGACTTCAACAGCGGTCCGGGCTGGCCGTACGGACGCCGCATCACCGTGTTTCCGATCTGGGCGCACCGCCACGGGCTCGCGTGGGATCAGCTCGTGTTCCAGGCGCCCGACACCGAAAGCAATCTCTCCCACGAGATGGCTCAGAGCTCGCGCGAGTTTCACTTCTGCCGGCCGATCAAGCCCGAGGAGT
Organism: Kofleriaceae bacterium; assembly: GCA_035715365.1. Lineage (GTDB taxonomy): Bacteria > Myxococcota_A > Polyangia > Haliangiales > Haliangiaceae > JABFXX01. Next base: position 120,061 of record DASTLB010000079.1, on the reverse strand, counting down.
CGTACTTCGACGCGATGACCTGTGCAAGCGAGGCATTCACCGACAAGGGCATCTTCGATGCGTCGCAGAAGAATCTATATCCGCCGCGCAATGACCTGACGCGATCGCCCGCCATCGACGCGGCGAGTGTCGCGATGTTCGAGCTGCTCAACCCATTCGACGCGGTCTCGCAGGCGACGCCTGCGCCCGGCGCGATGGCGCAGTTCAGCTGGACGACACCGCCGGAGCTGCCGCTCGGCAACTACGTGATGTTCGTCGAGGTGTCGCGCGAGTTCGACATGAACAGCAGCTACAACCCGACCGTGTTTCCGCCGCCCGCCGTGCCGTTCGACATCTACGGCCTGCCGTACCGCGGGCAGCCCTCGGTGCTGTATCGCATTCCGTTCACCATCGGCAGCGATGCGACGACCGCGACCACGAGCGATTACGTCGGCTACTCCGATCCGACCGGTCTCGACGGCGACGTCCGGCCGCCGGACAGCACGATCAGCAGCGACGTCATGGGCTCGGGTGCACTGCGGCTCGCGCTGATCGCCGACGGTCCGTCCGCGTTCCGCATCCGGGTCGGCGCGCGTCCGCAGTTCGATGACATCGCACCCGCGTTGCCGAGCGACCTCCAGGTCGTGGACGCGACCTCGACGAAGGCGACGCTCGCGTTCGTCGCACCCGGCGATGACGGCACGACCGGCCGCGCGAGTCGCTACGAGATCCGGTACCTCGTCGGCGAGGACGTCACCGCGGACAACTTCGATCGTGCGGTGCTCGCGACCGCGTCGGTGCTCCCGACCGCGGCCGGCACGTATCAGCAGTTCCAGATCACGGGCCTCCTGCCCGAGACGGCCTACTCCGTGGGCGTGCGCGCGTTCGACGACTGTCGCAACGCGAGCGAGCTGTCGGTGCTGACGTTCCAGACGCCGGACCGCGTCAGCGGCGAGGTCGACGCGTGCTTCGTCGCGACGGCCGCGTATGGATCGGTGATGGCGAACGACGTCGAGCTGCTGCGCCGGTTTCGCGACCTCATGCTGCGCAAGACCGTCGCCGGCGAGCTCGCGATCGACGGCTACTACACGTTCGGCCCGGCGCTCGCGGGCGCGATCGGCGAGTCGGACCTGCTGCGCGCCACCACGCGCCGCGTGCTGGCGCCATGGATCGATCGCGTGCGCAGCGTGCGCGTCGATCGTTAGGCGAGCCGCTCGGCACTCGGGCTCGAGTGCCTGTCACGAGTGCCTGCGTCACTCCGTCGTGGACAAACTTCATCGACGACGGAGTGCGCTCGAGAACATCCGCCATACAGACCAGGTTGGCCGGATCGCATGCACGATGACATCAGTGTTCGATCTGGCGCTCGACTTGCTCGAGATCAGGCCCTACATACACGATGACCCCGTCGCGATTCGCGAGGATGTACATGGGCATCGCCGACGGACGAAACGTCGAATGCAGGAGTCCGTGGCCTATGTCCTCGACGACGATCGTCCACGTGATGCCGTGCTCGCGCACGAATCGATCGAGCTCCACGTCGGGCTCGCCAAACGTGACGCCGATGACCTCGACATCTCGCGTCGCCGCCAGCTCGGCGATGCGAGGCAGCGCTCGAACACAGGGCGCGCAGGTCACGGACCAGAAGTCGAGCAGCACGTACTTGCGGTCATCGCGAGCCAAGGAAACGGTTCGACTGTCGAGCGAGCGAGTGGTGAGTGGAGGCATCGGTCCTCCGATCTTCGGTGTCGCGATGACGTGGTCGTCAGTTGGCGTGAGGGTCAACCTCGAGCCATCGATGGGGACGTCGATTCGATACGTGTGCCCGCGCAGCTCGACGACGCGCTGCCAGATCGCGGTCGCCTCGGTACTGTCGGTGCGGGTGCCGAGAAGGTTGTTTCCGTCGCGATCGAAGACGATGTGATTCGCCGCGAGCCCGTAGTATCCCCACACGCCGGTGACACCGAAGCGAATGTCGACCCCGTCGATGCGCACGTGCCCCGTGCGGATCGTCTGATAGTCCGCGGTGACCCCGCGCTCGGAGAGTCGAACTCGGAAAGCGATCGGAGTCTGCGGTCCGGCCGCGGTCGTTCCGACGGCGGACACGACCACGTGCCACTCGTAGCCGACTTGTTGGAGCGAATGCGCCCGCTCGTCGCGCAAGTCCCCATCACGATCGCTATCGACCCACAGGCGAAACCCGGTCACAGGTTCTCCATCGATCACCCATGCGACCCTTGTCATTCCGAGTGACACCAGACCACCGCGTGGATTCACGGACAGCTGGTCGGGTGGATGCTGCAACGGAACGTGATATTTCGACGAGCGTGTGCGCGCCTCGCTCGCCAGGAATGACGCGAGCGGCCAGCTGGGCAATGCCATCGGCTCGGAGCTCGGAAGGAGCTCGGGCGGTCCCGTCACCCCGATGATGGGAGCGCGATTGGTAGCGCGCGTGACGTTCGGCTGCGGAGCGATGGGCCGGCGTGTGCACGCGACCAGCAGCACGATCACCGCGACGCACCGCACGAAGCGCACTCTAGCGTGGCCGGGGATGTCGAGTGGGATCCGGTCGCGTTCGGCGGCCGGGATTTTTACGCAACCGGAAGGCGGGCAGGACGAAGCCCGGCCGCATGTCAGATGGAAGCTACGATCGCCGTCCGAAACCACCCCCGGCTAACACGACGTCGCACCGGGAGGACACGACGCGCCCGAGGGTCTGGCGCTTGACCACCGGTCACAAGATCGATCTTGGAGATAGCGAGGTCGGGCGTCCCAAGAATGTTCGGACTGCGGTCTACGCGCTCGGTCGCGAACAGGGACCGCGCGTGACCGCACGTGTGAACGGCGACCCGCAAATTCGATACGTCTCGGGTCCGACGTTCCTGCCAGGGACCATGCGCCCGGCAGAGCGCGCGAATGAATTCGAGTTGCAGTTCGCGCCGAGTCGGTCGGGAATCGCTCAGAGCACGCTCGAGATTCACGTCGAGGATGCCCCGCAAGAAACGCACGAGATCCCGATCGTCGCCGCGGCGAACGTGCCCGGGCAACCGACGGTGCGGGAGGAACAGGACGAGCGACGCCGCGCAGCCGAGGATGCACAGCGCGCCGACGAGGAGGCACGGCAACATCGGGCCGCGGACGCGAAGCTGCTCGAGGAGCGGTCCCACAATCGCGAGTACCACACCGGCGCGCACAATGCGTTGAAGGAACAGCAATCTCGGGCGAGCGTCGCGCTGGAGGCGTTGCTCGGTTTCCAGCGAAACGGAATCGACTCTGCAGAGAAGGAGATCGGGGACTTCCGACGCGCGAGGCCCGCGGCCGAAGACCCATCGCTGCTTGCGGTGCTCGCCGAGCTGGCGATCGCGATGGCAACCGCTGGCGTCGCGGGCGCGGTTGCACGGCGATTGACGCCAGGGATCTCGAAAGCACTCGCGTCGTCTACTGCATCGACGCCCGTCCGCAACATGTGGTGGAAGGGCGGAGTGAGCGTCGTCGCCGCACCGGCTGCGCCGGCGAGGGACATCCCCGCGAGCGATGCATTGGTTGCTTTCTGTACAGATTCGGTGAAGGAAGGCGTCAAGGTCGGCAGCCGTGCTGCGATCGCGCAGGCGCGCAAAGCAGGTTCCGATGAACCCACCGCTGTCGTGTCCGCGAATCCAGCGGTCGCGTTCTTCAAGCACCAACGTGACCAGATTGTGGAGAATTACGCCGACCGCGCGCTCGTCGTCAGCACGCGAACGCTGCGACTGCTGGAGCCGATGGTGGTTGGCAAGCGCGGAGACGACACGTGGCCACGGCATGCGAATGCTGCGATTGCCGCGATGCAGGCGATCGCAGATGGCCTCTGGGGAGAGGTCAAACAAGCACAGGCTATGCAACTCGACATCACCGTACGCAAGTGGATCAGCTACGTGGCACAAACGAGTGCCGGCAAGGTCGACGCGCGAGACAGCTCGCGCGCACGCGGAAAGCAGCCGACCGAACAGCCAAGCCTCACCGACGCTCGGGCTCTGGCGAGTCCGGCGCATGCCGGACAGCACTTCGACGGAATCATCGAGTTGACCGCCCACGGCGTCCTCACGGACGCCACGGCTCCGCTGACGATCAGTTCGGCGCGCCTCAACGGCGTGAAGCGAGCAGTCGTCGAGCGTACGCGGTCGCGTCCCCTCGTCGACCTCGATATTCCAGTCCGTCTGATGCTCGCTGTGTTTCCTTCCGACGCCACGTTGATCGTCGCTCGCAACGAAGCAGGGGACGTGCAGTTCAGCGATGCCACGGGTGCGGATGGCTCCGCGCGAGGTTCGTGGTTGGCGCGGCGCGCTGGCGCGACCGGCAATGCCCACGCCGAGGACCAGCGAGCCGGCGCACGGCACCTACTGCAGCACGACATCCTGTCGCGTTCATTGGATCAGCTGCTCGTGCATCTGCCAGATGATTTTTTCGAGCTGGAGCCAGGCACGGCAAGCCGGGTGGCCAATGACAGCGATGAATAGCCGCGTCTTGATCGCTGCAGTCGCGCTGACCGTGGCGTGTTCAGCTGAATTCGGTCCGCCGGTGCCGCCGATCGGTCCGACGTACGCGGCGCAGATCGAGCGTCAGCCTCGTGATCAAGCGGTCATCTTGCGAATCCGCATGCAACTACCATTCGGCTACGCGCTGTGGCCGAATGCAGCTCCGTACGAGACGTTGCTATGGAAGCGGCGTGAGCGCGATCCGCGGATCCGGATCATCGTCGGCGACAGCCCGGCGGATCCGCTTTATCTGGGCCGCGAGACGACGTGCGTGAACGTGGAGCACCAGCTCCCCTTTCCCGACGGGGTGATGCGGACGTGTCTCGACGGATCAGGGTCCGTGCAGCGATGGATCCATGTGGGTCCCGATTCCGTGCGTTGCATCGTCGATGGCGATCGAATGTCTGCGCCCGCGCGGCTGCGCGAAGCATGGGCGCTGTGCGGCTCCGTCCGCGTCGAGCGGCGCGAGCTGACGCTGACACCGAGCCATGACGTGCATGTCACGGTCGCGACCAGTCATGTGCGGGTATCGCTGCCCGAGCGATACCAGCTGTTTCGAGGCGGCTATGAATCCGACGGACCCGACGTCGCGCGCTGGGCTCGCGTGTTCGAGGCCGACCCGCTCATCGCAGTGGGTACGGTGCCGCCACGCACGAAGCCGAGCCCCGCAGCACCTTGCATGGAAGCAGACTACGCGACCATCGTGCAACGGTTCGATCGTGACGATCGCTCGACATTCGTGTGCGCCGAGCTGCGTACGCCGGGTCAGTATTTTGTCGTGACCTTCCTTCGTGATGGAACGCGCGTGCTGCGTTGTTTGGTCCGACGCAACTTGCGCGCCTCGCAAGTCGACGACGCACGGCGGATCTGCGACAGCGTCACGCTGGAGCGCTGATCGCGGCTGACCGTCAGTCGGGCTCGCGCACTTGCCAGCGGCGGTGGCCGCCCTTCGCCGGCGGCGGGTTCTTGCGCATGCGCTCGAGACGATCGAGCTCGGCGATCTTGCCGCGATGCTCGAGGATGTGCGCGGCCGTCACCCAGAACCCGATGCCCGCGACGGCGCCGACGAACACGACGGCGAGCGAGCCGATCGTCGAATTCCAGAACATGAGGCCGATCGCGACGGCGCCGAGCGCGGACATCAGGATGGCGTACTTGCGCTGCAGGCGACGGGTCTTGTCGATGTAGCCTTGCAGGACGGCCTTGCGCTGCTCGACGTCCATCACGGGAGGGTAGCGCTGGGATGCACGGGCCGCCCGTCGCGATGGCGGCGGATCGTCGCAGCTAGTCGCCGGTCGGCGTGACCGAGGCGGGCTCGACCATCAGGACGACAGTGCGGCTCGGCGCGCGCGTGCGGTGGACGACGCCGTGCGGGACGACCATGCCCTGGCGCGGACGGAGTGCGTGGGTGCGCTCGGTGCCGTCGGCGTCGCGGATGTCGAGCAGGAGCTCGCCCTCGAGCACGAAGAACAGCTCGTCCTCGCGGTCGTGGTGGTGCCAGTGGAATTCGCCGTGGAACACACCGATGCGCGCGACCGATTCGTTGACGAGCGCGAGGCTCTGGTTCCACCACGGCTGCGTGCAGGTGTCGGCGAGCTGGCCGGCGTCGATGACCTCGAGCGGGGCGTACTTGACGTCGGTGTGGATGTCGTAAGCCATGGCGCAGGCGTAACGCGCCGGCCGGTGGATTGCACGGTATGACCGGGCCATGGTGATCGAAGAGCCGCCGAAACAGGATCCGGAGATTCCGCCGCAGCAGACGCCGGAAGAGATCCCGCCGCCGGAGCGGATCCCCGAGCGCGAGCCGCCGTCGCGCGAGCCGCCGCGGAGGGATCCGCCGGCAGAGCCGCCGGACGAGCCGGGGCGGGTGCCGCGGATCGACGATCCACCCGCGGGTCCGGATCAGCCGCCGAACGTCGACGTCTGATCGGCGTGGCGCCGACGAGCGTCAGCGCTTGCCGGCGTAGGTGTACTCGGGCGGCCGCGCGCGACGACAGCTCGAGATCTGACGGAGTGGCGTGAATTCGTGATCGGCAAACGCGACGTAGTCCTCGCCTTCCCACTTGCCGATCTGCTTGACGCGATCTTCGAACACGCGGCCGTCGCGTAGCTCGACGACCACGGGGATGTTTCGCATCGCGGACTCTTCGAGCATGTCGATGACGTCACCGCGATCAAATCGATGTCCCATGATGTACCTCCTGATCGAAGCCTGGCTCGATCGAGGCGGTGGGCAAGTGAGCGGAGGCGCCCGGTGCGCGTGGTCGCGTGGCGGGGCGGCGTTCAGGGACACGAGGTCATGTTCGCGATCCACGTGTAGATAAGGCTCGACGCGAGCGGGTCGGGGATGAGCGTCGCGAGTGGCGGCATGCCGGGGCGTTGCGAGACGCGCGCGTAGACGACCGACTGCTCCGGCGAGCCGGGGACGATCGACGCGCACAGGTTGGTCTGCGCGAGCGGCGTCGTGAACCGGAGATCCTTGATCGCGATGTGATTCGGGTTGTGGCAGTGCGCGCAGTTCGCGGCCATGTACGCGCGGACGCGCTGCTCGACGGTGTTCGAGGGATCGTGCGCGGCGGGGAACGGCGCGACGCTCGAGTCCGGGCCGACGTTCAGGTGCGCGAGGGTCGGCAGCTGGTCGGCGATGATGCCGTTGTAATCGAACCAGCGCTGCAGCTGCTGCGGGCGGATGCCGAGCATCGGGCCGTACGAGCTCTCGTGGCACGACACGCACTGGCTGCGGCTCGGATAGATGTGCGTGTACGTCGAGCCGTCGTCCATCGACCATGCCTGCGTGAACGTGCCGTCGGTGAGGAGGTCCGCGTCGCTGCCATCGGCGCGCCAGCGATACGAGAAGCCCTGCCAGCCGGCCGAGGTGAGCTTCAAGAAGCGCGTTTCGACGACGCGCCGGGTGGCTGCGTTTCCGGGCGTCGTCTCGATCGCGAACTCCTTGACGATGAACGTGCCGACGGGAGGCGCCCACGCGCCGGTGCCCGACAGCGTCATCGATTGGCCGGCCGGCAGGGCGATCCACCGCCGCTTCTTCGCGCCGTCGGACCACAGCTCGACGACGATGTCGTAGGGGACGAGGCCGGCGTGCGGCGTCGGCTTGCCGGGTGCGGCGAGCGTGAAGCAGCCGGTCTGGAGCACGCGGGCGGGCGGGTTCGCGGCGTCGAACGAGCAGCCGGAGAGCGGCGCGCGCGCGTCGAGGCCGAAGCCCGCGGTCTTCGGGCCGTTGAACTCGGCGATGCCGATCGCGCCGGCCGCGGTCCACGCGACGACGGGCGAGCCGCCCTGCAGGCCGAGGTGCGTCGGCAGCGGGGTCGCGGATGGGGCGGGGAGCCAGGTGCGGCCACCGAGGATCTGCCAGGCGGAGCCGCCCCACTTCGCGAGGATGCCGCGCTCGTTGGTCTCGATCTTCTCGCGCCACGCGACGATCGGCGTGCCGGCGGCGTCGAGCGTGATCGCGGGCTGGCTCGCGTCGCCCGCGACGTCGACGTCCATCGCGTGGCCGAGCCGCGTCCAGCTCGTCGCGGACAGCGACGTCTTCGCGGCGAACACGCCGAGCGAGCCGGCGAACTGATCCCACGCGAGCGCGAGCGTCGTGCCGCGCGCGGCGAGCGATAGGTGGAGCGGCGCCGGCGAGGTTCCGAGCGCGATCGGCGACAGCGTGGTCCACGCGCCGGCGGTGAACCGGAACGTGCGCAGCGTGTGCGCGCCGCCGGCCTGCGTGATCCAGCCGACGACGGCGGTCGAGTCCGCGGGCGTCGCGAGCGCGGGCGCGCCGACGAGCGCGCCGCCGACCGCGACGCTGCCGCCGAGGTTCGTCCACTGATCGTTGACGAGCGCGGCGACGCGCGCGGTGCTGCCATCGATCACGAGCGCGACGACGGTGCCGCCGCCGATCGGCGAGGCGAGCGCGAGCTGCGAGCCGGCGCCGAGCGCGGGCAGATCGGCCCACGTGCTGCCGGTCCAGCGCGCGACGTGCGCGGTGCCGCCGTCGATGTAGCCGACGATCGGCGCGCCGGCGGCGTCGAGCGCGATCGCGGGAGACACCGCGGCGGTGCCGAGCGTGCCGCCGAGCGATTGCCACGCGCCCGACGCGAGGCGGCTGATCGCGAGCTGGCCGCCGACGGTCCAGGCCGCGGTGACCGCGCCGTCGTCGGCGACCGCGATCGCGGGCGAGCTCGTCGCGGCGCCGCGATCGACCGACGTCCGGAACCACGGCTCGATCGTGTACTGCGCGGTCACCGGCGTCGCGAGCACGTTGTCCGCGAGGTCGTGGATGCCGGCGACGCGGACGTCGAGCGTGCCGAGACCGCGCGCGGCGTTCTCGATCCCGATCACGAGCGTGCGATCGCCTTCACGCGACACGCTCGCGGTGAGCGCTGCCCCCGCGAACGTGACGTCGACGTTCGCGGTCGGCTTGATCGGTTCATCGAACACGAGGCGGATCGAGTCATGGAGCCACGCGGCGCTTCCGCTCGCCGGGGAGATCGACACCAGCTGCGGCGGTGTCGTGTCGACCGTCGGTGCATCGGGAGGCGCGTCGATCGTTCCGTCGTCCGGAGGGCGGGTATCGATCCCGGCGTCGAGATCGGGGCCCGCGTCCTGATCGTGGGAGCCCGGGTTCTGGGCACATCCAGCGCAGACGAGCCCGAGCGCACAGCCGAGAGCGAGGCGAGGCGGCATGTCGGCGGGCTTCGCAATCGACATGCCGCGGTCGCGCGACGTGATGGAGCGCGATTAGCGAACTTCGTTGTGACAGCCGCGCTCGCACGCGCTGCGTGGCACATCGCTTGAAGCGCAGCACCGCCGGAGGATCTTCATGCGCAGCGAACACGAAGGCGGCTCGACGGTTTCGATCTGGCACGACACGAGTGACATCCGGCGATTCGACACGACGCCAGAGCTCGAGGCCGACGTGGTGATCGTGGGCGCGGGCATCGCGGGCCTGACGACCGCGTACGAGCTCGTCAAGCAGGGCGCGCGCGTGGTCGTGCTCGACGACGGGCCGATCGGCGGCGGCGAGTCCGGCCGGACGTCGGCGCACCTCGCGAGCGCGGTCGATGACCACTTCCACATGCTCGAGGACAAGTTCGGCGAGCGTGGCGCGAAGCTCGTCGCCGAGAGCCACAGCGCGGCGATCGATTACATCGAGCGCACCGCCGGCGAGCTCGGCATCGATTGCGACTTCCAGCGCGTGCCGGGCTTTCTGTTCTCGCCGCCGGGCAAGGGCTACGACCAGTCGCTCGACAAGGAGCTCGCGGCCGCGCGGCGTGCCGGGCTGATCGTCGACAAGGTCGATCGCGCGCCGCTGCCGTTCGATACCGGACCCGCGCTGCGGTTCGAGCGCCAGGCCGAGTTTCATCCGCTGAAGTACCTGCGCGGGCTCGCCGACGCGATCGTCGCCGCCGGCGGCAAGATCCACACCGGCGTCCACGTCGAGATGATCGAGCCCGGAGAGCCGCTGACGATCCGGCTCGCGGGCGGCCGCCGCATGGTGTGTCAGATCGCCGTCGACGCGACGAACTCGACGATCACGAGCCCGGTCAAGCTCACGATCCGCCAGGCCGCGTACCGGACGTACATCCTCGGCTTCGAGATCCCGCCGGGCTCGGTACCGCACGGCCTGTACTGGGACACGCTCGACATCTACCACTACATCCGCGTCGTGCGCGCCGACGACGGCCGCGAGGTCCTGATCGTCGGCGGCGAGGACCACCGCACCGGCCAGGGCGATCCGAACGCGGCGTGGGCCGAGCTCGAGGCGTGGACGCGCAAGTGGTTCCCGAACGCCGGCGCGATCGTCTATCAGTGGTCCGGACAGGTGCTCGAGCCCGTCGATGGCAACGCCCACATCGGCGCGAGCCCCGACCTCGATCACGTCTACGTGTGCACCGGCGACTCGGGCAACGGCCTCACGCACGGCACGATCGCCGGCATCCTGCTACCGCAGCTGATGCGCGGCCATCACCATCGCTGGACCGAGGTCTACGATCCGAAGCGCAGCAAGTTCCACGCGCTCGGCACCTTCGTCAAGGAAGCGTCGCAATCGTCGTGGCCGTACACCGACTGGCTCAAGCGCGGCGACGTCTCGTCCGAGGATCACATCCCGCCGGGGCAGGGCGCGCTCGTCCGCCACGGCCTCCACTTCGTCGCCGCGTATCGCGACGAGGCCGGCGTGCTCCACAAGTGTTCGGCGACGTGCACGCACCTGCGCGGCGTCGTGCAGTGGAACTCGGCGGAGAAGACGTGGGACTGCCCGTGCCACGGCTCGCGGTTCGATCCGTACGGCCGCGTGGTGAACGGGCCGGCGCCGAGTGATCTGAAGTCTCTCGACGAGAAGCCCGAGCAGCCGCGCGAGGAGCCGGTGCGCGAGACGCCGGCCGGTGCGCCGCCGGGCCCAGAGCTCCGCCGCTGATCGGGGTCAGGCTACACTTCGTCAACCAGGTGGCGCGCAACCCCCGGTGATCACGTCGCCGAACGGGGACAGGCTACACTTGCGCAACCTGCGCGCAACCGTGCTGGTCCGACGCGCCGCGATGACGACGTGATCGGACGGCATGCGCGGCGAGCGGAAGTTGAACAAGTGTAGCCTGTCCCCGATCGCAGAAGCGATTGCGCGGGGTTAGCCGCCGCCAGGTTGACCAAGTGTAGCCTGTCCCCAATTCGCGAGGAGACCAGCGGGGCCGGCGTAGACCTCGATCGCACCGGCGAGCGATTCCTGCGACCAGCCGCCGGTCGTGACACCGATGATGTCGACGTTCGCGCCGCGCGCGGCCTCGACGTCGTACGGGGTGTCGCCGATCATCACGACGCGGTGGCGATCGACGGAGACGCGGCCGAGCGCGGCCTCGATCGTGTCGGGGGCGGGCTTGGAGTCGGTGACGTCGCTCGAGGTGGTGATGCGATCGCAGAGGTCGGCGATGCCGGCGAGCTCGAGGAGCGGGGTGAGCTCCTCGGCTTTGGCGGCGGAGGCGATCGCGTACTGGTAGCCGTCGGCGCGCAGGCGGAGCAGGAGCTCGCGCGTGCCGTCGAGCGGCTTGACCTGGGGGAGCCACTTGTCGAGGAAGAGCTCCGCGCGGCGCTCGCCGAGGCGCTTGGAGTCCTTGCTGTCGCGCGGGTAGCCGGCGACGAGCTCGATCAGGCGGTCGCCGCCCATGCCGATCATGCGGCGGACGCGCGCGTAGCTGACGTCGAGGTCGCGCTCGGCGAAGGCTTCGACCCAGCAGTGCGCGTGGGCATCGTTGGAATCGACGAGCGTGCCGTCGACATCGAGCAGGACCGCGGCGTACCGGCGCATGGAAAACACCTTAGTGGGCGGGTCGCGATCGGCGAGTGTGCGCGCGGACAAATCAGCGATCGCGGCACGGCGAGCGCCGCTGTCACGCGATGAATCCGCGGCAGGTGGCGGCGGTGCGGCAAGGCCGCGAGATGACGTCGTGGCACGCGCGATGCTGTATCGCCGGGCATGGACATCCTCACGTGGCTCATCGTCGGGCTCGTCGCGGGCGTACTGGCTTCGCTGGTCGTCGGCGGCTCGGGCTACGGCATCATCGGTGACATCGTCGTCGGCATCGTCGGCGCGTTCCTCGGCGGCTTCGTGTTCCGCGCCGCGGGCTGGGGCTCGCCGTTCGGCGGGCTCGCCGGCACGATCTTCGTGGCGTTCATCGGCGCCGTGATCTTGCTCGTGCTGTTGCGCGTGATCCGCGGCGCCACGACACGACGATTGTAGGTTCACCACATCGCCCGGAGCCGGGCCGCGACGTCAGCCACCACTGGCGCCGCGGCGGCTCCGAGGGCCTGGACCGGACGTCCTCGCACGACGCGCTCGAACCGATCGAGGATGGCGTCGGGGAGGAACCGGCTGCGCGGCACGAAGACGTGACGGTCTCCGTGCCGATGCTGTTTCTCGACGTACATGCGCAGCGGCTGGACGAGGTGGAGGTGGTCCTTCGCGCGCGTCATCGCGACGTAGAGCAGGCGGCGCTCCTCCTCGAGCTCGTCCGTGGTGCCGACGCCGAGGTCCGACGGGATCCGGCCGTCGATCACGTCGAGCACGAACACGGCGCGCCACTCCTGGCCCTTCGCGGAGTGGATCGTCGAGATCACGAGCCAGTCCTCGTCGAGCGTCGGCGGGCCGGCGTAGTCGCCGGTCGAGCTCGGCGGATCGAGCGTCAGATCCTCGAGGAAGCTCGCGCGATCGGTGTACGCGCCGGCGATCGCCTCGAGCGACGCGAGGTCGCCGAGCCGCGCGGTGACGCCGTCGTAGCGCTCGGCGAGCAGCGGCTCGTAGAGCTGGCGGATCCGCGCGATCTGGCCGGTCCACGGCGTCGCGGGCGTCGCGAGCTCGACGAGCAGCGCGCACAGCTGCGGCCACAGCTCGCGCGCGGCCGGCGGTGGCTTCAGCTCGGCGAGCGCGGCGAGCGCGGCGGTGCGCACCGCCTCGACCGCGCGGCGCGCGAACGCCGGGCCGACGCCGGGCACGAGCTGCGCGACGCGAAACCCCGCGATCGGATCGCACGGGTTCTCGGCGAACCGCAGGAACGCGAGCAGGTCCTTCACATGCGCGGCCTCGAGGAACTTGAGCCCGCCGTACTTCACGTACGGGATCCGACGGCGGCCGAGCTCGAGCTCGAGCAGGTCGGAGTGATGTGCGGCGCGCACGAGCACGGCCTGATCGCGCAGCATCAACCCGGCTTCGCGGTGCGCGAGCACACGCTCGATCACGTAGTCGACCTCGCACAGCTCGTCCTCGACGATCGCGATCACCGGCTTCTCCTGCGACGGCCGGCTCGAGCGCAGCGTCTTCGGCAGCCGCTGGGACGACCGCTCGATCACCGCGTTCGCGGCGGCGACGATCGGGATCGTCGAGCGGTAGTTGTCCTCGAGCGGGATCTGGCGCGCGGGCGTCGCGAACGCGGTCGGGAACTGCAGGATGTTGTGGACGGTCGCGGCGCGGAACGAATAGATCGCCTGTGCGTCGTCGCCGACCGCCGTGACGCCGCGGCCCGACGGCGACAGCGCGACGACGATCTCGGCCTGCAGCGCGTTCGTGTCCTGGTACTCGTCGACGAGCACGTGATCGAACCGCGCGCGGATCGCCTCGGCGACCGGCTCGGCGGCCATCGCGTGCCACCACCACAGCAGCAGGTCGTCGTAGTCGAGCACGTGGCGCGCGAGCTTGGCCTCGACGTACGCGCCGAACAGCGTGCGCAGCGCGGCGGCGTGCTCGCGACACCACGGGTACGCACCGTCGAGCACGTGCTCGAGCGTCGTACGCGCGTTGACGGTGCGCGAGTAGATCGCGAGGCAGGTGTCCTTGCGCGGGAACCGGCGGTCGGTCTTGCCGAGGCCGTGGTCGGCGCGGATCAGATCCATCAGGTCGGCGGCGTCGCCGCGATCGAGCACCGTGAACGACGGGTCGAGGCCGAGCGGCAGCGCGTGCAGTCGCAGCAGCCGGCTGCCGACGGCGTGATACGTCCCGGCCCACGGCAGATCGGCACCGCGTGTGACCCGCTGGGCGCGCCGGATCATCTCCTGCGCCGCGCGCCGCGAGAACGTCAGCAGCAAGACCCGCCGCGGATCGGCACCGTCCAGCACGAGCTGCGCGATCCGGTGCGCGAGCGTCGTGGTCTTGCCGGTGCCGGCGCCGGCGATGATCAGCAACGGCTGGCTCGCATCCGCGACGACGGCGTCGCGCTGCGCTCGGTTCAAGGCCTCGTGCGGATCGGCTGCCTGCACCTGCGCATTTGAACAGGTCGCGATCGCGCGGCGCAAGTTTCGGCGCGGGGCGGGATCTCTCCCGTCAGCTCGCGGCGTCGACGGCCAGCTCGGGCTCGAGGTCGGGGCCGACCGGGACGATCCGCGACGGGTTCACCGTGGTCTGGCTCCAGTAGTAGTGGGTCTTGATGTGGTCGAGGTGGCAGGTCGGCCGGATGCCCGGGTGCTGGTACATCCGGCGCGTGAACCGCCACAGGTTCGGCAGGTCACGCAGCCGCTTCACGTTGCACTTGAAGTGGGCGTAGTAGACGAGATCGAACCGCAACAGCGTCGTGAACAGCGCGACGTCGGCCTCGGTCATCTGCGCGCCGAGCAGGTACGGCTGGCGCGCCAGCACGGCCTCCCAGTGGAACAGCGCCTCGAACAGCTCGCCAACCGCCTGCTCGTAGGCCTCCTGCGAGCCCGCGAAGCCGGCGCGGTACACGCCGTTGTTGATCGGCTGGTAGATCGCGTCGAGCGTGCGGTCGATCTCGGCGACGCGCTCGGCGGGCGCGAGCGTCGGCACCAGCGGGTCCGTCGCGAGCGGCGCGAAGTCGACGTCGAGCATGCGCATGACCTCGCGCGACTCGTTGTTGACGATCGTGCGCGCCTGCTTGTCCCACAGCGTCGGGACGGTCACGCGCCCGGTGTAGTGCGGGTTCGCCTCGAGGTAGACGTCGCGCAGCATCGTCTTGCCGAGCACCGGATCGGGTTGGCCGGGTGGAAATACCCAGCCGTCGTCGCCCATCTTCGGGTCGACGACCGTCAGGCCGATCACGTCGGTCAGGCCGCGCAGCGACCGGGTGATCAGCGTGCGGTGGGCCCACGGGCAGGCGTACGAGGCATAGAGGTGGTAGCGGCCGGCCTCGACCTTCGGGACGCGGTCGCGGAACCGCGCGGCCGGACGCTGGAAAGCGCCCTTGGCATCGGGGTCGTACCAGCCGGTCTTCCAGACTCCGTCGACGAGCTGTCCCATGATCTGGAGCTACCACGACAAACCGCTACTGACGTCACCCCCACTTCGTATATAGATGCGCGCCATGAGCTTCGCCTCTCGGTTCTGGATGGTCGTGGTGGCGGTCGTCGCCACAGCGTGCGCGTCTGCGTCGGACAAGGACACCACGCGTGCGCAGAAGCCGGCGCGGGAGATCGTGTCCGGCGGCGCGCGGATTCGCGGCGGTGGCATTCGCATGGACGTCCAGGTCGGACGCGCGTTCGTGCAGACGCCGAGTGACAACGGCAAGACGACGGCGACGTCCGGCGCGGTGGTGACCCCATGAGACATGGATTTCTGATCGCGCTCGCGCTCGCCGCGGGCCTCGTGACCTCGGCGCAGGCCGGCGTGCCGGCGACGGTGAGCTTCACCGCGCGGCTCGTCGACGACGCGACCGGCGACGCGGTGACCGGCCCGCACCACATCACGTTCGAGCTGTTCGATGCCGAGGTCGGCGGCAACGCACTGTGGAGCGAGGGCCGCGACGTCACCGTCGACGATGGCCTGCTGTTCGAGGAGCTCGGCGCGACGAAGGCGCTCGATGCGGGCGTGTTCGACGGCAGGAAGCTGTTCCTCCAGGTCACGCTCGACGAGGCGGTGATGGAGCCGCGCGTCGCGCTCGGCAGCGTGCCGTACGCGGTGCGCGCGACCGCCTCGGACACCGTCGGTGGGCTGACCGCGGATCAGCTGCAGCAGCGCGTGACCGGCACGTGCGGCACCGGCAACTTCATCATCGGCGTCAACGCGGACGGCAGCGTCGTGTGCGCGCCGGATCTGTCGGGCTCGGGCGACATCACCGACGTCGTCGCCGGCAGCGGCCTCGAGGGCGGCGGGACCGGCGGCAGCGTGACGCTGTCGCTGCTGCTGTCGTGCGCGCCGACCCAGCTGCTCAAGTGGAATGGCACCGCGTGGGCGTGCGCGAACGACGCGAACGCGGGCGGCGACATCACGAGCGTCACCGTCGGTGGCGTCGGCGGGCTCGCCGGTGGCGGCAACGCGGGCGACGTCCAGCTGTCGCTGCTCACCGGCTGCAGCGCCGGTCAGATCCTCAAGTTCAACGGCAGCCAGTGGGTGTGCGCGGCCGACGTCGACACGAACTCCGGCGGCGACATCACGAGCGTGACGACCGCGAGCACGAGTGGCCTCACGGGCGGCGTGACCGCCGGCGATGCCGCGATCTCGCTGCTGATGACGTGCGCCGCCGGCCAGGTGCTGAAGTTCACCGGCACGTCGTGGGCGTGCGCGAACGACATCGATACCGACACGAACGCCGGCGGCGACATCACCGACGTGATCGCGGGCAACGGCCTGACCGGCGGCGGCGCGTCCGGCGCGGTCACCGTCGACGTCGTCGCGGGCGCCGGCATCGCGGTCGCCGCGAACGCGGTCTCGCTCGACACCGCGTTCACCGACGCGCGCTACGATCCGCGCTACGTCAACGCGGCCGGCGATACGATGACCGGCTCGCTCGACATGGGCCAGCAGCGCGTGCTCAACCGCGGCTGCCCGGCCGGCTACGTCCGCCACGGCGCCGGCATCTGCGCCGAGGACATCGATGCCTCCGGCCTGACGTTCTCGGGCTGCGCGAACCGTTGCCGCGCCGCGGGCACGCACCTGTGCTCGTCGGGCGAGATGCGCGCGATCATGCAGTCGGGGATCACGGTCGGCAACGGCGGCGTCACCGGCGACTGGGTCGACGATCAGGAGACCGCGACGACCGCGCTGTTCATCAACAGCAACACCGACACGAACGCGATGGTCGCTCAGGCGGTGACGTCGACCGCGTTCTGCCGGTGCTGCGCGAGCACGGAGTGAGCCGGATGCGCGCCTCGCACATCGCCGTCGCCGCCGCGACCGCCGGGCTCCTCGGGTTTGGCGTGTGGCTCGGCCGCGCGTCGTCGGGATCGACGCCGCCGGCGTCTGGCGCCGCGCTCGCGAGCGCGCCGGTCCCGACCGCGAGCCTCGACGACACCCCGACGCCGGTCGAGCGGCCGCCGGCGGCTGCGCGTGCCCGCGTCGCGCCGCAATTGCCGACGCGCGCACCAGCCGCGACCGGGCTCGCGGCGGATCTGGGATCGAGCGATCCGGGGATCCGCCGCGCGGCGGTGCGCGAGCTCGCGGCGGCCAGCGATCCGGATCCGCAGGCGCTGCTCGCGGCGTCGCGCGACTCCGATGTCGAGACCGCGGGCGTCGCGATGCAGCGGCTCGGTGGCCTGTACGCGGCCGGCCAGGTCACGGTGAAGGACATCGCGACGCGCGCGACCGATCACGCGACGAGCGAGCGCGTTCGCATGCACGCGCTCAACGCGCTCGGCGCGGTCGAGAATGCGGAGGCGGCGGCGCTGCTCGTCGAGCTGCTCGCGCGCGGCGACACGCTCGAGCGCCGGGTCGCGGCCGCGCAGCTCGCGACGCAGGACATGGCGATCGCGGTGCCCGCGCTGATCCGCGCGCTCGGCGATGGCGACGAGATCGTGCGCGCGAACGCCCTCGAGGCGCTGCGTGCACGCTCCCGCGGCCGCGATTTTGGCACCGACGCCGCGGCGTGGACCGCGTGGTGGCAGTCGCGATCGCGCTAGAGTCGCCGCCATGAAGTGTCCGGGTTGCGCGCAGAACATGGTGCTGATCGAGGTCCACTCGATCGAGATCGATCGCTGTCCGGCGTGTGGCGGCATCGCGCTCGACAAGGGCGAGACCGAGCTGATCGACTCGCTCGGCCTCGCGCACGTGATCGAGGGCGGCGTCGTCTCGGCCCACGCGCACGTCTATCAGCGCCAGGGCGCGGCGCGCTGCCACGAGTGCAACAAGGACATGATCGCGCTGCGCGGCGCGGGCGACGTCGAGTACGACTGGTGTGACAGCTGCGAGCGGATCTTCTTCGACCGCGGCGAGCTGACCGCGATCGACGCGTTCGTCGATAGCTGAGCTACGCGACGTACGTGATCTGCCACTCGCGGACGTCGCCCTCGACGGTGACGTCGACGACATCGCCGACCTTCTTGCCGATCACCGCCTTGCCGATCGGCGACACCGGCGTCACGACGGACAGGTGACCGTCGCCACCCGGCCCGGTCAGCGTCATGCCGGCCCCGACCGGCGCGAGGAAGAACGTGCGGCCCTCGCCGGTGTCCGCGTCCTCGATCTCGACGATTGCACCGATCGCGATCGACGCGGTCGGCGGTAGCGGCCGCGGCTTGAACTGCAGCAGCGTGTCGGCGTCGGCGAGCGCCTGCTTCGCGCGTCGCTGCTGCGCGCTGCCGAGCGAGGACGCCTGGTGCGCGGCGCGCGCGTCCTCGCGCTTCTCGTCGGGGGTGGCCCCGTCGCGCGCCTCGGCGGCGACCACGTCGCGAGCGGACAGCGCCGCGCGCGCCGAGCCCTCGAGCTGACGAGCGAGCTGCGTCACGAGCTCCATCTTGTCCATGCCGCAAGGTTCGCAACGCGCGGCGAGCGGCGCAAAAAATTGCCGGGGTCACGGCTCGGTCGTCAGCACGACGACCGCCCGCGCCGGGATCGTGACCTGCACGCGTCCGGCGTCGACCGTCACGATCGCGCCACCGCCGAGCGCATCGCGCAGCGTCGTGCCCGTGGGGATCACGAGACCCTGCAGCGACAGCGTGCGCGACCCGCCGCTCAGGTTGAACGCGACGATCGCGCCGTGCGCGCCGGCGACGCGCTCGAACGCGTACGCGGTGTCGTCCTGCCAGCGCTCGTGCTGGACGCCGATGCGCAACGCCTCGCTGCGCGTCCGGATCCGCTGCAGCGTCGCGATCCACGCGTACATCGCCGAGGCCGTGCTCGGCGTCCCGAACATGTCGGGCCGGTTCTCGGTGCAGCTCGCGAACGCCTGCTCGGTGCCGTAGTAGACGACGGGGATGCCGCGGGCCGTGAACACGAACGCGAGCGCGAGCCGCAGCTGGGCGAGCTTGTCGGCGTCGGTCGCGCCGGTCGCCTCGCACAGAAACCGCGGCTGATCGTGATTGTCGAGGAACACGCCGGACAGCTGCGGATCGCGGTACGTGTCGTCGCGGCCGAGCACGTCGCCGAGCCGGCGCATCGAGCCGTTCTTCGCGAACACGTCCTTGATCGCGAAGTACAGCGGATAGTCGAGCGTCGCGTCGAGCACGTGCGAGTACGGCGCGACGTTGTCGACCGCGCCGTCGAGCACCTCGCCGAGCGTGAACACGCGCGCGGCGCCGACCCACTCGGACCAGAACGGCTTCGGCACGTGCTTCACGGTGTCGACGCGCAGCCCGTCCGCGCCGGTCTCGGTGACGAGCCAGCGCACGTGATCGAGCAGCTTCGCGGCGACCGCGGGGTTCTCCTGCGCGAGGTCGTTGAGACCCGACAGGTCGTTGTCCTCGACCTGCGTCGGGTTGCCGTAGTCCGTGATGTTGCCGTTGTGGTGATACATCGCGTAATCGGGGAACGTCGGTGTGGCGTAGCCATAGCGGCCGGTGTGGTTCGCGACGGTGTCGATCATCACCGCGATGCCGCGCTGGTGGGCGGCGGCGACGAGCGCGCGCAGCTGATCGAGGTCGCCGAGGTGGCCGTCGATCTTCGACCAGTCCCAGCCCCAGTAGCCGTGGTAGCCGTGGCCGTCGTGCTGCTCGATCACCGGCGTGATCCACAGGCCGGTGAAGCCCATGCCGGCGATGTAGTCGAGGCGGTCGATCAACCCGCGAAAGTCGCCGCCGTGCCACGCCCGCGGATCGGCGAGGTCCGCGGCGTAGCCGTTCGCGCCGTCGTTGCCCGGATCGCCGTTCGCGAACCGGTCGGTCATCACGAAGTAGATCGAGCGGCCGTGCCAGTCGGTGCGGTCCGCGATCGGGGCATCGCTCGCGGCATCGCGGACGTCGTGGCCCGGCGTTCGCTGCGAGCTCGGACAGCCCGCGACGGCGAGCAGCAGTGCGACGAGCCCACCGATGCGCACGGCCGAGGACCGAGCACGATTCGTGCCTCGCGCAATCCCGCGCGCAGCCTGGGGTCGAGATCGTCGATGTTGCGTTCGGCAACGCGGGGTCGGGGACAGCTGGGCGATCGACACGTGGCAGGAGGAGCGTCGCGCCGTCGGTCGCATCGCGACTTGCACCGGCGGGCAAATCCCCGCGATCGTCGCGGCATGAGGTGGATCGCCGTCGTGCTCGTCGCGTGCAGCGCATCCTCGACGCCGGCTCCCGCGCCCGCGGCATCGGCGACGTGGCGCGTCCCCGCCGGCTGGAAGAGCGAGACGATCGCGTTCCCGCTCGACTTCGCGCCGTCGCTCGGCCACCGCGGCGCCGAGGAGCTGCGATTCGCGCCCGGGTTCTTCGATCCCGGCGCGCCCGGCTACTGGTCGTACACGTTCGTGTGGCGGCTCGACGATCCGACGACGCTGACCGGCGAGCAGCTCGCCGACGAGCTCGTCGTCTACTTCCGCGGGCTCGCGCAGGCGGTCGATCCCGCGCTCGCGGTCGACGTGATCCGCGTCGACGCGAACCCCGGCGCGGCGAGCCGGTTCGATGTCCACGCGATCGTCGTCGACGCGTTCAAGACGAAGCAGCCGCTGGCGGTCGCCGGCTGGGCGAAGCGGACGCCGTGCGAACGCGGCGCGCTGTGGACGTTCGTGCTCGCGCCCGAGCGCTCGGCGCTGCGCCCGCAGCTCGACGCGCTCGCGGCCGAGGCGACCTGCGCGCAGCAGGCACGCTGATCACGGGGTCTCCAGCGACGTGTGGTCGTGGACGATCCGCCAGCCCTCGGGCCGGCGCTGGAGCACGAGCGAGAACACGCCGCGGCCATCGCTCGGGCTCTCGGTCAGGATCCACGTGCCGAGCACGACCGCGGCGTCCGCGCCGACGGCATCGATCGACTGGATCTCGAACACGAGCTTGCCCATCGCCCTGGGATCCTGCGCGTAGCGCTTCTGGTAGTGGTCGAACGCGGTCTGCCAGCCGCGCCGGACCTTGCCGCCGGACGTGAACACGAGGCGATCGGTCCGCGCGTAGCCGTCCATGTAGGCGGCGAGGTCGCCGCGGTTCCACGCCGCGACCTGGGCGTCGAGCACGGCGGTGATCGCGGCGCGGTCGGCGTCGACGAACGCGCCGGAATCTGGGCCGGTACGCGGTGCCCCCGCGCACGCGAACAGCAGACCGAAACAGATCAAGATCGAACGCACCTGCCGACTGTACGCGGCGTTAGCCGACGACACACGAATGCTGCAACCGGTCACGCAGGCGGCGTGTCACGGTGCGGTGATGCGGCTCGTGCTCGCCCTCGTCGCGGTCCCGGCGATCGCGCGGGCCGGCAGCGTCGAGGACCCGCTCGAAGGACCGCAGCCCCGGCTCGACGAGCACGCGTACTCGGTCGGCGCGATGACCGGCGTGTCGTGGGACGGCGCGCCGAGCGCGGGCGTCGTCGGGCGGGTCGCGATCACGCAGCGGCTCGCGACCGCGACCCAGGTCCGCTTCCGCGATGGCATCTGGATCTACGAGCTCGATGCGATCTGGGAGCTGACGCAGGGCCGGATCGCGAAGGTCGGCTCCGATGTCGCGTACCCGGTGAAGTTCGAGCTGCTCGTCGGCGGCGGGATGCTCGATCGCCAGGCGCTCGGCTCGCTCGGCGTCGCGCTGCGGGTGCGCGCGTGGGATCACGTGACGCTCGACGTCTCGGTGCGCGACGAGATCACGCGCTCGGCGTTGCGGCCGCATCCGTGGGTCAACGTGCCGGAGCTGCAGATGGCGCTGTCGTGGACGCTCGCGCGGCCGTGAGCGTGCGCCCGCGCTCACCGTGAGGGATCGCCAGTGATTCGCCCTCGCGGTCAGTTTCGTGCAAGGTGGGGCCATGCGACTGGGGATCGACTTCGGCACCACCCGCACCGTCGTCGCCGCGGTGCAGGACGGCCGTCATCCACTGGCGGCGTTCGACGAGGCCGGCGAGTTTCGCGAGCACGTCCCGGGCATCGCGGTGATCCGTGACGACGAGCTACTCGTCGGCTGGGACGCGGCGCGCGCGCTCGCCGACGGCACCGCGACCCACGCGCTGCGCTCGATCAAGCGCGTCGTCGGTGCGATGGCGCCCGATGCGCTCGTCCCCGAGCTGCCGGGCGTGACCGCGCTCGAGCTCGCGACCGTGTTTCTGTCCGAGCTTCGGCGCGCGCTGATCGAGCGCTCGAACCTCGAGCTCGACGACGACGAGCCGCTCGAGGTGATGGCCGCCGTGCCCGCGAACTCGGCGTCGCGCCAGCGCTGGCTGACGCTCGAGGCGATGCGGCGCGCCGGGTTCAAGCCGATCGGCCTGCTCAACGAGCCGACGGCGGCCGCGGTCGACTTCGCGCACCGCCACCTCGAGCTCGGCCGCAAGAGCCCGAAGCGCTACGTCGTCGTCTACGACCTCGGCGGCGGCACGTTCGACACCTCGGCGGTGTCGCTCGAGGGCCGGCGGTTCGATCTGATCGCGTCCGAGGGGCTCGCGCGGCTCGGCGGCGATGACTTCGACGAGCTGATCCTCGAGGCGGCGGGCGTCGCGCCGACGGCGGCGCTGCTCGAGCGCGCGCGTGAGGCGAAGGAAGCGCTGCGCCCGACGAGCCGCAAGCTGCACCTCGATCTCGGGGCCGGCGAGCACGTCGCGGTCGACGTCGCCGAGCTCTACGCGCGAGCGCAGCCGCTGATCGACAAGACGCTCGCGCAGATCGATCTGCTATTCGACCGGCTGCGCGAGCGCGGCATCGATCCCGACGACACGCGCGAGCTCGGCGGTCTGTACCTGGTCGGCGGTGGCGCGGCGTTTCCGGCGGTCGGCCGCGCGCTGCGGGCGCGGTTCGCGAAGAAGCTCCAGCTCGCACCGCAGCCGTTCGCGGCAACGGCGGTCGGGCTCGCGATCGCGGCCGATCCCAAGGCGCACGTCATGATCCGCGAGGCGATCACGCGCCACTTCGGCGTCTGGCGCGAGGCCGACGACGGTGTCGACAAGGTGTTCGATCCGCTGCTCGGCAAGAACACAGGCGAGCTCGTCGTCGAGCGTCGCTACCGGCCGACCCACCCGATCGGCCACCTGCGGTTCCTCGAGTGCGGCGCGCTCGATGACGCCGGCCAGCCGGTGCAGGACCTCGTGCCGACGGCCGACGTCTACTTCCCGTACGACCCGGCGCTCGCCGAGCGCGCAGCGATCGAGGAGCTCGCGGCGATGCCGAACACGCGGCGTCCGGACCTGATGGCGAACGAGATCGCCGAGACGTACACGTACGCGGCCGACGGCACGATCCGCGTCCACATCGAGAACCTGTCGCGCGGCTACGGCCGGACGTTCACGCTCGGCGCGCTGCGCTGAGTCAGCGAATTCGCACCCAGGTCGGACGCACGGGCTCGGCGCAGTCGTCCGCCCGCCTCGCGTTGTCGTTCGCGATCCGGTCGTGATCGAACAGCTCGCGCTCGAGCACCTCCTGCTCGCAGACCTCGTACGGCCACGGGAACAGATACGCCGGGCGCGGCAGGCCGAGCCAGTCGAGCGGCCGGCTCAGCTGCGTGACCAGGGTCCGGAGCAAAGTACTTGTCGCGGTCATCGTCATCCTCCGTGATCGACAGGATGACGACGCACGCAGAGACCGCATTACACAGAATTGCGCGGGCCGCGAGCACACAGCCGCGACGTCGCACGCGTCGCACGTGGGCAACCGCGCGTCGCGACTGGATCAGATCGGGGACAGCGAGAAGTTGATCCGCACGCGCGCGTTGTCGCCGGTCAACGTCATCGTCACGTCCTTGCGCCAGCCGGTCTCGAACGGGTTGATCACGGTCTCGTCGCCGATCGTGTCGTCGAACGTGAACGTGTCGACGTCCTTGAGCTGACCGCGCAGGCGGATCGATTCGCCAGCCTTCGGCGCGACGTCGATGACGGTCTCCGCGATCGGCGTGCCGGCCCCGAACTGCGTGCCCTGGTGGATCTGCACCGCGCTACCGCTGCCCTTGTCGAACAGCGTGCCGGTGCTCGTGCCCTCCGCCCAGATCTTGCCGTACAGCTCGAGATCGTCGCCGCTGTCGCCGCCGGCGCTGTCGACCGCGATGCTCTGCAGGATCACGCGGACCTTCTGCGACACGCGCGTGCAGTCCTTGACGTCGTAGGTCGTCGTGAACGACATCCGCGCCGGCGAGTTGTCCTTCAGGTAGCTCAGCTTGTACGCGATCGGCGCGCCGGGCGACTGCCGCGAGTAGTTGCCGCCCTCCTTGATGAACGCGATCAGCGCGTCGTAGCTGTCGATCGTGGTCGCGGCGGTGCCGGCATCGCCACCGAGGATGAACGCGGTGATCTTGCTGCGCGAGATGATGTCCTTGTACGTCACCGAGACATCGCCCGAGACATCGACGCCGCCGGAGTACGCGAAGTCGAGCGCCGCGCCCATCTCCTCGGCCGAGTACTCGGACTCGAACGTGAACACGACCATCCGGCCGTACGTCACCGACGACACGTACGCCGGCGGGTGCTGCTCGTCCATCTTGTCCTGGACGTCGGCGAGCCGGACCTGCGGCGCGAACAGCGCGCTCGGCACCGCCGGCGCGTCGAGGTCGACCGTGTAGTACGCCTGCGTGTAGCGCACGACGTAGCGCGACCGGATCTCCTGCTTCGAGAAGTCGAAGCTCGACTTCAGGCTCGCGATGCCCAGGCCCCAGCTCGCCTGGACGCCGAGCGCCATGTCGAGCTGGCTCTCCGAGTGGACCTGCTCGATCTCCGAGTACTGGTTCGCGGGTGTCGAGCCGGTGACCTCGGCATCGAGGATGCCGGACAGCGCGTCGCGATACGCCGACAGGCTCGGCTCGTCGATCACCGCCTTCTTGCTGCCGCCGAGGTTCTCGAGGCTGACCGAGATCGTCGCCGGCGCGCGCGGCAGCACGATCTGCGTGAACAGCCCGGTCAGCACCGAGTCCGCGCTGACGATCGCGCCGGGATACAGCGCATCCGAGTTCGCGGCGTACGCGACGATCCGATCGTACTGCCGCGTCTCCTCGAGGTTCTGCGTCGAGCACTGGTAGTCGCCCTCGCGGGTCTCGACGCCGCGCTCGCCCTCGACGATCTTCGGATCGGCGACCGGTAAGTACGGCAGCGAGTCGATGTAGTCATCGATCTGGTTGCGCTCCGGCTCGGCGAGCCCCGTAGTGCAGCTGGCAAGCAGGACAGCGAGGAGCGACGCGAAGCGCATGGCCTTCGCGGTAGCAAGCGCGTGGCCAGCGCGCGCAGCCTCGCGGCGATCGTCCAATCACCGACTTGCAGTGCGCGTGCGCACGCTCGTGTGCAGGTGTTTCGACCGCAGCGGGTGTGGCGACCTGGCCACTCGATCTGCCACCCTCAGCCTCGATGACGACGACCACCGAGGGGAAACTCCAGCTCGAGCGCCGCGGCAACGTGCTGCTGATGGGGCTCGATCGCGCCGCCAAGCGCAACGCGTTCGACCTCCCGCTGTGGGACTCGCTGTGTCGCGCCTACGGCGAGCTCGATCGCGATCCCGAGCTGCGCGTCGGCGTGCTGTACGCGCTCGGCGATCACTTCACGGGCGGCCTCGATCTGGTCCAGTGGGCGCCGGTGTTCGCGAGCGGCAAGTTCAAGATCCCCGAGGGCGGGCTCGATCCGCTCGGGCTCGCCGGGCCGCGGGTGCGAGCGCCCGTCGTCGCGGCGGTGCAGGGGATCTGCTACACGATCGGGATCGAGCTCCTCCTCGCCACCGATATCCGGATCGCCGCGCGCACGGCGCGCTTTGGCCAGATCGAGATCAAGCGCGGCATCTATCCGGTCGGCGGCGCGACCGTGCGGTTCCCGCGCGAGGTCGGGTGGGCGAACGCGATGCGCTGGCTGCTGACCGGCGACGAGTTCGACGCCGCCGAGGCGCTGCGGATCGGCTTCGTGCAGGAGGTCGTCGAGCCCGGCCAGGAGCTCGCTCGCGCGGTCGCGCTGGCCGAGACGATCGCGAACCAGGCGCCGCTCGGCGTCTACGCGACGCTCGCGTCGTCGCGCGCCGCGCTGCCCGAGTCCGAATCGACCGCCGCCGCGCGCCTGCTGCCGGACCTCCAGCCGCTCATGGCGAGCGAGGACATGCAGGAAGGCCTGCGTGCGTTCACCGAGCGCAGGTCGGGACACTTCCGTGGCCGGTGAGCTGCGCCTCTTCGACGTCGGGCTCGCGCATCTGTACGCGCGCGCCGTGCTCGCGATCGCGCGGGCCGGTGACGAGCTCGGCCTCGAGGAGGGCCTGCGGCTCCAGGAGCGGATCGAGGCGCGCTCGGGTCATCTGTTCTCGCTCGACGATCTGCTGCTCCACGAGCCGCTGACGCCGAGCGAGCTCGCGGCGCAGCTGCGCACGGCCTCGTCGCCGTTTCGCGGCGCGAACGTCCACACCGGCGAGCTCGCCGCGGTGATCGTCGAGGACGCGCTGATGGTCGTGCTCGCGAAGGGCTACGTCTCCGAGGCCGAAGGCCGCGAGCTCGTCCGGTTCGCGACCGCGCTCGGGCTGTCAGTCGAGGAGGTCCGCGAGCTGTCGAAGCACGTCGCGCCGTTTCTGTCGGCGCTCGACGGCATCTGACACTGACACTGACGACGGCCGTCTGCGCGGTGCGCACGATCGTGAGCGCCACACGTGCGGCGGCCGATACGAGGCGATCGACGAACCGCGACGTTGCAAAACTTAGCCGCGCTCACAACGCGCGACCATGCACGGCATGTCCACTGCACCCGCCGCTGCCCCATGAAGCTGTCCTGGGTGTGCTTGATGTTCGCGACCGCATGCATGATCGGCGACGAGGCCGATCCGCTCGACGACGAGGTCGAGGGCGACGGCGAGGAGACCGGTGGCCAGACCGAGGCGCGGATCCTCGTCCCCGGCGTCAACGGCGACTACTGCATCGCCAGCCCGTACAACTGCCGGTTCCGGCAAGGCAGCTCGCGCGTGATGACCGCGAGCGGCAGCGACTCGTGGGGCGTCGCGACCGGCGCCTCGGTGCGCGACGGCAACGGCACCGTGCTCGCGACGCAGACCGGCACGCGGATGACGTTCAACTACGGTCAGACACGCCTGCTCGCCGGCAAGGCGCACGCGCTCGCGCTGACGACGAGCAACGGCAGCGCGGGCTGGTATCCGATCGACCACATCCTCGGCGAGACGTCGTTCCGCGCCCACAACGGCGAGGTCAATGCGAAGGATCCGCAGGCCGGCACCATGGCCTGCTACGAGATTCGCAACTCGCATGACGCCTCGATCGAGCTGAAGAAGGTCGTCTACGACAGCCACGCGACCCACGAGCGCGCCGGCGACTACCTGCCGCTCGTGCGCGCGAACGGCCGGCGCTCGGCGAACCTCGTGTTCAGCGTGCCGGGCTTCGGCCTCGGCGGCGCGACGACCGATCACTTCCCGGCGGGGACGCGGTTCCAGCGCGTCAACGTGCCGACGGCGACGGGCCGGCCCTCGATCACGATCCCGCTGTGGGTCAAGGATGGCGACGGTCGCTACCGCGTGCACTCGGGCGACCTGCGGTTCTTCTACGGCTTTGTCCGGGCGTCGGACGGCGTGAAGCGCTTCGGCTGGATGGCCGAGGACGCGCTGCAGGTGTCAGCCGGGTGCTAGCGGCGCGAGCCCGAGGATCGTCATCCCGCCGTCGACGGCGAGGCACTGGCCGGTGATGTACGACGATGCCGGCATCGCGAGGAACGCGATCGCAGTTGCGA
This sequence comes from Kofleriaceae bacterium, assembly GCA_035715365.1. Taxonomy (GTDB): domain Bacteria; phylum Myxococcota_A; class Polyangia; order Haliangiales; family Haliangiaceae; genus JABFXX01. The sequence continues at coordinate 92,140 of DASTLB010000079.1, read as the reverse complement.
CCTCGCGCGGCTCGGCGATCCGGCCGAGCGGCGTGCGCGCGACGATCGCGGCGAGCGCGTCGGGGCGCGCGAGCACCGGCGCCGCGAGCGGCGTGCGCGTGTACCACGGCGCGACCGTGTTGACGCGAATGCCGTCGGGCGCCCACTCGAGCGCGAGCGTGCGCGCCGCCTGCGCGAGCCCGGCCTTCGCGGTCGCGTAGGCGACGCCGGTCGGCAGCGCGACGAGGCCGGCGACCGAACCGACGTGGATGACGCTCGCGTCGCGCGCGGCCTTCAGGTGGGGATGGAGGTCGCGCGATAGCAGCAGCGGGCCGACGAGGTTCAGCTGGATCAGTGACTGGATCGTCGCGTCGTCGTAGGACACGAGCGGACCGCGCACGTTGCCGCCGGCGTTGTGGACGAGGCCGTGCAACGGCCCGTGCTGCGCGACGAGCGCGACGATCTTCGCGCGGTCCTCGGCGCTCGTGACGTCCGCCGCGACCCCGGCGAGCTGGTACTGCTCGCAGACCGCGTCGACGCCGGCCTGCGAGCGCGCGACGACGAGCACGCGCGCGCCGAGACCGACGAGCTCCTCGACGACGGCGAGCCCGATACCCTTGCTGCCGCCGGTGACGAGCACGGTGCGGCCGTCGAGTCGCCAGGGAGATTGCATGGCGTGATACTACGCTCACGGCGATGACGATCCGGATCCTCGACGATCGCGATCTGACCGCGCTGGTCGCGCACCTCGTGCGGCACGGTCGCGAGTCGGGCGTCGACGGCGACGTGATCTTCCGGCCGCGCTCGGCGCGCGAGCCGATCGACGAGGCGGGCCTTCGCGAGCGGCTCGTCGCCGCGTGGGCGCGCGGGCTCGACGAGCCGCACTGGACGCGGACGTGGGGCGCCATCGACGGCGACGCGATCGTCGGGCACGCGGATCTGCACGGTGGCCGGCTCGCCGCCGAGCTGCATCGCGCGACGCTCGGGATGGGGATCGAGCGCGGCGCGCGTGGTCGCGGGCTCGGCAAGCAGCTGCTCGCGCAGCTCGTCGCATGGGCGCGCGATCGCGGGCTCGCGTGGATCGATCTCGGCGTGTTCGCGCACAACGCGCCGGCGCGCGCGCTGTATCGATCGATCGGCTTCGTCGAGGTCGGCACGACCGTCGATCGCTTTCGCGTCGACGGCACGCAGATCGACGACGTCGCGATGGCGCTCCGGCTATGACCGACGGCGAGGCACGCCGCGGAACTCCCAGTGCCACGGCTCGCCCTTGACGGTCGCGCGAAATCCGAACCGCGGTGCGTTCGCGACGAGCCACGGGTAGACGTCGCCGCGCAGCATCAGATCGAGCGCGCGGCCGAGCTGATGGTTCGAGTAGCCCGGCTTCGCGGCGGGGTTGCCGTAGCCCTCTCGGTACGCCCGGTAGAGCTCGGCCTGGCGCTCGTTCGTGCGGAACCCGCTCCAGATCACGATGTCGATGCCGTCCTCGGCGGCGGCGGCACGCATCGCGAGGAACGCGCGCGCGGTCTGCAGCTCGACGAGCGCCCAGTCGATCTCGACGAGCTTGACCTTGACCGGCTTGCCGTTGCGATAGCCGGTCGCGACGCGGGTCTCGGGCGCCGGATCGGTGATCGTGTTCGCCGACGCCACGGCCGGCACGAGGCACACGAGCAGCGCGATCGCGAGGCGCATCGACCGGCAAGCATGCGGCATGCGGCGGCTCGGCGCCACGGCGGTCGCGATCAGCGGATTCCTCATGTCATCGTGACGGGGTGACGGGCGCGCTGTTTCATCTGCTGTCGCAGCAAGCGTGGGCGATCGCACGCGAGCTGGGTCGTTACATCCCGGCGTCGCTCGCGACGGAGGGCTTCATCCACCTGTCGACGGCAGACCAGTGGCCGCGGACGCTCGCGCGGTTCTATCGAGACACGCCGGACCTCGTGCTGTTGCAGCTCGATCCGGCGCGGCTCGCCGACGTCCGCTACGAGCCGGCGGACGGCGAGCTGTTTCCGCACCTCTACGCGCCGCTCGACGTCACGGCAGTCGTCGGTGTGTTCGAGATCCCGCGCGGCGCCGACGGCGCGAACGATCCGGCGCCGGTGCTCGCGCAGCTCACCGCGGCGGGATCGCGCAGTCCCTAGGCGCCTTCGCGAGCAGCGCGCGGATCCTCGGCGCGACCCGGCGATCCTCGTCGCCCGCCTGCTCGAGCTTCGCGCGGCCTTCGCTCGCGAGCACGCCGCCGGACGCGTAGGCGTACATCGCGTTCGAGAAGCACATCTCGGCATTCTGCTGCGCGAGCGCGCGCAGCGGATCACCGTCGGGGACCGTCTGGTAGCGCTTGCCGCACGCGAGCCAGTGGCCGGCCGCCTCGGCGTGACGATCGTGCTCGACGGCGGCGGTCGCCTGCGCGTGATCCTGCTTCGCGAGCTGATCTGCGGCCTGGAACGCCGAGACCGGGCCGCCGGCCTTCGGCTCGAACAGCTCGCCGTACGAGAACCCGACGCACAGGCCGGGCACCGGTTTCGGCGGTGCGTTCGCCGGCTTCGACGAGCCGCCGCACGCCGCGACCATCGCGAGGACGACGAGCCTCACTTCGCGTGCTTGCCGACGAGCGCGATGTACGCCTCCATCGCGGCATCCTTCGTCTGGCCCTTGTGCTTGGCCCACGCGTCGTACTTCGCGCGGCCGCGCAGATCGGTGAACCCCGGACGATCGCCGGTGACATCGCCGGTGGTCGCCTGCTTGTACAGCGCGTAGAGCTCGAGCATCACGTCGTTGCCGAGGCCGGTGATCGGCTTGATCCGGGCCTGGGCATCCGCGAACCGCTGGGCGAGATCCGACATGGCGCGAGAATACAGCGCGGACCGCGTGTATAGGATCCGCGCATGAACAAGCTCGGATGGCTGGTGGTGCTCGGCGTCGGCGCGTGGTGGCTGTGGCCGGCGTCGTCGGCGAGTAAGCGCGCCGTATCGCAGCAGGCCGCGGTGCTGCCGGACGGGTTCGCGGTGCTCGACTCCGATGGCCGGCATCGAGTCCACGAGCTCGACGACGACGGCGCGCACCTCGGGACGACCGAGCTTCCCGCGCTGCCGCGAGAGCTCCGGCTCGTCGGGACCGCGGCCGGTCCGGCGGTCGCGTGGGTCGCCGGCAAGCAGGTCGCGCTCGCATCGATCGACATGACGGACTCGCCGCGGAAGTTCGGCAAGAGCGTCGCACTGCTGTGCGCGGGCGCGGCGAGCAACGAGCACAAGTTCGGCGTCGCGTGGATCGAGAAGGATGGCTCGCTGTGGTTCGTCCACGGTCCGACGAGCCGGGCCGCCGAGCTGCCGGCCATCGAGGCGCTGCCGGCGGTGTTCGAGACCGACGACGCGACCGCGAAGGTGCCCGATCACTGCGCGGTCGCGTCCGCCGACGACAAGCTCGCGTTCCTGTGGCGCGACGGCAACCGCGTGTCGCTGCTGCGCTGCGGCCGGTCGTGCGAGAGCCGCGCGCACGACGTCAAGCTGCCGAAGGGCGGCGAGCTGCGCGGGTTCGGCTGCACGAAGGACGCGTGCGTCGTCGTCGCGCGTCGCGATGGCACCACGACCGCGCACTGGCTCGACGCGAAGGGCAAGGTCGTGTGGAGCAAGCCGCTGCCGGACGCACGCGCGGACACCGCGGTGTCGGTCGTCGGCGCCGGTACCCAGATCGCGATCGCGTACGGCATCGATCCCGAGCCGGTGGTGCGGATCGCGTCGCGCGGCGGCGAGCTGCGCGCGGTCTGGCAGGGCACGTCGGAGACCGAGCCGGCGCTGGCGTGGTCCGGGCGCACGCTGCTCGTCGCGTATCAGGTCGGCGGCGAGCTCGGCACCGCGATCCTGCGGCCGTGATCAGGTGAGCGCGCGCGCGAGCGCGGTCAGGGTCTCGCCGGCGCGGCCGTCGCAGCGCAGCGCCGCGTGCGGATCGCCGCGCGTCGGGCCGCGGTTGACGATCGCGACCGGGATCCCGTGCTCGGCGGCGCGCCGCACGAACCGATAGCCGCTGAACACCGTGAGCGAGCTGCCGACGACGAGCAGCACCTCGCCGCGATCGAACGCGGACCACGCCGCGTCGAGCGTCGGCCTCGGCACGCTGCCGCCGAAGAACACGACGTCGGGCATCAGCACGCCGCCGCACGCGTCGCACGCGATCACGTGAAAGTCGGCGACCAGATGATCGGCGAGATCGGCGTCACCGTCGGGTGCGCTGTCGACGGTCGCTGGCGCGCGCGCGCGCTCGGGCCAGCCGGGATTCGCAGCGAGCAGCCGCGCCTGCAGGTCGTCGCGCGAGATCCGGTGATCGCACGCGAGGCAGCGCACGCGGGCGAGCGCACCGTGCAGCTCGACGACGTCGCGGCTCCCCGCGGCGTGGTGCAGCCCGTCGACGTTCTGCGTGATCAGGCCGTGGACGATGCCGGCGTGCTCGAGCGCCGCGAGCGCCGCGTGGCCGGCATTGGGCCGCGCGCTCGCGAGCATCGGCCAGCCGAGCATCGAGCGCGCCCAGTAGCGGCGGCGCATGTGCTCGTGATCGACGAACTCGCGGTGCTGGATCGGTGGCCGCTTGCGAGGTGGCGTGTCCGGGCCGCGGTAGTCCGGGATTCCGGACTCGGTCGAGCACCCGGCGCCGGTCAGCACCGTCACGCGCTTGCCGCGCAGCAGCTCGACGAGAGATTCGAGGACGCCGGACACGTTCGAAAATCACCATAGCACCCGCGCGACACCGGTCACGCGAGGTGTGGCGCGCGCGCGTCGCACCGATCGGGCAGGGCGATGCAGCCGCCGGCAACCGACGACAAGCTCGGGAAGGCGCGGTGCTTGCTGGTGTGAACGCGCATGGACCATCCAGATCTCGCGCAACACCCGCTGTCCGAGCTCATGACCGTCACGTGTGGAGGGCCGTCGCGTGCACCGGACAGCCGCTCTCATCAGGTGATGCTGACGATCGTGGCGTTGTTTGCCGGCCTCGTGCTCGCCGCGCTGTGGGGGCTCGCGGCCGGCAGCACGTCGGCGGCGCTGTCGCTCGCGAACGCGTACAAGGTCCCAATGGTGATCCTGCTGTCCGCGGTCACCGCGCTGCCCGCGGGGCTCGTCACGCTGCGCCTCATGGGCTCGCCGCTGCGCGCGCATCAGATCGTGAGCGCGTTCGCGACGTCGATCTTCGGCGGCACGCTCGTGCTCGCCACGCTCGCGCCGCTCGTCGCGATCTACTATCACACGAGCAGCAAGGCGGGCCTGCCGATCGCGCTCGGCTCGGTGTTCGTCGCGATCGGCGTCGCGTCGCTGCTGTTTTCGCGCGCGGTCGCGCGTCGCGTCGGCGAGACGACCTCGCGACGCGTCAGCTCGCTGTCCGGGGTCGTCGTGCTCGTCGTGCTGTTCGTCGCGGCGCTGCTCCAGTTCGTCGCGATGGCATCGCCGATCATCGGCAACAAGAGCACGCGATTCGACGGCGGGTTCGACACCGTGTTCTCGCGAGGTCACGGCGCATGAGCCCGACGCTGTGGCTGGTGTCGACGTGCATCGGCGTCGGCGTGCTGCTCGCGCTCGCGCTCGTGTACCGGCGCGCGGCCGCTCGCCGCGAGCTCGAGCTCGCCGAGCAGCTGCTCGACGCCGAGTACGACGCGCTCGATCGACCTGGAGATCGCCCCGCGATCACAGACCGACGTGCGCCGCCGTGACGACGAACTGCCTGCGAATCTCGTCGGGCAGCGCGTCGAGCCGCCGCCGCTCACCGCGCGTCAACGTGCCGGCCACGACGTGACGCACGCGGTGATACACGAGGTGGCGGACCACGTGGTGCACGGGCTCGCCGCACTCCCACCGCCGGTGGCACGGCGCGCCGACCGGCTCGGCGGAGAACCACAGCCAGCCGCGGTACGTGCTCGCCGCGACGCGATCGCCGACCCACGCGCGCGTCTGCTGGACGAGCCGGTACCACGACCGACCGAACAGCGCGCCGCGGCGCAGGATGCCGTGGCGATCGACGTGGAAGTGGAACGCGCCGCGGTACTGACGCACCTCCGACAGGTCGCCGCGGTACACCCAGCCGAGCATGTGATCGTCGACGACGTGCGCGCCGGCGATCGTGCGGCGGTCGAACGTCGCGCGCAGCTCGGCGTACACGAGGTCCCACGGCCGGCCGACCTGCGCAGCGAGCCAGCGTCTCGGCGGACCGAGCTTGTCGCGAAACTGCTTGGACACGCGACGGCGCGGCGCCGGATCGAACGCATCCGCCTCGTCGGGATCGGGCCGCACCCGATCCAGCCACTCGCGCAGGTGCGCGCGATCCTCGCCGTGCGACAGCCGGCGATCGAACTGATTTCCACGATAGCGCCCACCCTCGATGATGGTGCGCGACAGATTCTTGCGAGACACGAGCGCTCCTCGAGCCAGAGATCCAGAACCAGGCCGGATCCGAGCCGAAGCGCGTCTAACGCGTACGGCTGACCCGACCACCCACGAACGAATCGAGGAGCGTCGTCATCAGCATGGCGGCAGTTCTAAGGCTCGCGATCGAGATCGTCAATTAGATTCTGCTACGCGCCGATGTTCACTACGCTTGTCTCGTGTTTCGTCTGCTGACGTGGAACGTGCTCGCCGATGCGTACGTGCGTCCGGGCTTCTACCCGAATGTCGAGCCGTGGCTGCTCGCACCCGGGACGCGCACCGCGCCGATCGTCGACTACCTGTCGGCGAGCGACGCCGACGTCGTCTGCCTGCAGGAGATCGAGCCGCGCGTCGTCAGCTGGCTGCGCGCGACCGGCGAGTGGGACGTCGAGTTCGCGCCGAAGCACAAGAAGCCAGACGGGCTCGCGATCCTCGCGCGGCGGTCAGCGACGCTCGACGACGTGCACTTCATCTCGTTCGTCGACGGCGACGACGACACGCCGGACTCCGGGCACATCGTGCTGTGCGCGACCGTGCGCGCGGGCGGCGCGACGTACGAGCTCGCGACGACGCACCTCAAGTGGGACCCGCCGGAGACGCCGATCGAAGATCGCTGGGCGACGCGGCAGGTATGCCAGCTGCTCGGCGCATTCACGTCGATCGATCGCGCGATCGTGTGCGGTGACCTCAACTTCGAGCCGCACGGCGTCGCGTATCGGACGCTGATCGATGCCGGCTTCGTCGATCCGATGGCGAGCGCGCTCGTGCCGACCGCGAACCCGAACGGCCGCGCGAAGCGGATCGATCACATCCTGTGTGGCCCCGCGTTGCGCGTCCGTCCATTACCGACGATGCGCATCGGAGACGACACGCCGCTGCCGTCGCGCACCATGCCGTCGGATCACGTGCCGGTGTCCGCGATCGTCGACGGCTAACGCGGTACGCTCGGGCGATGGCGATTCCCGATCTGTCCACGCTCGAGTACAAGCTGCAGAAGCGTGGCTTCCGCCGGGATGACGTCCTGCTCCACACCTGCGAGAAGTGCGGCGAGCAGGCGGTGCTGAGCTACGTGATCGCCGGGCGCAGCGGCGGCCGCGACATCTCGCTGTGTCAGGCGTGCGGCGACGCGCGGTCGTGGCGCAGCGGCGCCGGCCTCGAGAAGCGCGAGGAAGATCTCGACTTCGACCTCCGCGCGTTCCTCGGCTGAGCTCGTCAATTCGGCTCGTTCGACACGAGCTTGAACCACAGCGTGCGCTTCGCGTGACACAGCGTGCAGGTGACATCGACCGCGCGCAGCCCGGCCTCGGCGCGGTGATCGTCGACGCGCAGCAGCCCCTCGCACTGCGGGCACGGGGTCGCGCGGACGCGGACCTCGATCACCGACGGTGACTCGACCGCGATCGGGCGCTCGGGCGAGCCGCCGGCGACGAGGCGCGCGAGCTTCTCGCGATCCTGCACGAGCTTCTTCGCCGCCCGCTCGGCCTCGCGGCGCGCGGTGCGCTCGGGTCGCTTCTTCGCCATGCCTCAGTCGAACCGCGTGCGATCGAGCGGGTGGATCCGGTAGCGCGCGCGCACGTCGGCGAGCGGCAGCTCCCACAGATCCTCCCAGTACACCGGGAGCAGCGGCGCGGCATCGCGGCCGGCGCGATACGCCTCGAGCGCCGAGTGACGGAGCGCGGTCCACCGCTGCTCGAGCACGAGGTGCTTCATCGTGCCGAACACCATGATCAGCGCCGACACCGGTAGCCGGAGCTGGCCGTACGAGAACCAGTGGATCAGCACCTCCTCGTGGCCGGTGATGCCGATGCCGAGCAGCGCGTGCCAGACGTCGTGGGTCTGGCGGAACCGCCGCATCAGGTACGCCATGTCCGGATCGTCGACGTGGCGCGTCGCCGCGGCCTGGTAATCGGCGGTGATGCCGTTGCCGTCGAGGTGCCGGACGTACGCGCCGCCGAGCGTGGTCTCCGGCAGCTGCCGGAGGTGATCGAAGTCGACGTGCTCGGTCGACAGCTCCGGCCGCTCGGCGAGCAGGCGCTTGCCGTCCGGCGTCTGCGCCAGCTCGCGCAGCAGCGCGCGGTAGCGAGGCCGCCCGGTGATCTCCTCGACGCGATGGATCTCGTGCGTCTTCGTCGAGTCGCCGAGCACGCGGACGACCGCTTGCCCGACGCGAACCGCATCCTTGACCGTGCCGGTGACCGACATGCGGCTAGCGTGGCGCCGCGTCAGCGCGGATGCAACCACGTCGGCAGGAACGAGTACGGGTCGATGTTGACGCTCGTGTCGTACGCGACGCGATGCTCGACGAGCAGCTGCTGGAGCCGGCCGGCCTTGTAGGCGTCGAACGTGTCGGTCGCGCCGCCGATGAACGTCTCGCCGACGAACAGCTGCGGGATCGTCGTCATCTTCGTCTTCGCGGTCAGCGCCGCGCGGATCCGGCCGCCGTGGTTGTCGCGCTGGTACTGCACGGAGTCGAGATCGATCGCGCGGTAGGGGATGCCGTGGCGCGCGAGCATGCGGCGGACCGACCAGCAGAACTCGCACCACTCGAGCGCGAACAGCACGACCGGGCTCGCGGTGTCGCGGATCGCGGCCTCGACGAACTCGACGTCGTCGGGCGTCGGCTCGACGAGCGGCGCGGCGGGCGCGGGCGGCGGCGGCACGTCGAACCGGAAGTTCGGCGTCGACTTCGCGATCGCATCCTCCTCGGCGGACATCTCGGCGCCGACCTCGCCGAACATCGGCGTGCTGAGGTAGCGCTCGCCGGTATCGGGCAGCATCGCCAAGATCGTCGAGCCGGCCGGCGCGGTGCGCGCGACCTCGAGCGCGGCCGCGAAGGCAGCGCCCGCGGACATGCCGCAGAAGATGCCTTCCTGGCGCGCCAGCTCGCGCGCGCAGCGCATCGCCTCGCCGCCGTTGACCGGGACGAGTCGATCGATCAGGCGCGCGGTCACCGCGTCGTCGGTGAGCTTCGGGACGAAGTCCGGCCCGATGCCCTGCAGCGGGTGCGGCCGCGAGATCGGGTGGCTGCCGGCCGGCTTGCCGTCGGGATGGCGCGGCTGCGCGACGCCGCTGCCGAGGATCTGCGAGTTGTCGGGCTCGCAGACGACGATCTGCGTGCCGGGCCGATGCTCCTTGAGCACGCGGGCGACGCCCTTCAGCGTGCCGCCGGTGCCAAACCCCGTGACCCAGTAGTCGAGCCGATCGCCGGCGAAGTCCTCGAGGATCTCCTGCGCGGTGGTCTGCGAGTGGATGTCCGCGTTCGCCTCGTTCTCGAACTGGCGGCACAGAAACCAGCCGTGGGTCTCGGCGAGCTCGACCGCCTTGCCGAGCATGCCGACGCCGCGCAGCGACGCCGGCGTCAGCACGACCTTCGCGCCGAGGTAACGCATCATCTTGCGGCGCTCGACGCTGAAGTTCTCGCCCATCACGATCACGAGCGGATAGCCCTTCTGCGCGCACACCATCGCGAGGCCGATGCCGGTGTTGCCGCTCGTCGCCTCGACGACGGTCTGCCCCGGCTTCAGCGCACCGCTGCGCTCGGCCGCCTCGATCACGCCGAGCGCGAGCCGGTCCTTGACCGACGCCATCGGGTTGAACGACTCGAGCTTGACGTACATCGTGACGCCGGGCGGTGACAGCTTGCGGACCTTGACGACCGGCGTCCGCCCCACCGTGCCGAGGATGTTCTCGTATCTCGCCATGACTCGCCTCCACCGCGACGATGCCATGGCGCGGGCACGTCCGGTGGCGTCAGGTGGGACGAGCGTGCACGAGCGTGTGTGCGCCGTCGGCAAACGCGACCTCGATCCGCGCGCCGGACACCGCGGTCACCGAGCCGCGGCCGAACTTCGGGTGATCGATCAGATCGCCGACAGCAAATGTCTGGCTCGCGGCGTACGGCCGCGCCGCGCGCTCCGGGGCACGCCACGCGATCGCGGCGAGCTCGGTCAGGCTCTCGAGCAGGGACGCGGCGATCGCGGCCGGCGTCTTCGGGAGTGCCGGGTCGCAGGCGCGCAGGCTCGCGACGTCGCGCGGTGTCAACCGCGCCGTGACCGGCTGATCGATGCGAGCGGCGGCGTCGGGATTCGCGGCCGCGATCACGTCCTTCGCCCGATCGATCGCGGTGCGCGCGATCCGGTCGAGCACCTCGCGCCGGGTGTCGAACAGGATCCGCTGGATCGCCTGGACCGCATCGATCGCGACCTTCGGCTGCTGCAGGATCTTCATCCCTCGCTCGTCGAGCTGCGCCGCGATCTTCGTGAACGCGGGCCGGTGGCGCTCCTCGCAGAGGTCGCGCGCGCGGGCGATGATCGTGTCGCGCAACCGCGGCGCCGCGGCCTCGACGTCGACGACGCTCGCGATCGCGGCGACGACCTGCGTGCGCACCGTGTCGTCGAGCGCGAGCGTGCGATCCGGTTCGTCGACAACGGTGAGGCCGAGCGCCGCGATGACGCAGTCCGCGAGCTGGCGCGGCTTGACGTTGCGCGGGCCACCGCCATCGAGATCGATCGCATCGATCTGCGCGATCAGCGCGGGCAGCAGGACCGGGTGATCGACGAGCTCCGCCGGGTCGTCGACGCCGAGCTCGGCGAGCGTGCGGTCGAGGCCCGAGCGCAGGCAGATGCCGTGAAAGCCGGCGAGCAGATCGCGCGCGATCGACTCCGACTTCGTCCCGACCTTGCGGCTATCGATCAGGCGCGTCGCGAGCTGTTGCAGAGCGCCGACGTGGCGTCGGGGAAATTCGAGCGCGGCCATGGCGCGCATCATACGCGGCGGGCTCCGGATGGTCGGGATCCCGGCGTGATCTCCGAGGAGAAATTGGTCCCGCGAGGTCGCCACGATCGATCGATCTGGTTAAGGTGGCGCGCGTATGGACCCCGACAACATCGTCGTCCGGCTCTGCGTGCAGGGCGTGGAGGCCGAGGCCGCATACCGCCACGAGGAGGCGCGGGCGCTGTTCGAGACCGCGTGGCGCTCGAGTCGCGACGATCTCGAGGCGTGCATCGCGGCGCACTACATCGCGCGCCAGCAGCCCGATCCGGAGACCGCGCTGTTCTGGAACCAGCTCGCGCTCGCGCGCGCCGATTCGGTCGCGCGCAAGGCACCCGAGCGCGTGCGCGGCTTCTACGCGACGCTGCACCTCAACCTCGGGATGGCGCACGAGAAGCTCGGCCAGATCGCGCACGCGCGCCACCACTTCGTGAAGGCCGCGGCCGCGCTCGAGGACATCACCGAGGGCGGCCACCGCGTGCTCGTCGAGTACAGCGTCAACCGCGGGCTCGAGCGGACCGCGAGCTACTCGTCCTGAGCGATGCCATGCTGCGGAAATCCCAGCTGGATCGAGCGCGGATAGCGGCGGCCAGGTGATTTCAGCCCGGGCCGGCGGAACACCGCCGATGTTTGGCCCGTAATACGACTCACATGCGGGCCCTCGTCATCGCCGCCGTCGTCACGCTCGCGAGCGCGCGCGCCGCCGAGGCGGCATCGATCCCGGTGATCTATCAAACGGGCCAGGCGACGTTCACGTCCGGTCCGTTGCCCGAGCCGTACGCGAGTCAGCCGGCGTACGCGGGGTTCTCGGCGGGTTACGTGTGCGACGTCGACGGCGTGTTCTGGAGCTATTTCTCCGTCGAGAACTGCAAGCCGGCGGCGGTGCAGGGCGATCGCTACGACGACACCGCGACGCTCGGTGCCGCGATCCGCGCGAAGTACGCATCCGCGGTGATCCCGTTCTGGGCCGCGCACGGCTGGCAGCTGCTGATCGGGCTCGTCGGCTTCGCCGCGCTCGGGGGGATCGTGCTGCGCATGCGGCCGCACCGCGCGCCGGCTCGTTCGCACGCGCTGCTCGACGACGACGATCGACCCGACCTGACGCGCAAGGTGAAGCCGCTCGCGCTGCCTCGGCAGGTGCCGGTCGCTGGCATGATCGACAGCGGCGATCTCGAAGGCCGTACGGTCCCGGCGAGGATGACGGAGGCCGAGGCGTACGCGATGCACCAGCGCTACGGCGCGTCGTTCGACGCCGGCCGTCAGCTCGCACGCGGCTCGGTGCCATACGTGCCGGACGCCGACGAGCAGGCGACCCGTCGCGGCTGGGAACCGCCGCCGCGCCGCGCGAAGTGACAAGAGGCAGAAGCTGGCAACGCGACGCGGCCGTCGTGGTGGTGCGATCGCGTGTGAAGGATCGCCACGCGTCGCGCGCTTCGCGATGCCGCGCAACCGGCGTTTCGGCGCGCCGTAAGTCGACGGTTTGTCACCGCTGCCGTGCATCGCTCGCGTAGCACGCGACGCATGCGGATCCGGACACGCGGCTTGCACGAGCGGTCGGCCATGTCCGTCTCTCTGATCCTCTTCCTGAGCCTGACGGCCGCGAAGCTCGCGGCGACCGTGTACGTCGTGCGTCGGCGGTGGTTGCGTCGTCGCAAGCCCGACGCGTCCACCGGAATTACTGGCCGGGCATCTTGGTTCGGCGCTTGGAGATCGTATCTTGGTGCCGATGATCGTGGATCCGTCTGCAGCGACGGCCGCTGAGCCGAACGCGCAACGCGCGACCGCGTCGGCAGGCGAGACGCTCGGCAAGTACCGCCTCGATCACATCCTCGGCGCCGGCGGCATGGGGATCGTGTGGGCGGCGTTCGATCCCGATCTCGAGCGCGCCGTGGCGCTCAAGCTGCTGCACTCGAACGACGAGCCGACGCTGCGGTCGCGACTGCTGCGCGAAGCGCGCGCGATGGCGCGGCTCAAGCACCCGAACGTGCTCACGGTCTACGAGGTCGGCACCGACAAGAACCGCGACTACATCGCGATGGAGATCGTCGACGGCACGACGCTCGACGCGTGGCTCGACACGAAGCCACCGCGCCCCGAGATCGTCGAGGCCTTGCTCGCGGCCGGTCGCGGGCTCGCCGCCGCGCATGCTGCCGGGCTCGTGCATCGCGACTTCAAGCCGCACAACGTGCTGCGCAGCAAGGACGGCCACGTCTACGTCACCGACTTCGGGCTCGCGCGCGGCCAGATCGAGGACGGCTCCGAGGTCGAGCACCGCCCGGTCGCCGCGCTGCCCGAGGAGCTCGGCGCCGCGCGCAAGCCGGTCGACGTGCTGATCTCGCCGCTGACCCAGACCGGCGTGATGATCGGAACGCCCGCATACATGGCGCCCGAGCAGTTCTCCGGCCGCGTGCCCGATGCGCGCACCGATCAGTGGGCGTTCTGCGTCACCGCGTGGGAGGCGCTGACCGGCGCGCGACCGTATCGCGGCACGACGCTGCCCGAGCTCGAGGCGGCGGCGAACGCCGGCGTCGCCGCGCTCGTCGTCGATCTGCCGCCACGGGTGCGCGACGTGCTCGCGCGCGGCCTCGATCCGGATCCGGCGGCGCGGTTCGCCGACATGAAGACGCTGCTCGCAGCGTTCGCGGCGGCGTTCGCGCCCGCGCCGCGCACGTCACGGCGCTGGCTGTTCGCCGCGATCGTGGCCGCCGCAGCGATCGGCGGCACGATCGCGATCGTCGCGGCCGTGCGCGGTGGCGGTGCGACCGCCGACGACGAGCTGTGCAAGCCCGCCGACGTCGCGTTCGGCGAGGCGTGGTCGCCCGCGCGCCGCGAGGCGATCTCGCGCGCCCATCCCGACGGCGATCCGATCTCGGCGATCGTGATCCTCGACGAGGTGCGCCGGCGTTGGATCCTGTCCTACAACCAGGTGTGCAGCGCGAAGCAGAAGACGCCGGAGGTCCGCGAGAAGGTCGCGTGTCTGCTCCAGGCGCGCAGCGAGATCGATCGCACGACGCTCGGGCTGACGCGGCCCGGCGCCCGGTACGACATCGTCACGCTCGCGTCGCTCACCGCGGCGGTCCAGATGTGCACGAACGGCAACATGCGGCTGCCGGGCAAGCTCGATCTTCAGCTCGAAGACTTCGAGCCCGGCGACATCCCGGCGCCGCCGCGTCCGCCGACGCCTCCGACTAGGCCTGCGCCTTGAGGATCACCTTCATGCACGCGTCTTCCTTGTGCACGAACATGTCGTAGCCCTGTGGCGCCTGCTCGAGCGGAAGCGTGTGCGTGATGATGAACGTCGGGTCCAGCGTGCCGCGCTCGATGTGCTCGAGCAGCGGACGCATGTAGCGGTGCACGTGGCACTGGCCCGCCTTCAGCGTCAGGCCGCGGTTCATCAGCGAGCCCATCGGGAACTTGTCGATGAAGCCGGCGTAGACGCCGACCACCGACACGGTCCCGCCGGTCTTGCACGCCATGATCGCCTCGCGTAGCGCGATCGGACGATCCATCTCGATCTTGCTCATCTGCTTCAGGCGGTCGTACGCGAACTGCGCGCCGTGGCCGTGACCCTCGGCGCCGACCGCGTCGATACAGCAGTCCGGTCCGCGCCCGCCGGTCAGCTCGTTCAGCGCCTCGAGCGTCTTCTCCTGCTCGTAGTTGATGATGTGCGTCGCGCCCGCACGCTCGAGCGCCATGTTCAGGCGATACGGGAACCGATCGATCGCGATGATCTTCTCGGCGCCCATCATGCGCGCGCTCGCGATCGCGAACTGGCCGACCGGCCCGCACCCCCACACCGCGACGACGTCACCCGGCTGGATGTTCGCCATCTCGGCGGCCTGATATCCCGTCGGCAGGATGTCGGAGAGGAACAACACCTGCTCGTCGGTGAGATGCGACGGGACCTTGAGCGGTCCGACGTCGGCGAACGGGACGCGCGCGTACTCGGCCTGGCCGCCGGCGAAGCCGCCGGTCATGTGCGAGTAGCCGAAGATGCCGGCTCCCGCGTGGCCCATCAGCGTCTCCTGGATGAACGCGTTCGGGTTCGAGTTCTCGCACGCGGCGAACAGCCCGGACTGGCAGTTGAAGCAGTTGCCGCACGCGATCGGGAACGGCACGACGACGCGGTCGCCGATCGCGAGGTTCGAGACGCGCGAGCCGACCTCGACGACCTCGCCCATGAACTCGTGGCCGAGGATGTCGCCCTTCTCCATGGTCGGCACGATGCCGTTGTAGAGGTGGAGGTCCGAGCCGCAGATCGCGGTCGACGTGATGCGGATGATCGCGTCGCGCGAGCTCAGGATCCGCGGATCCGGAACGTGCTGCACGCGGACGTCCTTCTTGCCCATCCAGCAGTTCGCTCTCATGGCATCACCCCCTTGCCGCCACCGACGGGTGTCGTCACCGGACTCGGGCTCGTCGGGCTCGTGTACGTGCCGAAGCTCTGCGGCGGGATCTCCTTCGTCGTGTCGGTCATCATCGTCGCGCGGTTCGCCTCGTACTCGTAGACGCCGGGATCCGCGCTCGGCTGCGCCGCGTGCTTGCCCTTGTGGATGCTCGCGTCGGACTTCACGATCTCGCCGGTCTCGAGCACCTGCTTGAACCGCCGCAGATCGCCGCCGATCTCGGGGCCCGCGAACGCCTTCGCGAGCGAGACGCCGAGCCGGCCGCCGGTGAGCAGCATCATCTTCACGCGGATCTCGGTGCCGCGATTGCCGGGCGCCGTCACGAAGTCGACCGCGCCGGTCATGCCGATGCCACCGATGGTCTCCCACGCGATGCGCTGGCCCGGGATGTCCTCGGTGATCCGCGCTTCCCACTCGACCTTGTTGCCGGTCGGCAGCTTCGCGACCCAGCGCGACCGGCCGCCTTCGAGCTCGGTGACGCTGTCGAGCCAGCGCATGAACACCGGCAGCGACGACAGGTTGCGCCAGAACGCGTAGACGTCAGACGGCGCGCGGTTGATCGTGATCGACTTGACGATCGGGCGCGTCTTGCCCTCGGCCTTCTGCAGCCGCATCGCCGCGAGCACGTCGAGCGCGCCGACGCCGAGCACGTTCGCCATCGCGAACGCGAGCCGCGGGCCGCTGACCTTCTTCTCGCGGAACGCGTAGGCGAGCAGACCCATGTCGATCGCGTCGCCGAGCACGCGATTCCACATCGGAACGGGATGGCTCGGACGCGCGAAGATGCCGAGGCCTGCGGCGATCTCGCGCAAGCCCATGAGGCGCATCGTCGACGCGGTACGCCCGCAGTGATCGATGCCGATCGTTCGGGCCAGCAGGCGCGGGATGGCGAGCTCCGCCACTCCGAGTCCGATGCTGAACCAGCCGAGGCCGTGAGCGAGCGCTGTTCCGTCGCGCGACGACTCCCGTCCCTGTGAAGTCTGCATATGCATGGGATCCTCTCCTTGTTCGTCGGCTACGGGCAGCAACGCGCGTTCCACCGTGACGTGCCGCGACAGCGGCGTGTGCGACGACGCCGCCGAGCGCTCGCGTCACTCGGGGCGCTCGCGCGCGGTCACATCACGCGTTCTTGATGCGAAGACGCCTGTGTCCTTGCGAGGATGGCGCTCTCTCGCGAGCCGATGCTCACGGTGTCGCGCGACTCACGCAGGGGACGCGGCCGCGGTAGTGCAGCAGCTCGAGCACGGTCTCGGCACCGCTGCCGATCAGCAGCTGCTCGAGTGCGACATCGTCGTCGCAGACGACGCGGACGGTGTCCTGGCTCGCGTGCGGACGCAGCGCCTCGAGCAGCGTCCGCGCGAGCGCTGGCCTCAGCACGCGAAACGGCATCGCGCCGAGCATCGGATCGAACGTCGCGTAGCCGACCGGCGCGCAGGTCTCGTCGCGGAGCTGGAGCTGGACGCGACCGCTGCGCTTGCGGCCCATCGCGATCCGACCCGCGAGCATACCGAGCGCGCGCTCGACGTCGTCGTCCTCATCGGGCGCGACCGGCAGCGCGACCGCGGGCTCGGCCGGCAGCTGCGGGACCTGCGTCCACGCGAGGCGCAGCACGATCGTGCGGTGCTCGACGCGCATCCCGAGCGACTCGTAGAGCCGGATCGCGGCCGCGTTGTCGCGCTTGACGTTGAGGTGCCACTCGGCGACCCCGCGCTCGCGCAGCGCCGACGCCGCCGCCCGCATCAGCTCGCCACCGATGCCTTGCTGCCGCGCGCCCGGCGCGACGACGAGGTTGCGGACGTAGCCGACCGCGCTCAGCGTGTAGAAGCTGATGTAGCCGTCGATCGAGCCGGCGCGCTCGGACACCAGCGTCTCGGACACGAGGTCGGTGACCCAGCGCTCGCGCGTCGGAGTCGGGTCCTCGACCCCGAGCTGCGGGAACAGCCCGGCAAACGCGTCGTAATCGTCGGCGGTCGCTGCTCGGATCATCGTCGTCATCCTGCTCGATGCAAACCCACGCGCGGCGCGTGCGATTCCCGGCCGAACATAGGTAACGTTCGTGACAGTGAACAAGCCCGCGCTCAAGGCCGCGCTGCTCGCCCGGCTCGCCGAGGATCTCGAGGCGGCGCGCGCGGCGCATCGCGCGGCGGTCGAGGGCGCGACGCACGACGAAGCCCGACCCGAGAACGACAAGGACACGCGCGGCCTCGAGCAGTCGTACCTCGCACGTGGCCAGGCGCAGCGTGTCGCCGAGCTCGAGCTCGCGGTCGCGACGATCACGGCGTGGGAGCCGCGCGCGTTCGGCCGCACCGACGCGATCGCGATCGGTGCGATCGTCGAGATCGAGGAAGCCGAGCGCACGCGCCGCTTCTGGCTCGTCGCGCACGGCGGCGGCATCTCGCTGCCCGGTGACGTCACGGTGCTGACGCCGAGCTCGCCGATCGGTCGCGCGCTGCTCGGTCGCCACGTCGACGACGAGGTCGAGCTCGGCAAGCGCACGCTGCTGATCTGTGATCTCGCGTAGCGACCGTCGCGGTCAGGACTCATGCGTGTCTACCGTCGGCGACGGCCACGCCACGCGCCGGCCGATCGCGTTTCTCGCCCCGCGAGCTCGCGCACTTGCCGCGGCACGGCCACTGCACCCGAGGTTCGCGGGAGGAACACAGCCATGAACCAGCACCTCGACAAGCAGATCCAGCTGCGTGTCATCTTCTACGATCGCCACACGGGGCGGGCGAGCATCCGGACGATCCCGCGACGTGTCCGGTCACCGGACGATGGTCCCGACGACCGCGAGGACACGATGCCAGACGGCCGCGTGCTGCTGCTCGACGCCTGACTCAGGTCGGCGGATGCGCGGCGATGTAGAGCGCGGCGCCGAACCCGACGAGCACGAGCACGCCGAGCCCGAGCACGCCGCCGGAGATGTACGAGTACGGCGCGTCGCACTTGAACGTGCAGACGCCCGCGCCGACGAGGCCGGCCAGCGCGGTCACCGCGATGATCGAGGGCGTGTCGGCACGGCGGCGCGTGCCGAGGATGATCGGATCGTCGACGTGCAACAGCCGGCAACTGGGGTACGCGGCGCGGGTCTCGGCGTCGTTGATGATCGTGCCGTCGGGACAGCCGGCGTAGAGCTCGCGGATCGAGATCGGCACCGGCGGGCCCTCGAACCGCGGCGGGTGCGCGGGATCGAACGCGGCCGCGGCGAGCCGCGCGCGCACGATGTCGTCGATCCGGACGCGCACGACGATGTCCTCGCCGATGCTCGCCGGCTCGTGCGCGTACGCGCGGATCTCGGCCTGGCCATCGTGCCGCAGCACCGGTGCCGCGCCACCGAGCGACGGCGGGTGTGTCGTGATCGTGCGCGCCGGACACCCGGTCACGACGAGCAGCGCGCACGCGACGAGTCGCTTCACGCGACCACGCTACCGCGCGGCGAGCGACGATGGCGGACCGCGATCGCGATTGCCCTTCGCTGCCGCTTTTACACCGGCTGATAGAGCTGGATCAGGTTGCCGCACGTGTCGGCGCAGATCGCGATCTTGACCTTGCCGACGTCGGTGGGGCCGAGCGTGAACGCGACGCCGCGCGCCGACAGCCGGGCGTGCTCGGCGTCGACGTCGCTGCACTCGAACGCGGCGACGGGAATGCCCTGATCGAACATCGCGCGCTGGAATGCCTGCGCGGCCGGGTTCGCGTTCGGCTCGAGCGCGAGCTCGAGATCGTCGCGATCGGCGGTGGTCACCGTGATCCAGCGATACTCGCCGACCGGAAAATCGAGCTTCTTCACGAAGCCGAGCACGTCGGTGTAGAACGCGAGCGCCTTCGCTTGATCATCGACCATGATGCTGGTGAGCCTGATCCGCATGCGCGGACACTACGGCATCTCGCGCGCCGCGTGCTTCTTGGAAATTGCGATCGCGAACAGCTCGTAGCAGCTCGGTGCGCGCAGCGTCGCCGGCACCTGGACGACGGCGCGGCGATACGCGGTCGGTGAATGGCCGATGCGGCGCCGGAACAGGTCGCTGAACGTGCCGAGGCTCGTGAACCCGACCGCGAGGCAGACCTCGGTCACCGGCACGCCGTCGCCGAGCAGCTGCTTCGCGCGCTCGAGGCGGCGGCGCGTGCGGAACTGGTGCGGCGTCTCGCCGAACACCGCGTGAAAGCGGCGGATGAAGTGGTACGGCGAGATCGCCGCGGTCCGCGCGATGTCGGCGATCGGCGCGGCATCGTCGAGATCAACGAGCCGATCGCGCGCGCGACACAGGCCGCGAAACATGTCGCGGGGGATCATCATGATCGCTGCGCTGCCGCGAGCTCCTTGTCGCGCGCGCGCCGGTACGCCGGGCGGCTCTCGATCCGTTCGGTGTACGCGGCGATCGTCGGATCGACCGGCAGCAGCGGACTGCCCTTGAACAGCGCGAACGTGCTGCCGTAGAGGATGTCCGCGGCGGAGAACGACTCGCCGAGGATGTACGGTCCGGCCGCGAGCAAGCTGCCGATGTACGCGAGGATCTCGTCGGTCGGTGCCCAGCCGGTCGTCGCGTTCGTCGCCGCGAACCCGAGCGTCTTCGTGACGAACGCGGGCTCGAGCACGCCGGTGTAGTAGGCGAGCAGCGTCAGGTAGAGGCCGCGCGAGCGGTCGCCGATCTTCGGCCCGAGCTTCGCCTCGGGAAATGCATCGGACAGGTACAGCGCGATCGCGCTCGACTCGAACACGATCGTGCCGTCGTGCACGATCGCCGGCACCTTGCCGTGCGGATGGATCTTGCGATACGCGGGATCCGGCTCCGAGTTGCCCTCGCGACGGCGGATCGACACCTGCTTCAGCTCGTACGGCTGACCGAGCTCCTCGAGCAGCCAGACGAACCGCGATGCCCGTGAATTCGGCGC
Source organism: Kofleriaceae bacterium (assembly GCA_035715365.1). Taxonomy (GTDB): domain Bacteria; phylum Myxococcota_A; class Polyangia; order Haliangiales; family Haliangiaceae; genus JABFXX01. Next base: position 71,691 of record DASTLB010000079.1, on the reverse strand, counting down.
GTGATACAGCGTGATCATGCGCGCACGTTACGCGCAGATCGCCGCGGGCGCGAGGCTAGTTGGGCTCGTGAGACTCGACGATCCGGAAGAACAGCGAGCGCGGCGTGCTGCAGTGCCGGCACGCGACGTCGACCTTTCGGATCCCGGGCCACGGACGCGTGTGCTCGTGGATCCGGTACAGCCCGCCGCACTGCGGGCACGGCATCGTCGCGGCGCGCGGCTCGATCACCGACGCGGACGACACGAGGATCGGGTTGTGCGGCGAGCCGCCGGGTGCCAGCCGGGCGAGCTGCTCGCGCGCGTGCTCGCGGCGAATCGCATGCTCGAAACCAGACATACGATCATCGTAGAGCGAGTTGCCGTCGGTGAAATCCTCGCCGATCAGCTAGGTCAGTAGTGCGGTGGCGGCTCGTTGATCGGCGTCGGCGGCGCGAGCGTGGCCTTGAGTGCGGCGAGCTCGCGCTCGGTCGTGTCGAGCCGTGCGACGAGCGTGTGGACGAGCTCCTCGAGCTCGCCGAGCTTGCGGTCCTGGTACGCGAGCTTGATCTCGAGCTCGACGAGCTGCTCGCGTGGGTCGTCGTCGGACATCGCAGCGACGATAATCTCGCCGGCGTCGATCGCCAATACGCGCAGCGCGCTAGTCTCGCTGCGATGAAGGTGCTGGTCCTCAACGTCGGCTCGACCTCGGTCAAGTACAACCTCTACGAGATGGACACCGAGGCGCGGCTCGCGATCGGCCGCGTCGAGCGCGTCGGGACGGCCGAGGCGCTGCACATCCACGAGACCGCGCAGCAGCCGGTGCAAGGCCGGTCGGTCGCCGACGCGCTGCGCGCCGTGCTCGCACACCTGACGCGCGCCGGCGGCCCGCTGCCCGATCCAGGTGCGATCGGCGCCGTCGGTCACCGCGTCGTGCACGGCGGCGAGCAGCTGATCGCACCGACGAAGATCGACGACAAGGTCGAGGCGATCATCGAGCAGTGCGCGGTGTTCGCGCCGCTGCACAACCCGGTCAACCTCGCCGGCATCCGCGCCGCGAAGGAGGTCTGCCGCGCGGTCCCGCACGTCGCGGTGTTCGACACCGCGTTTCATGCCCAGCTGCCACCGCACGCGTACACGTACGCGATCCCGCACGAGCTGTATCTGCAGAAGGGCATCCGGCGCTACGGCTTCCACGGCCCGAGCCACCAGTACATGGCGCTGTCCGCCGCGGAGTACCTGCAGACCGATCTGCGACGGCTCAAGCTCGTCACCTGCCACCTCGGCGGCGGCGCGAGCGTGACCGCGATCGATGGCGGCGTCTCGATCGAGACCTCGATGGGCATGACGCCGCTCGAGGGCCTCGTCATGGGCACGCGGTCGGGCGATCTCGATCCGGCGATCGCGCTGCAGCTCGCACGCGACGGCATGACGCCCGATCAGATCGACGAGCTGCTCAACCGCAAGTCCGGGCTCGCCGGGCTGTCCGGGATCGGCGCCGACTTTCGCGACATCGAGCGCGCTGCCGACGGCGGCGACCCGCGCGCGCGGCTCGCGATCGAGGTGTTCATCCACCGGATCCGCAAGTACATCGGCGCCTACGCCGCGGTGCTCGGCGGTGCCGACGCGATCGTGTTCACGGGCGGCATCGGCGAGAACTCGGCGCGCGTGCGCAGCGCCGTGTGCGACGGCCTCGTCTACATGGGCCTCGCGCTCGACGAGGATGCGAACAAGACGCTGCGCGCCGCCGATCATGGCGGCATCGTGGACGTCTCGCGCCATCGCTCGCCGATGAAGGTGCTCGTCGTCCGCACCGACGAGGAACGCATGATCGCGCGCGAGGCGATGCGCTGCGTGACCGGCGTGACCGGCGCGATCCGCAGCATCCGCGCGCGGCCGATCCCGGTCGGCGTCAGCGTCCGCCACGTCCACCTGAGCCGCGCCGACGCCGACGCGCTGTTCGGCCCCGGCTACGAATTCACGAAGAAGCGCGACGTCACGCAGCCCGGTCAGTACGTCACGCGCGAGACCGTCGATCTCGTCGGGCCCAAGGGCGAGCTGCGCGGCGTCGCGATCATCGTGCCGCTGCGCAAGCAGTCGCAGGTCGAGGTCGCGCGCACCGACGCGTTCGCGCTCGGCGTCTCGCCGCCGCTGCGCGAGAGCGGCAAGCTCGACGGCACGCCGGGGCTCACGCTGCGCGGCCCGGCGGGCACGATCACGCTCGCGAGCGGCGTGATCCTCGCGCATCGTCACGTCCACATGAACCCGGCGCAGGCGAAGGACTACGGCGTCGGCGACAAGGACATGATCAAGGTGCGCGTCGAGGGCGATCGCGAGATGACGATGGGCGACGTGATCGTCCGGGTCAGCCCCGACTACGACCTCGACATGCACATCGACACCGACGAGGCGAACGCGGCGGGCCTCACGAGCGATAGCGTCGTCGCGTTCGACGGCGTGCAGTGACCGCCGAGCAGCTGCTGCGCGGCTTGCTCGCACTCGAGCCGCGAACGCTCGGCGCGTTCGAGACCCTGTCGGGGCCGCTCGCCGCCGATATCGACGGCGAGGACTGGTTCTTCGTCAGCCGCCCGCGCGCGCTCGACGACACGTTCTCGGTCGCGCTCGACCGGGTCGGGCTCACGTTCGATCCGTTCCACGAGACTGGCGACCCGCCGATCGAGAGCATGCGGCTCACGCTGCGCCTGGCGTGCGTGCGCGCGGTGGCGATCGCGACCGAGCTGCGCGGTCGTCCGGACGCCGGACAGATCGAGGGTGCCCCGACCGCGCGGTTCGGTGCGTTCCATCTGCGCGACCTCCGCGGCGCGACGCTGCTCGACTGGGTTGCCGAGCCCGCCGATGCGGCGGGGGTGGCAGCGTTCGATCCGGCGGTACGCGCGCGCTTCGTCGCCGAGCTGCCGGCGCTGCTCGCCGCCGCGACCACGCCGGCGCAACTCGCGCGCGCGACGGCACCGGCACCGGCCGCCGGGACGGTGCGCCGTGCGGGATCGTTCACGCGCGCCGGCGAACGCATGCCGGCCCATGCGCCGCGCGTGACCCTGCACCTCGATCCGCCGCACGACGCGCGCGCGCTCGCCTCGGCGTGGCAGCTCGCGCAGCCGCTCGCGGTGTCCGGCGATGTCCACCAGCGATCGTGGATGATCGTGCTCGCCGGCGAGCCGGTGTCCGATCCGCATCGCCCGCGGATCGCCGCGCTGCCGATCCGGTTCGGGGCGTGGCAGCTCCGTCCGCAGCTCGCCGGCCGTCCACCCGGACCACGACCAGACCTCGCATGTGGCGCTTCGCCTGCGTACGACGTCGTCGAGCGTGGCGGCGACGTCGTGGCGATCGAGATCGTTCCCGTGTGAGCGCGAGGCGGATTGTCTACACACGACGTCCGGTCAGGTTGGCTCCAGACCCGCAGCGCCGACCGCGCGTTTGAGCGACAATCGACATGATGAAGTCCTGGGTGGTTCTGGTGCTGTGTCTGGCGGCCGTCGCGTGCACGTCGTCCGACGCGAAGGTTCCCAACGAGATCACGGTCGAGCTCGCAGCGGTGACGCTCGGCGATGACTGCGCGCCGCCGAAACCGGCGACACCTGCGGCCGTCGCGCCGTCGCGCTGCGCGGGACCCAACTGCGGCCGGCGTTGCGATCAGACATCGATGCAGCTCGCGATCCGCGCGCAGCCCGGTGTCAAGCACACGACGCTCGCGATCAAGAAGGTCGAGCTGCTCGACGACAAGGGCAAGCTGCTGCAGGAGCTGGCCGCCCGCGAGGGGACCGTGTGGAACGACGCCAAGGGCGCGTACGTCGCATGGGATCAGACGATCGATGCGAGCGCTAACCTGAAGACGATGTACGCGCTCGCCGCGCCGAACTGGGACAAGCTGACGAACGGGCGCTGGCACGCGCACGAGAAGACGTTCCAGCTGCGGGTCACGGTCGTGATCGGCAGCGGCACGCGCACGGTCGAGAAGCAGGCGATCACGCCGACGCGGCTGCCCCCGGCGGTGCCGACGTGAGAGCCTGGTGGCTCGCCGCGCTGGTCGTGGCGTGCGGGTCTGCCGAGCGCCCGGGATTGACGTCGGTCGAGCTGGCCGGCGTGACGCTTGCGGATGACTGCGACGGTTCCGCGGAGCCGCCTGCGCGTCCGGGAACCGTCGCGCGGGCGGCGGCGGCGGATCAGGGCATCAGTGCCGGTGGCTGCGCGGATCCGAGCAACTGTCACGGTCCGACGCAGCCGCCCTGCCAGCAGACGTCGATGCAGCTGTCGGTCAAGACGACCGAGGCCGCGACCGTTCGGATCAAGAAGGTCGAGTTGCTCGATGCGACGGGCAACGTCGTCGATACGCTCGTTGCGAGCAAGCCGAGCCGGTGGGATGACACGGGCAACTACGTGCCGTGGGACGAGCACGTCGCTGCCGGCCAGACGCTGGCGACGAGCTACACGCTGTCGTCACCGGCGTGGAACCGCGTCGCGAAGGATCGCTGGAGTGCGCACACGAAGACGTTCCAGCTGCGCGTGGTCGTGACGGTTGGCTCGGCGGAGCAGACGATCGAGAAGCGCTCGATCACGCCCGTGATGCTGGAGCCGCCGGTCGCGACGTGATCGGGCTTCGTCGGGCCGTCCTCGCGGCAGCGCTTGTCGGTTTCGCGGTCGCGTGTGAAGCGCGCGAGCCGGCGACCGCGCCGCCGCCGCCGGACGAGCCCGCGCCATGGTCGGACGCGTGGCTGAGCCGCGAGGCGAAGCGGTTCGTCGAGGACACGCGCTACCGGCGCGCGGCGCTCGAGGCATCGCTCACGAATCCGGCGAACATCTACTCGCAGCAGCGCCTCGGTGCGTACGGCTTCGGCGACCGCGGCTGGGACGCGCTGCCGGTGTGGAATCCGCGCTCGCTTCGCGTCAGTGCGCCGATCGCAGCGGCGCTCGCGCGCGGCGAGATCCCGGCGATCCCGCCCGATCAGGCGCCGCTGTGGGACGGCAAGACGCCGACGACGACCGCCGAGTGGGTCGCGCTCGGCGAGCGGGTGTTCTTCCAGTACCCGATGCGCGCCGAGGTCTTCATGGAATGGGGCCTCCAGCAACGCGAGCTGGCCGATCGCGTCGGTGTCGAGCGCTCGCCCGACGGTTCGATCCCGGGCCTCGTCGTGTTCACGAACATCGACGGCACGACGCGCGTCGGCATCACGTGCGCGATCTGCCACACCGCGGTTCGCGATGGCGTCGTGGTCGCCGGCGCCGCGCGCCGGAGCTTCGACTACGGTCAGCTGCGCAACGCGTATTTCCAGGCGACGCGGACGTTCGTCGAGCCCGAGCTCGCGCGCCGGATGGCGACGTGGGGACCGGGCCGTGCCGACGTCACCGAGGACAACGACGAGGATCCGGTCGCGATCCCCGATCTGTGGGGTCTTCGTGACGCCAAGGTGCTGACCCAGGCAGGCACGATCCGCCACGCGAGCCCGCTCGCGCTCGCGATCCGGCAGGACACGCAGCTCACGCACTCGAATCACCAGCGCATCCGTCCGCCGCGCGAGCTGGCGTGGGCACTCACGATGTACCTCTACTCGCTGCGGCCGCCCGCCGACCCAAATGCGTCGACAACGGCCGATGACTTCGCGCAGCTCGCGCGCGGCGCCGCGTGGTTCGCGTCCACGTGCCAGCATTGCCACGCGACCGCGGCGTACTCGGGACGGCCGATCCTGGCGTCCACGGTCGGCACCGACCCGGCGCTCGCGAACGGCCAGGCGCGCGGCACCGGCACCTATCGCGTCGCGCCGCTGCTCGACGTCGCCCACGCCGCGCCGTATCTCCACGATGGCCGCGTGCGATCGCTGGACGAGTTGCTGTCGCCCGCGCGCTTCGCGCCCACGTTCCACGGACGGCTCGGCATCGGCCGGATCGCCGGTCACAGCTACGGCACGACGCTGCCGCCTCGCGACCGCGCCGCCTTGATCGAGTTCCTCCAGATCCTGTGACCCGGTTCCGCGGAACCGTTGTGTGACGCATGCCACGGTTCCGCGGAACCGTGGGAGTCGGTCAAAAGTCCCGAACATCCGGGCAAAATCTGGAAAACACCAGTCGCGACGAGATCGGCGCCACAGCTGCCGGCATGCTGCTGTCGATGAGGTCGCGCTCCTCGATCCCGATCGCGCTGATCCTGGGCATCGTCGTCGCGCTCGGCGCGGGCGGCGCGTCGGTAGCGCACGCGGATGCCTCACGGGTGCTGCAGAAGTACTGCGCCAGGTGCCACACCGGCAAACGCGCGCAAGGCGACCTGGACTTCATCCTCGATGCCAAGCGGTTGGTCGCCGAAGGTCTGGTCGTCCCCGGCGATGCGCCGCGCTCGCTGCTGTACCGACGGATCGCGGACGGCGAGATGCCGCCTGCCGCGGTCAAGGCACGGCCGTCCGTCGAGGAGCTCGCGCAGCTCGAGCAGTGGATCGTCGCGCTCGGGACATCACCGGGCGTGCCGGTTCGACGCGCGCGCGACCTCGACCGCCTGCTCGCGAATGACTACGCGCGGCTGTCGGCGCGCGACCGCGTGACCGCACGCTACTTCTCGATCGCGCACCTCGCGAATGCGGGCGCATCCGCGGCGGAGCTCGATCGCGTGCGGGTCGCGCTGCAGACCTTGCTCGCAAGCGTGACGTGGTCAGCCGCTCCACCGCCGGTGGTGGCGATCGATCCGGAACGCACGCTGTTCCGCATCGACCTTCGCGAGCTCGGCTGGACGACCGAGCTGTGGGATCAAGTTCGCGCGAGCTATCCGTATGGCATCGCGCGCGGTACGAGCGTGCCCGACGCGATCCGTGCGGATTGGTTCATCGCGACCGCATCGCGCCCACCGCTGTACCACGCGTTGCTCGAACTTCCGGCGACGGAGCAGGAGCTCGCAGCGCGGCTCGGGATCGACCTCCAGGAGAACATCGCGACACGCCGGGTCGCGCGCGCGGGCTTCACGCGATCGGGCGTGTCCAATCACAACCGGGTGATCGAGCGTCACGTGACCCGGCACGGTGCGCTGTGGCGCAGCTACGACTTCTCGTCGAGCATCGACCAGGAGAACGTATTCGCGCACCCGCTCGACTTCGTACCGGCGGGTGGCGAGCTGATCTTCAACCTGCCGGACGGCATGCAGGCGTACATGCTCGTCGACGCGACCGGACGCCGCATCGACAAGGCGCCCACGAAGATCGTCAGCGATCCGCGACGACCCGACCGCGCCGTCGAGAACGGCCTGTCGTGCATCGGCTGCCACGCGTCCGGCATCCTCGCGAAGGCCGATCAGATCCGAGACACCGCCGGCAACTTCGACGAGCTACCCCGCCTGCGCATCCTCCAGCTGTACCCCTCCGCGACGACGATGAGCGCACACTTCGATGCGGATCGTGCACGGTTCGCGAAGGCACTCGCGGCGTTCGGCATGCAGCCGACCGCGGACGCGAGTGACGAGCCGATCACGCTCGTCACGACTCGCTACGAGGCAGAGCTCGATCTGCGCACGGCCGCTGCCGAGCTTGGCCTACCCGCGGACGAGCTCGAACCCCGCTTGCAGCGCTCGCCATCGCTCCGGCAGGCGCTCGCGGCGCTCGTCCGTCGTGGCACCGTCAAGCGCGACGCGTGGGCGCAGCTGTTCCCGCGCATCGTCCACGAGCTGGCCCTCGGCGTGCCGTTCACGCCGCACGCATCCGCCGACGCAGCGCCCGTCGTCTGGATCGACGGCGCGCATCGCACGTGGATTCCGCTCTCGGCGACGACGGATCAGGCAACGGCGATCTCGCAGTGTCGCGCACGCGGTTACGAGCTGCCGCGCGAAGCCGAGCTCCTGACGGCGATGTCCGATGGCCTCGCGAGTGGCCTTGGCCTGCGCGGCTCACTGTGGACCGCAGGTACGAAGCTCGATGCGTCCAACCAGCGCTACGGGACGATCGTCGATGCGATCAGCGGCCAACCGCACCGCGCGGGTGCCGCTGAGCATTACGCGATCGTATGTGTGCAACGATGACCACTTCCACGCACGACGTTTTGCCAGGCTGTGCCACCGCATCGCGACGTGACCTCGTTCACGCTTGCCACATGACGCGCGCGCCAGCCGGGACCATCCGCTCGAGGCTCCCGGTCGCAGTTGCGGTCGTGGCCGCACTCGCCACGTCGTCGATCGCATACGCCGACACGCCGCCGCCTGCGAAGCCGGCGCCGGACGCCACGACTCGTACCGCACCATCCGCAGCGTTGCCGCGGTTGCTCGTCCTGCCGCTCGCACCGACGCGCGCGGTTGCCGATGACATCGCGCGGACCTTCGACGCAAGGCTCTTGGTCGCGCTCGATGACTCGAAGCGAGTCATCACGGTGACTCACGATGAAGAGCCAGAATGCACCTCGACGAAGTGCCTCGCGCAACTCGCGATCGAGAACGCGGCGAACTATGCGTTGTCGTTGTCGGTCGTTCCCGAAGGTGATGCGCTCACGCTGTTTGGCACCGTCGTGGACGCAAAGACGGCGACGGCCGTTCGGCGCGTCGAGCTAGCTCGCGTCCAGCCCGCCGCACTCGCGAAGTCCGCGCCTGCCGAGCTCGTCCCGCAGATCGTCGGCGCACCGACCGGTGCGATCGTAGTTGGCGTCGCGCGCCCGGCCTCGGGGATCGGCCAGATCGCGGCGGTCGCCGTCATCGATCAGCTGTCCGCGCTGCACGCCTTCAAGGTGCAGTCGCTCGATACGATCGATCGCTCCGCGATCACGCACCGCGCCGAGCTCGTCTTCGATCAATTCGACATCGCAACCCCGCGACGTCATCTCTGCAAGTGGTTCGAAGGCACCCTGGTCGGCACGCTGACGATCACCGAGCTGGCAACCGGGCGCGTCGTGTTCACGAGGACGGTCACCGCGGAAGCCGCTCGCCGCGCACACTTTTCGTCGCGCGAAGAGATCACCGACTTGCTCGTCCAGCGCGCCGTCGCGGACTGGATCGCGGCGTTTCGACAATCCGGTGCGCTGAAACCGAAGCGCAGCTGAGAGATCGCTGCATGCAGACGGTTCCGCGGAACCGTCCAACGCAGCTCGCGCTGATGCCGCGCCGATTGGAGTGGTCTGATCGTCAGACCGATCGGGTACGCCGTGCGCATGACACGGGAAGCAATGGAGAAGCTCGGCGATCGAATCGCAGAGCACGCGGCTCACCTCGACGCAGCGACGCATCGACTGCTCGCGGATCTGCGCGCATTCGATCAGGGTGGCGGGTGGTTTCAGCAAGGGGCGCGGTCCTGCGCGCAGTGGCTGGCATGGCGTGTCGGATGGGACATCGCGACGGCGCGTCAGCACGTGCGCGTTGCATCGCGACTTGGCGAGTTGCCGAAGATCGACGATGCGCTCCGGCGAGGCGAGCTGTCGTATTCGAAGGTTCGCGCGATGACGCGTGTCGCGACGCCCAACAACGAGGAGGTGCTCTTGCACGAAGCACGCTGCAGCACGGGCGCACAGCTCGAGTCGATCTGTCGCAAGTACGCGGCGGTCCGGCGCCATGACCAGGACATCACGCCCGAAGAAGATCGCGAGCGGCGCTACGTCACGCGCCGCGATACCGACGATGGCATGGTGCGCATCACCGCGCGCCTGCATCCCGACGAGGCAGCGATCGTATGGGCAGCCCTCGAGCGCGGTGCGACCGAGGCGTGCCGCCGCGCGGGGCGAACGGAGCGCGTCCACGACTCGGCCACGACCGACACGGCGCACCGCCATTCGGAGCAGGGCCCAGATGTAGCGCAGCCGTATGACATGGCAGCGCGCGAGCCGACGCTCGGCGATCGCGACGAACCACGCACGAGCTCATCTGATCGTTCTGACGCCGGCGACGACGAACAACTCAGTGCGATCGAATCAACGAGCCGTGATGAACCGGGCGACGAAGCGCGCCGCGCAGACGACGCGCGTGGTGCGACGGACTACGGCGGTCTGGCGGATCTCATCGACGAGCGACGACGAGCGGCCCGCGCATTCGATCGTGCGGATGCGCTGGTGCAGCTCGCGGAAGACATGCTGCGAGGTCGACGTCGCGATCGCGCACCCGTCGACGTCTGGCTGACGACGACGAAGGACGTGCTCACCGCATCCCACGCCGGGGCCGCGCTCGGGCCGTGCGTGCACTGCGACGGCGGGCCGGGATGCGAGCATCAGATCGTCGGCGATCCGGCCATGGTGTCGTGCTTCGGGGACGGCACCTGCGTATCCGCGGACGCAGTGCAACGGCTGACGTGCGACTGCGGCGTCATCGATGTTGTCGAGGACGAGCACGGAAACCCGATCTCGATCGGACGCAAGCGACGCACGATTCCTCCGATGATGAAACAGGCGCTGCTGCGCCGCGACGAGACGTGTCGGTTTCCTGGCTGCACAGCACGCGTGTTCCTGCAGGGACATCATCTCGAGCACTGGGCGCGCGGTGGAACGACCGCACTTCCGAATCTGGTCGCGCTGTGCAGTTATCACCATCGCTTCGTGCACGAGTATCACTACTCGATCGAACGGGATGCAGACGAGCTCCGGTTCCTCAACGCCCACGGCGTCCTCGTACCGAACTCTCCACCGCCCCTGATGCCATCGCGGCTCGGCTGGGAGACCATTCTCGACGAGAATGCCGAGCTCGCCATCTCGTCCGATACCGCTGCGTGCGGATGGGATGGCACACCGGTCGACTACGATGCAGCCGTTCACGCGCTGTGCGTCGTCGAGGACGCATCGCAGAGCGGTCGTGTACCGGAGGCGAACTAGCAGGACGCATACAGCCGGCGCGTCGGTGCACTACCGCGAGTGAGAGCGCTCTCTGGCACGTACTTGCACGTGCACTCCTTCGCAGGGAACGGCCTGTTCGCGGCTGGTGTCCAGCGGCGACTCGCGGCAAGGTCAGGGCGATGGCCGAGTCTCTGTACGACACCCTGGGCGTCAAGAAGGACGCGTCCGCCGAGGACATTCGCAAGGCCTATCGCAAGCTCGCCCGTAAGCATCACCCCGACGTCAACCCAGGGAACAAACACGCGGAAGAACAGTTCAAGAAGATCTCCACCGCGTACGAGGTGCTGTCTGACGACAAGCGACGCAAGGCGTATGACGAGTTCGGCGACGCGTCATTGCAGGGTGGCTTCGATCCAGACAAGGCGCGCGAGTACGCGAAGTGGCAGAACACGCGGCAGCAGCGGCGGGCCGCGGCCTATGACGAAGGTCCGATCGAGTTCGATTTTGGCGAGCTGTTCGGGCGCGCGCGTGGTCCCGCTCGGGGGCACGATCTTCAGGCGACGGTCGAGATGGACCTCCGGCAAGCGGTCGAAGGTTCCGAGATGGCAGCGGAGATCCCAGGGCACGGGACGGTGCGGATCCGCATCCCACCCGGCGCCGACACCGGCGACACGATCCGTGTGCCCGGCAAGGGCGCGCCGGGACAGCGAGGTGGCCCGCCGGGCGATCTCATCATCGAGACGGTGCTGCGACCCCACCCACGACTGCGCCGTGACGGCCTCGATCTGTACCTGACGCTGCCGGTGACGCTCGACGAGGCCTACAACGGCGCGACGGTCAAAATACCGACCTTCGACGGCGAGGTCATGCTGAAGATTCCGCCGCGCTCGCAGAACGGCGCGAAGCTGCGCATCAAAGGAAAAGGGGTGCCTCGGAAGGACAACCGCGGCAACCTGATCGTGGAGCTCGATGTCCGGCTTCCGGACAAGGCCGATGCTGCGCTCGGTGCGGCGATCGCGGCGGCCCGGGATGCCTACAGCACGCCCGTTCGCGAGGAGCTGAAGCTATGACCACTCGCTTCACCTACCAGCACCTGCTCACGCTTCTCCAGGGAGACGCCGAGCTGATCGCCACATTGCTGGAAGAAGGGGTGATCGAGCGGCGAGATGACGATCGCGCGCTCGTCGACGTCGACCGTGTCCTCGTCGCGCGGACACTCGTGCGGGACCTCGACATCGACTGGCACGGTGTGGAGGTCATTCTGCGGCTTCGTGACGAGCTGCTGGCGGCGCGTCGGCGGATCGCCGAGCTCGAGGCCGAGCTGGGCAAAAAGCCCCAGTAAGCCGCACGGGCCGACGAAGGCGGTGAATCGGTGCGGGTCGCGACCGTCGAACCGCCGATGCAGCCGACCACTTTGCCGCCGACCTCGGCACGCGCGTATCATCGCCGCATGAAGCGACCAGTCCTGAAGCGGGCAGTCCTGACGATCGCGCTCCTCGGGATCGCGAGTCCGGCCTTTGCTGACGATGTCTTCGAGGTGTGCAAGGGCGAGTCGAAGAAGACCGTCGCGGGCACGGGCAAGCCGTCGATCGCGGTCGTCTATCCCGAAGATTTTCCGGTGAAGACCACGCCGCAGAGTCGCAACGCGGTCGGCGCGAAGCTCGCCACGGCGGAGAAGGCCAAGATCGTTCCGGCGAAGGACGTCGAGGCAGCGAAGAACCTGGTCGGCGTCAAGAAGTGGACGGAAAAGAGCGAGGCATGCGGCTTTGCACCGTCACTCGTCGCGGTGCTCGGGCTCAAGCACCCGAATCTCTACACCGCGCAGGCGTCGGTCGCGTGCACGTCCACGAGCTGCGAGCTGATCGTCGACGTCGAGCGCCACGGACAGCCGACCGCGCAGCGGTGGGTACGCTACACCGCGCCAATCGCGGCGACCAAAGATAAGCTCGACCTGGCGATGATCACTGCGGCGGGCAGCAAGCTCGTCAGCAAGGGACCGCCTCCGGATGCGCCCAAGGCCGGCCTCGCGGTCAAGGAACTGCCGAGCGGTAAGGTCACGGTCCGCAGCGATGTAGACGGTGCGCTCAATACCGACCGGGTGCTCGAGTCGAGCTCCGCACTGGCGGCGTGCGGACCGAAGGGACGCAAGGCGCACGACATTCGCGGCTACTGGGCGAACTGGATGCTGTCGGCGCGTGGCACCGCGTATCAGGTGGTCGTGAAGCCGTTCGGCGGACGCGACCCGGCAGATGATGCGGCGGCCGAGTGTTTGCGCAAGGCACTCGAATCCACGCAGCTCGCGTGTCCACGCGATGGCAAGCCGGTGCCGGTGAAGAGCGCGATCTGCCTGTGACGGACGCGCGGCCGACCGGTGCATGAGTGACCGAAGCCCGCGAGAACATCGCGGTTGCACGGTTCCGCGGAACCGTCGATCGCGCGCGCAGAAGTGCGCGAGATCATCGGAGTTGATCGGTTCCGCGGAACCGTCAGCAGGCGTCGTCATCATCGACGGTGTTGCTACACTGGCACTCCGTGCGGGGCCTCGGCATCGCTGTGATCATCGTCGCGGTCGCGTGTGATCGCGGGCATCCGCCTCCGACCGCACCAAGACCGAGTGAATCGCCACGCCCGGCCGCGGTCGTGCGCGCCCAGCCGAACGCACCCTGGCGGACACTGACCGGCGCCGAGCGCGCGTTGCTCGTACCGCTGTTCGCCGACTCGGTGCCGTACGACGAAGTCCGCATCATCCACGGCACCGCGCCGTTTCAGCCGCCCGGCTCCTACGTGACGATCGGGACCGACATCTATGCACCGGACGACCTGTGGCGCGACGACTTCACGACCGCGCCGCCGTGGTCGATCGAGCGCGCGATCCTCGTCCACGAGATCTCGCATGTGTGGCAGCACGGCAACGGCATGGATCTCGTCGTCGGCAGCGTGCTCGAGATGGTGAAGTCTCGCGGCCGCTACGAGCAGGCGTATCCGTACCGGCTCGAGCGCGACCGCGATCTGCTGCAGTACGGGATGGAGCAGCAGGCGAGCATCATCGAGGACTACTACCGGATCACGACGCAGCATCAGCGCCCATCGCAGCTCGAGAATGCGGGGCTGTCACTGCAAGCGCGGCTCCGGCTGTATCGCGCCGTGCTCGGCAAGTTTCTGCGCGATCCGTTCTACGCGCGCACCCACTCGGCACTTCGCGACCACAGCTCGGCCGCGAGCGCTGGATCGAGCGCGAGCGGATTCGGAGCGCGCTCGCGGGCCCGATGATCGTAGTACCCACCGCTGCCGGCGAGGTCACTGGCCGCACGCACCGTGGAGTAGGCACCGTCGGTCGTCGACTTCATCGTCAGCCGGAACAACGGACGGATCGGCCACGGCACGCGCTGCCAGATGTTCGAGGCGACGCGCCCCGGATTGACGGCGTACGTCGTGATGCCGCGGTCGCGCTCGCGCCGGGCAAGCTCGACCGATAGCAGCACGTTCGCGAGCTTCGAGACGCCGTACTCGGGCAGTCCGGTGAGCGATGCCGTCGGGCGACGCACAGCGGACCAGTCGATCGCACCGGCGCGATAGTGGTTGCCGCTGGCGACGTGCACGATGCGTGCGGGTGCCGACGAACGCAGCCGCGGCAAGAGCAGCTGGGTCAGCAGAAAGTGACCGAGGTGATTGACCCCGAAGTGGAGCTCGAAGCCATCGGCGGTGAGGCCACGCTGACCGGCGACGCCTGCGTTGTTGACGAGCACGTGCAGCGGCTCGTCGAGGGCGAGCAGCGTCGCGGCCGCCGCGCGCACGCTCGCGAGTCGCGCGAGGTCGCACTCGATCGCGACGACATCGTCGGTGATTCCGCGCAGCTCGTCGACGACGGGCGTCGCCTTCGCGAGCGAGCGGCACAGCAGGCGCAGTCGTGCACCGCGCGCGGCGAGCTGCGAGGCGACCGCGCGGCCGATGCCGATGTTCGCGCCGGTGATCGCGATGACTGGGCGGGTCGGTTGCATCGGCGCGACCGTAGTGAGCGGCGATGCCGCCGTCGAGGTGCAAGGCCGCGACGGCAGAACGTATCGATGCGCGCATGCCGTATGCTGACGCTGTGGCGCACGCGTTCCCGGACGTACTGATCCCGGACGCCGACGGGCTCGTCTTCACCGGCGGCACGCTGACGCGCGAGACGATCGTCGAGGCGTACACGCGCGGGGTGTTTCCGTGGCGCGGTGGTCGCGCGATCCCGTGGTACTCGCCGGATCCGCGCGCCGTGCTGCGCCCCGGAGCGATGCGCGTCGCACGCAGCCTCGCGAAACGCGCACGCCACGCCGGGCTCGCGGTCGCGTTCGATCGCGACTTTCGCGGCACGATGGTCCGGTGCGCGACCACGCCGCGCGCGCACGAGAGCTCGACGTGGATCACCGACGACATGATCGACGCCTATTGCGAGCTGCACGCCGCGGGCATCGCGCACTCCGTCGAGATCTATCGCGCGGACGATCACGCGCCGGTCGGTGGACTGTACGGCCTGACGTTCGGCCGGCTGTTCCACGGCGAGTCGATGTATCACCTCGTCGCCGACGCCTCGAAGCTCGCGCTGTGGTGCGCGAGCGAGGCACTCGCCGCGCGCGGATTCACCTGGGTCGATTGTCAGGTACCGACCCGGCATCTGATGTCGCTCGGCGCGCAGGCGATCCCGCGCGCCGAGTATCTGGCCTCCGTGCGCGACAACGCGCGGTGGGCATCGCTGCACGAGAGCTGGGCGGCGTGGCGCGTCGACCACGTGCTGCCGCCGCTCGGGTGACCGATCAGGGCAGCGGCAGGATCTTCTCGACGAGCGGATACGTCGGCCCGGCGGTCACGTGCAGGAAGCGGTTGCCACTTCCCGCGGTGAGCGCGGTCGAAGGGAGCAGCATCTGGACGTGGCCATTCGCGTCGGTCACCGCATTCACGGAGGCGACGGGCATGAAATCGTCGGTCAGGATCGTCGCGCTCGCGCGGGCACCGATGCCGGGTGCGCCCGCGCCGTCGCGGACGTCGACGTCGATGGTGAACATCGCCGCGTTCGTGGTGCGGACGTCGGCGGTCCACAGCTTCGGATCGGGGACCTGGAAGTCCGCGGGCTCGTACTCCATGAGGTTGTCGATCGCCGTGTCGAATCGATCGGCCGAGTCCGCGAGCAGCTGAAGATCGACCTTGTCCGGGGTGTCCTCAACGGTGTGGTAGTAGTCGTTCGTCGCCGCGGTCGTGACCGTCGGGACGCCGCTGCGGTAGATGCCCTGGATATCGGTCGGGATGATGCCGCCGAACAGCATCGCGACGACCTCGAGGCCGGCATAGACGCCGTACAGCTGGCGCAGCAGCGCGGCCTGCAGCGCGTCGTCGAGCGCGGGCTGGTTCGAGTGCACGAGGCCGGCGATGTCGGGATCGATCGCGGACGGGCTCTCGAAGTTGAGCACCGCGAGCACGGGCTCGCCGCCGACGATCTGGTGCTTGCGCAGATAATCGTAGCCGCCGTACAGGCCGATCTCCTCGCCGTCGAATGCGACGAACACGAGCGTGTAGCGCGGCTTGCCACGAGCCTTGCGGCGCTCGGCGATCGCGAGCAGCTCTGCGACGCCGCCGCCATTGTCCGCCGACCCGGTGAACCACGTGTCGAAGTGCGCGCCCATCACGATCATCTCGGAACGCTCGCCGGGGATCCGCGCGACGACGTTCGTGCCGGTGCCGGGCGTCGACCGCACCGAGACATCGATCTGCGCACGCACCGCCTTGCCGGCGAGCACGGCATCGCGAATCACCGCGCCGTCGTCGGCACCGACGGTGATCGCCGGGATGCTGCCAGCGGCTTCCCAGTCGAGCCGGACCGAGCCGACCTGGCGCAGGTTCTTCGGCGCGATCGAGAGGTACAGCATCGCAGCCGCGTTCGCGCGCTGCACGTTGCGATACTGCGCGGAGCGGTGAAACGACGGATCGCGAATCACGAGCGCGATCTTGCCGGTGAGATCCTTGCCCTCGAGCTGCGCGTCGGTCGCGGTCTCGACATTGACGATCTCGCCGTCGACGACGCCGGAGCCCGACGCCTCGAAGACGTCGAAGCCGACCTGCATCGGCACGCCGTCGATCGAGATCGTCATCGCCTTCGAGACCAGCTCCCAGCGCGGAAACGTGAACGGCTCGGTATGGACGTCCGCCAGCTTGAGCGCGGTGAACCGATCCGCGATGTACTGCGCGGCCTGCTGGCCGCCCGGCGTCCCGGCGCCCTTGTCACCGATCGCGGCGAGGTCCTCGAGGGTCGAGAGCAGCTTGCCCTGATCGGTCGGGCCGAGCGGCTTGGGATCACTGCCGCAGCCGAGCGCGACCGAGACGAGAGACACGAGCGAAGCCAGGTAACCGAGTCGCATAGGCGCAGGAACCTACCTCACGTCGTTACTGACGTCGTCTCAAGGGATCTGACATCGGGACCTGGCGTGTCGACCACCGACGGTAGCGGCGCCGCGAGCGCGTCGCGAAACCGCGTGACGAGGTCGACCTTGCCGAGGTGCGGCGCGCGGCGCGTGCTCCGCGGCTGGACGTCGAACGTCGCGCCGATCGCGAACACCTGGTTCAGGTGCGCGGCGATCACCGGACGTGCGACGCACGGCGCCGTGAGGTGACGGATCCCGGTCACCGCGGCCTGCGCGAGGGCCCACACCCGCGCGGCGGCATCGTGCGCCCACATCGCGGCGCGGTGCTCGTCGGCCACGATCGTCATCGGCAGGCCGCGGCGGTGACGATCGCGCAACCAGTCGAGGTGGCCGATCCGGCCGGTCGACGACGGGCCGATCCACAGGCCGGAGCGGATCACGAGCGTGCGATCACGCGCGAGCACGAGGCGCTCCGCCGCGACGCGCGTCCTGCCATAGACGCTGATCGGCGACGGCGACGAGTCCTCGTCGTACGGGCCGGCGTCGCCGCCGAACACGTGATCGCTCGAGCAGTAGATGATGCGCGCGTCCTCGGGCGCGTAGTCGACGAGGATCCGCGTGCCGTCGACGTTCACCGAGTACGCGAACTCCGGCGATTGCTCGCAGGTCTCGACGTCGCACACGCCCGCGCAGTGGATCACGAGGCGCGGTCGCTCGTCGGCGAACAGCTGCGAGACGGCGAGCTCGTCGTCGAGGTGGATGCCGCGCTCGATGCCGGGCGGCAGCGTGCGCGTGTTGCCATTGCAGAACGGTTCGATCGCGAGGCCCGATCGCCGTCCGGCCTGCAGGATCGACCACCCGAGCATCGAGTTCGCGCCGAACAGGAAGACGTCGGGCCGGTGCATCGCCCCCGCGATTGTATGGCATACGATGCTGGCGTGAAGTGCTCGCGGTGGCTCGCCGTCGTGATCGCATGCGGCTGCTCGTCGGCGGCGGCGCCGGCACCGCCACCGGCGTCGAATCGCGCGCCGGCGCCCGCGGACGCGCGCGAGACCGAGCGGTTCGTGCCGACGGCGTTCCAGGTCGTCACGATCGGCGACGGCCGGCCCGTGATCTTCATCCCCGGGCTCGGCTGCCACGGTCGCGTCTGGTACGGCATCTCGAACCGGTTCGAGCACATCCAGGCGATGACGCTGACACCGGCGGGGTTTGCCGGGCAGCCCGCGATCGACGGGCCACTCGCGCGCACGATGGTGCAGCAGCTCGCGCGCTACATCCGCGATCGCAAGATCGTGAAGCCGGTGATCGTCGGTCACAGCATGGGCGGCTTCGTCGCGCTGTGGCTCGCCGCGACCGAGCCGGATCTCGTCGGACCGGTCGTGGTCGTCGACTCGGTGCCGGGCAACGATGCGGCGTCGGCGGCGCGCGGCAAGCAGCTGCGCGATCGCTGGGCGAAGCTGCCGCGTCCGCAGCTCGAGCAGACGCTGCGCAGCTACTACAGCGGGATGTTCACGAACGCCGACGATCGCGACGCGGTGATCGAGGATGTCCTCAAGTCGGATCAGCGCGCGCTCGCCGACGCGGTCGAGGAGGTGTTCACCGTCGACCTCGTGCCCGAGCTCCCGAAGGTGACCGCGCCGGTGCTCGCGATCCTCGCGGATGGGCCGCACCAGCGCACGATCAAGCAGCAGCTCGCGGCCGTGCCGGACCACCAGTTCGTCGTGCTGCCGAAGACGCGGCACTTCGTGATGAAGGACGATCCCGACGGGTTCTACCGCGCGCTCGACGCGTTCATGGCCGCGCACCGCTGAGCGCGGGATCGATCACCACCGCGGCATCGTGATCGACGACGACCGCGTTGCAATGCACGCGCGCCGTCGGTGAGGGGTCGAGCGCGACACACGCAGCGACGGCGCCCGGGCCCTGGTGCGTGACCACCGCGTGGCGATCGCCGGGTTCGTAGACCGCGCGCCCGGCATCGGTGGAGCGCACGCCGATCGGATGCAGCGTCGCGAGCGTCACCGTCGTCGCGGTGCGCGCGGCCTGGTCGGCCTCGGCGCGCGTCGCGGGTGCGAGCAGCTGGCCGAAGATCCAGACGGTCGAGGCGCGCGGCGCGCGGACCACGACGTCGAGCACGTGACCCGCAGGCCACGCGAGCTTCGCGGCACTCGCGGCGACGAGCCGACGCGTGCCATCGCCGACGCGCCCGATCGTGCCGAGCAGCGGCGTACCCGCCGGCAGGCGCGCGAGCTCGAAGCTCTGACCGTTCTCGAGCGGCGCGCGCAGGATCCAGATCGCGTCTCCGATCGAATAGCGCGCGTAGACGTCGACGCCCGGCGCGGCGTCGAGCTGGCCTGTCACCGAGGTCGTCGGTGCGAGCGTCAGCGTCGGTGACGGCGTGACGAGCTGCGGTGGCGAGCGCAGCGCGCCGTGCTGCGCGACGATCGCGGCGCCCGCAGGCGCGTGGAGCTCGAAGCTGCCGTCGGCGCCGGTCTCGGCGACGTCGCCGACGAGCTGCGCGCGGTCGAGATAGAGCCGGCGCTGATCGCCGTGCAGCTCGCCGGTCCACGCGACGACGGTCGCGCCGATCGCCGGCTTGCCGTGCTGGTCGCGCACCGTGCCGCGCACGATCGTTGCGGGGCTCGCCGGGGAGCGCGCAGCCCCGGTCGCGGCGCGATCGAGCCAGCGATGCGCGTCCTTGTAGTCGCCGCTCGCGAACGCGATCGAGGCGAGCACGCGATCGAGCTCGCGATCCGGCGGCAGGTGGGCGCGTGCGAGCGCCTCGTCGGCGGACCGCGCCGCGAACATCGCGTTCGCGAGTGCGCTCTCGTCGCCGCGCGCGAGCTGGATCGACGCCTCGAGCGTCGCGGCACGGGCGGCGCGCCGGACATCGCCGATCGCCTCGAAGCTGCGGCGTGCCTTTGCCACGAGCCCGAGCACGTCGTCGAGAGGCTGGCGCTTCGGGGACAGTTCGGCCGACGGCAGCGCGATCGTCGCCTCGAGCAGCGCGAGCCGGCCGACGAGCCACGGCTCCTCGCCGGCCGCCTTGATCGCCGAGCGTGCGTACGTGAGGTGGCGCGCGAGCTCCTCGTGGATCGCGCCAGGCTTCGTGTCGGCGTACTCGCCGGGATGCTCGAGCTCGATCGTCGACGCCTCGAGCAGACCCAGGCGCGTGCGTGCGACGAGGCGGCTGTCGCCAGCTTCGATCGCGGACGGCAACGCGCGACCGAACGCCTCGCGGGCCCGCGCGACGTCGCCGCGCGCGAGCTCGGCGTCGCCGATCGCGACGAGCACCGCCGGGACGACCGGCGGCCAGGCGATCGCGCGCGCCTCGGCCTCGAGCGTCGATGCGCGCACCGGATCGATCGCCGCCGGGATCGCGGCGGTCGCGAGCACGCCGAGCGCGCGGCTGCGACGCGGCTCGTCGGCCGGCAGCGCGAGCGAGGGCACGCCGCTCGGAGCGGTCGCGCACACCGCGGGGTCGGGAAATGCCGTCGCCGGATCGAGCTGCGCGAGCGCGGCGTCGGGAGCGAGCCGCAGCGCGTCGACGAGGATCGCGATCCGATCGCGAATCGCGACGAGACAGTCGACGCGCGCGCGCCGCGGCGTCGGCTGGCACGCCTGCTCGTGCTCGGCGATCCAGCGCCGGCGCAGGTCGTCGAGCGCGGCCACGACCGGCTCGGGGGCGCGCGCGAGCTGCCAGCGCGCGGGCTGCGCCGTGACATCGCAGCTCGACGGCGCGGCTCGCTCGTCCTGTCGCGCGGCGACGAGCACGCCGAGCGCGATCGCGGCGACCGCCCCGCAGGCCGCGGCGTAGGCCCAGCGACCGCGCGCGCGGGTCGCGTCGTCGAGCGCAGCGAGCAGCGCGTGCATGTCGGGCCACCGCTTGCCGGGATCGGGATCGAGGCCGCGCACGAGCACGGCGCGGATCCGTTTCGGCAGCGCAGCGACGACGTCCGGAATCCCGGCTTCGACCGACTTGCGCAGCTCGTCGAGGCTCGCGCCGGTGTACGGCCGCGTGCCGGTGAGCGCCTGCCATGCGGTCACGCAGTACGCGAACTGATCGGTACGCGGATCCGGTGGTGCGCCGGCGTATTGCTCCGGCGCCATGTACGCGGGCGTCCCCATGACCGCGCCGGTGCGGGTCAGCGGCGAGTCGAGCACGCTGTCGCTGCGGCGCGAGCTCGTCCCGGCGCGAAACGTCGTCGCGAGCGCGAGCGATCCGTCGGTGCTCGGGGGCTCGGCGCTCGGTGTCGGGACATCGAGGGGATCGCCGAGCCCGCGCGCGAGCCCGAAGTCCGTGACGAGCACGCGGCCATCCTTGCGGCGCAGCACGTTGTGCGGCTTGAAGTCGCGATGCACGAGCCCGGCGTCGTGCGCGGCCGCGAGCCCACGCCCGGCGGCGACGAGCGCGGCGATCACCTCGTGGCGTGGTGGATCGTGCGCGAGCCAGTCGTCGAGCGAACCGCCCTCGACGAGCTCCATCGCGATGAAGTCGCGCTCGCCCTCGGTACCGACCTCGTAGACGGTGAGCACGTTCGGGTGCTTGAGCCGCGCCATCGCGCGCGCCTCGCGCAATAGCCGGAGCCGGAGTGCCGGCGCGTCACCGCGCTTGAGGACCTTGATCGCGAGCGTGCGGTCGAGCACCGGATCGTGCGCGGACCACACGACGCCCATGCCGCCCTCGCCGAGCACGTGCGAGAGCTGAAAGCCCCCGACCGTCGCGCCCGACGCGAGGTCGCGCACGCCAGAAGCACTCGAAGCCGGCTCGGATCCTGACCCCACGGGACTTCATGCAATCATGCGTCACGATGACACGCATGGGTGAGTCGAGTTGCAGACCCGTGCTCGTGATGCTCGCGCTCGCTGCCTGTGGGAGCGAGCAACCTCGCGCACCGGCGCCGGCGACTCCCACGACCCCGACGTCCGACGCGATCGCGCCGAGCCCGCAGCGCGCCGGCGATCCGAAGCGCGGGTGGGACGCGCTCGTCGGCAAGGCGTACGTCGGTTGCGGCGTGCCACGCGCTCTGTGGGATCGATTCGGGTTTCGCGCACCGCCGGGCGCGCGCGTCGAGCGCACGCAGGGCGCCGAGCTGCCGTACTTCCTGAACGCGGCGCAGCTGCCGAACGGCACCGAGATCGTCACCGCGAACTGCCTCGGCTGTCACGCGGCGTTCCTGCGCGGCAAGCTCGTTGTCGGCCTCGGCGAGGTCTCGACCGACTTCTCGCTCGACGTCAGCAACCAGCTCGCGATGGCGAGCATGCTCGTCGGCGATCGCGATCGCGCCGAGCTCGGCAAGCTCGCCGGCAGGATGCGCGCGCTCGCGCCGTACACCCAGACGCGCACGATCGGCGCCAATCCCGCCGATCACATCGCGGCCGTGCTGTTCGCGCACCGCGATCCGAAGACGCTCGCGTGGTCGGACGAGCCGCGGATCCCGCTCGTCGCCGAGCCGGTGATCCCGATCGACGTGCCGGCGTGGTGGCTGCTCAAGCGCAAGACCGCGATGTTTCACACCGGTGCCGGCCGCGGCGACCAGGCGCGGATCATGATGACGGCGTCGGTGCTGTGCGTCGACGACGTCCAGACCGCGCGCGAGATCGACGCGTACTTCCCCGACGTCCGCGCGTTTCTGCTGTCGCTCGAGCCGCCGCCGTATCCGGGCACGATCGATCGCGAGCGCGCGGTGCGCGGCAAGCTCGTCTACGACGCGAGCTGCCGCAGCTGTCACGGTCAGGGCGCCGACCATCGCAGCCGCGTCGTGCCGCTCGCGAAGATCGGCACCGATCCGATGCTCGCGAGCCGCGCCGGTCAGTTCGCCGCGCCGTTCACCGAGTGGTTCAACCAGTCGTTTTACGGAGAGGTCGCGCACCTCGATCCGGGCGCGGGCTACGTCGCGCCGCCGCTCGACGGCGTGTGGGCGACCGCGCCGTACTTTCACAACGGCTCGGCGCCGAACCTCGCGGCCGTGCTCGACAGCTCGCAACGGTTGCCACGCACCGCGATCGTGCGCGGGCCCGACGCGTACGATCTCGAGAGCGTCGGGTGGCCGAATCGTCCGGCGGGCGAGGGCGACGATCCGAAGTGGGTCTACGATGCCGCGCAGCCCGGCTACGCGAACACCGGTCATCGATTCGGCGACAAGCTGACGGCGGACGACCGCGCGGCCGTGCTCGAGTACCTGAAGACGCTATAACGCGGCCATGGACCTTGCGATCCAGCAGACCGACGACGGCAACCAGGGCATGTTCTTCATCGAGGTCGACGGCCAGCGCGCGGGCGAGATGACGTACACGCGCCAGGACGATCACACGATCGTCATCGAGCACACCGCGGTCGGCGACGCGCTGAAGGGGCAGGGCGCCGGCAAGCGCATGGTCGAGCGCGCGGTGCAGTGGGCGCGCGAGCACGAGCAGAAGATCATCGCGCGGTGCCCGTTCGCACGCGCGACGTTCGACAAGAACCCCGAGCTGCGCGACGTGCTCGCGACGTAGCATGCGGCTCGCGTGCGTCGCTCTCGCGTTGCTCGGCTGCGGCGCGCGCACCGTCGAGCCACTCGCGAACAGCTCGCACGCACGATCGCTGCTGCCGGCCGATCACACCGACTGCACGGCGACGGGCTGGTGCCGGTTCACGAACCAGCCACCGATCGACATCGCGAACCTCTACGTCACCGATCGCGCGGTGTTCGCGGTCGGCTCGCTCGGCACGGTCGATGTCGAGCCGGCGACCGCCGCGGTCGCGCGCTGGGACGGCGAGGACTGGAAGATCTGGCGGCTCGAGGGCTCCGTGCTGCTGTCGATCGACGGCAGAGGCAACCACGATCTGTGGGCGACCGGGCGCAAGACGCGCGTCTATCACCTGACCGGCGAGGACTGGGAGGCGGTCGGCGAGCTCCAGATCTACGATCCGGCGAAGCTCGCGGTCAGCGCCGGCGACGTGTTCGTCGCGTTCGGTGGCGGGATCCTGCGGCGCGACGGCGACCAGTGGCGACCGGTCCTGATGCCGGCCGCGAGCGGAGAGCAGACGATCTACGATCTGAGCGCCGACGATCAGGGCGGCGCGTACGCGATCGTCAAGCCCGACTCCGACGAGGCGCGGCCGTATCGCTGGAACGCGCAGCGCGCCACCTTCGAGCCGTTCGACGGCGCGCGCGATATCTACCGGATCTCGGCGCGCGGCCCGCGTGACGTCGCGATCGTCGGCAACGCGGGGCTCCGGCGCTGGGACGGCGCGCGTTGGACCGACGTGCCGTACCAGGTTCCGATCGGCCAGTCCGCGATCGTCCATCGCGGCAGCGAGCTCGTCGTGCTCGGTGGGCTCGACGACAAGCGCTCCGGCGTCGCGTTCGTCGGCGCGGCCGGGACGGTCGTCGACGAGCTGCCGGACGACTGCGAGGCGCTCGCCGCTGGCCCCGATCGCTCGCTATGGGTCGCGTCGTGCAAGACGAACCACCTGTGGTTCCGCGCGCGCTAGGCGTCCGGCGCGACGTCGGGCGGTGACCCGCCGTCCTCGACGAACGCGTCCGGCGGCGGACCGCCATCGAGCGTGGCGTCGGGGACGAACGCGTCGGGAAGGACGCTGCCGCCATCGGGCTGGAGCTCGACGATCCGCTCGCAGGCGGCGACGAGTGCCGCGATCGCGAGCAGCAGAGGCAGCAGCGCGCGTCTCATCGCGTCTCCTTTGGACAGCGCGCGCGCCACGCCGACGCGAGGTCCGCGCGCGGGTAGCTGGCCTCGAGCTCGTCGACGAACGGTCGCGCCTGCGCACAGCCGCCGCGCGCGTGCGCGAGCTGGACGATCAGCGCGAGCGCCTCGAGATCGTGCGGCGCGTGCGGGTACGCCGCGCGGTATGCCGCCAGGCACGACGCCGCCTCGCCATCACGCGCCTCGACGGCGATCCGGCAGGTCAGGTAGCGGCCGGGCTCGGCGAGCGGGCTCGGGTGGGCCGCGGCGAGCTGCGCGAGCTGGTCGAGGTGTCGGCGCGCGGTCGCCCACGCGCGCGCGCGATACGCGATCCGCGCCCGCTCGTACAGCGCCTGATCGACGAGCGACGAGCTCGGGTACTCGCGCACGAGCTGATCGAGCGCGCGGTCGGCATCGCCGGGCCGGTGCGCCGCGAGTGCTTGCTCGGCCGTGCGATACAGCTCGTCGGGCGTCGCGCGATGCGGCGCGGTGACGGGTGGAACGGGTGGATCGATCGGCGGGGTCGACGGTGGTGTCGGCGTCGTCGTCGTCGTCTGCGACGGCGGTGGCGTCGGCGGCGACGTGGATGGTGATGGCGTCGGTGTCACGGCCGGGATTCGCGTGATCGTCGCGATCGTCGGCACCTGGCGCGTGTCGTGCGGAGCGGACGCGTGCGTACGCGCTGGCACGGTCACGGTCACGGTCGGAGGTGCTGCAGGCGTGCGCTGCGGTGGATCGCTCTGCGGTGGCTCGTTCGCAGGCGGCTGCGCGGGTGGCGGCTCGACGCGCGCGATCACGCGCTCGTGCTGCGCGAGCGTGTCGCGGATCGCCGGCGGGATCGGCTGCACCGCGGTTGCCTGCGTGCACAGCCGCTCGCCGCCTGCGACGAACGATTCGCGTCCCGCCGCGACGACGCGGACCTTGCCATGCGCGACCGCGATGCAGGTCTCGCGCTCGTCGACGTCGACGGCGAACAGCGTGCCGACGACCTCGATCGTCGCATCGCGGGTCTCGATCGCGAGCGCGCGGCCCGCGCCGCCATCGAAGCTCGCGAGCAACGTGCCGTGCGCGAGCCGGACGCGCGTGATCTCGCCGGGGGCGCCGACGAGCTCGAGGCGCGCCTCGCCGCGATCACCGACGAGCGCAGCGCGCGTGTACGGGCCGAGGTTCGCGACGAGCGTGGTGTCGCGCGGCGCGATCAATGCGGGTGCATCGTCGGATCGACCCGGGCGGGTCGCGACGAACGCGACGACGGCGGCCGCGGCGGCGAGCACTGCGCCGGCGATGATCGGCCAGCGCCGGGGAGCGGCCGGCGTGGTCATCCGATCTTCGAGCTGCGTCCACATCCGGGCGCGCGTGATGTCGTCGAGCCGCTCGTCGTGCGTGAACGCGGTGCGCAGGAGCTCGTGCTGCTTCGTGGTCACGAGGCCCTCCGATCGCAGCGCGCGAGCAGCGCGTCGAGCTCGTGCTGCGCGTGCTGGACGCGCTTGGCGACGGTCTCCGGAGTCGCGTCGACGAGCTGCGCGATCTCGTCGAAGCCGAGGCCGTCGACGACGCGCAGCAGGAACGCGATCCGCTTCTTCGGCTTGATCTTCGCGAGCGCGGCGAACACGCGGACGAGCTCCTCGCGCGCGGTCGCCTGCGCCTCGGGGCCGCTGCACGCCGACACCAGCTCGTCGAACAGCCAACCTTCGAGTGGCGTGGCCGGGCGGCGGTGGACGCGTCGCAGGTGCTCGCACGCGCGGTTGATCGCGATCCGGTGGATCAGCGTGCCGAGCTTCGCCTCGCCACGGAACCGCGGCAGCCCGCGATGCAGTGCGAGGAACACGTCCTGCGTCAGGTCCTCGCGCTCGGGAATCGGCCCGAGGATGCGCGTGAGCCGGCGGTACACGGCGTCGACGTGCGCGCGGTAGATCGCGGCGAACGCGGTGTCATCGCCGGCGTGGTGGCGCGCGATCAGCTCGGCGTCCGACGACGCCGCGGGCTCGCTACCGCGCAGCGCGGTGAGCAGCGCGATCGCGTGGATCATCGCGCGACCTCGATCCCGGTCGCGAGCCAGGGCGCGAGGCGCGGTGTCGTCGCGACCGTCATCCCGGCCTCGCGGTACTCGGTGCGCGTCGCGAACGCGTCGACGCCGATCGCGAGCACGAGGCGCAGACCGCCGCCGAGCGTGCCGCGCACGCGCGCGCTCGTCGACGCGCCGGCGAGGACCGTGCGATCACCGATGCCATCGCTGACGACGATCGGTGCGACCACGCCGCCGGCCCGCAGCTCGATGGGGCCGACGCGGCGGCCGAGACTCGCGCGCACCGGCGTCGTCGTGATGCCGAGCGGGCCGTCGAGGTTCGTCGCGATGCCCGCATCGAGCGCGACGAGCCAGCGCCCGGCGGGCAGCGACGCGTCGACCGCGGCGCCGCCGAGCATGCCGTCCCACGCGGCGAGCGCGCCGACGACGCCGACCGCGACGTGCGACCGCCGCGGCTCGTGATGCGCGGTGAGCGACGGTGGCGCGAGCGGCAGCTCGGGAGCGAGCGCGAGGTCGTCGAGCAAGAGGTCGTCGAGGGCGAGCGCGGCGAGCCGCGCGGCGTCGGCGCCGCGGCGGTCGTCGAGCTCGAGCTCGCGCGTGCCTCCATTCGCGGCGAGCGCGACGCCGCGCGCGGTCCGGGTCACGCGCACGCGGACGGGCGCGCCGTCGGCGGGTAGCCGCACGCGCAGTGCCGCGACGAGCTCGCCGGCATCGAACGGCGCGCCGGGCTCGACCTGCGCGGCGATCGCGCGATCCGCCCATGCCGTGCCGGACAGGCAGACGCAGACGAGCGCGGTGACGGTGGCGAGGGGAAGGCTCACGCACCTACTCGGTCGCGCGAGGCGGGGCCGAAAGGAAAAATTCGTTTCGGCACGGCCGGTCGCGACTAGGCGGGCGGAGGAACACATGCGTTCGTGGTTGGCTCTACTCGTGCTCGGCGTCTCGATCTCTGCCTGCGGCCTGTACTTCGAGGAAGGCCATGGCGAGCGACCCGTGGGATATCCCGATGCCTCGACAGACGAGCGTGACGGAGGGCACGCGCCCGACGATGGCGGCTCGGGATGCGGCAGCGGCGATGCAGGCATCGAGGACGGCGGCGCGCTGCCCGATGCGGAGCTCTCCGATGCGCCGCTCGATGGCGGCGGTGCGCCGGACGCGCACTGGTGAGCTCAGCGCCGGCGGCGCGCGATCATCGCGAGCGTCTCGTGCACGGCGCACGACCACGCGACGATGAGGCCCATCGTCGTCATCAGCAGTGACGCCTGGCTCATCGGATCCGCGCCCGGCGCGACCGCGAGCCGGCGGATCACCGCGATGCTGACGAGGCCGAGCACGACGCCGAGCGCGATCGCAACCACGAGCCGGAAGACGCGCGGGCGATGGTCCAGCAGATCGACGCGATCGGGGTCCATGCGTACGAGACACGCGGTGCGCGGCCGCGTTGCGTGGCACGATGCAAGTGTGCAGGAAGAGAAGCGCCGGCTGCTCGAGCTGCTCGAATTGCTGGCGGCCGAGCGCACGGGCCCGCTCGAGCCGCTGCTGCAGCCCGGCCCGCAGCTGACGCAGCTGACCGAGGAGATCGATACGCTGTCCGGCGACCTGTTCGATCGTAACTACATCGATGGTGCGCTCTACAGCCGGCTCTACGATCTGCTCGGCACGCTGCGCGCCGGCGGTCCGTGGGAGACGATCCAGGAGCAGGCCACAACCGCGGCGACGCATCTCGGCGCGTGGATGGACCTGTTCGGCGTCCGTCGCTAAGGCGCGTGTAGCTTTCGTAAGCAATGCCACACGGCACTCGCGGGGCGGGCGGGGCACGTTCACAAACGCGTGGTCGCCCTCGACGCGATCGATTAGGTTTCGCGGCCAGCGAGCCATGACGAATCGATCGATCTACTTGTTGCTCGTGCTTGTCGCGGGCTGCGCGAAGAACGTGCGGCGCGACCAGGCGCTCGCGCAGGCGAACGCGGCGCGTGCGCGCGGGGACATCGTCGGCGAGGCGATGGCGATGCGCGATGCGTGCAGCTTCGCGCCCGACGATCGCGACGTGTGCCAGCGCGCGAGTGCGACCTGGGTCGCCGCGCAGGCCGCGACCCAGCAGAACGCGCGCCGCGCGTGCGCCGACATCGCCCCGACGCAGGGCGCGATCGACGCGTGCCTCGCGAGCGCGAGCCAGTTCCGCAAGCTCGCGCCAAACGATCCCGAGGGGCCGCGGCTGTCCGATGCCGGGTCGCGCCAGCACCTCGCGCGCTGCTTCGCCGATTCTCCAGCCTGGCAGACGTCGCTCGATGCCGCGATCGATCTCGTGCGCTGCGAGGACGCGCGCGCCGATCTGATCGATCTGCCGGTCTACACGCAGCAGGTGATGAGTGCGCGCGCGAACGCTCGCGATCAGCTGCTCGCGCTCGTCGACAATCCCGCGTATCTCGATCGACCCGGCGCGACGGCCGAGCTGCTGACCGCGGCGACCTGTCTAGCCGGCGATCCGAGCCTCGCCGCCCGCACGCGGTCGGCACGTGCGGCGTTCGTCGATCGCGCGCGTGCGTCGATCGATCTGCGCGTCGCGACGACGACGCCGCTGCCGGATCTGTGTGCGACCGCCGCGTCGGCGCTGAGCAGCCGCGCCGTGTGCGGGCCGCCGCGCGCGAAGGCGCCGCAGCTGACGATCGTCGGCGACGTGACGCTCGCGCCGGTCGAGCACACCGCGTTCGACTCGACCGAGAGCAAGCAGTACGTCGCCGGGATCATCCGGTTCGAGAACCCCGAGTATCAGCCGGCGGTCGAGGACGAGCGCTCGGCGCGGATGGCCAAGGATCAGGCGGAGTCGACGTTTCGCCGCGACGAGTCCGACTGCCGCAGCGCGGAGAGCGAGTGGCACTCGCAGAACAGCTGCAGTGACTGTGCGGCGAAGCGCGAGCGCGATCGCGCGTGCAACGCCGCCGATGCGAGCGAGTCGCTGTTCCGGTCGCGCACGTCGGACTGGGAGCGTGCGCGCAGCCACCTGAGCTCGACGCCGCCGATCTCCGAGCGCGAGGACATTCGCACGGCGACGTACACCGTGCGGCATCACACGTGGCGGACGGCGTGGCGCGCGCAGCTGCGCAACGACGGCTCGCCGATCGAGGCCGGCGGCGAGACCACCGCCGACGATCTCGAGACCGCAGGTGCGCCGGTCGCGGGGGTGCCGTCGGACCCGATGACGTATCCGGGCAATCGCTGGTTCGTCGCGCCGATCCGGGATCAGGTGGCGGCGAAGCTGGCCGAGACGCTCGATGCCGCGCTTCGCCGGCGCGCCGGGGATCTCGCGGTCAGCTGCAAGTTGCCGCTGGCGTGGAAGGGG
Source organism: Kofleriaceae bacterium (assembly GCA_035715365.1). Taxonomy (GTDB): domain Bacteria; phylum Myxococcota_A; class Polyangia; order Haliangiales; family Haliangiaceae; genus JABFXX01. The sequence continues at coordinate 41,549 of DASTLB010000079.1, read as the reverse complement.
GACTGGCTCGAGTGCTGGTCGCGTGCGCGGTTCTGGGGTGGCGGCCGACCGGATGGCGACGCGCTGCTGTCGCTGGTCGGCGAGCGTCGGGCCGACTGGGGCGCCGCGGTCCGCTGCACGCGGTGAGGTCCGAAACGGTTCCGCGGAACCGTGCGACCCCGATGATCTCGCGGCGTTGCGCGATGCCTCGGTGCGGCTGCGATTCACGCGACGGTTCTGGCGGACACCACGGTTCCGCGGAACCGTGCGCCCCTGACGATCGCAGTCTTGCTCACCGCCGCGCGATCGCCGCTCGCCGTGTCCACACCGAAACGGTTCCGCGGAACCGTCTGATCGCGATGATCTCGCGCAGTTGCGCTGGTCAGCGCCAGCCCTGCTTGCGCATCCACGTGTCGATCGCCGTGACCTGACCGGTCGCGCCGGCGGCGACGAAGCTCGCGCGCGCCGCGGTCGCCATCGCGCGGGCGCGCGCTCGATCCGGTGGCCGGACGTCTAGCCAGAGCTGCGCGAGTCGCTGCTGCGTCTTGCCGAGCTCGGCCGGCGGCAGCTTCGCGCGCTCCTGCAGGCGCAGCGCGCGCTCGAGGTGCGTCACCGCCGTGGCCGGCTGCTTGTCGTGGACCGCGATGTCGGCCGCGAGCTGGAGGCCGAGCACCGCGAGGTTCTCGCCGTGCTCGATCACGCGGTCCGCGATGTCCGCGCCGCGCAGGTAGTGCGTGCTCGCGTCGGCATCGCGCTCGAGCTGCTGCAGTGACATCGCGAGCATGATGTGCGCGTTCGCGGCGAGCGGGCTCTCGGGCTGCTTCAGCGCGTCGAGCATCGCGAGCGCCTGCTCGAGCAGCGGGATCGCGGCCTCGTGATCGCCCTTGCTCGCGAGCGCGTCGGCGAGGCCTTGCAGTGACTCGGCGACGAGCATGTGATTGCCGGGAAAGGCCGCGCGCCGGATCTCGAGCGCCTCGCGCAGCTGGGCGATGCCCTCGTCGAAGTGTTCCTCCGAGATCTCGGCGATGCCGAGCGAGTACCGGGCGACCGCGGTGTCGGGATGCTTCGGCCCGTGGACGCGGACGGCCTCGTCGACCGCGGCCGTGAGGGTCGCGCGCGCCTCGTCGGCCTTGCCGAGCAGCCGCTGGAAGTGACCGAGCCGACTACGCGCGAGGTTCGCGACGCCATGCCGCGGCGGCTGCGCGCGCTCGGCGCGTTCGATCACCGACTTGCAGTAGCCCGCCAGGTGCTCGGCATCGCCGGGCTTCGCGTGGTTGAGGTTGCGGTTGCAGCGCGCGAAGTCGAGCTGGAGCGCGAGCGCATCGCGATCGGGCAGCCGATCGATCAGCGCCGCGGAGTAGCCGTCGAACACGTCGGCCTCGTCGAGCGTCCGCAGATCGTTGCCGAGCGTCTGCGCGATCTCGATCCACAGCTCGGCGAGCATCTCGAGATCGCGCGAGGCGGTGGCGGCGCGCGCACCGGCATGGAGCGCGGCGAGCGCCTGCTCGGAGTGCAAGCTCGCGAGCTCGAGCCGCGCGACGAGCAGCTGGGCGCGCGCGACGAGCGGCAGGTACGCGAGCTGCTCGGCGCGCTTCGCGAGCGCGACGATCTCCGGCCGCGCCGCCTCGAGCTTGCCCGCCATCATCGCGGTCTCGGTGCGCGCGATCTCGCTGCGCAGCGCAGCTACTTGATCGCGGATCGCCTCGGCGGGCGGCGCGACCGCGGCGAGCGCGGCGGCATCGTCGCATCGCTCGGGCGCGGGCAGCGACGCGGCGATCTCGCTCGCGTGCTCGACGAGCCGCGCATCCGCGGACTTCGCGAGCTCGACGGTGTACGCGAAGCGATCGCGCAGCTGCTCGAGGCAATCGACGCGCATGCCGTGCAGCTCGGCGGGCTGGACGAGATCGATCACGGTGGCCTGACAGCTCTGCTCGGCGCTGCGCTGCCAGCGCTCGCTCCACGCGTCGAGCTCGGCGATCGCGGTCGCGGCCGCCGAGGCGGCGTAGGGCAGGGCGGTCTTGCCGAACGCATCGCGCACGCCGTCGCGATCGCGGTCGGTCCACGCGCTCGCGATCGCGGAGCCGGCCCGCGCGCAGCTCTCGGGCGCCTGATCGGGACGCGTGAACAGCACGGCGAGCGCGGTCGCCGCGGCACCGGCGGCGACGAACGTCGCGATCATCCACCGCCGGCCGCGGCTCGGCGACGGCGCGAGCTCGTCGAGCAAGTCGTCCATCGCGGGGAACCGATCCTCGGCGCGCGGCGCCAGGCCGCGGCGCAGCGCGCGCACGACGCGCTCGGGCGCATCGAGCGGGCCGACCTCGCCGGCGACCGGTCGCCTGTCGCCGAGCGCTTCCCACAGCGCGACGCAGAACGCGAACTGATCCGCGCGCGCGTCGACGCGTTCACCGCGCTCCTGCTCGGGCGCCATGTAGGCCGGCGTGCCGACGACGCCGTCCTCGCCGGCGTGCAGGCGCGCGAGCCCGAAGTCGAGCACGCGCGCGCGGCCGTCGCTGCCGACCACGATGTTGCTCGGCTTGACGTCGCGGTGGACGAGCCCGACCGCGTGCGCTGCGGCGAGCCCGCGACCGACCTGCACGAACACGTCGAGGATCTCGTCGGGTTTGCGCGGCGTGCGAAGCCAGTCGCGCAGCGTCGTGCCGTCGACGTGCTCCATCGCGACGAACACCTCGCCGGCCGCCTCGCCGACGTCGTGGACCGCGACGACGTTCGGGTGCGCGAGCTGCGCGATCGCGCGCGCCTCGTCACGCAGCCGCTGCTGGGCGGCGTCGCCGGTGCGGCGCAGCAGCTTGAGCGCGACCTTGCGATCGAGCTCGGGATCGTACGCCGCGTAGACGACGCCCATGCCGCCCTCGCCGAGCCGCGCGAGCACGACGTAGCGGCCGAGCGGATCACCGGCCGCCCAGCCGTCGAGCGCTTCGCCGGGCTCGTCGCCGAGCGTGCCGACGCCGAGGCTCGTCGCGGTCGCCGGATCGCGATCGCGCACGCCGGCGCGCCCGAGCGCCGCGATCAGCTCGTGACAGGCGCTGCAGGTGTCGAGGTGACCTTCGAACTGCTCGCGCTCGGCGCGGTCGAGCCGGCCGGCGACGTAGGCCGCCACGGTTTCCTCGCCGGGACACACCACGCCTGCCACGCTAACATGCCACACGGTGGATCCTGCCTCGTTGTCGAGTCACGCCGGCACCGGCGAGCTGCTCGCGGCGTGCCGCGGCGCGTGGCCCGGCGTGACGCTGTCCGACGACGCGTTCCTGGCGTATCTCGCCGCGCGCATCGACGATGCCGACGCGCTCGCCGCGACGTGCGTCACCGATCTGTACCTCGCGTGCGCGGTCGGTCGCGGCGATCCGCGTGCGCTCGCGCTGTTCGAGCAAGACTTCTTGCGCCAGCTCGACGGTGCGGTCGCGCATCTCGACGGCGGCAGCGCGCTCGTCGAGGACGTCCGGACCGCGGTACGCGAGCGCGTGCTCGGCACGAGCGCGGGCGGCCAGGCGAAGCTCGCCGACTATCGCGGGCGCGGCGATCTGCGCGGCTGGTTGCGCGTCGTCGCCGTGCGCGAGGCGCTGCAGCTCATGCGCGCGCGCCGGCGCGAGACGTCGCTCGAGGTCAGCGATCGCGACGGCACGCTCGCGACCCGACTCGACGACGCCGCGCTCACCACGACCGAGCGCCGCGTCTACCGCGAGGCGTTCTCGGCGGCGCTCGCGACACTGTCGGCGAAGGAGCGCAACCTGCTGCGCCAGCAGTACGTCTACGGCGCGACCGTCGACGAGCTCGCGGTGCTGTACGGCGTGCACCGCGCGACGGTCGCGCGCTGGATCGCTCGTACGCGGGAGCTCGTGTTGCGGCGGACGCGCCGGCACGTCGGCGACGCCCTGAAGCTCGCGGGCGCGGAGCTCGATAGCGTGATGGGCCGGATTGCCGAGCATCTCGACGTGTCCCTCCGTCACACGCTCTCGATCGAGCGCTAGCTGCCGACGCAGGCCCGCTCGGCGCTGTTGCACGTCTCGCCGCTCGGACAGTCGATGTCGAACTCGCACGGCAGCCCGACGCAGTACGCGGTCTTGTCGAAGCACTGCCCGGTCGCGCTGTTGCACGCGCCCTGGCCGCAGTCGAGGTCGAACTGACACTTGATCCCCGACGCGCATGCCGGGTTGCCGAGCGCCATCACGCAGTACATGCCGAGCGACGCCGCGAGATCGCCATTGCACGACGGAAACGGCTCGCCGCCGGCGCACACCCAATCGGTCGCGTCCGGCGTCACGAAGCAGTCGAAGCCGGCGGTCGGATTGCCGCCGCACATCGCCGCGTTCGTGATGCCGCGGCGGCACGTCGACTCGAGCTGCTGCTGCGCGTTCGGCGGCAGCGGCGTGCCGCACGCCATCGCGCCGGTCACGAAGTTCTGCGCGATCGGCGTGCAGTCGGCCGGATCGAGCGTCGTGGGATTCGTCGGTGCATCGACCGGCGGCATGTCGTCGTCGCCGGTCATCATCATCGACGAACCGCCGCACGCCGCGCCGATCGAGAGCAAGCCAACGAGTGCAGGAACCAGGATATGTGGAGCCGTCATGCCACGAGATGCAGCGTGCGCCCGGCCGTCGCGCAGATTCGCTCGCACGCGAAAACCGCGAGGCGCGATGCGAGGTTGCGCCGGTGCGCGGCGGTGTCGCAGCTCACTCGGCGCGGGTCAGCGTGCCCAGCGGCACCTCGAGATCGGCGACGACCGAACCGACCGACGAGATCATCGTGCAGCCCTGGTCGGCGCGCTCGCCGGCGTGCCGCGCGCGGTTCCACGCGCACTGCTCGGACGCGCGGATGTTCAGATCGATCGTGCGATCGCCGAACGTCAGGCGCAGCGGGCCCGTCGGTGCCTGCATCCAGCCATCGAGCGCCGCGAGCCCGAGCTCGCCGATCCGGCCGGCGGCGTCGACCGGGAACGTCTCGCCGGCGATGTCGATCAACAGGCCGGCCGGACAGTCGCTGCGGACGTGCGTGCTCACCGGCACGACGTCGCTGCGATAGATCTCCTTGCGCGGCACGAAGAACAGCGCGGCGGTGCCGATCGCGTCGAGCCCGAAGAACCCGGTCGCGAGCTGGTTCTCCGGCTTCGTCCGATCGGCGAGGAAGTAGTACGTCGCCGCGGCGCCTGCCTCGAGCAGGAACATCAGCGCGGTGCCCTTCTTCCAGCCCTTGCCGTAGCGAAAGCCCGAGTGATAGACGGCGTCGCGCGCGCTCTGCGTCGAGTCGCACTCGAGCGCGAACGGCAGCGGATCCGCGGGCGCGGCCGGCTGGACCGCCGTCGCGGGGTATGTCGGCGTCAGCGGTAACCGGACGTGCAGGCGCTCGCGGACGTCGGGCAGCGGCACGCGCTCCTCGCGCACGCCCTCGTCGAGGATGCGCTGGTTCCCGGTGCTCTGCGTGATCGCCCAGCTCGTGAAGCAGCCGCCATGTGCGACCGCGAGGATCAGGATCAAAGCGCGCATCACCGTCCTCCTCGCACCCAGCCGCCGGGCACGAGCACGTGGATCGAGCCGCGTGGCTGCCAGGTCGCGCGCCGCCACACCATGCCGGCGGGGCGCGCCTGGTACGAGCCGGCGATCCACACCCAGCTCGTGCCGTTCCATTGCCAGAACCCGGCGACCCACACCGTCGTCGGCATCGGTGGCGGTGGGATCGTCTCGAGCTTCTCGGGTGGCGGCGCGACCGGCGCGTGCGTCGTCGCGTCGGCGACGATGTCGCTGTCCGGCACGCGCCACATCCCGCCGAGCCACGCCCACGTCGTGCCGGTCCACTGCCAGTAGCCGGGACGCCACTCGGCGTGCTCGCTCAGCTTCGGTGGCATCGTCTCGTCGAGCGGCGCCGGCGGCGGGCCCTCGGGCTGCTTCGGTGGCTCGAGTGCGACGCGCACCCGCTCTCGCCAGCGATCGTCGCGGCGTGCGCGTTCGTCGTCGGTCCAGCAGCGCGCGTCCTCGGGATTCGTCGCGCAGTAGCGCGTGCGCTCGGCGAGCCGCTGCTCGAATTCGGCGTGGCGCGCGTAGCCGCCGGCGCCCCAGCAGTCGCGATCGTCGTGGTGCGCGTCGCAATATGCGCGGCGCCGGCGCACGCGATCGCGCTCGAGCGCCGCCTCGCGCTCGCGATGCAGCCGCTCCTCCTCGGCCTCGCGCTGGCGCTCGAGCTCCGCGAGCCGCGCCGCTTCCTCGGCCCGCAGCCGCTCGAGCTCGGCGCGCCGCGCACGCTCGCGCTCGGCGTCGAGCTCGGCCTGCGTCTTGACCCGGACCTTGACCGTCACGTGCTGCTTCGCGAGCTCGGCCTGCCGCCGTTGCCATTCCGCTTCGAGCTCGCGCCGGCGCTGCTCCTCGCGCTCGCGGCGCTGCTGCTCGAGCCTGCGCTCCTCCTCGGCGCGGCGCGCGAGGTACGCGTCGTACTCCGCCTCCGGCACGTTCGGCCGCCACGCGATCCGCGCGATGCCGAACCGCACGCCGTCGAGATCGTTCGGCTCGATCGACCACAGCCGGACGCGCACGCTGCGCGGCCGATGCGCGCGATCGGGCCAGCCGACGTGCAGCACCGAGATCGTCGCGGTCGGCACGTGGTGCTCGATCACGAGCCGCGCGTCGACGTGGCCGCGCTCCTCGACGCGGGTCCCGCCGGTCGGCACGCCCGGCGTCGTCGCGCCGCCGCTGCCGCCGCCACCGCCGCGCAGCGCGGCGAGCCGCTCCTTCGTATCCGCAACGCACCGCGCGTTGTCCGCGGCGCCGCTCGTCGAGCCCTGCGGTCCGAACACGCCCGCCGTCCGCTGGCCCTCGATGCCGTCGACGATCAGCACCGCGTGCAGGGCGATCCGCCGCGGCGTCGCGAGCTGGAGCTCGAGCTCCTGCTGCCAGCGCGCGTCGTCGAGCGGAAGCTCGAGCTCGTACGGGCCCTGGCCGCAGCTCGTCGGCGAGCGGTACCACACCTGCGCCGCCACCGACGGGACGAGCCGGATCTCGGGGCCGCCCCTCGCGGCGGGCTCGTCGATGTCATCCGGTGCGACCGGCGCCGCCGGCTTCGGCTTGCTTCCACACGCGCACACCGCGAGCGCGATGCCGGCAACCCAGGCTCGATGCATGGCGGCTCGCCGAGCACGGCGCGTGCCACGGGTCATCACGACCACCTGCGACCGGCATCGTGAACAGCCGGTCGCAGCCGGCGCGCCACGCTCGTGAACGTTGCGCCTCTATGAAGCGCGGTCGGATCGTCAGTACTGCTTGGTCGACGTGACCTTCCCCGCCTCGTCGTACCAGGTCCACGTCCCGACCTGCTTGCCGGCCTTGTACGTGCCGCGATACGCGACCTTGCCGTTCGGGTGATAGCCGATGTCGTCGCCCTCGGCGCCCTGTGGGCCGTAGGTCTGGACGACCGCCTTCGAGCCGTCGGCGTGAAACGACGTGTTCGTGCCGTCGTAGGTGCCCTGCTTGTAGTGGATCTCGTGCGAGCGCTGGCCGTTCGCGTGATACGTCGTCCACACGCCGGTGAAGCCCTTCGGCGGCTCGACCCAGACGTCGCGCACGCTCTCGACGAGCTCGACGCCGAGCACCTCGAGCTTCCCGCGCTCGGAGAACCCGCACTCGAGCGCCCACGCGTCGTCGAGCCGGTACACGATCGTCTCGCCACCACCGCCCGCGCCGGCGCCTTCCATGCGCGGCTTGTACGGCGTGAGCAGCGCGAGCACCTTCGGCTTCGTCATCCCGGGCTTGCGGATCGCCTGGACGAGCGGCGCGTAGCGCGAACGCGGCGTCGGCTTCCAGGTCTTGCGCACGATCGCGGCTGCGGTATCGCGCGTCGCCTGCGCCGGCGACTCGAGGTCGGTGCGGGGCGACGCCCAGCCGTCGACGGCAACCAGGCTCGCGATCGCGATCACCACCCCGAGCACCAGCGACTTCATCATCGCGAAGCATAACGCGGGATCCGCGGGGTGCGACACGATCTGCCCGGAGCGGGCAACGCACTGTCACGCGGCGTGATCGCGAGCCGCTGGGGCGCCGGCGTGGCGTCGAGCACGATGACGCCATGGGCATGTCGACCGGCGGAACGCGCTCGATCAACGTCACGCCGCTGATCGACGTGCTGCTCGTGCTGCTGATCATCTTCATGGTGCTGACGCCGATCGTGATGAAGCTCGAGCCGATCGATCTGCGCACGCGCGACGAGGGCTGCGAGCCCGCGGTCCCGGTCGTCGTCGAGCTGCACGGCGACGGCACGGTCACGATCGATCGCGAGCCCGCGATCCTGGCGGGCGAGCTCGCGGGCGCGGTCCGACGGAAGATGTCACCGCGCGATCCGGTCGTGATCCTCGATAGCGACGACAGCGTGCCGTGGACCGACGTCATCGCCGCGCTCGACACCGTGCGCGGGGTCGCCGGCGACGACGCGCGCGTCTCGGTCCGGCTGCACGATCAGAGATAGAACGCGGCGAGCCAGAACTTGTTGCTCGTGGTGTCGAGGATCTCGAACGTGTCCTTCGCGCGCTGGGTCGGCAGCAGCGAGCGCAGGCTCGGCGTACGCCCCGCCTCGGACAGGATGAAGTAGCGACGGCCGAGCGGCGCGCGCGTGCGATCGTTGATGTACGCCTGCCACTCCGGCGTGTTGCCGTTCGGAAACGACGTCTGCAGCTCGGGCACCGGGCCCCAGATCTCGCCGCCGGACCAGAACTGCTCGCCGCGCCAGTACAGCTGGTACGCGATCAGGCGATCCGCGTCGACGAATCGGACCGGCGGCCGGGCTCGGCGTGGGTTGCGCAGGCCGCGCTCGACGAGCGGCTGCAGCTTCGCGCGCTCGCCCGGATGCAGGCTGACCTCGATCGAGTGCTCGCCGATCTGGCTCGCCGTGCCCGCGAGCGTGATCGTCTGCTCCGCCGGTGGCTGGTCGAGCTCGACCGTCACTGTCATTGGCTGGCCGAGCTGCAGCGTCTCGGGGACGACGGTCTCGATCGACCACGTGTCGCCGGCGTCCTTCCAGTCGGCGGCGAGCTGGGCATCGGCGTAATACACGAGCTTCTCGCCGTAGACCGTGCGCTCGTCGTAGTACGTGCGCACCGCCTCGCGCATGCCCCAGTGCGTGCCCGCGATCGGCATGTAGACCTGCAGCGCCCAGATCCCGATCGCGATGCCGGCGCAGCCCGCGAGCGCGACGCCGATCCGCGCGAACCGCGTCGACGTCACCATCACCGCGAGCGTCGCGATCACGCCGAGCACGAGGAAGCCGTCCGACGGATCGATCGAGTACGGCTCCGCGGTCGGCCACGGCCGGTCGTAGCGATAGACGAACATCTCGATCCAGCGCTCGGGCTCGAACATCAGATCGCGGCACACGAGCAGCACGATCGCGGCACCGACCGCGGCGGCCAGCGGATGCAGGCGCTCGCGGCGCGCGATCACGTCGTCGAGCCAGAACGCGACGAGCAGCCCGAGCGGCGGCACGAGCGGCAGCGCGTAGTGATGGAACTTGGTCTGCACGAGGCAGAACACCGCGACCGACACGATCGCCCACAGCATCGCGACGAACCGCACGCGGCCCTCGCGCGTGTCGCGCCGCGCGCGCATCAGCCCGACCGCGAGCGCGACCGGCACGAGCCCGGCCCACAGCCACATGCCGTAGCCGAGCTGCGTCGTGTAGTGCGCGAACGTGTCGAGCGACTTGTCGACGCTGCCGTCGCCGGCGCGGTTCAGGATGTGCTGGTAGAGGTACTCGTCGACGAACCGCGGGCCTTCCTTGAGCCACATCGCGACGTGCCACGGGATCGCGAGCACGAACACGAGCACGATGCCGCGCTTGAGCTCGAACGCGCCGTGCCACAGCGCCCGCCACCGCCCGAAGTACACGACGTACAGCGCCGCAACGCCGGCGACGACGGTGAACCCGGGCGGGCCCTTCGCGAGCAGGCCGATCCCGAGCAGCGTGTAGCAGCCGAGCAGGTAGAGCTGCCGCATCTCGACGAGCGGCCGCACCGCGAGCAGCCGATCCGCGAGCTCCTGCGTGCCGGCCCAGCCGGCGGCCGCGATCACGAGCGCCCACACGACCGCGGTCGCCACGATCGCGAGCACGCCGACGACGGTCACGACGCCGGGTACCGGTCCGAGGACGTGCGCGAGCCCGAGCGCGACCGCGAGCGTCAGAGGCAGCGCGCGCACCAGGTAGCGATCGGGCGCGTAGCGCTCCCAGCTCCACAGCACGTCGCGCACGCCGCGTGGCAAGGGCGCTCCGGCGATGCCGGCGATCACGCCGCCGAGGAGGATGCACGGCAGCCGCACGATCAGCCAGCCGTCGCGCGCGAGGCTGCAGACGAGCCACAGCATCAGGGCCGGCAGCCACAGCGCCGGGCTCACGAGCACGCCGCGCACCGCGAGCTGCGGCGACATCACGAAGTACGCCGCGTAGTACGCCGCTTGCACGACCACGAGCGTGCTCGCGATCGCGACGACGGCGCGCCGCTTCGCCGCCGTCACCGGCCGCTCCCCGTCTTCGATCGCCATCACGAACAGCGCCAGGGCGCCGATCACCGTCGACACCATCAACATGTCCGGGATCGCCTGGCGCGCGATGAAGCAGAACATCGGGCACGACCCGACGACGAGCAGCGCGAGCCACGCGAGCCGCCGCGACACGAGCCGCGCGAGCATCCACCACAGCAGCACGAGCCCGGCGACCGCCGCCGCGACGATCGGCAGCCGCATCCCGATCATCGTCCGCACGCTCTCCGTCATCTGGCCCGAGTAGCTACCGTCGACGCCGACCGCCTTCATCGACGCTGCGGTCACCCAGAACAGCAGCACCGGCTTGCTGCGAAAGCCTTCGTTCCTCGCGCCGGTGTAGCTCAGGCCCGGCCACTGCGTGTGCACGTAGTCGTGGTCGACGAGCATGTTGCGCGTGACCTCGCCGTAGTGCGTCTCCCACGGATCGACGAGCGTGTAGCGATCGATGCCGGGCAGCAGGAACGCGACCGCGACGATCGTGACGAGCACGAGCTCGTGTCGCAATCGCCGCCGCGGGGTCGCGTCCTCGGCCATGCCGCGAGTATCGCCCGATCCGGCGGTTACTCGGCGAGCAGCTGCTCGATCTCGCGGCGGATCGCCTTGTCACGCACGGCCGCGGCGGCCTCTCGCAATCGCGCGGCGACCGTCGCGTCCTCCTTGAACGTCGCGAGCGCGGTCGCGGCCGCGATCGCATCGCCGCGCTTGGCTTCGCCGACCGCGTCGAGCAGGTAGCGATTGCCGTCGTCGCAGCGCAGCAGCGCGATCGCCAGATAGCCGACGCGGTGCCGCTGCTCGGCGAGGCAGCTCTCGCACCACGCCACGAGCGCGGGCAGGGCGCTCGCGATCCGCGCGCCACCGAGCGCGAGCGCCGCCGCCTCGGCACGGTCGTCGTGCGCGGCGAGCATCCGGATCGCGAACGCCTCGCCCGTGCTACGGCCGAGCGCGAGCAGCGACTCGAAGCACGCGGACAGCACCTCCGGCTCCTCGTGCTCGACGGTCAGCAGCTTGAACCGCAGCAGCGCGGTCGCGTCGACGTGGCCGCTGTCGCCGAGCGCCTGCGCCGCCGCGAGCCGGGTCACGCGCTCGGCGTCGGCGAGCAGCTCCGCGAGCACGTCGAGCGCGTCGTGGCGCGCGAAGTGCGCGTGCGCGAGCCCGCAGATCCCGCGCAGCTCCGCGGCGGTGTCGTCGGGCGGGCCGACCTGCGACCAGCCCTCGCGCTGCTCGATCGACAGCCCGCGGACGAACACGCCGTCGTCCCAGTGATCGAGCTCGTGCAGCGCCTTCGCGATCGCGACCTTGCCGCGGCACTGCGGATCCTTCTGCACGCGATCGGCACCGGCGAGCGCGGCGAACGCCTCGCCGAGCTCGGGGACGAGGTGATCGAGCCGGTGCTCCGCGACGAGCTTCGCGGCCGCGGCGATCACGACGCCACCGCGCGGCGTGCGGACCGCGAGCGCGGCACGCAGCTGGTCGAGCCCGGCGGGAAACGTCAGCGTGCCGAGGATCGCGAGGTGCTGCTCGAGGCTGCGCGCCACTCAGCTGCCGGAGCGCGCCGAGAAGTACGACGCCTCGGGGTGCGCGAAGTAGAGGCCGGACACGCTCGCGGTCGGATACATCGCGAACGACTCGGTCAGCGTCACGCCGTGGTGCTGCTCGTTGTCGAGCAGGCGGAACAGCGTGCCCTTCGGCTCGTGCTGCGGGCACGCCGGGTAGCCGAAGGCCGGGCGGATGCCGCGGTACTTCTCGGCGAGGATGTCCTCGGGCGAGAGGTGCTCGTCCTTCGCGTAGCCCCAGTCGGCGACGCGCACGCGATAGTGCAGGTACTCGGCCGCGGCCTCGGCGAGCCGGTCGGCGAGGGCCTTGGCCATGATCGCCGAGTAGTCGTCGTGATCGCGCTCGAACGTGGCGGCGAGCGCGTCGGTGCCGATGCCCGCGGTCACGATGAACGCGCCGAGGTAGTCGCGCGGCACGACGTCGGCCGCGTCGGTGAACCGGCGCGCGCGCTCGAGCGGCGCGATGAAGTCCGCGAGCGACAGGCACGTCGCCTTGTCCTCGAGCTGGCGCGGCATCGGGAACCGCGCGAGCTCGCCGCCGTTCGCGGGATGGAAGACGACGATCTCGTCGACCTCGTTCGAGCCGGCGGGGAAGAAGCCGTAGGTCGCGCGCGCCTGCAGCAGCTTCTCGTCGATGATGCGAGCGAGCAGCGCCTGGCCGTCGGCGAGCAGCTTGCGCGCGGCGTCGCCCTTCTTCGGATCGTCGAGGATCGCGGGGTAGCGGCCGGACAGCTCCCACGTGTGGAAGAACGGCGACCAGTCGATCCAGCGCGCGAGCTCGCCGACGTCGAGCGTCAGGTTGCGGACGCCGAGCCACGTCGGCGTCGCGATCGTCTTGTCATCGAACGCGAGCTGGGCCTTGCGGCGGCGCGCCTCGTCGATCGAGACCTGCGGCCGCTTCTGGCTGCCGTGGTGGGCGGCGCGCACCGAATCCTGCTTCGCGCGGACCTCGGCGAGGTAGCTGTCGCGGTCGGCGGACAGCAGCTTGTTCATCACGCCGACCGCGAGCGACGCGTCGGGGACGTGCACCGTCGGCCCGGTGTAGGCGGGCGCGACCTTGACCGCGGTGTGCTTGCCGCTCGTCGTGGCGCCGCCGATCAGCAGCGGGATCGTCATCCCGCGCCGGGTCATCTCGGTCGCGACCGAGATCATCTCGTCGAGCGACGGCGTGATCAGGCCGGACAGCCCGACGAGGTCCGCGCCGAGCTCGGTCGCGGTGTCGAGGATCTTGTGCTGCGGGACCATGACGCCGAGGTCGGTGACCTCGTAGCCGTTGCAGCGCAGCACGACCGCGACGATGTTCTTGCCGATGTCGTGGACGTCGCCCTTGACGGTCGCGATCACCATCTTGCCCTTCGCGGTCGTCAGGCCGGACGCCTTCTTCTCGGCGTCCATGAGCGGCTCGAGGATCGCGACCGCCTTCTTCATCACGCGCGCGGACTTCACGACCTGCGGCAGGAACATCTTGCCGGAGCCGAACAGCTCGCCGACGATGTTCATGCCGTCCATCAGCGGGCCCTCGATGATCGCGAGCGGCTTGGGGTAGACGGTGAGCGCCTCGGCGACGTCCTCGTCGATGTAATCGGTGATGCCGTTGACGAGCGCGTGCGCGAGCCGGTCCTTGAGCGGCTGCTTGCGCCACGCGAGCTCGTCTTCCTTCTTCGCGGTGTCGCCGGACAGCGTGGCGGCGAATGCGAGCAGGCGCTCGGTGGCGTCGGCGCGGCGGTTGAGGACGAGATCCTCGACGTGCTCGCGCAGCGCGGGATCGAGCTCGTCGTAGACCGCGAGCTGGCCGGCGTTGACGATCGCCATGTCCAGGCCGGCCTTGATCGCGTGATAGAGGAAGACGGCGTGCATCGCCTCGCGGACGCGCGGCGAGGTGCGGAACGAGAACGACAGGTTCGAGACGCCGCCGGAGACCTTCGTGCCAGGCAGCTCGGCCTTGATGCGGCGCACCGCCTCGATGAAGTTGACCGCGTACGGATCGTGCTCCTCGATGCCGGTGCCGATCGTGAGGATGTTCGGATCGAAGATGATGTCCTCGGCCGGGAACCCGACCTGCTCGGTCAGGATCTTGTACGCGCGGTGCGCGATCTGGAGCCGGTGGTCGACGGTCGTGGCCTGGCCGGTCTCGTCGAACGCCATGACGACGACCGCCGCGCCGTAGCGCCGGACGAGCTGTGCCTGGCGGACGAACTCGGCCTCGCCTTCCTTGAGCGAGATCGAGTTGACGACGCCCTTGCCCTGCAGGCACGCGAGGCCGGCCTCGATCACGCTGAACTTCGACGAGTCGATCATCACCGGGATCCGGGCGATGTCGGGCTCGGCGGCGATCAGGTTGAGGAACCGGCGCATCGCCGCGACGCCGTCGAGCATGCCCTCGTCCATGCAGACGTCGAGGATGTTCGCGCCGCCCTCGACCTGCTGGCGCGCGACCGCGACTGCCTCGTCGTACTTGTCGTCCTTGATCAGGCGGCGGAACGCGGCGGAGCCGGTGACGTTCGTGCGCTCGCCGATCACGACGAAGTTCGTCTCCGGCGTGATCGTCAGCGGCTCGAGGCCGGACAGCCGCATGTGGCGCGGCGGCTTCGCGATCGGGCGGATCGCGACGTTGTCGACCGCCGCGCGGATCGCCGCGATGTGCTCGGGGCGCGTGCCGCAGCAGCCGCCGACGATGTTCAGCATGCCCTCGCGCGCGAAGCTGCCGAGGATCTTCGCCATGTGCTCGGGCGTGTCGTCGTAGCCACCGAACTCGTTCGGCAGGCCGGCGTTCGGGTAGCAGGCGACGCGGACGCCCGCGATCCGCGCGAGCTCGGCGACGTGCGGGCGCATGTCGTCGGCGCCCAGTGCACAGTTGATCGAGACGGCGAACAGGTTCGCGTGCGAGATCGAGTTGAAGAACGCCTCGACGGTCTGGCCCGACAGCGTGCGGCCGGAGCGATCCGGGATCGTGACGCTCGCGATCACGGGCACGCGGCGGACGCCCTGCGCGAACAGCTCCTCGAACGCGAACAGCGCGGCCTTGCAGTTGAGCGTGTCGATGTGCGTCTCGGTCAGCAGCAGGTCGACGCCGCCCTCGATCAACGCGCGCGCCTGGTCGGCGAACGCGTCGACGAGCTGGCGGAACGTGACCGCGCGCGCACCGGGATCGTTGACGTCCGGCGACAGCGAGGCGGTCTTTGTCGTCGGACCGATCGAGCCGGCGACCCAGCGCGGCCGACCGTCGTCTCGCTGCGCGCGCTCGGCGGCGCGCCGGGCGCACCGCGCGGCGGCGAGGTTGATGTCGCGGACGTGATCCTCGAGCGCGTAGTCGGCGAGCGCGATCGACGTCGCGGTGAACGTGTCGGTCTCGATGATGTCGGCGCCGGCGCGCAGGAACTCGTAGTGGATCTGCTCGATCGCCTCGGGCTTCGTGAGCGCGAGCAGATCGTTGCAGCCCTTGAGCGGCACCGCGTGGCCGGCGAAGCGATCGCCGCGCCAGACATCCTCGTGCGCGAGCTCGAGGCCCTGGACCATCGTGCCCATCGCGCCGTCGAGCACGACGATGCGGCGAGCGAGCAGATCTTCGAGGGCTTCGATGGCTGACATCAGGCCGTGATTACCATCCTTTGCAGTCGAGAGCCAAAGGGGTCACCTACATGCGGCGGCGCCGGGCCCATGCCCTGGCAGGCGGCAGCGCGGGATCTTCCGGATCACGCGTGTTCGCCTCGAGCACGACGACGAACGCCAGCGTCGAGCAGTTCGCGACGAACAGCATCTCGGACATGTCCGAGAGATCGCCGAGCACGCTGACGATCACGAGCGAGATCAGCGCGAGCACCGTGAAGCGGGCGACCGGACGCACGCCGTGCATGCGACCGGCCACGTGGCCGACGAAGCCTCCGGCGATCAGGGCCGGCGGCATGCCCGCGAACGTGATCATGACGGCGAGCGCGAAGAAGTTCGGCCACCGATCGAGGTGCGACTGCGGAGCTGCCGACGACACGAGCGCGTGCACGACCGCGATCACGAGGATGTTGATGTCACCGAGCCGGGCGCCCCGGCGGATCGAAGTCAGGCCCACGCGGAGGGGCGCTGCAGCCGGCGGACCACCGCGGAAGTCCGCGACCGCGCGTGCGCGCGCCGGCGCGTGAGGACAGCGTGGCAACCGGCGCCGGCGAGTGCGTGCCGATCGTGCATACGTTACGGTGCCCGGCAATGATCGAAGCGTATGCGTGGACCACGCCCAATGGCTACAAGCTGCTGATCGCGCTCGAGGAGCTCGGCATTCCGTACGACCTGCGCTGGATCAACATCGGCAAAGGCGAGCAGAAGACCCCGGAGTACCTCGCGATCAACCCGAACAACAAGATCCCGGCGATCCGCGATCCCGAGGGGCCGGATGGCAAGCCGCTGTCGGTGTTCGAGTCCGGCGCCGTGCTGCTGTACCTCGCCGACAAGGTCGGCAAGCTCGTGCCGACCGACGCGCGCGATCGCTACGTCGTGCTCGAGTGGCTGTTCTTCAACGCCGGCGGTCCGGGACCGATGCTCGGCCAGCTCGGCTACCACAAGATCTTCGGTCCCGAGCCGCGCGACGAGCGCGACATCGAGCGGCTGACGAAGGAGGCGCAGCGGCTGTTCGGCGTGCTCGAGCGCCGGCTCGGCGAGTCGCGCTACCTCGGCGGCAACGAGCTCACGATCGCGGACATCATGAACTTCACGTGGCCGCGCGCCGGCGTGCAGATGCTCGGCCTCGACGTCTCGGCGTTCCCGAACCTCAAGCGCTGGCTCGACGAGCTCGAGCAACGGCCCGCGGTGAAGCGCGCGCTCGCGCTCAAGCCGCCCGCGAGCTGACGCGAGTCAGTCGCCCTTGCAGACGTTGACCTTGCCGCCGCCGACGTGATCCTGCTCCTTGCATGACCAGCCCGGGCCGAGGTTCGCGCAGTCGACGTCCGGACAGATGAACAGACAGACGCCGCCCTGCGACGTCACGCAGTAGGTGTCCTCGGGGCAGTCGCGATCCGAGAGGCAGCTCAGCGTGCAGAACCCGCCGGGGAAGTCGGCGGAGTCGATCAGACAGCGATCATCGCACTGCGAGTCACGCGTGCAGGTGGCGCCGACGGTCTCGTCGGGCTCGCCAAAGTCGTGGCCGCCACACGCGACCACACCGAGTACCGCGATCAAAGCAAGACGATGCATGCAGGTCCCTCCAGCTTGCAGCACCTCCATCGTGCACGAGACATGCCCGGCGCGTCCGCGCTTCGGCGACGAATCGGCCGCCGCTCGTCGCGCAAGCCTCGTACAGCGTGCCGTGCCGGAACGGTGCCGCGACCACTACACCGGGGCGACGTAGGAGGTAGAGTGCGAGCCGATTCATGGCAAACGACGAGATGATCCTCGATTCGATTCTCGACGCCGTCGGTCGCACGCCGATGGTCCGGCTCACGCGCGTGACGAAGGGGCTGCCCTGCGAGCTGCTCGGCAAGTGCGAGTTCATGAACCCCGGCGGCAGCGTCAAGGATCGCATCGGCGTCCGCATGCTGCTCGATGCCGAGAAGTCAGGGCGCATCAAGCCCGGTGACACGCTGATCGAGCCGACGAGCGGCAACACCGGCATCGGCCTCGCGATGACCGCGGCGGTCCGCGGCTACCGCGTGATCATCACGATGCCGGAGAAGATGTCGCAGGAGAAGCAGGTCGTGCTCGAGGCGCTCGGCGCCGAGATCATCCGCACGCCGACCGAGGCCGCGTGGGACTCGCCGGAGAGCCACATCGGCGTCGCGAAGCGGCTCAAGGAAGTGATCCCGAGCTCGCACATCCTCGATCAGTACTCGAACCCGTCGAACCCGATCGCGCACGAGGAAGGCACCGGCCACGAGATCATCGAGCAGACCGGCGGCCGCGTCGACGCGATCGTGATGACCGCCGGCACGGGCGGCACGATCACCGGCGTCGCGAAGGTCGTGAAGAAGGCGATCCCGAGCTGCAAGATCATCGGCGTCGATCCCGAGGGCTCGATCCTCGCCGGGCCGGGCGAGATCAAGAGCTACAAGGTCGAGGGCATCGGCTACGACTTCATCCCCGACGTCCTCGATCGCCGGCTCGTCGATCGCTGGTTCAAGAGCAACGATCGCGACTCGTTCCTGGTCGCGCGCCAGCTGATCCGCCAGGAGGGTCTGTTCGTCGGTGGCTCGTCGGGCGCCGCGGTGTGGGCCGCGCTCCAGGTCTGCAAGGAGCTCGGTGCCGGCAAGCGCGTCGTCGTGATCCTGCCGGACTCGATCCGCAACTACCTGACGAAGTTCGTCGACGATCGCTGGATGCGCCAGCAGGGCTTCGTCAAGGGCGACTGGGAGGTCGGGACGGTCGCCGACGTCGTGCGCGCGATGGGACGCCGCGCTGTGATCTCGCTGGATCTCAACGACAAGCTCGGGCGCGCGACCGAGCTGTTCAAGGAGCACGGGATCTCGCAGATGCCGGTGCTCGACGACAACAAGCTCGTCGGCATCCTGACCGAGAGCGATCTGCTGCACAACCTGCTGTCGGGCAAGAGCACGAAGGAGACGATCGTCGCCGAGGTGATGGAGCGCCGCGTGTCGACGGTCGCGATGCACGCGAGCTCGAGCGAGCTACCGCGGATCTTCGAGCGCGGCGAGGTCGCGATCGTCGTCGACGATCACCGCAACGTGCTGGGCATCGTGACGAAGATGGACCTGATCGAGATGCTGTCGCAGCGCAAGCATCAGATGCCGTAGGACCCGGGCCTACCTCACGAACTGTGAAGCGTGCGCAGCCGAGCTGCGCAAGTCGACGATCGCGCGACTGTGCATTTCGTGCACATGCGGTGCGTTGCGTCGCTGGTATAGTGCGTGCTCGCGATTACATCGATTCGAGGCTCTGATAGACGCATCCATAGCCAACGGCGCCGCATGTCGGGTATACGCCGCTGACAACACGATAGGGGCCACACGACGCATGGTGGGACTGGCGACTGCAGATCGGCTGTATCTCGGGGATCGAATCGGGAACTACCGGATCGAGATCGAGCTGTCGTGCGGTGACCACTGGGCCGAGTACCGCGCCGTCCATCTCGTGCTGCCCCGGCGCGCCGTGATCAAGGTGATGCACGGCAGTGCCGATCAAGCGGTCGCCGTCAACATGCTGCGCGAGGCGTGCATCCTCGATGCGCTTCACCATCCCGGCATCGTCCGCGTCTACGAGTCCGGGCTGCACGAGGCGCGGCCGTGGTTCGCGGTCGAGCTCGTCGAGGGCCCGACGATCAAGAATCTGCTGTCGCCGGGTGCGATCGACCGCGTCGACGCGCTCGCGCTGCTGCGCGACCTCGCCGAGGTCCTCGAGCACGCGTATCGCCGCGGCATCGTGCACTGCGGGTTGCGTCCCGAGCGCATCCTGATGACCGGTCGCGCGCGCGGGTTTCCGCTCTGCATCTCGGACTGGAGCGACGCGCGCGCCCACGACGCGAAGCCGCAGCAGTACGTGCCGTCGCAGGCCGCCTGGCACTACACGTCGCCCGAGCTCGCGTGCGGCGATCCGATCGACGATCGCACCGACGTGTTCGCGCTCGGCGTGCTCGCGTACCAGATGCTGACCGGGCGGTTGCCGTTCGAGGCCGGCATCCTCGCGATCGTCGACGACGGCACGACGCAGCACGTGCCGACCGAGGTGCACTCGCCCGATGTCCCGCCAGAGCTGACGAGGCTCGTCGATCAGATGCTCGCCTACGATCGCTGGGACCGGCCGAGCGCGGCCGAGGTCTACACAGAGCTGTCGTGGCTCGCCGATGCGCTGACGACGCCGATCCACTCGCGGCCTGCTGCGGCCGGGCTGCTGCGTATCCGGCGCCCGCGCTGGACGCCGGCGCTGCAGTTCTCGCCGACCGAACGCGCGAAGACCGACAACGACGCGACGTCGAGCGACGATCAGGACTAGAGCAGCTCGATCAGCTCGTCGAGCAGCTCGTTCGCGGCGGCGGTCGAGCCCGCGAGGCCCGAGCCGCACGCGGTGATCGATGCGTGCTCGCCGTCGTCGAGCACGGTGATCACGCAGCCGCCGAGCGGATCGGTCGGCGTCGCGAGCCGCGCCGGTGACGACACCGCGCACGTCGGCGGCAGCGCCGCGTCGACGCGGATCTTCGACAGACACGCGCGGCCACCGATCACCTCGGCGAACCGCTCGAGCCAGCGCGCGCGCGTCGCGCCGATGCTCTTGCGCTTCCACGCGAGCGGCGCGGGAGCCGCGCGCGCCGCGGCGAGCAGGCGCGTGCACAGCCCGTGACCCGCCGCCTCGCGCGCGAGGATGTCGCGGGCGCGCTGCTCGAAGCTCGCGTACGGCTCGGGCTCACCGTCGTCGAACCGGACGCTGACGATGCCGGGCACGACGCGGCGGCGCAGGCGCTGCGGGTCGTCGCGATCGCCCGGCGCGATCGGGATCTGGAACGTTGGCGAGAACGGCGCGTCGCGGCGGCCGGTGCGGTGCAGCAGCCGCCCGAGCGCGTACGCGAGCGGCAGTGCGCGCGGCGAGGGATGCGGCAGCGCGCGCCAGGCGACGCCGAGCGCGATCGCACCGTCGACGGGGCGCAGCGCGGGCAGCTGATCGATCGCGCCGTACGCGCGGCCGACGACGGTCGTGGTGCTCGGCCGCGTGCGCAGCAGGGCCGCGATCCGCGCGTGGCCGTAGCCGTCGACGACGAGATGGCACGTGGACACGGTCGCGAGCTCGCCGCTGCGGCCCAGGCCGAGCCACGGCCCGGCACCGTGGCGCCACGCCCGGCGATGCGCGTGGCGCGCGACCTCCGGCGGATCGTCGCCGAGCGAGACGCAGACGAACGGCGTCGGGCCGTGCCATGGCAGGGGCGCGCTGCCGGTCGCGGCGGCCGCGACCTGGGCGGGCAGCGTCGGATCGTCGAGCCGGCCGATCACGCAGCGCGCGCCGACCGCGAACGCGGCGACATCGAGCGTGCTCGGGACGAGCGTCGCGCGACCGCCGTCGGGCTGGGTCTGGATCGTGACCGCGAGCGGCTGCGCCGGCAGCTCGCCATCGAGCTCGCGCAGCGCGGCGGCGGCGGCGCGCGCGCGGACGATCGCATCGGCGACCGGATCGCGCGGGGTGGGCTCGTGCGTGCCGAGGAACGTGTCGCCGGTCGGCGTCGCGTCCGAGATCACGTACTCGCCCGCGGCGCCCCATGGCTCGGCCGCGGCGGCGCCACCCGCGAGCAGCCACCACGCGAGGTCGGTCTTCGCGATCGCCGACAGCTCGCCGTGCAGCTCCTGCGTCCGCTTCGCCCACGACCGCCTGACCAGGGTCATTCCAGCTCCATGATGTACACCGGCTGCTCGGGATCTGCATCGAGCGAGCGCTCGGTGAAACCCGCAGCGACCGCGAGCGCGCGGATCGCCGAGGCCGGCGGCGCGGTGCGCAGCACGAGCGGGCCGAATGCGTGGCGCAGGATCGGTGAGGCGAGCCGGTCGGCATGCGCGTGGATGCGCTGGCTGTCGGACGCCGGATCGAGCTCCACGATCACGAGCTTGCCGCGAACGACGCGGCGGAGCTCGCGCAACGTCTGTGCGCGATCTCGCACGTGGCGGATCGACGACAGACAGATCGCGACGTCGATCGAGCGATCCGCGAGCGGCAGCGCCTCGCCGAACGCGCGCACCACCGGAGGCCGCGCGAAGTCGCGACTCGGATCGATCGCGACGATCGTCAGGCCGCGGTAGCGCGCCGCGGCGAGCCGCGAGAACGTGCCCGGGCCGCAGCCGAGATCGAGCAGCCGCTCGCCGCCGGTCAGCTGCAGCCGATCGAGCAGCCGGCTATCGAGCTCGCCGAACGCCGGGCGCTCGTCGCGGGCGTAGCGGCGCGCACTTCCGCCTTCGAACGGATGGCGATAGAGCAACCGATCGAGCAATGGCACGTACACCCGGCCGGCTAGATTCCACCGAATACGCCCCCTTTCACAAGGTGAGCTGCGCCACATGGTTCGCTTCCCGGGATCCCCGTCGAGGATGTTAGGGTCGCGACCATGACGTACCGGGGTCTGGCTTCGCTTGCGCTCGTTCTGGTGACCGCGTGCGGTGGTGATGACGGCAACACGAGCGGCATTCCCGACGACTGCAATCCGCTCGGCGGCCAGGGCTGCATGCTGCCGTGGCCGTCGATGGTGTACGCGAAGGCGGATCCGAGCACGCAGACCGGGTTCTCGCTCGACATCCCGCGCGAGGCGATGCCGCAGAACGTCGACGGCGTGACGATCGAGCCGGAGTGGCTCAACCGCTGGGACGGCTTCAGCGTGCTCGCGCCGATGCTCGCCGCGTTTCCGACCGGCGTGTCGGCGGAGGGGCTGCCGACGCACAAGGATCCGCAGGCCTCGCTCGAGCCGGGCTCGCCGATCGTGCTGATCGACATGAACACCGGCGAGCGCACGCCGCTGTTCGCCGAAATCGACCAGAACGTCGCCGAGGTCAACAAGCGCAACCTGATCATCCGGCCGCTCGCGCGCCTGCACACGAGCTCGCGCTACGTCATCGCGATCCGCAACACGGTGAAGGCCGCGGACGGCAGCGATCTGCCGGTGCCGCCCGCGTTCGCGGCGCTGCGCGACGGCAAGGACTTCGGCCATCCGAAGTTCGCGGCGCTGAAGCCGCGCTACACCGAGATCTTCGCCGCGCTCGAGGCCGCGGGCATCCAGAAGTCCGAGCTCGTGCTCGCGTGGGACTTCGTGACCGCCTCGGACGAGTTCCTGCGCCGCGATCTGACGACGATGCGCGATGCCGCGCTGTCCGCGATCGGCACCGGCGGTGCGAACCTGTCGTTCACCGCGACGACGAAGCCGAACACCGCGACGAGCTTCAAGCGCTACGTCGGCACGTTCACGTCGCCGAACTTTCTGACGAACGGCGAGGCCGACGACTCGGTGATCGCGCGCGACGCGAGCGGGCTGCCCGCGATGTCGGGGATGCGCGACGCGCAGTTCGCCGCGATCATCCCGGCGTGCGTGCAGACCCAGCCGCTGCCGCGCCCGACGATCATCTTCGGTCACGGCCTCTTCGGCTCGGCCGCCGGCTACCTCGACGACGGCTTCGTCGCACAGCTCGCCGAGGATCACTGCCTCGTGATCATCGCCGGTGACTTCATCGGCCTGACCGAGCGCCAGTTCTCGCTCGCGCCGCTCGCGATCAACGATCTCAACCGCGGCCCGCAGATCACCGAGAAGCTCGCGCAGGCGGTCGTCGACTTCATCGCGCTCGAGTCGCTGACGCGCGGGCCGATGGCGACGTCACCCGAGTTCAAGTTCAACGGCACGCCGGTGATCGATCCGCAGAAGACGTTCTACGTCGGCGGCTCGCTCGGCGGGATCATGGGCAACACGTTCATGGCCTACGATCCGAACCTGACGCGCGGCGTGCTCGCGGTGCCCGGCGGCAACTGGTCGATGCTGCTCGAGCGCTCGACCGCGTGGGGCCTGCTGCTCGGCGCCGCGCAGGGCGCGTATCCGGATCCCGAGGTCTACCAGCTGAACCTCGCGATGGTGCTCGGCATGGGCTTCGAGCCGGTCGATCCGATGACGACCGCGGCGCACGTCATCAAGGATCCGCTGTTCGGCAATCCGACGAAGAACATCCTGATCTGGTACACGCTCGGCGATTGCCTCGTGACGAACATCTCGACCGAGATGGTCGCGCGCGAGATGGGGATCCAGGTGATCGGCCCGTCGGTGAAGTCGCCGTGGGGGCTCACGCCGGTCGCCGGTCCGCTCGACAACGGCGTCACCGTCTACGACGACCACCCGACGCCGCTGCCGCTCGACACGAACATCCCGCCGATCGAGGACAACGGCACGCACTCCGGCATCAACCGCAAGCCGAGCGCGCTCCGCCAGGTGCAGTCGTTCCTGCTCGGCAACACCGTCGTCGACGAGTGCAAGCTCAGCAACGCGCCGGCACCGTGCGACTGCGCGACCGGCGCCTGCGACTGAGTCGTCCACCGTTCCACACCGTCGCACCCGGTGCGCGCGAGTGCGGTGTACGCGACCTGCACGCTGTACCAAGCTCCAGCACGTCGTACATGCAGTAGCGCGGGATCGCCGGCACTTGGAGGTGCGCGGCGGTGGAATATGCGTTGCACCGATGGCGCCGCATGTTGGGGTACGCGCTTCCGCTCGCGCTCGCGGGCATTCCTGTCGTCGCGGCCACGATCATGATCCTGGTCGGCTTCTACTCGCTGCTCGCGCGCGCACTGCGCCCGGCACGCGTGGCAGCTCCTGCGATCCCCACCGCGCGCGTCGTCTCGGCACCGCGGGTGATGCGGCCGGGCGCGCTGCACCGGCTCGAGTCCGCGCGGCCCGCCGCTCGCGAGTCGCGGCGTGTCGAGCCCGCCCCGAGGCCGGCACCGGTCGCGCGCGCCGCGTCGGTCGGTGACCGCGGCGTCGACGAGCTGATCCGCGAGCTGGCCCACACGCGTGCGACGACGCCGATGAGCACGTTCGCGCGCGAGCGCGCCGCGCGTGGCAGCACGCCGCCGGGCTCGCCCGTGGTCGTCCCGTTCGATGACGAGGCGCCGACGGTCGTCCGCAACGTCGGCTTCGATACGGATATCCAGCTCGACGCCATCTGGGACTGAAGGACCCGACATGGCTGTACGCAAGCGGCGTCAGATCACGGTTCTGACGATGTTCCTCGCGCTCGTCCTGATCGCGGTGACCGTCGGACTCGCGTATCGCGGCTACACGTTCTACCGGCTCTCGCTCGAGGATCGCGTCGAGCATCCCGAGTTCCGGACGCTGCGGCCGAGCGGGCTCGTCGGCAACGGCTATGGCTGGGTCGCCGCGACGCTGATCGTGATGAACCTGTCGTACCTGATCCGTCGGCGGTTCGGCGGCGCGCGGCTCGGCAGCATGCAGGCGTGGCTCGACATCCACGTGTTCACCGGGCTGCTCGCGGCCGGGCTCGTGTCATTTCACTCGGCGTTCCAGTTGCGCACACCGGTCGCGACGCTATCCGCGGCGAGCCTGCTCGTCGTCGTGCTGACCGGCCTGCTCGGGCGGTTCCTCTACGCGCTCGCGCCGGTCGGTACGCGCGAGCGACTGCGCGACGCGCTCGACGCGATCGAGCTGCTGTGGCCCGGCAAGCGGACCGAGCTCGCCGAGGCGATCGCGCATCGCGCCGGGCCGGACGTGCCGGCAAACGCGTCGCTGCTGCGCAGCCTGTTCTCGATCCCGAAGTGGCGACGCGCGATCCGCGCGCGGCGCGAGGTGATCGAGTACCTGATGCCGCGCAAGCCGAAGCTGTCGAAGCCGCTGCGGCGCGCGAAGCGCGAGTTGATCGAGGCATCGGCGGCCGAGGCGAAGGCCGCCGGCATGGCGGCGCTGCTGCGGTCGTGGCGCGGGCTGCACCGGTTCTTCGCGCTGCTCATGCTCGCGGCGGTGCTGCTGCACGCGGGCGTCGCCTGGTACTACGGCTACCGCTGGATCTTCACGTGAGGTGGGTGAGGGCGCTCGTCGTGCTCGTCGTGATCGCGCTTCCGGCGGTCGCGCGCGCGCAGCTGCTATCGCCGGGGCCGCTCGCGCAGGCGCACGCGTCGATCGATCACGACGACGCGTGCAACCGCTGCCACCAGTCGGGCAAGCAGGTCGTCGCGAAGCTGTGCTTCGACTGTCACAAGGATCTCGACGCCGAGATCAATGCGGGCCGTGGCCTGCACGGCAAGCAGTACAAGGGCAAGGGCTGCGAGGACTGCCACGTCGAGCACGTCGGCCGCGGCGCGAAGCTCGTGCGCTGGCCGGGCGGCGCGATGGAGAAGCTCGATCACAAGCTGACCGGCTACGCGCTCGACGGTGCGCACGGCAAGGTCGGCTGCCTCAAGTGCCACGGCAAGAAGTCACCGTCGGGCAAGCCGCAGTTCCTCGGCACCGCGACGGCGTGCGGCGGCTGCCACAAGGATCCGCACGCCGGCAAGTTCACCGCGGACTGCCAGAAGTGTCACTCGGTGAACGACTGGGGCGCGTGGGATCGCAAGCAGTTCGATCACAAGCTCGCGCGCTACGCGCTGACCGGCAAGCACACCGACGTCGCGTGCGAGAAGTGCCACACCGGATCGCCACCGAAGTGGAAGCCGGTCGAGTTCTCGACGTGCGAGTCGTGTCACGCCGATCCGCACAAGGGCAAGTTCAAGCCGAAACCGTGCGATGGCTGCCACGACACGAAGAGCTGGCAGGGCGCGATCGATGCGATGCGCAGCAACCATCCACGGCTGTCGCTCGCGGGTGGCCACGCGAAGGTCGCGTGCAAGGACTGCCACGATCGCGGGACCGCGAAGTCACCGTCGAAGGGCGGCAAGTGCGAGAGCTGCCACGCGCCGGTGCACCTCGCGAAGTTCGGCAATCGCTGCGAGAGCTGTCATGCGTCGATCAAGTGGGCCGGCATCCCGGAGTCGGTCGGGCGCGACAACCACGACAAGACGCGCTATCCGCTCGCCGGCAAGCACGATGGCGTGAAGTGCGCTGGCTGCCATCCGGCGTCGAAGCCGGCCGCGAAGCGGTTCAAGCAGCTCGCGTTTGGCCAGTGCGTCGCGTGTCACTCGGACTCGCACAAGGGCGAGTTCGTGTCGCGCAACAAGGGCGAATGCGCGCAGTGCCATTCGGTCGCCGGGTTCGCGCCGACGACGTTCGGGCTCGCGCAGCACGCGGCGACGAAGTTCGCGCTCGACGGCCGGCACACCGCGACGCCGTGCGGCGGCTGCCATCCCGGCGCGCGGCCGCGGCTCGATCTGCGCGTCGCGAAGCAGCAGTGCGTCGACTGCCACGCGAACCCGCACGGCAACCAGTTCGGCAAGGAGATGGCGAAGGGCGGCTGCGCCGAGTGCCACACCGCGCTCGACTGGCGGCAGGCGAAGATCGATCACTCGACGTGGCCGCTCGTCGGCGCGCACACCCGGACCGCGTGCGCAGCGTGTCACGGCGAGCAGAAGAAGGGCGCGCAGCCCGCGGCGTATCGCGGGATCCCGCGCGACTGCGAGGGCTGCCACGACGACGTCCACGCCGGGCAGTTCGTGCAGAGCCAGCCCGCGAAGCGCTGCACCGCGTGCCACGGCAACGACACGTTCGCGATCGCGAAGTCGTTCGATCACGGCAAGACGCGGTATCCGCTCGAGGGCAAGCACGTCGCGCTCGCCTGCGACCGCTGCCACAAGCCGGAGACGCTGCGCAACGGCACGACCGCGGTGCGGTGGCGGCTCGGCTACCTCGCATGCAAGGCCTGCCACGCGAACCCGCACGTGGAGGCGCCATGACCCGGCTGCTCGTCGCGATCTTCGTGCTCGCGAGCGCGACCGCGGCCGCCGCGCCGAAGCGGGCCCGCGCGCACGGCGGCTTCGTCGACGACATGGACTGCTCGGCGTGTCACACCGCGGACGGCTGGAAGCTCGCAGCGACCGCGAGCGCGAGCGGCTTCGATCACGATCGCACCGGGTTTCCGCTGCGCGGCGCGCACGTCCAGACCACGTGCAGCGGCTGCCACACCGGGATGGCGAAGCCGGCGAGCAACTGCGAGGGCTGCCATCGCGATCCGCACCAGGGCCGCGTCACCGGTGCCTGCGCGGAGTGCCACGCGACGACCGCGTGGTCGGACACGAAGACGCTCGAGCAACACCGGCGCACGCGGATGCCGCTGACCGGTCGCCACGCGACGCTCGACTGCAGCGACTGTCACGTCCAGCAAGGCGCGCGCGCGCTGCAGGCGGTACCGACGGATTGCTACGCGTGTCATCGCCGCGACTACCACGATCGGAACATCCATCCGATCCACGACGGCTCCGATGGCAATCCGGCGTTCCCGCGCGAGTGCGGCCTGTGCCATCGCACGGCGTCGTGGTCGCCGGCGTTCGCGAACCCGATGGCGATCCCGGGCGCCGGTGTCGCGCGGTCGGCGCTGGCGAGCGGCCAGCACGACGCGTGGTTCGTGCTGAGCACCGGCAGCCACCGGCTCGCCGACTGCACGTCGTGCCACGTCGATGCTCGCCGGATGCGCGCGGTGCGTTGCGATGGCTGTCACCTCGACAGCGTGCTGCGCGGTCAGCATCGCCGGCCGGTCGCGCGCACCGCGAGCACGTGCCTGGCGTGTCACCCGCGCGGAGGTCGGCGATGAAGCGGCTGATCGCGATCGCGGTCGTGCTCGTGGCGGCGCCGGCACACGCGGACAACGTCTCGGTCAAGGTGATCGAGGTCGCCGGCGGTGTCGCGTACGTCTCGCCCGGGCGTGCGGCCGGGCTCGTGCACGGCACGAAGGTCGTGATCCGCGGCCGCACGTACGAGGTCGTCGAGTCGACCGAGAAGACCGCAGCGCTCGCGCTCGACCGTTCGACGCTCGCGGTCGGCGATACCGGCACCGCGACGGTCACCCCGGGCGCGGCCGCGGCCGTCGACAAGCTGCCGAAGCCGCGCCCACCGGAAGCGTTTCGCGATCAGTGGCCGGACCCGGTGCCGCCGGCGACGACGCAGCAGGTGACGCCGGTCCCGCTCGGCAGCGGGCGAGCGCCGGGGCGCGCGCGCGTCACCGTGATCGGCCACGGCTTCGGCACCGGCGATCGATCCGGCGTCGCGGGCAGCGCGGAGGCGCGCGTGATCTCGTCGTTCGAGCTGTCGACGGAGCGGCCGCTCGGTGCGGATCTCGACGTCGCGGGCCGCGTGTTCTCGCGGTCGATCGACAGCCGCACGCACGTCCCGGTCTACGTGCGCGCCGCGCAGCTGCGCTACGGCGATCCGCGCGATCCGCGGCTCGCGCTCGGCCGGCTGCGCTACGCGGCGAGCTCGGTCGGCATGCTCGACGGCGGCCGCGCGTCGGCGCGGATCGGCAACGTCGCGGTCGCCGCGTTCGGCGGCATCGTCCCCGATCCGCTCGGCGGCAAGCCGGATCCGGACGCGTCGCGGTTCGGCGGCGAGCTCGCGTACGACGCGCCGGCGAGCAGCTGGCAGCCGCGGCTCGCGGTCACCGCGTACGGCTCGACGTGGCAAGGCGCGCTCGACGAGCGCCGCGCGTCGGTCGTCGCGTCCGCGAACCACGCGTCGCTGTCGGTCGATGGCTGGGCGGAGCTGCAGTCGTTCGCGGCAGGCAATCCGTGGGGCGCGGCCGCGATCGAGCTGACCGGGGCGGGCGGCGCGCTGCAGTGGCGATCGCACGGCACGCATGCCGGCGTCGACGTGTCGTTCCTCCGCCCGGAGCGCTCGCTCCGCATGGACGCCTACCTGCCACCGGACTGGCTGTGCACGCGCGTGCCGCAGCCCGGCGATGTCGACGAGGCGTGCGGTGGCAGCGACGATCGGACGACCGCGAGCGGCTCGCTCGGCACGCGTACGAGCCGGTTCGCCGTCGACGCGGTCGCCACGATCGGGCGGTCGCGTGGGATCGCGACCGACGTCGACAGCTCGGGCTACCTGCGCGGCGAGCTGTACGCCGGCCCCGGCCGGATCCAGGTCGGCGGCGCGGCCGGGCGCACGAGCTTCGCGGCGTGGACCGCGGGCGAGCTCGGCGTCGGGTTCGCGAGCGGGCGCACGTTCGACGCGAGCGTCGCGTACCGGCTCGAGCAGCTCGACTACGTCGCGGCGAGCGGCCCGGTCACGCTGCACTCGATCGTCGGCGACGCGCGCCACAGCGTGTCGACCGAGCTCGATGTCGCGCTCTCCGCACTCGCGACGACCGGCGTCGATCGCGACGCACTCGCCGCGCTCGTCACGATCGCGTGGAGGCCGCTGCCATGACGACGCTGCTCGTGCTGCTCGGGCTCGTCGTCGTCGCCGGCGTGCCGTACATCCTGTGGACGCGCATGGAGGCGCGCAAGCAGCGCCGCGTCGCCGCGATCCACGACGACGTGCAGTCGCTCGGTGACGAGCTGGTCCCGGTCTCGATCCATCCCGACGTCCACCTCGACAGCTGCATCGGCTCCGGCGCGTGCGTGCGCGCGTGTCCCGAGGGCGACATCCTCGGAATCACCGATGGCCGCGCGCGGCTCGTCAACCCGATGTCGTGCATCGGCCACGGCGCGTGCATGGATGCGTGCCCGGTCGGCGCGATCACGCTCGTGTTCGGGACCGCGCGACGCGGCGTCGAGCTGCCGCAGCTGACGTCGACGTTCGAGACGAGCCAGCCCGGCATCTACATCGTCGGCGAGCTCGGCGGCATGGGCCTGATCCGCAACGCGACCGAGCAGGGCCGCCAGGCCGGCGCCGCGATCGCGAAGTCGGGACGCCGCGGCCGCGCGGGCGATCTCGACGCGATCGTGATCGGCGCGGGCCCGGCGGGGATCGCGGCGGCGCTGTCGCTCAAGGCGCAGGGCCTGCGCGCGGTGATCGTCGATCAGGATCGCTACGGCGGCACGATCGCGCACTATCCGCGCGCGAAGGTCGTCATGACCGGATCGTTCGAGCTCGCGGGCTACGGCACGATCCGGCGCAAGACGATGAGCAAGGAGCAGCTGCTCGCGCTGTGGACCGACATCCGCGAGCGCACGCAGCTCGAGGTCCACGAGGGCGTGCGCGTCGAGTCGATCGAGCGCGACGGCAACGCGTGGCGCGTGTACGCGCCGACGTGGAGCGATCGCGCCGCGAACGTCGTGCTCGCGCTCGGCCGGCGCGGCGCACCGAAGCAGCTCGGCGTGGCCGGCGAGGAGCTGCCGAAGGTCTGCTACCGCCTGATCGAGCCGGAGCCGTTCGCGAAGCACCACGTGCTCGTCGTCGGCGGTGGCAACGCGGCGGCGGACTGCGCGATCGCGCTCGCGCAATCGAAGCTGTGTGCGAGCGTCGCGCTCAGCTATCGCCGCGCTCAGCTCGCGCGACTGCGCGGCTCGGTGCGCCACGAGCTCGATCGGCTGTTCGCGACCGGCGCGGTCACGGCGCTGCTGCAGACCGAGGTCCGCCAGATCACCGCGCGCCACGTGCTGCTCGACACGCCGAAGGGCGAGGTCCAGCTGATCAACGATCGCGTGATCGTGCAGATCGGCGGCACGTCGCCGAGCGAGCTGCTGCGCACGATCGGCATCGATCTCGTCGAGAAGAGAGGAGTCGCGTGATGATGATGCGCTCGCTCGTCATGTGCGCGTTCGCTGCCGCGGCGTGCACGCAAGATCATCCGGCCGGTGGCGTCGAGCTGACGGTGCGCGACTGCTACGAGTGTCATCGCACCGAGTACGAGACCGCGCCGAACCACGCCGGCATGCGCTCGACGGTGTGCGCCGACTGTCACCGGCTGCGCGACTGGATCGGCCTGCTGCCGGGCATGCACCCCGAGGCCGAGTTCGTGATCGCGGAGGGTCCGCATCGCAACGTGTTCTGCGCGGACTGCCACGATCCCGAGGTCAACCCGCAATCGATGGGCGAGAACAACGTCAGCTGCATCGGCTGTCACACCGGCGAGCACGACATGGCGCGCATGGTCGACAAGCACAAGGAGGAGCCGCGCTTCGTCTGGGATCCGGCGCGCCCGACGTTCTGCCGCGACTGTCATCGCCGCGGGCTCAACGATTTCTAGGCCGGTCGTTGCACAGCTGTACGCACTTGGTACTCGGCCGCGTCGACATTCTGCTGCTGTAGGCGGGTACGAGCGTTGCACCGAGCACCCCAGCCATGTCGCTACGCAGCCTCGCGATGTTCGTGGTGCTCGTCGGCTGCTCGGGCCGCCACCACCCCGACAACTTCGCCGCGGCACCGATCCACGGCACCGCGCTCAAGGAGCAGTCCGAGGACTGTCGCGAGTGCCACGGCGAGGACCTGACCGGCGGCGACTCGAAGATCGGCTGCGACGGCTGCCACTCGGGCGCGACGCCGACCGCGTGGCGCTCGAACTGCACGTTCTGCCACGGTGGCGTCGACAACAAGACCGGCGCGCCGCCGCGCAACCTCGACGGCACGGATCTCGTCGGGCCGTTCCCCGGCCACACGATCCACGTCACCGGCAGCGCGATCGCGAACGCGTACGACTGCACGCAGTGTCACGTCAAGGCGATCGACGTGCTGAGCCCGGGCCACGTGTTCGACGCGACGCCGGGCGAGGCGGAGAACGATTATGGATCCGGCCTGTCTCCGCAGGCGAAGTTCAACCCCGCCGACGGCACGTGTAGCAACGCGTACTGCCACGGCAGCGGACGCGGCGACGACGGCAACGTCGCGCGCGATGCTGCCGTGGCATGCAGCGGGTGTCATCCGACGCAGGAGAGCGGCGCGGCCGGCTGGGGCAACATGAGCGGGCCGCACATGCTGCACATGAGCCTCGCGGGCGTGTCGTGCGCGGACTGTCACTCGACGACGACGACCGACGGCACGACGATCGCGTCGAAGGCGCTGCACATCAACGGGCTGCGCGATGTCGCGATCACCGAGCCCGGGTTCGCGTACGACGGCGCGAAGGCGACGTGCAACGGCTCGTGTCACGGCTACGTCCACGCCGGCGACGTGTGGGCCGGCGGCGCCGACGGCCGCTATCACCCGAGCGGGTTCTCGGCGCCGAGCGCGCACGGCACCGAGCTCGAGCTGCAGCGGCAGGATTGTCGCGGCTGCCACGGCGCGAACCTCGAAGGCGGCAGCGGCACCGGGCTGTCCGGCCCGAGCTGCGACGGCTGCCATCCCGGCGCGGCTCCGACGTCGTGGCGGACGAACTGCACGTTCTGTCACGGCGGCGGGCTCGATCAGAGCGGCGCGCCGCCGCGCGACCTCGGCAGCTCGGTGCTGAACACGGCGCAGTCGTTCGTCGCGCACGCGAGGCACGTGTCGCCGGCGATCATGGTCGCGAACGACTGCACGACCTGCCACGTCAAGCCGGTCGACGTGATGTCGACGAACCACGCATTCGACGCGACTCCGCAGGTCGCCGAGGTCAACCTGACGCTCGACGGTCGCAACCCCGGTGCGACGTACGCGTTCGCGACCGGCACGTGCAGCAACCTGTACTGCCACGGCAATGGCCGCACGAACGGCACGTACACCGACGGCCAGGCGCCCGTGACGTGCCTGTCCTGTCACGGCGGCAAGGCGAACGAGTATCAGAACCTCGGCGGCAGTCACGACCATCACAAGCTCGAGCAGTGCGCGGACTGTCATCTCGACGTCGTCGCGACCGGCAGCACGCAGATCACGAACGTGCTGCTCCACATCAACAAGGCCAAAGACGTCCGGCTCAAGAACGGCACGTTCAACGCCGCGACGCGGACCTGCACGAACCTCGTGTGCCACGGCACCGAGACCTGGTGACGACCGTCGACGATGCGCTACGATGCGCCTGATGAGAGGACCGGTGGGCCTCGTGATCGCGGCGCTGTCTGCGACCGGCTGCTCGGCGACCGGCACGTTCGCGTGCGACAGCGATCCCGCGTGCGGCGCCGGTGGCCGGTGCGAGCCGGCCGGGTTCTGCAGCTTCGAGGACGCGACCTGCGGCTCGGGCCGGCGCTACGACGAGTACGCGGGCGACGGGCTGTCCGGCGTGTGCGTCGATCCGATGCCGCTCGCGTGCGGCTGGACGTACACGCCGAGCAACGTCGATCCGTGCGACGACGCGCTCGGCGCGATCCAGCCCGCGCTGCATCCGCCGGTCGGTGACTACGTCTACGACACGACCGATGGCTCGCTGACGTTCGGCGGCGCGACGGTGCCCGCACCGACGAGCACGATGTATCTACAGACCGGCGGCCCGACGCTGCGCGTGCTGAACCTCGACGGCCTGACGCTCGACAGCGGGACGACGTTCGCGATCCGCGGCGTCGTGCCGCTCGTCGTCGTCGTGCACGGCGCGGTCGAGCTCGCGGCATCGATCCGCGTCGAGTCCGGACCCGCGGACGCGAGCCTGTGCACCGCGCCGGGCACCGGCGCGAACGCGACGTCGACGAGCGGTGGCGGTGGCGGTGGCGGCGGCGCGTTCGGCGGCGTCGGTGGTGCGGGCGGCACCGGTGGCGCGGGGCAGGGCGGTGGCACCGGCGGCGCGGTTGCAGGCGACGGCTCGCTCGTCCCGCTGCGCGGCGGCTGTCCCGGCGCGCGCGGGGGCGCGACCGTGAACGGCGAGCCCGGCGACGGCGCGGGCGCGGGCGGTGGCGCGCTGCAGGTGATCGCGAAGGACACGCTCGTCGTCACCGGCACGCTCGATGCCGGCGGGCAGAAGGGCAGCCGCGGCGCATCGAACGCGAGCGGCGCCGGCGGTGGTGGCGGCGGTGGCGCGGGCGGTGCGGTGTTCCTCGAGGCGAACGAGGTCACGGTCGACGCGACCGCGCGGCTGTGCGCGAACGGCGGCGCGGGCGGCGAGGGCAGCGACGCGAGCGAGGGCGGCGAGGGCAGCGCCGGCAGCTGCAGCGACATGCAAGGCGCGACGAGCGCGAACCTGACGACCGGCGGCGACGGTGGCAGCGGCGGATTCGCGACGACGCCCGGGGGTACGGGCGGCAATGGCACGATGGCGATCGCCGGTGGCGGTGGTGGTGGCGGAGGCGTCGGTCGGATCCGTGTCCACGGCGCGACGGCGCGCACGATCGCCGGCGGTGCGGTCGTCACGCCGGCCGCGACGCCCTAGTCGGCGCCGGCCGCGCGACTCGTCGGCTGCGGCTTGAGGCCGTGCTTCTCCATCCGGTAGATCAGCGTGCGCCGGCTGATCCCGAGGTGCTTCGCGGCCTCGGTCTGGTTGCCGCCGCACGCCTCGAGCGCGCCGACGATCGCGACGCGCTCGAGCTCGGCGAATCGATCGCGCATGCTGTCGATCGTGCCGCTTTCAACCAGGCCGCCGCGATCGGCCGCGTGCTCGCGCACGGGATCCGGCAGATCGTCGAGCTCGATCCGACGGCCGGATCGCACGACGGCGGCGCGCTCGATCGCGTTGCGGAGCTCGCGTACGTTGCCCGGCCACGCGTAGCCGCGCAGCGCCGTCGCCGCGGCAGGTGACAGCACGGGCTTGCCGCGGCCGCCGCTCACCTGACCAAGGAAGTGCTCGGCGAGCGGCAAGATCTCGCCCGGGCGATCGCGCAGCGGTGGCACGAGGATCGTGAACGCGCTGATCCGGAAGTACAGATCGTTGCGAAACGCGCCGCGCCGGACCTCGGCGTCGAGCGCGCGGTTCGTCGCGCACACGACGCGGACGTCGACCGCGATCGGCTCGGTGCCCCCGAGTCGCGTCAGCTGGTGATCCTCGAGCACGCGCAGCAGCTTCGCCTGGGTCGCGAGCGAGACCTCGCCGATCTCGTCGAGAAACAGCGTCCCGCCGTGCGCGGCCTCGAAGAACCCGCGCGTCCGCCGCTCGGCACCGGTGAACGCGCCCTTCTCGTAGCCGAACAGCGAGCTCTCGAGCAGCGTCTCCGGCAGCGACGCGCAGTTGAGCCGGACGAACGGCCCGCTGCGCCGTGGGCTCGCGTGATGGATCGCGGCCGCCACGACTTCCTTGCCGACGCCGGTCTCGCCGCAGATCAGCACGGTGACCTGGTGATCGGCGACCTTGCGCACGAGCTCGTAGACGCGGCGCATCTGCGGATCGCCGACGACCACGTCGACGCCGGCGGGCGTCGCGTCCTCGGGCGGGATCGCGATCGCGGACGAGCGCTTGCCATGGGCCGACGCGACCGCGGCACGTGCGCGGCCGAGCAGCGTGCCGGCCGCGGTGCCGTGCTCGGGGAACGCGGCGAGCCCACCGGTGACGGCGACGTGTGCGGGTGTGCCGTCGCCTGCCGTGCGCGCGGCCGCGACGAGCTCGCGCGCGGTCGCATCGGCAGCGCTCGCGTCGAGCTCGGGCAGTACGATCGCGTACTCCGACGGCGCGTACTCGACGAGCGTGTCCATGACGCGCAGCCGCGCGGTCACGCGATCGACGGCAGCGTCGGCGTCGGCGAGCTCGCCCTCGATCCGGATCATCAGCAAGCTGAACGCGCGCTGATAGCGCTTGCCGCGGTCGACCTCGGCCGCGAGCACCTCGTCGAGCGTGCGGCTCGACTCGACGCGCGGCCGGGCGACGACCCGCGACGTCACGCTGACGAGCAGCGTCGCGGGACCGATCACGATCTCGTCGCCCGACACGAGCACGCGGCGCTCGGCGATCGCGACGCCGTTGACCCACGTACGGTTACGGCTACCGGCGTCCTCGACCGAGATCTCGGCGCCTTTGCGGCGCAGCTTCGCGTGGATCCGCGACACGCGCTCGGAATCGACGACGATCGTCGCGCTGCGCGCCCGGCCGATCGTCAGCTGCGCGCCGTCCGGCACCTCGACGACGCGCGTCTGCTCGGAGCCGTCGTAGATCACGAGCACCGCGCGATCGGCCGCGCGCAGATCGTGCGCCGGCTGGCTGTCGAGCTGCGTGACGTTCGTCGTGTCCGATGACATGTGTGCGAGGTCCTACACGGAACCGTCGAGATCGTGAGGAGCGCGTTGCTATACTCTGGCCCGCTTGGTCGGCACGGGGAAGTATACGCGCCCGCAGTCGCGGCTCGGGTCGTACGAGATCATCCGTCCGCTCGCACGGGGTGGGATGGCCGAGCTGTTCGTCGCGCGCGCGGTCGGCCTCGAGGGCTTCGAGAAGGTCGTCGTGCTGAAGCGCGTGCTGCCGCACTACGCGGAGAATCCGCGGTTCGTGCGGTCGTTCCTCGACGAGGCGAAGCTCGTCGCGGGCTTCGATCACCCGAACATCGCCCACGTCTACGACATGGGAATGGCGGACGGCAGCTACTTCTTCACGATGGAGCTGGTCCACGGGATCGATCTTCGGACGATCCTCAAGCGCTGCGCGCGCAACGCGACGCAGGTGCCGATCGCGCTCGCGGTGCTGATCGCGCGCAACATCGCGTCGGCGCTGCACTACGCGCACGAGCGGCGCAGCGCCGACGGCGAGCTGCTCGATGTCGTGCATCGCGACGTGTCGCCGTCGAACATCATCGTGTCGTTCGACGGCGTGCCGAAGCTGATCGACTTCGGGATCGCGAAGGCGACGAGCAGCACGATCAAGACGCAGACCGGCGCGCTCAAGGGCAAGATCGCGTACATGTCCCCGGAGCAGGCGAAGGGCTCCGCGATCGATCGCCGCACCGACATCTTCGCGCTCGGGATCGTGCTGTGGGAGATGATCGCGGGCCGCCGGCTCTACAAGAGCGAGAACGACATGGCGACGATCCAGCGGATCATCTACGAGCCGCCGCCATCGCCGCGCACGGTGCGGCCGGACTGCTCGCCCGAGCTCGAGCGCATCGTGATGCGCGCGCTCGCGCTCGATCTGCGCGCGCGCTACCAGACCGCGCAGCAGCTCGAGCTCGATCTCGAGGAGCTCGCGACCGAGCATCGCCTGAAGCAATCGACGATCGAGCTCGGTGCGTTCGTCCAGGTGCTGTTTCCCGACGAGCGCCTCGCATCGACCAGCGAGCTCGCGAGCACGCCGACCGTCACCGACGCGGCGCCTGTCGGCGACGCGGGCCCGCCGGTGCGCGAGCGTGGCGATGACGAGGACGACGAGATCCTGCCGGCGCCGTGGCCGAGCCCGTCGCTCGTTCCGACGCAGACGTTCGAGGCCCCGACCGTCCCCGATCGCGTGCCGCGCGCGGCGCGACCGCTCGCACCGCCGCGGCGGCGCACGCGGTGGATCTGGGCCGCGCTCGGCGTCGTCGTGCTCGGCGGCGGCGCGGCGATCGCGATCGGCCTGCCCGGTGACGACCTGCCGAGCGCCGCGGCCATCGTGACTCCGCCGGCACCGGTCGCCGCCGAGCCCGAGGCGTCGCCGCCGCCGCCGACGCCGACGCCGACGACGTCACCACCGCCCGAGCCACCACCGCCGACGATCGAAGCCGCGGTCGAGCCGCCCGCGCGCGCCCCGGCGAAGAAGAAGCCGGCACGCCGCACCGACAAGCCGGTCGCGACGAAGAAGCCGAAGTCGCCGGACGCACTGCCGAGGCCGGACAAGCCCAAGAAGCCGCCGGAGAAGCCGGAGAAGACTGACAAGCCATGGGATCCGAACTCGGTGTTCCCGCCGTCGCCATGAGAGCCGCACTCGCCTTCGGTCTCGCGCTCGCGGTCGCGCCGGCGGCGCGCGCGGACGTGACCTCCGCGAAGCCGCATGTCGAGCGCGGCGTCGCCGCGTACCAGGCCGCGGACTACGAGACCGCGAGCCGCGAGTTCGAGGCCGCGTTCGGGCTCGATCCCGATCCACGCTCGTTGTACGCGTGGGCCCAGGCGCAGCGGCTCGGCGGTCATTGCGCGCGGGCGCTCGAGCTGTACCGCCAGTACCTGACGACGCACCCGACCGCCGACAACGACGCCGCGGCGAGGACCGGCATCTCGCTGTGCGAGCAGCAGCTGCGGGATCAGCCCGTCGTCGAACCGGTCGTCGAGCGGCCGCGACCGCCGGTCACCGAGCCGCCGTACCCGCCGTGGTATCGCGACCGGCTCGGCAACGCGCTCGTGATCAGCGGCGTCGCGGCGATCGCGATCGGCGGGACGTTCCTCGTGCTCGGCAATCGCGAGCAGGATGCCGCGGCGTCGGCGCCGACGCGCGACGAGTTCCTCGCGCACCTCGACAGCGCCGGGGTCCGCGGTACCGTCGGTGTCACGGCCGCGGGCATCGGCGGCGCGCTCGTGATCGGCGGTATCGTGCGCTACGCGACCCGCGGTCGGCCATCGCCGGTCACCGTCGGCGTCGCGGGCAGCTCGGTCACGGTCCTCGGTCGGTTCTGACCGCGTAGGCGTGACTCTTCGGCTCGCCGGCGAGCACGCTGCGCGCGAGCACGAGCGCGGCGATCGCGAACGACGTCGCGACGATCGGATCGTCCTCGCGCATCTCCGACGCCGGGTTGCTCCAGCTGCCGTCGAGCCGCTGGCGGCGCAGTAGCTCGGTCGCGAGCGCCTCGGCCCACGCGCGGCGCTGCAGGTGGCGGGTCGCGTGCGCGGCGGTCCACGTCCAGTAGAAGTACGACGAGTCGCGCCGGATCTCGGCCTCGACGACGAACTCGCCCGGATTGCGCGCGGCGTCGAAGTGCGCGTCGAGCCAGCGCGTCGCCGCCGGATCGAGCCCGCGCCCGAGCCGGAGCAGTGCGCGCAGGCCATCTGCGGTCATCGAGCCGTACGAATGGAATCCGCCGCCCGGCGCCGGCCCGGCCTTGTTGCCGTCGGCGAGGGCAGGCGAGAACACGAAGCCACCGTCGGCGTTGTGGCAGCGCTCGACGAAGCCGCGCGCCGCGACGAGCGCCGGATCGTCGCCCGCGGTACCGCCGAGCACGAGCGCACCGATCGCGAACACGGTCGCCGACAGGTTCGCCTCGAGCGGCTCGTCGCTCGGTCGCCGCGGTGGCCGCGTCGCGTAGCCCCAGCCGCCGTAGCTCGGATCGTCGGGCAACCAGCCGTTGCGCTCGACGAGCTGGAGCTCGCGTAGCGCACCGAGCAGCTGGTCGTGGGCCGCGCGATACCGCGTGTTGTCCGGGGCGCCGAGGACGAGCGCGCCGATCGCGTACGCGTACAGCGGATAGCGGACCTCGGTCGCGTCGCGCACTCGATCTCCGTCGACGATCGTCGCGACGAACGCGACGCCGCGCGCGTACGCGGCATCGATCGCCGGCGACCGCGGGCACATCCGCAGCGCGAGCGTCGCGAGCGGCGTCAGCGTGTAGCCATCCTTGAACGCCGCGTACGTCCGCGACCGCAGCGCGCCGTCGGCGGATTGCCGGGTCTGCAGGAAGTGCGCGGCGCGGACGAGCGCGAGATCGATCTCGTCGAGCTGTGAACGCGGCGCGGGATCGCGGCCGCACGCGCACGCGAGCGCGAGCAGGATCGCGAGCCGCATCGAGCCGAGCTTACTGCGCGAGGACGACCTGCGTCGCCGGCGTGCGGTCGCCGAGCAGCACGAGCAGCGCCGCCGCGGTGCAGAACGTGCGCCCGGTGATGCAGTGATGGCCGGTCCAGCTGCCGTCCTCGTTCTGGACGCCACCGACGAGCTTGCTGATCGCGTTGTCCCAGCGCTGCCACTCGTCGCCGCCGCGCTGCACGAGCGTCTCGCTGATCAGCAGGTACGACAGGAACTCCTCGCCGCCGTTGTTGCCGAACCCGGCAACGAAGCCCTTGTCGTCGAGCCGCGCGATCAGCTGGCGCTCGTTGTCGCGCGCTGCCGCCATCGCCGCATCGGCCTCGGCCTCGGCAGCGGCGATCTCGGCCTTCGACGGCGCGTCCGGGGACTGGAACGCCGCCTCCTTCTTCTGCTTGCCGGCCGCCTTCGCCTTCATCTCCTTGACCTTCGCCTGCTTGCGCACGGCGGTGTCCGAGTACGTCGACGACGTCGACGACTGGCCGTAGAGGCCAACGCCGGCGGCACCCTGGGTCGCCATCTCGCCGGACTTCGCCTGCTCCTCGGCGCGATCGAGCACGCGCTTGTCGACCGGCATGTACGCGGCCGCGCGGTTGAGGCCCTTCGACGCGAGCGCCTGGCTCAGCACCGGCGCCCAGCCCTGGCCGTCCCACGTGCCGTTCTCGCGCTGGTTCTTCTCGACCTTGTGGACCACCTTCTTGAGCGCCGCGTCGAGCCGCGCGTTCGCGACGCCGTCGCGCATCGTGCCCTTCGCCTCGGTCAGCATCATCAGCGCGGCGAACGTGTCGGCGTACGGGCCGATCTTCGCCTGCACGCGCGTGTTGCGCACGCCAGACACGTAGAGCGAGTCGTCGTCGGACTTCTCGATCTCGGACAGCACGAACTCGATGCCGCGCTGCACGGTCTTCTGGTGATCGCCGGTGCGCGGCGTGTTGCCCGAGCGCAGGAACGCGAGCAGCGCCATCGAGGTGTCGGCGACGTTCGCGGTCTCGCGCGACGGCTCGCCCTGCCGGATCTGCTCGACGCTATCGCCCTGGCCCCAGCCGCCACTCTGCAGCTGGCTCTTCGCGAGGAACGCGAGGCCCTTCTTCACGGTCTCGCCGATGTCCTTCGGCTGCACCGCGGTCTTGCGCACGATCGCCGGGTCGGCGGATGTCGTGGGCTCCGGCTTCGAGATGCCGTCCTTCTTCGGGGTCGACGAGCCGCCGCATCCGAGCGGCATCACGAGAGCGACGAGAGCGAGGCTGGCGGCGAGCTGGCGCAGACGCATGAGACACCTCCGTGGAGGCGTTCAACGCGCGCACCGCGCGGCGCGATCTAATGACACGTGCACAAACATTCGGGGCAACCTGCCCCGGGCATCGCGTGTCTATGGCGGGCCGCGTGGCGCCCTGATCGTGATCGTGGCCGTGATCGTGATCGTGGCCGTGACCGTTTTCGACCGGGAACATGGGTGACGTCAGAGGGCCTGCGCCGGCCGAGTGAGGCATGCAGTTTCGTGCTCCGTCTGCGAGAGGAGAGCGTCTCGGCGACCTGTGCCGCGAGTCGCCTCGTGCCTCGGCCCGGCTCCAACGTGAACGACCCGGGACATGGGTGACGTTTCTGCCTCACGACATGGGTGACACTTTACAGATGTCGAGGGTGACCTCAAGGGTCCTGCCCCGACCTCAATGTCGGCCGTGATGCGGCGGGCGGAGATGTCCGGGCCACGAAGT
>DASTLB010000078.1:0-68382 GCA_035715365.1 Kofleriaceae bacterium | reverse complement strand
TCTTCCGGACTCGAAGTGCTCTTGAGTAGCTCCGCGATGACCTGGTTCTTCAGTGCAGCAGGAATTCGTTCCACGGGGATCCTTTCGATGAAGGTCTCCCGTTTGGGTCGCCTACACAAAAAATCAGACGCTCCCTTCGCGACGACACGCAGACGAACAGACGGGGTACTCACCCCGTCTGTCTCGTTTCGGCGCGCGAACGGTCAGTGCAGCTCGGCGGGCTCGCGGGTCTGCCGCGGGACCTGGAGCCGCGGATCCTGCTGCATCAACCGCTCGAACATCGAGAGCATCTCGCCGCCGAGCGCCGCGAGCTCCTCGCGCGTCATCGCGCCGCGCAGCTTCGGGAACAGCTCGCCCTCCTCCTCCTCGCGCGCGTGGTGCTGGACCTCTTCCTTCAGCACCTGCAGCTTCGCGTCGAATCGCGGATCGTCGAGCTCGGTGTTCAGCAGGTCCGCGAGCACGCGCTTGATCGCGAGGTGCTCCTCGGTCGCCTCGAGCAGCTTGTCCTCGGTCTGCTTCGCGAGGACCGCCGGGTAGAACAGCTCCTCCTCGATCGTCGCGTGTGCGGCGAGATTGTCGGCGAGCGCCCGGAACACGAGCGCCTTGCGCTCGTCGGAGATCTCCTCATCCTCGAGCTGCGCGATCAGCTGATCGACCTTGTCGTGTTGCTCGATGATCAGATCGAGCGCGTCCAGTTGGTTATCGCGTGGTTTGACTGTGCCCATGATGCCGGCACCTGCTGCACCTCGCATGCCCGCCGCCGGCACCCGCCGTGCACGCGATCGTCACGATGATCGCGCTCTGCCCCGATTGTCCGCCGGCGCGCGCCGCGCGCAGCTGGTTCTTCGACGAGGCGTTCGGCATCCGGCTCGTCGAGGCCCTGCTGCCGTTCGCGATCACGCTCGCGCTCGTGTGGCTGCTCGCGCGCTACGTCGCGAAAGGAGACTCGTGATGCAAGGGACGACG
Organism: Kofleriaceae bacterium; assembly: GCA_035715365.1. Lineage (GTDB taxonomy): Bacteria > Myxococcota_A > Polyangia > Haliangiales > Haliangiaceae > JABFXX01. The sequence goes on along the minus strand of DASTLB010000078.1, from coordinate 67,416 downwards.
CGTACCCGGATCGCACCGCTCGTGAAGGCGGCGCTCGTGCTCGGCGTGGGCCTCGGTGGCTTCGCCGACGGCATCCTGCTGCATCAGATCCTGCAGTGGCACCAGATGCTGTCGAGCGTCGTCGAGCCGAACAACCTCGTCGCCGCGAAGTACAACATGATGTGGGACGGCCTGTTTCACGCGGTGACGTGGGTGACGACCGTCGTCGGCGTCGCGATGCTGTTTCGCGCCGTGCGCCGGCCCGACGTGATCGCGCAGAGCCGCGTGCTCGTCGGCGGCATGGTCACCGGCTGGGGGCTGTTCAACTTCGTCGAGGGCCTCATCGATCACCAGATCCTCGGCATTCACCACGTCCACCCGAACATCGACCAGCTCGCGTGGGACGTCGCGTTCCTGTTCGTCGGGGGCCTCGGCCTGATCGGGCTCGGCGTCCTGCTGATCCGCGGCGGCCGCGACCACGTGCACGCGACCGCCGTGACGCATTGACCGCAATGAGGTCTCCGACCGCGCATGCGGCTTGCTCGGATTCATCGCATGCGAACCCCGATCGTCATCCCGGCCCTGATCGCGAGCGCGCTCGCATCAGGAGGATGTAAAGACACGCCGAAGGGCGACACGAAGGCCGTCGAGAGCACGCGCGTGCAGCAGGAGCACCGCGAGCCGACCGACCGCGTCGAGCCGAACGCGCCCGCGCTCGGTGGCCAGCAGCCGGTCGCGACCGATGCCGGCGCCGGCAGCGCAGGCAGCGCGGCCTCCCAGGGCACGACCGGCGCGATCCCACCACCGTCGGGCTCGGGATCCGGATCAGGATCTTCTGCAGGCGCGGGCAGCGGCTCCGCGCGATAGCCGTGCGCCCACGCGCGCGAGCACGTGTGCTCCCCCACCGTGTCGCGACGCGATGAAGAAAAGACTGTTCACCTGCTGAGCTTCGAGTCACGGTCGTGGTGTTCTTTCGAACGTGCTGGAGGGAACCACCGTGCCTGGAACTCGGGTCCTCGTGGTCGACGACTATCCGGATGCCGCCGATGTCTCGTGCGTGTTGCTGACGCTGCTCGGCTACGACTGTCGCATCGCGAGCACCGGGACCGAGGCGCTCGCGATCGCCGACGCGTTTCACCCGGAGATCGTGATCCTCGACATCGGCCTGCCCGACATCACCGGCTACGACGTCGCGCGCGCGCTGCGTAGCCGTCCCGACGGCGCGCAGATGCACATCGCGGCCGTGACCGGATGGGGCACCGTCGAGGATCGCGCGCGTGCCTTCGAGGCCGGCTTCGATCAACACATCGTCAAGCCGACCGACGGCACGAAGCTCAGGAGCGTGCTGCGCGCGGCGTCCGAGCGCCGGACGAAGCCGCTCGACGCGCCGTCGCCGTGATCAGTCGCGGCCGGGGTTCGCGAGCCCGAGCCGGTGCAGCATCTTGTGGATCGACATGCGATCGATCCCCGCCGCGCGTGCCGCCGCCGAGATGTTGCCGTCGTGCTGCGCGAGCAGCCGCGAGATGTAGCGCCGCTCGAACTCGCTGATCACGTTCTGCTTCGCGAGCTTGAATGGAATCGCGACGTCGACCGGCACCGTCATCGACGCGTCCGCGCTCGTCGCGGTCTGCGATGGCGTGTGCGTGATCGACGGCTCGTTGCGCGGCGTCGGTTGCGGCGCGCGGCGCAGCGCGTCCTCGCTGTCCGGCGCCTCGGCGAGCAGCACGGCGCGCTCGATCACGTTGCGCAGCTCGCGCACGTTGCCGGGCCAGTCGTGCTTCATCATCAGATCGATCGTCTCCTGCGCGATCGACGAGGTCTCGCCGCCCGGCGTCAGCGTCAGGATGTGCTCGATCAGCAGCGGCAGATCGTCCTTGCGATCGCGCAGCGGCGGCACGTGCACGCGCGCGACCGCGAGCCGGTAGTACAGATCCTCGCGGAACCGACCGCGGTTGACCTCGACGCCGAGATCGCGATTCGTCGCGGCGACGACGCGCAGATCGACCTCGATCGTCTTCGTGCCGCCGACTCGCCGGACTTCCTTGCGCTCGAGCACGCGCAGCAGCTTCGGCTGCATCGCGAGCGGCAGCTCTCCGATCTCGTCGAGGAACACCGTGCCGCCGTGCGCGCGCTCGAACGCGCCGGCATACGACGACGTCGCGCCGGTGAACGCGCCGCGCTCGTGACCGAACAGCTCGCTCTCGATCAGGTTCGGCGGGATCGAGCCGCAGTCGAGCACGACGAACGGCCCGTTCGCGCGCGGCGAGTGATCGTGCAGCGCCTCGGCGACGAGCTCCTTGCCGACGCCGGTCTCGCCGGTGACGAGCACCGTGGTGTCCGAGCGCGCGAGCTTCTCGAGCCGCGCGAACAGCTCGCGCATCTTGACCGAGCGGCCGATCATCGACCCGAAGCGATCGGTATCGGACAGCTCGATCTCGACCGTCTCGCCGAGCGGCTCGAACTTGAGCCGCGTCGAGCCGAGCGCGATCTGCGCGCCGGGCTGGATGTAGACGTCGTTGACGCGCAGCTGCGAGACGTACGTCCCGTTCGTCGAGTCGAGATCGCGCAGGCGATACCCGCGATCGTCGAGCCGGATCTCGCAGTGCAGGCCGGAGACCTTGGAGTCGGTCAGCTGGACGTCGTTGCCGCGCCGCGCTCCGATCCGGATCACCGACGCCTCGATGTCGCGCACGAGCCCCGCGTCGGGCCCGGAGACGACCTCGACACGACAGCGCCGCAGGCGGGCGGACGTCGCGCGCCCGCCGATGTACGTGACCCATGTACCCGAGCGCAGGTCGTCGACCGGCATCGGGCCGGCACGTTACCAGAAGCCGTGCGACCTCGGGAGCAAACCCGTGCGCGCCCGTCCCGCGGGACCGGGGGGCGCACGTCCTCGACGGCGGCCACCTGTGGTGTCGAGGAGATCGGCACGGCGTGGCGTTTGCTTCGGGATCTGGCATGAGCCCCCGCATCGCCCCCCTGTCGCAAGGGATCTTTTACGTGGTCACCGGCCTGTGGCCGATCGTCCACCTGAAGAGCTTCGAGCGGGTCAGCGGGCCCAAGGTCGACAAGTGGCTCGTGAAGACGACCGGCGGCCTGATCGCCGCGGTCGGCACCGCGCTCGTGATCGGGTCGTTCGAGCACCGGACGAGCCGCGCGCTGCGCATCCTCGGGCTCGCGAGCGCGATCGCGCTCGGCGCCGCCGATCTGCTGTACAGCCTGAAGGGCCGGGTCTCGAAGGTCTACCTCGCCGACGCCGCGGCCGAGGGCGCGGCGGTCGCGACCTGGATCGCGACGACCAACTGAGGACCCGATCCGAAAGGTCAACGCGTTCTCCTTCTCGGTTCCGGTTCCTCACTCCCTATTCGGTTGCTGCGGATTCCTGGCCGGATCGGCTGTGACCGACGCGGCGAACGGACACCAAGCTCGCCGGACGGCAGCTCCGCGGACGTGCTCGTCGGCGAGCAGTGCAGCTGCGCGCATGCTCCGCACGCTCTGACGAATACGGAATAGTGAAGCGGAACCGGGAACCTGAATTTCAGGATCCGTTCTTGGCCTCGCTGCGGCCTAACCCTCGCCAGCGGCCTTCTGGTTGCGCGGCTCGAGCCGGCGGTAGATCGATCGGCGATCGATGCCGAGGATCTGCGCGGCCTGGGTCTTGTTGCCGCCGACCGCCGCGAGCACCTGGCGGACGTAGCGGTACTGGACCTCGTCGAGCGTCAGCATCTGCGCCGGCGACGACGTCGACAGCTCGAGCCGGATGCTGCGGTGCTGGACGATCTTCGCGGGCAGATCGTCGACGTCGATCTCGTCCTTGCGCGCGAGCGCGACCGCGCGCTCGATGCAGTTCTCGAGCTCGCGCACGTTGCCCGGCCAGTCGTAGTCGACGAGCAGCTGCGCCGCCTTGCGCGAGATGCCCTGGACGAACGCGCACCGCCGCGCGGCCGCGCGCTGGATGAACGTGTTCGCGAGCGTCAGGATGTCGCCGGTGCGTGCGCGCAGCGCCGGCACCGCGATCGCGACGACGTTGATCCGGTGGAACAGGTCCTCGCGGAACCGGCGCTCCTCGACCTCGGTCTCGAGCTCGCGATTCGTCGCCGCGATCACGCGCGCCTCGAACGGGACTTCCTCGTCGCCGCCGACCGGACGGACGGTGCGCTGCTGGAGCACGCGCAGCAGCTTCGCCTGCATCTCGAGCGGCATCTCGCCGATCTCGTCGAGCAGGATCGTGCCGCGTCCGGCCTGCACGAACAGACCATCGCGCGACTGCTTCGCGTCGGTGAACGCGCCGCGCAGGTGACCGAACAGCTCGCTCTCGAGCAGCGACGCCGGCATCGCGCCGCAGTTGATCGCGACGAAGGGATGCTCCTTGCGCCGCGGATCTAGCTTGTGCAGCGCCTTCGCGACGAGCTCCTTGCCGGTGCCCGATTCGCCGGTGATGAGGACGCTCGCGTCCGACGGCGCGACCCGCCGGATCACGTGCGCGAGCTCGCGCATCACCGGGCTGTCACCGACGAGGCCGTCGATCGGCACGGTCGAGGCGCGCTCGGTCGTGAGCCGCTTGACCTCGCGCTGCAGCGCGAAGTGCTCGAGCGCGCGGCGGACCGCGAACTCGAGCGCGTCTGCCTTGACCGGCTTGTTGATGAAGTCGAACGCGCCCGCGCGCATCGCGGCGATCGCGACGTCGAGCCGGCCGAATCCGGTCAGCACGATCGGCGCGATGTCGGGATAGCGATCGTAGAGCTGCGCGCACAGCTCGATGCCGGTCATCTGCGGCATCTGGACGTCGGTGATCACGACGTCGACCGGATCGCGTCGCAGCGAATCGAGCGCCGCGGCGCCCGAGAACACCGCCTCGGCCTCGAAGCCGCGCTTGCGCAAGATGTCCCGCAGGAGCAGAGCGGTGTCTTCCTCGTCATCGACGAGGAGAACACGTGCGGGGGGCGGCGCTTCGGTGGCGGTCACGGTCGCAGGCCAGCATAGCCTTGACAGCGGGCTTCGTTACGCTCGGAAGATGAGCGCAGCGTGAGGTTTTTGGATCCCGGGGGTGTAGGCCTGGCTACGCGACGCGGCGCGCCTGATCCCGCGGCCGCACACCGACCGAGATCGACAGCGAGGTCTCGTGGCAGACCGCCATGTGCCACCACCGCGCCGGGATGTAAAGGAAATCGCCGGCGACGAGCGTGGCCGCGCGCAGCGTGGACGTCTCCGTGGGATACGCCTGGAACTCTGCCGGTGCCGCGATCGCCGTGGTCACCGTGTTCGCGCGGAAGTAGTAGTCCTTCACGCCGAGGGTCTGCGCGATGAACACGTCCTCGTCGTCGTAGTGCCAGCCGAAGCCGTGCGTGCCTCCGGGCGTCACGAACAGCTGGACCTGCGCGGTGCCGAGATCGGTCTCGAAGCCGTCGGCGATCTTGCGCAGAGCCGGATGGCAGTTCTCGGTGTGGCGCAAGCACAGCCCGACGCCGATCCGGAGGTACGCGCGAACCTCGTCGGCATCGCGCGGCGCCGGCAGCTCGAGCAGCTTGCCGCGTGCGACGACGAGGATGTCGGCGCCGTTGCCGAGCACGTGCTCGAGGATGTTCCAGTCGAGCATCGGAACCGCGGCGCGCGCGGTCGCGGGATGCGCGAGCGGCATGCGCTGCAGGTAGTCCGCGCGGAATTGCTCGAGCGAGAGCGAGCCCAACCAGTCGCGCCACATGGGCGAGCCTTCTACCAAACCCGGATCGTCGGCGGGCATCAAACTTCGATCAGATCGCGATGCTCAGCACGGCCACGAGACCGAAGGATCCTCACGCAACCGATAGCCGATGCCGGCCTCGGTCAGGATCCAGCGCGGCCGCGCGGGATCGCGCTCGATCTTGCGACGCAGCGCCTGGATGTGAACGCGGAGGTAGTGCGTCTCGTGCGCCTTCTCCGGTCCCCAGACAGCCTCGAGCAGCTCGCGATGGCTGCGCACGCGACCCGCGTGACGCGCCAGCTGCTCGAGCAGACGGAACTCGATCGGCGTCAGCCGGACGAGCACGTTGTCGACGCTGACCTCGTGGCGCTCGGTGTCGATCTTGATCGCGCCGACCGCGAGCACCGTCGGTGGTGCGGCCTGGCGACGATGCAGCCGGCGAAGCGCGACCTTGACGCGCGCGATCAGCTCGCGATGGGAGAACGGCTTCGTGACGAAGTCGTCGGCGCCGGCGTCGAGTGCCTCGACCTTGCGGTCGGATTCCTTCGTGGCGGACACGACGATGATCGGCGCGTGCCAGCGCTCGCGCAGGCGCTGCAGCACCGAGACGCCCTCGCTGTCCGGAAGTCCGAGATCGAGCAGGATCGCCTCCGGGCGCAGCTGGACCACGAGCTCCTCGGCCTCGGTGCCGGACCCGGCCTCGACGGTGCGAAACCCTCGGCTGCCGAAGATCTCGCACAGTAGCTCGCGCATCTCGCGATCGTCCTCGACGACGAGCAGGGTGTCTTTCGTGCAGGTTGCGGCGATGGCCATGACGGAGTCGCTCGGGGCTCGCGCAGCCTATCACGCGCTCTGAAACTTCCTACACGGTTTCGATGCGCGCGATCGTGACCGGATTGTCACACGCGAGGAATCGGCGGAGTCGGTGGACGCGAGCGTGGGAGCACGACGCCGCGGCGCGAGCGCAGTGCGTCCTCGACGATCGTCGCGAGATCGGAACGCTGCGCACGCCAGCCGAGCCGCTCCGCGGCGCGCGCGGGATCGGCAACGAGCCGCGCGGGATCGCCGGCGCGCCGCTCACCGACGACGTGCGGCACATCCTTGCCGAGCACGCCGCGCGTCGCCTCGATCACCTCGCGCACCGAGAATCCGCGCCCGGTGCCGAGGTTGATCGGACCGAGCGACTCGCCGCGCTCGAGCCGGGACAGCGCGAGCAGGTGCGCGGATGCGAGATCCTGGACATGGATGTAATCGCGGATGCACGTGCCATCCGGCGTGTCGTAGTCATCGCCGTAGATCGTGAGTGCGCCGCGCGCGCCGAGCCCGGCGTCGATCACGAGCGGGATCAGGTGCGTCTCCGGATCGTGATTCTCGCGCAGCGTGCCGTCCGGATGCGCGCCCGCGGCGTTGAAGTAGCGCAGCGCGGCCCACCGCAGACCGTACGCACCGGCCCACGCCTCGAGCGCGAACTCGACCGCGAGCTTCGTCGCGCCGTACGGATTGACCGGCTGGCGCGGCGCGATCTCTGGAATCGGCACGCTCTCGGGTGTGCCGTACACCGCCGCCGTCGACGAGAACAGGCAGTTCTGGATCCCCTCGTCGCGCAGCGCGCCGAGCAGCGCGAGCGACTTCACGAGGTTGTTGTCGAAGTAGATGTCGGGGTGGTGAACCGACTCGCCGACCTGGATCTTGCCCGCGAAGTGCGCGACCGCGCCGACCTTGTGGATGCCGCAGATCCGCTTGACGGTCTGCACGTCACCGATGTCGCCGACGATCATCGGGATCGTCGGCGGCAAGGTCGCCGGCCGGCCGCCCGAGAGATCGTCGAGGATCACGACATCTCGTCCGGCGTCGACGGCGAGCCGCGCGAAGTGACTGCCGACAAAGCCGGCACCGCCGGTGATCAAGATCGTGGTTCTCTCACTCATGGCCTCTCCCGGGTGATCGCGTGATAGCGGTGCAGCGCATCCGCGAGCGACGGCATCACGCTGCCGCGTCGCGATCCGAGTGCGCTGTAACGAGGGCGCGGCGCGCGCCAGTCGAGCTCGCTCGACGCGACCGGCACGATCCGATCGACACGATGGCCGGCGAGCTCGGCGGCGGCGCGTGCAAGCTCCGACCACGTCGTCGCGCCGGTGTTCGCGAGGTGCCAGATGCCGTGCTCGCCGTCGATCGCGAGATCGAGCGTCGCGTGCACGAGATCTGGCACGTAGGTCGGTGACACGACGGTGTCGTTCGCCGCGCGCAGCTCGCGACCGGCGGCGAGCTCGCGCAGCGTTATCGTGACGAAGTTGTAGCCATCCCACGGTCCGAAGAACGCGCTCGTCCGGATCACCAGCGCGCTTGGATCGCGGTCGAGCACGCGGCGCTCCGCCTCGTGCTTCGTCTTGCCGTAGACGCCGAGCGGCGCCGGCTCGTCGTGCTCGTCGTACGGCGCGTCCTTCGCGCCATCGAACACGAGATCGGACGAGAACGTGACGAGCGGGATCTGGTGGCGCGCGCACGCGGTCGCGAGCGCCTCGGGGCCGAGTGCGTTCTCGCGATGGCAGCGCTCGTGATCGTGCTCGGCATCGTCGACGCGCACGTAGCCGGCGGCGTTGATCACGAGCCACGGCTGGTGCGTGTCGAACGCGCGCTCGATCGAGTCGGGCTCCGTGATGTCGAGCTCGCTGCGCGACGTCAGCTTCGGTGCGAGCCCGCGCTCGACGCAGATCCGCTCGAACGCGCGACCGAGCGTGCCGCTGCCGGTGATCAGGACGGGGCGCACGCCGCCTCCCCTGCCACCAGCACCTGCGGCGTGATCCCGGTCTGCACGAGGTAGCGCCCGGTCACGCGCCGCGCGACGTCGGCGCCGGTCCCGCCCTGCGCGAGCGCCACGATCGAGCCGCCGAACCCACCGCCGGTGAGCCGCGCGCCGATCACGTCTGGATCGGCGGCCGCGATCGAGACGAGCGCGTCGATCTGGGGGATCGAGACCTCGAAGTCATCGCGCATCGAATCGTGCGATTCGGCCATCAGCCGGCCGAGCAGCTCGAGATCAGCGCGCTCGAGCGCCGCGACCGCGAGCAACACGCGCGCGTTCTCGGTCACGACGTGGCGCGCGCGGCGCGCGAGTGTGTCGGGCAGCTCGCCGAGCCGATCGAGCTGGTCGACCGCGAGATCGCGCAGCTGCGGGACGCCGAGCCGGCGCGCGGCCTCCTCGCACTCTGCGCGTCGTGTGCGGTAGTCGCCGGCCGCGTGATCGTGCTGGATGCCCGACGAGATCACGACGAGATCGACGCCGGATGGCAAGCGCACCCGCCGGCTCTCGAGGCTGCGCGTGTCGAGGAACAGCGCCGCGCCGGGCTCGCCGAGGCTCGCGCACATCTGATCCATGACGCCGACCGGTGCGCCGACGAGATCGTTCTCGGCGCGCTGGCCGAGCAGCGCGAGCTGCGTGTCGTCGAGCACGAGGTTGTACGCGGCGCGAAACGCGCGCAGCACCGCGACCTCGAGCGCCGCGCTCGACGACAGCCCGCTGCCGACGGGGACGTCGGATGCGATCCGCAGCTCGGCGCCCGACAGCGCGTGGCCCGCGTTGCGCAGTGCCTCGGTGCAGCCCATCACGTAGTCGAGCCAGCCGCCGCGCCGGCGCTCCTGGCCGAGCTCGTAGTCCTCCCAGCGATCGCTGACGACCGCCATCTCGCGACTCCACACGCGGACCTGGCGATCGCTGCGCGTCCGCAGCTCGACCGTCGCGCGCTGCGGGATCGGCGTCGGCAGCACGAAGCCACCGTTGTAGTCGGTGTGCTCGCCGATCAGGTTGACGCGGCCGGGCGCGGAGCTCGTGACCGTCGTCATAGCGTCACCTCGACGGCGCGCAGCTCGGCCGCCTTGTCCTCGGGCAACGTGTCCGCGGTGAACGTGCCCGCGCCGACCTCGCTCCCGGCGAGGTACTTGAGCCGGCCCTTCATGCGCAGCCACGGCAGGATCTCGACGTGCACGTGAGCATCACCGTGCGAGTCGCGTGCCGGCGCCTGGTAGATCGCGAGCACGTACGGCATTGGCTGATGCCACAGCCCGTCGAGCTTGCGGAGCGCGGTCTTCAGCGCACGCGCGAGATCACGGCGCTCGTCGTCGGTCAGCGCGTCGAGCCGGGCGACCTCGCGCCGCGGTGCGACCCAGACCTCGTACGCCCACCGCGCGCAGACCGGGACCCACGCGACCGCGTGCTCGCCGACGTACAACGTCCGGAGATCCGCCGACAGCTCGCCGGCGATCAGATCCGCGACGAGGCCACGGCCATGACGCTCGCGATACGCGTGCTGACTCTCGAGCTGGCGCGCCGCGATCGGCGGCACGAACGGGTACGCGTAGATCTGACCGTGCGGATGGTGCAGCGTCACGCCGACCTCGACGCCGCGATTCTCGAACGGAAACACGTACTGGACGTCGTCGCGCTCGTACAGCGCGCGCGTCCGATCGGCCCACACCTCGATCACGAGCTCGAGGTGGTCGAGCGGCAGCCCGCCGAGCGAGCCTTTCGGATCCTGCGTGAACACGACGACCTCGCAGACGCCGCCGCCCGCCGACGTGTCCACGAGCCCGACCGGATCGATCGCCGGCACGTGGCCCGGGCCGAGCGCCGAGAACAGGTTCTCGAACACCGCGACGTCCCACGGCCCGGCGGGCACCTCGGTCGGGTGCGCCGGATCGGTCGCGGGCGCGAGCGGGTTCCACTCCGGCGGCGGCAGGAACGTCCGGTTCTGACGATGACCCGCGTACACGATCCACTCGCCGCGCAACGGATGCCAGCGCAGGTGCGAGCCGCCGCGCGTCGCCTGCCCCGCCGCCGGGGCCTCGATCGTCCCGTCGATCGGATGCCGCGCGTACAGCGTCAGCATCCGGCCGTCCGGCTTCTGCAACACGCGCTTGTGCATCGGTTCCGTCACGTCACACCTCGGGATCGACGTCCATCGCGACCTGCTTGCGCTTGCCGCGCGTCGCCTTCGCGATGCGATCGATCCGCGCCTTCGGCTCGCGCGTCGCGGTGAGCAGCCCGTTCTTCTCCTGGAACGTGTCGGTCAGCTGCGTGTAGCAGAACCCCGCGATCCCGTTGCACGCGTGGAGCGCGCGCAGCAGCCCCTCGTACGCGGTCGCGAGCTCCTCGCCGTTCTCGACGCGGCTGTAGCCCCAGCCGTTCTCGCGGCCCTCGTCGACGAGCGCGATGCCGCCGAACTCGGACAGCACGACCGGCTGATGCGTCGGCGAGAACTCGGGCAGCACGAGCGCGCGGCCGCCCGGCTGCTGGCGCTCGAGCACGAGGTTCACGGTCTCCGGCGACGCGTAGCGCTCGCGCAGCACGACGGGATTCGATGCGTAGTCGTGGATCGTGATCAGGTCGGTCGCGACGTGCTCCCAGCCGTCGTTTCCGACCACCGGTCGCGTCGGATCGAGCGTCTTCGTCAGGTGATACAGCGTGCGCACGTAGTCGCGGTGCGCCGGGTTCGTCGCGAGATCCGGCACGCCCCACGACTCGTTGAGCGGCACCCACGCGGCGATGCACGGATGCGAGATGTCGCGCCGGATCGCCTCGGCCCACTCGGTGACGAGCCGCTGCACCGCCGGTTGCGTGAACCGGTACGGGCTCGGCATCTCGGCCCACACGAGCAGCCCGTACAGATCACAGAAGTACAGCCACCGCGGATCCTCGAGCTTCTGGTGCTTGCGCGCGCCGTTGAACCCGAGCTGCACCGTGAGCTCGACGTCGCGCCGCAGCGCCGCGACGTCCGGCGGCGCCATCAGCGTGTCCGGCCAGTAGCCCTGGTCGAGCACCATCTTCAAGTAGAACGGCCGCCCGTTCAGCATGAAGCGGTTGCCCTGCACGCCCACCGAGCGCAGCGCGGTGTAGCTCCACACGCTGTCGATCCGCTTGTCCCCGGCCCACAGCTCGATCTCGGCCTCGATCAGCGTTGGGTGCGATGGGCTCCATAGCAGGTGGTTGCGGTAATCGTCGATCCCCGGATCGGCAAACACGACGCGGCGCGCGAGCTCGCGGTTCGTGATGCCGTAGCGATCGTCGGCGAGCGTCTTGCCGCGATGGAGCAACCGCACGCGAACGTGCAGGCTCGGATCGAGCGGGCCCTCGATCTCGAGCGAGATCCCCATCTCCCAGTGCTCGAGGTGCGAGGTCCACGCGATCCGCCCGAGGTGCGTCGTCGGCACGGTCTCGACCCACACGGTCTGCCAGATTCCGGTCGTGCGCGGGTACCAGATCTCGTGCGACCGCTCGAGCCAGTCCTGCTTGCCGCGCGGCTGCGCGAGATCGTGCGGATCGTCCTCGACGCGCACGACGAGCTCGAGCTTGTCGCGACTCGCGAGCGCGTCGGTGACATCGGCGTGAAACGGCGTGTGGCCGCCGCGGTGCTCGGCGACGAGCTGGCCGTTCGCCCACACGCGCGCGGCGTAATCGACCGCGCCGAAGTGCACGAGCACGCGCTGGCCGGCGCGCTCCTTCGGAACGTCGACGGTCCGGCGGTACCAGCACACCGGATGAAAGCCCTGATCGCCAACGCCGCTCGCGGTGCTCTCGGGCGGATACGGCACGCGGATCTGGCGATCGAACACGACCGCGCGCGGCTCGCTCCACCGCGCGTCGTCGTCATAGGTGAACTCCCACGGCCCGTCGAGGCTGTGCCAGCGCTCGCGTTGCATCTGTGGACGCGGGTGATTGCCGCGCTCGATCCAGCGCTCGGTCAGCCCGGTCACGCCGCCTCCTCGGCCTGCTGGACGCGCTGCCACCAGCCGATGCCGTCGAGCACCGGATGATCGGGGCGCTGCCCGGCGGCGAGCGCGCGGATCGCGTGTGCGAGCGCGGTCGGCCGCGGCTCGTGACCACGGACATCGAACGCGCCCGGTTCGTAGACGCCGACCTCGCGGGTGACCAGGCAGTGCCAGTCGAACGCGCCGAGGATCGACCATGCGGTGACCGCGCGGACGTCGGCGCCGCTCGCGATCGCGCGGCACGCGCCATCGTGCATGTAGACGAGCCAGCGCAGCTGCTCCTCGCGCGTGCAGCCGAGGTGCGCCTCGGTGATCGCGAGCGGGAGCCCGTAGCGCGCCCAGGCATCGCCGAGCAGCGCGTCGACGCCGGCGAGACCGCACGCGCGCACCGCCTCGACGTCCGCGTACGCGTGTCGGCCATTGCCGCCGTGACTGTGCGCCGGCCATGCCGCGAGGTTGTCGTCGAGGAACCGCTCGCTCGTGACGTAGTAGTTACAGCCGATCAGATCCGGCGGGCACGGCGCGTCGCGGAACCAGTCGAGATCGCGATCGGCGATCCCGATGTGGCGCAGCCACGGCCGCAGCGGATGCTGGCGATCGACGCGGCCGCACACCAGATCGATGCTGAGCCAGCGCCGCTCGTTCTCGTGATCGGCCTGGTACCGCAGCTTCGGGGTGGCGCGCGTGTAGCCGAGGTCCTCGGTCAGCACGAGCTGCGCGCGCGGGTTCACCGTGCGGATCGCCCGCATCGCGAGCGCCGTCGCCTTGCACTCGACGACGAGCGCGCGGATGAACGTGTGCGGATCGCGACCATGCGGATACCAGTGACCGTACAGGCCGGAGAACCGGGCGGTCGTCAGCGGCTCGTTGACCGGCGTGTACGCGTCGACCCACGGATAGCGCTCGGCGACCGCGCGCGCGAAACCCGCGAGCCCGTCGGCAAAGCTGTCCTCGACGAGGCTCGTGTGCGCGGGTCCCGATCCGTGGTGCACGAGGCCCACGATCGGCGAGATGCCGAGCGCGCGCAGCTTCGTGAGGCGCGCATCCGGCCACGACCAGTCGGCGTCCGCGATCGCGGCGGGCGCGGTGCGCTCCCACAGCACGGGATAGCGCAGCCGGGACACGCCGAGCCACGCGAACCGATCGAGATCGTCGTCGCGGCGGTGATGCCCCGATCGCACGATCTGATCGAAGTAGCGGTCACCGACTCGGTTGACCGTGCACTCGAGACCCGCCCAGATCTCGGGATATGGCGTGCCCGATCGAGCGGCCATTGGTCACCTCCGCGTCATGGCCCTCACCGGCGGACAGCTCGGCGTAGAGCTTGAGCGCCTGTGCGACGACCTGGTCCATGTTGTAGTAGCGGTACGTCGCGAGCCGTCCGACGAAGTGGACGGGAACCGTCGCCGTCGCCTGCGCCTTCGCGAGCTCGCGATACTTCTCGTAGAGCGCTGCGTTCTCGGGCCGCGGCACCGGATAGTACGGATCGCCCTCCGCGCGCGGGTACTCGTACACGATGCTGGTCTTGCCGTGCTCCTGCCCCGTGAGGTGCTTGAACTCGGTGATCCGCGTGTACGCGTGCTCGTTCGGATAGTTCACGGTGCCGACCGGCTGGTACTGGCCGATCGCGTGCGTCTCGTGGCGGAACTCGAGCGAGCGATACGGCAGCTTGCCGTACGCGTAGCCGAAGAACGCGTCGACCGGGCCGCTGTAGATCATCGCCTTGTACGGGATCTCGTCGACGATCTCGCGGTAGTCGGTGTTCGTCATCACCTTGATGTTCTCGTGCGAGAGCATGCGCTCGAACATCCGGGTGTAGCCGTGCAGTGGCATCGCCTGGAACGTGTCGGTGAAGTAGCGCGCATCGCGGTTCGTCCGCGTCGGCACGCGCGCGGTGACGCTCGCGTCGAGCTCGCTCGGATCGAGGCCCCACTGCTTGCGCGTGTAGCCGCGAAAAAACTTCTCGTACAGCTCGCGCCCGACCTTCGACACGACGACGTCCTCGGACGTCCGGACCTGCGCGACCTTCTCGGCGACCTTCTCGAAGAACGCCTCGAGCTCGAACGAGGTCAGCGACAGCCCGTACAGCTTGTTGACGGTGTCGAGGTTGATCGGGATCGGCACGAGCTGGCCATCGACCGACGCGAGCACGCGATGCTCGTACGGTCGCCAGTCGGTGAACCGCGACAGGTACTCGAAGACCTGCGCGCTGTTCGTATGGAAGATGTGCGGCCCGTAGCGATGCACGAGCAGCCCGTGATCGTCGTAATGATCGTAGGCGTTGCCGCCGATGTGAGGACGCTTGTCGCAGACGAGCACGCGCTTGCCCGAGCCATTCGCGAGGCGCTCGGCGAGCACCGAGCCGGCAAAGCCGGCCCCGACGATCAGGTAATCGAACATCTAGCGCTCCTCGTTCGCGGTCGGCTGGGTCGCGCTGCCGGAGCCCGAGGTCGCGTGCAGGCCAGACGCGCGCAGCGACGCACGCGTCATGATCGCGCGGTCGACGTGGCTCCACATCTCGCGCCACGTCTTGTCCCACGACAGATCGGAAAGGAACGTGTCGGCGTGGGCGACGCGCGCGGTGCGATCCGAGGCGAGCGCCTCGTCGATCGCGGCGGCCATCTCGTCGGCGGTGTCCGCGATCCATGCGAGCCCGCCGTCGCCGTACGGCCGCACGACGTCGGTGATCGAGGTCGAGACCACCGGCTTGCCGGCCGCGAGGTACTCGGGCGTCTTCGTCGGCGAGATGAAGCGCGTCGACTCGTTGCGCGCGAACGGCAGCATCGCGACGTCCCACCCGGCGAGATAGCCGGGCAGCTGGTCATACTTCTTGCCGCCGAGCCAGTGAATGTTCGCGTGGCGCGGCAGCATCGCGGGATCGATCTTGACGATCGGTCCGAGCATCACGAAGTGCAGGTCGGGACGCTTGCGCGCGAGCTCGTCGAGCAACTGGATGTCCATCCGCTCGTCGATCACGCCGAAGAAGCCGATCCGCGGATGCGGGATCTCGGCCTGGTCGAACGGATCCGGCAGTAGCTCGCGGGCCTGCGCGAAGTGCGGCACGTCGACGCTCGACGGGAACGGATGGATGTTCTTGTGCTGCGTCGTCTTGCGCTTGTGCTCGTACAGGCTGTGGCCGCCGGTGAACACGACGTCGGCGTGACGCAGCAGGATCTTCTCGCGATCGGTCAGCTGCTTCGGCGCGCCGTGAAACAGCGACAGCTCGTCCATGCAGTCGTAGACGACCGCGCGTGGCCTCACCTGGTGCGTGAAGCCGACCGCCATCGGCGTGTAGTACCAGAGCACGGGGCGGCTCTGCAGACCACCGACGACGTGGTCGACCATCTTCTTCTGCGCGAGCTCCGCGATGTCGACGGGCGTATCGGGCGCGAGGTGCGGGACCGCGACGGTCACTCCCTCGTCGGTCTCTCGCATCTCGAGCTCGGGCGCGGCGACATCATGAATCGGCTCCTCGAAGAAGACGACGCGATGATCGCGCGCGCAGCGCGACAGCAGATGCTGGGGACGCTGGTACACGAAGTTCCAGCGCAGGTGAGAGAGACAGAGGATCGATTCCCGCGCACGTGCCATGACTGCTCCGTCAGGAAAAAAAACGGCGCGGTCATTCGAGCCGCACCCACGCAGTTGCCCGCGTGCGTTGCCTCGATGTGCACGTGTCGTACCCGCACGATGCGAGCGATTTCGCAGTGCATCGTCCCGAATCAGCAGCGATTTGCACCAGATCCGGCGTGCGGTGGCGCGCACCGCGACGGGCCGCACGCGTATATCAAGGCAGGATCAAACCGGTTTTGTCGGTTCTTGATAGCGCCACGTCTCGACGTGCACGAGCGTTCGTCCCGGCCGCACGCTGACGATCGGGCTCATCGTCTCGAGCTCGACCATGAACCGCTTCGGACCGAGATAGACCGCCAGGTTCGTCTGCTCTGGATACGCCGCGTCCGCGATCACCGGCGCGGACTTCACGAACGTGCCGCGCGCGGGATCGACCATCTCGAGCGTCCCGCGCGGCGCGAACACCATGCGCTTCGCCTCGTCGCCGCGCGCGCGAAACTCGAGCGCGTCGTCGGTGAACGCGAACTGCGGGTCCGCGAGTCGCGACGTGTGCGTGCCGCCCCACCGTCGCGGGATCACGACGCGCACGACATCCCAGCCGGGATCGCCGCCGTCGAGCGGGATCCGATAGCGCGTGTCGCGCGCCGGCTTCGTGCACGTCAGTGCCCACGCCCCGCCGGACCACAACATGTCACCGGTGTTGCGCAGGCGGTGCTCGACGACGAAGCCGTCGTCGGTCGTCCGGATCGCGAGCGTCTTCTCGATCCGCGATGGATCGGGCGGCGCGGTGATCGCGATCCGATCGCCGGTGCGGCGGACGCGACATGCCACGTTGTCCGGCGCGTAGGTCTCCTCGGCCTCGTCCGCGAGCGGACGCGTGACCCACAGCCGGTGCCCACCGCGGAGCCGCCAGCCGCCGCGCGCGTGCTCGTTCGCGTCATCCCAGAACAGCAGGTTGGCGCCGCCGACCGCACCGAACCAGGCGATGCGGGGCCCGACCTCGTGCACCACGACCAGCCGTGTGCGCCGGTGCACCACCTCGATGGCCGCGAGGCCGGCATGGGACGCGTCCTTGATCATCATGGCATCAGAACCGCATCAAGTCGGTGAAACGACGATGCAAGGCGCATGACGATGACCGGTTATTGGCGAGCGGTGATGACACGCGCACGGGCGCAGACGCACACCGTAGCGGCATCGCTCGGGTCACGGGTGGAGGGCCCATGAGTTATCGAATCCTGGTGGTCGACGACTTCGCGGATGCCGCCAACGTCATCGCGACGCTGTTCCGGGCGCTCGGTCACGAGTGCCGGACCGCCATGACCGGTACCGAGGCGCTGCAGGTCCTCGACGAGTTCGTGCCAGACATCGCGGTGATCGACATCGGGCTGCCGGACATGAACGGGCTGGAGCTCGCGTCGGTGATCCGTGAGCGCGGTCGCGGGCGGCGCCCCATGATCGCAGCGCTCTCCGGGTACGGCTCCCCCGATCATCGCGTCCAGGCGCTCGCCGCGGGTTGCGATCACCACGTGCTGAAGCCGATCGACGGCGCGATCGTGAAGCGGTTGCTCGTGCTCGCCGATCGGCACTTCCATCCCGCGACCGAACGGCCCGCGGCCGATCATTCGTCGCGCAGCCGGTAGCCGATCCCGGGCTCGGTCGCGAGCCAGCGCGGCCGCGACGGATCGCGCTCGATCTTGCGACGCAGCGCCTGCATGTGGACGCGCAGGTAATGCGTTTGCGTCTCCTTGCCGGCGCCCCACACCGCCTCGAGTAGCTGGCGATGCGTCATCACCTTGCCGCTGCGGCGCGCGAGCTGGAGCAGCAACCGGAACTCGATCGGCGTCAGCCGCACCGGCGTGCCGTCGACGGTCACCTCGTGACGCGCCTGATCGATCACGATCGGGCCGACCTCGATGCGCGGCTCGTCGGGCGGCGTGATGCCGGCCTGGTGGCGAAGCGCGACGCGGATCCGCGCCAGCAGCTCGGCCGACGAGCACGGCTTGGTCAGATAGTCATCGGCGCCGGAGTCGAGCGCGGTGACCTTGTCCTCGTCGGACTCGCGCGCGGACAGGATGATGATCGGCTTGCCGCTTTTCGTGCGCAGCGCGTGCAGGAGCTCGAGCCCGTCGCGATCCGGCAGCCCGAGGTCGAGCAGCGTGATCACGGGATGCGCCTGCTCGAAGGCAGCCTCGGCCTCGCCCGCCGTCGCTGCTTCCGTGACGTGATAGCCCTGCTTGGCGAGCGCGTCGTGCAGGAACCGACGCACCTCAGGATCATCGTCGACCACGAGTACGTTTTCCATCAGCTCATCTCCTCTGCGATCGAGGGCATCGCGAGCGCGGCTTCTCCGTCGGGCATCCGCACGCGCACCGTCGTGCCGCGGTCGGGCTCGGCGGCAAGCTCCAGCGAACCTCCATACGCGGCCGCGATCGCGCGGCACACCGCGAGCTCTTCGAGCCGGGCACCGCCGCCGGGGCTCGGCGAGTGCGGCGCGGTGACCTCGAGCACGATGCTGTGGTCGAGGCGACGCGCGACGAACACCACGCGCTCGCTGACCGGGGAGCTGCGCGCGGCTTGCTCGAGCAAGTTGCCGATCACGAGCTCGACGAGCTTCGGATCGACGTGCGCGAGCGCGTCGCTCTCGATCTGGATGTCGATCCGCTCGGGCGCGATCGTGGTGTCGAGCCGCGCCAGCGCGGACGCCGCGAGCTCCTCGACCGGCACCCACTCGCGGCGCAGGCGGCCGCCGCTGACGACCGCGGAGGCAACGTGGTTCTCGAGCATGCGACCGAGCCGCTTCGATACCTGGACGATCTTCGTGAACGCCTCGCGCGACGCTGGATCGCTCGACTCGACCGCCGCGACATCGGCGGTGCCACTGATCACGAGCAGCGGTGAGCGCACGTCGTGCGCGATGTTCGAGATCCGCTCCTGCCACAGCGCGCGCTCGGAACGCAGCTGGCTGCTCGCTCGCCACCAGGCGGCTCCGAGAACCGCCACCGCGACGACGAGCACCAGCACGATCACGAGGACTGCATACAAGAGATACCTCTCCGTCGCGAGCCGCTTTCGATCAAGAGGCGATCAAGCTTCGCGCCATGTCGGCGCGACCACGGAAAATTTTAGCCCGGGGACCGTGTCGTCGCGATGGTAGATTCCGCGCGTGCCACGCCCTGATGCCACGCCCGACGTTCTGACGCGCCTGACGGAGCTCGATGCCGCATGGGCCACCCGCGGGAGTGGCGAGCGTCTCGAGGCAGTTCGCCGTGCGGGCCGCAAATTGCGCGAACGCATCCTCGCGTCCGGTCCGGCACGCTGTATCCGCACCTCGGACATCGCCACGTTTCCGTACCCGACGCGGTATGGCCTGCAAGGTGTCGCGGCATCGCCGGCGCCGTACGTGTTCATGCGCAATCGCATGCAGCTCGTCCAGGTCATGGTCCGCGACCGCGTCGTCACGATCCTCGTGAACCCGACCGATGCCGAGCGCTCCGCGAAGGCGCCATTCTTCGCGCGGCTCGAGGACCGCTACGGCAAGGTGACGCGCAAGCTGCTGTCGAAGACGCACGAGTCCATCCTGGATGCGCTCGCGCGCTGGCAAGTTACACCGGCCGCGATCGACTACATCACGTTCGATCACCTGCACGTCCAGGACGTGCGCGGCCTGCTCGCGCCGGGCGCCGATGGCCGCGCGGTGCTGCCCAACGCGAAGCTGCTCGCGCAGCGCGCCGAGCTCGACACGTTCGCGCGGCTGCACCCGCTGCAGGTCGAGTGGTACATCCCCGAGTGCCTGGACGGTGTGCCCGCGGATCGCATCGTCGCGCTCGACGGCGACTACCTGATCGGCGGCGGGTTCGCGATCGTGCGCACGCCCGGCCACACGATCGGCAACCACACGCTCGTCGTCGTCAGCGATCGAGGCGCGTGGACGATCAGCGAGAACGGCATCTGCGTCGACGCCTACGCCCCGGGCGCGAGCGAGATCCGCGGCGTCGCTCGTCACGCGCGGGACCACGGCGTCGAGGTGATCCTGAACGCGAACACGCGCGAGCACTCGCTCGACCAGTACACGTCGATGGTGCTCGAGAAGACGATCGCGGATCCGGTACCCGATCGCCCGGAGCTGCCGCAGCACTTCGCGAGCTCCGAGCTCGTGCCGCACGTGCTCGCGCCCGGCCTGCGGCCGACGTACACGCACGAGACGATCACCTACGGCACGCCTGTCAGCGAGACGCCGGCGCGCGCGTCCGCGTAGCCAAACTGGCGCAGCCTCGCCAGGCTGTCGCGGCGGTCCGCGGGGTTAGGCCGGGCGTACAACTTGCTCGAGGTTCTCGCGATGTCCGCGATCCCGTCGCTGCTCCGGGTGATGACACTGCGCGATGCCGAGGCGATCGTGCTCGAGGCCGGCAAGGTGCCGAGCCTGCGGCGGCGCGGTCAGGTCGAGAGCCTCGCGATGCCGGCGCTCGAGGCCTCGCTGCTCGCCGAGTTCGCCGCGCCGCTGATCGCCGGCCGCGCGCTGCCGCTGACCGTGACGTTCGAGGACGACACGGGCGCCGCGTACCAGCTCGCGCTCGAGACCGGCGCGCACGGGATCCGGATCGTCGCGCGCAAGGCCAAGCCGGCGGCCGCCGCGCCCGCGCCCGCCGTCGTACCGGAGGCCCGCCCGGCCTGGTGGGCGAAGCCGACCACGACGCCCGCCGCACAGACGCCCGCGCCGATCGCCGGGCCGACGAATCCGCGCGACGCACTCGCCGCGCTCGCTCGACTGCTCGCCGCACCGGTCGCGGTCGCGCGCGATCGCGGCGCGTCCGACGTGATCGTGTCGACCGGCCAGCACCCGCGACTCAAGCTCGACGGCCGGTTCGAGGCGATCGAGCTCGCCGTCGACGATGCAGAGCTCGCCGCGTGCGTCACGGCGCTCGGCTCGAACACCGATCACGGCCTCGAGCTCGAAGGCACGCGGCTGCGGGTCAACACGTTCGATCACCTCGGCGGTCACGCGCTCGCTGCGCGCCTGATCCGCGAGCGCGTGCCGACGCTCGCCGAGCTCGCGCTGCCGCCGGAGCTCGCCTCGATCGTCGATCATCGCGATGGGCTCGTCCTCGTGTGCGGGCCGACCGGCTCGGGCAAGTCGACGACGCTCGCGGCGCTGATCGACGTGCTCGACGGCAAGCGTGCGGCGCACGTGATCACGCTCGAAGATCCGATCGAGTACCGGTTCCATCCGCACCGCTGCCTGATCCACCAGCGCGAGCTCGGCGTCCACGTGCCCACGTTCGCCGATGGCCTGCGCGCCGCGTTGCGCGAGGCACCCGACGTGATCCTGCTCGGCGAGCTACGCGACTCCGACACGATCGCCGCTGCGCTGACCGCCGCCGAGACCGGCCACCTCGTGCTCGCGACGCTGCACGCGCCGAATGCCGCGGGCGCGATCGATCGCATGATCGACGCGTTTCCCGACGTCCAGCAGCGTCAGGTGCGCTGGCAGCTCGCCGCGGTGCTGCGCACCGTCGTGACGCAGTTCCTGCTACCGCGCCGCGATGGCGGCCGCGTGCCGGCGTACGAGATCGTGCCGGTGACCGCGGCGGTCGCGAACATCATGCGCAAGGGTGATCTCCACACGTTGCCGACCGCGATCCAGTCCGGACGCGAGGCCGGCATGGTCCCGCTCGAGCGCTCGCTCGCGCGGCTGCTCGACAGCGGCACGGTATCGCCCCAGGTCGTCCGCCGGATCGCGGCCGATCACGACCTGCTCGCCGCGCTGTCGAACAAGCTCCGCTAGCGCGAGCTTGCGAACTGACTCCTAGACCGCGTTCGTCGCGCGATCGGCGACGATCCGCAGGCCGATCGGGCTGAGCGCGCCATCGCCGATCCGCGCGCGCTCGATCGTGCGGACCTGCGCCGCGATCTGCGCGCCGCGCTCGTCGGCGGGCAGCCCCGCGCCGACGTAGCGATACAGGTACTCGACGCGGCGCAGCTCGCGGATCACGAATCGCGCGCTGATCGCGAGCCGCATCGCCGCGCCGGTGTGCAGCGGCGGCTCGTGAAGGTGCTCGGTGCGCCAGCGCGCGACCGGGTCGAGGTTCGCCGGCGTCGGCCGGCCGCGATGATCCTGATACAGCCCGGTCGCGGCGAGCAGCGCCTGGGTGTCGTAGTACCAGCGCAGCGTGTCGCCATCGACAGCCTCGAGATCGAAGTCGTCGACGATCAGTCGGCCACCGGGACGCAGCAGCACCGCGGCGCGCTTGATCGCCTGATCGAGCGGCACGATGTGATGCAGCGACGACGTGAACACGATCGCGTCGAACAGCGGAGCGTCGAACTGCAGGAAGTCGCCCTCGACGAACGTCACGCCCGGGCTCGGCGTCGGATCGCCGATCTCGAGGTCGAGCGCCGTGACCGCGAACCCGACCGACGCGAGCCGCCGCGCGACGTCGCCGCGACCGCACCCGACCTCGAGGATGCGCGGCCGATCGCGCAAGGCCTCGGCGACGAAGGATGCCTGTTGCTCGTTACGCAGCTCGTCGGGAGTCAGCTTGCACACGTCGACCTCGCTTGCTCGTTCCCTTGCATCATTTCGTCGGCCGGTCCGGAGTCTCGGACATCGGCACCCGGGGCCACTCGATCGTGAACGTCGTACCCTCCTCCTCGGACGACGTCGCGCGGCACACGCCGCCATGCGCGATCGCGATCTGCTCGACGATGTACAGCCCCAGCCCGAGCCCCTGACCGCGCGCCTGCGTGCCGGTCCGGGTGAACGGCTCGAAGATCTGCTTCAGCATGTCCGGCGGGATCACCGGCCCGGTGTTGTGCACCGACGTGAACACCGCGTGGTGATCGTCGCGTTCCCACGCCCGCAGGATGACATCGCCCGTGCCGTAGATCCGTGCGTTCGCGAGCAGATTCGCGAGCGCCTGGCGGACGCGATCCCGGTCGAAGAAGCCGCGCAGATCGCCGTGGTGCTCGAGCTTCATGTCGCGCGCCGGGCCGAGCGCGCGTGCCTCGTCGATCGCGGCGGCACAGATCTCGGTCATGTCGACGAGCGTGGGCGTGATCGGAATCCCGCCCGACAGCCGGCCTCGCGCGAAGTCGAGCACGTCGTCGATCATGCGCTCGATGCGGCGCGCGCCGCGCGTGACGCGCTCGACGAGCTGGGCCTGCTTGTCGCCGAGCGGCATGTCCTGCAGCAGCGTCGCGGACATCATGACCGCGGTCAGCGGATCGCGAAGGTCATGGCCGAGGATGCCGATGAATCGCTCGCGCACGTGATCGCGCGCCTCGGAGTACCGGCGCACCGCCTCGTGGACCGCGTAGTCGATGCCGCCCTCGAGCGAGACCAGCGACTTCGCGAGCTCCTCGGGCCCGCTGATCTCGATCAGCTTCTCGAGGATCACCCGGCGCAGCGTCACGTACTCGCCGGTCAGCGTCGCGAGATCGATCCCGGAGCTGTGGCGCTGCAGCGCGTGGCCCTCGGCGAGCGCACGAAACGCCGCGTGCGCGCTCTCGACATCGCCTTCGATCCACGCCGCGAGGCCCTCGAGGAACTCCGGCATGTGATCGACAAGCGCGCTGCGCGTCAGCGAGCTCAGGGCGGGCACGTCGCGAAGCACCTCGCGCTCCCATCGCTTCGCGATGGCCTGCTTGTGCGTGCGCAGGTCGGCCGGGACGCCCATCGGAGGTTCAGCCTATGTCGAATTTTCCCGACGCGCCACGCCGGCCGGGCGGTCTCATCTTCACAGGTTCTTGACCCGGAGCCCGAGCTTGCGCGCGACCCGGGGCGCCAGGATCGAGCGATGACAGATCGCGGGATCGTGCTCGTAGCAGAGCAGCGCCGCGCGATGGCCGCGCACCGCGTCCGCCACGGCACCGACGACGCCGCGCGCGCCCGAGAGGTGGACGCGATACTTCGCGAGCAGCTCGTCGCGCGGAATCAGATCCTTCTCGCGGCGGAACGGGTTGCCCGCGATCCGGAGGTGGAGGTACTCGATGTCCGCGGCCGCGAGCGCCACGGACAGCGGCGTCTTCGAGAACCCACGGCGTCGCGACAGCGGCAGCTCGCGGATGTCGATCACGCGATCGATCGAGCTGCCGCCGAGGATCGCGAGCAGCTCGTCGAGCGTGCGCCCCTCGTAGCCGATCGAGTACAGCTCGGTCACGCTGGATCGTGACCCGGTGAACCGCCGAGCACCACCTCGTCGTTCGGGCGGCGAGGATCTCCGATCACGGCTTCTTGAATCGCGTGCGATCGAGCCCGTGCCGCTCGACGAGCGCCCACAGGTTCTTGCGATCCATCCCCGCCGCCCGCGCAGCCTGCGCGAGGTTGCCGTGGTGCGCGCGCAGCAGCTCGGTCAGGTACTGGATCTCGAACGCGTCGATCATCTCCTGCTTGAGCTCGCGAAACGGCCGGCCGAGATCGAGTCGTCCGGCGCGGTGCGTGCCCGATGGCAGTGTGACATCGGCCTCCTCGATCACGGGCCCCTGCGCGACGACCATCGCCTGGTGGACCTTGTTCTCGAGCTCGCGCACGTTGCCCGGGAACTCGTACGCGGCAAACCGCGCGAGTGCCGCCGGCGACACGCCGTCGATCGGCTTGCCGAGCCGGCCGCGATACTTGTGCACGAAGTGATGGACGAGCAGCGCGATGTCCTCGGCACGCTCGCGCAGCGGCGGCATGTGCATCGGGAACACGTTGATCCGGTAGTACAGATCCTGGCGAAAGCTGCCGCGCGCGACCGCCTGGTCGAGATCGCGGTTCGTCGCGGTGATGATGCGAACGTCGACGCGGCGGTCCTGATCGTCGCCGATCCGGCGAAACTCCTGGCTCTGCAGGACGCGCAGCAGCTTCGCCTGCAGCGGCAGCGGCAGCTCGCCGATCTCGTCGAGAAACAGCGTCCCGGTGTGCGCCGCGGCGAGCAGGCCCTCGCGATCGCGCGTCGCATCGGTGAACGCGCCGCGCACGTGGCCGAACAGCTCGTCCTCGAGCAGCGCCTCGGGGATCGCGGCGCAGTTGACGACGACGAACGGCGCGTCGTGGCGCGGCGACGAGTTATGGATCGTGCGCGCGACGAGCTCCTTGCCGGTCCCGCTCTCGCCGAAGATCGCGACGGTGACGTCGGTCGCCGCGACCATCGCGATCCGATCGTAGAGCTCTTTGATCCACGGCCCCGTCCCGATCAGCACGTCGCTCTTGCGCGGCCGTCGCTTGTCGGCGCGCTCGCCGGATGCCGAGCTCTTGCCGATGCGAAACGCGAGCTCGGCCGCGGTGAACGGCCGCGCGATCACGTCGGACGCGCCGCACCGGGCCGCGATCGTCGCGCCCTCGGGCGGCTGCGCGGCGATCACGATCCGGACCCCGCCACCCTGCGTGACGAGCTCGCGCACGAGCTGTGCCGACGGCGGCGGCTCGACGTCGAGGATCAGGACGTCGAACGGCTGGCCGTCGGCGATCGCGCTCCGCAGCTTCGCGGGCGCCTGATCGCGCGTCGCCCACACGACGTCACCGTCGTCGGCGCCGAGCAGCTCCGCGACCGTGTCGCGCGTCTGCACGGATCGGTCGACGACGAGCACCCGGGCCATCGTCGAGGATCATACGCCGAGGCGACGCCGTGCGCGGCGACCAGCCTCGCTACCAGCCTGCTACCAGTCCTTGATCGGGTCCTGCGAGTGACCGGACGCGTTGCGCCGGGCCTCGTCGCGCTGCAGCCGGCGCGAGAAGTTCTCGAGGTCGTCGAGCTTCTGGTCGTTCGGCGTGTCCGGCGACTTCGGCTCGGTCCGGCCCTTGTTCTGGCGTTGCTGGTTGCTCGGGTCGTTCGAGCCATTCGAGCCCGCCGAGCCATTCGAGCCGTTCTGGTCGTTCGAGCCCTGCTTCTGCTGGCTGCCCTGGCCCTGGCCCTGCTTCTGCTGGTTCGAGCCCTGGTTCGAGCCCTGGTTCTGGCCTTGTTGCCCCTGCTGGCCCTGCTGACCCTGCTGGCCTTGTTGCCCCTGCTGGCCCTGCTGACCCTGCTGACCTTGTTGCCCCTGTTGACCTTGCTGGCCCTGCTGGCCCTGCTGGCCTTGCTGACCCTGCTGGCCTTGCTGGCCCTGCTGCCCTTGCTGCTGTTGCTGCTTCTTCTCGCGCTTGCGCAGGGCGAGCTCGAGGTTCAAGCGAGCGTCGTCGAGGGTGGCGTCGTCGCGCAGCGCCTGCTTGTAGGCCTCGATCGCCTCGTCGAGCTTGTCCTGGCCCATCATCGCGTTGCCGCGATTGAAGTTCGCCATGCCGCGAATGTGCGCGTCCTTCGCGCGCGCGGCCTGCTTGAGATCCTCGATCGCGCGCTCGGTCAGCCGCGCCTTCTCCGCCTTGTCCTGCGCCTGTTCCGCGGCCTTGAGCTGGGCCGTGCCGCGGTCGTACGCGAGCCCTTCGGCGTCGACGGCACCGCGCGCGGCGGCGCGATCGTAGGCGCGGATCGCGTCCTCGTAGTGGCCCTCGGCGTAGGCCTTGTTACCGGCCTGGACGTCGGGATCCGGCGACTTTAGCGGATCCCACGCACCGAGCGCGAGCAGCAGGCACAGCGCGAGACCGCGACGCATGGCTCGATTGTGACACGGCTTCTTCATCGTGCCTCCGGATAGCGCTGGCGCCGCCGCGTGCCGATCGCGACCTCGATCAGCAGGAGGGCAAACGCGCCGAACAGGAACGGCTGGTAGATGTCCCGCTTCTCCTTGACCTGCTTCGTCGCGAGGCCGCGGTTGACGCCGCGCAGCGCCTCGACGATCGGCATCGGGTTGACCTCGCCGCGCTCGTTCGTCATCAGGTACCGGTTCTCGTCGCCGCCGGCGGCCGCGATCGCCTTCATCCCGGCATCGTCGCGCTTGGACACGACCGTCTCGCCCTCGGGCGTCTTCTTCGGCGTCGTCGTCCGCTTGCCGGAGAACGGATCGACCTCGTACACGATGCCGCCCTTGTCGCTGCCGATCCCGACGACGAACACCGCGATCCCGAGCTCGCGCGCGGTCGCGACCTCGCGCACGGTCGCCGCGTCGGCCTCGCCACCGTCGGTCAGGATCACGATCGCCTTGCCGCGCTCGACCTCTTGCTCGAGCTTCTCCTCGTCCGGCTTGTCCGGCGTCGGATCGAGGCTCTCGCCGCGCAGCGGATCGCCGCCGTGGCCGCGTCGTCCGATCCGCGCGCAGCCGAGGTCCTCGTACAGATCCGGCCGCAGCATGCAGCGCGCGACCCGGAACACCTCGGCGAGGTTCGAGCCCGGCGGCAGATCGTTCGGGCCGAGATCGCCGAGGAACCGCGACGCGACCTGGTGATCCTCGGTCAGCGGGAAGTGCGCGGCCGCGCCCGCGAACACGACCGGACCGATGCGATCGCCGGGCAGCTCCTCGATCAGCGCCTTCGCGAGCTCGCGTGCACGCGCCAGCCGCGACGGTTCGATCTTCTTCTGCTGCATCTCGACCGTGGGCCCGACGTCATCGACGAGCATCGACTTCGAGACATCGACCGCGAGCACGACGTCGAGCCCGCGCAGCTCGACCTTGCGCTTGCCCTCGATCTGCGGCCGCGCCGCCGAGAACAGGATCCCGGACAGCCCGAGCGTGACGAGCGTGTCCTTGATGATGCGCCGGCCGTGCGACGCGCTGCCGATCACCTTGCCGAGCACCGGCAGCTCGCCGAGCCGGCGCGTCAGCGTGCCGCGCCGCCAGTGATCGTAGATGTGCATCACGAACACGAACGCGGGCACGACGAAGGCGATCACCGCGAGCGCCGGCGTGACGAACGAGACGCCGAACATCTTCACGGCAGCCTCCGCAGGATCGTGTGCGAGAGCAGGATCTCGAGCACGAGCAGGCACGCGGCGATCATCGCGATCCCGACGAACAGCTGCTTGTCCGGGATCCGCTCGGAGCGCGTCCGCTTCACGGTGTCGAGCTTGCTGCGCACGGTCTGGAAGCCGCGATCGAACGACTCGTAGTCGGTCGCGCGGAAGAACTCGCCGCCGGTCACCTGCGCGATGTTGCGCAGCGTCGCCGGGTTCACCGACATCCCGCCGAACAGATCCGACTCTTCCTTGCCGACGAGCACGGTGTAGACCTGGACGCCCATGTTCGCGGCAGTCTTCGCGGCGTCGTCGGGGTTGAACCGCGTGACCCAGTTGTTGTCACCGTCGGATAGCAGGATCACGACCTTGTTGCGCTTCTTGCCCTCGCACACGCCCTTGCTCGAGCACGTGAAGTCCTCGGGGCACGTCTGGGGTGCGCCCGGCGACGGATCGCACTGACCGTCGGAGCGCCGCAGCACGGCGAGCGCCATCGCGAGCCCGTCGCCGATCGCGGTACCGAGCTCCGGCACGTCGCCGATCGCGAGATCGGCAACCACCTGCTCGAGCATCTTCGTGTCGTACGTCAGCGGCGTGTGCAGCATCGCCTGCTGGCCGAAGATCACGAGCCCGACGCGATCGCCCTTCGTGCGGCGCAGAAACCGGCGGACCACGCGTTGCGCCGCATCCATGCGATCGCGCGGCAGATCGGTCTCCTCCATCGACTTCGACATGTCGAAGACGATCATGATGTCGACCGATTCCTCCTCGTGGACAACCGTGCGGTACGTCTCCGGCCGCGCGAGCGCGACCGCGAGACAGCCGAGCGCGAGCACGCGCAGCACGCCGGGAACATCCGAGAACCACGCGCCGGTGCCGCGCGCGCCGACGAGCCCGACCTGCGAGAACCCCATCGCGGCCGAGCGCCGCCGCTGCAGATGAAACACGATCAGCCCGGCGAGCACGGCGCCGGCCGCGAGCACGATCACCTTCTTGTCGTGCCACTCGAGGTCCTCGGGCCCGCGCAGCCGCCGCAGGTAGCTCATCACGAACAGCGCGATCGTCGCGCCGAGGATGCCGACGAGCACCCACGGCCACACCGCGCGCAGGATCTTGACCCACGTGGGTTCTCGGCCTGGCTTCACGCGGCCTCCTCTCCATGGAGCTTGTCCATGCGCTCGGTGCGATCCGCTTCGTGGTCGTCCTCGCCGCCACCGCCGGGCGGCGGCTGGGGGGGCGATGGAGGAGGCGGCGGCGGCTCGGGCTCGGGCGGCTCGGTCGACACGACCGGCTTCGCCGTCTGCTGGGTCGTCGAGATCACGAGCTCGCGCGCGGCCTCGAGCGTCGCGTGGGCGTCCGCGGTCGTCGCCTTGAGGCCGCCGTACTTGACGATATCGCAGCGCTCGAGCCAGCGCTCGATCATCGCGAGCTCGTCCGGCGGCGCCTGCTTGTCGAGCCGGCGCAGCAGCTCGCTCGACGTCAGATCGAACGTCGCGACGCGATACCGCGTGCCGAGGTACTCGCGGATCACCTCGACCATGTCGGCGTAGCCCTGCTTGCGGTCGTCGTCGCGCTCGAGCACGCCGGACTGCTCGATCTTCAGCAGCCGGGCCAGCGCGCGCTCGCTCGCGGTGTCGAACTTCTTCGGCGCGACGTAGCTGCCACCGACGAGCACGACGCGGCGGCGCCGGCGGTTGCGGACGAGCACGAAGATCGAGATCGCGGCCGCGAGGAACACGACGCTGCCGATCGCGACGTACAGCCAGAACCAGTCGCGCGCGAGCAGCACGGTCGGCGGCGCGTTGCCGCGCAGCGCCTTCGGATCATCGACGACGTCGCCGAGCACGCCCTCGACGCGCAGCCGCACCACGTTCGTCTCGGTCTGGTCCGCCTTGCCGTACGCGGTGTACGTGACCGCGATCGGCGCGAGCGACAGATCGCCGAGCTCCCACGCGATCACCTCGATCTGCCACTCGCGCGTCTTGCGGCCGTCGCCCGCGGGCCGATCCTCGGACACCTTGCGCGTGACCTCGAACGCGGGCCCGAGATCGACCGGCTCGCGCAGGTTGACCTCGACGCCGGCATCGAACGTCGCGGTGACGAACAGCGTGAACTTGCCGCCGAGCCGCACCACCGTCGGGCTCGCGGCCGCGCTGACCTGCGGCGCGTTCGCGTCCGTCGGTAGCTGGATGATCCGCGGGCCGCCCGACCCCGAGCCGGCCGCGGATCCGGCCGAACCCGAGCCGGTTGCCGGATCGCCGGGCTGGGCACGCGCCAGCGTCGACGCGGCGACGAGGCCGGCGACGAGCGCGATGACGTGCAGCCCGGCCTTCATGCGTGCGCCATCCGCTTCGCGCGCGCCTTGAAGAACGCGATCAGCGCGTCGACATACGACTCGTCGGTGCGGATCTCGACGACGTCGAGGTTGAGCCGACGCAGCGCGATGTCGCGCTCGAGCGCGGCCTGCTTCGCGCGCCGCTCGAAGTCGCGGCCGGCGTAGCTCGACGTATCGAGCTCGACGAGCTGTCCGGTCTCGAGGTCCTCGAGCAGCAAGATCCCGACCTTCGGCAGCGCCGACTCCAGCGGATCGCCGACGACGACCGGCACCAGCTCGTGGCGCTGCCGCGCGATCTGCATCGCGCGCTCCCAGCCGTCGGACAGAAAGTCGGACACCAGGAATACGACCGATCGCCTGCGCGCGATCTTCCCGAGCAGGTCGAGCGCGACCGAAAGGTTCGTCCCACGCGAGGTGGGCTGGAATGCGAGGATCTCGCCGATCACGCGCAGCACGTGGCGGCGGCCCTTCTTCGGCGGCACGTAGCGCTCGACGTTGTCGGTCACGATGTAGAGCCCGACGCGATCGTTGTTCTTGATCGCCGAGAACGCGACGACCGCCGCGAGCTCCGCCGCCAGCTCGCGCTTGGACTCGCCGCGCGATCCGAAGTACCCGGACGCGCTCATGTCGATCAGCAGATTCACGGTGCGATCGCGCTCCTCGACGAACTGCTTGACGTGCGGCGCGTTCATCCGCGCCGTGATGTTCCAGTCGATCGAGCGCACGTCGTCACCGGCGTAATACGGACGAACGTCCGAGAAGATCAGTCCGCGGCCCTTGAACACCGAGTGGTACTGGCCCGCGAGCTGCTCGTCGACGAGCCGGCGCGCGGCGATCTCGATCTTGCGCGCCTTCTTGAACAGCTCCGCGGTGGTGAGGGCCATGGTCTGCCTTCGCTACGGCACCGGCAGGTATTCGAAGATCCGCCGGATGATGTCCTCGGATGACACTTCCTCGGCCTCGGCCTCGTACGACACGGCGACGCGATGGCGCAGCACGTCCATGCAGATCGCCTTGATGTCGTCGGGCGTGACGTACGCGCGGTGGCGAATGAACGCGTGCGCGCGTGCCGCCGACGCGAGGCACAGCGTCGCGCGCGGCGATGCACCGTACTCGATCAGCGGCGCCAGCTCGCCGAGCCCGTAGTCGCGCGGCCGCCGCGTCGCCTGCACGATGTGGACGATGTAATCGCGCACGCGATCGTCGATGTAGATCGTGCCGACGATCCGGCGCGCCATCCGCACCTGCTCGATCGACGCGACCTCGTTCGCGACCGGCACCTCGAGCGAGCTCATCCGGTCGAGCATCGCGCGCTCGTCCCCGGCGGTCGGGTAGCTCACCTTGATCAGCAGCATGAAGCGATCGAGCTGCGCTTCGGGCAGCGGGAACGTGCCCTCCTGCTCGATCGGGTTCTGCGTCGCGAGCACCAGGAACGGATCCGGCAGCGGATGCGTCATGTCGCCGATCGTGACCTGGCGCTCCTGCATCGCCTCGAGCAACGCGGACTGCACCTTCGCCGGCGCGCGGTTCACCTCGTCCGCCAGCACCAGGTTCGCGAACAGCGGTCCACGCTTCTGCGTGAACTGCCCGGTGTGCATGTTGTAGATGATCGTGCCGGTGATATCGGCCGGCAGCAGATCCGGCGTGAACTGGATGCGCGAGAACGACGCGTTGATCGTCTGCGCGAGCGTCTTCACGGTCAGCGTCTTCGCCAGCCCGGGCACGCCCTCGATCAGACAGTGACCGCCGGTCAACAGGCCGATCAGCACGCGCTCGACCATCTCGCGCTGGCCCACGACCACCCGGCCGACCTGCGCGAACACGTCATCGAGGAACGCGCTCGTCGTCTTCACCTCCTCGGTCAGCTGGTTGACGTCCACCGCAGGGTGAGGTCCCGACGTGTTGTCGCCGATCGCCGCCGGCTCCGGAGGAGGCGGCGACCCGGCGCTCGCCTGGGTCGGAGGAAACCGATCGCGCAAGGTATCCATGAGCCCTCCAACGATTACACGGATCGTGCCGCCATGCCCGTAGACGTGTGCGACGAGAAAAGAATTCCCTGATGCCATGTCCAGGACACCGGTGAAGGTGTCGCGTTTCGTGGTTCCGCGCCGCCAAACCCTGCGCTCGCCCGTATATGTTCGGCGCATGGCGGACCAGCCCCCGCTCGCGCTCGGCCCGGTCGACTTCTCGACCCACGTGCTCTCGCTCGCCTCGTCCGCTCTCGTCGCGCTCGGCAAGATGCCCGCTCCCGACGGCGCGACGATGCCGATCGACCTCGAGACCGCGAAGCACCTGATCGACGTGCTCGGCATGCTCGAGCAAAAGACGAAGGGCAACCTCGACGAGGCCGAGCAGAAGCTGATCGCGAGCCTCACCTACGACCTTCGCGTCGCGTACGTCGATGCGCAGAGAGCAACCGGCGCGGCCGGCCCCTCGGGGACCCAGCGGCCTTGAGCGCGCGCCGCCTCACGCGTCTCGCGCTCGCGATCGCCGCGCTCGCGTCCTGCCGCGAGGTCGACACCGTCGAGCCCGAGGCCGCCGACCACGCGCCGAGCGTCGCGAAGCCAGCGCCCGAGCCGTCTCGCCTGCTCTACCCGAACGCACCGAGCTCGTTCGTCGACATCGTCCAGCGCGCGAAGTCCGGCGTCGTCGGCATTCGCTCGAGCAAGCCGGTCAAGTCCGGCCCCGCCGCGATGTACCCGAACGCACCGGAGACGACCGCCGACGTCGCGCTCGGCACCGGCTTTCTGATCGAAGCGAAGGGCGTCTACGTCCTGACGAACGATCACATCGCGGCCGGCGCGACCGAGCTGCTCGTCTCGCTGCCCGGCGGCAAGGACGTCCCCGCGAAGGTGATCGGCCGCGACCCGCGCCTCGATCTCGCGCTGCTCTCGATCGACGAGCCGCGCCTCACCGCGCTGCCGCTCGGCGACTCCGACGTCCTCAAGGTCGGCGAATGGATCGTCGTGCTCGGCAATCCGTTCGGCAACGACGTCACCGCGGCCGCAGGCATCGTATCCTCGAACGGCAGCAACGGCGTATCGCTCGTCGAGGATCGCGCGACCTCGCACCGCTCGTACCTCCAGGTCGATGCCCGCATCCATCGCGGCAACTCCGGCGGCCCGGTCCTCGACACCGCCGGCCAGGTCGTCGGCGTCGCGATCGCCACGAGCGACCGGCCGACCGAGCTGTCGTTCGCGATCCCGATCAATCGCGCGAAGGAGATCATCGGCGCGCTGCGCGACTACGGCCAGGTCGCGCGCAGCTGGCTCGGCGCCCGCGTCATCCCGGTCTCGCCCGAGCTCGCGGCGCAGCTCGGCACCTCGTCGATCGGCGGCGCGTACGTCACCGAGATCGTCCCCGGCTCCCCTGCGGCGCACTCCACGCTGCGCGTCGGCGACGTGATCCTGAAGTGGGGCCCGCAAGCGGTCGACGCGCGCAACCTGCCGTGGGTCGTATCGGTCACGCCGAACGACACGCGGATCCAGGTCTCGGTGTGGCGCAACAAGACCGAGATGCGGCTCGACGTCATCACGGCCAAGGTCCCGCAGTAGGCGTCCGGCCGCGGACCCACGTGGGCACGCTCGGCGCGGCACCCCCGCGTCGTGTCAGCAACGCGGCGCGCGCGATCGCGTCCGGCACAGCGTCTGGATCAAGGCCGTACCCGCGTGGGCCGAGCTCGCACCCACGTGGGTCCGATCCGGCGCGCGAGTCACGCGTGCCCACGTGGGTCGAGTCGACGTGCCGCGTCTCGCCCGTGCCCACGTGGGTCCGGAATCTGCGCGCGACCCTGTCCGGCACGGGTTTCGCGCCGCGGTCCTGTCGTATCCACCGGTCTGGATCAGGCGCGCGCGTCTCGCGGGTGCCCACGTGGGATCGGTGCATGGGATCTTGCGGGTCGCAGCCGCGAAGGTCTGGCGGGTGCCCACGTGGGTCCGGATCGGGGGACGCGTTTCGCTCGTGCCCACGTGGGTCCGGATCAGCCGCGCCCGGTTGCGACGTGCCCACGTGGGGCGAGTCGACATCGTTCGTACCCACGTCCGCCCTCGATCAAGCGTGCGTCTCACCGGCGTTCCGACGTGGGTCCGGATCGCACCTTCGAGAGTGCCCACGTGGGTGCGGATCACGCAGCTCAGATCATGTCCGGCACGATGTTTGGGGTGTGCCCACGCGGCTCGACTCGACATCGTTCGTACCCACGTGGGTCCGGATCCGCCGCGCGTCTCGCCCGTGCCCACGTGGGTCCGGATCAGCCGCGCGTGCCCACGTGGGTCCGGATCACGCGCCCCACGTGCGTCGCGCGTCAGCGGCGCTTCTTCGTGACGCGCTTCTTCGACGTGGCGGCGGCGGTCTTCTTCGCAGGCCGCTTCGTGGCGGTCGCCTTCTTCGCCTTGATCACGGGCGCGACGCCGGACACCGCGTCGACGGCCGTGGTCGCCGCGATCGTCGCGGGCACAGCAGCCGAGCCGGAGCCCGCGGCGGGATCCTGCGCGACGGTCGGCGCGGCCTTCGATGGCTCCGCGGGCGACGCGATCGCCGCAGAGCCGGTCGGTGCCGGATCCGGCTTGGCGGGTGGCGTGGCGGCCGGCGCCGGTGCGCTCGCGGCCGTCTTGGCCGCGGCATCGCCATCACGCGTGACGAGGTACGCGGCGCCGACGCCGGTGCCGAGCGCGAGGCCAGCGATCGTGACGATCAGGACGCCGCGCCGGCTCTTCGCGGGCGCAGCCGGGCGTCGTGCAGCGGGGGCGAAGTCGTCGGCGCCGACCACGAGCTGGCCCCACACGCTGCGATCGTTCGTCGGCATGTTGGCCGGCGGGCCCATCCGTCCGTGCGGCGGAGGCTTCGGCACGACGAGGTCTCTCATCGAGAGCTCCATCGTCGAATCTTGATCGCGCTTCGCCATCGCACCCGAGTGTAGTCCGAGAACGAAACGTCCGGTGACGAACGTGCGCTTGCTGTCCCGGCCCTTTGTGCCGCGCGCGAGAGTGGCATAGGATCGTAGGAGCTGTGCGCGCCGAACCCACAGGGATGAGGGGAGCTCCCCTCGATCCCTCACATGCGGTGGTGGCGATCGAGGACGCGAGTGATCGCGAACAAATCTTCGATCTGCTGCTCCGAGCTGCGCGCTCGAGGACCCGGTTCGCCGCGCTGCTGAGCGTGCACACCGAGGATCTCCGAGGCCGGCGTGCGTTCGCCGACGACAGCTTCGACGTCAGTCAAGTTCCGAGCCTGCGGCTGCCGCGCAACACGGTCGCGGCGTTCGAGCAGGCGATCGCGGCGCGGACGCCGACCGTCGGTCCGATCGCGACCGGCGAGTCGTTCCTCGACGGCTTTCTCGATGCACTCGGCGGTGCGCCGCGCGCGGCGATGATCTTGCCGATCTTGCTCGGCGGCCGGACGGTCGCGTTCGTGGTCGCGCATCGCGGCGACGCCGACCTGACGATGGATGAAGTGGCCGAGCTGTTTCCGCTCGTCGATGCGAGCAGCCAGGCGCTGTCGCGCGTGCTGTCCGGTCGGACGAACGCCACGGTGCCGGCGAAGCCGCGGCCGGAGACCGAGTACGACGTCGAGGTGACGGTCGCGGGCGTGACGCAGAAGCGCAACGCGGTCGCGGCGTACCGCCAGTCGGAGAGCTGGGAAGAGCTCGTCGATGCGATCCGCGAGCTGATCCGCGAGGGCATGGAGAACGGCGATCCGGACGAGGACGAGCAGCTCGACCTGTTGCTCGAGCTCGGTCAGATCGAGGCCGAGCGGCTGGGCCGTCCGGCGCGCGCGATCGAGGCGTGGCGTAGCGCGCAGACGATCGATGCCGGCAACCCGCGCGTGCTCGACGCCCTCGAGGCGATCTTCGTGCAGCAGGGACGCTGGCTCGAATGCGTCGAGCTGCTCGAGAAGCGGATCGCACTGACCGAGGAGAAGCGGCCGCGGATCGCGATGCTGCTGAACCTCGGCGCGCTCGCGCGCGAACGGCTCGAGGATGACGAGCTCGCGATCGAGGCGTACGAGAAGATCCTCGCCTGGACGACCGCAGCGGATCCCGCGCACGACCGCGCCGCCGCCGAGCTCGAGACGCTGTACGCGGCACGCGACGAGTGGCAGAAGCTGACGTCGCTGCTGCTCGAGCGTGCCGAGAAGCACGCCGACGTGCAGGTCCGGATCGATGCGCTGAAGTCGGTCGCCACGATCTACGAGGACAAGCTCGAGGATCCGCGCGCGGCGTTCCTCGTCTGGCTCGCGGTGTTCCGCCGCGATCCGGACGCGCCGCACCTGTTCGAGCAGCTCGATCGCCTCGGACCGCTCGCGAACGCGTGGGACGAGATCCTGGCCGAGACCCGCGGGCTCGCCGAGGAGCTCGAGGGCAAGCACCCCGAAGCCGCCGCGCGGATGTGGCACCTGATCGGGCAGTGGATGCGCGATCGGCTCGGCACGCGCGATCAGGCCGCGAACGCGCTGATCCGATCGCTGCAGCTCAACGACAGCGATCTCGACACGCTGACCGAGCTGCTCGAGCTGCTGCGCGCCGATGGTCGGTGGCAGGACCTCGTGACGCTGCTCGCGCACCGCGCGGAGACCGAGCAGGACCCCGGTCCGCGCAGCGAGCTGTACACCGAGCTCGCCGAGATCTACGAGGTACAGCTCGGGCACAAGCCCGAGGCGATCTCGTACTACGAGCGCGCGCTCGCCGACGAGCCGGAGTCGCGCACCGTGCTGGTCGAGCTGCACCGGCTCTACCTCGAGACCGAGGCCTGGGAGTCGCTCGGCGAGCTGTTGCCGCGGCTGATCGAGGCGCTCGCCGGCAACGCGCCGAGCACGGTGATCATCGATCTCTACGTCGAGCTCGGCAACGTGCTCGCCGACCACCTCGGCCGACCGAGCGAGGCGGTCGAGGCGTATCGCGACGCGCTCGCGCTCGATCCGAAGAACGTCGCCGCCTACCAGGGCATCGAGCGCATCTACCAGACGTCCGGCGAGAAGGATCAGCTGCTCGACACGCGCGAGGCCGAGGCGGATGCCGGGACGCCGGCCGAGCAGCTCCAGCGCTATCCGGACATCGCGCGCGCGTGGCACGAGCTCGGACGCTACGACCGGGCCGCGGCGTGCTGGGAGAAGGTGATCGCGCTCGAGCCGCGCAACATCGCCGCGCACGCCGGGCGCGCCGCCGCGCTGCGCGAGACCGAGCACTGGGCGGGGCTCGTCGTCGCGCTGCACTCGCAGCTCCGGCTCGTCGCCGACACGAGCGACAAGATCGCGCTGCTCGTCGAGCTCGCGAGCGTGCTCGAGCGCCGGCTCGACGACGTCGAGGGTGCGATCGCCGCGCACGCCGAGATCATCGGGCTCGAACCGCAGCATCGCGCTGCGCTCGACGCGCTCGGGCGGCTCCACGATCAGGCCGGACACTGGCAAGCCGCGATCGAGGTGCTGCGCCGGCTGCTCGAGATCACGACCGAGCCGCGTGCGCGTGGCGACGTGCTGCAGCGGATCGGCCATGCCCAGCTCGCGGCACGCGACGCGACCGAGGCCCAGGCCAGCTTCGCGGCGGCGATCGGCGTCGATCCGAACAACGGCCGCGCCCACGAGGGGCTCGCGCGCGTCCACCTCCAGCAGGGCAAGCTCGTCGCCGCCGCCGAGGAGCTCACGCGCGCGGCGCAGCTCGCGACGAGCCAGCCCGAGACGCTGCGGCTGCTCGTCGACGCGGCGTGGGTGTACCGCCACCGGCTCGACGACGCCGAGCGCGCCCGCGCGTGCCTGACCCGCATCCTCGAGCTCGATCCGGACCACGGCGACGCGAAGGCCGCGCTCGCCGAGCTGCTGCACGACACCCAGCAGTGGGAGACGCTGTGGCCGGTGCTCGAGCAGGAGCTCGCGCGCGCCCACGCGGACTCCGCCCTCGCGAGCCCCGACCGGCTCGACCTCTACACGCGCGCCGCGCGCTGCGCCGTCGAGCTCGGCAAGTTCTCGCAGGCGATCGAGCTCTACGACCTCGCGTGCGGGATCGATCAGAGCCCCGCCATGCTGCTCGAGCGCGCCGCCGCCCTCCACCGCTCGGGCGCGCTCGACGCAGCCGCGGCGTCGTACCAGACGATCGCGACCCGGCACTCGAACACGCTCGCGCCGGAGCAGCTCGTCGGCGTGTATCGCCAGCTCGCGCGCATCCACACCGAGCTCGGCAAGCTGCCGCAGGCGCAGATGTTCCACCAGCGCGTGCTCGACATCGACGGCGCGCACAAGGAGACGCTCGAGGAGCTCGCCGAGCTGCACCTCGCGCGCGGCCACGTCGACGAGGCGATCGCGACGTTGCGCGTGCTCGCCGCGGCCGCGCCGATCCCCGAGCGGATCGGCTTCCTCGAGCGGATCGGCGATCTGTATCGCGACAAGCTCGCGAACCCGACGCGCGCGATCACGACGTACCTCGACGCGCTCGAGCTCGACGACAAGAACCGCCGCGTCCTCCAGCGCCTGCTCGATCTGCAGTCCGAAACCCGGCAGTGGAAGGCCGCGGTCGAGACGATCGGCCGGTTCCTCGAGCACGAGACCGATCCGGTGCGCCGTGGCGTCTATTACATCGCGTCCGCCGAGATCCGCCGCACCGAGCTCAAGGATCGCGCCGGCGCGCTCGAAGCGTACGAGCACGCGCTCGACCAGCTGTTATCGGAGCAGCCGCTCGCCGAGACCACGCGATCGCGCGCGCTGCACGCGTTTCACGCGGTCCACGAGCTGGTCGCGCCGGATCAGAACTGGAAGTACCTCGAGCAGGCGTACCGCCGCATGATCAAGCGGCTGCCAAAGAACGATCCGATCCTCGTCCAGCTCTGGCACTCGCTCGGCGACATCTACCGGTTGCGCCTCCACCACCCGCAGAGCGCGATCGAGGCGTACGAGGTCGCGCACTCGCTCGATCCCGAGAAGTCGCCGCAGCGGTCGCGCGTGCTCGCCGAGCTGTACGCGCAGGTCGGTGGCAAGCAGGCCGAGGTCAAGGACCGCGCCGCGAAGCTCGTCGAGGTCGATCCCACGAACCCGGACGTCTACCGCGTGCTCGGCAAGACCGCGCTCGACGAGGGTCGGATCGACGAGGCGTGGTGCGTCGCGCGTGCGCTCGTGGTCCTCAAGCAGGCGAACAGCCAGGAAGAGGCGCTGTATCGCCGCTACCAGGCGCAGGAGGTCAGCAAGGCGCGCGGCATCCTCGACGACGACACCTGGGCGAACGTCCGGCACCCGGAGGAGGACCGCACGATCAGCGGCGTGTTCGCGCTGACCTGGGAGGCCGCGGTCGCGCTCAAGGCCGGCCCGGCGAAGAGCTTCGAGCTCAAGGAGAAGGAGCGGATGCCGGTCGAGGACGGCACCGGCGTCGTCGCGAAGATCTTCCGCCACGCCGCCCGCGTGCTGAACGTCTCGCTGCCCGATGTCTATGTCCAGCCGCGCCGCTCCGGTCGCCTGCTGCTCGCGAACTGCATCGACAAGGGACGGCTCGCGCCCGCGGTCATCGTCGGCCGCGACCTCATGACCGGCTATCGCGACACCGAGATCGCCGCGTCGGTCGGCTCGATGCTCGCGCTGCTCAAGCCGGCGTACTACCTGAAGCTGACGCTCGCGTCGGCGGACGAGCTCGAGGCCGCGCTGCAAGCCGCGGCGCAGCTCGTCGGTCGCAAGCTCGGCCGGCCGCAGCTCGAGCCGTTCGCGACGCCCATCCTCGCCGAGCTCCAGAAGCGGATCACGCGGCCGGCCGCCGAGGCGCTGCTCGGGCTCGTCAACCGCCTGCCCGACCAGCCGGATCTGGCCCGCTGGCGGATGGCGGTCGATGCCGCCGCCCAGCGTGCCGGACTGCTGATCTCGGGCGAGCTCGCGGCGACCGCCCGCATGCTGTCGACCGAGGCGTCGCTCGGCGGCCGGCCGAATCAGCGGATCCAGGATCTGGTCGCGTACTCGGTATCTCCGGCGTACTTCGCCGTGCGCCGGCACCTCGGCGTCGCCGTCCAGTGAGCCGCAGGCGCTCACTCGGCGCCGGCATTTGACGACGCTCGCTCGGCTGACCAAGGTCGGTCGTGAGCGCGTCGTGCACAGCGGTCGCCGGACTCGTGCTCGCGATCGCGGCCACCTCGACCTGCGCCGCGCCGCAGGCGACCGCGCCGAGCACGCCCGGCGTCGAGTGGAGCTCGCCGATCGAGCTCGCGCGCGGCGGTGGCGAACGCGGGCCGTGGCAGCAGAACGACTCGCGCTACGACTACGTCGACGATCCGACGGTCGCGCTGCGCGGCGATGGCGCGACGATCGTCGCGTGGGTCGATCACCGCGCGAAGGATCTGTTCGTCCAGACCTACCGTGCCGACGGTCGCCCCGAGCGCGCGCCGATCAACGTGTCGCGATCGCCGGCGACGTTCTCGTGGCTGCCGCGGCTCGCGATCTCGCCGCGCGACCCCGAGCACCTGTTCCTGGTGTGGCAGGAGATCGTGTTCACCGGCGGCTCGCACGGCGGCGATATCTACTTCGCACGCTCGCGCGACGGCGGCGCGACCTGGAGCCCCCCGCTCGATCTGTCGCGTGCCTCGCTGCACGGCGACGGCAAGGCCCGGATCACGAAGTCGATCTGGCACAACGGCAGCCTCGATCTCGCGGTCGCCGAGCACGCGATCTACGCCGCGTGGACCGACTACGAAGGCACCCTGCACGTCGCGAGCTCCGACGACGACGGCGCGTCGTTCTCGGCCCCGCGCGCGCTCGCCGGCGACGCCTCGCGCCCCGCGCGCGCGCCGGCGCTCGCGATCGGCCCCCACGCGCTCTACCTCGCGTGGACGCTCGGCGAGGACGATCGCGCGGACATTCACGTCATGCGCTCCGACGATGCCGGCCGGACCTGGACCGCACCGACGATCGTCGAGCGCACGCCGCACTACTCCGACGCGCCGAAGCTCGCCGTCGATCGCAACGGCACGCTCCACGTCGTCTACGCGGAGAGCACGGGTGGCCCGTTCGATCGGTTCACGATCCGCTACACGCGGTCGCGCGACGAGGGCCGCACGTTCGCCCCGGCGCGCGCGCTGTCCGGGGTCGGCGGGCACTTCCCGGCGCTCGCGATCGACGAGCGTGATCACCTGTTCGTGCTGTGGGAGGTGTTCGTGGCCGGTGCCGAGCAGCCGCGCGGCCTCGCGTTCGCCGAGTCGTTCGACGACGGCGCGACATTCACCGCCCCCTCGGCGATCGCGAACAGCAGCGATCCGCAAGGCGGCTGGAACGGCAGCCACCAGGGCCGGCTGATGAACAAGCTCGCGGTGCGCGCCGGCCGGATCGCAGTTGTCAACTCGAGCCTCGAGCCCGGCGATCACAGCCGGGTCTGGCTGATCCGCGGCCGGATGACCACGCATCCGACCACGATCGCGCCGGTCTCGCCGCTCGCCGACGTGCTGCAGGCGCGCCAGGATCGCGACTGACCCACGTGGGTCAGTTCAGGCGCTCGTCGGTCGCGTTCAGGAACCGGGCGAGCACCGTCTTGCGGCCGATGCCGCCGAAGTCGACCACGACCGTCTGCTCCTTGCCGATCCCGGCGACCGCGACCACGCGCCCGGTACCGTGCAGCGAGTGGCTCACCGCGGCGCCGATCTCGAAGCCGCTCGACCCACGTGGGTCTTCGAGCTGGTAGA
Organism: Kofleriaceae bacterium; assembly: GCA_035715365.1. Taxonomy (GTDB): domain Bacteria; phylum Myxococcota_A; class Polyangia; order Haliangiales; family Haliangiaceae; genus JABFXX01. The sequence continues at coordinate 25,650 of DASTLB010000078.1, read as the reverse complement.
CCGGCTCGTCCTCGTACTCGACGCGCTGATCGAAGTCGTCCGCGCCACGCCGCGGCGCGCGCCGCCACTGCCCGCTCGCGGCCGGCGGAACGAAGTTGCCGTCGACGACGCGCGGGCTGCCGCGCGGCGTGAGGTCGGCGCGCGGGCGGCGCGACAGCGCGGACGGCCCGAAGCAGTCCGCCGGGATGTCGTCGAGGAACCGCGACGGGATCCCGAACTTGATCTCGCCCCACACGCGGCGGCGCCGCGCGTAGGTCAGCACGAGGCGCTCGCGGGCGCGCGTGATCGCGACGTAGGCGAGCCGGCGCTCCTCTTCGAGCGCGGCATCCTCGCTCGTGCCATCGCGCTCGCGCAGCGACGGGAACAGGCCGTCCTCGAGCCCGGCGATAAACACGACCGGCCACTCGAGGCCCTTCGCGATGTGGATCGTCATCAGCACGACCTGCTCGGCCGCGCTCTGGTCCCCGGCCGACGTCAGCGAGATCCGCTCGAGGAACCCGTCGAGCGTCGAGCTCGGCGGCTCCTCGTCGCCGGCCTCGGGGACGCCGCCGCCGCCGGACTCGTCGTCGTAGTCGCTCGCGGTCGACACGAGCTCGGCGAGGTTGTCGAGGCGATCGCGCGACTCGGCGGTGTTGTCGGCCTCGAGCTTCATCCGCATGCCGCTGCGATCGACGACCTGGATGATCGTCTCGGCGACCGAGGCGCCCTGCGCGATCACGTCGCACAGGCCGTCGATCAGCTCGACGAACGTCTGCAGCTTGCGTCGCGGGCCGGGGCCGAGCCCGGACACGTCGCCGCGCGCGGCGAACCGCGCCGCCTCGAGCAGCCCGATGCCGTTCGCGCGCGCCGCGGCGCGCAGGCGGTCGACCGTGGTGTCGCCGATCCCGCGCGGCGGGACGTTGACGATGCGCTCGAAGGCCGAGTCCGCGGCCGGGTTGCCGAGCAGCCGGAGGTACGCGATGACGTCCTTGACCTCCTTGCGCTCGAAGAATGACACCGCGCCGACGACCTTCGCCGGCACGCGCGCCGCGCGCAGGTGCTCCTCGAGCACGCGCGACTGGGCGTTCGTCCGGTAGAGGATCGCGATGTCGTTCGGCGACGCCGGGCCGTCGTCGAGCATCCGCCGGATCGACTGCGCGATGAAGTACGCCTCGTTGCGCTCGTCGCCCGCCTGGTACATCTCGATCGGATCGCCGGCGCCGCGATCGGTCCACAGCGACTTCGCGTGGCGATCGACGTTGTGGCGGATGATGCCGTTCGCGGCGTCGAGGATCGTCTGCGTCGACCGGTAGTTGTGCTCGAGCTTGACCACCTTGGCATCGGCAAAGTCGCGGTCGAAGTCGAGCAGGTTGCGGGGCTCGGCGCCTCGCCACGCGTAGATCGACTGGTCGTCGTCGCCGACCACCGTCAGGTTGCGCGTCGCTGCCGCGAACCGCGAGACCAGGTCGTACTGGACCCGGTTGGTGTCCTGGAACTCGTCGACCAGCACGTGCGTGAACTTCGCGGCGAGCGCCGGGCCGACCTTCTCGTGCTTGAACAGGTCGAGCACCTTGAGCAGCAGGTCGTTGAAGTCGACCGCGTTCTCCTTCGCGAGCTGCGCCTGATACAGCGGATACAGCCGCTCGATCTCCTCGTCGTAGATCCCGACCTTCATCGCGCAGGGGTCGAGCCCGCGGTTCTTCGCGCGATCGATCCGTGACAGGATCGTGCGCGCCGAGACCACGTCGTCGAGCCCGGTCTCCTTCAGCAGCTTCTCGATCAGCTTGATCTGATCGTCGTCATCGAAGATCACGAAGTTGCGCGTCAGCCCGACCGCCTGGCCGTAGCGCCGCAGGATCCGGGCGCACGTCGCGTGGAACGTGCCGATCCACATCGCATCCGCGGCCTCGCCGAGCAGCTCGCGCAGCCGGTGCCGCATCTCGCCGGCCGCCTTGTTCGTGAACGTGACCGCGAGGATCTCCCACGGCCGCGTGCCGATCTCGACGAGCCGCGCGATCCGGTGCACGAGCACGCGCGTCTTGCCCGTGCCAGCACCGGCGAGCACCATCAGCGGGCCCTCGCCATGCTCGACGGCGGCGCGCTGCTGTTCGTTGAGACCCATCACATGCACGACCCCGGATGCATAGCATCCGAGCCTGACACCGAAAACACGAACGCCGGAGCGCTGCCGCCCCGGCGTCGTGCCGTTCGCTGCGACCGCCTCTAGAACGTCAGGCGGACACCGATGCGCGCGTCGCCCGGGGCGTAGCGCGACGTCGTGTTGCGGAAGTTCGGGTTCGTGCCGATCGGGATCGAGGTCTCGTTACCCGAGCCGTCGATCGTCTTCACCCACATGAGGTCCTCGTACGTGCCGCCCGAGACCGGGTTCGCGTTCTGCTGCGTACCCGACGACGAGTTCGGACCCGTCAGCTTCACGAACGGCGCGTACGTGTCGTCGACGCCGAACGTGCCCTGGCGGTTGTAGATGTTGAAGATGTCGAAGAACACCTCGAGGTTCATGTTCTTGCCGAGCGACTTGCCGTAGCCGAAGTGCATGTCGAGGCCGTGCTCGAAGTCGGTGCGGCCGAGCTGACCGCGCGGCAGCAGGAACGACTCGTTCGCGCCGTACAGGTAGTGGCCCGCGAGCGCGTTCGTCGGGATACCCGACAGCGCACGCAGACGCGCACCGACGGTGAGCGCGCCGCTCTTCTTGAAGTCGAACGTGTAGTAGCCGTCGAGCTTGATGTAGTGCGGGCGATCCTGCGGCAGCGGACCGACGCGGTTCGCGAGCAGCTCGATCAGGTCGTACTGCGACGAGATGTTCGGGTCGACCTGGCCGTTGTCGTACGAGATCAGGCCGGGGTAGTTACCGACCGTCTTCGAGTACGTGTACGAGCCCTGGACGTAGAGCTTCTTCGAGAACCGGCGCGTCAGCGTGAACTGCAGCGCGTTGTAATCGCGCGTCGGCTTGTCGAACAGCCGGATGCCCTGGTAGAGGCGGAGGTCGCGCTGGAGGCGGCCCTTCAGGACCGGGTCATCCGTGCGGTTGATCTGGTCGACCAGCTTCTGCTCGTCGGCGTCCGACCACTCGCCCGGGTTCGCGATGATGTACGTGTTCGCGCCGTCGGTCGACACGTCCTCGATCACGCGACCGAGGCGGCGGTTCTGGTACGAGACGCCGATCTTGAGGTCGTCCATGATCTCGTACTCGAAGCCCGCGATCACCTCGTCCATGTACTGGGACTTGATGCCCGGAGCGATCAGCACGCCGCTCGCGCCGATCAGCTGCTCGGCATCGCCGACCGCCGCGTCGTTCGCGAGGCAGCCCTTGCCGTTCGCCGAGCCGATCGCCATGTCCGTCGGACCACAGGCGCCGCTCGACGTGCGGAACTGCTGCTCGAAGTTGATCTCGCCGCCGAACGAGCGGTCGTTGATGTCCATCGGGATCGACTCGTAGAACCGGCCCCAGTGGGCGTAGACCTTCGAGCGGCCTTCCTTCGTCCAGTCGTAGAGCAGGCCGAGGCGCGGCGCGAACATCCCGCGCAGCGTCATCGCGTTCTTGCCGAGCAGGTTGTTCGTGAGCGGGTCGACCTCGTTCTGCAGGAAGTCGGCGTAGCGCAGCCGCTGCTCCTCGTAGCGGAGGCCCGCGTTGAGCGTCAGGTTCGGCTGGATCTGCCACGAGTCACGGACGTACGTCGCCCAGTTGAACGTGTTGCCGCTGACCTGCGTGCCCGGCGAGCCGATCTGGCCCGACAGGTAATCGCACTGGAACTCGAGCGTGCCACCGCTGGTCGCGCCGCCGTTCGGGTCGGGCGTGCGGCACATGTTGTCGAACCGCGGATCGTCCATGTTGCGGTCGCCGGCGAGCTGCACCCAGCGATCGACGACGACGAGGTTGTTCGACACGAAGTTCTGGATGAATGCGCCGCCCGAGTACACGCGCGCCTTGTCGGAGAGGTTGTCCTCGACATCGATACCGGCCTTGAGCTCGTGGCTGCCGCCCTTGCCCTTGATGCGCTGGGTGACGCCGAGCTTCGCCGCGCGGCGCTGCTCGGTGTCCTGCGTCAGCGAGCCCGGGCCACCGATCACGTACGGCCGGGTATCCATCGGGCAGTTGTTCGACAGGTACGGATAGCGGTCCGGGCCGGCGAGGCCGTCGGCGCCCATCGGCGGCGCGTCGAGGCAGCCGGCCTGGGTCAGCGCGCTCTCGGGCTGGCCGGTGCCGGCGCCCGTGGGACCCCACACGCCGAGGCTACCGTTGCGCAGCACCTGCAGCGGCTCGTTCGCGAGCGACGCGTCGAGTGCCTCGCTCGTCAGGTGGTCGCGGTGCCAGCCGATGACGGCCTCGACCTCGGTCTTGTTGTCGTTGAACTTCGACGTCCACTTCGCGGACACGTCGGTCGTCAGCTGCGAGCCGGTGACGCCGCTCTGCGCCGGGCCGAACAGGCCGGGGCTCGTCGCGGTGCCGGGCAGCGCCTGGAACGAGAGCTGGCCCTGGTGCTCCGGGGTCGCGGCGTAGTTCAGCTTGCCGAGGATGTTGTACGCCGACGTCTTGCGGCTCCGGATCTCGGAGTCGAGCTCGTCGGTGATGTAGAAGCCGGTCGCCGGATCGACGTCCGGCTGACCGTCGGCGAAGCCGCCGGCCGACTGCAGGCGACGATCACACTGCGACAGCGCGCCGGTGTCGAGCAGCACCTGGCAGTCGCGCTGCGACTTGGTGGTGCGCGTGAAGTCGGTCTGCGAGAACTGCGGCGCGAAGCCGACGAAGAACCACAGCTTGTCCTTGATGATCGGACCGCCGAGCTCGAAGCCGAAGTCGGCGCGATACGCGTTGTCGCCGACGATGTCGATCGACGACGCGTTGATCGGCGTGCTCTCCGCGGCGTACGTCAGCGCGCCGGGCTGGAGGTAGCCGAACACCGACCCCTTGAACTCGTTCGAGCCGCTCTTGGTGACGACGTTGACGACGCCGCCGGTCGCGCGACCGAACTCCGCGTTGTAGCCACCGGTGATGACCTCGATCTCCTCGATGAAGTCGTTGATCACCGGCGAGCCGACCGTGCCGAACGTCAGGCCGGTCGTGTTGACGCCGTCGACGTAGTACTGGTTCTCGAGCGACGAGCTACCGGAGAACGACACGCCGAGGCCGTCGTTCTGCGAACCGGCCGCCGCACCGAGCGCCGCTTCGAACGTGCGGCCCGGGACCGGGATGTTCTTGATGTAGTTCTTGTCGATCGTGATGCCCTGCGTGGTCGACGTCGGGTCGATCGTCGGCGCGGTATCGGTGATCTTGACGACCTCGCCGCCCGCCTTGCCCTGATCGAGCTTCTGGTAGACCGGCGTCACCTTGTTGACGCCGACCGACACGCCCGCGCGCTCGACGGTGAGCTCGAGGTAGTAGAACGTCACGAGGTAGTCGCCGGGCGGCAGCTCGGAGATCTTGTACTGACCGTTCTCGTCGGTGATCGCGGTCTGCGCGCCCTGCATCGACGTCGAGGTGACGGTCACGGTCACGCCGGCGAGCTTCTCGCCCGTCTTGCTATCGGTGACCGTGCCCTGGATCGCGCCGCTCGTCGTCGACTGCGCACGCGCGAGGCTGGGATCGAGGAGGTGGGCGCCGACGAGTCCCGACGTACCGAGCGTCGCGGCGATCAGAAGGTTCTTGACCTGAGTCTTCATGACTTGGCTCCGATCGATTCGCTAGGCGCCCGTGGTGAACGTGAACACGGCCGGCGCGGGCAGCGGCTGGCCATACTTGTCGGTGATGCCGGTCGGGAACGTGATCTCGTATGTCGTGTTCGACTTGAGCGTCGCGCCCCACGTGATCTGGATCAGGGTCGGCATCGGGTTCGTGATCGTGAAGTTCGTGAAGTTGGTCGTGCCCTCCTTCACGGTCACCTGCGCGAGCCGGGTCGGATCGATCGTCGAGTTCAGCGAGAACACCGCGGTCGTATCGGTCGGCGACACGCCGGTCGCCATGTTCTCCCACGACGCCGGCGCGACGCTGAGCGCCTCGGTCTTGAACTTGAACGCGCTGACATCGCCCGGCGTGCACGGCAACGAGACATCGCCGCCCGGCGGCGCGCAGACGCTGATGCCCTGCTTGTCGACGATCTCGGCGTTGAACGTCAGCTCGCAGTCGATGTTCGTCGGCAGCGCGTGATCGCCGACGGTGCCGTTCGGGATCAGCACGATCGCGGGGCCGAGCGCGTCGAAGCCGCCCATCGCCGGCTTGTTCTGATCGCCCGACGGGTTCCAGTAGCTGTTGACCAGATCGATCGGCACGCTGATCGCGCCGCACTGGATGCCGACCGAGCCGGCGACGAACTGACGACCGTCGGTCGCGCCGTCCTGGTTGATGTCCTGGACGCCGACCGGCTCGCCCATGCCGATCATCGTCGTGCCGCGCAAGCAGCCGTTGGGGTTCTGGCACAGACACACCGCCGTCGGGCCGGTGCACGACGACGGCAGCACGTCATCGGCGGCGCTGCAGCGCGCGATGTCATCCGGGTTCGCGCCGAGCGGCACGCGCGCGAACGCGTCGTCGTCGACCTGGTTGCGGCACTGGATCTCCTCGAGGTCATTGCCGACGAGGAGCTCGTCCACGATGATCCGCAGCCCGTTGTTGAGCGCGACCGCGTTCTTGACCTCGGGCTCGATGTCCTGCGGCAGCGCGAGCTCGTGCGTGCCGAACGCGAACACCGTCGAGGTCGTGCTCGCGGTCGGATCGTTGATGTCGAACACGCGGTTCTTGAGCCGAACCTGCTCGATCATCGGAGGGCCTTCCGGGTTCAAATCGGTGCGGCTCGATGTGTCCGTGCACGCGCCCATCGCGAGTGCGACCGCTGCGTAAAATACGTAATTCGTCACCCTGAACATTGCTTGTGGCTCCTCCGTACGCGGCACGCGACGTCCCGAAATCCGCCCGCTTGTACTAACCGTTGGCAAAGCCTGTCAAGCGTTCGTATCAAAGCCGGATCCGCAGCGACACTGCGGACTCATCACGCAGCGTGACAGTGCGAACGGGACGGTCGCCGTCGCTGTCGCAGAGCAACTCGAGTCGCCACCACGCGCGCGCGAGCGCGACCAGACGAATCGCGGTGGTCGCCGCCCTCGTCGTGGCAAATGTCCCAGACTGCGAAGCCATCGCAGCAAGGGGTGTCGCAGGGAGCGCGTGCTCGAGCGTGGAGTCAGAGCCGAAGACTCACGCGAGCACGCCGCTCACTTCTGCTCGCCGGGCTTTTCTTCCTTGACCTTGAGCGCGACTTTGACTTCGTCGTGGTTCGCGTCGGTCGCGAGCGTGCGGATCGAGTCCATCGTCGCGATCACGTCGCTCCACTTCACGCCGTTCTCGAAGTCGACGAACACGACCTTCTCGGTGCCGGCCTTCATGTTCTCGATCTTCGGCCGCAGCTTGCTGAGGAGCTCGGCAAACTGCAGCGTCTGATCGGTGTTGCCGTCGTTGAAGGTGATCGTCAGGTCGTTGTTGACCTTGACGTTCAAGAGGCTCGCGTTCGGATCGGGCTGCTCGTTGATCTCGTCGAGCTTGCGCGGGATCTGCAGGGTCTCCATCTTCATCATGATCGGCATGACCACGAGGAAGATGATGAGCAGCACGAGCAAGACGTCGATCAGCGGCGTCACGTTGATGTCGCTCTGGACGCTGCCCTTGCCACCGCCGCCGGTTGACATGCCCATGGCTACTTGTCTCCCTTCGCGATCGCGAGATCGACCGAGCTGACCGCCATGGTCTTGTTCATGTACTCGAGGACCGGATAGACCTTGTCGTACGTGACGTTGTTCTCGGCCTTGAGGTAGATGCGACCGACCCCTTCCGGGTTCTTCGGCGCCTTCCACTGGGCGAGCACCTGGTTCTCCATCTCCTTGAGCGTCGACGGCGTCACCGGACCGAGACGGTTCTTCTCGACGTAGAGGTTGCCCTCGACGTCGACCGTCACGACCGGCTGCTGCTTGTCTTTCTCTTCGGAGTAGTTCTTCGCGCTGGGTAGCTTGACGTCGTGGCCACGGCCCATGACGAGCGTCATCAGCATGAAGATGATGAGGAGCACCAGCATGACGTCGACGAGCGGCGTCACGTTGATGTCGTTGCGAACGTGATCGATGTTCGCCTTCTTGCCCGACAACCGCCAGCGGCGGTTCTTATGTCCGGCGGCGCTAGCCATGGCTACGCCCGACCCTCACGCAGCACGTAGTCGATGAACTCGCTCGAGACGTCGTTCATGTCGATCACGTACTGCTCGACGCGCGACGTGAAGTAGTTGAACGCCATCGCCGCGATGATCGCGACGCCGAGACCGAGCGCCGTCGAGACGAGTGCTTCGGAGATCTTCGGGCCGATGTCGGTGATGCTCACCGTACCGCCGCGGAGCAGCTGGAACGTACCGAGGATGCCGATGACGGTACCGAGCAGACCGATGAACGGCGTCGCCGAGGCCACGGTGCCGAGGTACGCGAGGCCCTTGCGCAGGTTCGACGTCTCGCGCTCCTTGACGCGCTCGAGCGCGCGGTTCACGGAGTCGACGAGATCGAAGTTGCCGACGTCGTCGGGTCCCTCGGTCTTGAGCGCCTCGCGGCCTTGAATCAGCGCGATCAAGCCGGACTCCATCACCTTGGCGACCGGGCTCTTCTGCATCGAACGCGCGCTGTTGAGCGCCTCGTTCACCTTGTGCTGGCGGAGGTACTCGCCGAGCGCCTGGACGTACCGGATGCTCTGGTCGCTCGCCGCGCGGTACGTGAGGAGCCGCTCGGTGATGACGTAGAACATGAACACGGACATCAGGACCATCAGGATCGTGATGATCCTGACGACCCAGCTCATGTGCTCCCAGATTTCTTGTAGGTCGATACCCATGGCGGCTCTTTCCGGTTCGGCGTTTCGGTTTGGTTGGAACGTTATTGCTGCGAGTAAATGAACGTGACCGCCGTGCAGACCGGCACCGCGCGACCGTTCACCATGTACGGGCGATAGCGCCAGTTGCGCATCTCGGTCTGGATCTTCGAGTCGTACGCGGCAAAGCCGGTGCTCTTCAGCTGCGAGATCGACGAGACGTTGCCGTCGACGGTGATGCACAGCTTGTAGCTGCCGACGATCTTGCTCTTGCCCGAGCGCAGGATCTCGGTCTTCGTGACGTCGTTCGGACGGATGTCCTTCTCGCCGGCGATGCGCTGACCCTCGAGGAGCGTCGGCGGCACGTTCTGCGGCGGCGCGGGCGGCGGCGGAGGCGGCGGGGGCGGCGGTGGGTTGCCGACGACACCGTTGATGTCGCCACCGACGACACCGCCGGCGACGCCACCTTCCTCACCACCCTCGACGCCGTTCGGATCGCCGGCTTCCTCGGTCTTGACCTGCTGCTTCTCGATCTTCACCGGCTGCACGATGTCCTTCACCGTGCGCTTCTTCGGCGTGATGATCTGGGTCTGCGGCTTCGCGCCACCGGGCGGCGGCGGCGGCGGCGGCGGCGGCGCGGGCGCGACCGCGATGTCGAACGTCGCGCCTTTGGGCCGGTCGAGGCGCTCGATCGCCCAGATCGAGCTCGCCCACGACACGCCGAAGAACGCGACGTGGACGAACACGACCGCGCTGATCAGCGGGATCGCCCACGCGGGCATCTTGACCTGCTTGGCGGCGGCGTAGTTGCCGAACATCGCGGGCGCGGGGCCCGGCACGTGGGCGGGCGCGACGCCGCGATACGGCTCGGCCGGTGCTCCTTCATCGCGAATGAAGGGCGTGGTCTTGTCGTCGTCGGTTCCGGTTCCTTTGCGCATCGGCTGCTCCTTCTTGGCGATCAGCCGCCGGCCTTCTTGTCCGCCGGGCCGCCGGAGGTCTTCGCTCCGTCGGTCTTCGGGGGGGTCGTGGGAGGAGTGGGTGCTCCAGGTGCCGCCGGCTTCGCCTTCCCGGAAACAACGTCCGAAAGGCCCTTAAGATCTTGCGAGCTTGCCCGATCGATCGCGGCGGCCCACGACGCGCCGTGGATCAGCGACCGGAAGTTGTAGATCGAGCTCTGAAGCCCGAGGAATCTCACGTTCTTGGGCGCGATCTTGTGCGCCTCCTGGAGCGCGCCGATGCCGAGGTCCGCGAGCTCGATCGCCTCGTTCGGCGGCAGGGTCTTCGAGTTGAGCTTGGCCCACGCGACGTTGCCGATGAACTGCAACGCGCTGAGCTTGTTCGTCTCGTCCGGCGCCCCGGCCGCGACCTTCTGGTACCAGTCGATCGACTTGCGCCAGTCGCCGGCCTTGAGGTTGATGCCGGCGAGGTTGCCCATGACCTCGAGGTCGTTCGGCTTCGCCTTGAGCTGGGCGTCCCAGTAGGCGATCGCCTTGTCGAACTGGTTCGAGTCGATCCACAGCTGGGTCATCAGCTTGCGCATCGTGAATTTGAGCGCGGTCTCGTCGACCTCGTTCTTCGCCGCCTTGATCTGCTCGTCGAGCAGCGTCTTGCGCTGGGTCGCGTCGTCCTCGGCGATCTTGTCGCCCTTCTCGATCGCCGCGATCATCTCGGCGTCGGCCTTCTCGCGCGCCTTCTCGAGCTTGTCGAGATCGTCCTGCTGCGCCTTGAGCTGCTTCTTGATCTCGTCGTCGCTCGGCTGGCTGTCGATCCACTTGGTCAGGTGCTCGGCCGCGAGGTTCGCGAGCGCCGGGTTGTCCTTCGCGCACAGCTCGGCCTCGGTGCAGGTCGCGCTCGACGGGCAGATCGCCTGCTCGTCGCACTTATTGAAGCCGCGATCCTCTTCCTTGGGATCGTTCTTGATGCAGACGCGGCGCTTGATCACCTTGACGTCGGGAATCTGCTTGCAGATGTCCTCGCTCGTCTGGCCGAGCACGATCACGTCATCGACGCCGGCCTTGAAGATCTTCGAGTACGCGAGCCCGAGGTTGTAATGGATCTTGGGATCCTCCACCTTCTTGAGCGCGCGCTCGTACAGCGACGCCGCTTCGATGAACTTCGTCTCCCGGAAATAGCGATTGGCCTTGCGGTTCGCGCCGCGACCATCGAGGTCGTCGCAAGCGCCGCACAGGCCGACCACCGCGAGTACCGCGAGCACCGCACACACCCGATCGATCCAGTTTGACGCCGGGCGGCGCGATCCGCGGTCGGTGAGCCGACTCATAGGGCGCGCGAATATACATATCCGGGTGGGGTGCATCAACCGCCTTTGCGTGTTCCGCTGAGAGGGTCTACTACGGCGAATGTCCGACGAGATCGGGCTTGGCGTGACATGCGCTGTCACAGCGGTGCGACCGAGATGCAGCCGCGACATCGTCGCGCGCGAGCGTCTCGTTCTACGGTGGCGAGTCGCCGTCTGGCGATGCCGATGCCTATCGCGTTTTGCCGCTAGAGCAACGCGAACGTGATGCTGATCGAGTAGCGATCGAGATCAGCTTCTTCCGGAGCCGACGCGGTCAAGCCGACCGCTTTTTGCTCGATGCACTGCTTCGTCGGATCGACCGCAGCACCAACAACATCGCGCAGCTGCATCGCCGCCTCGGTGACGCGCGCGACGTGATCTTTGATCGCGATGAAGATCGTGCCCTCGAGGCGCGGCTTTTCGCCGCGGGCTTCGCGCGGGACGTTCGCGGCGCACTCGTGCATCACCGCCTGCAGCTTCGCGCTGAGATCCGCCGTGAGGTTCGGCGTGACGCGGCGGCTGTCTGGCGCGTGGATGTTCGGAGGCAGATCGACGCGCGCGTGCTCGCCGGCGCGATGATCTCGGATCCGGACGCCGCCGACCGTGTAGTCGTCGACCGGCTCGCTCGCGGAGCCGGGCTCGCGCGGCGTCGAGCTGACGACCGGCGCCGACGGCCGCTTCGGGTCCGCGACGATCGGCGGTGCGGCACGGGGGCTCGGCGCGCTGCCTTCCTGGACGACCGGATCGCTACGCGTGCCCGCGGGTGTCGCGGTCGCGTCATCGCCGCCGCTACGCAGCTTCAGGTAGAGCACGACGGCGGCCGCGAGGACGGCGATCGCACCGAGCCCGAGCAGGACGCGACGATTCATGTGCCTACGCGAAACCTAGCACGGGCTCGCGACCGGCTCCCACGCGGGGGTGTCGCGGATCACTTCGACGTCGCCGGAGCGCACGCGATGGACCTGGCCGTGATCGTCGCGCAAGAGCAGCGCGCCGTCGCCGTCGAGCCCGGTCACCGCGCCGACGAGCGACATGCCATCGACCGTGACGCGCGCCGCGAGATCGGGCGCCATGCGCTCCTGCCACGCCGGGATCACGACCGGCAAGCCGATCGCGACGTAGCGCTCGATCCAGCGCTCGACGTGCGCGAGCATCCGCGCGACGAACAGCTCGCGGTCGATCTCGGCGCCGCTCGCCTCGGCGAGCGTGATCGCGTTCGCCGCGACGTCCGGGTGCTGCGCGGCGACCGCGCCGTCGAGGTTGACGCCGATCCCGACGATCACGGTCTCGAGCCGCGCGCCCTGGCTCTGCGCCTCGACGAGCACGCCCGCGAGCTTCTTGCGCGCGACGAGCACGTCGTTCGGCCACTTCAGCACGGCGGGCGCGCCGAACGACCGGATCGCGTCGCACAGCCCGACGCCGATCGCGAGCGTCATCGGTGGCACGAGCGCGAGCGGCAGCGGCGGCTTCACGATCGCCGACAGGTACAGTCCGCCGCTCGGCGATGCCCACGTCCGGCCTTCACGTCCGCGACCCGCGGTCTGACGCTCGGCGATCACGACCGTGCCGTGGCTGGCGCCGGCGCGCGCGAGCCGCGCGGCCTCGTCGTTCGTCGACGCGCACTCGACGAGATCGATCCGGCGCTGACCGAGCCAGCGCGCGCCGGCGGTCGACAGCCTCACGACCGCACGTCCAGGCCGATGTCGACCGCCGGGGCCGAGTGCGTCAGCGCGCCGACCGAGATCAGATCCGCGCCGGCCCGCGCGTAGTCCGCGATCGTCGCGAGCGTCACGCCGCCGCTGACCTCGACGATCACGTTGCGCGAGTGCGCGCGCGCGGCCGCGACCTCGACCTGCGCCGGCGTCATGTTGTCGAGCAGCACGATCTCGGCGCCGGCGTTGAGCGCCTCGTCGAGCTCGCCCAGATTCGTGACCTCGACCTCGATCCGCAACGGATGCGGCGCCTTCGCGCGCGCCGCCTCGACCGCCGCACGCACCGAGCCGCACGCCGCGATGTGGTTGTCCTTGATCAGGATGCCCGAGCCGAGATCGAACCGATGGTTGCTGCAGCCGCCGGCGACGACCGCCGCCTTCTCGAGCACGCGAAACCCCGGGGTGGTCTTGCGGGTGTCGACGACGCGTGCCCGCGTCCCGGTCACCGCGTCGACGTAGCGCTTCGAGAGCGTCGCGACGCCGGACAGCCGCTGGGTGAAGTTGAGCGCGGTGCGCTCGGCGGCGAGCACGGTGTGCGCCGGACCGCGCGCGGTCAGCAGCAGGCCGCCGCGATCGACGCGCGCGCCGTCGAGGACGTGCGGCTCGACCTCGATCGAAGGATCGACGAGGTGAAACACCGCGGCCGCGACGTCGAGCCCGAACGCGACGATCGGCTCGCGCGCGTTCATGTCGGCGGTGACGGTGCGGCTCTGCGATCCGAGCGTCACGTAGGACGTGATGTCACCGCGTCCGAGATCTTCGTCGAGCGCGAGCTCGATCAGGCGGCGGACGGCAGGGATCGCGGCGAGGCCGCGCAGGCCCGATACATCACCCATGGCGCGCGAGTTATACACGCCGGGCCTGACGATCGATCGCGGGAATTCGTGATCGGTCGCGGCGGCTTGTCGCGGCCCGCCGGCGTGGCCAAGGTTCCGGCATGGCGACCGCCGAGCAAGCAATGACCACCAAGACCGCCTGCGTGATCGAGGGCGCGACCCCCGAGCAGGTCACCGGCATCGCGAAGGCGAGCCACTCCGATCAGATCGTGATCCGCGCGAACCGGCTCGGCACGCTCGTGACCGGACGCCCGGGCGAGCGCGTGATCGATTTCGCCGAGGCCCTGCCCGGCCCGGTCTACGACATCATGTACAGCGCTCGCACCGGGTGGTTCTCGGTGACCGTGTACCGCGGGCTCGAGGTCAGTCGCTGGGACAACCGGCCCGGCACGAACCCGGGCTACCCGCGCGTCGACGACATCCTCGGCGCGACCACGCCTCTCGCGATCTTGGACGCGCTCGACGTGCCGGCGACCGCGATCGGGTTCACCGAAGCCTGATCGTCGACGACGTGTTGCTGATGTCGGTCCGCGCGAACGCCGCGCGGCGAGCCGCCCACATGTGATCGCGGGCTCGGCTATGTCTCGGGTATCTCGACGAGATTGGGCTCGCTTGTTCTCGTCACGCTCACTACCGTGGTTGGTGGTGGTGACCGTGGTCGACATACGGATCTGGGGAATCCGTAGAGGAGTGAAGCGGGCATGAAGGCGAAAGGACTTTGCATCGCTACGCGCTGCACGAGCGTCGACGAGTTCGTCGCGCGCTTCCGTGCGTTCGTCGGCGAGGACACGATCTTCGTCGGCACTCCGACCATGCGCGACGTCGGCGTCGAGTCGACGTTCGCCGTGCTGCTCGCGGACAAGACCGCCGTGCTGCGCGGCAACTGCGTCGTCGTCGATGCGTGGCCCGACGGCGAGAATCCGTTCAAGCGCCCCGGCATTCGCTGCCGCGTGTTCGATCTGACGCCGGACAGCGCGCCGGTGTTCGAGCGCCTGAAGCCGGCGCGCGAGCCCGCGCCCGTGGAGGCCGCGCCGACGCCGGCGCCCGCGAGCGAGCCCGAGCGCTGTACGCCGACGATGATCGGACCGCCGCCGATGGCGCCGCTGCCCCCGCAGCCCGCCGCCGTCGAGCCGGCGCCGCCGCCCGCCGCCACGAAGCGCGCCGACTCGGTCGACTCGGCGTGGGACGAGCCCGAGGCGCCCATCGCCGCGAGTCCCGCCGCGTCCGAGCCGAAGCCGGTCGTCGTCGAGACCAAGCCCGTCCCGAGGCCCGCGAAGGAACCGATCGCACCGCCCCAGGCCGTCGCGATCCCCGATGCGCGCGCGCGCGATCGCGCGACCGGCAGCCGCCGCGTCCCGACCGTCCAGATCCCGGTGCTCGCGAAGCCGCGGACGACGACGAGCAAGGCGATCGCGATCCCGTCGAAGATCCCGCCGGTGCGCAGCAACCGCACCGAGGCGCTGCCGATCGCGCTCGCGGTCGAGGCGGCGGACATGAAGTCACAGCCGATCGTGATCCCGCCGCGCAAGACCGAGGCGATGCCGATCGCGCTCAGCACGGAGGCGCAGGACCTGCTGTCGCGGCCGATCGTGGTCCCGCCGCGCGCGGCCGAGCCCGCGCCCAAGGTCGAGCTCGCCGCCGCACCGACGACGAAGCCGACGTCGAAGCAGCGTGACGCGGTGCCGGCGCCGGTCGTGCGCGCGAAGACCGAGGCCGGTCCGCTCGCGAAGAACATCGAGGGCGTCGACGTCAAGGGCACGTTCCACGAGGAAGTCCCGACACTCGTCGACGATCTGCCCGATCTGATGCCCGTGATGATGATGGGGCTCGCGCAGCCGGTCGCGCCGGAAGCGACGCCGCCGAAGCGCGCCGCGAGCGGCAGCGGGCCGCGCCTGCTCGCCGATGGCACCGGCGTGCTGACGCGCAAGGAGGACAGCGCCGAGGCCGCGCCGGCCGAGATTCCGATCGAGATCAACGACGCGCCGACCGAGCGCGCGTCGACGCCGGAGATGATCGTCGCCGAGGGCTCCGCGGGCACCCGCACGCCGGGGTCGGAGTTCGTGCTGCCGGCGAACCCGCTGATGGACATCTCCGAGGACATGCTCGAGGGCTTCATCGACGTCCGGCTGTTCGATGCCGAGCTCGACGGTGCGCCGAGCCCGTCGCCGCTGCCGCAGGTGCTCGCGCAGACGCTGCCCGGCATGGAAGGCCCCGCGGACGACGGCACGCCGGCGCTCGTCAAGGACGAGCAGTCGGGCGTCGTCGGCTGGACGCCGGTGATCCCGCGCGTGCGCGCCGCGTCGCTGCCGCCGATCGCCGAGCTGACGTTCGACGCGACCCTCGTCGCGCCGCCGCGCACGAACTGGCGCGCGGTCGCCGGCGTCACCGCGGTGACGATCGTGATGGGCTTTCTGATCTCGTTCGCGGCGGCGTCGTACGCGACGTCGCGCGTCGCGCAGCGCCAGACGCACGCGCAGACGCAGACGAAGTAGTCAGGCCCACTCGAACACGGGCCAGCGCCGGCGCTTCGCCTCGCGGCGCAGCCGCGCGTCCGGGTTGATCGCGATCGCGGTGCCGACGCGCTCGAGCATCGGCAGATCGTTGTAGCTGTCCGAGTAGAAGTAGCTCTGCGCCAGATCGATGTCGTGGTCGGCGGCCCAGGCCTCGGCGAGCTTCACCTTGTGGGCGCCGAAGCACAGCGCGGCCGCCTTGCCGGTGAACGTGCCGCCCTGGACCTCGAGCTGCGACGACAGCACGTGCGCGATCCCGAGCTCGCGCGCGACCGGCCGCGCCGCGTACTGCGTCGATCCGGTCGCGAGCACGACCTCGTGGCCGGCCTCGCGATGATGCGCGATCGCGACGCGTGCCGCCGGTGCGATCTCGCGCGCGACGTGCTCGCGGTACCACACCTCCGCCTTCTCGATCATCTCGGCCTCGGAGTCGCCGGCGACATCCTCGATCAGCTTCGTGAACACCGCGTCCATGTCGAGCACCGCGAGCTTGTACAAGGTCGACCAGTAGATCGCCTTCGCGAGCATCTTCGCCGGCAATTCGCCGCGTCGCCGCAGGAACCGGACCCAGCTCATGCCGGTCTCGATCCGCAGCAGCGTGTTGTCCATGTCGAAGAACGCGGCGATCTGCATCGTCATCTCAAGATCGAGAGCTCGAGGAACCGGATCAGAATATTGGATGCGCCGTGCGTGATCGTCGAGGCGAGGATCGAGCGCGTCGCCGACCGCATCCAGCCGAACAGCAAGCCGGGGAAGAACGTCGCGAGCGCGCGCGGATCGCCCTCTCTCGGCAAATGGATGATCGCGAACGCCGCGGCGGACAGCACGAGCGCGAGCCCGACGCCGCCGCCGAGCCAGCGCCGCTTCGGCGGGAACCGGCGCTCCAGCAGCTCGAGCAGGAAGCCGCGGAAGAACAGCTCCTCGGGCAGCGCGACGACGACGAGCTGGACGAGGCAGAACTCGGCGAGCTTCCAGGTCAGCGCCGGCGCGTGGATGCCGTTGAGCCCGCCGTAGCGATCGCGGACGTTGTGCGGCAGCAGCTGGCGCAGCCAGTCCCAGTGGTTCGCGAGCTCCCAGAACGCGAGGTAGCCGAACACGAACAGCGGAAAGATCACCGCGATGCCGGCGAGCGCGGTCATCACGCCGCGTCGCACCGGCTCGGCGTGGAAGCCGTAGTCGTCGAGCTGCTCCTTGCGCCGCCAGGCGACGAGCACCGGCGTGTACAGGAACACGACCGCGATCAGCGCCGAGCCGAGGTGGCCGATCGCCGGCAGCGTGATGTTGATCTGGACCAGCGCGGTCACGAGCGCGCCGACCGCGCAGAACGCGAGCAGCGCATCGCGGCCGGCATGCGCGACCCGCGCGCCAGACGCTGTTCGCGATGACGTCGGCTCCGTCAACGCGCGAACTGTACCGCGTTACGGCGTGCGCAGCGGCTCGTACGAGCCCGTGATCACGGTGTCCGCGATCACCTGCGTCTGCAGCTCGGCGATCAGCGTCAGGTTGTCCGACGCGAGATCGGCGTCGGTCGGGTAGCCCCAGACCTGGACGTACGCGGTCGGTGCCGCCGACAGCTCGATCACCATGAACAGGCCGTCCTCGGAGCCCATCGCCTTCTGCGTGTGGCGGACCGGCAGGCCGACCGTCGACGAGAAGTAGTACGTGTCCGCGCCCGCGACGTGCATGATGTCGCTCGCGGTGCGCGCGGGGTTCGTCGTGACCGTCGCGATGAAGTTCGAGATCTCGTGACCCTGGCAGTCGCGGATCGCGCCGGCGAGCACGCCGGTTCCCGCCGAGCGCGAGACGCCGATCAGCGCGGGCAGCGTCTGGCCGGTGCTCTTGCTGACGGTCTGGATCGAGCTGACCGTCTGCGACGACATGCTCGGGTCGACCGTCTGGTTGAGCAACAGCGTGTCGAGCGCGGTCTCGTGCGTCATCTTGTAGCCGAAGCGCTGCACGCCGACCGGAATGTCGATCGTGATCGCCGCGTTGCCGTCCGCCGTGCCGGTGAAGAACGGCGTCGTCAGATCCTGGTTCTTGAACGCGGTGACCGTCGCGCCCGGCACGAGCGAGTCGCTCTGGAAGTCACGCACGACCGTGCTGAGCTCGACCGCGACCGTGGTCGCCGGATCGTTCGCGGGCGTCCCGAGGCACGTGAGGTCCGCGGGGCCGAGCTCGACCCACTTGTCCGGCATGTCCTCGTTGTTCGCCTTGAGCGCCGCGGTCGGCCGGGCAAACCCCGGGTTGCCCTCGACGACCGGAGCATCCGGCGTTGTCGAGCCGCCACCACCACCACACGCGCCCAGGCCAGCAAGCAAAACCAAAGAGATCGAACGCATCCTGTACTCCCGACGAAGGATGGCCCCTTGTAGGCCACCTTCCGGCGTCGAAGCAACGAGTTTTCACGTCCGTGTCGTCGCGATGTGACCGACCGAGCCTGGCGCTGACGCATCGCCTGTGGTCGGTGGCGCAACTTCACTCGGTCATCGCGCGGCGGCCACCCGGAAACCTCACGGGACCTGACCTTGCGCGGCTCGTCCTCGCGTCGGTAGAACCTCCCCATGGACATCCGCAAGATTCGCGAGATCCTCGGCGAGCACGCCACGTTGCTCGAGCACCAGAGCCGGACGATCCCGGCCACCCAGCTCACCCTGCCGTCGCCGAACTATGTCGACGAGATCTACGGCCCGTCGGATCGCACGCCGCGCGTGCTCGGCGCGCTGCAGCGGATGTTCTCGACCGGCCGGCTCGCGAACACCGGCTATCTGTCGATCTTGCCCGTCGACCAAGGCATCGAGCACTCGGCGGGCGCGTCGTTCGCGCCGAACCCGCAGATGTTCGATCCCGAGCACATCGTGCGGCTCGCGATCGAGGGCGGCTGCAGCGCCGTCGCGTCGACGTTCGGCGTGCTCGGCCTGATGTCGCGCAAGTACGCGCACCGGATCCCGTTCCTGGTCAAGATCAACCACAACGAGCTGCTGTCGTATCCGAACACGTACGATCAGACGCTGTTCGGCAGCGTGCGCCAGTGCTTCGACATGGGCGCGCAAGGCGTCGGCGCGACCGTGTACTGGGGCGCGGCCGAGTCACGTCGCCAGCTGCTCGAGATCTCCGAGGCGTTCGCAGAGGCGCACCGGCTCGGCATGTTCACGGTGCTGTGGTGCTACGTCCGCAACAGCGCGTTCAAGACCGCGCAGGGCGATCACAGCCTGTCCGCGGATCTCACGGGCCAGGCGAACCACCTCGGCGTCACGATCCAGGCCGACATCATCAAGCAGAAGCTGCCCGAGCTGAACGGCGGCTACAACGACCCCGCGCTCAAGGGGCTCGGCAAGACGCACAAGAAGGTCTACACCGAGCTGACGACCGACAACCCGATCGATCTGACGCGCTATCAGGTCGCGAACTGCTACATGGGCCGCGTCGGTCTCATCAACTCGGGCGGCGCGTCGGGCGAGAACGATCTGCGCGATGCCGTGATGACCGCGGTGATCAACAAGCGCGCGGGCGGCATGGGCCTGATCGCGGGTCGCAAGGCGTTCCAGCGTCCGTTCAAGGAGGGCGTCGAGCTGCTGCAGGCGATCCAGGACGTCTATCTCAGCAAGGACGTCACGATCGCGTGAGAGCGTCGCGGTCGATCGCCGCGAAAGCTTGATACACTTGCACGATGGCTCGGCTCGGGGAGCTGCTGATCGCGACCGGTCTGCTCACTGCCGAGCAGCTCGAGCAGGCGCTCCGCGCACAGGTCATGTGGGGCGGTCGGCTCGGCACGAACCTGATCGAGCTCGGGTTCCTCGATCTCGACTCGCTGTCGACGGTGCTCGGCAAGCAGCACAAGCTGCCGGCCGCGCTCGCGCGTCACTTCGATCGCGCCGACCGCGAGCTCCAGAGCAAGCTGTCGCCCGACGTCGCCGAGCGGTTCTCGTGCGTGCCGCTGTTCCGGGTCGGTGCAAAGCAGATGGTCGTGCTCGCGACCCAGGCACCGCTCGACGATCGCGCGATGGCGATCATCGCCGACGAGCTCGGCTGTCAGAGCGAGCAGCTGATCCCGTCGATCGCCGCCGAGCTGCGCATCCGTTATCACCTCGAGCGCGTCTACAAGATCCCGCGCGGCACGCGATTCCTGCGCTCGCGCGGCAAGACGATCCCACCGTTCCCGCAGTTCACGAACCTGCCCGGCGCGAGCGAAGACTCGCAGGTCGAGGCGCTGCCGCCGCCGTCGGCCGCATCGCTGCAGCCGAAGCCGAAGCCGCAGCTCGTCCTCGTCGAGGACGGCGAGGACGGCGAGGCGCACGCCGCACCGTCAGTGCTCGCGACCGCGAAGGACAGCGAGCCGATCGAGCTCGCGCGCGTCGATCACTCGACGCTGCCGCCGCGATTCGAGGAGCCGGTCGACATCTCCGGCCTCGTGCTCGGGACGACCGATCAGACCGAGGCGGCACCGCGCCGCACCGGCACGACGAAGCCGCCGGTCGCGCCGCCGCCGCTCGACGACGACTCGGAGTACCCGTCGATCGAGATGATCGCCGACGACGATCTGTCGGTGCCCCAGGCGATCGACCCGGTCGACGACGTCACCGGCCGCGAGCGCCGGCGCTACGTGCATTCGATCGGCGACGAGCCGAGCACCGAATCCGAGCGCCAGACGGTCGGGCGCATCGCGATCCGCAAGGTCGGGACGCAGGGCATCCCGGTGATCGGCACGAACACGACGCTCGGCGAGGCGACGCGCGCGATCCGGCGCAGCCTCGAGCGCGACAAGGTCGGCGATCTCGTCGTGCTCGCGCTCGAGCGGTTCGTGCCGGTGTGCGAGGCCGCGCTGCTGCTCGTGATCCGCGGCGAGCTCGCGATCGGCTGGAAGGGATTCGCGCGCTCGGGCCACGCGATTCCGGAGATCGGCGTGCCGCTCGAGCAGCCGGGCATGATCCCGCGCGTGCTGCACCACGGCGCGACGCTGCGCACGCCTTCGAGCGAGCTCGGCCCGATCGATCAGCTGATCCTGGTCTCGCTCGGGCGTACCGGCGGCGAGCTGGTCGTCGTGCCGGTGACGATCGGCGGCCAGGTGATGTGCGTGATCGCGATCGCGACCGAGCCCGATGCCGATCTCACGAGCGCCGAGTCGATCGCCGTGGCCGCGGGTGCGGCGTTTGCCCGCATGATGCGCGACGCGAGTCGCTAGCCTTGACCGACGGCGCGGTTGCGCGGCAAGGTGCGCCTCGATGACCGAGGCAACGGACCCGAGCGAGATCCCGGGCACGCAGCGCAGGAAGCACCGCCACGATCTCGGGCACGAAGATCACGGACCCAAGCTCGCCGCCGGGACGACGAAGGCGATCCAGGCGCTGCTCGGTCTCTGGATCGCTCTGACCCTGGTCCTCGTCGTGTACGCGCTCGTCGACGCTTCGCGCACGCGGTCGGACACGCCGGCGCGCAAGCCCGCCGCGACCCAGCCGTTGCCCGGGTCGTGAGACCGGCCTCGGGCGCCGGCCCCGAGCGCGTGATCGCTGTCGCGTCGTCCCCAGCGAAGCGGGCGGCGGGATGATCATCCTGGAACCCTACCGTTTGTCAGCAGGATCGGTCATGGTCTGGCTTGCGATCGCGGTCGGGGAGACGCGATACGCGAGCGATCCGCCATGATTCCGGACGACGTCATCAGCCAGATCCGCGACGCGGCGAACATCGTCGAGGTGATCGGGCAGTACGTCCAGCTCAAGAAAGCCGGCCGCAACTGGAAGGGCCTGTGCCCGTTCCACGGCGAGAAGACGCCGTCGTTCAACGTCCAGCCCGAGAAGGGCTTCTTCATGTGCTTCGGCTGCCAGAAGAAGGGCGACGTCTTCACGTTCCTCATGGAGCTCGAGGGCAAGAGCTTCGTCGAGGCCGCCGAGCAGCTCGCGCAGCGCTTCGGGATCGACCTGCCGAAGATCGAGGAGTCGCCCGAGCTGCGCCGCGCGCGCGGCGAGCGGATCACGATGCTCGAGATCAACAAGCTCGCGACCGCGTTCTATCGCGAGCTGCTCGCCGATCCCACGCGCGGCGAGCCCGGGCGCGCGTACCTCGCGAAGCGCGGCGTCTCGACCGAGACCGCGGACAAGTTCCAGCTCGGCTACGCGCCGTCGGACTGGGGACTGCTCGCCGAGCACCTGCGCGCGAGGCGCGTCGATCTCGAGCTCGCCGTCCGGCTCGGGCTGATCGCGCACCGGCCGCGCGCCGGCGGCTACTACGATCGCAACCGCGATCGCCTCGTGTGTCCGGTGATCGTGCCGGGCGGCGACGTCGTCGGGTTCTCGTCGCGGATCGTCGGCGAGCCGGCGCCGAACGACGCGCACGATCCGCCGCCGAAGTACATCAACAGCCCCGAGAGCGCGGTCTACAAGAAGAGCAAGCTGCTGTTTGGCCTGGCGCAGGCGCGCGAGGCGATGGCCCAGCACAAGCGCGTCGTCCTCGTCGAGGGCAACTTCGACGTGATCACGCTGCACCAGGCCGGGTTCCCCGAGGTCGTCGCGCCGCTCGGCACCGCGCTGACGCCCGAGCAGGTCAACGTGCTGAAGCGGCTCGGCGAGCGGATCGTGCTGCTCTACGACGGCGACCGCGCCGGCTACAAGGCGACGATGCACGCGCTGCAGCTCTGCGTCGAGGCCGACGTCGAGGTGCTCGTCGCGTCTCGTCCGGGTCACGGACGCTCGGGCGGCGCCGGCCCGCTCGCCGACGGCGTCGATCCGGACAGCCTCGTCGCGAGCGGCGGGGCGGCGCTGTTGCGCGAGGCGATCGATCGCGCGAAGGGCGGCATCGAGTTCTTCGCCGAGGAAGTGTGGACGAAGGCGCGCGGCAACGTCGACGCTCGCGCGCGCGCGCTCGAGGACGCCGCACGGCTCGCCGCGAAAGTTGCGACGCCCATCAAACGTGATCTAATCGTCGGCACCTTGGCGACGTCGATGGAGGTAGACGCCGCGATCGTGCGCAATGCGATCGCGCGCGCGTCCGGCGATCGGCGCGCGGGGGGCCCGCCGATGTCGCCGCAGCGTGCCGGCAACGCGCCGCATGCCGCGCAGGCCCCGCATCCGTCGGGCGCGCCGGCGGGCGACGGGCAGATTGCCCCGCCTCCCACCGACGAGGTCGAGGTCCTGACCCTGCTCGCGGATCACCCGACATTGGTGGCAACCGCCGAGGCAGACAAGGCTTTTTGGCTCTTGACGGACTCTCGCCTTCGCGCCATGTATTCCGCGGCTCGGGCGGGACGGTCGTTTCTGGACCTTGCCTCCGAGCAATTACCCCCGTCCACGGCCGCGCACGTGCTGTCGCAAAAATACGCCGAAGCCAAGGATCCGCGCGCCGAGCTCGTCGCGATGACGCGCAACCTCGAGCATCGGCGGTCCGAGCTCGGGCTCGTCGAGCTGAAGAAGAGCTTGCACGAGGCGCAGCGACGAGGCGATCGCGATCTCGCGCGCCGGTTCGCGCAGCTGATCGAAGCCGAGCGCAAAGGCGATCGCGAGCTCGTGACCCGTATCAAAGACTCTCTGGTCGCAAGCGCACCCTCCGAGGATGCGCCAACCCGAAAGCAGGTCGAGTAGACATGGCGCGTACCCAAGGCAACGTGAAGGCAAAGGCCCCCGGCAAGGACGACAAGGCGGACGTGAAGGCGAAGAAGCCGGGCGCCAGCGCGGTCACGACGAAGAAAGAGGCCAAGCCCGCCAAGGACGTCGCGGGCAAGAAGGCCGACTCGAATGCCAAGGGTGCAGCGCCGAGCGCGGGCAAGGACAAGGACAAGGCGGCCGCCGCTGCCGCCGCCGCGAAGGCGAAGCCGCTGACGAAGCCGCCGGGCAAGCCGATGCGGCCGCCGCGCGACGAGGACGACTACGACGGTCCGGACGACGAGGGCGACGACGACGACTTCGCGCCGGTCGCGAAGGCCAAGCCGGCGAAGGGCAAGCCGGGTCCCGGCAAGGGCAAGGGGCCCGAGATCGATCTCGAGGATGACGACGTCGTGCCGGCGTTCGACGCGGTCGGCGACGACGAGGACGAGGACTTCGAGGCCGGCGGCCTGCGCCCCGCGCCGCGCAGCTCGGCCGCCGATGCCGACGCCGCCGCGATGGAGGCCGAGACCCGCAAGGGCAAGCGTGGCGGCGCCGCGAAGGAAGGCGCGCGCGACGGCAACTCGATGCGCGACAAGCTGATCGAGCTCGGCAAGACGAAGGGCTTCGTCACCTACGACGAGGTCAACGACCACATGCCCGACGACGTGGTCTCGACCGATCAGATCGACGGCTGGCTGTCCGCGCTCGGCGAGCACGGCATCGAGGTCGTCGACGGCACCGGCGCGCGCCGCCCGGATCTCGTCGATCAGCCCCCGAAGGGCCTCGACATCGAGAAGGAAAAGGAAGAGGGCGAGGTCGACGAGGACGAGGAGTACGCGTACTCGCGGACGAGCGATCCGGTCCGCATGTACCTGCGCAAGATGGGCTCGGTCTCGCTGCTCACCCGCGAGGGCGAGGTCGAGATCGCGAAGCGCATCGAGGACGGCGAGCGCAAGATGCTGCAGGCCGTGCTCAACAGCTCGGTCGCCGTCGAGGAGTTGCTCGAGATCGGCGAGCGCCTGCGCCGCGGCAAGGTCCGCGTCAAGGATGTCGTCAAGGACATCGACGAGGACGAGGCCGAGTTCAACGAGCAGTTCTACGTCGACCGCGTCTGCAAGATCATCGACAAGGTCCGCAAGCTGCAGCGCGACACCGAGAAGCTCGACGAGAAGCTCAACGAGCCGGGCAGCTCGGAGAGCAAGAAGAAGAAGGTCAAGGACGCGCAGCGCGCGAACCGCGCCCAGATGTTCGAGGAGCTCTCGGACCTCCGGCTCAACAAGCCGACGGTCGATCGCATCGTCGCGCAGCTGAAGAACATCATCATCAAGCTCGACAAGGCCGAGCTCGAGGTCCGCGAGTGCGAGCGCAAGGCGGGCATGAGCGCGAGCGAGATCCGCAAGACGCTGCGCGAGATGCGCGCGAACCCGGCGCGCGCCCGGGCGGTCGGCAAGAAGACGATGATGACGATCGCCGACTTCGAGGAGATGGAGGAGCAGATCAAGACGGCGATGCGCAAGGTCGCCGTGATCGAGGAAGAGGCGCGCGCGACCGCGCCCGACCTGCGCTCGACGTTCCGCGATCTCCACGAGGGTGAGCGGATGGCCGATCGCGCGAAGAGCGAGCTCGTCGAGGCGAACCTCCGCCTCGTGGTCTCGATCGCGAAGAAGTACACGAACCGCGGCCTGCAGTTCCTCGACCTGATCCAGGAGGGGAACATCGGCCTCATGAAGGCCGTCGACAAGTTCGAGTACAAGCGCGGCTACAAGTTCAGCACCTACGCCACCTGGTGGATCCGCCAGGCGATCACCCGCGCCATCTCCGACCAGAGTCGCACCATCCGCCTCCCGGTCCACGTCGGCGAGACGATCAACCGGGTCAAGAAGACCGGCCACCGC
>DASTLB010000077.1:0-63282 GCA_035715365.1 Kofleriaceae bacterium | reverse complement strand
TGATCGTGGTCGTGCACGTGCACGTGCACGGCTTTCTTGAAGCTTGAACTTCGACCGGACGATCGCGTTGGCGTCCCGGACACCGGCCACAATCGGACATCGCGCGTCCCGAGACAGCCGGACATCGCGCGTCCCGGACAGCCGGACACCGCGCGTTCCGGACAGCCGGACATCGCGCGTCCCGGGCAGCCGGACGTGATCGTCATCGTGGTCGTGCACGTGCACGTGCACGGCTTTCTTGAAGCTTGAACTTCGACCGGACGATCGCGTTGGCGTCCCGGACACCGGCCACAATCGGACATCGGCCCTCCCGGACAGCCGCACACCGCGCGTCCCGGACAACCGGACACCGCGCCTCCCGGACAGCCGGACATCGCGCGTCCCGGACAGCCGGACACCGCGCCTCCCGGACAGCCGGACGTGATCGTGATCGTGGTCGTGCACGTGCACGGCTTTCTTGAAGCTTGAAGTTCGACCGGACGATCGCGACGCGTCCCGGACAGCCGGACAGCACGTGCACGTGCACGTGCACGATCACGATCACGATCACGGTCACGGTCGGTCAACTTCGTGGCGCTTGCGGTAGGGTGCGCGCCATGCGCAACCAGGTCGATCGCGACCGCCTGATCGCCCGCCTGCCGAAGGTCGAGCTCCACCTCCACATCGAGGGCACGCTCGAGCCCGAGCTGATGTTCAGCCTCGCCGCGAAGCACGGCGCGAAGCTGCCGTACCCGTCGGTGGCCGCGGTGCGCGAGGCGTACGCGTTTCACGACCTGCAGTCGTTCCTCGATCTCTACTACGCCGGCTGCGACGTGCTGCGCGACCGCCGCGACTTCTACGCGCTCGCGATGACCTACTTCACGCGCGTCCACGCCGATCGCGTCGTCCACGCCGAGCTGTTCTTCGATCCGCAGACGCACACCGCGCGCGGCATCCCGCTCGAGGTCGTGTTCGCCGGGCTGCGCGACGCGATGGAGGACGCGCTGCGCCGCTACGGCATCACGTCCGAGCTCGTGCTGTGCTTCTTGCGCCACCTCTCCGAGGAGGACGCGTTCGCGACGCTCGACGCCGCGCTGCCGTTTCGCAGCGAGTTCGTGGGCGTCGGGCTCGATTCCGGCGAGCGCGGCAACCCGCCGAGCAAGTTCGCGCGCGTGTTCGCGAAGGCGCGCAGCCTCGGGTTGCGCGCGGTCGCGCACGCCGGCGAGGAAGGTCCGGCGGCGTACATCACCGAGGCGCTCGACGTGCTGAGGGTCGAGCGGATCGACCACGGCGTGCGCTGCGAGGAGGATCCGGCGCTCGTCGACCGGCTCGTGCGCGAGCAGGTGCCGCTGACCGTCTGCCCGCTGTCCAACCTCAAGCTGTGCGTCGTCAAGGACCTCGCGCAACACAACTTCGCACGGCTGTTGCGGCGCGGTGTCGCGGTCACGATCAACTCGGACGACCCGGCCTACTTCGGCGGCTACATCGCGGACAACTACCGGGCGACGGCCGCGGCGGTCGGGCTGACTCCCGAGGAGATCGTCGCGGTGGCCGAGAATGCCGTGCGGGCTTCGTTTCTGCCTGCCACCGCGAAGGCGTCGCTGCTCGGCGCGATCCGGACCGAGGCTGCGCGCGCCTGAGCGGCCGGGGCGCGGGCGGCGACCGGCGATCGGACGATGTGCGATGGCGGATCACGCCATCCGTGACGAGGTGCACGCCCGGCAAGCGCGCCGCGGTCGTCCCGGTTCGGGTATCCTCAGCGCTCGGGGTGAGACGAATGCGTCCTTACGTCTTGGTATTCTTGCTTCTCGGGTGTGGCGAGGTCGTGCCGGCAGTCGATGCGACGCCGGATCCGTGCACCGGCACGTGCGAGTGCCGCGTCGACGATGACTGCGCCAACCCGCACACGTTCTGCAACGATCAGATCACGAGCCGCACGTGTGAATGCGCGGCCGGCTATGCGCTGCAGAACGGCGCCTGCGAGTGGGCCGGCGTGATCGCGGATCCGGGCTTCCAGTCGACGACGCGGTGGACGACCGGCGGCGGTGTCGCGATCGACGTCAACCAGAACGTCGCCGGCATGGTCGACCCCGGCGCAGCGCGGTTCGTCGGCCCGGCGTTCTGCACCCTCGAGCGCGTGACGCAGGCCGTGGAGATGCCGAAGCTGTCGCGCGCCGAGCCGCTCGTCGCGGTGACGACGTATCGCAAGCTCACGAGCGGCGGCGGGTTCGACTTCGTGAACGTGGCCGTCGGCGTCGGACCGAGCTGGCACGACGACGGGCCGATCTCGTTCGGTCAGTTCGCGACGGCGCGGTTCTGCCTCGGCGCCGCGAACTACGCGCCCGAGTCGACCGTCGGCAAGGGCGCGGTGACCCCGATCGAGCTGATGCCGTCGCGCGCGACGTTCGACTGCGCGGATGCGACCGCGGCGTTCGAGATCGATCACATGGAGATCAAGCCGGCCGATCCGGGCGAGTGCCCCGCGCCGGGCAGCGCGGTCAACGGCGATGTCGAAGGGGATGGCGGGTGGTCGTTCAACGTGTCGTTCGGGAATGGTCCGGACCTGTCCACCGCCATGATCGAGCCCGGCGTCGGCGAGGCGGGCACGAAGGGCGTGCGACTGTTCATGAACCACCGCTGCGATTTGGTATCGACTACAAACGCGATTTCGGTCCCGGACGGAAGCACGCTGGCGTCGCCCGCAATCTCGATCTTCAATCGTGCGTCGAGCGGCGCGTCCGTGAACTGGTCGATCGGTGGCGTGCCACTGCCGAACATCTCGGGCTCTGGGCAGCCAACGACCACTAAGTTCTGCGTGCCCGCGTTCATGCGTGGTGGGGCGTTCCCGTTGCGCGCCAATATCGATCAGTCAGGCGCGTGTATGGACACACCCAATTTCGCAGCGGTGTTCGACAACTTTCGACTCGTCAATGAACCTTCGTGTGGAACCGATGCAACGATCACGGATCCGGGCTTCGAGTCAGCGCTCACTCTGATTGGCGCGACGTTCAACCAAGGCCGTTCTCTGTCGCGCACGTTGCAGGACCCAGCGAATGCGCATAGCGGCAACGGCGTGCTCCAGCTGAGCGTCACGCAGCTGTGCGAGGATCCCCGCTGGATCGCAAACGTCATCACGCCAGCGTCAACTGCCGCTGGCGGCCCAGCTCTCCACTTCTTTTACAAATCGACCCCGCCGGCGAACTATCAACTGCGCGTGATCGGCAGCGGCGGTCCTGCGTTCGCCGGGATTGGTGACAATTCGTATCACGAGGGTGTCGTGTGCTTGAATCCGAAGCTCGTCGGTAGGAATCAGGGTGTCGTGTTCTCGATGTCCGGTGGCAGCGGTACGTGCGCAACGGTGATTCCCGCCGAGACCGCCTTCGTCGACGACCTTCAGGTGACGTCCGATCCCATGTGTCCGGGAATGTAACCTCAAGGATTGGCAGGGCACCTGGTGATGTCCGGCGCTGAATCACTCGCCGGATCACGCGTCAGGTTTACCGACGCAGAGCCGTCTCTACTCGCGCGGTACACTTCCCGGTTTCCATCGCGGTTGGATTCGAAGATCAGAAACGCGCTATCGGGTGACCATCGAGGGTGTTCGTCAGCGCCGTTCGCATTGGAGACATTCCTCGCTCCACTGCCGTCAATGGCGACCACCCAGACATCCCGATTGCCGCTCGTGTCCCGGACAAATGCCAGCTGAGTGCCATCGGGAGACCATTCGACCTCTAGCTCGTCTTCTTGAGTGATCGCAATCGGAGCGATGTTGGTCCCGGTAGCATTACTCAGCCATACATCCTTGCCACCGCTCGCATTCGAAATGAACGCGAGACTCCGCCCGTCCGGTGACCACCTCGGGTGCGACACGCCACTCGTCTGCAAATGCAGCTTTCCTGAGACGCCGTCCGAGCCAACGATCCAAAGCGATGACGTTCCTGAAGTAGGGTCGCTCGCCACAAAGGCAAGCTTGGTGCCATCTGGTGACCACACAGGTTCACGACCGTCTGCACCAGCCACGGAGGTCAACTCGTGCACATTCGAACCGTCCGCGTTCATCACCTTCGCGAACGGCTTTGTGGAAGTAGCTGGCGTCGCTGTAAACGCGATCATGCTCCCATCCGGTGACCAACTCGGATCGCTGTCGTCATCCGAACTATTCGTCAAGTTCGAAGGATTCGAGCCATCGGAGGCCGAGACGAAAACATCGAACCTGCCCGCCGCGTCGCGCATGAAAGAAAGCCGCTGGCCGTCCGCGGACCAACGAGGACTGCGCTCAAAAGCGGCGCTCGGCGCAGCGGTCATGAGACCAGAACCGTCGCCGAACATCGTGTACAGGTCGTCGTCTCCGTCCCGGTCCGAGCTGAAAACGATCTTGCCACCCGTCAGATCGCAATCGATGCTGCACACATTATCGATGCAGCGCGGGAAGTTGGGATCGATGCAGTCCTCGTCGCCATCACAGCCCGCCGTGCATGTGCCGCCCACACAATGGGGTAGTGTCGAGTCGCAATCCTCGTCTCCATCGCACCCGGTCGCCGCGCAGCTGTTCGCAACGCAAACGCCGTCCTGACACACTTGAGGATCCGCGAACCCAACCGCGGCGCACTCGCTCTCTGTTTCGCAACAAACAGCGGGGTTATGCACGGTGCACGCGCCGGCGGCCCACACCAGCGGCATCCAGGACCGAGCTACGATCCGCAACAACAGATCCGTCGAGAACACGTTGTTCATGCTGCCCCCATCGACAGCACCACGCAATGGTTGCGTATGAGCTAGCAGAGCCAATTCCAGCAAGTTAGCGGCGCAAACTCCAGCCGCTGTTGATCGAGAAGTTGCCGGCGCTGCCGCCGTCGACCGGCCCGGCGACCGTCGCGACGCTGTACTTGCCAGCGGCATCCGCGCCCTGGACGCTCGGCCGCCACACGTTGCCGACCGCGTCGATGCGATGCGCGCCGGCGAAGCCGTCGACGTCGAGCCCGACGTTGAAGTTGCCCTGCAGCGTGTTCGCGCCCGGATCCGCGTCGGTCCCGAGATCGGCGAACGCGTTGTCGAACAGGTACACGCCGGTGCCGTTCGCGGTGACCGTGCAGCCGCGCAGCTTCAGGTTGCCCGGCGACGTGCCGCCCTGCAGGTAGATCCCCATGACCGCGTTCTGCTTGATCGCGACGTTCGTCAGCGTCCAGCTGCCGCCGGACGCCTCGAACCCGCCGCGCGCGTTGTTCGACAGCTCGCCGCCGGTCATCACGAGCGCGACCGTCCGTCCGGCCATGCCGTTGCTCTTCATGCTGCGGATCACCGTGTTCGTCAGCGTCGCCTGGGTCGGTGTCGCCGCGCCGAGGAACGAGATGCCGGTCCCGCCGCCGACGAAGCTGCTGTCCGAGATCGCCAGTGCGCCGGACGTCTTGATGTCGAGCATCACGCCGCACGCCGGCTCGCCGGTGACGTTCGCGCCCGCGAGCGACACGGTGCTGGTATCGCTCGCCGTGACGAGCGTGCCGAGGCCGCGCGCGTCGAGTGTCGCGACGTCGAGCCGCGCGTCGCCGACGAGCTCGACACCGTGCTGGCACGCGCTCGCGGTGCCGGTGAGGTCGAGCGCCGTCGCCGTCAGCCGCGCGCCCGCCTCGCCGCGGATCGCCGTGCCGCTGTCGCGGACGTGGACGTTCGTGAGCTCGGCGCCGCCGGTCGCCGTGATCGCGACCGTGAAGCCTTCGAGCTCGATGTCGACGAGCGTCGCGCCGCCGAGGGTCAGCGCCGCGGTCGAGCCATCGCCGGCGAGCACGGCGCCGCCACCCGCGGGCCCGCTGATCACGAGCGGCCCGGGCACGACATACGGAAACGTCTCGCCCGCCGGTGCGTCGTAGCGACCGGCCTGCAGCGTGACCTTCGTGATCGCCGGGTTTGTCGCGGCGATCGCGAGCGCGCGCTTGAGCGTCCGGACCGGCTGCGCGAGCCCGTCGCTGGTGTCGCTGCCGGTCGGCGCGACGAGCACGACGGTGCCGGGCGCATCCGCGCTGTCGGTCGGCGGGGTCGCGGCGTCGGCGCCGGGATCGGGAGTCTCCTTGACCTCGCCGCAGGCAGCGGCGAACGGGAGCAGGAGCGAAGCGAGGCGTAGGGTCGAGACGAAGGATTTGCCCATCACGTGTGGTGGAGTCGGGACCCCGCCGGTCGTGACACGAATGTTGACTGGATCACGATCACCCCATCACCCCATCCGCGATCGCGATCGCCCGGACCGCATCGATCGTGTCTGCCTCCGCCACGGTCTTGTCCGGCCGGTAGCGCACGACGCGTGCGTGGCGCAGCGCCATGCCGCCCGGGTACTGCGACGACCGCTGGACGTCGTTGAACAGGATCTCGACCACGAGCTCGGGCCGGACGAACACGATGTGGCCATCGCGATCGACCTCGCGCGCGAGAAACTCGGCGGTCTGCCACGCGAGCATCTCGTCGGTCATGCCCTTGAACGTCTTGCCGAGCATGACGAACCCGCCGGTCGCCGGATCGCGCGCGCCGAGGTGGATGTTCGACAGCCAGCCCTTGCGGCGGCCGGAGCCCCACTCGACCGCGAGCACGACGAGATCGAGCCGCCGGACCTTCTTGATCTTGAGCCACGACGCGCCGCGATTGCCGGCGTCGTACGGCGCGTCGAGCGCCTTCGCCATCACGCCTTCGTGGCCCTGCCCGACCGCGCGCTCGTAGAACGCGACCGCTTCCTCGACGGAGCCGGTCACGACGCGTGGCACCGCGAGCGCCGGCGCGAGCCGGGCGAGCGTGTCGAACCGCTCGCGCGCGGGGTCGCCGAGCATCGTCCGATCGTCGACGAGCAGGACGTCGAACACGGACAATGCGAGCGGACCGCCGGACTCCGACTTGCGGCGCATCGTGTCCTGGAACGGCAGCGGCCGGCCATCCGCGTTGTACGCGATCGCCTCGCCGTCGAGGATCAGCTGCTCGGCCGGCAGCGCGCGCACCGCGGCGACCGCATCGGGCACGCTCGCGGTGACGTCGTTCAGCCGGCGCGAGAACGCGCGCACGGTGTCGCCCTGCTTGTGCAGCTGGACGCGAAACCCGTCGAGCTTGAGCTCGAGCGCGGCCGGACCGCCGAGCATCTCGAGCGCGTCGGCCGGATCGTCGGCGGTCTGCGCGAGCATCGGCAGTACCGGGCGGAACAGCGTCAGCCCGAACCGCGCGGCGCCCGCTTCACCGTCGGCGAGCACCGCCGCTGCGACCGTGCCGATGTCACCGCACAGCATGTACGCGGTGCGCACGGCCTTCGGCTTGACGTCGCGGGCGAGCGCGATCGCGTCGACGACGAGCGCGTCGAGCGCGCCCTGGCGCAGCTCGCCGAGCAGGATCCGCGACAGGATCGTCTGCTCGGTCGCCGTCGCCTTCGCGAGCAGCGCGCCGAACGCGTCCTTGCGCGCCTTCGCCGACCCGGCGCCCGAGAGCTGCGCGATCGCGGCGAACCGCGCGTCGCACTCGGCGAGCGTCAGCGACGCCGCGTCCGCCGGTGGCACCGCGTGGACGAGCTCGCTGACCGTCGCCCAGCCGAGGCCGGTCTTGTGCCCGATCTCGCCGGACAGATAGCGCGCCGCGATCGCGCGCTCCTCGGCCGGCACCTGATCGAGCAGCTGGGCGAGCCGCTTGACCTTGTCCTTGCGACCGGACGTGCCGGCGACCTGGACGCTCGTCAGCGCGACTTGCTCGAACCGCACGCGCGAACCCTACGCTGCGTGCGGCGGTGTCGCACCCACGCACGCGCGCCGGCGATCGGCGATTCACTCGGCCGTCGTCGCGGCGGCACGCTCGCGATCGGGGGTCGCATCGGTGTTCAGCAGCCACACGCCGCGCGCGCTATCGTAGACATACGTCGCGCGCTTGCCGCACCCCGACACGCCCGCGAGCACGGCGTACTTGACGTCGGGGTGGAACGCGTTCGCCTCTTCCTTGAGCGGCACGACCTGGAGCTCTTGCTTCGGACAGCCCATGTCGAAGCTCGCGCGCACGCGCAGGTTGTTGTCGTGCTGCTGGACGCGGGCGACCGAAGCCTGGTGGCTCGGACCACAACCGATCACGAACCCGATCACGATCACCGAGAGGCGCTGCAAGGTCATGCGCGCGACCTTCTCACGCAGATCGCGGCTCGCCAATTCGAGCCGACCTCAGGTGTGATCGATGTCGAGCCGAAAAAAAGACGGCGCCGCGTGAGCAGCGCCGTCGCCGGGGAGTCTGCGAGGCAGGGGCCCCGGAACAACGTTATTGCGTGACGACCTGCATGCCCCAGGTGTTGAGCGTGCCGACGTCCTGCGCCGCGGTGTCCTCGACCTTGAGCGTCCACGTGCCGGCGAGCGACGCGCCCGCGAACCCGGCGACCGTGAACGTCTGCTTGATGTTGTCGGTCGAGCCGCCGTCGCCGTCGAGCACGACGATCGTGCTCGCGCCGTTCGACAGCGTCAGCTTGAGGTCACCGCGATACGTGTGCGTGATGTCGACGGTGAGCTTGAGCTCGGTGATCGTGCCGGTGTCCGAGACCGTGATCTGGCTGGTCGCGCCGGTCGCGCTGTTGTCCGGGATCGACGCGTTCGGCGTCGCCGAGTAGCTGTGCGTGTTGCCGCCGGTCGTGCACGCCGGGTTCATGCGGCAGTCGGCGTCGTCGCAGTTCGCCATCCCGTCGCTGTCCTCGTCGGCGCCCGCGGCGTCGTCGCAGATCTCGCGCGGCGTGTCGAGCGTCGGGACCTCGGCGACGACCGCCGAGCCGTACTCCTGGACGTAGCGGTACGAGAGGTAGCCGTAGCCGGCGCCGTACGGGTTGTCGATGCCGAAGCTCGCCGTGCCCCACGAGTTCTTGAACAGCCAGAACCCCTTCTCCTTCTTGCAGCCACCGTTGCCGTCGGGCACGTCGTTGCCGGCCTCGTCGCGCATGCAGACTTCGAGGTTGTCGTCCCAGCCGATGATGTGGATCGCGTGACCGGCGCGGTGCTTCGCCGACTCTTCCTTGTCCTTCGCGTTCGGGTACGTGACGATGCCGCGGCGCCACAGGTCGTTGCTGATCGGCAGCGTCGAGCGGCGGTGGTTCCACGACTGGTAGAAGAACGTCATGCCGACGTTGACGCCGGTCTTCTTCGTCGTGATGTGGGCCTTGATCGAGTTCGTGTTGACCCAGCGCGACGACGGCAGCTTGAACTTGCGCGCCTGCGCGACCGAGGCCGGCGGCTCGCCGTTCGTGTAGCACTTCGTCGGCAGGTTCTCGCCGCCGGTGCACGCCGCGTCGTTCGCGGACGTCCACGGCGCCGACTCGTACGGCCACTCGGCTTCCTTGATCGTGCCGAACTCGACGGTCGTGCGGAGGTTGACGTCCGAGCTCGAGCCCTCGGTGTTCGGGAAGCCGCCCTCGAGGTTCTTCGCCGCCCACTGCAGGTACTGCTCGGAGAAGTCGGCCTCGGCGACCGGCATGCCGGCCTTGATGTAGAGGTTCTCGATCTGCGCGGTCGCGGCGAAGATCGAGCACACGCCGCGGCTGCCCTGGCTCTTGACCGGCGACTGATCGGCGAGCTCGAACTTCGCCGGATATACCGCGTCCGCCTTGTTGTCGTCGGGCAGCGAGTCGTTCGGAGGCGCACCGGCGTTGACGTTGTCGTCGGAGACCGGGAAGTCGTCGTCGTACGGGGTCGGACCTTCGTCACCGCTGCCGGCGCACGCGGCGAACAGCGGGAGGGTCACCAGAGCTGCGGCGAGGAGGCGGCTACGCATCGTGGCCGCGGCAAGTGCGCGATCCATGCCACGCGACCCCACCGCGAACCGCGCGAGTTTGCTCGCAGATCGCGGGTCCGGCCATTGCCAGGCGCGGCCCGCGCAACTGCGTCAGCCGGTCC
Source organism: Kofleriaceae bacterium (assembly GCA_035715365.1). Lineage (GTDB taxonomy): Bacteria > Myxococcota_A > Polyangia > Haliangiales > Haliangiaceae > JABFXX01. Next base: position 53,428 of record DASTLB010000077.1, on the reverse strand, counting down.
GGTGGCAAGCGTACTGGCCACGGATGACGTGGCATCATCGCGCGAGGGCCGTGCAGACCCAGCTCGGACGTTACGAGATCGAACAGCTGCTCGCGCGCGGCGGCATGGGCGAGGTGTACCTGGCGCGGCTGCGCGGCGCGCACGGGTTCGAGCGCCCGGTCGTGATCAAGACGCTGCGCACCGAGCTCGTCGCCGACGAGCGCGCGGCGCTGATGTTCGTCGACGAGGCGCGCCTCGCGGCCGGCCTCCACCACCGCAACATCGTCCAGATCCTCGACTTCGATCGGTTCGACGGCGGCGCGTACCTCGTCACCGAGTACGTCGAGGGCTGTGACCTGCGCGGCCTGCTCCAGGGCCTGCGCGCGCCACCGAGCTACGACGTCGCGGTCGCGATCGCGTGCGAGCTCGCGACCGGGCTCGACGCCGCGCACGAGGCGGTCGCGGAAGATGGCTCGCCGCTTAACCTCGTGCACCGCGACGTGAGTCCGAGCAACGTGCTGCTTGGCGTTGCCGGCGAAGTGAAGCTCGCGGACTTCGGGGTCGCGAAGGCGCGCTCGCGCAGCTATCACACGGTGTCCGGATCGATCAAAGGCAAGGCGCCGTACATGGCGCCCGAGCAGATCCTCGGCGACGGGATCGATCGCCGCGCCGACGTGTTCGGGCTCGGCGTGCTGCTGTTCGAGCTGTCGACGCGCACGCGGCTGTACTCGGCGAAGCGCGACCAGATCGCGATGAAGGAGATCCTCGCCGGCGAGCTGCCGGATCCGGCGACGCGCCGCGCGGACTATCCCGCGGAGCTCGCCGCGATCGTCCGCCGCGCGCTCGCCCGCGATCGCGAGCACCGCTACCCGACCGCGGGCGCGCTCGTCGACGATCTCGAGCAGCTCGCGCGCGCGCGCCGGTGGTCGCTGTCGACCGCGGCGATCGGCGAGCTCGTGCGCCACGCGATCGCACGGAGCGCGGCGTGATGGTGGCGACGACCGCCGCGCGCGAGCAGGTCGGGCCGTATCGCGTGATCGAGGCGATCGGCGCCGGCGGCTCGGCGCGGATCGATCTCGCGCGGATCGATCGCGCGTACCACTTCTCGCGCCAGGTCGTGCTGAAGCGGCCGCTCGAGCACCTGCGCGGCGACGCGAAGGCGGCGCAGTCGCTGCGTCGCGAGGCGCGGCTCGGCGGCAAGCTGCGCCATCCGAACATCGTCGCGGTGCTCGATGCCGGCATCCACGACGGCTACGACTACCTCGTCCTCGAGTACGTGCAGGGCGCGTCGCTGCGCACCGCGATGCAGGCCGAGGCGCCGGGCCGGGTCGCCGACGTGCCGGTCGCGAGCGCGCTCGCGATCGTGATCGCCGCGGCGCGCGGCCTCCACCACGCGCACGAGCTCGTCGACGATGACGGCAGCCTGCTCGGTCTCGTCCACCGCGACGTCTCGCCGGGCAACGTGCTGCTCGGCGCCGATGGCACGGTCAAGCTCGCCGACTTCGGGATCGCGAAGGAGACGCGCGTGACGACGCTGTCGGGCTCGATGCACGGCACCGTGACGTACATGGCGCCGGAGCAGTGCCGCGGCCACGCGTTCGATCGCCGCGCCGACGTGTTCTCGCTCGGCGTGATCCTGTACGAGCTCGTCACCGGCACCCGGCTGTTCTGGGCCGACAACGACGTCGCATCGCTGCATCGCGTGCTATCCGGCCACGTGCCGCGCCCGCGCAAGCTGCGGCCCGCGCTGCCGGCGATGCTCGAGGACATCGTGATGGCCGCGCTCGCGAGCGATCCACAGCGGCGCACGCCGACCGCGCTCGGGCTCGCCGAGGCGCTCGAGGGCTTCGCCGCGCAGACCGGCGAGCTCGCGACCGCGCGCGCGATCACGCGCTGGCTCACCGGCAGCGCGCCGCCGCGGGTCTCGGCCGCGCGGCCGGCGGCGAGCGACGGTTCGCTCGTCGAGCTGATCGCGCAGTCGCCCGACGACGCCGACGAGGCCGCGCGCGATCCGTCGTTCGGCCCGACCGACTTCGTGGACGGTCACGACGCGCCGACCGCGCGCGATGCCCGGCCGCGGCGGCGCGGCGTCGTGATCGCGAGCGCGTTCGGTCTCGCGCTCGCCGCCGGTGGCGTCGCGACGTTCGCGATGCTCGGCGATCGCGACGACGTCGCGGCGTTCGTACCGCCGGCGCCGCCGACGATCGCGCCGGCACCCGCGCCCGCGCCGGTGCCAATGCCGGTGATCGAGACGCGCGAGCCGGAGCCCGAGCCCGAGATCGTGATCGACGAACCGCCGCCGCGGCACAAGAAGCAGCGCGTGGAGAAGCCGGCGAAGACCGCGGTCAAGCGGACCGCGCCACCGGTGGTCACACCGCCGCCGCCGGTCGTCGACCCGCCGCGCGGCACGCCGAAGCAGTGGGACCCCGGGTTGCTGCTGCCGTCGGACTCGAAGCGGGGATCGAAGCGATGATCCGCGCGCTGCTGGTCGTGGCCGTGCTGACGACGACCGCGTATGCCGACGAACCCAGCGGCCCGCGGTGTTCGATCGAGTGCTTCGTGACGAAGGCTCGCGAGAAGCTCGCGCGGGGCGACGCGGCGGGTGCGCGCGCCGAGCTCGTCACCGCGTACAAGCTGTACCCCGCGCCGCCGCTGTTGTTCGCGCTCGGCCAGGTCGAGCTCCAGCTCGATCATCCCGAGGCCGCGATCGACTATTACGAGCAGTTCCTCGCGACGAAGCCGTCGCCCGAGGATGCCGAGCTCGCGCAGCAGGCGATCGGCGCCGCGCGCCTGCGGCTCGCCGAGCCGGCGCCGAAACCCGCGCCGCCGCCGCCGCCGCGCACCGAGCACCGGTGGACGCTCGAGGACACCGGCATCGCGAGCCTCGGCGGTGCGACGATCGTCGTCGGCGGCGCCCTGCTCTATCACGCGCACCGCCGCGGCAACGATCACGCCGGCACGCTCGCGGACTACGATCGCCGGCTCGCGTCGGCGAAGACCGAGCGGCTCGTCGGCGCCGGGCTCGCCGGCGCGGGCGCGATCGTCGTCGGCGTCGCGGTCGCGCGCTGGCGGCTCGTCGACTTCGAGGTCACCGAGCGCGGTGTCGCGCTCGCGGTGGGGCGTACGTGGTGAAGCTCGGCGTCGTCTTGTTCGCGCTCGTCGCGACCGCGTGCTTCGAGGATCGCTATCGCTGCGTGCAGGACTCCGACTGCGATCTCGGCGAGGCCGGCCGCTGCGACGACGGACTGTGCACGCAGTTCGATCCGGCGTGCGACACCGCGCGCAGCTACAGCGCGCACACCGGCCAGGAGGCGGTGTGCTTCGACGGCCGCGTCGCGCTCGCGAATCCGTGCGCCGCCGGTCAGCCGCCCGCGATCGCAGACGGCTGCGCGGCGGACGTGTGCAGCGTGCTGCCGGCGTGCTGCGAGACCGCATGGTCGGACGCGTGCGTGCAGCAGGCCGAGCGCACCGCGAGCTGCGGCACCTGTGATACGCGGCTCGCGATCACCGCGCAGGCCGGCACGACGACCGAGCTGTGGCAGATCGACTGGAACGGCACCGCGTGGAAGGTGACCGATCACCGCACCGATCGCCGCCAGCGGCTCGCGTGGATCGCGCCGCCGCCCGGCGGGCAAGCGCCGCGGCTCGTCGGGCTCGGCACCGCCGATGGCGAGCTGCTCGTCGACGACCGGCCGATCGCGATCGCGACCGACCGGATCTATCGCTCGATCGCGAGCGTCGACGTCGATCGCAGCGGCCGCGACACGATCGCGCTCGGGTTCGCGGGCACGGCGCGCGGCATCGCCATCCTCGATCTCGACAGCCTCGCGAGCCGCACGATCACGACGACCGCGGTCGACGCGCTCGCGTGGGGCGACACCGATCGCGACGCGTTTCCCGACGCGGTCGGCGGGCAGAACCAGCGCTACACGCTGATGCCGAACATCGAGGACGACGTCCACGCGCGCGTGCTCGCGACGACGCAGAACAGCAACATGGGCGATCCGCCGGATGGCACGCCGCCGCTGCGGCGCGTCGACTGGGCCGATCTCGACGGCGATGGCCAGCTCGATCTCGTGATGTTCGGCAGCCAGATCCGCATGCACGCCGCGGCCGGTGCGCTGCCCGACACGCCGTTCCAGGCGCTCGACTGCGATCCGCCGGTGCTGCTCGGCATGTGCGCGGTCGAGAAGCCGAACGCGTACGCGGGTGCCGCATTACCGGGCGCGCAAGCCGCGCTGATCGCAGCCTCGAATCCCACGCGCCACGTCTATCGCTTCGTCGTCGAGCGCGGCAAGTCGCCCGTCGTGACGACGCTCGCCGATCCGTGCCCGACGTGTCCGCCGATCCTCGCGGTCGTCACCCGCGATCTCGACCGCGATCACGAGCTCGACGTGATCGCGATCGACGCGAACCTCCGGGTGTTCGTCGGGCTCGCGAGCGCCGGCTACGCACTCGTCGATCAGAAGGTCCTGCAGCGCGGCACGACGTTCGGCAGCGTCGACGTCTCGGTCGGCGGCGCGGTCATCCCTTGAGGCCGTGGCGATGCAGCAGGTCGATCAGGTGCGAGCGATCCATCTTCGCGCTGCGCGCCGCCTGCGAGACGTTGCCCTTCGCCTCGGCCATCAGCCGCACGAGGTAGTCGTGCTCGAACTGCTGCAGCAGCGACGCGCGCGCCGACTTGTACGGCGGTAGCGGCTCGTCGCTCGGGATCGCGGCGATCGGCTGCGCGGTCGCGCTCGGCGCGGGCTCGGGCTCGAGCTGCGCCGGGCCGATCACGAGCGCCGCCTCGACCGCGTTGCGCAGCTCGCGGATGTTGCCGGGCCACGGGTGGCGCTGCCAGCGCGCGAGCACCTCGCTGCCGAACACGTCCTCGAGCGGACCCGCCGCGCCGAGCTCGCGCGCGAAGTGCTCGACGAGCGGCAGGATGTCGTCGCGGCGATCGCGCAGCGCCGGCAGACGCAGCACGATGACCGCGAGCCGGTGATAGAGGTCGTGACGGAACCGCGCCGCGTTGACCTCGGTGCGCAGATCGCGATTCGTCGCCGCGATCACGCGCGCGCCGAGCTCGAGCTCCGCGGTGCCACCGACGCGGCGAAACCGCCGCCGCTCGAGCACGCCGAGCAGCGCGGCCTGATCCGCCGCCGGCAGCTCGCCGATCTCGTCGAGGAACACGGTGCCGCCGCCCGCGCGCTCGAACGCGCCGACGTGCGTGCGGTCCGCGCCGGTGAACGCGCCGCGCTCGTGGCCGAACAGCTCGCTCGCGAGCAGCGCCGACGGCAGCGAGCCGCAATCGATCGTGACGAATGCCTCGGCGGCGCGGGTGCCGCGCGCGTGCAGCGCCTCGGCCACGCGCTCCTTGCCGGTGCCGGACTCGCCGACGATCAGCACCGCGGCATTCGCGGACGCGAGCCGCTCGATGTCGTCGAACAGCGCGAGCATCGACGGCGCGCGCGCGATCATGCCGGCGAGCTGGTGGCTCGCACCGTCGGTCTGCACGGTGCGCCGGATCGCGTCGTCGAACCGGATCGTCGTGCCGCCGAGCCGGACGAGCGTACCGGGCGGCACGATCGCCTTCTCGATCCGCACCGCGCCGATGTACGTGCCGTTCGTCGAGCCGAGATCCGCGACCACGATGCCGCCCGGGCTCGCGCTGACCTCGAGGTGATACCGCGACACCGTGAAGTCACCGACGACGAGCGCGTTGTCGCGCGCGGTGCCGACCGACACCGCGTCGCTGCCGACCGCGTGCGCGCCCTTGTCCGGCCCGTCGACCACCTCGACGCGCAACGTCGAGACGACCTGCACGCCCGGCTTGTGCTGGAGCTGAGTTTCGATCTCGGACATGGGACTGCGTTGCGGAAGTCTCATCGTTGTCGGTTGTCCCCTACAAGTTGCGGGTCTGACCCGACAAGACCGCGATCAGTTAACCACACAAGTTCGCGAGATCCGTGGGGAGGTCGTGGGTCTCGCGCTTGCTGTAGGTGGAGCCCATGCAGATGCGGCTCCTGTCTCTCTTGCTGCTCGCGGGCGCGTGCGCGAGCGATCCCCCGGTCGATCGTCCGCCCGAGCCACCGCCGCTCCCCGCGACCGTCGTCTACCTGACGCCGACGCAGCACCTGACGCGCGCGTCGATGGCGCTGCGCGGGATCCGGCCGTCGATCGAGGACCTCCAGGCGGTCGACGCCGATCCGGATCAGCTGCCCGTGATCGTCGATCGCTACCTCGAGTCACCGCAGTTCCTCGAGACGATCAAGGAGCTGCACAACGAGACGCTGCTGCTCCGGCTCGAGCAGGGTCAGTTCACGTTCCCCGATCTCGGACCGCTCGCCGGCATCACGGCATCCGAGCTCAACGCGAGCGTGTTCGACGAGCCGCTGAAGTTGATCGAGGACGTCGTCGCGAATGACCGGCCGTACACCGAGATCGTCACCGCCGACTACACGATGGCGAACCGGACCGTCGCGACGATCTGGGGCCTGCCGCACACGCTGCCCGACGATCAGTGGGAGCGCACGCAGTGGCCCGACGGCCGTGGCGCCGCCGGCGTGCTCGCGACGAGCTCGCTCTATTACCGCTGGCGCTCGACCGGCTTCAACTACGAGCGCGGCCGCGCGAACATGATCTCGCGCGCGTTCCTGTGCCACGACTTCCTGTCGTCGGACATCGCGGTCGACACCTCGATCGATCTGTCGAATCCCGATGTCGTCGCGGATGCAGTCGTCGCGAACCCGTCGTGCGCGGGCTGCCACCAGACGCTCGATCCGCTCGCGAGCTACCTGTTCCCGTATCGCAACCAGATCATCGCGAACCAGATCGAGAACGAGGGCGGCTACCCCGTCACCTACTTCTATCCGGACCGCGTGAACACGTGGCGCCGCACGAACAAGCGCCCGCCGATGTTCTTCGGCACCGAGGCACAGGGCCTCACCGGCCTCGGCCAGGCGATCGCGAGCGATCCGCGGTTCGCGCGCTGCGCGGCGATCCGGTTCGCGTCGTACTTCACCGAGGTCGCGCAGGGCGATCTGTCGGCGGGCTGGATCGCGAGCCTGCAGGAGAAGTTCGTCGCCGGCGGCATGAACGCGAAGCAGCTCGCGAAGCTGATCGTGCTGTCCGACGAGTTCCGCGTCTCGCACGACACGGACCTCGAAGGTGCGCAGACGCTCGTCGGCGAGCTCAAGGTCCGTCCCGAGCAGCTCTCGCGCATGCTCACGAACCTCACCGGCTTCCGGTGGACGACGCTGTCGGGTGCGAACCTGCGCGGGATCCCGTTCGGCACCGCGCGTCTGCTCGAGGGTGACTTCGTCGGCTTCCGCGTGCTCGCAGGCGGCATCGACTCGTACTTCGTCACCGAGCCCGTGCACACGATGAACGCGACGTCGAGCCTCGTCGCGAAGGCCGCCGCGTCCGCCGCCGCGCAGTTCGTCGTCGATCACGACGCCGCCGCGGCGCCGGCGGATCGGACGCTGTTCGTCAAGGCCGCGCCGACCGACACCGACGAGGCGAAGGTCCGCGCCGAGCTCGCGTTCCTCCACGCGCGCATCTACGGCGAGCTCGTCGCGCCGGACTCGCCCGAAGTCGACGACACCTACCAGCTGTTCACCGACGCGCTCGCCGAGAGCTCGACCGCCACGCGCGCGTGGAAGATCGTCCTCGTCGGCATGCTGAGCGACTTCCGCAGCCTCTTCTACTAGGAGCCACGACCATGAACCGCCGCGACCTCCTCAAGTACTCCGGTGCGGGCGCGCTCGCCCTGCTCTGTCGCAACGGCCGCTCGACGGCGACCGCCACCGCCGGCGTGCGCGCCGCGACCACGCCGCGCCGCCTCGTCATGGTCATGGCGCAAGGCGGCTGGGACGTCACCTACGCGCTCGATCCGAAGCTCCAGTCCGCGAAGGTCGACGTGCCGGCCGGCACGATCCAGCGCTTCGGCAACCTCGACGTGCTGACCGATCCGTCGCGTCCGAGCGTCGGCGCGTTCTTCACGAAGTACGCGCCGCTGTCCGCCGTCGTGCGTGGCATCTCGGTCGCGAGCGTCGCGCACCGCGAGTGCGTCAAGCGCATGGCGACCGGCACGCGCAACGAGACGAACCCGGACATGGGCGCGATCGTCGGCCACGATCTCGGCAACGCGCTGCCGCTGCCGTACCTGATCCTCGGCGACACCGCGTTCACCGGCGCATACGCGGTCAGCGCGGGCCGCGTCGGCGCGACGAACCAGATCATCGCGCTGCTCGACCCCGCGCAGGCCTACCGCACGAACGGCGTCGCGCCGCTGGCGACCACGAACGCCGAGGATCGCCTGCTCGCCGCGTACGCGAATGCGAGCGCCGACCGCGTGCGCGCGACCCGTGGCGCCGCCGGCTACAACCGCCGCCGCGTCGACGACTTCGCCGAGGCGATCGATCGCGGCAAGCGACTCGAGGCGGTGCGCGCCGGCTTCGGCGATCGGGGCCGCACGCTCGCGCTGTCCGCGCAGGTCGACCTCGCGCTCGAGGCGCTGTCGCAGGACATCTCGCAGGCGGTGATGCTCAACACGCGCCTGCAGTGGGACACCCACGACACGAACACCGACCAGTCCGACTTCCACGAGCAGACGTTCGCCGGCCTGCTCCGCCTGCTCGACGGCCTCGCCGCCCGCCCGGGCCGCACCGCCGGCACGACGATGCTCGACGACACCGTCGTCTGCTGCTTCTCGGAGTTCTCGCGCACGCCGAAGCTCAACGCGAACCTCGGCAAGGACCACTGGCCGGTCACCTCGGCGGTCGTGATGGGTGCAGGCATCCGCGGCGGCCGCGCGTTCGGCGCGACGACCGACGGCCTCGAGGCTGCCAAGATCGACTTCGCGACCGGCGCGCCGAGCGCGACCGGCACGACGCTGCTGTCGCAGAACTTCGTCGCCGGCGTGCTCGCCGCGTGCGGCGTCGATCCGGGCACGCACCTCTCGAGCACGGAGGTCTTCGATGCGTTCGTGGCGTAGCGCAGCGCTGCTCGCGATCGGGCTCGCCGCGGGCTGCGGCACCGACGCGAGCTCGGGCGACGACGACGGTGGCCCGACGCCGGATCAGTGCGCGACCTCGTTCCTCGACTACGACAACTTCGGCGCGCCGTTCGTCGCGGACTGGTGCCGCGGCTGTCACTCGAGCGCGCTGCCGGCGGCCATGCGCCAGAACGCGCCGGCGGACGTCAACTTCGACGACTACGCCAAGACGATGGAGTGGCGCGAGCGGATCCTCGTGCGCGCGACCGGTGACGCACCGACGATGCCGCCGGTCGGCGGACCGAGCGACGAGGAGCGCGCGCTGCTCGCGGAGTGGCTCGGCTGCGGCGGCAAGCAATAGCCGCCAGCGGGTCGTTCGAAGGAGAATCGCCAAGCGAGGAAGAACGCCATCGGCGCCAAGCGAACTCGTTCGGGCATGCCCGTCATCGGGGGCGGTCGGGTGATCGTCCGCAGTGTTCCAAGGAGAATCGCCAAGGAAGGAAGAACGCCATGGTCGCCAAGCGATCTTGGTCGGACATGCCCGTCGTCGGGGGGCCTCCGCGACGGGTCCGCCCAAACGTTCCTGGCGTCCTCGGCGTGCTTCTTCGCTTGGCGTTCCGCCCGACCGCACCCTCACAGGCCGCTTGGCGGTCCCCGAAACGACAAACGCCCGCGTGGCATCGCTGCCAGGCGAGCGAGCCGGGCGACGGCGGCGCGAAGCGACGCCGAGTCGACCTCGGGCGAAAGCCCGGCGAGCGAGCCAAATATAAAAAGACCAGGCGGCCGCGGCTGCCGCGGGCGCCTGGCGGGCGTCTTGGGCGGCGTTGCCGCGGCTCAGAACACGGCGGGGTACTTGAACGACCCGCCGTTCTGCGTCTTCTTGAAGTGCGCGCGCTGCATCGCCGACTGCACGCAGCTGCCGAGCGCCGGGTCCGGCGAGCTCTTCACCTGCACGCTCGACACCGAGCCGTCGGGCGTCACCTTCACGGAGACCTCGACCTTGCCCTTGGCGGACGACTTCGAGCCGCACGCCGAGACGCTGCCCTTCACGCCCGCGATGCCCTCGGAGATCATCGATCGGTCGAGCGACTCGGGGAGGCCGCCGCCCGACGCGCCGCCGCCGGTGCTGCCACCGCCGGACGGCTTCGAGCCGCCACCCTTCTTGTACTTCGCGCAGCAGGCGCCCTCGTAGTTGTTGAGGACGCACGAGACCTCGTCGCAACCGCCACCGGAGTCCGCGGTCGTCTTCGTGTCGGCCGGCTTCGTCGTGGTGTCCTTCTTCGTGTCCTTGGGCGTGACCGCCGCGGTCGACGTGTGCGTCTCGCGCTTCTTGTCCGGCTTCTTGTCGGGCTTCTTCGTGTCGTCGGTCTTCGCGGTGGTCGCCGGCGTGTCGGTCTTCGCCGCGGTGTCGGTCTTCGCGGCGGTGTCCGTCTTCGCCGTCGTGTCGGGCGTCGTCGGCGCGGTCGCGCTGCCCGACCCGGTGGTCGCCGTCGTATCCGGCTTCGTGCCCGTATCGGTGACCTTCGCGATGTCCGACTTGTCCTCGGTCTTGTCGTTCGCCGACACGACCTCGGACGCCTTCGACTCGCTCTTCTTGCCGCCGGTCAGCAGCACGACGACGAGGATCACCGCGGCGACCGCGAGCAGACCGACCGAGCCGATCAGCGCGTACAGCAGCTTCGGGTTGCTCTGCGGACGCGCGGTCGGGACGATCACGGCAGGCTCGGAGAAGCCGCCGCCACCGAACACCGGCAGATCGTCGATCGATCCGACGGCGGCGGCCGTCGCGGGCTTGGCGCCCGGAGCAGCACCACCGCCGAGGTACGCGTTCGCCATCGACCGGATGTCGATCAGGCCCGAGCCCTCGCCACCGGCGGTGCCGGTCGCATGACCCGCAGGCGCAGCACCCGGCGATGCGGCCGCTGCCGCCGCCGGCGCGGGCTTGCCGCTCGCGAGCTGCGCGAGGTTGTTGAGCGAGAACAGCACCGAGTTCTCGTTGCGCTCGCCGCGCAGCTTCGATGCCGCGGCTTGCTGGGCGGCGGCCGGCGACGCAGCGGCGGCGGCGCTCGCCGCGGCCGGCTTGCTGCCGAACAGATCACCGCCGTCGTCGTCGGCGTGGCGCGCGCTCGACGCGGCCGCGGCGAACAGATCGCCCGGATCGCTGCGCACCGTGCCGGCCTCGTCTCCACCGGCGAACATCGCGGCGACCGCTTGCGCGCCGCTGCCGTTGCCGACCGCGGCGGTCGTGCTGCCCGACGCGACGAACGCGGCGAACGTGTCGACCTGCGCGAGCGGCATCCAGTCCGCGAAGCCTTCGCGCCACGCGTAGGTCTCGCCGTCGATCTCGCCGGCCGCGAACCGTTGCTGGACCTCGGCGGCCGTCATCGGGCCGACCTGATCCTGGTTGATCACGACGTGCCAGACCGCATCGTCTCCCGCCGGTGGCTGATCGCCACCTTCGTAGCCGTAGTCGTAGACACGCGTCTCTTTTTCTTGTGTCGCCGGTGCGGGCGCTTCCGCAGCGCCGGCACCGCCGCGCACGACGATGATGTTGCTGCATTTCTTGCAGCGGATCTTGAAGACCTTGCCTTGGACCTTATCGTCCGAGATCGAGTACTTGGCCTGACAAGCGTCGCAGACGATCTTCATGTTGCTTCCTGCATGCGTGGTTCAAGCAGTCGGACCCCCGAGTCCGACGCTCCTTGGTAAAAAAAATCGTATCACACGCACGTCGGCGGAACGCCAATTGGCGCGTGCTCTTGCGCGATCAGACCGAGGTCGCCGCGAACGGATCGAGGAGTCGGATAGTCTCTGAACGGTCAGGTCCTACCGACACGAGGCAGAACGGGACACCGGCCATGTTCTGGATCGTCTCGACGTACGCACGCGCCGTCGCGGGCAAGTCCGCAACCTCACGCGCTTCTGATGGCAGCTTGCCCCAGCCCGGAAAACTCGCATACACGGGCTCGGCGCGCGCGATGTCATCTGGATCGATCGGGGGCTCGTCGAGCTCCTTGCCGTCGACCTTGTAGGCGACACACACCTTCACCTCGCCCAGCTCGGACAGCACGTCGAGCTTCGTGAGCGCGAGCGACTGCATGCCCGAGAGCCGCGCGCCCATCCGCAGCGCCGGCAGATCGAGCCAGCCGCAGCGCCGCGGCCGTCCGGTGGTCGCGCCGAACTCGCCACCCGCCTGGCGCAGGCGCTCGCCCTCGGCACCGTGCAGCTCGGTCGGGAACGGGCCACCACCGACGCGCGTCGCGTATGCCTTCGTGATGCCGACGACCGCATCGATCTGCGTCGGACCGATGCCTGCGCTCTGACACGCGCCGGCGGCGATCGTCGACGACGACGTCACGAACGGATACGTGCCGTGATCGAGATCGAGCAGGCAGCCCTGCGCGCCCTCGAACAGCACGTGCTTGCCGGCCTGGATCTTCGCGGCGACGAACCGGCCGGCATCGCCGGTGTGCGGCGCGAGCTTCGTGCCGGCGACGTGCGCCTCCTCGATCCAGGTCGCGATCTCGGTCTGCGTCGGTGCGGCGCCGCCGAGGTGGAGGATCAGCGGCGTCAGCTCGTCGAGGTTCGCGAGCACGAGATCCTTCAGGCGCTCGGGCTTCAGCAGGTCGCGCATGCGGACGCCGCGGCGCGCGGCCTTCGCCTCGTACGCCGGACCGATCCCGCGGCGCGTGGTGCCGATCGCGTTGCCGCGCGTCGCGCCGCGATCCTCGCGCAGGCCGTCGAGCAGCTTGTGGTACGGCAGGATCACGTGCGCGCCGAGCCCGATCAGCAGCTCGTTGCGCATCAGCAGGCCGCGCTGCTGGCAGTCCGCGAGCTCGTCGAGCAGCGTGTGCGGATCGATCACCATGCCGTCGCCGAGCACGCACGCCTTGCCGGGATGGCAGACGCCGGACGGCACGAGGTGCGTGACGAGCTTCTTGCCATCGATCACGAGCGTGTGGCCCGCGTTCGCGCCGCCGCCGTAGCGCACGACGGTGTCCGCGCGATCGGTGAACAGATCGACGACCTTGCCCTTACCTTCATCGCCCCACTGGGCGCCGACGACGATCACGACTGACATCTACGTGCCTCCTTGCCTGGGACCGCGGCGACGAGCTCGTCGAGCTGCAGCGGGGATGCGAGCTGCTCGCGCGAGTCGTCGACACGCACCAGTGTTGCCGTATCGGTCGCGACCGCGGCGTCGAGCCCGGCGCTCGCGAGCCAGCTCGCGGTCGGCAGCGACGCGCACGCGACCGCGCGCAGACCTCGCGCACGCAGCGACCGCGCGACCGCGGCAGCGGCCGGGCCGGCGACCGCGATGCCGGGCGGCTTCGCGGGCGCGGCGACGTCGCCGATCCGCTGCGCCTGCGCGAGCGCCTCGACATCGAGCGCGAAGCCGGTCGCGCGCGCGGGATGACCGTAGCGGCCGATCAGCGCGTCGTAGCGGCCGCCGCGCAGCACCGCATCGGGCGCGCCGCCGACGTAGCCGGCGAACCGCACGCCGGTGTAGTAGTCGAAGCCGCGGACGTCGCCGAGATCGATCGTGAGGCTCGGGATCGGCGGATCGGCGAGCTCGGCGAACGCGGCGAGCACCGCGCCGAGCGTGTCGAGCGCGGCGCGGACGTCCGCCGGCCACGCGAGCGTGCGCGCGCGGGCGAGCGTCGCATCGGCGGGGCCCCACAGGCCACCGAGCGCCTCGGCGAGCGGCGCGATCGCCGGCGGCAGCGAGCTCGCGACCGCGCGCAGCCGGCCACGATCCTTGCGCGCGAGCGCCTGCGTCAGTGCCGCGCGCGCATCCTCGTCGGTGATCGCCTCGAGCACGAACCGCACCGGCGCGACGTGACCGACATCGAGCCGGGCCTCGGGCAGCTCGGCGGCCGCGAGCGCGGCGGCGGCGACCGCGAGCGCCTCGGCATCGCCGGCCGGTTCGGCGGCCTCGATCAGCTCGATGCCGGCCTGCAGGATCTCGCGCTGGCCGAGCTCGTCGGCGAGCCGTCCGGACAGCCGGTAGACCGCGCCCTCGTAGCACAGCCGTACCGGGCCTTCGTGCTCGGCAAGCCGCGTCGCGACGAGCCGCGCGACCTGCGCGGTGATGTCCGGTCGCAGCGCGACGACCTCGCCGGTACCCGGCTCGACGAACCGGATCGCCGCGGCGCGCGCGTCGTGGCCGAGCCCGCGCTCGAGCACGTCGGCGCACTCGAACACCGGCGTGATGATCCGCGCGTAGCCCCACGCCTCGAAGACGCCGGCGATCCGCGCGGCCAGCGAGACCCTGCGGGACGCCGCTCGCGGCAGAAAGTCGCGTACCCCGGACGGCAGACGGATCGGCGAGCCCGACAAACGCGCCTACTCTACTTCGAACCACTCGTGACGGCAGCCACACGGGTGCATCGTTTGCGGTCGGAGATCCGCGCATGACACGCGGATGACTCGCGTATGCTCGTCGCGTGAAGCGCCTGCGGATCCCGGTGGTACTCGCGTTCACGCTCGTCGGTGCTGCGTGCGGTGACGACGACACGCCGTCGTGTCAGCTGTACTGCATTCCGGATCAGCCGATCGTCGACGCTGCGCCGCTCGAGGCCGGGGTCGCGGACGCGACACCGATCGACTGTCCGCCGTGCGCGGACAGCCAGGGCACCTGCCCGGCGGGCTGTCGACCGATCGGTTGATGAGCCCTCCGCCGCTCGGTCGAGTGGCAGAATCAGCTCCGCATGCAACGGATCCGGGCCGCGGTCGTCCGCGTCGTCGATCATCGCGACTCGACGACGGTGCTCGCCGGCGAGCGCGCGCTGCGGTTCGACGGTGACTCCGCGATGCTCGTGCGCGCGGTGCTCGAGCTGCACGGCCGGCCGATCACGCGCGACGAGCTGTTCGCTGCGCTCGCCGAGCGCACCGGTGGCGAGGTGCCGGCGGCGCCGGTCGACGAGCTGCTCGCCCTGCTCGAGCGCACCGGCGTGATCGTCGCGGCGCGTGCAGCAGTGCGCCCGCCGATGTGGCCGCGCCGGGTCGTGCTCGCGATCTCGGGCGCGGTCGCGGCGGTCGACGCGCCGGCGCTCGTGCGCGGGCTCCAGGCGCAGGGCTGCGACGTCCGGATCGCGCTGACGAAGACCGCGCAGCGGTTCGTCGCGGTCGCGGCGCTCGACGCGCTGACGCATCACCAGGTGTGGCGCGGCCTGTGGCAGCGCGACGCGGCGACGCCGGTGCCGCACATCGCGCTCGCCGAGTGGGCCGAGCTCGTGATCGTGTGGCCGGCGAGCGCGACGACGATCGCGCGGATGGCGACCGGTGACTGCTCGGATCTCGTGTCGGCGATCGCGACCGCGACACGCGCACCGGTCGTGATCGCACCGTCGATGAACGACGCGATGCTCGACGCGCCTGCGGTCCAGGCGAACCTCGAGACGCTGCGCGCGCACGGCCGCTGGATCGTGCATCCCGCGCTCGGCATCGAGGTCGCGCAGCGTCCGGACGCGCGCACGCCGATGTTCGGCCCGGCCGCGCCGCCCGCCGCGATGCTCGAGCTCGTGCGCCACCTGCTCGCGACGCACGTGCCGCGCGCGAAGCTGCCCGACGGCGCCGCCGGCTGGGAGCGGCTGTGGGCGAGCGTGCCGGTCGACCAGCTGCCGTGGCACGCCGACGACGTCACGCCCGCGCTCGCGGCCAAGCTCGACGCACATGCCGGTCGAGGCGAGCGGCTCGTCGATCTCGGCACCGGCGATGGCGTCGTCGCGATCGCGGCGGCGCGCCGCGGGCTTCGCGTCACCGCGTGCGACGTCTCGCCGACCGCGCTCGGCAAGGCGCGCGATCGCGCGGGCGCACTGCCGATCCTGTTCGTGCTCGACGACGTGCTCGCGTCGCGCCTCGACGGTCCGTTCGAGGTCGCGGTCGATGTCGGGCTGCTGCACTGCCTGGCGCGCGAGGCGTGGCCCGCCTACGCGCGCACGATCGATCGGATCGTCGCGCCGCGCGGCACGCTGCTCGTGATCGCGCACGCCATCGCGGGCGAGCTCGCGACCACGCCAGTGACCGCCGACGAGCTGCGCGCGCTGCTGCCGGGATTTGCCATCGCGTCCGAGACGCCGACGACGCTGTCGAACGCGGACGCGCGGCTCTACGAGCTCGTGCGGCTGTGACCGAAGACGATTCCGGATCGTGAAGTCGCGGTCACGGCAGCGGCCCAAAGCGCACGTCGCAGCGATCGCGGGGCTGGATCACGAGGTGCAGCGGGCGGCGCGTCCGTCGGAGCACCGATGAAACCATGGAGATCGATCTGGATCGGCGCGCTCGTGATCGCGAGCACGCCGGGCTGTGGAGGTACGAACGGCGCGAGCCCCGACGGTGGCGCCGCCGCGGACGCGAGCGATCGCTGCTCGGCCGAGATGCCGGACGTCTGCACCGCGGGCACGCTGTGCGCGAACGATCGCTGCAAGCCGGTCTGCCCGGGACCGGGTGGCGTCGGCCAGTCCTGCGGCCAGCCCGGCAGCATGTGCTGCGGGCTCGGCGAGCTGTGCCTCACCGGCGGCGCGCTCGCGTGCACCGACTCGTGCACGCCGTTCGCGGACACGTGCCCGGCCGGGTTCGGCTGTCACGTACTGTCGGACCACCTGCTCGAGTACTCGGATTGCCGACCCGCCGGTGCGGGTGGCCAGGGCGCGTCGTGCGTGACCTCCGCGGACTGCGCGCGCGGATCGTTCTGCATCGGCGGCGATCGCCCGATGTGCGTCCGCTACTGCACGCCGAACGACGCGACGCACGGCTGCGACGCGGGCACGACGTGCCACAACTGGCAGTTCCTCGACGGCGTGCCGTACGGGATCTGCTTCTGACTACTCGTGACAGCCACCAACGCGGCGCGTCCCGCCGTCGCGGAGCTCGCACAGCCAGGTGACGCAGCTGCCCGGCGGCACGTACTCCTCGACGAGCCGGTCGGGATCGCACACCAGCGTGCACGCGCCTTCGGTCGCGACGACCGCGCACGGATCGGATGGCGCCGCGACGAGCGATTCGTCGTTGCTCGTCATCGGCTCGAGCGAGTCAGGATTCACCGGACCCTCGTCGGGTGCCTCGTCGCTGCTCGTGCATGCGGAGATCGCCAGCATGCCAGCGAGCACGGTCGCGAATGCCAGTCGAGTACGCATGATCCGGTGCATTTGCATCGCGCATGCCCTCGGCGCGCACGTACGCGGCGGTCGTGGCGCGTCGCGGGCGTGGCGATCGGACACACGCGCGCTCCGGGTTCCTCGGATTCGCGCACGAGTGCTAACGTTGGAGCGTGTCCGCCGACGAGCCGCCGCCGATGTCGCCGGACCTCGTGGCCGAGCTGACCGGCCTCGTCGAGACGCTCGCCGCGCGCGCCGACCACGCAGACACCGCGCGTCGCCTCGAGTGGCTCATCGATGCCCTGATCCTGCGCGGCCAGCTGCCGAAGTCGTTCCGCCAGATGGCCGCGAAGATCACCGGCGATCGCTCGACCGTGCGGCTCGCGATGTTCCGCGACAAGTACGCGGTCGAGAGCGCCGACATCGACTGCGCCGCGCGGATCCCGCTGTGCGGCGCGCGCTGCTGCTCGTTCGAGGTGACGCTGTCGGCGCAGGACGTCGCCGAGCGCAAGCTGCCATTCGACATCTTCCAGCCGTACGCGTTGCCGCGCGACGCCAGCGGCCGCTGCGCGTGCATGTCCGACGACGGCGCGTGCACGGTCTACGATCACCGCCCCGGCGCGTGCCGGGCCTACGACTGCCGTCACGATCCGCGCGTGTGGATCGACTTCGACGCGCGGATCCCGGCGCCGCGATGAAGCTCGTCGCGCTGATGTTCGCGTTCGCCGCGTGCTGGTCGTCGAGCCCGGCGAGCTCGAGCCACCCCGCGACGACGACGGCGGCGAAGATTCACACCTGCGCGATCGAGCCGCCGATCCGGACGCCGCAGCAGCTGCTGCTCGTCGACTGGCTGGGCCGGATCGGCGATCGCAGCTGGCTGCTCGCGCGCCACGAGCAGCAGCTGAGCCTCGTCGGGCTCGCGGGCGCGCAGCTGTACGCGGTGCCGGTCGGCCTCGAGACGCTGCGCGCGAGCTACGTCGCCGGCACGCGGCTATCGCTCGTCGGCACGCGCGACGCGCGCACGTACGTCGTCGCGTTCGATGTCGATGCGCCGCGGCCACGTCCCACCGATGCGCGCGAGCTCGCCGACCTCGGACCGCTGTCGGCGATCGACGGCTACGCCGTGTCGAGCGACCTCGAGCTGCTCGTCGAGCGCGGCCACAAGGTCAGCTTCCAGCTGTTCGATCGCGCGCACAGGCGCCTCGGCCCCGAGGTCGTGATCAACTCGAGCGAGCCGCGCGCACCATCGCTCCGGTGCTCCGGCGATCGCTGCTTCGCGATCGGCGTCGAGGGCGACGCGCAGCTACGCCGGCTCTACGCGCAGCGGTTCTACGCCGACGGCCACACCGAGCACCAGGTGCTCGCCGAGGATCGCGTGCACGCCTACGAGCACGTCACCGTCCACGATCGCACCGTCGTCGTGTGGACCTCGTACGACACGCCCGGCCTGTTCATGGCCGTGCTCGACGCGACCGGCAAGCTGATCTCGCGGCGCGCGGCGATCCGCGGCATCGACGCGACGCCGGCGGCGTTCGAGCTGCTGCCCGCCTCGCCACCGCGCATCGCGCTCCGCGATCCCGACGGCGAGTGGGTGATCGCGACCCTCGACGTCAGCGGCGAGCAGCTCGACGAGATCCGGATCGCCCCGCTGCCCGACGAGGCCACGACCTTCGCCGGCGTCGTCCTCCCCGACGGCGTCCTCGGCGCCGCCGGCTGGACGCGCGGCTACTACACCGCGATCGGTCACACGTGGAAGGCGCAAGCCTCGGCGACCTTCGTGCCGACGACGCGCGAGACCGAGCCGCCGATCGAGGTGCTGCCAGTCACCGGTGGCGAAGGCCGCGGCGGCATGGGCGCGTTTCCGCTCGTCGAGCCGGGCCACGCCGCGATCCTCGTGGTGCCCACGGGCTTCGAGAGCTCCGAAGGCGGCGAGCTGTGGCTCGTGCGCAAGCCCTGTCCCTGAACGGGGTCAGGCTACACTTCGTCAACCTGCGGACAAGTCAAAACACGAGCTTACGCGTCACCAGGTTGAGCAAGTGTAGCCTGACCCCGTTCACAGCGGGCTGGGGACATCGACGAACTGGACGTTCACCGACGGGAAGCGCTGGCGCAGCTCCTCGGCGAGGCGCATCACGCCGAAGACCTCGGTGGCATAGTGGCCGGCCGCGACGAGCGTGATCTGTAGCTCGCGCGCGAGCTCGCCCGCACGCTCGGCGAGCTCGCCGGTCAGGAACAGATCGCAGCCGGCGATCGCCGCGGCCTCGAGCAGATCGGAGGCGGCACCCGAACACACGCCGACCCGGCGGACGGTCGCGGGGCCGTAGGGGAACACGAAGCGCGGCGGTTGACCGCGGCCAATGCCGGCGGAGATCCGGCCGATCGCCTGCTCGCGCGGTAGCGGCGCGGTCCAGATGCCGGCGAGGCCGAGTGGCGTGCCGCGGACGTCGCCGAACGGCTCGCGGTTGGCGGCGAGGCCGAGCGCGTCGCACAGGCCGACGTTGTTGCCGAGCCGCGCGTGCTTGTCGAGCGGCAGGTGGTAGCCGGCGAGCGAGACCTCGTTGCCGAGCAGCAGGCGCAGGCGCGTCGCGAGCGGGCCGTGGATCTTCGTCAGGCCCGAGCCCCAGACGAGGCCGTGGTGGACCACGATCAGATCGGCGCCGAGCTCGATCGCACGCGTGATCAGCTCCGCGCTCGCCGAGACGCCGGTGACGATCGTGTCGACCTCGAGCGTGCCCTCGACCTGCAGGCCGTTCGGCGCGTAGTCGCGGAACCGATCGATCTCGAGCGTGGTGTCGAGGTAGCCGATGACATCGCGCAGGTGGACGGGCACCGCGCGATCGTGAGCGAGCGTTCGCGGCGCGTCAATTGACGCCGGCCGGTCACGCCCGTCGATCGCGGCGGCCCGTCACGCGGACGGCGTCGGTGGCGGCTCGGCCGGCGACAGCTCCGGCGCGAGCTCGTCGATCGCGCGGCCGGTCCAGCTCGCGGCGATCGCCGCGACGTCGCGCGCGGTGACGGTGTCGCGCAGCATCAGGCCCGGCGTCTGGGCGGCGGACAGCTCGGCGGTCAGCTGCTCGATCCGGCGGCTGACGTCGGGCATCGCGCGATACGCGATCTCGGCGGCGCGACCGAGCTGACCGGTGCGGCGCGCGTGCTCTTCCTCGGCGCGCAGCTGCTCCTCGTGATGGATCAGCTCGCGGATGCTCGCGACCATCTGCTTCTGCGCGTTCCACCGCGCGCGCAGATCGCCGGTGATCGCGCGCGCGGACGCGAGCTCGGTCTCGAGCCAGTCGCGGCGGTGTGCGGCGGCGGCGCCCTCCTCGCCCTGCAGCGCGCGGCTCTCGATCTCGAGCTTGACGAGGGTCTGCTCGGCGGTCGCGACGTCGGCGGGTACGCTCTCGGCCTCGAGCTTCAGCTGGCTCGCGGCCTCGTCGATCAGATCGATCGCCTTGTCCGGCAGGTAGCGATCCGGGATGTGCTTCGCCGACAGCTCGACCGCGGCGACCACCGCGGCATCGGAGATCCGGATCCGGTGGTGCGCCTCGTAGCGGTCTTTGATCCCGCGCAGGATCACCATCGCGTCCTCGGTGCTCGGCTCGGAGACGCGCACCGGCTGGAACCGGCGCATCAGCGCCTTGTCGCGGCTGAGGTACTGGTCGTACTCGGCGGTCGTGGTCGCACCGATACAGCTGAACTCGCGGCGCGCCAGCACAGGCTTGAGGATGTCGCCGGCGTCGAGCGCGCCCTCGCGGCTGCCCGAGCCGACGATCGTGTGCAGCTCGTCGATGAACAGGATCACGTCGGGCGCGGCGAGCACGCCGGAGATCACGCCCTTGAGCCGCTCCTCGAAGTCGCCGCGAAACCGCGTGCCGCCGATCAGCTGCGCGAGATCGAGCGCGAGGATCCGGCGCTGCCGCATGCTGTCCGGGACGTCGCCGAGCGCGATCCGCAGCGCGAGGCCCTCGACGATCGCGGTCTTGCCGACGCCCGGCAGACCGACGAGCACCGGGTTGTTCTTGCTGCGGCGGCCGAGGATCTGCAGCGTGCGCCGGATCTCGGCGTCGCGGCCGATCACCGGGTCGAGCTTGCCCTGGCGTGCCCGCGCGACGAGGTCTGTCGTGTAGTTGCGGAGCGCGTCGGCCGACATCGCGGCGGACACTAGCGCGCGCGTCGTCGATGCGTCATCGGATTGTTCGAAACCCGTGGTAAACCGGCGCCATGGCTCCGGTCAAAAAGCCCGACGTCGACCCCGAAGTGCGCACGATGAGCGGTATTCCGCTGCAGAACACGTACGGGCCGGCAGACCTCCAGGCGCGCGGCTGGAGCTACGACGAGAAGCTCGGCGATCCCGGCCAGTATCCGTTCACGCGCGGTCCGCACGCGACCATGTATCGCGGCAAGCCGTGGACGATGCGCATGTTCGCCGGCTTCGGCACGCCCGAGGACACGAACCAGCGCTTCAAGTTCCTGCTCGAGCACGGCCAGACCGGGCTGTCGACCGCGTTCGATATGCCGACGCTGATGGGCTACGACCCCGATCACGCGCGGTCGCTCGGCGAGGTCGGCCGCGAGGGCGTGTCGGTCGCGTCGCTCGACGACATGATGCGGCTGTTCGGCGACATCCCGCTCGACAAGGTGTCGACGTCGATGACGATCAACGCGCCGGCTGCGGTGCTGCTCGCGCTCTACGTCGCGGTCGCCGAGAAGCAGGGCGTCTCGCCCGACAAGCTGCGCGGCACGCTGCAGAACGACATGCTGAAGGAGTTCATCGCGCAGAAGGAGTGGATCAGCCCGATCCGCGGCCACATGCGGATCATCCGCGACATGCTCGTGTGGTGCACGAACACGATGCCGCAGTGGAACACGATCTCGATCAGCGGCTATCACATCCGCGAAGCCGGCGCGACCGCGGTGCAGGAGCTCGCGTTCACGATCGCCGACGGCATCGGCTACGTCCAGCTCGGCATCGAGGGTGGGCTCGACGTCGACGCGTTCGCGCCGCGGCTGTCGTACTTCTGGGACGTCCACAACGACTTCTTCGAGGAGATCGCGAAGTTCCGCGCCGGCCGCCGGATGTGGGCGAAGATCATGCGCGAGCGGTTCGGCGCGAAGAACCCGAAGTCGTGGCTGCTCCGCACGCACGCGCAGACCGCGGGTGTGTCGCTGATGGCGCAGCAGCCGCTCAACAACGTGGTGCGCACGACGATGCAGGCGCTCGCTGCGGTGCTCGGCGGCACGCAGTCGCTGCACACGAACAGCTACGACGAGACGTACGCGCTGCCGACCGAGGACGCCGCGCAGCTCGCGCTCCGTACGCAGCAGATCATCTACGAGGAGACCGGCGTCGCCGCGGTCGCCGATCCGCTCGC
Organism: Kofleriaceae bacterium; assembly: GCA_035715365.1. Lineage (GTDB taxonomy): Bacteria > Myxococcota_A > Polyangia > Haliangiales > Haliangiaceae > JABFXX01. Next base: position 31,001 of record DASTLB010000077.1, on the reverse strand, counting down.
CGGCAGCTACTTCATCGAGACGCTGACCGATCAGGTCGAGGCCGCCGCGTGGGAGTACATCCACAAGATCGACGCGATGGGCGGCATCGTGAAGGCGGTCGAGGAAGGCTACCCGCAGCGCGAGATCGCGCGCTCGGCGTTCGAGTTCCAGCGCGAGGTCGACACGCGGCGCCGCGTGATCGTCGGCGTCAACAAGTACGCGACCCCCGACGAGGGCGATCACATCCCGACGCTCAAGATCGAGCACGAGGTCGAGCACAACCAGGTCGCGCGGATCAAGCAGTTCCGCGACACGCGCGATCGCGCGGCGGTCGAGCGCGCGCTCGCGGTGGTCAAGACCGCGCTGCGCGATGACAAGCAGAACGTGATGCCGCCGATCTTCGACGCGGTGAAGCAGCACGTCACGCTCGGCGAGATCTGCGATCTGTTCCGCAGCGAGCTCGGCGAGTACCGCGACCCCGCGTACTTGTGATCGAGCTCGCCGCGATCGCCAGCTTCGACGAGGCCGCACGGCTCGATCGCACCGCGCTGCAGGCGCTGCTCGACGGCGGGCGGCCCGAGCAGCGCGTGTGGGCCATCTGGGCGCTCGCGATGCGGTCGCACGACGACGGCCACGCGCTCGGCCATCGCGCCGCCCGCGAACCGGATCCCGGCGTGCGCCGCACGCTCGCGGTGCTGCTCGCCGGTCACGGCGAGGCCGAGCTGCTGCTCGGGCTCGCGCGCCACGATCCCGAGCTCGTCGTCCGCGAGTCCGCGATCCAGCTCGCGACGCGGCTCGCCGCCGGCGGCGGGCTCGACGTCGCGATCATCCTCGACGCAGCCCGCCGCGAGCCTGCGCTGCAGCCCGCGATCCTCGGCGCGATCGGACGCGGCGCGCCCGAGCCGCTCGTCGTGCTCGCGCATCGCCTGCTCGAGGTCGGTGCGCCACCCGTCGAGCTCGAGGCGTTCGAGGCGCTGCTGCGGATCGACACGCCCGCCACGCGCGATGCAGCGCGCCGGTGGATGGTCGATCAACGCGATGTCGCGATGATCTGTGATCGGTGGCTGCGCGCGAACACCGTCGAGTCGCTGGCCGATGCGTTCGCCGGCGAGAGCGAGCACCGGCGCGGTCAGGTGCTCGAGCAACTGCGCCACCCGCCGTGGGTCGCGGTCGAGCGGTTGCTCGGGCCGTACGACTCGCCGCTGTGGCGACGCGTCGTCGTCCGGCTCGACATTGCGATCCCGGCGCGCGTGCTCGCCGAGCGGATCGTGCGTGGCGAGCATGCCGGCTGCGTCGAGCGGCTGACCGCGTTGCTCGTCTCCGTCGGCGACGGCCCTCGCCTGCTCGCGGACCTGCGGCGCGCGATCGAAGCCGACCACGACGAGGCTCAGCTCCGCGAGCTCGCCGCGCGTGCGCGTCGCTACGTCGCGGCACGCGAGATCACGAACGCCGCGGCCTCGCTCGACGAGCTCGCGAACGCGCATCCCGTCGAGCATCTGATCGGCCTCGAGAACGCGCTCGCGCGCTGGCTCGCCGAGCTCGGCACGCCGAGCGAGCTGGCCGCGGAGCTCGGCACGCTGTATCGCTACGCGCAGCAGCATCGCGATCGCAACATCGCCGCGCGACCGTGGCGGCAGCTCGAGCAGCTCCAGCTGCCGGGCGGTCCGCAGCTGCCGTTGCACGAGGTCGTCGCGCGCCCGTTCGACGCCGCGTCGCGATTCGCAGAGCTGGTGGAAGCGCTCGACCGCCTGCACGGATGAGCTATCGTCGTGGCGTGCGCCTCGCGTGGCTCGTGGTGGTCGGGATCGGTTGCGGCGGCAGCGCCAGCAGTGGCAACGCGCCGCCGCCGGAGCCGCTCGTGAATCGTGGTAGCGGCTGCGAGCTCGCGATCGACCTGCGCACCGGCGGGGTCGCGATCGATGGCAAGCCGCTCGCGAGCTTCGCGCCGGCCGAGCTGCGCCGCGTGCTCGGACCGCCCGATCGGATCGAGCACGTCACGAAGCACGAGCGCTACGAGGAGTGGGACGAGGGTGGGCACGGCACCAGCGACATGGTGAAGGTCACCGACGCGCATCATGTCTACGACCACCGCGGCTTCGTGTTCCGGACGCGCAACGATCACTTCACGACGAGCGACGATCGGATCGAGCTGATGCTCGTGTTCCTGCCGCACGCGCGCACGTTCGACAACCGCGAGGCACCGGACGTGGTTCCGACCTCGCGCGGCACGTGCGCGGTGACGATCAACGGCCACGCGCTCGATCCGGAGATCGATCTGCGGCCGCGCGGTGCGACGTACCAGACCCAGAGCGCGCAGCTGTTCGGGACGAAGTGGGGATTCACGTCGTACGCGTCGGTGATCGACGGCATCTACAGCGACGGGCAAGACGACGCCGCGTACGTGCAGATCCAGCTCGACGCGCCCGAAACCGGCCGCGCTTCGTACCTCGAGATCCGGATGCTCGAGCGTCCGGTGTCCGGCCGGTAGCCGGACGCGCTGTCCGGGATCCGGACAGCACGCGGCGTAACCGGTGGAGAGATCGCGCCGCGCACGCTGGCCCGCGGCGTGCTCGAGCGAACGCCATGCGCAAACCTGGCCGCCCTGCCCATCCGCTCGATCATCATCCCGCGTTCCGCGCGGTGATCGCCGCCGCCCCTCCGCTCGCCGAGCTCGCGATGCAGATCCGCGCGCCCGATCTCGTCGGCTCGCTCGCGGTCGCGTGCAGCGATCTCGCCGATGGCTTCGCCGCACCGCCGGACAGCCGGCGCCGCCTGCAGTCGCACCACCGGGCGTGGATCGCGGTGCGCGACATCGATCGCCACGTCACCGCCGCACGACGCCGGCGCTCGGTGTCGAGCGATGTAGTCAAGCGTGCGCAGCGAGCGATCGATCGCGCCGATGTCCTGATCGGCGCTCTGCTTCCTGCGTGATCACCCGCGTGATTTCAGCCACAGATGCGACATGGCTAGGTGACCTGCCTCCGTACCATGTAGCATTCATCTTCCGGAGGATTCATGAAGCTCAAGGCAGCGGTTCTGTTTGCGGTACTCGCAGCGTTCACAGCGACGGGTTGCAAGAAGAAGGGCGGGACCGGCGGCGGAGGTGGGTGGCTCGTTGGAACGGAAGGTTTGATGGCCAACGTCGACGAGCGTGGCCACCTCGGTGAAGGCTACGAGATCGGACCGACGGAGACCTTGAACGGAATCGCTTGCCGCTACATCGACGAGGCCTGGGTCGTCGGCGCACACGGCACCGTGCTCTACACGAGCGATGCCGGTGACTCGTGGGAATCGCAGGACCTCGGCACGACCGCGGACCTCCACGCGCTCGCGACGCAGGATGCCGGCCGCGTGTTCATCGCCGGTGACGGCGTGTTCCTGACCGCCGAGCCCGACTTCCAGACCGGCGCCGCGACCTGGCAGAACCTCGGCGATGGCGTGACGAAGTTCCGCTCGCTCGCGGCCGCGCAGCAGGGCGAGACAGTGCTCGCGGTGTCCGAGGACGGCGGCATCTGGTCGTACACCGGCGGCCTCGTCAAGACGACGACGCTCACCGGCATGCGCGCCGTCGCGGTGTCACCGTCGGGCCTGCAAGCGATCGTCGTCGGTGACGGCGTGTATCGCAGCGTCGACGCCGGCGCGACGTGGACGCAGGTTCCGACCGACGGCAGCTTCGACGCGGTCCGCATCGAGGACACCGGCGACGCCGTGCTCGTCGGCAAGGCGGGCCTCGTCGCGCGCATCGACAGCGAGAACCGCGTGCTGACGCAGCACATCGGCACCGCCGACCTGCTGTCGCTGCACATCGCGCCGCGCCAGACCGCGTACAGCGGCACCGGCTACGCGGCCGGCGTCGGCGGCCAGGTGTGGATGACGAAGGACGGCGGCTGGACCTGGACGATGGGGCCGCTCGTCGGCGGCACCGTGCTCTCGGTCGACGAGATCGGCGACGGTCACAACTAACCGGCTGACATTTTCCCGTCATCCCGACGAGCCGATGGAGCATCTCGCCCATCGGCTTTTTGCGTTTCGTCCTTCGGCTTCGTCGGCATGCTCGGCGCCTCCGCGCTGAAGCCGCCGTCCTGCCCGTGCGTGCGCTCGCCGAAATGATCCTTGGCGTGCTTTGCGCCTTTGCATCTTTGCGATAGTCGGGGCTCAGCGGCTTTGCGTTCCGCCCGCGGTTTGCCGCGGCTTTGCGTTCCGCTGCCGGTCGCCGGTTGCCGCGGCTTTGCGTTCCGCCCGCGGTTGCCGCGGCTTTGCGTTCCACCCCGCCTTGCCGCGGCTTCGCGTTCCGCTCCGCGGTTGCAGGGCTCAGCGGCGTTGCGGTCGGGTCACGAGCTGACGTAGCGCTCGACCGCGAGCCGGTCCGCCAGATCGACCACGACGTTCCGCCACAGGTCGCATAGGAGCAGGCGGAACGTCATCCCGAGCCGATGGAGCATCACGCCCATCGGCTTCTTGCATTCGGTGATCGCGAGCTGCGCGACGTGCTCGCCGTCGACGAGGCCGTACAGCACGACCGCGTCGAGGCCGAGCGCGAACGGCACGAGCGAGGTCCCCGGATAGTCGAGGAACTCGGAGTGCACGCTGCCGACGACGCGGTGGTCGGGTAGTGCCGCGCGCAGCGCCGCGAGCGTGATCGCGCGGGTCGCGATCGTGACCGGCGAGCGCGGCGCGACGTAGATCGACGAGCCGGGCTGCGCCTGGTGCGCCTCGGCGTGCGTGCGGGCCTCGTCGACCACCTGCTGGCGTTCGGCGAGCGCCTCGACGGGCTCGAGCGCGATCATCCCCCACTCGTCCTCGTGGAGGTAGAACACGTCGGGCGCGAGCACGGCCCGATGATGTCAGTCCTGGAGCGAGGCGTCGACCGTGGCGCGGATCTCCTCGATCGGAAGGGCTCCGACGACCTTGCGGCCGTTGATCACGAACGACGGCGTGCCATTGATCTCGAGCTCGTTCGCCGTGGCCATGTCCGCCTTGACGGCATCGGCGTAGGTGTGGCGGTCGAGCGCGTCGCGCAGCTTGTTGACGTCGAGGCTGGTCTGCTTCGCGAGCTCGAGGATCGCGTCGCGCGACAGGTCGTCCGGGTTCGCGATCATCAGGCGATCGAGCTCCCAGAACTTGCCCTGCGCGTCGGCGGCGAGCGCGGCCTCGGCGGCGAGCACCGCGGTCTTGTGGACCGGCATCTGCTTGATCACGAGGCGGAGCTTGTTCGGATACTCGTCGAACAGCTGATCGAGCGTGCCGTGGACGTTGCCGCAGTACGGGCACTGCAGGTCGGTGAACATCACGATCGTGACCGGCGCGGTCGTCGGGCCGCGGCTCGGGCCCTGATCGAGCTTGAGCCGCTGCATCGTCGCGCGATCGATCGTCGGCGTCGTGTCGGGTGGCGCGATCCGATGGCTCGGGGCCACCGTGGGCGCCGCGGGGTCGTCCGCCTTGACCGCGGGCATCGCCGGAGGCGCCGTCGGGACGAGCGGTCGGTCCGCGGACGGCGTGGCGGTCGCCTGCGACGCGATCTGGGCGGCGGGTGTGGGCGCGGTCCGCGCGTCGTGGACGAGGTAGGCAGTGGTGCCGGCGGCGGTCAGGGCCGTCGCGGCGATCGCGAGCTTGATCATGGATCCTCCGTGCGAGCTTGGCGTTGCAGCATCGACACGGGACGGCACCAGCGGTGGCAGCGCCGCGATCACGGCAGCCACGAGGTTCTTGCGCACGCGGTGACCGCGCAGCGACTTCTCGACGAGCGAGGTCACGCCGGTCGCGAGGTACTGGCGGCCGCGCGACAACCGCTGGAGCGCGGCGGCCTCCGAGATCCCGAGCGTCTCGGCGACCTCGCGCACCGACTGCTGCTCTCGGTAATAGAGCACCAGCACGTCGCGGTAGGTCTCCGGCACGCGCGCGAGCGCCTCGCCGACGACGCGCTCGGCCTGCGCCTCGCACACGTCGTCGAACGGGTTCTCGCGTGCGAGCGGCTCGTCGGCCTCGAAGATCACCTCGCGCTCGGAGTGGCGCTTCGCCTTGCGAGCAAGGTTGCGCGCGATCCCGCACAGCCATGCCTTCAGGCGATTTGGCTCGCGCAGCTGATCGAGCTGGCGCCACGCCGCGATGAAGGTCTCCTGCGCGACGTCCTCGCTGAGCGCCTGATCGCGCGTGCGGCTGTACGACACCGCCGCGACGACGCGGTGATAGCGCTCGACGAGCTCGCCGAATGCGGCTTGCTCGCCCCGGCGGCTCGCCTCGAGCAGCTCGGCATCTGTCATCACGAGTGCACGTCCCATGTCGTAGAGCCGTGCTCGCTCGCCATCGGGACATGACAACAAAACCGCACGTCCCCTTCAATCGGGGGCGTGCGCCGCTTCATTCCGCGGACTTGGACGTCAGACCTTCGGCTGCTCGGACATCAGGTCGTCGAGCTCGATCGGCATCGTCCGCTTCGCGTTGACCCGGGCCGGCTGGTTCGGGTTGCGAATGTTGCGGGTCGGACGGGTGCAGTTTACGCCGCAGCCGCCGCAGAACCGGTCATCCGGCCGGTTGAGGAAGCTGCACTTCGCGCATCCCAGGCCGAGCTGCGAGCCACACGCGCCGCAGTACTTCCGCCACGGGTCGTTGATGTTTCCGCAACCACAACGCAGAGAGGTGGTGAGCGCCATTGCATGCATGATTCGACCGGCCGCGCGGCGGATGAAGGCCGCGTGGGGTACGCGTGAGGCAGCGGCGCACCGCCTCAGATCCGCAGCCCGACGAACGCGCTCGGCCACACCTCGACCGAGACCTCGCGCGTCTCCATCACGGGCTCGGTGCGGCGCTCGAGGAACAGCGGCGACTGCGCGTCGTTCGAGATGTACGCGTTGAGCGCCCCGCCGGCGACGATCGCGAACGGGCCGATGCCGTGCGCGAGCGACAGCCGGAGCTGGCCGAGGATGCTGAGGTCGTCGGAGTGGCGGAAGCCGTGGCTGACCTCCCACCCGATCGCCTCGAGATCGATCCGCGTGTGCTGGATCCGCCAGCTCGGGCCGAAGCCGAGGCCGTACATCCAGACGTCGTCGGACGGGCCGGTCTCGTCGACGGGGTGGCCGCCGATGCCGTAGACGTTGTGCCAGCCGTTGCCGCCGTGGCGGAACAGCAGCGTGCCCATGCTGCTCGAGTCGACGGTCGCCTCGAGATCGGCGCGGCCCCCCGGCACGATGTTGATGAGGCCGAACGATGCGCCGTCCGCGGAGCCGCCGACGTTGAGGATGCCGACCTGGACCCCGCGGACGCGCTTCGCGACGTTGATCGGCGCGATCTGGACGCCATCGAGCTCGCGCGCGACGTTGACGAGGCCCGCGACCTGGAGGTTCGCGCTCCGCTTCGCGACGCTCGCGACGCCCGAGAACTGCAGGTTGCCGTCGGTCGCCGCGGACGCGACGCCCGCGATCTGGAGGTTCGCGTCGCGCTTCGCGACCGCCGCGACGCCGGCGACCTGGAGGTTCGCGTCGCGACCCGCCGCGGCGGCGACGCCGGCGAGCTGGAGGTTCGCGTCGAGCTTCGAGACCGATGCCACGCCGGCGACCTGCGAGCCACCGTCGCGGCGCGCGACCGACGCGACGCCTGCGATCTGGAGGCCATTCGCGTGATCGGCAATCGCGGCGGTGCCGGCGATTTGCACGCCGTAGAGATCACCGGCCACCGCCGCGATGCCTGCAACCTGGAGTCCGCCGACGCGACGGGCGAGCGCGACGACACCACCGAGCTGCGCGCCAGAGACCGGGCCCTGCTCGATGTCGGCGATGCCCGACAGCGTCAGCAGGTGCGAGCCGCCCGAGACGCCCGCGATCAGATCGACCGAGACCACGTGGTCGACGCGGCCGACGTGCGTCCAGTCGGTCGACAGGCCGGGCACGAGGCCGACGCTCAGCAGCATCGACTCGCGCGGCGTCGGCTCGGCGACGAGCGTGCCGGCGACCGACGCTGGTGCGACGCCGTCGTCGACGACCACGACCGGTGGCGCGGTCGGCGCGGGTGGCGGCTCGACGAGCGGCGGCGCCGCCGGAGGCTCCGCGACGCTGTGCGGATCCGGATCCGGGAGATCCGCGAGCACGTCGGCGGCCTCGTCGCGGACGACGTTGCCGACGAGCAGCGTGATCACGACCGGCCACTGCGCGCGATCGCCGCCGAGCTCGACGAGCCGTGCGCGCGGTGCGCCCTGCACGGGCGTGAATGCGACGCTCGCGCGGCCGCCGGCGACATCGATCGCGAGACACGGCGCCTCGCACGCATCGACGACGATCACGTCGCCGCCGAGCTCGCGCGCGACCGCCGCGCGCAGCGTCTCGGGATCGATCGGACCGTGGACGACGATCGGGAGCGTGCGCGCATCCGCGTGCGCGATCGCGGTCATGGCAGCGAGCAGGAGTCCAGCGCGAGCTAGCATGGCCCGTAGTCTCCGCATGCCGCGCGATCGTTCACCGCGATCGTTCCTGCGCGAGGATCGCGTCGAGCCGGTCGACGATCTGCACGGCCGCGTCCTGGCGATACGCGAGCTCGCCGCGCGCGAACGGGGCGAGCGCGTCGCGGGCCTCGGTGAACCGCCGCAGCTTGACGAGCACGAGCGCGCGGTTGTAGCGAGCTTCCCGCTCGAACCGGCCGTGCGGCTCGGCCGCGAGGTACGCGTCCCATGCGGCGAGCGCCGCCGCGGGATCGGTGCCGTGGAAGTGCAGGTCGTGCGCCTTGCGATACAGCACCTCGATCGGAGCCGGTGATCGCTTCGCGATGCGCGTCGTCGCCGGTGCCGGTGGCTCGTCGACGCGCACCGGCGCGGGCCACGCGATTGCCTCGCGATCGGGCGCGGTCGCGATCCGCCGCGCCGGCGGATCGAACGCGGGTGGATCGATCGTCGCCGGCGCGGGCGCCTCGACGCTCGTGTGGCGGAACGGCGCGAGCACGCGGTGCAGCTTCCCGGTCGACCACGCCCACGCCGCCGACGTCACGAGCAGCACCGCGAGCACCGCGCCGATGCGCACCGTCCGGTGATGATCGTGCGCGCGGACCTCGAGCGAGTGCCGCAGCCGGATCCGCGTCGCGTGCGCGAGCGGCGTCGCATCGTCGTCGTCGCCGCTCGCGCGCAGCGCCGCGGTCGCCGCTTCGAGAAGATCGGTCACGACTCGTCCTCCAGCAGCGCGCGGAGCTTGCGCTTGGCGTGGAACAGCCGCGTCCGCACCGTGCCCTCCGGGGCGTCGACGATCTCGGCGACCTCGACCGACGTCCGCTGCTCGGCCTCGCACAGCACGAACACGACGCGCTGGTCGAGCGGCAGCCGATCGAGCGCGGCCCACAGCCGATCCGCGAGCCGGCGGCGCTCGAGCTCGTGGCTCGCGTCGACGCTGTGTGGCCGCAGCTGCTCGCGCTCCGCGAGTCGCTCGGTCGCGCGCCGCCGCCGCATCGCGGAGCGGACGTAGCGGCGGGAGTGGTTGACCGCGACGCCGATCAAGAACGAGCGCAGCGATCCGTCGCCACGAAATTTTCGGATCGCACGTGGCAGCGCGACGAACGCCTCGTGGACGATGTCCTCCGCCGCGGCGTCGTCGCCGAGCAGCCGGCGCGCGAACCCGCGGATCGCGGCGTGATGCGCGACGTAGGCCTGCTCGACCGCGTCGCGATCGCCGTCGCGCAGTCGAGCCACCAGGTCGTCGTCGGCCGGATCGGTCACGGCAGCGACGGGCAGCTCGAGCGGAAACGCGGTCACCGGCGCATGGTGCCCGCACGCGCGCGGACCGTTCAAAGAAATCGGCGTTGCAGGTCGATGACGATCCCGCGCACGCGATCAAGCGCGGAATGCGACGTGGTTCACGGGTTGCGCTCGGTCACACCGTTTCTCATCACTTTCGTAGACATGACCTCACGGTGTGAGCCACGATCGGATTCCATGAGCAGCAACACCGACGATGGATGTGACGGGTGCAGCCGGCGTGCGATCTTGCAGGGTCTCGGCGTGGCGACCCTGGTGACGATCGGCGCCTGCAAGGCCGACGATGACAACCCGGGCGTGGACGGCGGAACGACGCCCGATGGCGCGCCGGTCGACCCGGGCTTCGAGGTGTGCGGCGGCAACATCTGCATCGACCTGTCGAAGGAGGTCAACGCCTCGCTCAACACGGTCGGCGGCAGCAAGGTGTTCACGATCACGACGCCGGTGAACGACAAGATCATCGTCGTCAAGACCGCGGACACCACGTTCGCGACCGTGTCCGCGGTGTGCACGCACCAGCGCTGCACGGTCCGGCTCTCGTCGGTGACGACCGGTTACGTCTGCCCGTGCCACGGCTCGAAGTACACGATCGACGGCATGGTGACGCAGGGTCCGGCGGTGGTCGCGCTCAAGCAGTACACGAACAGCCTGTCGGGCACGACGCTGACGATCACGCCCGCGTGATCACTGCGGCTCGAGCGCGACCTCGAGCTCGAGCTTGTCGGTCGCGCCCGCGTTCGGGATCGCGACCTCGCCGAACTTCTTCTTCACGCAGACGTTCGCGCCGAGGTCTCCGGTGTCGACGCGCGCGATCCGCGCCTTGCCGCCGGCGAGCCCGACGGTGACCTTGTCGAGCGACGCATTCAGCGTGCCGTCGAGGCAGGTCCGCAGGATCTCCTTGCGCGAGCGCACCGCGGTCGTCAGCGCGTCGCGCAGCGCGCGGTCGCGTGACAGCGCGGGGTTATCGGTGCGCGGCGCGAGCGGCTCGCTCGGCTTCATGATCGCGAGCTTCATCCACAGCGCCGAGTCCGGCGCCGGCAGCTTGATCGTGTCGAGCGCCTTGCCGACGCAATCGTCATAGGCCGGCGTCCCCGAGCGCACGATCGCCTTGCCGTCGTACCAGACGATCGCCTCGGCCGCGGTCGCCGACGCGCCGCGCTTCGGTGCGCAGGCCGCGATCGCCTCGCTCGCGCCGTCGAGCGCCTGCGCGATGTCCGCGGCGCGGTTCGACGTGTAGCCGAGCTGGTGCACCGTCAGCTGCCAGGGCGCGTCGTGCGCCGGCAGCACGACCGGCGTCGTCGACAGCCGCGCGGACGCCACCATCGCATCGCTCGCGCGCGCCTTGAGATCGACGCGCCCGGCGAGCGCGACCGGCCCGGGCAGCTTGCCGGCGACCGTCAGCTTGCCGAGCGCGCCGGCGAGGCAGGTATCGATCACCGGCTTGCCGGAGCCACGGACCTTGAGGCTCGTGATCGTGCCCGCCTTCGAGAGCTCGACGAAGAACACCGCGCCGCTCGCCGGCTCGAACGCCTTCGTGCACGCGGCGATCGCGGGACCGACGCTGCCCCTGTCGACGAGCAGCGGCTTGTCGGTGAGCTGGGTGCCGAGCGCGGCATCCTCGAACAGCTTGTACGGCGGCGCGTCGGCGCGCGCGGACGCGGTGGCGAGGACGGGAGCGCAGAGCGCGAGCAGGAATGGACGGGGTCGCACGTGCGTTGGTTACCGTGGCCGCACCCGGCGTTCGCGGCAACCCGGACCAGACCACGGTGTCCTCACGGATATGGAGCGCCTCACCGTCGGCGGCGTGAAGACGACGGGCCGGCCGTACATATATGTGCTCGGGTTCGTGGCGCTCGCGGTCGCCGGCGCGCTGCTCGCGCTGCACGGCCGCAAGCCACCGATCCCCGGCGACGAGCTCGCGCGGATCCGCGAGCTGTTCGACGCGACTGCGGAGTCGCCGCCCTGCAAGCCCGGCCCGGGTCGTTATTGTTTGACCGAGGGCTACGGCGACGTCGACGGGGACGGCTGGATCGATTGCTGGCGCGAGTACCGCGGCCGCGCGCCGCTCGTGACGTCGCGCCTCACGATCTGGCCGCAGTGCAAGGAATCCGCGCAGGTCACGCTCGAGGTCGAGCCCGAGGGCATCACGATCCTCGCGATCCCGTCCCCGCTCGATCAGCCGGTGTGGCTGCGCTGGATCGGCGACCGCCTGCTCGGCCGCGACCACGTCGCGTGCGTCGGGTTCGACGACTGCCCGGAGCCTGGACCGGAGTGGCAATGGCTGCTCGACAGCGCCGAGCGCGAGGACGCCGCACCCGGCCTGCACGGGCGCGTTCCGCTGCAGTGGCATTACGGCACGCGGCCGACGACCGGCGTGCTGATCCTGCCGTGGGTCCCGCGCGGCTGGATGGAGCATCCGCACCGCGTCGAGCACGCGAGCGACACGATCGCGACCGCGCGGATCATCGTGGACCTGCCGACGACCCGCGCGCCGACGCCCGCGATCGAGTGTGGCCGGTACGCGATCCACGCCGAGCCGCGCGGGATCGTGGCGACGCGCGGCCGCCGCTGGACGTGGCTGTTCCGCGGCCCGCCCGACTTCGGCGGCTTCGACACCGGCCGCCTCGTGTGCGCCGACGGGCTCGTGCTCGCGACCGAGCGTGGCAGCCACGCGCACGTCGCCGCGATCGATCTCGCGACCGGCGGCTGGCTGTTCGAGCCCGCGACCGACGCCGGCTCGGGCGCCGCGCTGTATGAGCGTGCGGATGGCAGCCACGTGTGGCGCCGCGACAACATGCAGGTGATCCCGCTGCCGGCGCTCGCGCACTGGCTGCAGCTCGAGCCGCGCGCGCGCCCCGCGATGTCCGGGCTCGCGACGAGCGCGCGGCCGGAGATCGAGGATCCACACGCGTGGACGACGTACGCGAGCCTCGGCGTCCCCGCCTCCGACCGCCGCGGCCGGACGCGACTCGAGAGCGAGGTGTTCCCGACGACCGAGCTCGCGCCGGCAATCCGCGACGCGTTCACGCTGCGCTTCGCGTGCGGGAGCTGGCAGATCTCGGCGTCGCCGACCGCCGTGCTCGCCGAGCGCGGATCGTTCGCGCGCTGGCTCGCGATGACGCGTCCGGATGCGGTCGAGCAGTACAGCCGCGTGTGGTGCGAGGCCGGCCGCGTGGTCGTGCGCGATGTCGGGGCGCGCGATCGGTTCGCCGAGCGGCCTGGCGATCCCGAGGCGGTGACGCTCGTGATCGATCCGGACGCCGGCTGGTGGCAAACGCAGATGTGATTGCCGCGCTGGCGTGACCGAGCGCGCGCGCGATCCTCACGCACTGCCTTCGTGGCACGACCGCGCAGCCGGCGCACGACGCGTCGCGGAGTTAGCCGCTGGCGCGACATTTGGTAGCTGGGCTCGCGCATGTCGATCCGCCGGCTGGTGCTCGTGCTGTGGCTCGTTCCCTCGATCGCGCTCGCGCAAGGCGCGGACAAGGCGGCACCGGACAAGCCGGTCGCCGGCGAAGACGATCAGCTCTACAGCTGCAAGAGCCGCGACGCGGTGGTCCAGGTCTCGTTCAAGCCGGACACCGAGCTCAAGGATCTGATCACGTGGGCGATGGGCTTCACGTGCAAGAACTTCGTCTTCAATCCGTCGATCATCGGCGCGCAGAAGAAGGTGACGATCATCGCGCCGAACAAGATGTCGGCGGCCGAGGCGTATCGCGTGTTCCTCGTCGCGCTGTCGACGCTGAGCTACACCGTCGTGCCGAAGGGCAACGTCCTCAAGATCATCGAGGCGTCGACCGCGAAGTCGAGCACCGTGCCGATCCAGAAGCACGGCGTGCCATCGGGCGAGCAGATCGTGCGCTACGTGCTGCGGCCCGCGTACGCGACCGCGGAGTCGCTCGCGCCCGCGCTGCAGGCGCTGAAGTCGCCCGACGGTGACGTCCAGGTGATCAGCTCGATGCTGCTCGTCACCGACTACGGCAGCCACATCGCGGACATGCTGTCACTCGTGAAGCTGATCGACGTGCCGAAGGGCAGCGACGGCATCTACACGCTGCCGGTGCTGCACGCCGACGCCGCGAAGCTCGCCGAGAAGATCACGTCGATCCTCGGGATGCAGTCGACCGCGGCCACGCCGGCCGCGCCGAAGCCCGGTGACAAGCCGGCCGCCGGAACGCCGGCGATCACCGCGGCCCTGCCCTCGCGGCTGCTCGTCGACGAGCGGACGAACACACTGATCGTCGCGTCGACCGAGGCCGGCTACAACCGCGTCAAGGCGCTCGTCGATCGGCTCGACATCGCGCTCGACATCGAGGGCGGCGCGCAGTTCCACGTCTACCGGCTGTCGTCGGCGATCGCCGAGGAGCTCGCGAAGACGCTGAACGAATCGATCAACGGCGCGCAGGCCGCGTCGCCGAAGCAGCCGCCCGGCGCACCGATCCCGCAGCCGATGGCTCCGCTCGACAACCTCGGCGCGACGCTGCAAGGCCAGGTCCGCGTGATCGCCGACAAGCCGACGAACTCGCTGCTCGTGATGTCGAGCGGCCGCGACTTCCTCGCGATCAAGCAGGTGATCCAGGAGCTCGATATCCCGCGCCGCCAGGTCTACATCGAGACCGTGATCCTCGAGGTCACGACCGGCGACAAGCTCGACCTCGGCTCGAGCTCGCACAGCTTCTTGCCATGGCTCGACAACGCGGTGCTCGTCGGCGGCGTGCAGATGCCGAACCTCAAGTCGGTGAGCCTCGAGTCGCTGATCGGCGCCGAGGGCCTGCTCGCGGGGCTCGTCGGCAAGGAGCTCGCGAACCTGCCGGGGCTGTCCGGCAAGAGCATCCCGTCGTACGGCCTGCTGTTCCAGGCGATCGGCAAGAGCTCGAACACGAACCTCGTGTCGACCGTCGCGATGATGGGCGTCGACAACGAGGAGTCCAAGAAGAAGGTCGGTATCAACATCCCGTACAAGAAGGGCTCGACGCCGGTGCTGAACGGCACGAGCCAGGTCGAGAACTTCGATCGCCGCGACGTCGGCATCGAGCTCACGATCAAGCCGCACATCTCCGGCGACGACATGGTGCTGCTCGAGGTCAAGCACGAGGCGTCGGACCTGTTCTCGAAGGATGCCGATGGCCCGGTGTGGAGCACGCGCAGCCTCGACACGCGCGTCGTCGTCCGCGATCAGCAGACGGTCGTGATCGGCGGGCTGACGCAGGACAAGACGATCGATGACACCACGAAGGTGCCGCTGCTCGGCGATATCCCGATCCTCGGCTACCTGTTCAAGTACAAGCACCGCGAGAAGACGAAGACGAACCTGCTGATCCTGCTGACGCCGTACATCGTCAAGGACCAGATGGACATAGAGACGATCCATCAGCGCAAGGTCCGCGAGTACCAGGAGTTCACCGGCTCGTTTCGCCGGCTCGACAACGCGGCGTACCACCCGAAGATCGACTACACGCGCAAGCGCGGCGTCGTCGAGGAGATCAATCGCGCGCAGCTCGCGAT
This sequence comes from Kofleriaceae bacterium, assembly GCA_035715365.1. Taxonomy (GTDB): domain Bacteria; phylum Myxococcota_A; class Polyangia; order Haliangiales; family Haliangiaceae; genus JABFXX01. Next base: position 15,789 of record DASTLB010000077.1, on the reverse strand, counting down.
CGAGCAGGACATCGCAGCGCAAGCGGCGTTGCGCAGCCCACCGAAAGTGCAGAGCGGGGCGATCGAGTACGGCACGCCGGAGCCCGAGACCACCGCGAAGCCGTGATGTTGCATGCATCGGCGCGCGCGGGAGCTATCGTCGCTGCGCCGTGGCCCGAGCCGAACCCCCACCGCGCGAGCACATGATCGAGCCGGCGCGCTCCGATCGCTCGACGTGTCAGACCTGCCGCCAGCCGATCGCGGAGGGCGAGCTGCGGCTCTCGGAGGCATTCGTCAGCGACGAGGGCCGGTGGGCATCGCAGCATCGCAACGCGCGCACGCCGAAGGCGCGGTCGTACGACAGCTACGGCGGCGACTGGGACAGCCGGTATCGCAACCACGACGCGCAGAACCCGGACGTCTGGGCACGGTTCCACCACCTCGCGTGCGCCGCGAAGTCGCAGCCGTACAAGCTGAAGTACGCGCTCGCGTGGTCGGGCTCGGGCTACCGCATCCCGAACCTCGACGAGCTCGAGGCCACGATCGAGCGCGCGCTGTCCGCGGTCGACGTCGCCGAGGACAACGCCGACACCCGCGACGAGTACCACGCGTTCGTCGCGCGCCTGCGCGAGTCGGCCGACGACGACCTGATGCTCGTGTTCGGCGACTGGCTGCAGCGCGTCGGCGATCCGCGTGGCGAGCTCGTCGCGCTCCAGCACGCGCTCGAGACCGCGACCGGCGAGGACAAGGTCCGGCTCGCCGACACCGAGCGCAAGCTGCTCGCGCAGCATCGCAAGCAGCTCGAGCCCGAGCGACTCGATGGCACACCGACGTGGCGCCGCGGCTTCGTGCACCGGCTCGCGCTGAAGAATGTCGACACCGCGTCGCTCGCGCGTGCGCTCGCGCATCCATCGTTCCGGCTCGTCCGCGAGCTCGCGGTCGAGATCCCCGGCTACTCGTCGCTCGTGATCGCGCCGAACCTGCCGGCGCCGCTGCCCGACACGCTGCGCGTGCTCGAGCTCGGCGACCCGCTGTACGACCAGAGCATCGGTCCGCTCGGCCCGCTGCTCGCGAACGCGTTGCCCCAGCTGCAGCGGCTCGCGCTGCGCGGCGCGGCCGAGCTCGAGGACGTCGCACACCCGACGCTGTCGGTGCTCGAGCTGGCGAGCGTCGACGCGAGGCGCGTATCGACGAGCACGCGCGGGCTGCCGCAGCGCACGCTCGTGGCGCGGCTCGCCGGGCTGTCGCGCAAGCGGCTGCCGAAGCTCGAGCGGCTCGTGCTGCGGGTCGCGCGTGGCCTCGATGCGGCGCTCGCCGCGCTCGCCGAGACGCCGGTGCTCGCGAAGCTGCCGGTGCTCGAGCTGCACGGCGATCTGACGCCCGCCGGCCTCGACGCGGTCGTCGCGCACCGCCGCAAGGTCGGCACGCTCGATCTGCGGGGCGTGCCGCGCGGCCTCGCGACGCTCGACAGCGTCAAGCGGATCGCGACGACGGTGGTCGTGCCCGAAGACGCGGCGCTGCCGGCGAAGCCCGCGGCGAAGCCGGTCGGCGAGTGGCTCGTGCGTCACACGCGCAAGCCCGAGTGGGGAACCGGCAAGGTCGTCGCGGAGCTCGACGAAGGCCTCGAGGTCGAGTTCGAGCACGCGGGCAAGAAGCAGGTCCGCAACGTCGAGCTGCTCGAAGAAATCTGACTCTGGTAGGCTGCGCAGCCGTGCCGGATATCCTCGCCATCGTCAGCAAGGCCGTGTTCGAGCGCGATGCGCGCGTCGACGGCAAGCTGATCGAGCCCGGCGATGTCTGGCCGGTCGATCGCTACACGAGCACGCAGAAGGTGTTCGAGGCGCTCGAGGACGGCGGCCGGATCTTCCTCGTCACGGTGCGGCCGCCGAGCGAGCAGCTGTGGTTCGTCGGCGTCGTCGGGGATCCCGCGTTCGATGGCACCGCATGGATCGCGGACGCGCCGAACACGCTGCCGGTCACCGACATCTCGGCGCTGCGCAAGACGATCACGTTCGAGTCCGGCAAGGGCATGTCGCAGGATCGCGGCACGCTCGGCATGAGCCTGCAGACGCCGCGCACGCTGACCGCGGGTGACGTCGAGCAGATCCTCGCGGCGGTCAGCGGCAAGAAGCCGAAGCCGCGCCGCGCTGCGCCGAAGAAGCCGCAACCCGCACGCGTCATCGGTGGCAAGTACGAGATCACGCGCGAGCTCGGCCGCGGCGGCATGGGGGTCGTGTACGAGGCGAAGCACGCGGGAACCGGGCGGCGCGTCGCAGTGAAAGAGATCATCGGCGACGCCGCGAAGAAGGACCGCAAGCTGATCGAGCGGTTCCAGCGCGAGGCGCGCGCGACCGCGGCGATCGAGACTCGCTACATCGCGTCGGTGCTCGACGCCGGCACCGATCCGGCCACGAAGAACCCGTTCCTCGTGATCGAGCTCTTGCAGGGCGAGGATCTCCAGGAGCACATCAACCGCAGCGGCCCGCTGCCCGAGGCGACCGCGATCCGGATCGTCGCGCAGGCGTGCAGCGGCCTCGCACGCGCGCATGCCGCGGGCGTCGTCCATCGCGACATCAAGCCGGCGAACCTGTTCCTCGCGCGCCGCGACGGCGAGATCGTGGTGACGCTGCTCGATTTCGGCGTCGCGCGCGTCAAGCAGGAGCTGACGACCGAGAGCCTGACGCTGACGTCGACCGGGCTCATGCTCGGCACGCCGCTCTACATGTCGCCCGAGCAGGTCGTCGGCGCGAAGGATCTCGATCACCGCACCGATCTGTGGGCGCTCGGCGTCGTGCTCTACGAGCTGATCTGCGGCGTCACGCCGTACAACGAGGCCGAGACGCTCGGCGCGCTGCTCGTCGCGATCTGCTCGCGCCCGGCCCGGCCGCTGCGCGAATTCGCGCCGCAGGTCAGCGACGGCGTCCAGGCGGTCGCCGCGAAGGCGCTCGCGCTCGATCCCGAGAAGCGCTACCAGACCGCGGACGAGCTGCTCGCCGATCTCGCGCGCCTGCTGCCCGACGGCATGCGGCTCGACGAGGCGATGCTGCCGCTCGGCAAGCGGACGCCGAGCCGCGCGGATGCGGCGCTCGCCGCGACGTCGCCGTCGAAGTAGCTCAGAACGTGAAGTCGCGCAGGAAGTGGTTGTCGTAGCCGCCCGGGTGCTTCACCAGATAGTCCTGGTGGTAGTCCTCGGCGCGGACGAAGATCGGGTTCGGCTCGATCGTCGTCGTGATCGGCTTCTTCCACTTGCCGCTCCGCTCGACCCGCGCGAGCACCTGCTCGGCGACCTGCTTCTGGTGCTCGGTCGTCGGAAAGATCGCGGACCGGTACTGCGTGCCGATGTCGTTGCCCTGCTGGTTGCGCGTCGTCGGGTCGTGGATCCTGAAGAACCACTTCGCGAGCAGGTCGTCGTACGAGATCACGGACGGATCGAACACGATGCGTACGACCTCGGCGTGGCCGGTCTTGCCCGACGACACCTCGGCGTAGGTCGTCTTGCTCGACTTGCCGCCGGCGTAGCCGACCTCGATGTCGACGATCCCGGAGGCCTTGTTCATCCAGTGCTCGACGCCCCAGAAGCAGCCGGCACCGAGGATCGCGACCTCGCGCGGGCCGTCCGGCTTCGCCGGTTGCTTCGCCGCCTGGGTCGATGGATCGCCGGCATGACTTTCGGTCGGAGTGCACGCAAGCCCGATCGCCGTGGCGATCGTCGTGAGCGCGAGGAATCTCATCATGTCGTGCATACGAGCCGCCTCGCACAAGGTTACCCGCTAGACTCCGCGCGTGAATCACCGAAGAATCTCGCTTCTGTTCTGCGCCGTTGCCGTGCTCGCGACGTGTCAACGCGACAAGCCGCCGGGTGGAACGGCCGCACCGAACGCCGGCAGCGGCAGCGCGGGCAGCGGAAGCTCGCAGGTCGGCTCGGCGCAGGCCGGTAGCCAGGGCGGCGTCGATATCGGCCAGGGCATCGTGCTCGGCAAGGGCAAGGACATCGACAGCAAGGACATCCTCGCGCGCACCGAGACGTCGCCGGAGGTCTACGTCAAGCACGTGCTGATCGCGTGGGGCGAGCTCGTCACCGTGTATCGCGACCAGCTCGATCCGCGCGCCGCGAAGCGCACGAACGACGATGCCGTGAAGCTCGCGCAGGACGTCGCCGCACAGCTCAAGGCGAACCCGGACAAGATCGACGAGCTCGCGAAGCAGCACTCCGAGGATCCGGGCTCGCTCACCGGCGATCCGTACGAGGTCACTGCCGCGGGCAAGCAGTTCGTCCCCGAGTTCAAGAACCTCGCGATCCGGCTCAAGGAGAAGGAGGTCGGCATCGTCCGGACGAAGTACGGCTACCACGTGATGGTGCGTGTCGCGCCGCCGCCCGTCGATCCGCTCGAGTCCGCCGACATCCTGAAGCGCCCCGAGCAGCAGGGCGACATCGAGGTCCAGCACGTGCTGATCGGCTGGAAGGACTCCGCCGCGAATCCCGATCCGCGTGCGAAGGCGCGCTCGAAGGAGGATGCCGACAAGCTCGCGAAGGAGGTCCTCGCGAAGGTCAAGGCAGGCGCCGACATGGCGAGGCTGATGAAGCAGTACTCCGAGGATCCGGCCTCGAAGGACACCGGCCGCGCGTACGAGGTCAGCGCGAACGCACCGCTCGTCGAGCCGTTCAAGAAGCTGTCGCTGCGGCTCCAGGTCAACGAGGCCGGCCTCGTCAAGACGCCGTTCGGCTGGCACGTGATCAAGCGCGTCGCGCCGGACAAGCTGAATTCGTCGGACATCCTCGCGCGCACCGACGTCGCGAAGCAGGTCAAGGTCAAGCACGTGCTGCTCGGCTGGACCGGCGCGCACACCGACGACAAGCGTGGCGAGAAGCGCACGCGTGCCGAGCTCGAGAAGCTGGTCCAGGACACGGTCGCCAAGCTCAAGAAGGGCGAGCCGATCGAGCCGATGATGAAGGCGCTGTCCGAGGATCCGGGCTCCGCCGCGTCCGGCGAGGCCTACGACGTCTCCGAGGATGCCGGCATGGTGCCGCCGTTTACGAACCTCGCGCTGCGGCTGCAGCCCGGCGAGGTCGGCGTCGTGAAGACGCAGTTCGGGATCCACATCATCCAGCGCGTCGACGGCATGCCGGAGAAGAAGGCGCCGTAACCCCGCGCGCGACCGGGCGTAGCTCGGTCGTGACGACAGCGTGGGTGGTCCTGATCGTGGGACTCGGCGTGTTTGCGGCCGGGTCGCTGTACCTCGTCCTCTCGGCGCGCCGCACCCCGCCGGTCCCGATCCCGCACCACGATCCGAACAAGCAGCGGATCGTGATCCTGGGCGGCGGCTTCGGTGGCATCTACGCCGCGCGCGAGCTCGAGCGCCGGCTGCGCGACGACTACGAGATCGTGCTCGTCAACAAGGAGAACCACTTCGTGTTCCAGCCGATGCTGCCCGAGGTCATCTCCGGCACGATCGGCATCACCGACGTCGTCAGCCCGATCCGTCGCCTGCTGCCGAGGACCGAGCTCCACGTCCGCGACGTCGAGGCGATCGATCTCGCGGCGCGCACGATCACGACGAGCACCGGCTTCCATCCGCACGCGCACGTCCTGCCGTACGACCACCTCGTGCTCGCGCTCGGCTCGGTCACCGACTTCCGCGGCCTGCGCGGCCTCCCCGAGCACGCGTTTCCGTTCAAGACCCTCGCCGACGCCGTCCGCCTGCGCAACCACGTGATCCGCGCGCTCGAGGAAGCCGCGATCGAGCACCACGACCCTGCGCTGCGCCGCCGGCTGCTGACGTTCGTCGTCGCCGGTGGCGGCTTCTCGGGCGTCGAGGTCGTCGCCGAGCTCCACGACTTCGTGCGCCGCATCGCCCGCAGCTATCGCGGCATCGATCCCGGCGAGCTCCGGGTCGTGCTCGTCCACTCGGGCACGCGGATCCTCCCCGAGCTGCACGACAACCTCGCCGCCTTCGCCGAGCGCGAGCTCCGCACGCGTGGCGTCGAGATCCTGCTCGGCAAGCGCCTCATCGCCGCGACCGCCGACGCCGCGATCCTCGCCTGTGGCACGACGATCGCGACGAAGACGCTCGTCTCGACGGTGCCCGCCTCGCCGCACCCGCTGCTCGAGCGGCTCGCGCTGCCGAAGACGCGCTCCGGCCGGATCGAGGTCGACGCGACGTGCGCGGTCCCCGGCCACCCCGGCGTCTGGGCGCTCGGCGACTGCGCCGTCGTCCCCGCGCCCGACGGCGGCAGCGCGCCGCCGACCGCGCAGCACGCGATCCGCCAGGCCGCCACGCTCGCCCACAACCTCGTCACCACGATCCGCGGCGGCACGCCGAAGCCGTTCGCCTTCCGCGGCCTCGGCACGATGGGCTCGCTCGGCCGTCACTCCGCCGTCGCGCAGGTCTTCGGCCTCCGCCTCTCCGGCTTCGTCGCGTGGTTCCTGTGGCGCACGATCTACCTGATGAAGCTGCCCGGCTGGGCGCGCCGCATCCGGGTCGCCGCCGCGTGGACCCTCGATCTGTTCCTGCCGCCCGAGACCGTGCAGCTCAAGCTGAGCTCCGCCGACGGCGTCACCCAGGAGCACTTCGAGCCCGGCGACGAGGTCTTCCGCCAGGGCGACGTCGGCGACCGCGTCTACCTGATCGTCGACGGCCGCGCCGAGGTCTCGCGCGACGGCCACCGCGTCGCGGTGCTCGGCCGCGGCGATCACTTCGGCGAGGTCGCCGTCCTCTCCGATGCGGGACGCAACGCGACGATCCGGTGCGTCGAGGCGATGAATGTGCTGGTGGTGTCGAAGCGCGACTACGTCCGCCTCGCAGAATGGGGTCAGGCTACACTTGCTCAACCTACTGGCACGTAAGTCGCTGAAAGCGCTGACGCGAACGGGGACAGGCTACACTTGCTCAACCTGCGCGGCGCAGACTCTCGCGATGGCGGGCTTTGAGCTCGCTCTGTCCCGGTGCGTGCGCGCAGTTTCGCGACGTTGCAGCGCACCAGGTTGACGAAGTGTAGCCTGACCCCGTTTACGAGCTGCACGACAGCATCGAGCAGCCTGGCTTGTTCACGGCCCATGCCGGACGCTTGCGCGCATACCGCTCCCTGCCCGGCTGGTCGTCATACGGACGACGGAGGACGTCGAGGATGTCGCGGAGCTGCGAGCGATCGCCGGCCTCGGTCGCGTCGATCACCTCCTGCAGCAGGTAGTTGCGCGGGACGTAGAGCGGGTTGATCGATCGCATGCGCGCGCGGCGCTCGGCCTCGTCGAGGTGCTCGGCGCGTGCGCGGTCGCGGTAGGCGGCGAGCCAGTTGCCGAGGAGGAGGTGGTGGCCGAACGCGAGGTCGTCGGGGTCGTAGTAGGCGTCGCGCAGCGTCGCGAACGCGGCGTCGCGCGAGCCGGCGAGCTCGACGTCGGCGAGCCGGCGGAAGAACAGCGTCATGTCGATGTCGACGTCGGTGAGGAGGGTGCCGAGGCCGGCGAGCAGCACGTCGTCGAGCGCGGCGTGGTCGCGGTGGCCGACCAGGCCGAGCTTGCGCAGCATCATGTGGCGGAAGTGATCGTCGAGGAGGACCGGGTAGCGGGCGATCACCTGCTGCAGTGGCGCGGCGTCGTCGACGAGCGGGGCGAGCGCGCGGCCGAGCTGCGCGATGTTCCAGTGCGAGATGCGCGGCTGGTGGCCGAAGCGATAGCGGCGGCCGGAGGCGTCGGTGATGTTCGGCGTCCAGTCGAGATCGAACGGCTCGATCCAGCCATAGGGGCCGTAGTCGATCGTCAGGCCGAGGATCGACATGTTGTCGGTGTTCATCACGCCGTGCACGAAGCCGACGCGCATCCACTCGGTGATCGTCCACGCGGTGCGGCGCGCGACGTCGTCGAAGAAGCCGGCGATGTCCATGCGCTCGCCGTCGAGGTAGCGCGGGTAGTAGCGCTCGAGCGTGAACCGCACGAGCGTGCGCAGCGTGGCGAGGTCGTCGCGCGCGGCGTGGATCTCGTAGTTGCCGAAGCGCAGGAACGACGGCGCGACGCGGCACACGACGGCGCCCGGCTCGTGGCGCGGGTGGCCGTCGTAGAGCAGGTCGCGGAGCACCGGCTCGCCGGTCGCGACGAGCGAGAGCGCGCGCGTCGTCGGGACGCCGAGGTGATGCATCGCCTCGCTGCACACGAGCTCGCGGATCGACGAGCGCAGGACCGCGCGGCCGTCGGCGCGTCGCGAGTACGGCGTCGGGCCGGCGCCCTTGAGCTGGAGCTCCCACGTCTTGCCGGCGTGCTCGATCTCGGCGAGCGTGATCGCGCGGCCGTCGCCGAGCTGGCCGGCCCAGTTGCCGAACTGGTGGCCGCCGTAGCACGCGGCGTACGGTGCCATGCCCTCGACGACGCGGTTGCCGGCGAGGATGTCGACGAGCGCGGGCGTCGGATGGGGGTCGAGGCCGAGCAGCGCGCAGACCTCGGGCACGAGCGCGAGCAGCTCGGGGTTCGCGACCCGCGTCGGCTCGACCCGCGAGTAGCAGGCGCCGAGGACCTGGCGCGTGCGGTTGTCGCGGCTCGGGTCGGCGGGCAGCGCGCGGACGAAGCGATCGCGAAACGCGAGCTGCTCGATCGGGGGCACGTCTGGACCTTAGCAATCAGGAGACGCGCGCGTAGCCGAGCTGGGCCGGCAACGTGACCTCGAGCCATGCGAGATCCGAGGACGCCTCGGCCAGCTCGAGGCGCGCGTCGCGCGGGATCGTGAACGCGTCGTGCGTGCGGGCGCGCTCGCTGCGGTCGTCGCAGCGGATCGTGAGCTCGCCGCGCAGCACGAAGCCGAACAGCAGCTCGCCGTCGTGCGTGCACGGTGGCGCGGATGCCCGGGTCACGACGCGCGCGCTCGCGACGCCGCCGGTCGCGGTCGCGATGCCGAGGCCGCGCGCGGCGAGCGGCTGGCCCTCGGCGCGATGCCAGACGAAGCGCTGGCCGTCGAAGTCGCGATGCGGCCGCGTCGTCGGCGTCGGGAGCGTCATCGCCGCGTCGGCGCGCGTCTCGTGGATCGCCGGGCAGCCGAGCTCGACGACTTGCAGCGCGTCGGAGCTCTCGAGCACGCGGTGCCGGATCCGCGGCGGCTGCAGCACGCAGTCACCCGCCTGCATCACGAACGGCTCGCCCTGATCCTCGTAGACGAGACGGACCCAGCCGGCGATGCAGTAGATCATCTGGAACCGCACGTGGTGGTAGTGCACGTAGTCGGGCACCGGGCCACCGGTCGGGATCCGGATGTGCGACGCGACGAAGCGCCCGCCCTGCCGGCCGGGGATCAGATCGCGGTACTGCATGCCCGCGCGCCCTGCATGCCACGTGGCCGGATCGTCGGGCGTGAACACGAACGCGGGCTGCAGTGCCGGCAGCGGCAGCTCGGGCTCGTCGCGCACGAGCTCGACGCGAATGCCGCCCGCGGACAGTGGTGCGCGCGCGATCGCCTGCGGATCGCGACACGCGAGCCGGATCGTGCCCGGCGGCTTGCGCGTGCCGCGCACGAGGCGCAGCCGCAGGCCATGGCCCGCGATCACCACGATCGCCGGATCGTCGGCGGGCATCACCATCTCGACCGCGAAGCCGAGCGGGCCGAGCACGGCGAGTGCGGCGTCGAGATCGGCGCACGACAGCTCGACCTCGGCGGCGCGGATGTTCGGCTCGTCGGTCACGCGCAGCTCAGTCTACACGCCACCACGTGATCGCCGGCGCGAGCGGATCTCGCGCGCGGATGCAATCGCGGAGTTAGCGCGCCGCCCAGATCCCTCACCGCTGCCCCATCGTCGGCGCCATCACATGTATTCTTGCGGGCAATGGGTGTCGCGCCGTCGCTCCGGATCGGCGATCTGATCGCGGGCAAGTACCGGCTCGAGCGTCAGATCGGCGCCGGCGGTATGGGCGTCGTGTTCGCGGCGACGCACGTCGATCTCGACCAGCAGGTCGCGCTCAAGTTCCTGCTCGACGACGCGGCGAAGAACCCGGAGATCACGACGCGGTTCTTCCGCGAGGCGCGCGCCGCGGTGAAGGTGCAGAGCCAGCACGTCGCGCGCGTCACCGACGTCGGCCGGCTCGAGAGCGGGACGCCGTTCATCGTCATGGAGTACCTCGAGGGCGACGACCTCGAGAACATCGTCAAGGACGCCGGCCCGCTCGCGATCGCTGACGCGATCCGCTACCTGCTGCAGGCGTGCGAGGCGCTCGCGGAGGCGCACGCGCTCGGCATCGTCCATCGCGATATCAAGCCGGCGAACCTGTTTCTCGCGCTGCGCCCCGACGGCACGCGGATCGTCAAGCTGCTCGACTTCGGGATCTCGAAGGCCGCGCCGGCGTGGGCCGACGAGAAGCTGCAGTCGCTGACGCAGACCGCCGCCGTGATCGGCTCGCCGCGCTACATGTCGCCCGAGCAGCTGCGATCGTCACGCGACGTCGACTCGCGCGCGGACATCTGGGCGCTCGGCGTCACGCTGTACGAGCTGCTCGGCGGCAAGAGCCCGTTCGCGCGCGGCACGATGCCCGAGGTCTGCGCGTCGATCCTGAAGGACGAGCCCGAGAGCCTCGCCGGCCTGCGGCCGGAGGTGCCCGCCGAGCTCGAGGCGGTGATCCGGCGCTGCCTCGCGAAGGAGCCCGACAGCCGGTATCGCAACGTCGCCGAGCTCGCGCTCGCGCTGCGCCCGTTCGGCCCGCACGGGATCATCGACATCTCGATCGAGCGCGTCGTCGGCACGATCCAGATGTCGATGATGTCGCTCGCGAAGGCGCCGACCGCGAACCTCGATCGCACGGGGCTCTCGGCGATCCAGAAGCAGTCGACCGCGCCGACGACCGCGATGCCGGATAGCCGGCCGCCGGTCGTGCGCACCGACGAGGAGCTCGAGCGCCACTACATGAGCAAGCTCGGCACTCGCAAGTCGATCCCGAAGCCGGTGATGGGCGCGACGCAGGTCACGTCGCTCGCGCTCGATCACCGCGCCGGCTTCGTGCTGTCGCTCGTCGACGGTGGCTCGGACATCGACGACATCTGCGATCTGTCCGGCATGCCGCGGCTCGAGACGCTGCGCATTCTTTGCGACCTGCTCGCGCGGCGCGCGATCGCCATCACAGCGTCGCCCGGCCGCGCCAGCTGACCCGCCCGAGTCTGGTAGCGTGTGCGCATGCGTAGCTCTGTCGCGATCCTCGCGATCCTCGTCGGCCTCGGGGCAGCGTGCGGCGCGTGCGGCGATGATGGCAACACGCCGATCGACGCGACGCCGCAGCCGGACATCGACAACGGCACGTGCGGCGCGCAGCTGCGGTTCACCGGCGAGTACGTCGACTGGGACACCGACGCGAGCTTCTGCGGCATCTTCGACGCGCGGTTCGACGCCCAGGACGGCAGCGCGACCGACAACACGGCCCCGAACGGCCGGTTCGACGTCTGCATCTCGCCCGCCGTCGAGCAGCTGAACTTCAACGTCACGCCGTCGGCGACGCCTTCGCAGTGCACGGTGCCGCCGTCGACGTATCCGCTGCCCGGGCTCGTGGTCGCGAACAAGGCGGTGATCCTGACCGGGACGCTGTTCTCGGGCCGCAACTTCACGATCGATCGCGAGGCGACGGTGTTCTCGAACGCGGGCACGACGTTCGACGCGACGAAGGCCCAGCTGTTCGTTCACGTCGAGGGCACGCCGCGCGCGGTGTCGATCGCGGCCGCGCACGCGACGACCCAGGCCGTCGTCGACACGACGTGGGGCGCGGGCGATACCGGCCACGAGGTGTTCTTCCCGAACGTCGACGTCGGCGGTGGCACCACCGAGCTGAGCGTCACCGGCGGCGCGGTCGGGACCGGCACGATCCCGCTCGCGGCCGGCAAGGTCACCAGCGTGACCGTCGTCGTGCGCTGACCAAACACCGCGTGATCGCGCGGCGCGTTCGGCTATGTTCCGCCGATGATTCGCCGGACGTTCCTGCAGGCCACCGCGACCTCCGCGGTGCTCGCGATGTTTCGAAACCAACTCTCGTTCGCGAAGACCGGAGCCACCGTGATCAAGGAGCCTCTGCTCGCGCCGTTCGCCGGCGGCCATGGCGGCGTGCCGCCGTTCGACAAGATCAAGGTCGCCGACTTCAAGCCCGCGCTGCTGAAGGGCATGGAGCTCGCGCGCAAGGAGCACGCGGCGATCGCCGATGCGAAGGATCCGCCGACGTTCGACAACACGATCGCGGCGTACGAGGACTCGGGGCGCGCGTACGGCCGCGCCGCGAACATCTTCAGCACGTTCACCGCGACGATGAACGACAAGAAGATGCAGGCGGTCGAGAAGGAGATGACGCCGCTCATGGCTGCGTTCTCCGACGAGGTCGTCCAGAACGAGAAGCTGTTCGCGCGGATCAAGACCGTCTACGACGGCCGGAAGACCGCGAACCTCGCCCCCGATCAGGCGCGCCTGCTCGAGACGCAGTATCGCTACTTCGCGCGCCGCGGTGCCGCGCTCGGCCCGACGCAGAAGGCACGGCTCAAGGAGATCAACGGCAAGCTCGCCTCGCTGTACACGCAGTTCGGCCAGAACCAGCTCGCCGACGAGGAGGGCCAGACGCTCGTGCTCGGCACCGAGGCCGACCTCGCCGGGCTGCCCGACGGCCTCAGGACCGCGATGAAGGCGGCCGCCGATGGCAAGGGCCAGAAGGGCAAGTGGCTCGTCACGAACACGCGGTCGAGCGTCGATCCGTTCCTGACGTACTCGACGCGGCGCGACCTGCGCGAGAAGGCCTTCCAGATGTTCATCAGCCGCGGCGATCACGCGGGCGAGCACGACAACAAGCCGGTGATCGTCGAGATCCTGAAGCTGCGTGCCGAGCGCGCGAAGCTGCTCGGGTTCCCGACGCACGCGCACTGGATCCTCGACGACACGATGGCGAAGACGCCCGATGCCGCGATGAGCTTGATGATGAAGGTCTGGAAGGCGGCGGTCGCGCGCGTGCGCGAGGAAGTCGCCGACATGCAGAAGCTCGCCGATGCCGAGAAGGCGGGCATCAAGATCTCGCCGTGGGACTACCGGTTCTACGCCGAGAAGGTCCGCAAGGCGCGCTATGACCTCGACGCGAACGAGGTCAAGCAGTACCTGCAGCTCGAGAAGATGCGCGAGGCGATGTTCTGGGCCGCGAACCAGCTCTATGGCCTCGTGTTCACGCAGATCAAGGGCGTGCCGGTCTATCACCCGGACGTGCGCGTCTTCGAGGTGACGCGCGACAAGCAGCGCGTCGGGCTCTGGTACTTCGATCCCTACGCGCGCGACGGCAAGCGCTCGGGCGCGTGGATGTCCGAGTACCGGACACAGGAGTCGTTCAAGGGCGACATCACGCCGATCGTCTCGAACAACTCGAACTTCGTGAAGGGGAAGCCGGGCGAGCCGGTGCTGATCTCGTGGGACGACGCGACGACGCTGTTCCACGAGTTCGGCCACGCGCTGCACGGCCTGGTCTCGAAGATCCGCTACCCGTCGCTCGCCGGCACGAACACGCTGCGCGACTTCGTCGAGTTTCCGAGCCAGCTCAACGAGCACTGGCTGAGCACGCCCGAGGTGCTGAACAAGTTCGCGGTGCACTACAAGACCGGCAAGCCGATCCCGGCCGAGCTCGTCGCGAAGATCCAGAAGGCGAAGCACTTCAACGAGGGCTTCCGCACCGTCGAGTACCTCGCGTCCGCGATCTACGACATGAAGATCCACACCGCGCCGGCGGACAAGCCGATCGATCCGGTCGCGTTCGAGCAGAAGACGCTCAAGGAGATCGGTGCGCCGACCGAGGTCGTGCTGCGGCACCGACCGCCGCAGTTCGGTCACATCTTCTCGGGCGACGAGTACTCGGCCGGCTACTACAGCTACATCTGGGCCGACACGCTGACCGCGGACGCCGCCGAGGCGTTCGAGCAGGCCGGCAGCTTTTACGACAAGCCGACCGCGAAGAAGCTGCTCGACTCGATCATGAGCGTCGGCAACTCGGTGCCGCCGGACGTCGCGTTCAAGAACTTCCGCGGCCGCGACGTCGACACGAACGCGCTCATGCGCGACCGCGGCTTCCCGGTCACGAAGTAAGCGGCTGCGAGCGCGTTGTTATTACTGACGCGCAGTCAACAGCTGTAAGCTGGACGGGCATGCGGCCCGTCACTCCGCCGGACGATCCCGACACCCTCGTGGTGCCGGTCGCACCGGGACGGCCATTGCGCGAGCCGCGCGGGTCCGAGCCACCGCTGCCGAGCGCGGGCACGTACGCGATCGGCGACCTGCTCGGCAAGGGCGGCATGGGCGAGGTCGTGCTCGCCCACGATCGTCAGCTCGGCCGCGATGTCGCGCTCAAGCGGCTGCGCAGCGCGGCCCCGACCGCGGACGAGACCGCGCGTCTGCTGCGCGAGGCGCGGATCCAGGCCCGCCTCGATCATCCCGCGATCGTGCCCGTCTACGAGGTCGCGCGCGACCTGCTCGGCCGTCCGTACTTCACGATGAAGCGGCTCGCCGGCGCGACGTTCGCCGAGCTGCTCGCCCGCAAGACCGCGCCGCCGGGCCGACTGCTGCGCGCGCTCGCTGACCTGTGTCGCGCCATCGAGGCCGCGCACGGCTGCGGCGTGATCCATCGCGATCTCAAGCCGGCGAACCTCGTCGTCGGCGTGCACGACGACGTCTACATCCTCGACTGGGGCGTCGCCCGCGTGCTCGGCGATGCCGCGCTCGTCACCGCGGATCTCGATCCCGTCGAAGCGACCTCGGTGCTCGGCACGCCCGGATACATGGCGCCCGAGCAGCTCGACGATCCAGAGGTCGACGCGGCCGCGGACGTCTACGCGCTCGGCGCGATCCTGTTCGAGCTGCTCGCGGCCGAGCCCCTGCATCCGCGCGGCCGCCCCGCGATCGAGACCACGAAGTGGCCGAGCTGGGTGACCTCGCCCGCGACGCGCCGGCCGGACCGTCAGGTGCCGGCCACGCTCGACGCGCTGTGCGTCGCGATGCTCGCGCGCCGGCCCGGAGCGCGGCCGACTGCGCGGCGGTGCGCCGAGCTGCTCGACGAGCACCTCGAGCGCGACCGCGAGCTCGCGCAGCGACGCTCGGCCGCGATCGATCTCGTGTGGACCGCCCGCACGGCGATCGACGAGGAGCGCCCGCGCGACGCGCTGCACGCCGCGAGCCGCGCGCTCGCGTTCGATCCCGAGGCGCCCGGCGCCGCCGAGCTCGTGGCGCGGCTCGTCGACGACGACGGGGCACTGCCGCCACCGTCGTGCGGCCGCGCGCTCGCGATCGCGTGGAGCGTCGCGGCGGTCGTGCTCGCCGGCCTCGCCATCTCTCACCGCGATCCGGTCGCCGGCGTCGGGCTCGTGGCGGTCGTGGCATGCGCGGTGCTCGGCCGGCGGCGGGTCCGCGCGCACCGCGAGCGCGAAGCGCGTCTCGCGAGCCGGCTCGCCGACATTCGGTCCGTGATCTCGTGCCGGTGAAGCACGGGAACATCCGACGCGCGGCGCCGGTTCTCGACGTCATGGCGAACCGGTTCACCGAGCGCATCTGATCCAGGGTCGCGGTCGCCGCCGGGCGACTGCTCTCGCTCACCGCGCTGCTCTACGCCGTCGCGTTGCTCGACGAGCTCGCCTCGGGTGTGCCCGCGGCCGGCGCGCCGGACATCGAGCGGACGTTCCGGCTCGACCACGCGGCAACGACGACCACGCTGTTCCTCGCGCCCGCGATCGTCGGCTTCATCGTCGAGCCGG
The DNA here is from genome assembly GCA_035715365.1 of Kofleriaceae bacterium. Taxonomy (GTDB): domain Bacteria; phylum Myxococcota_A; class Polyangia; order Haliangiales; family Haliangiaceae; genus JABFXX01. The sequence goes on along the minus strand of DASTLB010000077.1, from coordinate 99 downwards.
TCATCTACCTGCTCGCGGATCGCTATCTGCGGCGGTGGTTCGTCGCCGGCGGGTTCGCCGCGATGGCGGTCGCCGCGCTCGCGGCCGCGCTCGCACCGG
>DASTLB010000076.1:0-347996 GCA_035715365.1 Kofleriaceae bacterium | reverse complement strand
CACGATCACGTCCGGCTGTCCGGGACGCGCGATGTCCGGCTGTCCGGGACGCGCGATGTCCGGCTGTCCGGGACGCGCGATGTCCGGCTGTCCGGGACGTGTCGTGATCGTGATCGTCCGGCTGAATGGAAGAAAGCCGTGCACGTGCACGCGCACGACATGATCACGATCGCGTCCGGCTGTCCGGGACGCGCGGTGTCCGGCTGTCCGGGACGCGCGATGTCCGGCTGTCCGGGACGCGCGGTGTCCGGCTGTCCGGGACGCGCGGTGTCCGGCTGTCCGGGACGTGTCGTGATCGTCCGGCTGAATGGAAGAAGGCCGTGCACGTGCACGCGCACGACACGATCACGATCGCGTCCGGCTGTCCGGGGCGCCGGCTCGAACGCCGAAAACGGGGCAGGGGCAAGGGCATGGGCAGGGGCAAGGGAGAGGACGAACCGCTTGCCGCTGGGCGCCCGCATGGGTACGGTCGCGAACCCCGATGACCGACGAGACCGCTCCCGTCCCCGTGGATTTCGACCCGGTGCCCGCGCTCGCCCAGAGCCTGGGCCTGGCGCCCGGCGCGATCGCTGCCGTGATCGCGATGCTCGACGAGGGCAACACCGTGCCGTTCATCGCGCGCTATCGCAAGGAGCGGACCGGCGGCCTCGACGAGGTCCAGATCCGCGCGATCGAGGAGCGCCGCGGCTACCTCGTCGAGCTCGAGAGCCGGCGCGCCGCGATCCTCGCGTCGATCACCGAGCAGGGCAAGCTCACGCCCGAGCTCGAGGGCAAGCTGCGCGCCGCCGACAACAAGGCCGAGCTCGAGGACCTCTACGCCCCGTATCGCCCGCGTCGCAAGACCCGCGCGTCGGTCGCGCGCGAGAAGGGCCTCGAGCCGCTCGCGCAGAAGATCCTCGCGCAGGCCGCCGACGGTGCGCCCGATACCGACGCGGCCGCGTTCGTGACCGAGGCGGTCGCGAGCGTCGAGGACGCGCTCGCCGGCGCGCGCGACATCGTCGCCGAGACGATCGCGGACACCGCGGAGGTCCGCGCGTTCGTCCGCCGCGAGTACAGCGAGCACGGCGAGCTGAGCTCGGAGGTCGTGCCCGGCAAGGGCGACGAGCCGACGAAGTTCGAGCAGTACTACCACCACAAGGAAGCGGTGAAGTCGATCCCGTCGCATCGCTTCCTCGCGATCCGCCGCGGCGAGGCCGAGGGCGTGCTGCGCGCGCACGTCGACGTCGATGCCGCGAAGATCACCGCCGGGATCGAGCGGCTCGCGAAGCTCGACGCCGCGTCGCCGTGGGCCGACCAGCTCCGGCTCGCGATCGCGGACGCGTACCGCCGGCTGCTCGCGCCGTCGGTCGAGAACGACGTCCGCGCCGAGCTCAAGCAGCGCTCGGACAGCGCCGCCGTCGATATCTTCGCCGGCAACCTGCGCAACCTGCTGCTCGCCGCGCCGCTCGGCTCGGCGTCGGTGATCGGCGTCGACCCCGGCCTGCGCACCGGCTGCAAGTGCGCCGCGATCGACGCGACCGGCAAGTTCCTCGGCACCGTCACCGTGTACATCACGCAGGGCGACGCCCAGCTCGCGAAGGCGAAGGACGACTTCCTCGCGTTCGTCCGCCAGTTCACGCCACGCGCGATCGCGATCGGCAACGGCACCGGCGGGCGAGAGGCGGAAGCGTTCGTCAAGCGCACGCTGGCCGACGCCGGCCTGCGCGAGGGACCGGACGCGCCGTTCGTCGTCCAGGTCAACGAGGCAGGCGCGTCGGTCTACTCGGCCTCCGACCTCGCGCGCGAGGAGTTCCCCGAGCTCGATCTGACGATCCGCGGCGCGATCTCGATCGCGCGCCGGCTCCAGGATCCGCTCGCCGAGCTCGTCAAGATCGAGCCCAAATCGATCGGCGTCGGTCAGTACCAGCACGACGTCCACCAGCCGCTGCTGTCGAAGAAGCTCGGCGACGTCGTCGAGGACTGCGTCAACAAGGTCGGCGTCGAGCTCAACACCGCGAGCGCCCAGCTGCTCGGCTACATCGCCGGCATCGGCAAGTCGCTCGCGAAGAAGATCGTCGTCCATCGCGACACGCACGGCGCGTTCGCCTCGCGGGGTCAGCTGATGGACATCTCGGGGCTCGGTCCGAAGGCGTTCGAGCAGGCCGCCGGCTTTCTCAGGATCGCGAACGCGAACAATCCACTCGACGCGTCGAGCGTGCACCCGGAACGCTACTCGCTCGTCGAGCAGATCGCCAAGGACCTCGGCGTCGAGCTGCCTCAGCTGATCGGCAACCAGGACCTCGTCGACAAGATCGACTTCTCGAAGTACGTGAGCGACGACGTCGGCGAGCCGACGCTGCGCGACATCGCCGGCGAGCTCGCGAAGCCCGGCCGCGATCCGCGCGCGAACTTCGAGCCGCCGAAGTTCCGCGACGACGTCACCGACATGACCGACCTCAAGCCGGGCATGGTCCTCGAGGGCGTCGTCACGAACGTCACCGCGTTCGGCGCGTTCGTCGACATCGGCGTCCACAACGATGGCCTCGTCCACGTCAGCCAGCTCGCGGAGCAGTTCGTCAAGGATCCGAGCGAGGTCGTCAAGGTCGGCCAGCGGCTCACCGTGCGCGTGCTCGAGGTCGATCAGGCGCGCAAGCGGATCGCGCTGTCCGCGAAGAAGCCGGCGTCGCAGCGCCAGCAGAACCAGAACCAGCAGGGTGGCCAGCCGCGCGGCGAGCAGCGCGGCGGCGGCCGGCGCGGCGGTCGCGGCGGCGGGGGTCGCGGTCCGCAGCCGCAGCATGCGGGCGATCCGTCGCAAGCCGCCGGCCCGCAGCAGCAACAGCCGCCGCAAGGCGAGCATCGCCGTCGCGACGATCGCGATCGTCCGCCGCGCGATCGCGGACCACGTCCGCCGCAGCAGCAGGCGCGCGGCGACCGCGGCCCGCGTCCACCGCAGCAGCAGCAAGGCGGCGACGCGATGCCGCCGCAGCAGCAGCAGGCCGATCGTCCGCCGCGCGGCGATCGCCGCGACCGAGGCCCGCGCGACGACCGCCGCGGACCGCCGCCGAACCAGGGCGCGCGCGACGACCGCCGCGGCCCGCCGCCGAACCAGGGCCGGCGCGACGATCGTGGACCGCGCGAGGACCGTCGCGAGCCGCCCGCGAACTGGGGCGTCTCGGGATTCGTCAACAACCCGTTCGCGAAGCTCGTCGAAGGCGGCGACAAGAAGCGCTGAGCCGCCCGGGCGGCGCCGTGATACGAACGTCGCGTGGCTCGCAAGCGGAGCGGACGCAACACGCAGCGCGCTTCGAGGTCGAAGCCGAAGCCGGCGCCGCCGAAGCCAGCACCGACGCCCGCACCGCCGGCGGCGCCGCGACGTCGACGGCTGCCGCTCGCGCTCGCGATCGCCGCGCTCGCCCTCGGTGGCGTCGTGCTCGCGGTCGCGCTGCACGGCCGCCACGACGACACGCACGCGGCGACGGCGTCCGTGGTCACCGCGGCGGATGCCGCGGTCGCGCTCGCCGATGCGGCGCCGCTGCCGGACGGACCCCCGCTGATCGCGGCGACCTACGTCGGCAGCAAGCGCTGCAAGGACTGCCACGAGAAGGAGTTCGCGGCGTGGCAGAAGAGCTGGCACGCGCGCGCGCTCGCGCCCGGCGATCGCAAGCACGTCGTCGGTGACTTCGCGAACGCGCACTTCGCCGGGACGTCGAGCGAGGCATGGATGACGCGCAGCGGTCCGCGCTCGGTGATGCGGACGCGCGGCGCGACCGGCGAGCTCGGCGAGTTCGGCGTCGACTGGGTGATCGGCGGCAAGCGGATGCAGGACGACATCACCGTGCTGCCCGACGGCCGCTGGCAGGTGCTGCCGATCTACTTCCACGTCACCGGCAAGGAGTGGGTCGATTACACCGAGACGAAGCAAGGCGCGTTGACGCCCGAGCATCCGTTCTTCTGGACGAACTGGCGGCGGATGGCGAACCACGAGTGCCTCGACTGCCACACGACGAACCTGCGTGTCAGCTTCGACGAGTCCGCGCAGAAATGGACGACGACGTTCACCGATCCGAACGTCGCGTGCGAGGACTGCCACGGTCCCGGCAGCAAGCACGCCGAGAGCTCGGAGGCGTCGGACATCGTGCATCCCGTCGACTCGGGCGCGGTCGGGATGGCCGCGTGCGCGCGCTGCCACGGGCCGCGGCGTCCGCTGTGGCCGCTGCTCGATGCCGACCACGCGTTCCAGCTCGGCGAGACGTATGACGAGATGTACGAGCCGATCGTCGTCACGCTGCCGAGCGGACCGTCGCCGGACTTCTTCGCCGATGGCAAGCCGCGGACGTCGAGCTTCGAGTACCAGGCGATGCTGCAGTCCGCGTGCGCTCGCAAGGGCGGCGCGACGTGCCTGACGTGCCACACCGCGCCGCACGCCGACGCGCACCGCCCGGCGGAGCTGCGGGCCGCGCCCGACGAGACGTGCCGCGGCTGTCACGCGCCGGTGTTCGCGGCCGGCAAGGCGCACACGCATCATCAGAAGGCGTCGTGCGTCGCGTGCCACATGGCGCCGATCGTCAGCGGCGTGCTCGATCACTTCGCGGATCACTCGATCGACGTGCCGGTGCCCGAGAACACGGCGCGCCACGACGTGCCGAACGCGTGCAGCGTGTGTCACGCCGACAGGTCACCGGACCAGCTCGCGCAGTCGCTCGCGGCGTGGTGGCCGGACGCGCGGCAGCGCCAGGCGCGGCGGCTGCGGCTCGCCGATGCGTTCGACGAGAAGACCGCGAAGGCGAGTGCGCGCGCGCTCGTCGCGGTGATCGCGGATCGCGACGAGGCGCCGACGCTGCGCGGCGCGGCGGCGGTCGTGCTCGGTCATCGTTTCGGGCCGGACTCGGCGCGCGCGATCCGGCCGCTGTTGACCGATGGTGATCTCGTGCTGCGCGCGAAGGCGGCCGAGGCGCTCGCCGGCGCGCGGTCGAAGGTCGATGGCGACGGCATCGCGCGGCTGCTCGCCGACAGCTCGCTGCGGGTGCGGCTCGCGGCGGCGGTCGCGCTGTTCGATCTCGGCGACGCGCGCGGCGAGCCCGCGCTGCAGCAGCTCGCCGACGATCCGGCGTCGTCGCACCTGATGGTGCCGCACCTGATGGTCGCGCGCGCGAAGGGCAGCCGGAAGGACTGGACCGGCGCGAAGCGCGAGCTGACGCGCGTGGTGCAGCTCGCGCCCTACTTCGTCGACGCGCTCGTCCAGCTCGCGATGGTCGATGCCGAGCTCGGCGATGTCGCGGACGCGCGCGCACGGATCTCCGAGGCGCTCGCGCTCGAGCCGAAGAATGGCCCCGCGCTCGCGATGCAGGCGAAGCTGCCGCCAACCCGGTAGAGCCGCCCGGCGCGTCGTGCTACAGCCTGAAGGAGGGTGAGAGGCTTCCTGCTACTGCTCTGTCTGGTGGGCTGCAGCTCGAAGGCGACCGCGCCGCCGGAGCACGATGCGGCGACCGCGGTCGCGGCGAAACCGGCGGACGCCGCGCCCGCGACCCCGCGCGATGCCGGTACGCCGCCGGGACGGGTCGAACACGCGGTGTTCTCGCTCGTCGACAACCGGCACGCGGCGCATCGCTACGTGAACGGCGACATCGTGCTCGATGCCTCCGATGTCGGGTTCGCGCGCTACACGCGATTCGGCGTGCCCGCGCCGCGCTGGCACATCGGCTACCCGGTCGACGGCGTGCGCGCCGCGATCGCGGATCCGCTCGCATCGCTCGAGGTCCCGATGGATCTCGAGATGGCGAAGTCGGCAAAGGCGCTCGTCGTCCGCGTCCATGCCGCGACCGACAAGCAGGCGCTGTCGATCAAGCTCAACGGCCGCAAGGCGACGAAGAAGCCGGTGCCGCTCAAGTCCGGCTGGCAGACGATCGCGTTCGTGCTCGACAAGGGGCTGCTCGGGATCGGCGAGAACCAGATCGCGATCGAGACGCTCGGCAGCAAGCGGCCGCGCAAGAAGAAGCCGGTCGATCCGAAGGTCGACGACCGGCTCGCGTTCGAGTGGCTGCTGTTCACCGCGCGCGATGCCGCGAAGGCGACCGACGATCCGCGCGGCGCGGTGCGGTTCGACGCGAAGACCGATGCGATCGAGCTCGCGAAGGACGCGACCGTGCTGTGGTACGTGACGGTGCCGGACGGCGCGCACCTCGTCGCGGACGTCGGCGGCACGTGCAAGGTCGAGGTTCGCGCGCGTGCGAGCGACGACAGCTTCGCCGGCGGCCTGCTGCAGGCGGACAGTCCGCGCGTCGATCTGACGGCGATGGCAGGCAAGGTCGTCGGCCTGACGCTGACCGCGCGCGAGTGCGACACGACGTCGATCCGCCACGCCGAGATCCGGCTGCACGGCCCGGCGGTGTCACCGCTGCCGAGGTCCGAGCCGCCGAAGTACATCGTGCTGTGGGTGATGGACGCGACGCGCGCCGACAAGATCCCGGTGTTCACGCCGGGCGCGCGCGCCCAGACGCCGAACCTCGAGGAGCTCGCGAAGTCGAGCGCGGTGTTTCGCCAGTACTACGTGCAGGGCAACGAGTCGCAGACGAGCCACTCGAGCGTGTGGACCGGGCTCTATCCCGCGGTTCACAACGTGCGGCTTGCCGGGCAGGGCGGGTCGTGGCGGATCGACGTCAAGTACGACGTGATCGCGCAGAAGCTCGCGGACGCCGGCTTCTACACGATCGCGGTCACCGGCAACGGGTTCGTCAACCAGGACGGCGGCTACGCGCGCGGCTTCAAGGAGTTCCGCAACCTGATGCGCGAGTCCGGCCAGCAGAACGGCATCATCTACGGCCAGAAGATCGTCGACGCCGCGCTCGGCCGGCTCGACGCGCACAAGGACGCGCGCACGTACCTCGTGCTCGGCACGATCGACAACCACGGTCCGTGGATCGCACGCAAACCGTGGATCGATATCTACTCGCCGCCGCCGTACAACGGCCCGTTCAAGGACTTCGGCACGGCGAAGGAGCTCGGGATCACGCCGGGCGACATGGGCTGCTCGATCATTCCGCCGCCGGCGGACGTCGAGCGACTGCGCGCGATCTACGACTCGGCGCTCTCGTACCAGGACCAGCAGATCGGGCGGTTCATCGCGAAGCTGAAGTCGTGGGGGATCTGGGATCAGACGATGCTGATCATCACCGCCGATCACGGCGAGGAGCTGTTCGAGGATCGGCGCTGCGGCCACGGCGGGTCGCTGCGCGACTCGCTGATCCGCGTGCCGTTGCTCGTCCACGATCCGGCGCGGTTTCCCGCGGGCACGATCGTCGACGAGGGCGTCGAGGGTGTCGACGTGTTCCCGACGCTGCTCGACGCGCTCGGGTTGCCGAGCATTCCGGCGATCCAGGGCGTGTCGCTGACGACGGTCGCGCAGGGCATCGGCAAGGGCTGGGCGCGGCCGTCGTACGCGTCGATGTTCGAGTACGCGCACGCGATGCGAATCGGTCGCTGGAAGATCCGCGTCGGCGCGGCGGGGCTCCCGATCGTCGACGATCTCGGCGCCGATCCGGGAGAGACGCAGGATCTCGCGCCGACCCGTCCCGTCGAGCGGCGCATGCTGACAGACAATCTCGGCATGTTCCTGGCGTTACGCGTGCAGTGGAACAAGGCGGCGTGGGGCGTCACGACGAACATGACGAAGCAGGGAGCCGCGGCGCTCGATCAGGCGCAGACGCCGTGACGCGCGCGGCGTTGTTCGTGCTCGTTGCCTGCGCGAGCACGGATCCGCCGCATCGCACGCCGGTGCGCGCGACGATCGACGCCGGCGTCGCGACGCCTGCGGTCGCGACGTCGCCGAATGACGAGGTCTGGCTCAAGGGCTCGACGCATGTCCACGCGCGCCCGTCCGGCGACAGCACGACGCCGATCGAGCACGTGATCGCGTGGTACGAGCAGCACGGCTATGACTTCATCGCGCTGACCGATCACAACCGGGTCACCGAGGTCGAGCCTGGTGCGAGCACCGCCGGCCAGCTCGCGGTGCGCGCTCCGGCGCGTGGGCTGATCGTGCTCGCGGGCACCGAGCTGACGCACAACCCCGACGGCTGCGAGCCGGTCACGCACCCGACGAAGCACTGTCGCATTCATGTCAACGTGCTCGGTGCGACCGCGCGCCCGAAGGACAAGCTCGACTGGGCGGACCGCACGTCGCCGGCGCGGCTCGCGAAGTACCAGTCGGCGATCGTGGCGGCGCGCGCGCTCGGCGGGGCCGGGGTGCTCGTCCAGCTCAACCATCCGCAGTGGTTCTGGGGCATGTCGACCGAGCTGCTCGTCGAGCTCGCGCGCCGCGGCGTCCGGCTCTACGAGCTCGCGAACGCCCAGTTCGAGACGTGGAACGCGGGCGACGCGAGCCACCCATCGACCGAGGCGCTGTGGGACGCGGCGCTCGGCCAGGGCGTCACACTGTGGGCGGTTGCCTCGGACGACGCGCACGACTACGAGGAGAGCGGCGGTCGCTATCCGGCCGGCGGAGGTTGGGTCATGGTCAAGGCGCGCCGCGATCCGCAGGCGATCGTGGACGCGCTCGCGGCCGGGCGGTTCTACGCGTCGACCGGCGTCACGCTCGATCGAGTCGACGTCACCGGCGACGAGCTCGTGGTCGAGGCCGCGAGTGACGCCGGCGCGCGATCGTCGGCGATGACGATCCAGTTCATCGAGAACGGTACGCTCGTCGCCACCGTCCAGGGTCCGGCCGCACGCCACCCGATCCCGCAGCGCGGGTACGTGCGCGCCGTCGTCACGAATGGCGCGGGCGCACGAGCGTGGACGCAGCCGGTCTGGCGGCGGTGACTACAGCGAGACGTAGCCGTGCTTGACCGCGAACCGCGTGAGCTCCGAGTTGTTGCGGAGCCCGAGCTTCTTCAGCACGTGACCGCGATGGGTATCGACGGTCTTGATGCTGATCTCGAGGTGCTCCGCGATCTCGCGGTTCGTGAGGCCTCGCGCGAGCATCTCCATCACCTGCTGCTCGCGCGCGGTCAGCGCACTCGCCGGGTGACCGTCCCCGGTCGCGAGCAGCTGCTCGACACCGGGCGGAATGACCTGCTCGCCGCGGCTCACCGCGCGGATGGCGCTCAGTAGCGCCTCCGGCTCCACGGCCTTGTTGACGTACCCGTGCGCACCGCCCGCGATCGCCCGTGCGGCGTAACTCGGTTCGGTGTGCCACGTGAGCACGACGACGAGGGGCGCTGTGTCCATCGGACGCATCTCGCTCAGCACATCGAAGCCCGAGCGATCGGGAAGCGTGATGTCCAGCAGGAGCACATCCGGGCGTTCGCGCCGGATCATCTCCAGCGTTTCCGCGGCGGTGCCCGCCTCGCCGACGACTTCGATGTCTTCGGCTTTGCTGAGCGCCTCGCGTAGGGCCCAGCGGACGATGGTGTGGTCTTCTGCAATAGCTAGTCGAATCATGAGGGACAACCTCCGCAGCTATGCTCAAAGAAAGTAGCAACCACTAGGCCGTGACGAGATGCGGTATAGGTGAGGCTGTCCTTCCATGGATCCGGCAGCCGCACCGACGGATTTCGGCGAGTTCCGCGTCACGGCGGTGCTGGGTCAAGGCGGCAGCGGAATCGTCTACGACGCACAGTGGGGACCGCGCCGAGTCGCGCTCAAGGTGCTGCATCCGAGCCTGGTGGGCACGGAGCGCGCGCGCGCACAGTTCTTCGCCGAGGCGCGCCGGCTGCAAACGATCACGCACCCTTCGGTCGTGAAGGTGCTCGCCGTCGGCGAGCTGCCCGACGGCCGGCCGTACCTCGCGATGGAGCGGCTCGACGGCGAGACGCTCGCGAGCGTGCTCGCGCGCGGGCCGATCGTGGTCGGCGAGGCGCTCGCGCTGTTCGGTCAGCTGTGCAGCGCGGTCGGCGCGCTCCACGACCAGAACCTGATCCATCGCGATCTGAAACCCGAAAATGTGTACGTCGTCGGTGCAGAATCCGCGCATTCTCGCCACGCGGTCCTGCTCGACTTCGGGATCGCGAAGGAGCTCGAGGCGCCGGCGTCGACGACGACGATGGACGGCGGCGTCCGCGGCACGCCCGCGTACATGGCACCGGAGCGGTTCTTCGGCCAGCCCGCCGGCGTCGCGACCGATATCTACGAGCTCGCGGTCACGCTGTACGCGATGCTCGCCGGCCGGCTGCCGTGGGACGACGTCGCGGACCCGGAGGCCCGGCTATCTCCGCGTCCGCTCGTCGAGCTGGTCGACGTGCCGGCCGAGCTCGACGTCGAGATCCGGCGGGCGATGTCGACGCGTGCGCAAAATCGGCCGGCGTCGGCGAGCGCGCTGATCGATGCGGTTCGCACCGCGGCCGGATCGGCATCGAGCGTGCCAGCTCCGTCGGAGACCGCACGGATGGCACCGGCCGCGGGCGATGCAACGAAGCACACGGTCACCGCGGACAAGCAGCCGTGGTTTGCCGATCGCCAGCAGACCACCGACCGCGGCAAGACGCCGCTGGCGTGGGCGCCGACCGAGGCTGCGCCCGCGAAGCCGGCGCCTCCGAAGGCGAAGCGCTGGAAGCTCGCGGTCGCCGGCGTCGGCGTCGCGGCGGCGGCCGCCGGCGTCTTCGCGTGGCGATTCTCGCGCGACGACGAGCCGGTCGACGCGGGCGCCGCGATGCCCGTCACGACCGCGCCGCCGGATGCCGCGGCGAAGGCGTCGAACGATCCCTGGGATCAGGTCCCGACCCGCGAGCCGACGCGCACGCCGCCAAAGCTCGCGCTGACCGGCGGCGAACTCTCGGTCGCGACCGCGCGCGCCGAGCTCGAGGCCGCGCTCGTCCACGTCCCGGCCGACACGCGCGTGCTGTTCGGCGTCACCGTCAACGAGCTGCGCAAGAACGAGCAATTCGACACGATCCTCGGCAAGCTGCGCGGCGAGCCGCGGGTCGGCGCGATGCTCGACGATCTGCCGCCGTGCGTGCAGTCGGTGATGTCAGGCGCCGAGTGGGCGATCTTCGCATCGTCGTACCTGCGTCAGAGCGATCACGCGACGCTGATCATCCGTGGCCGGTGGGCGCGCGCGGACATCGAGAGCTGCTTCGCCGAGGACTCGATCCCGCTGAAGATGCCCGACGGCAAGACGATGCTGCAGCTGCGGCGCGTCGGCTGGATCGACTTCGTCGACGACCACACGCTCTACCTCAGCGTGCGCGACGATCTCGCGGCCGCCCAGGTCCACGATCTCGTCAAGAAGGGTAACGGCGCCGCCGCGCACACGAAGGCGCTGTGGTCGCGGCTGCCCGACGACCGCGCGCTCGGCGTCGTTCTCGATGGCGAGAACGGCCTCGAGTGGCCCCAGAATTACCTGCCGAAGGGCAGCGATCTCAGCGCGTACCTGCGGGTCGGCGAGACGTTCTCCGAGTTCGAGGTCGTCGCCGACGCGCACTCGGAGGCCGAGGCGAAGAAGCTCGTGGCGAAGGTCAAGCCGCAGTTCGACGAGCTGTTCAAGGACAAGGAGTCGACGATCCTCGGCAGCGTCACGGTCGTTCGCGAGGGCACCGCGATGCGGATTCGCGGCCGGATGTCCTCGCTCATGATCGCGATGATCATCTCGCAGATTCCCTAGTTGTAGTAAGAAGCCGCGCATGAGTACGCAGCGCCCGCTCATCGTCGGCATCGCCGGCGGAACCGGCTCGGGCAAGACCACGGTCGCCCACAAGCTCGCCGGCGCGATGCCGGCCGGACGCTGCGTCACGATCGAGCACGACGCCTACTACCGCGACCAGGGCCACCTGCCGCCGGAGGAACGCGCGCGGATCAACTACGACCATCCCGCGTCGCTCGAGAGCAGCCTGCTCGCGCAGCATCTGTCGGAGCTGCGCGCGGGCCGCACCGTCGATATCCCGATCTACGACTTCGCGACCCACACGCGGCGCGCGGAGACCCGCCGCGTCCAGCCCGCGCGCGTGATCATCGTCGAGGGCATCCTGGTGTTCACCGAGCCCGCGCTGCGCGAGCACATGGACATCAAGATCTTCGTCGACACCGACGCCGACATCCGGTTGATCCGGAGAATCCGCCGCGACCTCGAGCAGCGCGGCCGTAGCTTCCAGTCCGTGCGTGACCAGTACTACGCGACCGTGCGCCCGATGCACCTCGAGCACGTCGAGCCCTCGAAGCGGTGGGCCGATCTCATCGTGCCCGAGGGCGGCGACAACAAGGTCGCGCTCGACGTGCTGCTCGGCCAGCTGTGGCGGATGGCGTTCGAGAACTGACTAGCTCGTGCGCTTGCGATCGCGGTTGCCACCCGCGTGCGTCCGCTTCGCCTGCTTGCTGTGACGCTGCTTGTCCTTGCCGTGCGGCTGGTCGCTGGCCGCCCGCTGCGACGGCATCGCATCGGTCGGCGGATTCTCGGGCTGCGTGCCTTCGCTCGGCTCGGCGTGACGGACCTCGTCGTGTCCTCGTTTTCTGGGCATGGAAACCTCCTCGATGCACCGCCGCGTGCAGTGCGCGTGCCTGGCTCGTCACCGGCGCTCGGCGTGTCGCGCGCGGTATGCTGGTTGTCGTCCCGGGATCGCGAGGAGGTCTTGCGGCGATCGCTCGGGCCGCGCATCGATCGGGCTTTACCGGATCAAGGGGTGTCGGATGGACAATCGAGCCAGTGGTGTGTGCGCGACGTGTGGTCGGCCGATCGCGCTGAGCGAGACGCTGTATGACGCCAACGCACGAACCGTGTGCCCGGCATGCTTCGTACCGGGCGTCTCGACCGTGTCGCGGCCGCGCACGCCGGCGATGACCGTGCTGATCGTCGGGCTCGTCGCGGCGGCACTGCCGTTCGGGATGAGCGCGGTCGACTCGAGCTACGAGACCGCGAATGGCGTCGTCGTCGCGCGCCACTACCGCGACTGGATCGCGATCGGCGGTGGCGGCGTGGCGCTCGCGTGCGGCTTCGTCGCGATCGTGATGCTGCTGCGCGCGCGCTCGCTCGGCTACCTCGCCGGCGCGGCGGCGATCGTGGTGCTCGGCGGCTTCCAGCTCGCGCGCGGGCTCGGCGTGTTCTGGACGCCCGACGTATCGACGTCGACCGCGCCGTCGCTGGCGTTTCCCGATCCACCACCGGCGCCGGATCCCGCGCAGTGTGCCGATCGCAGCGCGTGCGCGGCGATCGCAGCGTCGCGGCTCGCCGAGAACGATCTCGACGGTGCGCTCGTCGCGCGCGGTCGAGGGTGCGCGTTCGGAGATGCCAAGGCGTGCGACGACGCGGGCGATACGTACTTCCGGGCGAAGCAACTCGACAAGGCGTTGCCGCTGCTCGCGAAGGGCTGCGAGCTCGGCAATCACGACTCGTGCAACACCGCCGGCGTGATGTACCTGAACGGCGAGGGCGTCGCGAAGGATCTCGAGCACGGGCGCGCGCTGTTCGCGAAGGCCTGCGAGGCGCGCGAGCTGCTCGGCTGCAAGAACCTCGCGGTCGTCTATCACGCAGGCCTGGGCGTGCCTGCCAACGACAAACAAGCACTCGCGTACGCGCGGCGCGCGTGCGGCGATGGCCACGTCGACGCGACCAGCAACAGCGACATCGCGTTCGCGTGCGACCTCGCAGGCGTGATGCTGCTCGACGACAAGATCGTCAACCGCGATCTCCCCGCTGCGGTCGCGCTGTTCGACCAGGCGTGCACCCGCGATCCGAGCTTTTGCTACAACCTCGGCGTCGTGACCGCCGCGGGCAACGGCGTCGCGAAGGATCCGAAGCGTGCGCGCGAGCTCTACGGCAAGGCGTGCGATGCCGGCAACGCCGACGCCTGCAACAACCTCGGCGACATGGCGAATCGTGGCATCGGTGGCGCGAAGGACGTCGCGCGCGCGAAGCAGCTGTTCGACAAGGCATGCACCGCCGGCTCGGAGCTCGGCTGCAAGAACAAGCAGCGCGTCAAGTAACTACGGAACGAGCACGCTCGCGCCGGTCGTCGCGCGCGATTCGAGATCGCGGTGCGCCTGGGCCGCGTCGGCGAGCGCATAGCGGCGCGGCGGATCGATCGTCACGGCGCCGCGCTCGACCATCGCGAACAGCTCGCTCGTCATCGCATCGGTCGCCGCGCGCGTCGCGAGGTGCGTGTTCAGCGTCGGTCGCGTGACGTGGAGCGAGCCCTTCTGGCCGAGCTGACCGAGCTGGATCGGCGGCACCGGTCCCGACGCGTTGCCAAAGCTCACCATGAGGCCGAGTGGCTCGAGGCAGTCGAGCGAGCGCTCCCACGTGTCCTTGCCGACCGAGTCGTAGACGACCGGCACGCCGCGGCCCGCCGTCAGCTCGCGGACGCGGAGCACCACGTCGTCGGTGCGGTAGTTGATCGCGTGCGCGGCACCGTGGTGGAGGGCGAGCTCGCACTTGTCGTCGGAGCCCGCGGTGCCGATCAGCTGCAGCCCGAGCGCGCGCGCCCACTGGCACGCGATGAGGCCAACGCCACCGGCCGCCGCATGCCAGACGATGAAGTCACCCGGCGCGAGGTCGCGCTGCGGGCGCGTCCGCCGGAGCAGGTACTGCACGGTCAGGCCCTTCAGCATCATCGCGGCGGCGCGCTCGAAGTCGATGCTGTCCGGAAGTCGGACGACCGGCGTGGCGGGCAGCACGCGTGCCTCCGCGTAGCTGCCGGGTCGCGGTGCCGCGTACGCGACGCGATCGCCGACCGCGACGTGCGTGACGCCGTCACCGACCGCCTCGACGACGCCGGCGCCCTCGCTGCCGAGGACCGCGGGTAACGGCACCGGGTAGAGCCCGCTGCGGTGATACGTGTCGACGAAGTTGACACCGCACGCGTGGTGGCGCACGCGGACCTCGCCGGGGCCGGGGTCGCCGACATCGATCTCGGTCGGCTCGAGGACTTCAGGCCCGCCGGTGCGCCGGATCTGGATCGCTCTCATGGTTGCCTCACGCCAGACCGTAGCACCGGCTTGCTACAGTCCCGGGTCATGAGCAAACCGATCGCCGTGGTCACGGGTGGCGCTGGCTTCATCGGCTCGCACGCCGTCGACAAGCTGATCGAGCTCGGGCATCGGGTCGTCGTGCTCGATGACTTTCGCACCGGCAAGCGAGCGAACCTCGCGCGCTGGCTCGAGCCGCGGCACGGCTTCGACGGCGCGGAGCCAGCGCTCGAGCTCGTCACGTGCGACGTCTCGCACGGCATCTTCGCGGCGCTCGCGCCGATCACCGCGCGGCACGGTCGCGTCGAGCGGATCGTCCACCTCGCGGCGCAGGTGTCGGTCGTCGCGTCGGTCGCGAATCCGCTCGTCGACATGCAGGTCAACTATGGCGGCACGCTGCACGTGCTCGAGTACGCGCGTGCGATGGGCGTCGCGAAGGTCGTGTTCGCGTCCTCGGCGGCGGTCTACGGCGAGGTCGACCGCATGCCGGTCAGCGAGGACGAGACGACGCGGCCGGTGTCGCCGTACGGCATCGACAAGCTCGCGTCCGAGCACGCGCTCGACTACTACGCGGCGGTGCACGGCGTCGCGACGACCGCGCTGCGGTTCTTCAACGTCTACGGTCCGCGGCAGGATCCGTCGAGCCCGTACTCCGGCGTGATCTCGATCTTCGCCGATCGCGCGAAGGCCGGGCGGCCGCTCACGATCTTCGGCGACGGCAGCCAGACGCGCGACTTCGTCTACGTCGGCGATGTCGTGCGCGCGATCGTCGCGGCGCTCGGCGACGGCAACAGCCGGCTCGTCGCGAACGTCGGCACCGGGGGCGAGATCAGCGTGCTGGAGCTCGCGCGCACGATCGTCGAGCTGTGCGGCAACGCCAGCGCGATCGAGCACGCACCGGCGCGCGCCGGCGAGATCCTGAAGTCGCGCGCGAAGGTCGAGCGGCTCCGCGATCGGCTCGGCATCGTCGCCGAGACCCGGCTCGTCGACGGCCTGCGCGAGACGCTGCGCTAGCGTCGCGCGACACGATCGAGTGCAAGACGCATCGCGCGGGCAAACGATCTATCGCGATCGCCAACGCGCGCTCGATTCGCTGCGAGGTCGGCGTCGCGTGAACGCGAGCGCGGACGGCGCGTTGTCGCACGGCGTTCACAGCGAGCGCGAACGCGGCGAAATCTCGACGCTACACGCTGGCGCTTCGACTGCATCGGGCCGCGGCCCATGCGAACCAGCCTCGTGTTTCTTCTGCTCGCCGCATGCGGCGGTGGCAGCAACTCCAACCCCATGCCCGACGGCAGCACGCCCGACGACGGCGGTCCGACCGCCGATGCGGCGATGCCGACCGAGCACGCGCTCGTCCAGATCCAGCTCGAGCCGCCCGAGTTCTCCGGCGAGACGCCGTTCACGACGATCACCGGCGGCTTCCAGCTCGCGCCGGATCCGCGGTGCCGGATCCAGAGCGTCGGCGATTGCGTCGTTGCCGACTGTCCGCAGGCGCTGATCGGCGGCACGTACGCGGATCCCGGGCGGCTGAGCTTCTCGCCGGCGCTCGGCGGCACGATCGCGTTCACGCCCGGCGCGTCGTTCCTGTTCTTCTCGATCGATCAGGTGCCGTGGGCCGCGGACGAATCGATCACGCTCGCCGCCGACGGCGCCACCGTGCCGGCGTTCTCGCTCACCGGCAAGAGCCCGCGCACGCTCGACGCCGGCGAGGGCCGCAGCCCGTTCGGCGCGCCGATGTCACGCACGCAGCCGTTCACGGCGACCTGGGTCCCGACGTCCGAGCAGGCGCTCGTCGTGCTGCGCCAGGGTCGCGACACCCCGAACGGCGAGTTCGAGATCATCGTCCAGTGTCACGGGCCGGGCAGCTCCGGCGGGCTGACCGTGCCGGCCGCCGCGCTCGCGAGCTTCCTGCCGAAGGCGAGCGGCGGGCTCTCCGTCGAGGTGACCGCGCACGCGATGCGCGAGACGAAGACGATCGCGGGCGAGTGGGAGGTCACGCTGCGCGTGCTGCGCTCGTTCGACCAGACGTTCTTCCACGACGTCCAGTAGTCACACCACGCGCGCGATCGGTAGCTTCGGCAGCTCGGCATCGCGCGCACGCTGGAGCGCGCGGCGCTGCGTCAGGTACAGGATCGGCTCGGCGATCAGCAGCGCGACGCCGCCGCAGAACAGGCCGAGCACGCCGAGCGCGTACAGCGACTCGCCGGCCGCGTGGTCGACGTGCGAGAACAGGTGCACGAGGAACACCGGCATCAGCGCGCCGATCGCGGCGCCCATCGACACGATGCCGGCGACGATGCCGGCGCCGAACCGCAGGCGGCGGAGCAGTAGCAGGCACGCGATCGCGCCGCCGAACACGAGCAGCGCCGCAGGTCCGCCGTCGGCGTAGTTCGAGTGAAACGTGGCGTCGTTCTCGAGGCGATGCGCGGGTAGCAGGTAGCCGAGCGCGCCGAGCGCCGCGACCGCCGACAGGCCGTAGAACAGGATGTTGCGGACGAGGCGGCGTCCACCGGCGAGCTCGAGCTCGCGAAGCTTGATTCGTTCCATCGTCACGACCGCAAGCTAAGAATGCCGGACGGTCGGGCCACCGTGATCACGTGAAGCTCACGCCCAGGTGGCTGGATTCACGGGGTTGCTCGCTCGAACTCGGGTTCAGAACGTCGGGCCATCGCGGCTGCACGTCGCGTCGTAGTCGGTGAACCGGCACGCGCCGGCGACGCAGAGCGCGTACGGGCCACACACCTCGTCGCGATCGCACGCGCTGCCCTCGTCGAGCGTCGGCACGCATCGCTGGTCGAGGCACCGCGCGCCGGGCCGGCAGCGCGCGAGATCGAAGTCGCAGCGCGCGCCGTCCGCGACCGTCGGCAGCACCGCGCACGCGCCGGCGACGCAGCCCTCGCCGTCGTACCACCGGCAGTGCGCTGCCGACGGCGCGCTGTCGGTCCACGGCGAGCACGCGAGCCCGACGCGCGCGAACACGGTGCACGTCGGCCCGGCCTGCGTCGTGATGCACGCGCCCTCGAACACGTTGCACTCCGCCGCGGCGCACGACTCGCCGAGCGCCGCGACGCGCTGGCAGTGGTCGTTCGCGCACGCGAGGCCACTCGCGCATTGCGCGTCGACCGCGCACGCCGCGCCGATCGCGAGGCCGCCGGTCTGACACGTGCCGGCGCCGCAGATCTGCGACGCGCACTCGACCGACGCGTCGCACGCCGCACCGACCGGTTGCTTCGCGCGACACGTGCCGCACGCGTCCGCGGTGCGCGCGCAGAATCCGGCCGCGCACTCCTCGTCGATCGAGCACGCGGCGCCGGCCGGCTGGACGCCGGCGATCAGCTGATCGCACGCGGCGGTCGCGGCACGCCACGCCGCGCGGGTCGCCGGCGTGCACGTGTTCGCGTCGAGCGCGGCCCGGCAGCGCGCGATCGCGTCTTGCGACGCGCGGATCGTGCCGGCGGCGAACGCGTCGCCGTACGTCGCGCGGCAGTTCGCCTCCTGATACGCGGCATCGAATGCCGGGTTGCGGAACAGCGGGACCTCGCACGCCTCGTCGGCGACGACCACGCGGGTCCACGCGCCGGTGGTCGCGTCGCACAGCGCATCGAGCTCCGCGGCGCGATCGGTTTCGGAGATCGTGCACGCGGCGAGCGCGGCACACATCAAGATCGACGTTCGGGTCACGGGCCGATAACCCGCGACCCCGGACGATGTCGCGCGGAACGCTACGACTTCGCCGGCGCGGTCTTCTTGCCGGCCTTCACCCAGCCCGCGATGCCATCGGGAAGCACCTTCACGTTCGTGTACCCCGCGGTGATCGCCTTGCCCGCGGCCTGGTGCGATGCGCCGCAGCTCGTGTTCGCGCAGTAGAAGACCAGTGGCTTCGCCTTGTCGGCCGGCAGCTCGCCGGGCTGGAACGACTCGGAGTCGGTGAGCAGCACGGCGCCCGGGATGACGCCCATCTTCTCGCGCGTCGCCTTGCCATTCGCATCGACCGGCTGGCAGTCGCCCTTCGCGAGCATCTGATCGAGCTCGTCGACGGTGACCGTCGGCACCTTAGCCTCGGCTTGCTGCGCCGGCGCTTGCTTCTTCGAGCAGCCGGCAGCGGGAATCGTGGCGGCGATCGCGATCGCGAACAGCAGATGACGCATGGCCGGACCGTACCCAAACAATTGCGCGCCGACAATCGGTGCAAACCCGGCGCGCGATGCGACACTGACGCCGTGTCCAGGGCTGCCGTCGGGGCCTACTGCGCGTGCGCGCTGATCTGGGGCACGACGTGGTTCGCGATTCGCGTGTGCATCGCGGACTACCCGACGCTGGTCGCGCTCGCGCTGCGGTTCGTGATCGCCGCGCTGGTGCTGCTGCCGATCGCGCTGCGTACCCGGCCGTGGCCGCGTGGCCGCGCGTGGGGCTGGCTCGTCGCCGCCGGCCTGCTCGACGCGTGCGCGTACCTGCTCGTCTATCTCGGCGAGGAGCGCGTGTCCGGCGCGATCGCCGCCGTGCTGTACGGCACGCAGCCGCTGATCCTCGCGCTGCTCCTGCAGGTCGCGCGGATCGAGCGCATCACGCGACGCCACATGATCGGCGCGATCATCTCGCTCGTCGGCGTCGCCGTGCTGTTCCTCGATCGACTCGACGTCTCGGTGCACCAGGCGATCGGCGTCGTGATGGTGATCGGCTCGGTCGCGGTCGCCACCGGCTACTCGATGATCATGAAACAGCACTCGGGCGGCATTCCGCGCGTCGTGTCGACGACGATCTTTCTCGCTGTCACGGCGATCGCGCTCGGGATCGTCGCTGTCATCGCACACGACCCGATACCGTGGCCGCCCGCGGTCGACGCCACGATCGCGCTGCTCTACCTCGCGCTGGTCGGCTCGGTCGCTGCATTCCTGTTCTATTTCTGGCTGCTCGATCAGACGAGCCTGCTCGTGACCAGCACGCTCGTGTTCGTGTTCCCGCTCGTCGCGCTCGTCACCGACGCGCTGTTCGAGCGTGATCTGCCGCTCGATGCCCGCGCGTACCTCGGGGTCGCGATCACGCTCGGCGGGCTGGCAGTCAGTCTCAGGAGATCGTGATTGTCTGTCAGCCGTTCGCGACGAATGCTGGAAGCAACGTGCGCACGGCCGTACTCGTGACGCTGATCCCGGTGACGTCGGCATGTAGCCTCGTGTTCCCGCTCGACGGGCCACCGCCGTCGGCGTGCGGCCGGTTCGTCGACGCCGAGCCGCTGCCGTTCGCGTCCGAGCTCGGCGCGGTCCGCGAGCTGTCGATCGACGACACCGGCACGCGCGGGTTCGCGCTCGCGACCGATCAGCTCGATCCGCGCGTGCGCACGCCGGTGCTGACGCCGCTCGCGCTCGGCGACGATGGCGTGTGGCGCTTCGATCCGGCGCGCCAGGGCAACCTCGCGACGCTGCGCGCGAACGAGAACGTCCACTTCGGGCGGATCGCGCCGAACGGCGATCTGTTCGCCGCGCAGCACGGGCTCGACGACGACTACCGCGTGTTTCGCTACGTGTTCGCGTCCGGCAGCTGGCTCGTGAGCGAGAACGTGTCGCCGCTCGTACCGACCGAGTCGTCGTTCGCCGGCGGCGAGATCGAGATCAACGACGGGTTCGGCGCCGACCGGTTCTATCGCCACATCCCGATCCTGCACGTCACCGAGGACGGTGCGCGCTACGTCTCGATCGCGTCGAGCGAGCCGGTCGGCCGGCCGTGGATCCCCGATGCGATCGAGGGCCGGCTCACGACCGACGAGATCAACGCCGCGCACGACGTCACCGGCGCCGGGCTCGCGCTCGGTCCCGACGGCGATCTCGTGCTCGTGTACGCGGCCGAGACCGACGCCGGCTCGCGGCTGTATGTCGCCGAGAAGCGCGGCAACGGCACGTTCCCGGTCGGCGTCCCGCTTGCCGAGCTCGACGACGATGGCGACGAGGTCGAGCCGCAAATCTCGCGCGACTGCTCGCGTCTCACGTTCCGCCGCGGTGAAACGATCTTCACGGCACGAGCGGATCGCGGCGACGCTCGGTAAGGTACGCGCGATGCGCGACCAGCCGTGGATCTTCCGTACCTACGCCGGGCACTCGAGCGCGCGCGCCTCGAACGAGCTCTACCGCAAGAATCTCGCGGCCGGGCAGACCGGGCTGTCGATCGCGTTCGACCTGCCGACCCAGTGCGGCTACGACGCCGATCATCCGCTCGCGCGCCCCGAGGTCGGCAAGGTCGGCGTGCCGATCGCGTCGCTCGACGACATGCACGCGCTGTTCGACGGCATCCCGATCGAGCAGATGAACACGTCGATGACGATCAACGGCACCGCGATGTGGCTGCTCGCGCTCTACGTCGCGCTCGCCCGCGAACGCGGCGTGCCCGAGGCCGGGCTGCGCGGCACGACGCAGAACGACATCGTCAAGGAGTACCTCGCGCGCGGCACGTACATCTTTCCGCCCGAGCCGTCGTTCGATCTGATCGCGGAGACCTACGAGTACTGCGTCGCGCACATGCCGCAGTGGAACCCGTCGAACATCTGCAGCTACCACCTGCAGGAGGCGGGCGCGACGCCGGTCCAGGAGCTCGCGTTCGCGCTCGCCGATGCGATCGGCGTGCTCGACCGCGTGAAGCAGCGCGGCCGGATCGAGGGCGCGGCGTTCGCCCAGTGCGTCGGCCGCGTGTCGTTCTTCGTCAACGCGGGCATGCGGTTCGTCGAGGAGATGTGCAAGATGCGCGCGTTCACGGAGCTGTGGGACGAGCTGTGTCGCGATCGCTACGGCGTGACCGATCCGAAGCTCCGGCAGTTTCGCTACGGCGTGCAGGTCAACTCGCTCGGGTTGACCGAGCAGCAGCCCGAGAACAACGCGTGGCGGATCCTGATCGAGGCGCTCGGCGTGACGCTGTCGAAGGACGCGCGGTGCCGCGCGCTCCAGCTGCCGACGTGGAACGAGGCGCTGTCGCTGCCGCGGCCGTGGGATCAGCAATGGTCGCTGCGGCTGCAGCAGATCCTCGCGTACGAGACCGACCTGCTCGAGTACGGCGATCTGTTCGCGGGCTCGCCGGTCGTCGCGGCGAAGGTCACCGAGCTGTGCGAGGCGGCGCGCGGCGAGCTGTCGAAGATCGCCGAGCTCGGCGGCATCCAGGCCGCGATCGATAACGGCTACTGCAAGCGCGAGCTCGTGCGGTCGATGGCCGCGCGGATGGCGCGCATCGAGCGTGGCGAGCAGATCGTCGTCGGCGTCAACAAGTACGGCGAGGGTCTGCCATCGCCGCTGCTGTCCGGCAGCGACGGCGGCGTGTTCCGCGTCGATCCCGCGGCGACCGAGGCCGCGCTCGCATCGCTCGAGCGCACGCGGGCCCGGCGCGACGCCGCGCGCGTCGAGGCCACGCTCGCCGCACTCGAGGCGGCCGCGCGCGCCGGCGAGCCGATCATGGAAGCGTCGATCGCGTGCGCGCTCGCGCGGGTGACGACCGGCGAGTGGGCCGGCACGCTGCGCCGCGTGTGGGGCGAGTACCGCGCGCAGACCGGCGTCGCGGGCGCGCAGCTCGGCGGTGGCGGCGACACGTGGGAATCGCTGCGCGCGCGGGTCGCGAGCCTGCCGCGCCGGCCGAAGCTGCTCGTCGGCAAGCCCGGGCTCGACGGTCACAGCAACGGTGCCGAGGTGATCGCGGTCGCCGCGCGCGATGCCGGGTTCGAGGTGATCTACGCCGGCATCCGGCTCGAGCCGGCGGCGATCGCGCAGACCGCGGTCCAGGAGGACGTCGACGTGATCGGGCTGTCCGTGCTGTCGGGCTCGCACGTCGAGCTGACGCGCTCGGTGCTCGACGAGCTGCGCGCGCGCGGTGCGCACGACGTCCCGGTCGTCGTCGGCGGCGTCGTGCCCGCGCACGATCACGCGGCGCTGCGCGAGCTGGGCGTGCGTCGCGTGTTCACGCCGAGCGACTACAAGCTCGTCGATGTCGTCGGCGCGCTCGTCGATCTGTGCGCGTAGCCTGGGCTTGCAAGACAGTCGTTGTCCGGCGGCCGCCGCCGCGTTACTAGTTGGCGATGATCTTCGTCGGCGCGCTGCTGTTCGCGTGGATCGTGTGGGCCGGGCTCCTGTGGCTGAGCATCCGGCTGATCGATCGCACGAACCCGTACAACCGGTTCGCGATCGCGCTCGTGTGGGGCGCGTTCAACGTCGCCGCCGCGCTCGTGCTCCAGCACGTGATGTGGTTCGGATTGTTCCTCGCGGTCGCGTATCTCGTGCTGTTCGTGCGCGTGCTGACACGGCACTACGAGCTCGGCATCCTCGCGACGATCGGCGTGATCGCGCTGATGCAGGCGATCCCCTACGTCGTGATGCCGAAGCTGCTCGACTGGGTCGACGATAGCGAGCTGCGCGCGTACGTCGTGCTGCTCGGGCTGCCCGGCGGCATCCTCGCGACCTGGCTCGTCGGCCGCCGCCACGCGATCGCCGCGGACGAAGATCGCCGCGTGCCGCGCGCGAAGGTCGTGCGCCGTCGCGAGACCGAGCCAGCCCCGGTGATCGCGCCCGAGCTGCCGGCACCGCAGATCGCGTCGGTCGCGCCGGTCGCGCCGATCGCGCCGCCGATCCGGCCAAGCGTCGTGCCGGTCGCGTCGAAGGCGCCCGAGCGGGTCGCGCCGGCGAGCGACGCCGACGGCCCGCGGTTCCTGCGCTGAGAGCTCAACGATGTCCGCGGGATAGCCCTCGTGCGAGACGCCTTGTCGTCGGAGGCTGCTTGCGCATAGATTGGCGCCCCTGCCCATGGGGATTGCTGATCTTTTTCGCCCCAAGTACCGCCACAGCAACGTTCGCGTGCGCACCGAAGCCGTCAGGGCTTTGACGTCGGACGATGCTGCCACCCTGATCCAGATCGCGAAGACCGATAGCGATGCCGGCGTGCGCCGGATCGCGCTCGAGAAGATCGACGAGCCCGAGGTGCTCGCTGAGATCCAGGAGAGCGAGCCCGAGGCCGCGCTCAAGGATCTCGCCGGCGAGCGCGCCGCGCAGCTCTGGCAATCGACCGCGTGCAGCGGCGATGCCGAGGAAGCGGGCGCCGCGCTGACCGGCATCATCAAGCTCGGCGATCAGCACGCGCTCGTCGACATCGTCGTGATGGCGGAGCTGCCCGCGATCCGCAAGCGCGCGTTCGGCGAGCTGCGCGATCCGAAGTCGCTCGCCGCGCTCGCGAAGAGCGACGCGCCACAGGAGCTGCGCACCGCCGCGGTCGCGCGGATCGACGACGGCGAGGTGCTGCGCGCGCTCGCGATCGACACGACGCAGAAGGAAGTCGGTCTCGCGGCGGTCGAGAAGCTCGACGACATCGAGCGCCTCGAGCAGGTCGCGCAGAAGGCGAAGAACAAGGCGGTGCGCCAGAAGGCGCGCAAGATCGTCGGCGAGATCCAGGAAGCCGAGCGCGCGAAGCAGCCCGGCACGCCCGACGAGGTCAAGCGCAAGCGCGCCGAGCGCTCGCAGCTGATCCGCCAGGTCGAGGCGCTCGCCGACACGTTCGACTTCGGAAAGGCCGCCGACGTCGTCAAGAAGGCCGAGGCCGAGTGGTCCGCGCTCGGCAGCGACGAGCCCGACGAACGGTTCACGAAGAGCGTCGAGCGGTTCTGGAAGCGCAAGGAGCTCCACGAGCAGCAGGCGCGGTCCGCCGACGAGCTACGCGCCGTCGAGCGCGAGGCCCGCGACCAGCGCGATCGCGAGGCGCGCGAGCGCGATGCCGCGAACGAAGCGCGCGAGCGTGCCGAGGACGAGCGGCTCGCGACCGCGCCGCCGGGCGAGACCGACGAGAAGCGCGCCACGCGCGAGGCCGAGGCGAAGGCGCGCCGCGAGGAACGCGAGCGTCAGCGCGCCGAGGACGAAGCGCGTCGCCAGGCGCAGGCCGCCGAGCGCGAGGCGCGGCAGAAGGAAGATGCCGAGCGCAGCGCGTCGGTGGCCGCGAGCTTGCGCGCGATGCTCGACGACATGGACCAGCTCGCCGCGACCGAGAGCAAGGACACGCGCGCGATCGATCGGCTGCTGTCGCAGGCCGCGAAGTCGTTCGAGGGCATCGCCAAGGTGCTCGGCGCCGAGCGCGAGCAGCTCGCGACCCGCTACCAGACCGTGCGCGCGAAGCTCGTGTCGCGTGCGGGCGAGCTGCGCGAGGCCGAGGACTGGCAGCGCTGGGCGAACGTGCCGAAGGCCGAGGCGCTGATCCAGACCGCGAAGGAGATGGTCGAGGCGCCGGCGACGCCGGACCTCGGTAACCGGCTCAAGCAGCTGCAGGCGCTGTGGAAGGAAGTCGGGCCGATGCCGCAGCGCCGCTCGAAGGAGCTGTGGGAGACGTTCAAGGCGACGTGCGATCAGGTCTACGACAAGGTGAAGGGCGTCCGCGCCGTCGAGCAGGAGAAGTTCGGCGAGGTCACGAAGCTCAAGGAGCAGCTGATCGCCGACGCCGAGGCGCTGTCGGAATCGACCGACTGGGCCGCGACCGCGGAGAAGCTCAAGGCGCTGCAGGCGCAGTGGAAGCAGTCCGGGCACCTGCCGCGCAAGCAGGGCGACGAGCTGTGGAAGCGGTTCCGCGCCGCGTGCGACAAGTTCTTCGAGCGCCGCAAGCCGATCCTCGACGCGCGCGCCGACGAGGAGCGCGAGAATCTGCAGAAGAAGCAGGCGCTGATCACGCGCGCGCAGCAGGTCGCCGACAGCGCGCCCGGCGAGGGCGGGTGGGGCAAGGCGATCGGTCAGATCAAGGATCTGCAGCGCGAGTGGAAGGAGATCGGGTTCGTGCCGCGGCGCGATGCCGATGCGGTCTACAAGGCGTTCCGAGCCGCGTGCGACTCGCTGTTCGCGAAGCGCGATGCCGCCCGCGACGCCGAGGCGAACGCGCACCGCGCGGAGCTCGACACGCTGAAGACCGAGATCGAGGCGGTGCGCGCCGGCGGCGACGACGTCGTCGCGCGGGCGCTCGCCGTGCGCGCGAAGGCCGCCGAGCTCGAGGTCAGCGCGGCGCTGCGCGACGAGCTCGACGCGATGCTGCAGCACGTGATCACGCACCACGCCGACGCGCTGCGCGGCACCGAGCTCGATCCCGAGAAGCTGCGCGCGCGCCGCGACAAGCTGATCGCGCGCGTCGAGGAGCTGCTGCCGAAGCAGGCGCCCGCGGCCGCGACGAACGGCGACATCGCGTCGCAGCTCAAGGCCGCGATGCGGCAGAACGCGTTCGGCGATCTGCGGTTCGGCGGCCGCGATCCGATCGAGGTCCTCGACGAGATCAAGACGTCGTGGAACGAGGTCGGCCCGATCCTCACCGACGACGATCACGCGCAGGCCGAGCGCTTCGAGGCCGCGATCGGCCGCGTGCTCGAGGCGAACGGCCGCAAGCCGCGCAGCCCGGACGATCACGATGCCGGCCAGCGCCGGCGCCGGCGCGACCGCCACGCCGCGCAGCAGCCGCCGACCACGCCGCACGCCGAGCCCGTGCTGCAGGTCGCCGCGACATTGCCGCCGGTGCCCGCGCCGGTGTTCCCGTCGATCGAGGTCGTGCCCGACGCCGCCGCGACCGCGGTCGCCGCGATCGCCGAGCCCGACCAGATCACGGCGACCGGCTCGTCGGTGCCGGTGTCCGCGCACGATGCGATCACGCAGCCCGCGCACCTGCCGCCCGAGCTCCCGCTCGGCATGCCCGAGTCCGCGGTCCACCCGGTCGCGGAGCACATCGAGGGCAAGCTGCCGCCGCCGCCGACCGAGGTGCTCGAGCGCGTGCGCGCCACGACGTCGCCGCCGATGGAGGAGATCGATACCGGCTGGGATCTCGGTGACGACGATCCGACCGGCGGTCCGCCGTCGTCGAGCGAGATGGCGGGCGATGGCTCGGTCGAGGGCGACGGGCTCGATCAGGTCGACTGAACCGCGCCCCGCTCCGTCACAAGAGGTAGCGGAGCCCAGACCAGCACGGAGGCGCCGAGCACACGGTGGGCGCAGAGGATTCTTTGGAACCCACGCGCGCGATCGTGGCGAGAACGCGCACGCCGCCCCGGCGGTCGCTCGGTGCGCACTCGCAATCGCGTCGCCCTCGTCGCGAGCGGCAGCGGAGCTCAGACCAGCACGGAGGCACCGAGCACACGGTGGGCGCAGAGGATTCTTTGGAACCACGCGCGCGATCGTCGCGAGAACGCGATCGCTGCCATCACCCTCGCGCGCTCGCGAGTGTGTGGGTACGCGCGATCGTGTGGGTATGCGGTCGTGTTCTCGTCGAGGGCACGCGCGTGGTTTCCAAGGATCCTCCGCGAGCACCGCGCGCTCCGGACCTCCGTGCTGTTCTGGGCTCCGTTGCCTTTGCGGTTGCAAGCTCCGTTGCCTTTGCGGTTGCCAGGCTCCATCACCTTTGCGGTTGCCGCGCACGTCGCCGGACGCATCCCGCGGGGCTCTACGTCGCGGTCGCGCTCCGCGGTGCGAACAGCACCTTGCCCTCGCTCGCGCTCTCCTTCGCGCGGGCGAGCGCGTCGCCAAACTGCGCGAGCGGGTACGTGCCGCGGACCTCGCTCCGTAGATCGTCGGCGAGCCGGCGCTGGGCCGCGAGCAGCGTGCGCAGCTGACCGAGCCGCGACGTGTGCTCGAGCCACGCGTACATCGTGAAGCCTTCGACGCGCAGCCGCTTGAAGACGAGCGCGTTCGCATCGATCGAGGCCGGCGCACCGGACAGCATGCCGTAGACGAGGATCTGGCCATCGATGCCGATCGCGTCGGCGAGCAGGCCGGTCGCGTCGCCGGCGATCGCGTCGAACGCGAACCGCACGCCGAGCTTGTTGCACAGCGCGCGCAGCGGCTCGAGATCGTCGCGGCCGCGCACGATCACGACGTGCTCGGCGCCGAGCGCGTGCAGCGCCTGCGCCTGCTCGGGGCGGCGCACGACGTTGACGAGCGGCAGCCGCTCGCGCGCGCACAGCCGGACGAGCATCTTGCCGAGCGCGCCTGCCGCGGCGTTCTGCACGAAGGCGCGGTGGCCGGCGCGGCGCGCGGTCGCGAGCAGGACGGTCGCCGTGAGCGGGTTCGTCAGCAGCATCGCGCCCTGCGTCGGATCGGTGCCCTTGCGCAGCGGCGCGCAGCGCATCGCATCGATGCACGCGTACTCGGCCCAGGTCCCGTCGCCATCGCCGGCGGCGCACGCGACGTCGCGGCCGAGCAGGTAGCGGGCGATCATGCCGCCGCCGGTCGCGACGACGGTGCCACTGCCCTCGAAGCCGGCGATCGTGCCGGCGGGCTTCTTCACCTCGTACGTGCCGTCGAGGAACATCAGGTCGTTCGGGTTGATCGGCGTCGCGTGCATGCGCACGAGGACCTGGCCGCGCGCCGGTGTCGGCAGCGGGCGCTCGACGAGCTCGACGCCGCCGGCGGCGCCGGGTGCGAGCGCGAGGCCGCGATGCGAGGCGGGCAGGGTGTGCGCCGGCAACGTCCTCATCGTCGCCCGACCACGCCGCGCACGGTCACCGCACCGACGACGATCGCGCCGCCGACGAGCGCGGCCGGACCCGGCCACTCCGCGAAGAAGATCGCGACCCAGATCGGAGACAGGATCGGCTCGATCACCGGGATCAGCATGATCTCGATCGCGGTCGCGTGTCGAACGGCAGCGGCGTAACAAAGGTAGGCGGCGCCCTGCTGGACGAGGCCGAGCGCGAGCAGGGCTCCCCATCCGGTCAGGTCGGGCAGCGGCGCGAACGCCCAGAACGGCGCACCGAGCACGGCGCCGAGCAGGTTGCCGAGCAGCAGCGGGCGCAGCGGATCGAGCGTGCCGGTGCCGATGACGGCGACACGGCGCATCGTCAGCGCGGCGAACGCGAACGCGACGCCGGCGCCGAGCGCGACGAGGTTGCCGGCGACGTGGTCGAACGTCAGCTGCTCGACGAAGAACAGCGCGATGCCGGCGAGCACGAGGCCGATCGTCGCCCAGTCGAGCCGCGACGCGCGCTCGCCGAGGAACCACCGGCCGAGCAACGCGACCCAGACCGGCGCCGAGTACTGGATCAGGATCGCGTTCGCGGCCGTGGTCAGCTTGTTCGCGACGATGAACAGCCCGGTCGTCGCCGCGAGCGCGACCGCGGCGGCCCACTCGGCGCGCTGGATGTTCGCGAACGATGGCCGGCGCACCGCGTAGAGCAGGGCGGCCGCGATCGCGCTGCGCGCCGACCAGATCGCACCGGGATGCCAGTGGACGAGCTTGATCAGCACGCCCGCGGTGCTCCAGAACAAGCCGCAGAGCGCCAGATACAGCAGCGCGCGGCGGTGGTCGCTCACGCGCGCACTGTAGTGCAAAGCCGGTACGCCGACCTGCACAGATGCGCGCTTGATCCGTCCGCTCACGCCCGACCGGTCGGCTCACGCCTCAGCGATCGTAGCGCAGCGTCGCGAACGCCTCGGTGCCGCGACGGCGCTCGACAAGCGGATTCGGCGAGCCATCGAGGCGGTACGGCGCGTCGTGCTCGATCAGCAGCGGGTTGTCGATCGCGAGCTCGAGATCGGTGCCGGCGAACACGTCGAACAGCGTCAGCCCGACCGTCGTGCGGATCGTCGGGCTCGTGCGGATGCTCTCGATCTGGCTGTCCGGTCGGCGGACGTCGAGCCGGCGCGGCGAGGCGAACGCGCCGCGCGCGAACACGGACAGATCGGACAGCGGCCGCCACACGCCGGCGAACGAGGCGGTGTGATGCGCGATCGGGATCCCGCGGCCGGTCGGATCGGATTCGTCGAGCGTCGTCAGCTGGTAGCTCGCGAAGCCATCGATGCCGTACGGCGTCGCGAACCGCGCACCGGCGAACACGCTCGCGATGTCGATCCGGCCCTTGTTGATCGGCTCGTTCGCGAACACCGGATCGCCGATCACCGGGCGCAGCACGATCACGTCGGAGATCCGCGTGACGTCGCCGCCGGCGTGCACCGTGATCCCGGCCGGCAGCTCGTGGTGGACCTCGCCGGCGAGCGAGCGGCTGTACTCCGGCACGAGATCG
The DNA here is from genome assembly GCA_035715365.1 of Kofleriaceae bacterium. GTDB lineage: Bacteria > Myxococcota_A > Polyangia > Haliangiales > Haliangiaceae > JABFXX01. The sequence goes on along the minus strand of DASTLB010000076.1, from coordinate 318,136 downwards.
GGATTGCCGCGCGTGCCGATCGTCGCGAACACCTGGACCGCGTCGGGCGGCCGGTAGCCCTCGGCGTAGATCAGCTTGCCGCCGAGCGCGCCGCGCTTGACCGCGACGCCGCCCTGGAAGCTCGGCGTCAGCCGCCACGGGTCGGACTCGACGTACGGGCGATCGAGCGCGAGCCGTGCGCCGCCGGAGACGACGAGCCACGGCAGCGGCACGAGCTCCTCGATCGCGAACGCCGACAGCGTCACGAAGTTGCGCGGCCCGAAGCTCGTGACCTCCATCGCCGGTTCCTCGTCGACGCCGGCGAGCGTCGCGAGGCTCGCCGGCGTGTGCTGGTGCAGCACGCCGACGCCGGCGGTGAGCTGGCTCGTGACCGCACCGGTGTAGTCGTGGACCACGCGCAGATCGAGCTGGTTCGCCGCGCGCGGCCGATCGTTGCCCTGCAGCGAGCGCAGCCCGAGCCGGAAGTCGCGCGCATCCGGCGTCGCCGGCGCCGGGCCGTCGGGCCACACCGGCTGCACGACGAAGTTCTCGTCGCTGTAGAATTCGTAGCGCGACACGCGCGCGCGGCCGACGAGCTTCGCGCCGGGCTCGTCGTAGAGCGTCTCGCTCGAGGCGAGGCTGTACAGGCGGTGCGTCTTCTTCCAGTAGCCGCCGTGGCCCTCGTCGAGCAGCGGGCCGAACGGGCTGATCTCCCAGTCGATGTCGCTCGTCTGGTTCTGGACGAGCAGGTCGACGCGCTTGCCGAGTGCGACGCGCACGACGACATCGAGCCAGGTGTCCGCGGTCGGTCGCGTCGTGCCGCCGTTGCCGAACGGGATCTCGGCGACGCCGACCACCGCCTGCGGCGAGTCCGGGAGGTACGTCGTCGCGCCGAACCGGCGGCCGGCGGAGACGCTCGCGACGAACGCGTAGTGCTCGCGGTTCTGCGCGCCGCGCACCCACGCCTGCTGGGTGACGAGCGAGCTCGCGCTGACGCCGGCCTCGACCGCGGCCTCGCGCCGCGTCGGCAGCTCGGGGATCAGGTTGATCACGCCGAGAAACGCGTTCTGGCCCCACAGCACGGCGCCGGGCCCGCGCACGACCTCGACGCGGTCGACGTGCGCCAGCGACGACGAGAAGTCGCGGCCGAGCGCGCGGAAGTTCGTCAGGCCGTTCACCATCGGCACGCCGTTGCCGAGGAACAGCAGCGTGCTCTGCAGGCCCTGGTTGACGATCGTGCCGCCCCAGTTCGCGTCGATGATCTCGTAGCCGGGCACGAACGGCAGCAGCTCGTCGAGCGTGTCGATGTGGAGCGCGCGCAGCTGGGCCCGCGTGAACGTCGTGACGATCGCGGGCGTCGCATCGATCGGGCGCTCGCTGCCGGTCGCGGTCTCGGTGATCGTGGTCGCGGGTGTCGCGAGCCGGGTCGCGAGCTCGGCGACGCGCGCCGCGACCTCGTCGTCGGCGAGCGACTCGCTCGCGAACGTCGAGCCGGCGACCGTGCAGCCGTGCGCGTCGACGAGCGTCAGCTCGATCGTCCACAGATCGCCGAGGTGCCCGAGCGAGCCGAATGCGCCGTAGCGCAGCCCGCGCTTGCGCAGCGCCTCGCAGTGGCACTCGATGCTCGCGGCGCACTTCTCCGAGACGCGGCGATCCGTGACGACCGAGTCGACGAGGCCGCCGTGGCGGACCGCATCGGCGGCGATCAGCTCGAGCGCGGCGCGCTGCGCATCCGGCACGCCGAGCGCCTGGAAGCCGTCCCACGCCGCGGTCTCCGCGCGCGCCTCGCTCGCGAGCGCCACGATACCGACGACGAGGAGTGCGCGACCGATCACGGCTCGATGTTGAGCTTGCCGGCGATCTGGTTGAGCTTGCGGTTCGCCGCGATGTGATCGCCCGCGTTGACGTGCGCGACGACCTCGCGCAGCAGCGCGCCGTAGTCGGCGATCCGATCCGGCGGCAGGCGCTGGATCCGCGCGTTGATCCGCTGGAGCTTGCGATCGATGAAGCCGCGATCGATCACGATCCCGGTGATCGCGGCGCGCGCCTGATCGAGCGCGGTCGCCGCGGCGTCGGCATCGGCCGCGGCGAGCGCGGTGTCCGCGGCGCGCACGGCGGTCGCGTAGTCGGCGGGGAGGTCACCGCGCAACAGCTCGCGCTTCTGCCACACGCCGTCGAGCGCGCGGCGCGCGGTCGCGAGCTCGCCGAGCCGCGGATCTTCGCGGCGATCGATCGACGCCGTCGTCGCCGTGGTCTGCGGAGGCGCGGCCGGCTTCGCCGGCTTCACCTTCGTCGGCTTCGGCGGCACCACCGGTGCGGACGGTACCGCGGCATCGATCGTCGGCGTCGTCGTCGGAACGTCGGCGACGACGGCAGCGTCGGGTGCGATCACCGGCGCCGGCGTCGCGATCACGCGCGGCGGCACCGGCGCGGCCACGGGCTCGGGATCGCGCGGGCTCACGAGCTCGCGGCCGATCACGATCACGGCTGCGAGCGCGGCGGCGCCACCACCGATCGCGAGCGCGCGCCGGATTCGCGTCGGCCGGGCGAGCGCGGCGTCGAAGATCGCGAGCAGCGGCTCCATCGATGCAAAGCGATCCTTGGGATCGGCAGACAACCCGCGGCGAAGCGCGCGCTGGATCGATCGCGGCACCGCGGGATTCGCCGGCACCTCGATGCGCTGGTTGACGACGTTGCCGTAGATCGTCGACCACGTCTCGCCGTCGAACGGTCGCTTGCCGTACAGCGCCTCCCACGCGGTGACGCAGAAGCTGAACTGATCCGCGCGCGCGTCGACGGCGTCGCCCTGTGATTGCTCGGGCGCCATGTACGCCGGCGTGCCGACGATCGCACCGGACTTCGTCACGCTCGACACGTCCTCGAGCTCGAGCACGCGCGGCGCCGACACGCGATCGGTCGAGTCGCGCGCCGGCTCGATCGTCAGATCGGCGCGCCGCGCGAGCCCGAAGTCGGTGACGCGCGCGGTGCCGCGCTTGCTGACGAGCACGTTGTCGGGCTTGAAGTCGCGATGGATCAGGCGCGCGGCGTGCGCGGCGGCGAGTCCGGTGCCGGCATCGCGCAGCACGCGCAGAATCTTGCGGATCGACCGCGGCTCGGCAGCGAGCCACTTGCCGAGCGTCGCGCCGTCGACGAGCTGCATCGCGACGAACACCTGCTGGTCGTGAAACCCGACGTCGTACACCGCGACGACGTTCTTGTGCGACAGCACGGCCATCGCGCGCGCCTCGCGCACGAGCCGGTTGACCGCTTCCTCGCGCTGCTCGCGCTGCTGCGGCGCGAGTCGCAACACCTTGAGCGCGACGAGCCGGTGCAGGTTCAGATCGATCGCCTCGTACACCCGCCCCATCCCGCCGCTGCCGATCAGACGCTGCAGCTGATAGCGGCCGGCGAACGCACCCGGCGTCCCGGTCGGAGGCAGCGGCGTGTCCTCGTTGACCTGCGGCAGCGCCGGCGAGGTCGCGGCGAGCGCCTCGGGGTCCGCGCTCGGTGGATCCGGCGGTTCGTCGTCGGCGCCGCGGTTGCGAACCGCGTGCACGACGATCGCGCGGCAGCTCTCGCAGCTGTCGAGGTGTGCGCCGACGCGCAGCCGCTCCTCGCCGTGCAGCTTGCCGGCAACGTGCGCGGCGATCACGTCATCGGGGGGACACTCGTCGCCCTGCGCCGCATTGGCACCTCGCCCCGACATACGCGACCGATCGTAACCGCGCGGCCCGCCTGGTTCCAGCCGGAAGAAGGAACGGGTGAGCCTGCCCTCGTGGCGTGGACATCATCGCACGGCCCGGTATTGTCCGCCCGTGAAGTCACTGCTGACCGCGGACGATCTGTTCCTGTTCAATCAGGGAACGCACTACCGCCTGTATCAAAAGCTCGGAGCGCACGTCGTCGACGACGGAACGTACTTCGCGGTGTGGGCGCCGAACGCGCGCCAGGTCAGCGTGATCGGTGACTGGAACGGCTGGCACGCTGGCAGAGATGTGTTGCGACCTCGCGAGTCGTCCGGCATCTGGGAGGGCGTCCTCAAGGGCATCGGCCACGGCTCGCGATACAAGTACGCGATCGTCGGCCCCGACGGTCACAAGCGCGACAAGGCGGATCCGCTGGCCGCGCGCGCCGAGCATCCGCCGGCGACCGCATCGATCGTGTGGAACGCGCGCTACGAGTGGAACGACGCCGCGTGGATGAAGTCGCGCGGCGAGCGCCAGGCGCGCACGGCCCCGCTCTCGATCTACGAGGTCCACCTCGGATCGTGGCGCCGCGATCACGGCGAGGTGCTCGGCTATCGCGAGCTCGGCGAGCAGCTCGGCGAGCACTGCGCGAACCTCGGCTTCACGCACGTCGAGCTGATGCCGATCATGGAGCACCCGTTCTACGGCTCGTGGGGCTACCAGGTCACCGGCTACTTCGCGCCGACGACGCGCTACGGCGCGCCCGAGGATCTGATGGCGATGATCGACACGCTGCACCAGCGCGGCATCGGCGTGATCGTCGACTGGGTCCCGGCGCACTTCCCGACCGACGCGCACGGGCTCGGCGTGTTCGACGGCACCCACCTCTACGAGCACGCCGATCCGCGGCGCGGGTTTCACCCCGACTGGACCAGTTTCATCTTCAACTACGGCCGTCACGAGGTGAAGTCGTTCCTGATCTCGTCGGCGCTGTCGTGGCTCGACCGCTATCACGTCGACGGACTGCGCGTCGACGGCGTCGCCTCGATGCTGTATCGCGACTACTCGCGCAAGGCCGGCGAGTGGGTGCCGAACGAGGATGGCTCGAACCACGATCGCGAGGCGATCGCGTTTCTCCAGGACTTCAACCGCGCGGTGTACGGCGCGTATCCCGACGTGCAGACGATCGCCGAGGAGTCGACCGCGTGGGGCGGCGTGTCACGTCCGCCCGAGCACGGCGGCCTCGGCTTTGGCTACAAGTGGGACCTCGGCTGGATGCACGACACGCTGAAGTACCTGAGCCGCGAGCCGGTCCATCGCAAGTACCACCACGACGAGCTGACGTTCCGCTCGATCTACGCGAACACCGAGAACTACGTGCTGCCGCTCTCGCACGACGAGGTCGTGCACGGCAAGGGCGCGATCATCTGCAAGGTGCCCGGCGATCCGTGGCAGCGCTACGCGACGATGCGCCTGCTGTACGGCTACCAGTGGACGATCCCCGGCAAGAAGCTGCTGTTCATGGGCGACGAGCTCGGCGTGTGGAACGAGTGGAACCATGACCACGAGCTCGACTGGGCGGTCGGCATGCACGAGAGCCACGCCGGGATCGCGCGCTGGATCGGCGATCTCAACCGCACGTATCGCAAGTATCCCGCGCTCCATCGCGGCGACTGCGAGCCGTGGGGCTTCAAGTGGCTCATCGGCGACGATCGCGACGCGAGCATCCTCGCGTACGCGCGCTACAGCGGTCAGGCCGGTGACTGCCCGATCGTCGTGGTCGCGAACTTCACGCCGGTCCCGCGCGATGGCTACCGGATCGGCGTGCCGCGCAGCGGGCTGTGGCGCGAGGTGCTGAACTCGGACGCCGAGGTCTACTGCGGCAGCGGCGTCGGCAACCGCGGCGGCGTCGAGGCCGAGCACGTCGCGTGTCGCGGCTACGAGCAGTCGATCGTGGTCACCGTGCCGCCGCTGGGATTGTGCGTGTTCGCGGCCGGGTGACGTCCGATATTGCTCGTGCTCGTGCTCGTGCTCGTGCTCGTGCTCGTGCCCCCCTGTGCCAGGGTTGTTGTCGCGTCACGCAGGTCGATGACCGCGCACGATGCACCGGGGCACCGAGGGCCGCATGGAACGAGTTCATCGAACGTACAGTGAGAAGCTCCGGGCTCGGGCTCGGATCTCACCCGTGCCGTACCGACCGAACGCGCCGCCGCCGGCCGATCGACCGACCGCGGTGCGTAGGTTCAAGCGTCATCCGTGTGCCGTGTAGCTCGCGCGGGTACCAAGCGGCCGAGACGCGGCACGCTGCTCGCGTCGCATTTCGAGCACGAGCACGAGCACGAGCACGAGTACGAACACCTCGGATCCCGCTTTCTGTTAGCTTTACAGGATTCCGTGAGTACCAAGTGGGTTTGCATCCACGGCCACTTCTACCAGCCACCACGCGAGAACCCGTGGCTGGAGGCGATCGAGCCGCAACCGAGCGCGCACCCGTATCGCGACTGGAACGAGCGCATCACCGCGGAGTGCTACCGGCCGAACGCGTCGGCGCGCGTCGTCGATAACTCGAACCACATCATCGGGATCGTCGACAACTACGAGCGCATGAGCTTCAACGTCGGCCCGACGCTGATGTCGTGGCTCGAGGAGCACGCGCCCGACGTCCACGAGGCGCTCGTCCAGGCGGACCGCGCGAGCATGAAGCGGTTCTCCGGCCACGGCTCTGCGATGGCGCAGGCCTACAACCACATGATCATGCCGCTCGCGACGCCGCGGGATCGAGCGACGCAGGTGAAGTGGGGCATCGCGGACTTCATGAAGCGTTACGGCCGCAAGCCCGAGGGCATGTGGCTGCCGGAGTGCGCGGCGAACACCGCCTCACTCGAGGCGCTCGCCGCCGAGGGCATCCTGTTCACGGTGCTCGCGCCGAGCCAGGCGAAGGCGTGGCGGCCGCCGAACGGCAACTGGCGCACGACGCCGGTCGATCCCGGGCGCGCGTACAAGTGCAACTTGCCGTCGGGCAAGACGATCGATCTGTTCTTCTACGACGGGCCGACCGCGCAGGCCGTCGCGTTCGAGCGGCTGCTCGCCGACGGTCACCAGATCATCTCGCGGATGACCGGGCGCGGACCGGCCGAAGGTGGCGAGCCGACGCTTTGTCACATCGCGACCGACGGCGAGACCTACGGCCATCACCATCGCTACGGCGACATGGCGCTCGCGTGGGCACTCGCGCAGGTCGAGCGCGGCTGGAACAACACGCGCCTCACGAACTACGGCGAGTTCCGCACGAAGGTGCCGGCGACGTGGGAAGTGATCCTCGCCGAGGACTCGAGCTGGTCGTGCGCGCACGGCGTCGCGCGGTGGCGCGATGACTGCGGCTGCAACAGCGGCGGCCGGCCGGGCTGGAACCAGCGCTGGCGGCGGCCGCTGCGCGACGCGCTCGACTGGCTCGCGCAGCAGGCGGCGGCCGCGCTCGAGAACGTCGGCGGCCTGCTGTTCGGCGATCCGTGGGCCGCGCGCGATGGCTACATCGACGTCGTGCTCGCGCGGACGGCAGAGGCGCGCGATCGGTTCCTCGCGAAGTACGCGTCGCACAACCTCGACGCGAACGAGCGGGTGCGCGCGCTCTCGCTGATGGAGATGGCGCGCCACGCGATGCTGATGTTCACGAGCTGCGGCTGGTTCTTCGACGAGCTGTCGGGGATCGAGACCGTGCAGTGCATGCAGTACGCGCTGCGCGTCGCCGAGCTGATCGAGGAGGTCGGCGGCGATCCCGTCGAGCCCGCGCTCGTCGACAAGATCGCGATCGCGAAGTCGAACATCGACAGCGAGGGCGATGGCCGCAAGGTCTGGGCGCAGCGCGTGCGGCCGGCGCGGGTCGATCCGGAGAAGGTCGGCTCGCACGTCGCGGTGCTGACGCTCGTCGAGCCCGGTGACAAGAGCTTCGACGTCTACGGCTATCACGTCGACTTCATCGACCGGATCGAGCGCCGCAGCGGCCGCGCGCGGATGGTCGCCGGCACGGTGCGCGTGCGGTCGCGGCTGACCGAGGACGCGACACACCTGTGCTTCGCCGGCTTGCACCTCGGTGAGCAGCACGTCACCGGCGGTGTCCGGCCACCACCGCCCGAGGCGGACTGGCGCGCGATCGTCGACGAGCTGTCGGGCGCGCTGCAGACCGCCGACGTGTTCGCCGCGCAGCGCACGATCGATCGCCACTTCCCGGGCGCCCAGCTGTCGCTGTCCGCGCTGCTGCCCGGCAGCCGCGAGCGCGTGCTGACCGCGGTGCTCGGCGATGCAATCTCGAACGCCGAGCGGATGATGGCGGATGCATACGACGCGCACGCGCCGCTGATCCGCTGGCTCGTCGCGCACGAGCTGCCAGTCCCCGACGTGCTGCACACGACCGTCGAGACGACGCTGCGCCGCCGCGTGCTCGCGAACCTGCGCGCGGAGGATCCGAGCTTCCAGGAGCTACGCGACCAGATCGGCGAGGCGCTGCTCGTCAAGGTCGACCTCGACACGCCGGAGATCGCGCTCGCCGCGAGCGAGGGGCTGCGGCGGTTGATCGAGCGGGTCGGCCGGCCCGACGGCGAGCTCGATACCGTCGCGCTCGACACGATCGCGCGCGCGGCCGAGGTCGCGTCGCGGATGAAGAGCGCGGTCGACCTGTGGTACGCGCAGAACGCGACGTTCAAGCTGCTCGAGCGGCTGCCGGCGTTGCGGACGCGCGCGCAGGCCGGTGACGAGACGGCTTCTGCGGCCGCGGCGGATCTCCAGCGGCTCGCGGGCGCGTTGCGGATCGCCGTCCCGAGCTGACATCTTCACGGCATGCACGACGGGCCGTTCCGCCAGCGACCGAAGCTCCTGATGTGCCCGCGCTGCGGCGAGATGCTCGAGCGTGCGTTCGATGCCGTGCACGCGTGTCTGCGCTGCGAGGGCGTCTGGATCGCGCCGGTCAGCCTCGACAAGGCGTTCGGCGATCCGCGCTGGCCGCACGCGCGATCGATGTGGTGGCGCGCGTCGCTCGCGTGTCCCGAGTGCGCGTCCGAGGGCGCGGTGCGAACGATGGTCGCCGCGGCGGCGGGGTCGGTCATGGTCGATCGCTGCGCGAGCCACGGCCTGTGGCTCGATCGCGGCGAGCTCGGGCGCCTGATGGGCGGCGACACCGCGAACGACGACGGCGACGACGACCTCGCGCAGCTGCGAGCGCTCGTGCGCGCGAACGAGAGCGATCTCGCGGAGCTGCTCGACCGCCGCCAGAAGTTTCGCGCCGACAGCGACGTGCGCGCCGACGACGCGCGCAAGCGGCTCGCCCAGCTCGAGGCGCAGCTCGCGGCGCAGCGCCAGCGCGAGCTCGAGCGCGAGGAGCAGCGCCGGCGCGCCGAGCAGGAGCTCCGCAACGAGGAGGCGCGCCGGCAAGCGGCCGAGCGCGAGCGCCAGCAGGCCGAGGAGGCGTATGCGGCGGAGCTGCGACGACGCCGCGAGCAGGCGCGCCGGCGCAGCGAGCTGGTCGCCCGGCGCCGCGATGCAACCGCGGACATCGCGCACCTCGAGACCCAGCTCACCGACGCGCACGACGTCGTCGCGAAGCTCGAAGCCGCGCTCGCGGTCGAGCGCGCTCGGCTGCACCGGATCGACGACGAGCTGAAGGCGCTGACCGACGACGTGGTATGACGCGCCCGATGTTCGCCGACCTCGCCGCCGATACCGCGGTGCGCGCCGATCCCGAGACGCCCGGTCGCTACCACCTCGCGCTGCCGAATCACTGGGATTACCTGTTGCCGTCGGGCGGCGTCGTGATGACGTGCGCGCTGCGCGCGGCCGAGGCGGCGGTCGGCGACCCCGAGCTGCGCCTCGCATCGGCGACGACGATCTTCTGCGCGCCGATCCATCCCGGTCCGCTCGTCGCCGACGTCCAGGTGTTGCGACGCGGCGGGGCGAGCGCGCAGGTCCGGGTCGCGATGAAGCACGCGCAGCCCCCGCCGGATGCCGATAACGCCGGGCTCGAGACGACGGTGACGTTTCTGCGCGACCGCCGCGGCCCCGACGTCAAGGGCGTCGCGGTGCCACGCGTGCGCTCGCTCGACGACGCGCTACCCGTCGAGGATGGCGCGTCGAACAACCCGCACACGCGGTTTCGCTTCTATCACCAGCTCGAGTGCAAGATCGCCGACGGCGATCGGTTCTGGTCGGAGTTCGAGGCCGGGCCCGCACGCTACGCGCGCTGGATCCGCTACCGCACGCCACAGCGCGACGCGCAGGGCCGGCTCGATCGGCTCGCGATCCCGCCGCTCGTCGACACGATGCCGACCGCGCTGCATCGTGCGATCGGCCCCGGCAGCTACCGGTTCTACGCGCCGAGCCTCGATCTGACGACGTACGTCGTCGACGACACGCTGCGCGAGTGGCTGCTCGTCGCGGTGACCGTGCGCCGCGCGCGCGCCGGCGCGGCGATCGCCGACGTCGAGGTCTGGGACGACGAGGGCCGGTTCGTCGCGTACGGCGCGCAGGCGATGTACCTGCACAACCTGTCCGGCGAGGCGCCGGTCGTCGACGCGTCCGGCCGGTGATCCGCGTGTGATCGATCCGGTGTAGGCGAATGCCTACCCGACGAGGCGTAGCGCGCTCTCCGACGGCGTGGGCTACAATTTCGTCCGATGAGGTGGTTCTTTGTCGCGGTTGCGCTTGTCGGTTGCGCCAGCGGTAAGGCTCCGGGGTCGGACGTCGACGGAGGCAGTGACGTCGGGCCTCGTCCAGACGCCGGCACGTGCGGCGAGCCCGGGCAGCTTCCATGCGACGCGATCTACGTCGCGAAGTCGGGCAGCGACTCGAACACCGGCGACAAGGCAGCACCGCTGCGCACGATCGCGGCGGGCATCGCGAAGTCCGGAACGCTGACGCCGCCGAAGGCAGTGTTCGTGCAAGCCGGCACGTACCAGGAACAGATCGTGATGTCGCCGGGCATCGACGTCTACGGCGGCTTCGACGAGACGTGGTCGGTCAATCCCGCGGTCACGACCGCGATCGAGGCGCCGACGCCGGCGGTGAAGTTCGAGGCGATCACGGTGCCGACGAAGCTCGAGCTCGTCACGGTCACCAGCGCGGATGCCGCGAACGTCGGCGAGAGCTCGATGGCGATCCTCGTCGTCGGCTCGCAGATGATCGAGCTGCGCGACGTCACGGTCGTCGCCGGCAGCGGTGCGTCGGGTGCGGATGGCGCGGACGGCGGCATCGGCGCGAGCGGCGGCAACGGGCTCGGCGGTCAGCCGGGCTGCGAGGACTCGGGCGGTCTGTTCTGCACGAGCTGCAATCGTCCGACGGGTGGCGCCGGCGGCGCGTCGGCATGCGGTCGCGGCGGCGGACGCGGTGGCGATGCCGGTCACGGCGGCAACGGTGGATTCGCCGGTTCGCCGGGCAGCATCGGCACGCCCGGCGGCTCGGGTGCGCTCGGCGAGAGCCAGGATGGGTTCGGCGGCGGCGTCGGTGCGGCCGGCGGCAACGGTGCGCTCGGTGTCGCGGGCCTCGAGGCCGGCACGTTCGAGGGCAGCAATTACATCCCGTCGAGCGGCGCGGCCGGCGGCGCGGGCAATCCCGGCAACGGCGGCGGCGGCGGTGGCGGCGGCGGCGGCGGCACGACCGATTGCGACTCGTACGGCTCGTCCGGCGGTGGCGGCGGTGGTGGCGGCTGCGGCGGCGGCGCGGGGACCGGCGGTGGCGGTGGCGGCGGCTCGTTCGGCGTCGTCGCGGTCGACTCGAATGTCACGGTCAAGTCGTCGATGGTGACCGCGAGCCGCGGTGGCAACGGCGGTCGCGGTGGTACCGGCGGCGGCGGCGGCAACGGCGGCACCGGCGGACCCGGTGGTCCGTACGGTGGCGGCAGCGAGCAGGACGACGGCGGCAACGGCGCCGGTGGCGGACCGGGCGGACGCGGCGGTGCCGGCGGTCACGGTGGTGGCGGCGGCGGTGGCCCGTCGGCGGCGGTCGTCTGCGTCGGCGCGACGACGATCACGATCCCGCAGTCGATGCTCGTCGGCGGCGTCGGCGGCGCGGGCGGCGTGTCCGCGGGCAACGCGGGCGCGACCGGCGCGGCGACGAACGCGATCGGTTGCTCGTTCTTCTGACCGGTCACCACTCGTTGCGACAGGCCGCGGGCGTCGCCGTGCGATCGACCCACGTCGACTCGGTCGACCGCGTGGTCGCGGCGCGGCACGCGAGCTCGGCCGGCGCGCGGAGCCCGTAGCAGCAGATCGCGGCGCCGAGCACGTCGTCGAGGTCGGTCGTGCCGAAGATCTTCGTCGCGAGCGTGTCGAGCACGGCGCGACTGTCGACGCGCGGATAGAGCCGGTTCCACACCGCGAGGCGCGGCGCATCGGTGTGCGAGTCGAGCACGGTCTGCACCGCCTTGCCGAGGCTCGCCTCGCCGCCGTGCTCGACGAGGTACATCACCATCGCGAGGCTCCTCGCATACGCACGCGTCGCGGCGTCGCGTGCGAGCTTCTCGTCGATGACAGGCCGCTGCAGCGTGTCGAGATCGAACACGTCGCGCTCGCGCAGCATCGCGAGCCACTCGTGCACCGGTGGCGGATCGCCGAAGTACATCGCGATGCCCTCGTTGAACCACGCGGGCATGCAGCCGACCGCCGCGTGGAGCTGCGCGTGCATGATCTCGTGGCGCAGCGTCGACGCGGCGACGCCGAGATCGCTCGACAGCTTCGCCGGGATCCGCACGGCGCGGCCGTCGTAGAGGCCTGCGGACCACGCCGGCGCGTGCGTCTGCGCGAAGTACTCGTCGCGCGTCGGGTACACGATCACCGTGAGCTGATCGCGGCGCGGCGTGCCGGTCAGCGCCGCGGCTTCCTCGAGCATGCCTGCGATCGCGTGCGCGAGCGCGAGCGGACGCAGCGGCCCGTCGGTCGGGCTCGCGGTCTGGGGATCGAACGGCGGCGCGGCGACCGTGATGCCGCTCGCGGTCACGGTGTCGAAGCCGTCCGGGATCGCCGGCTCGAGCAGCACGGTGCACGGGTCGACCGTGTGCTGGACGCGCGCGTCGAACGTCAGCGGCCGGCGCAGCGAGTCACCCGCTGGGCCGGTGACCGCATGCACGTCCGTCGCCGAGCCTGCAGCGCTCGTCGATGCGGTCGCCGATCCGTCGTCGCGATCGTCGCCGCGTGTGCCGGCGGTCGACGTCGACGTCGAGCCCGCCGTCGCCGATGCCGCCGAGCTCGCCGACCGCGTCGCGCGATGCCACGCGAACAGCGCGATCGCGAGCGCGAGCACCAGCGCGATCGCGAGCGCACGTGGTCGTGGCGAGCCGGTCACGAATGCGAGCGTAGCGCGGCCGACCACGATCGGCGCGGCCAGCTACAGCCAGCCGCGGCGCTTGAACAGATAGAGCTGGATGCCGACGCCGATGCCAAACAGGCCGATCAGCGCCCAGAACGCCCAGTCGTCGTCGCGGAACGGGATCCCACCGACGTTGACGCCGAGCAGCGAGCACACGAAGCCGAGCGGCAAGAACACGGCGGTGATCAGCGACAGCACGTAGAGCCGCTGGTTCGTCATCTCGGTCAGCCGCGACGCGAGCTCTTCCTGGGTGACCGAGGCACGGTCGCGGGCGGCGTCGAGCTCCTCGACCGTGCGCGCCATTCGATCGGCGACGTCGGCGACGCGGTCGCGGTGGCGCTCGTCGAACCATGGCAGCTGGATCTGCGCCAGCTTGCCGAGCGCGTCGCGCTGCGGCGCGAGAAACCGGCGCAGCGCGATCGCCCGCCGCCGGTGATCCGCGATCCGCGATCGCAGATCGCCGCCGCGGGTCTCGGTCAGCACCTGATCCTCGAGCGCGGCGATCGCATCGCCGAGGCTGTCGACCCGCATCGCGACGTGATCGACGACGCGATCCGCGAGTTGGACGATCAGATCCGCGGTGTCGGCGGGCCCCTTGCCGCGCGCGACGTCAGCGGCGAGCGACTCGAGCGAGCGCGACAGCCGGTGGCGCATCGTGATCGCGCGCCGCGGCTCGATCCACGACCGCAGCGAGATCATGTCCTCCGGCTCCGCGCCGGCGTTCTGGTTGATGCCGCGGATGATCAGCATGAGCTCGGGGTCGTAGGCGACCGCGCGCGGCCGCGGATCCTGATCGAGCAGCGCCTCGAGCACGAACGGATCGATCGTCGACTCCTCGGCGAGCCACTTCGTCGAGTCGGCGGCCGAGTAGTCGAGGTTGAGCCACAGCACCCCGGCGTCGGGTGTCCATCGCCGCACGCCGTCCCAGTCGAGCCGCGTGCCGCCGCCCTTGCCATCCAGCACGTAGGCGTGGAGCAGACCGGTCTCGGCGCGGGTGGACATGCGAGGTTGTTGTACTACGCTCGAGCGGTGTTCCGGTCCGGCGTGGTGCTCGTGTTGCTCGCGACCGCCGTTGCCGCCGCGGATCGCAAGCCGGCCGCGTCGCGGCCGAAGCCGGACGACTTCGTCGAGATCACGACCGTGATCCCCGACGCGGTGATCGACATTCGCTACGCGACGAAGGACAACTTCACCGGCGACGTGCTGTATCCGAAGGCCGTCTGCAAGCTGCGGCGCGCGGTCGCGGCGCGACTCGCGAAGGCCGCCGAGACGCTGCGCAAGCAGGACCGCCGCCTGCTGCTGTGGGACTGCTACCGGCCGCTCGCGATCCAGAAGCTGCTGTGGAAGAAGGTCTCGGATCCGCGCTACGTGGCAGACCCCGCGGTCGGCTCGAAGCACAATCGCGGCGCCGCGATCGATCTCGCGATCGTCGATGCCGACGGCAAGCCCGTGCCGCTGCCGACGAAGTTCGATGACTTCAGCGAGGCCGCGCATCGCAAGCGCGCGCTCGCGGGCAAGCAGGGCGCCGAGGCCAAGCGCCTGTCCGATGCGATGACCGCGGCGGGCTTCGTCGGCATGCCGACGGAGTGGTGGCATTTCGACGCACCGGAAAGCGCCAAGTACGCGCTGTCGGACGAGCCGCTGTAGCATCGAAGCTGCGTGGCGTCACCGATTCCCGAGTATCCGGTGAACGAGTTCGGCCCGCTGATGAAGGGCCTCGTCATCGGCGGTGTCGGCATCCTGCACGTGTTCCTCGCGCAGTTCGCGATCGGCGGCGGGATGCTGCTGTATCACTTCGAGGGTCGCGCGCAGCGTCGCGGGGATGCGGATGCACGCGCGTTCGTCGACGGCTACTTCAAGGTGCTCGTGCTCGTGAGCTTCGTGATCGGCGCGCTCACCGGCGTCGCGATGTGGTTCACGACGATCCAGGTCGGCGCGCGCACGATCGGCCTCATGATCGACGAGTTCCACTGGCTGTGGGCGACCGAGTGGGTGTGGTTCGCCGTCGAGGTCACCGCGGGCTACGCGTTCTATCGGTTCGGCGCGCGGCTCGACGGCCACGCGCGGCGCAGGCTGCTCGGCCTGTACGCGTTCGCGGCGTGGATGAGCCTGTTCTGGATCAACGGCATCCTGTCGTGGCAGCTGACGCCGGGCGGCTGGCTCGACGGCGGCGGGCTGTGGGCCGGGTTCTTCAACCCGAGCTTCTGGCCGTCGCTGCTGTTCCGCACCGCGGTCGCGTCGACGCTCGCCGCGCTCGCCGCGTGCATCGTGATCAACACGATGGAGCTGCCGCGCGATCGCAAGGCCGCGCTGATCCGGCGCGCGGCGGTGTTCGCGACGCCGATCGCGATCATGCCGGCGCTCGCGGCGTGGTTCCTCGCGGTCATCCCCGACGACAGCCGGCAATGGCTGCTCGGTGGCAGCATGCCCATGACCATGTTCGTCGCGGTCGCGGCCGGCGCGTCGCTGCTGATCGGCGGCTACGTGATCGTCGCGATCCTGCTGAAGCGGCTGACGCTGAACATCGCGACGGCGACGCTGCTGCTCGCGCTCGCGTTCGGCGCGACCGCCGCCGGCGAGTTCGTCCGGGAGGGCGCGCGCAAGCCGTTCACGGTGCGCGGCGTGCTGTACTCGACGTCGCTGACGCCGCAGGAGGTCGCGCGGCTGCGCACGACCGGCGCGGTCACCGAGACCGCGTACCCGCTGCGAGACGACGCTCGCTATCCGACCGCGCAGCTGCGCCACGGCGCGAAGGTCCATCGCGCGCTGTGCGACGCCTGCCACACGCTGCACGGCTCGAACGCGCTCGTCGAGCTCGTGCGCACGTGGACCGACGATCAGATGCGCCTCAACATCGCGAAGCTGCAGCGCACGAAGGGCTTCATGCCGCCATTCGCCGGCAATGCCGACGACGTCGAGGCGCTCGTCCAGCTGCTGCGCTGGGAGCGCGCCGGCGCGCCGCGCTCGTGGACAACCGCGCGAGACCCGGCGACGCTCGCGCAGATCCAGCGCTGGCTCGACGAGGCCGGTACCGCACCGATGTCCGCGCCGTCGCAAGGAGGCTCGTGATGTGGCCGTTCACCGGTGGCATGCAGGGCCTGTGGCTCGCGCTGTACATCCTGACGTTCGCGCTGCACGCGGTGTTCGTCGGCTACGTGCTCGTCGGGAGCGCATACGCGCTCGTGCAGGCGATCCGCCGCGCCGACGATCCGATCGCCGACCGCGTCCGCGATCGCCTGCCGTTCATGCTCGGCTGCGGGATCACGGCCGGCGTCGCGCCGCTGCTGTTCCTCCAGCTGCTCTACCAGCGCCGGTTCTACACCGCGAACCTGATCCTCGGCCCGCGCTGGGGCGCGGTGGTTCCGGCCCTGATCGTGGGGTTCTACGCGCTGTACCTCGCGAAGGCGTCGGTGCGCTGGCGCAGGCTCGCGCTCGCGGTCGGCGTCGCGTGCTTCGTGTTCGTGGCGTGGTCGTGGACCGAGCTCCACCTGCTGATGCAGGACGAGCCCGCGTGGCGCGCGATGTACGGCGCCGGCGACCGGCTCTATGGTGACGCCGCGGTCGCGCCGCGCTTGCTCCTCTGGCTCGGGGTGATGGTGACGCTGTTCGCGACGCTGTCGGTGTGGTGGTCCGACGTCACGGCGCGCCGCAGGGTCGCGGTGCTCGCGCTCGCCGGCCTGGTCGTCGCGGGCGCCGCCGCGGCGCTGATCGTCGCCGACGGCGGCTCGGTCGAGCATGCGGCGCACGGCTGGCTATACCTGCTCGTCGGCGCGGCGCTCGCACACGCGATCGGCTGGGTGTGGACGTGGCGCGTTCCGGAGGCGGGCGGGGTCGTGCTCGCGACCGCCGCCGGCACCGCCGCACTCGTCGCCGGTGCCGTCGTGCGCGAGGCGCCGCGGATCGCGCTGCTCGAGCCGCCGCGGCAGGCCGCGCTCGACGCCGGCGGATTGCCGACATTCCTCGCGACGCTCGCGCTCGGCGCGTTCGCGATCACGTGGGTCGTGCAGACGATCCGAGCCGCGCGCGCGTGACGCTCAGGGCTCGCATTCGCAGACGGCGCGGTACTGCGTGTTGCAGCGCTCGTCGTTGATCGTCTGGGTCGCGCTCGTCGCCGACACGCAATCCTCGCCCGGACCGGCGTCGTCGGGTGCGCCGGTGACCCACGGCAGGAACAGCTGCGGCATGCCCTTGCTGTTGAGGAACGTGCCCTCGGTCTGCGCGTCGATGATGCCGACCCAGAACACCGGCACGTTGATCGCGGTCGACAGCGCCATCAGCTCCGCGGCATCGTCGGGGATCGCGAGGTACGCGTGGCCCGGTGCCGACGCGACGCAGCTGTTGTGCTGGCCGCTCCAGTTCTGCGAGTTCGCCGCGACGCGGTAGACGTGGCCGTTGTTGACGCCGGGCAGCGCCATGTAGTCCGGCGGGCAGCCTGGTGGCGTGCCGTCGGGGGCGTCGAGATCCGGTCCATCGTCGGGGCCACCGTCACTGCCGGTGTTGCCCCCGACGCACGCGTTCGCGAACGGACCCGCGCTGTCGGCGAACCGCTGCTGCGAGCCCGCGCACGACGAGTCGAAGAAGCTGCAATATCCCTGCGGCTCGCACGTTCCAGACGCGCCACAGTCCGCGTTGTTGCTGCAGTGGAACTCGGTCTGGCGCAGACAGCCGCCGGACGCGGTGAACGCGATCGTCACCGCCAGTAGCGAGCCCCCGATTGCGATCCCTGCGAGTGCGCGCATCAGAACCGTCCCGTCCAGGTGACCATGCCGCCGCTCTTCGCCGGGACCATCCCGACGCCGCGCGACGACTTGCCATCGCGAAGCATGTAGCGAACGACGCCCGCTCCGACGAGCGCCGCGCCGCCGCCGATCAGCACGACCGAGTACGTGCGCTTGCTGCGCGCGCTGTCGACGAGGTCGTTGTACTGGTCGATCGTGGTCGCGGCCTCGGCATCGTCGAGGTCCGCGGTCGCGCCGCGATACATGATGAAGTAACCGACCGCCGCGGCCGTGATGCCGCCGACGACGAGCGTGTCGCCGATCGGATCCTTGTACCAGGGGCTGCCTTCGTTGCGCGCGCCGACGTCGCTGCGTGACAAGCCGCCGAACGGCGAGTCCTCGCGTCCCGATCCGCCGGGCTCCCCACCGCTCGGCTCGATCTTGCCGTCGAGCTTCGCGTCGACCTTCGCATCCGTCTTCGCGTCGGCCTTCGCGTCGGTCTTCGGCTCGATCTCCGGCTTCGGCTCGGTCTTCGCGTCCGCCTTGGCCTCGAGCTTCGCATCGGCCTTGTCGGCCTTGTCGGCCTTGTCGGCCTTGTCGGCCTTCGCCTCGTCGGCCTTCGCGAGCTTCGCCTCGTCCGCCTTCTGCTGCTTCGCCTGCTTCGCGACCTCCTTCTTGCAAGCGTCGATCGCTTGCTTCACGACCGCGCGTGCCTGCGGATCCTTCGTCGATGCGTTGAACTTCTCGTACAGCGGCAACGCGTCGCCGCAGCGCTCGAGCTTGACGTAGACCTGCGCGATCGCGAACTGCAGCTCTGGTTGCGGATCGAGGTCGTACGCGGCCTGGAGCTCGGTGAGCGCGACCTCGTACTTGCCGTCCTCGTGTGCCTTCGTCGCCTTCTCGATGTGCGCCTGGGCTTCCTTCTTGGACTTCGCGCTCGCTTTCTTGGCCTTCGGCGCGGCGATCGCCTGCACGGGAGCGAGGCAAGGAACAGCGACGAGCAACGTCGCCAGGACAGATGCGAGGCAGGTTGGTTTGGCGTGCATGTTCACTTCTTTTTCAGGAACAGCGCGTTGGGGTCCCAGGTCGGCTTCGAATCCTTGGTCGACTTCGTCGCGGTCGTCTTCGTCGTCTTCGGCTTCGCCGGCCTGGTGACCTTCGGGGTGGCCGGCTTCGTGTCCTTGTCTGGCTCGCGCAGCACGACCTGCGGCTTCGCATCCTTGGTCACCTCGGGCTTGGCCGGCTTGGTGTCCGCCTTCGCGTCCAGCTTGCCGTCCGGCTTGGTGTCCGACTTCGCGTCCGGCTTCGCGTCCGGCTTGGTGTCCGACTTCGTGTCCGACTTGGCGTCCGGCTTGGTGTCCGGCTTCGCGGCGATGGCGGTCTTCTCGCCGTCGAGCGGGCGGTACTGCGTCGTGCCGGGCTCGGGCTCGGTCGGCTTCGTGTCCGGCTTCGTGTCCGGCTTGGTGTCCGGCTTGGTGTCCGACGATGCGGTCGCCGGCGTGTCGGGGTTCGCGGGCGGCGTGACGGCCGGGTTCGTGTCCGGCTTGAGCTCCGGCATCGGCGCCGTCTTCGCCGTGTCCGCCACCGACGGTGCCGGTGCCGGGGCCGGATCGGGCCGCGACGGCGAGGGGCCGACCTCGT
This sequence comes from Kofleriaceae bacterium, assembly GCA_035715365.1. Taxonomy (GTDB): domain Bacteria; phylum Myxococcota_A; class Polyangia; order Haliangiales; family Haliangiaceae; genus JABFXX01. The sequence continues at coordinate 298,764 of DASTLB010000076.1, read as the reverse complement.
GCTTGCTGCGGGCGATGACGATCACGACGACCGCGAGCGACACGACGATGCCGGCGATGCCCGCGCCCATCCAGATCCGGCGGCGCTTGATCGAGGTGAACGTCGTCTCCTCGAAGTGCGCGTCGAGGACCGACGACTTCGGGCGCGGCAGCGGCGTGACGATCGCGGTCGGCTCGCGTGTGCCGAGCGCGCTCTGGATGATCACGGGCGGTGGCGGCGGGTTCGCGACCTGCGTCGTGTTGAAGCCGTTGCGCTCCTCGAGCTCGCCGACGACCGGATCGGTCGGCATGCGATCGGTCGGGATCCGATCGCTGTGGCCGCGCAGCTCGTTGACCGTCGGCACCGGAAGCTTTGGCGCGGAGCCACGGCCGTTCGGTTTCGGCGGACCTTTGATCGACTGCGTCGCGGCCTCGCGGTGATCCTCGATCGCGGGTCCCGCGGGCCGCTTGCGCGGCGGCAGGCCTTCGATCCGGACGTCGCGCACGGTGTCCTCGGTGCCCGAGACCGGCGATCGGCCGGCGACCACCGGAGGCAGTGGCTTGCGCGCACCGTTGACCGGCGCGGCCGCGCCGTTCGCGCTCGCGCCGACCGAGCTCGGTCGCGAGCTGTCGACGCTCGACGTCTTGAGCGTACCGCCGGGGATCGGCGCGAGCGAGCTCGAGATCGCGTTGAGCCGGGCCTGCTCGATCAGCGATCCGCGCGTCGTCGCGACCGACTTCGGGATCGAGCGCTTCTCGATCACCTCGGGAGGCGGCGTGACGATGCCGGACACCGGGCCGTCGAAGTCGACCAGCGTGATCGGCTCGTCCTCGTCGGGCGGCGACAGCCACGGCTCGAGGCGCTCGCCGAACAGCTGCTTCATGTAGCCGGCGAGCGACGAGGTCGAGGTCCGGATCTGCGCCTGGTCCGCGAAGCTCTCGAGCGCGGCGCGCAATTCCTCGGCGGTCTGGAACCGCTCGGACGGCTTGCGCGCGAGCGCCTTCAGGATGATCTGCTCGAGCTCCTTCGGCAGATCCTTGCGATGGCGCGACGGCGGCGGAATCTCGCCGCTGATCACCGCGCTCATCGTGTAGAACTCGTTCGCGCCCTTGAACAGCCGGCGCACGGTCGCGAGCTCGTACAGCACGATGCCGAGCGAGAACACGTCGCTGCGGCGATCGACCGGCTTGCCCGTGCATTGCTCGGGCGCCATGTACGGCACCTTGCCCTTCAGCATGCCGGTCTGCGTCTCGGTCGTGCGCAGCGCGGCCTTCGCGATGCCGAAGTCGAGCACCTTCACGTTGCCGTCGTAGCCGACGATGATGTTCGCCGGCGTGACGTCGCGGTGGACGATGTTGAGCGGCTTGCGGTCCGAGCCGCGCTGCTCGTGCGCGTGGTGAAGCGCGGCGGCGCACGCGCTACCGATCGAGACGATGTGCGCGATCGGCATCTGCTCGCGGCGCTCGCTCAGCGTCGACAGCAGCTTGCGCAGGTCCTCGCCGTGCACGTACTCCATCGCGAAGAAGTGCTTGCCGTGCTCCTCGCCGATGTCGTGGACCTGGACGATGTTGTGGTGGTGCAGGGCACCTGCGAGCCGCGCCTCGGTGATGAACATCTCGACGAACGCGGCATCGCGCGCCTGCTCGGGGCGCAGGTGCTTGATGACGACGTGGCGCTCGAAGCCGGCGAGCCCGCTGGCGCGAGCGATGGATAGCTCGGCCATCCCGCCGGTCGCCAGATGCTTCACGACTTCGTAGCGTCCGAGCTTGGTTCCGACGGGGACGCTCGCAGTCACGATTACATAGTGGGCCAGATGGCCGCGGCCGTCGCAAGGCTTAGCTCGGCCAAGCGACGTGCGTGATCCGCGCGTGTAGGTGCGTGTGCGGTCGTGATTCACGCCGCAGCGGCGAGCGGCGCGCTCGTGCTGTCGAGCGCGATCGCGACGGCGTGCACGACCGCGGCGATCCGCACCGCGTCCTGGACCTGCTCCTTCGTGCCGTGCTTGTCGCGCACGACCCGCTCGTGCGAGCGCACGCACATCTCGCAGCCGGTGATCGCGGACGCAGCGAGGCACGCGAGCTCGAAGTCGAGCGCGTCGATGCCGGGCTTCGCGAGCACCTGCATGCGCAGGCGCGCGGGCAGCTGGCCGTACTCGCTGCCGTCGCCCATGAAGTGCAGGAACCGGTAGTACACGTTGTTCATCCCCATGATCGACGCGGCCGCGAGCGCCGCGGTGATCGCCTCGGGCGAGACGATCGTCGCGGCCTCGGCGCGCAGCGCGTCGAGCACGTCCGGCTGACGCGAGGTCGCGGCGCACGCGATCGCGATCGTCCACGCCTGTTGCGGCGTCAGTGCTGTCGAGCCCGCGATCACGCCGAGGTTGATCCGGAGATCCCTCGCGTGATCCGGGATGCGGTTCTTGAGTGCTTCGATCGACATGGTGAACCTCAGGCCGCGGTGAGCGTCTGCTCGCCCTTCTGCCAGTTGCACGGGCACAGCTCGTCGGTCTGCAGCGCATCGAGCACGCGCAGCACCTCCGCCGGGTTGCGGCCGACCGACAGGTCGTTGACCGAGACGAACCGGATGATGCCCTGCGGATCGACGATGAACGTCGCGCGCAGGGCGACGCCCTCCTGCTTGTCGAGGATGCCGAGCGCGCTCGACAGCTCGCGCTTGAGATCGGCGATCATCGGAAACGGCAGGTCCTTGAGATCCGGATGCTGGTTGCGCCACGCGAGGTGGACGAACTCGCTATCGGTCGACGCGCCGAACAGCTGGGCATCGCGGTCGGCGAACTCGCGGTTCAGCTTGCCGAATGCCGCGATCTCGGTGGGACAGACGAACGTGAAGTCCTTGGGCCAGAAGAAGTACACCTTCCACTTGCCGTCGAACGAGGCGTCGGTGAGGTCGGCGAATTCCTTGCCGCGGTCGAGTCCGACGACGGCCTTCGCCTGAAATGCGGGGAAACGATCTCCAATGGTCAGCATGGGTCCACCTTGGGACTCGGCCGGTGATAAGTCCAATTGCGCGAATCGATAGGAATGATAAACCTGTCCTATCAGCATGGACCGTCCGTCGATCCGCCAGCTCGAGTGCATCGTCGCCGTCTCCGACCACGGCAGCTTCCGGCGTGCCGCGACGTCGCTCGGGATCTCGCAGCCGGCGCTGTCCGCGCAGGTGCAGTGCGCGGAGCAGGTGCTCGGCGTCCAGATCTTCGAGCGCGATCGTCGCAGCGTGCTCGTCACGCCCGCCGGCGAGGACATCGTCGGCCGCGCGCGGGAAGCGCTCGTCGCCGTCGATGCGGTGCAGGATGCCGCGCGCCGGCGCGCCGAGCCGCTCGTCGGGCCGCTGCGGCTCGGCGTGATCCCGACGGTCGCGCCGTACTGGCTGCCGGCGCTGCTGCCGGCGGTGCGCACGAAGTTTCCGAAGCTCGAGCTGATCCTGCGCGAGGATCAGACGCACCGGCTGCTGACGCAGCTGTCAGCGGGCCAGATCGAGCTCGCGCTGCTCGCGCTGCCGGTGCCTGGCGATGTCACGACCGCGGCGATCGCGCGCGAGAGCTTCGTGGTCGCGGCGCCGCGCGGCTCGAAGCTCGTGCACAAGAAGACCCGGCTCTCCGATCGCGATCTCGACGAGGAGACCGTGCTGCTGCTCGAGGATGGTCACTGCCTGCGCGACCAGGCGTTGTCGGTGTGCGAGCGCGGTGGCGCGGTCGAGTCGATCGAGGTCCGCGCGACGAGCTTGCCGACGCTCGTCCAGATGGTCGCCGGCGGGCTCGGGATCACGCTGTTGCCGGAAGCGGCCGCGGCCGCGCTCGTCCAGGCGCGCGGGCCGGTCGCGATCGCGCCGTTCGGCGAGCCGGCGCCGGGGCGCACGCTCGGGCTCGCATGGCGAACGTCGTCCGCGCGGCTGCGCGAGTTTCGCCTGCTCGCCGACACGATGCGCGACGAGGCGACCCGGTTCCTCGCGCGGCTGCGCAAGTGACGCACGGACCGTCGCGCTTCCCGCCGCGGGCTGCCACGCTGGTGTCATGCGCTGCCCGCTCTGCGACCGCCCGCACGTCGATGCGCAGCGGATCTGCACGTGCGGCTACGACCTCCGGCACGACGACGCGCAGCTCGCGATCGCCCGGCTGTCCGACGAGGTTCGCGCCGCGCACCGGATGTGGCTCGGCGGGCTCGGCCTGTTGATCGTCGCGCCGGCGCTGCTGTTCGGCGGGCTCAGCCTGTCGCTCACGCTGCTCGGCGGCGTCGTCGCGACCGCGGCGTGCACGCTCGTCAGCCTCGGCATCGTCCGCGGCGATCACGCGAAGCGCCAGCTCGTCGAGGCCCGCGCGCGGACGAGCCTGCCGCCGGCGCGGCTCGTGTGATCGCTACTTCGCGAGGTGCACGCTCATCCGCAGGCCGAGCGGCAGCTGCTCGGTCGGCGTGGCTTCGAACGTCGCGATCACCTCGAGCACGCGGGTGTCGAACCGGGCGCGCGGATCGTCGTCGCGCACCGTCTTGCGACCGAGCTCGCGCGTGATCCGCGTGATCCGGACCGGGAACTTGCGATCGCCATAGGCATCCGCGGTCGCGTACGCCAGCTGGCCGACGGCGACCGTGGCGATGTCCGCCTCGTCGACCTCGGTGCGGATCTCGAGCTGCCGCAGATCGGCGAGCGTGACGATCGGCGCGGGCGCCATCAACGTCACGATCGCGCCGACCTCGGCGGTGCGCCGCAGCACGATGCCGGCGTGCGGCGCGCGCAGCAGCGTCTGATCGAGCGCGACCTTCGCGGCGTCGAGCTCGGCCTGGGCGAGCGCGATCGCGGCGGCGGCTTCCTCGACCTGCTCGCTGCGCGTGCCGCGCGCGAGGGACTGGTAACGCGCCGACGCGGCGGCGGCCTGGGCGGCAGCGACCCGCGCGGTCGCGCTGTCGGCGTCGACGACCGCATCGGCGACCGCGCCGACCTGGCCGAGCTTCTCGCTACGCACCTGCTCGGTCGTGCGATGCGCGGCAGCGGCGGCAGCGGCATCGGCCTCGGCACGCGCGGCCTCGAGATCTTCGCGACGCGGCCCGCGCCGGGCGAGCAGGTAGCGCGCCTTCGCGGCGGCGAGGCTCGCCTCGGCGGCGGACAGCCGCGCGCGCGGCATCCGGTCGTCGAGCTTCGCGAGCACCTGACCGGCCTGCACGAAGTCGCCCTCGTCGACGAGGATGTCCGCGATCCGGCCCTGCGCCTCGAACGCGAGCCTCACCGGATCGCGCGCCGGCTCGACGCGACCGGGCGCGACGAGCGTCGACGGCGCGACCACCTCGGTCGACGCCGCGGCGGCGCGCGACGTGCCGTGAACCGACCACCAGGCTCCGACGCCGGCGAGCGGCAGCGCGAGCAGCAGATAACGCAGCTTCGTCTTCATCAGTGACTCCTCGGTGCAGCGGATTCGTGGGGAAACCCGATCGACTGGATCTCGCCGTCCTCGACGCGGACCACGCGATCGGCGAAGCGCTCGAGGCGTGGATCGTGCGTGACGACGACGACCGCGCGGCCGTTCGCGGTCGCGAGCTCGCGCAAGAGCTCCATCACCGACAGCGCGGTCTTCGTGTCGAGCGCGGCGGTCGGCTCGTCCCCGACGAGGATCGGCGGGTTGCCGCCGAGCGCGCGCGCGATCGCGACCCGCTGCTTCTGACCGCCGGACAGATCCGCGGGCAGGTGGTGCATGCGCGGCCCCAGGCCGACGAGCTCGAGCAGCCGCCGCGCCTCGGCCTTCGGCTGCTTCGCGCGCGGATCCTTCATCTGGATCGCCATCGCGACGTTGTCGAGCGCGGTCAACGCCGGGAACAGGTTGAAGCCCTGGAACACGAAGCCGAAGTTGCGTGCCCGCAGCGGCGGCAGCGCGCGCTCGCCGAGCCCGGCGACGTTCTTGCCCTCGAGCCAGACCTCGCCGGTCGTCGGCGTCAGCAGCAGGCCGAGGATCGAGATCAGCGTGGTCTTGCCGGACCCCGACGGACCTTCGATCAACGTGACCTCGCCGGCGCGAATGTCGAGCGTCGCATTCGCGAGCGCCTGGACCGCGGTCTCGCCGGCGCCGTAGGTCTTGCCGACGCCGACGAGCCGCGCGAGCGATGCCGGTGCGCGCGCGGGCGAGGGCAGCGTATCCGAGAGTGCGAGGGCAGCTTGCATCGTCATCCTCCTCAGGCCTTGAACACCGATGCCGGGTCGAGGCGCAGCACCTTGACGATCGACAGCAGCGACGCGAACGAGCACATCAGCGCCGTGATCACGGCGGTCGCGGCGTACAGCCCCGGGGACAGCGCGACGGTCAGGTTCGCGCCCGCCATCGCCGCGCGCATCCCGACCGCAAGCACGCCACCGACGACGAACCCGAGCGCCGCCGAGATCATCGCCTGCGACAGGATCACGCGGACGACCGCGCTGTTGCGCGCGCCCATCGCCTTCAGCGTGCCGTACTCGCGGATGTACTGCAGCGTGCCGCTGTACAGGATCTGACCGACGACGACGAACCCGACGATGATGCCGAGCACCGCGGTCGTGAAGAACCCGGCGCCGACGCCGGTGCGGCTCGACCAGTACGACCGCGTGCGCTGGCTCATCTCCGATGTCGTGTGCGCCGCGAGGTGCGGCAGCGCGTTGATCCGCGCCTTGACCGCCTCGACGTCGGCGCCGGGCTCGACCTCGACGAGCACGTACGTCACCGCGTCGTCGCCGAGCTGGCGCATGAAGCTGCGCGCGCTCCGTAGATCGGTGAACACGATCGGCGACGTCGTGAACGAGCGGATGCCGTCGGTGAGCGCGACCACCTCGGCGCGCACGCCGCTGATCTCGGTCGTGACGCCGACGCGATCGATGCCGAGCTTTTTGTACTCGCTGCGGTCGACGACGATCGCGCCGGCCTCGGTGACGCGCGCCGGCTCGCCGGCGACCACGTTCCAGGGCGCGAGCAGCGACTTCTGACCGGGTTGCGGATCTATGCCGACGATCTGAACGCCGAGGTCGCCGCCGTTCGCGAGCTTGAACTGCGCGAAGTTCATCAGCACGCGCTCGGTGTGCCGGACGCCCGGGACCGAGGCGACCTTGTAGAACGCGCGCTCGTCGAACGGCGTCGCGAACTCGAACGACTCGTTGCCCTTCTTGCCGACCCAGAGGTCCGCGCGGCTCGCGTCGATCAGCGACGACGCGGTGTTCATGAACCCGAAGTACAGCCCGACCTGGACCAGCACGAGCATCACGGACACCGACACGCCCGCGATCGCGACCACGAACCGCAGCCGGTCGTGCAGCAGGAGCTTGCGGGCCAGATTCCACATGGTCGGTGGAATCAGCAGCCGGCATGCCACCCCCGGACGACGCCAAGTCCGCGCGATTCCTCGTGGGGCACGCGGACCGCGGTAACGAACCGTTACCGGAAGAAGAACTTGTCGATCGCGCGCCGCATCGCGCCGATCTTCTTCGGCGGCTCGTAGCCGGCGATCGCGCGCGCCGACCGCGCCTTCGGATCGACGCCGTAGATCACGTACAGCGTCAGCAGGTCGTGGACGAGCTGCGAGATGCCGGTGGTCTGGAGATCGTGCGCGTTGCAGTAGCTGTCCGGCTTGTTCCGGATCATCGCCTTCGCGATCACCATCATGATCTGCGGATCGATCAGCTCGCCGTTGCCGTCGAGGTAGTGCTTGTAGCTGAAGAACCGGTCCTCGAACGTGACGTCGGGACCGCCTTCCTCGGGCTTCGGCGCGCGGATGCTCTGGATCGTGCGGTACTCGTGCTCGATGTACGCGGCGATCGTGTTGCTGTCGTCCTTCTTCTCGTATTCGACGAACCGCCGGAACACGTCGTACAGCGACTTCGGGTTCCCGTACGCGCCGGTGATCAAATAGTAGAGCAGCGCGCCGAGCGAGTAGATGTCGGCCGGCCGCCCGACCGCCTTGATCACGCGGCCGCGCACGTTGCTCTCGTCCGGCTCCGCGAATGGACGGTCGAGCAGGATCCGCTTGCGCGCGCGATCCGACGCGACGATGCCGTACTGCTCGGGCCGGTTGAACAGCGAGAACGTGTCGTTCTGGACGATGTCGATGTAGAAGTCCTCGAAGAACTCGACCTCTTGCGAGCCGCGCGTGACGTTGCACAGCAGCTCGATCGTGCTCGTCTCCTGCTCCGGGCTCTGGAAGTACAGCGTGCCCGGCACCGGACGCGACTCGACGTCGATCACGTGCTCGACCTTGCTGACGTTGAAGTCGGCGAGCTTGACGCGCATCGTGGAGCCGCGCAGCTCGGGATCCGGCAGCTTGAGCAGGATGTTCGCCGGCTTGATATCGCGATGCGAGATGTCGCGAACGAGGTGCGCGAACTCGACGGCGGACGCGACCGGCAGCACGTAGTCGAGCACGCGGAACACGCGCTCGGCGGGCGGCGTCGCGAGCAGATCGTCGCGCCGGCGCTTCTGGCGCGCGCCCTTGAGCCGCTCCTCGAGCGACATGTCGAGCAGCTCGAGGATCATGAAGTCGTTCGCGAGCTTGTCGCGCAGCTGCGGCGGGATGAAGCCGTCGCCGCAACCGTAGCTGCCCGACTCGCCGGAGCCGAACAGCTCGACGATGCTCGGATGACCCTGGACGCGCTCGAGGATCTCCTTCTCGCTCTGGAACCGCAGCATGTCCTCGTGGCTGACGCCGCGCTGCAGGCACTTGATCGCGACCGGGCGCCGGAACGCGGTCTTCGACTCGAGCCAGCGCTCCTCGCCGAGGAACGCCTTCGCGAACCGGCCGGAGCCGAGCTCGATCGGGGTGCCGGTCTCGTCGACGACGAACGACCACACGCGGTTGCGGCCGACGAACGGCGAGCTGGTCTCGACGATCGCGACCGGCGGCGGCCGCATCGGCAACGGCGCCGCCATCGGCGCGTGCATCATCTCGGGCGAGACCACCGGCACCGTCGTGGCCGGGAGGAAGCCGGGCGGGGGCGGGATCGTGCCCTGGGCCGGCAGCGCGGGCGGCGTAAGTGGAGCGGGTTCGATCGCGGGGCGCAGCTGCGAGCCAAGTGCGAACGCCGAAGGCGCCTCGATCGTGGGCGTCTCGATCCAGTCGTCGTCGACCTGCGAGATCGGTCGCGGTCGATTCGGATCGGCGTGGTCAGGGTTCTCGGTCACGTCATGCTCTCCAGCTCCCGGTGGTGGGACATGAGCACGGCATGACGCACATCGCGCGTTACATGGCGCAAAACCGTCCTGACCACTGCGTACAGTCGTCATCAACAGGCGTCACTTTGGTGAGCGTCGTGACCTCGATCGGTCACTGGTAAGACCCATTCGCGACCGAATGGCAGTCGGAGGTGACAATCTCTCAGTAGTCGGGATCGAGCGTGACCTTGCCGAGGTCGTTCGCGAGCCAGCGCTTGAACAGCTCGGGCGCGAACCACGTGTACGCGCAGAACCCGAGCCAGCTCCAGCGCAGGAACCGCTCGAGCATGGGCAGGCCGACCGCGCCGGACAGGATGATCGCGAGCTGGACGACGACGAAGCTGCCGATCAGCATCGCGATCTGGCCGCGCTCGCTGCGCAGCGAGACCCAGGTATTGAGCCGCCACCACAGGCCGAGCGTCCAGCTGCGGTGCGCCTTGATCGCGGCCCACAGGTGCAGCGCGCTGCGGTCGGTCGAGTCCTGGTTGAGCGCGAAGCGCGCGTGCTCCTCGGCGCGCGCGTCGTCGCCGCGGACGAGCTCGACGAACCCGGCGATCACGTGCGCGCCGATGTCCTCGGGCTTCGTGCGCAGCGCCTCGTCGGCGTAGCGCGCCGCGAGATCGTAGCGATGGGCATCGAGCTCGAGCCGGGCGAACCGGACGAGCGCGTCGGTGTGCGCGGGCTCGATCGCGAGCGCCTGCTCGAGCAGCTCGCGCGCCGCGCCGGGCTCGCCGCGCAGGTCGCGGATCGAGGCGCCGAGCACGTGGGCATCGACGTCGTGCGTGTTCGCCTGCAGCGCGATCAGGCAGTGCGCCCACGCGTCGTCGAGCTTGCGGCGCGCGAACAGCACCGACGCCGCGGCGTAGTGCGCGAGCGCGAGGTCCGGATCGCTGGTGAGCGCGAGCCGCGACTCGATCTCGGCGCCGGCGAGCCGCTTCGCGCCGAGCAGCGCGAGCGCGAGCAGCGCGTGGGCCTGCGCGTGATCGGGATCGATCGTCAGCGCGCTGCGGCACAGATCGATCGCGCCGCGCCAGTTCGCGAGCCGCATGTACTGGTCGGCCTGCGCGAGCATCACCTGGATCTGGCGCTCCATCAGCCGAGCCCCATCACGATGATGATCCAGCGCGGATCGTCGGACAGCGCGAGCACGTAGTCGCGCAGCAAGAAGCCGGTCGCGATGATCGCGTTGCCGGTGCGCACCGTGCCGCCGTAGTACTCGTAGACGTGGAACGTGCGCGCCTGGATCGTCTGGATGATGTACGCGATCGCGAGCTTCCACGTGACGATGCCGAGGATGCACAGCCGCATCACCGTGCTCGACTCGATGATGTCGGCATCGCGCAGCGCGATCACGATCGCGGCGAGCACGCCGGTGACGACGAACCCGGCGACGCACAGCGCGAGCTCCTTCTTGCGCGTCGGGCTGCCCATCGCGATCGCGTTGAACGCGAACCACGGCAGCGCGAGCCACGACCCGCACAGCATCTCGGCGAGCAGCGGCGCGCCCGGATGGCAGACGTAGTTGCGCCACGAGGTTTCGATCGGTTCGTCGGCGACGACGTAGCTCATGAGCTCACTTTCCGTAGCGCTTGAGGAACTCGAGGACCTCGTCGTACTGACCGCCCTCGTTCGCGTAGCGCGCGTAGTTGCGCGCGGTGGTCAACCACTCGACGGTGGTCGGCTTGATCTCGGCGAGTGCCGCTGCGAGGTGCGCCTGGTCGATCGGCACCTCGGTGTTGCGCGCGAGCGAGTCCGCGATCGCGCGATCCGCGGCGGTGTCGACGAGGTTCTCGAGATCGGCGCCCGAGAACCCCGACGTCTTCGCGGCGAGCCCGTCGACGTCGACCCTCTCCGCGGTCGGTCGGCCGGCGAGCAGGATCTTTAGGATCGACGCGCGCGCCGCACGATCCGGCGGCGGCACGAACAGCACGCGATCGAAGCGGCCCGGCCGGCGGAACGCCGGATCGATCGCCCACGGCACGTTCGTCGCTGCGAGGATCAGCACGCCGGCGTTGGCCTTCACGAAGCCATCCATCTCGGACAGGAACTGGCTGACGAGCTTGCTCGACGTCGCCTCGCGCGTGTACTGCCGCTTGCCGGCGAGCGCCTCGAGCTCGTCGAAGAACATCACGGCCGGAATCGTCGAGCGCGCCTTCTCGAACAGCGCGTGCAGCTTGCGCTCGCTCTCGCCGATCCACATGTCGAGCACGTCCTCGATCGCGATGTTGAAGAAGGTCGCGTTGCACTGGCCGGCGGTCGCGCGCGCGAGCAGCGTCTTGCCGCAGCCCGGCGGGCCGTACAGCAGGATGCCGCCGCCCGCCTTCTTCTTGAACTTCGCGAACAGCGCCGGCTTCTGGAACGGCAGGATGATGCGCTTCTCGATCTGGGTCTTGATGTCGTCGAGCCCGCCGACGTCGGCGAACGTCACGCGCTCGCGCTCGGGCTCGACGAGCCGCGCCAGCTCGCTCGCGTCGGTATCGTCGTTCGAGACCACGCGCAGCCGTGGCCGCTCGTCGTCGGCCGCCTCGTGCACGGTGACCTTCGCGGCGAGCTGCGCGCGCAGATCGCGATCCTCGAGCGTCGGATTCGCGCGCACCGCGGCCTCGTACGCGGCGAGCGCGGCCGGCTGATCGCCGAGCGCGTGGAGCGCACGGGCCCGGACGAGCAGGCCGTCGGCATCGCTCGCACCGTCGACGAAGCTCGCCGCGCGATCCGCGGCGCCGGCCTCGAGCAACACGCGGCCGACGAACGCGCGGTCCGTCGCGGACAGTGCGGAGGCATGCAGGCCACCGACGTGCTCGAGCACGCGGCGGTCGTTCATCACCGCGAGCGCGCGGACCAGTGCGAGCCGGAGCGCGACGTTGTCCGGGCTCGCCGCGAGCGCGTCGAGCAACGCACCGACCATCGCCTCGTCCATGGGCCAGGACTGTACCGCCGGGACGGGACGCCATGGCAATGGGCGGCGCCCGCAGCTGCTATGTAAGGAGCGTGCTGCAGGCGCACCCCGGCCTCGAAGAGGTGATCGCCGAGGACCCGTACGACGACGCGCGGTGGTCGGTGCTCGAGGACTGGCTGCTCGAGCGCGACGATCCGCGTGCCGCGCTGGTATCCGCCCGCGATCCGAGCGCCGCGCGCGCCGCGATGTTGCCGCTGCTGCTCGGGCCGCGTCACGCCGACCTCGCCGACGCGCTGTGGAAGCTCGAGTGGCGCGGCGGCTACTTGCGCGAGTGCTACTTCGCGCCGCAGCCGGCTCCGAAGCTCGCGCTCTTCGACGAGCTGTTGCGCGCGCCGGCCGCCGCGCTCGTCCGGCGGTTGACGATCAAGGGCGCGGGCGTCGAGGAGGTCGACCGGCTCGCGGCCGCACCGTGCGCGCGGTCGCTGTGCACGCTCGAGCTATCGACGATCACGAGCTACACCGCGCCGCCGATCGCCGCGTCGACGCTCGCCCAGCTGCGGCGGCTCGAGGAGCTCGTGCTCGACGGCTACGCGCTCGCCGGCGAGGCGACGCTGCGCGTGACGCGGCTCGACTGGCGGCCGCGCCGCGACGTGGCGTGGCGGGCCGTGCTCGGTGCGCTGCGGCTGCCGGCGCTGCGCGCGCTCTCGATCGAGACAGCGGAGCCGGGCTCGCGCGCGCTGCTCGACGTGCTCGCGGAGCTGCCGCTCGCGGCGTCGCTCGAGACGCTCGCGATCGGCCCGGACGCGACCGCGCGTCCGGGTGGGCCCGAGATGCTGCGCGCGCGGTACCCCGGCGCGTTCGCGCGGCTGCGCGAGCTCGCGCTGCTGTGACCGCGTGAGCCCGATCAGGCCGCGGGCAGCATGACCGTGAACGTCGAGCCCTGACCGACCGTCGAGCGGACCTTGATGTCGCCGCCGTGCGCGCGCACGACCTTGTGGCAGATCGCGAGCCCGAGGCCAGTGCCGTCGGGACGCGTCGTGAAGAACGGCTCGAAGATCCGCGGCAGATCGTCGGCGCCGATGCCGCGGCCCTGATCCTCGACCTCGATCGCGACGTGGCGATCCGCGGTCGCGACCGCGCGCAGCCGGACCTTCGCGCCGGGTCGCGAGGCCTCGGCCGCGTTGCCGACGAGGTTGACGAGCACCTGGCGCAGCCGCTGGCGGTCGCCCTGGACGGTGAGCGCGGCGGGCTCGGTCTCGAGCGCGATGTTCTTCTCGGACAGCACCGGCGACAGCGTGTGCGCGGCGGTCTCGATCAGATCGCCGACGTCGACCGATTCAGACGCGAGCCGGACCGGCTTCGCGAAGTCGAGGATCTCGGCGACCGAGCGGTCGAGGCGCTGCAGCTCCTCGAGCGCGATGTCGAGGTGCTCGCGATCGTCCTCGGGCAGCGCGAGCTTGCTGCGCAGGATCTGGACGTTGAGCGAGATCGAGGTCAGCGGCGTCCGGATGTCGTGCGCGATCGCGGCCGCGAACTGACCGAGCGCGGCGAGCCGGCGGGCATCTTCGAGCGCGGACACCGCCTCGTCACGCTCGACCGCGACCGCGACGCGCGCCGCGAGGTCACGCGCGACCAGGTACGTGTCGCGATCGATCAGGCCGTGCGTCATGTGGAACGCGCCGACGAGCGTGCCGTCGGCACCGCGCGCCGGGACGATGAAGCACGCCGGCAGCTCCGGAGCCTCGTCGCGGCGCAGCGGCTCGCCGGCACGCAAGGTTTCGAGGTGCGCCGCGCTGACCTCGCTCGCGATCGCCGGCGCGGGGATCCAGCGCACCGTCGAGCCATCGGCGATCGACGCGATCCGGCGCGTCGCCTCGTCGATCGCGGCGGACGCGTCGGCGGGCAGCGGATCGCCCTGGACGCCGAGCCGGCGCGCGCGACGCTCGTCGAGGTTCGCGAGCACGCGGCGTTCGACGCGCGGGTACAGCGAGGACCCGAGCCCGGCGAGGCCGAGCGGGACGAGCGTCGCACCGACGAACAGCGCGTTCTGCAGCGTGCTCGCCTCGGTCCAGCGCTGGATCGCCCACACCGCCGCGCCGCCACCGAGGACGACGATCAGCGCGAACGTCGCGATCGTGATCGCCTCGGCTGCCGATGACCGGAGCGAGAACAGCTCGCTGCGCAGCACGGCGGTGCCGATCACGACGAAGCTGACGAGCGTCGCGAACGTGGTCTCGGCCCACACCGCGCCCTCGAATAGATCGAGCATCGGCGAGAAGAAGTACGCGCTGAAGCCGAAGCCCCAGCGGAACCACAGCATCGCGATCACCGTGCGCTCGGCGCGGTCGGTCGTCGTCTTCCACGCGCGGTAGCCGACGTAGAAGATCAGCAGCGTGATCGGAAAGAACATCGTCCACTGCGTGAACCGATAGCTCGCCCGGTAGTGGTACTCGAGCGCGACCGAGATCATCCCGGCGAGCGCCCACAGGAGCAGCGGCACGCGCCACGCCCAGCTCATCGGCTTGCGGCGCGGGAACCCGGTGATGAACTCGACGGTGAGCACGCCGAGCGTGATCGTCGCGATCGAGCAGGGTAGGGTGACCGCCGAGTCGACGATCGCGTCGCCGGCGAGCACGTTGAGCCCGCGCCACGCGGTCATCGCCGCGTCGGTCATCGCGAGCGCGCCGAACGCGATGTTGTCGCGGCGTGTCGGCGCGGCGCGCAGCACGAGGCCGGCGTAGGCCGCGCCGATCGCGGCGATCGCGAGCGCGACGAGCCCGCCGATCACGACGGCTCTCCCTTGCGCAGCCCGTACTCCTCGATCTTGCGGTCGAGCGTCGGCCGGCTGATGTCGAGGATCGCGCACGCGCGGCGCTTGTTCCACTCGGTGTGGGCGAGCACGCGGATGATGTGGACGCGCTCGATCTCGCGCAGCGTCGGCAACTCGCCGGCGGCGTCGTGCTCGGCACCGAGCGCGGTCGCGGCGTGCGCGGCCGCGCTGCCGAGCGGTAGCAGCGTCTCGTCGAGCACGTCGCCCTTCGCGAGCACCACGGCGCGCGTCAGCATGTTCTCGAGCTCGCGGACGTTGCCTGGCCACGGGTGGTGCTGGAGTCGCGCGAGCGCGGTCGGCGTCACGTAGCGCACGTCCTTGTCGAGGTCGCGATTGATCTTCGCGAGCAGGCCCTCGACGAGCACCGGGATGTCACTCGCGCGATCGCGCAGCGCGGGCAGCGCGATCTCGACGACGCGCAGCCGGTAGAACAGGTCCTCGCGAAACGTCCCCTTGGCGACCATCGACGCGAGATCGCGGTGGGTCGCCGCGATCACGCGCGCCTCGAGCTGCATCGGCTTCGCATCGCCGACGCGCTCGAACGTGCGCTCCTGCAGCACGCGCAGCAGCTTGGCCTGGAGATCGAGCGGGATCTCGGCGATCTCGTCGAGGAACAGCGTGCCCTTGCCCGCGAGCTCGAACCGGCCCGGACGATCGGCGACCGCGCCGGTGAACGCGCCCTTGACGTGCCCGAACAGCTCGCTCTCGAGCACGCCCGGTGCGAGCGCGGTGCAGTTGACCGCGACGAACGGGCGCTCGCGGTCCGCGCTCGCGACGTGGATCGCTCGCGCGACCAGCTCCTTGCCGGTGCCGGACTCGCCGCGGATCAGGACCGGCGCCTTCGTCGTCGACACCGCGCCGATCTGCTTCCAGACCTCGCGGATCGGCTGGCTCTTGCCGAGGATGTCGCCGACCTGGTGGACCTCGGCCGCGCGCGACACGAACTCCTGCAGCTGCTCGCGCGCGACCCGGGTCTCGAGCGCCTGCTTGACGACCGTGCGCAGGCGATCGATGTCGACCGGCTTCACGAGGTACTCGTACGCGCCGAGCTGGATCGCCTTGACGGTCGACTGCATGTCATCGCGCGCCGTGACCACGACGATCGCGGGCGGCCGCGGCCGATCGGACAGCGCGTTCAGGACGTCGAACCCGCTGCCGCCGGGCAGCCCGAGGTCGAGCAGCATGACGTCGATCGAGGTGTCGTCGTTCGCGCTCGCGATCGCGCCCGGCGCGTCCTGCGCCGTCGCGACGTCGTAGCCCTCGCCGCCGAGGAACTTCTCGAGCGTGCGACGGATCGAGCGGTCATCGTCGACGATCAAGATGCGAGCCACGGCAGTCACCTTTCGCCGGATGTCCACGGCCCGTGCCAGCGCAACCCATCGACATCGCGTGCACGAGCTCCCGCCAGAGTAACGAAATGTGCAGGCCGACGCCTGCGCCATCGCGCGCCGCGCAGGACCACGGACCCACCCACGTGGGCACGCGATCCGCGAATGGATCGTAATGATTTCGAATAACTGAACGATTTATTTGACAGTGTTATATGACAGTGTTACATCGAGTCCGTGGACGAAACCTGGACGTTTCCCGAGCTCGTGAAGCAGGTGGCGCAGTGGCTGGCCGCGCTGCCCGCGCCGCGCAACGGTCAGGTCCGCGCCGTCCCGGACGAGCGCACGGTTCGTTACTACGCCACGCTCGGGCTGCTCGACCGGCCGCTCGCGATGCGCGGTCGCACGGCGCTGTACGGCGCGAAGCATGTCGCGCAGATCGTCGCGATCAAGCGCTTTCAGCACCTCGGCAAGCCGCTGTCGGAGATCCAGCAGCTGTTGCCGGGCCTCGACACCGCGACGCTGTCGCGGCTGTCGGGAGTCCCGCTGCCGGTGGAGCGCACGCGCAAGCCGGCGCGCGCCGAGTTCTGGAAGCGCGGCCCCGAGCCGGCGCCAGCACCCGAGCCCGCCGAGCTCCCGATCGAGGCCGAGCCCACGAGCGCCGCGCCCGCGCCGTCCGCCGCACCCGTCGAGCTCCGGGTCGAGCTCGCACCGAATGTTCACCTGACGTTGTCGATCACCGACGACAGCGTCGCGATTTCACCCGCCGACCTGCGCGCGATCCGCGCGGCTGCGGCACCGCTGGTCGCCGAGCTGGCACAGCGGGGACTGACCACGCAATCTGGAGGAGGATGACGATGAGTGCACTGCCGATGATGTTGATGACCGACGAGGAGGTGGCCAGCTACGGCCGCGACAGCGATGCCGGGTTCGGCGCGCTGCAGACGGCGCGTGGTCTGTTGCCGCTGGTGGCGATGGACGTGAAGGCGCGGGTCGCCGGGGTGGTGGCCTCGACGGAGGTCGCGCAGACCTTCGTCAACACGACCGGCACGGCGATCGAGGCGACGTACATCTTTCCGTTGCCCGACCGCGCCGCGGTGCACGCATTCCAGATGGAGGTCGCGGGTCGCATCGTCGACGGCATCGTCGAGGAGCGCGGCGCCGCGCGCGAGCAGTACGACCAGGCGATCGCCGCCGGTCATCGCGCCGCGATCACCGAGGAAGAGCGCGCCGGCGTGTTCACGCTGCGCGTCGGCAACCTGATGCCGGGCGAGACCGCGACCGTGCGGCTGTCGCTCGTCGGGCCGCTGCCGGTCGACGACGGCGAGGTCACGTTCCGGTTTCCGCTCGTGGTCGCGCCGCGCTACATCCCGGGCACCGCGCTCGGTGGCGAGCAGGCCGGCCTCGGCGCCGAGCTCGACACGAACCTGGTCCCCGAAGCGTCTCGCATCTCTCCGCCGGTCCTCCTCCCCGGCTGCCCCAATCCGGTCCGGCTCGCGCTCTCGGTCAGCCTCGAAGATCACGGTGTCCACGACGTCGCATCGAGCTTGCACGCGGTGACCACGGCGATGCGCGACGCGCACGTCGTCGAGGTCCAGCCCGGCGAGCGCCTCGATCGCGACTTCATCCTGCGCTGGCGCAACGACGGCAAGGCGCTGACGAGCTCGCTCGTGTGCGCCGACGACGCCGACGGCAAGGCCGGCACGTTCATGGTGACGCTCGTGCCGCCGAGCACCGTCGCGGTCGCCGCGAAGCCGCGCGACGTCGTGTTCGTGATCGATCGCTCCGGCAGCATGGGCGGCTGGAAGATGGTCGCGGCGCGGCGCGCGGCCGCTCGCATGATCGACACGCTGACGTCGCGCGATCGGTTCTGTGCGATCGCGTTCGACGATCAGGTCGAGTACCTGCCGCAGTCGACGCTCGTCGACGCGAACGACCGCAATCGGTTTCGCGCGGTCGAGGCGCTCGCGAAGGTCGACGCGCGCGGTGGCACCGAGATGGCGGATCCGCTCCGCAGCGCGGCGCGCATGCTCGCCGGCGGCACCGACGATCGCGAGCGTGTCGTCGTGCTCGTCACCGACGGTCAGGTCGGCAACGAGGATCACATCCTGCGCGAGCTCGCGCCGAACCTGCGCAACGTCCGGATGTTCACGCTCGGCGTCGACCAGGCGGTGAACGCGGCGTTCCTGCGCCGGCTCGCGAGCGCGGGCGGCGGGCTGTGCGAGCTCGTCGAGAGCGAGGATCGACTCGATGCCGTGATGGCAAAGGTGCATCGCCGGATCGGCACGCCGATCGCGACCGAGCTCGCGATCGCGGGCCAGGGCCTCGTGATCGAGGCCGCGTCGGTCGCGCCGCACAAGCTGCCCGATGTCTATGCGGGCGCGCCGGTCACGATCTTCGGCCGCTACCGCGGGCGCGCCGGCGACGGTGCGATCGAGATCCGCGGCACGAGCTTCGGCGATCCGCTCGCGATGCGGCTCGCGCGCACGCCGCTCGACGCCGGAAGCTCGTGGCTCGCCGCAAGCTGGGCACGCGCCGCGATCCGCGATCGCGAGGATCAGTACGCGGTCGCCCCGCGGTCCGAGCTCGAGCGCGAGATCGTGCAGCTGTCGAAGCAGTACAGCGTGCTGTCGCGGTTCACCGCGTTCCTCGCGATCGATCGCAGCGAGGTCGCGAACCGCGGTGGCCAGGTCCATCAGGTCGTGCAGCCCGTCGAGCTGCCCGCCGGCTGGGAAGGCGGTGGCCTGCGCGGTGGAGGCGGCGCGGCCTCGCGTAACCGTCGCGCCCCGCGTCCGATGGCGAGCTCGCCGATGCCGCCCCCGCCGCCGATGTCGCCGGTCGCGATGCCGCCGCCGGCGCCCAGCCCGGGTCCGGTCATGGGCGCCGCGGCCGCGCCGTCCATGCCGGGCGGCATGGCACCGCCCAAGGCACAGGCGCGCGGCGGCATGTACGACGCCGACGACGAGGCCGACGGCTTCGCGATGCCGGCGAACAAGCCATCGCCGGCGCTGCCGATGCGCTTCGGCTCCGCCAAGCGCGTGCTGCGCGAGGAGGCGAAGGAGAAGGCAGAGCGGCAGGCCGAGGAGAACGAGCGCGCGATCGGTGCGGCCCCGAACGCCTACCTCGTCAAGCTCGGTACGCTCGCGCGCGAGCTCGAGGCCCAGCTGCGCGGCACGCCCGACGCGGTCGCGATCCGGCTCGTGCGGCAGCGGCTCGTCGAGTGGATCGAGGATCTGCGCTCGGTCGGCGGCCAGGCCGAGCTCGCGGATGCGGTCGAGCGCCTCGTGCAGCGACTGTCGGCAGCGCTCGTGCTGACGACCGACGCGACGACCGAGCTGCGCGCGATCGCGGCCGAGCTCCAGCAGCTCGCGTCCGGCTCGCTGCCGCCGCCGCCTCGCAAGCAGGGACGGGTGGCATTCTGGAAGTAACGCTGGTACCTCCCGGGGCGTGATGCGCCTCGTGCTCGGCTTTGCGGTGATCGGCATGGCCTGTCGCGGCGAGGCCGAGCGTGTCGTTTCCAGGCCGAGCGCCGGCGACGGCGCCGCGCCGGTCGCGCTCGCCGATGCGCCGCCGCCGCCGGCGATCGCGATCGACGCGGCCGCTCCGCTCGAGGCGCCCGCGATCACGATCGTCGACGCGCCGATGAAGTGGAGCGCCGAGCGCGAGCGGCTGACGCTCGAGTATCGCCGGCTGCACAGCGATCCCGCGGCCACCGATCTCGCGATCGATCCGCGCGTGATCGTGTTGCACTACACCGGCGGCAGCTCCGCGAAGGGGACGCGCGGCTACTTCGACAACACGCGGATCGAGGCAAGCCGCCCGCAGCTCGCGCGCGCCGGCGCGGTCAACGTGTCGTCGCACTACGTGATCGATCGCGACGGCACGATCTACCGCCTGCAGCCCGAGACGCGATTCGCGCGTCACTGCATCGGGCTCAATCACCTCGCGATCGGGATCGAGAACGCCGGCGACGAGGATCGCTGGCCGCTCACCGACGCGCAGGTCGCCGCGAACATCGCGCTCGTCCGCGATCTCGTGCGCCGCTACCCGAAGCTCACGCACCTGCTCGGTCATCACGAGGTGATGGGGTTTCGCCGACACCCGTACTACGTCGAGCGCGATCCGAGCTACGTCAACGACAAGCCGGATCCCGGCGCTGCGTTCATGAAGAAGGTCCGCGCCGGGCTCGTCGACGTTGCATTGTCGGGACCGTAGAAGCTCGTGCTCGTGCTCGTGCTCGTGCTCGTGCTCGTCCTGCCGCGCAAGCAGCCGTGGCGACGAGCCCAGCGGTTACCTCGTCGGATTTGCTCGCGCAGCGTAACCGACTCCTGATGACGTCGACTGTTCGTCGCGCTGCTCAGGTCCGGTCGCTCGGTCCGTCGGTCAGTAACGGATCGAGCACCGGCAGGAGCCGTGGCGGAGCCCAGCGGTATTTCCTCGTCGGATTTGCTCGCGCAGCGTAACCGACTCCTGATGACGTCGACTGTTCGTCGCGCTGCTCAGGTCGGGTCGCTCGGTCTGTCGGTCCGTACGGATCGAGCACGAGCACGAGTACGAGCACGAGCACGAGCTCAACGGCTCTTGCGCGTCTGCTTCTTCAGCTGGGTGTGAAGTGCCTGGTTGTTCTGCTTCGGCGTGATCTTCTGGGTCTCGGTCGCGAAGCCGTCCTTGGCGATCGTCAGCGTCGACGCCTCGAACGCCGGCAGCCGCACCGTCGTCGGCGTGACGCCGAGCGACTTGCCGTTCAACGTGATCGTCGCGCCGGGCGGCTGCGAGCTGACCTTGACCGAGAACGTCGTGCGCGCGAGCGCGACGCGCAGCTTGATGCCCTCGCTCGTCGGCACGACGTTGCGCAGCACCGGCACGTAGCGCGGCTTGCGGATGACGAGCTTCACCGCGTCGTTGCACGGCAGATGGAGCTCGGCGTTCGTCGTGCCGAGCACCTGATCGGGCGCGGCCTCGGCCACGATCTCGGCGCCGGTCGGCGTGCTCGACACGTCGACCGTGCAATCGGTCGCCTTCGGCTCGACCGCGGGCGCGGGCGGGGCGACGCCGGCATCGATCGTCGCGACGATCGCGGCCGAGCTTCCGGAGCCGGTGTCGGTGGCGCTGCCGCTGCCGGCGGTCGCGGCGTCGGGCGCGACCGCCGGAAGCGTCTCGACCGGGTGCTGCAGCGGCGGGGGCGTCGTGGTCGCTTGCGACTTGCCGTCGTCGTCACCGAGCATGACGAACGCGACGACGCCGGCGGCCGCGGCGACCATCGCGCTCAGCACGATCACGACGAGCCGCTTGTTGCTCGACTTGACGATCTTCGTCGCGTCGCTGACCTGCCGCGCCTCGGCCGCCGGCAGCGGCGTGCTCGCGCGCCGCTTGCTCGGAACGTGAAAGCCGAGCGACGACGCGGTCGGGTAGGCGGACGCGCTCGGCAACGAGCCGGGCGACGGCGTCAAGATCGCCATCGCCGGACCGGTGTGACTCGCCGACGGCGCGCGCGCGATCTGCGGATACGGTTGCGACGCCGACGCGGCGGCGAGCGCGCGATCACTCGCGGATGCCGACGGCAGCATCGCAGCCTGTGGGCCGCCTGCCAGCGGGATCGAGCTGCTGCTCGCCGGCTCGATCGGCAGCGCCGCGAGCGGCTCGATCAGCGTCGGATCGATCTGCACCTTCGGCTCGGCCGGCGCCGGTTCCGCGGTCGCTGCGCGCGGCGCTCGCGCCTCGATCGGACGCGCGCTCGCGACGGTCGGCTGCGGTGGTCCCGGCGGCGGCTCGGGTCGCGTCGGCTTGCGCTTCGCGGCCGCGGGCTTTGCCGGCGCAGGCGTCGGCGTCGCCGCGGGAAGCGGAGCGAGGTCGACCTTCGACGGCTCGCTCCAGCCATCCGGCGCCTGCGGATCGACGCTCATCGTCCAGTCGCCGGTCGGCTTCTTCGCGCGCGGCTGGATCGTGGGACCGTGATCGCCGGGCGCCATGGTCCAGTCGCCGCTCGGCGTCGCTTCTTCGATCGCTGGTGACGGGCGGCTCGGCTTCGGCGGCGGCGCCGGTTCGGGCTCGTTCTCGGGCTCGAGCGTCTTCGCGTGCGGATCGACGCCCGGCGTCCCGACGACGACGCGTCCGCTCGGCTCGCGCGCGATCGGCTTTGCCGGGGCCGCCCCTCGCGCCGGTGGACGTAGCGGGATCTCGTTGACCTCGGTGCTCTCGCGCTGGATCTCGGGCGCTGCAAACGCGGGCAGCACCTGCGCTCCGCTCGGGCTGACCGCGACGCCGATCGTCGTCGAGCGCGGTGGCGGCGGTGCCGGCCCGAGCTCGTCGTCGACCTGCGGCACGATCTGCTCGTCCTCGCCGGTCGGCTCCGCCGCCGAATCGGGGATCACGCTGAGATCGGTCGCCTCCTCCTCGACGATCGGACGCGCGATCGCATCCGATGGCGACGGCGGCACGGCCATCTCCGTCGGCGTCGTGCTCGGCGGCGGCATGACCGCTCGCATCTGCTTCGCGGGCATGCGCGGCGGCGGCATCGCGGCCATGTCGGTCGGCGTGTCGTGGCGCGGCACCGGATCGTTCGCGGTCGGCTCGTCGAGCTCGCGGTGAGCGGCCTGCACCTGAGCGGCCTTGCGCTCGGGCAATGCGACCGCGGGCAACGTCGCGCTGAACGCGCCGGGCGGTCGCGGCGGCGGCGCGATCAGCGTGCGGACATCGCTGTCGTCGGGATCGGCGTTCTCGATCGGATGTGCCGACGGCGGCTTGCTGACCGTGGGCTTCGCGCTCGCCTTCGTCGGCATCGCCGCCGGCGGCCCGACGTCCTTGATCGTGTCGGTGCGCGGCATCGCCGGCAGCTCGGCCGCGGCGACCGGCGCGGCGTTCCCGATCGGCGGCATGCTCGGCGGCTTCGCGCGCGGTGCGCCGGCGACCGGCGGGATCGTCGGCACGACAAACCGCGCGCCGGGCTTGCTGACCGGCTTCGGCTCGACGACCTGCAGCGCGGCGACGTCGCCGATCGCGACGCACTGGGCGAGCGCGTTGTGCGCGTCGACCCGGCCGCCGATCGGCGCGGGCAGCGGTCGCGGTTGCGCCGGCACGGTCGCGGGGCGCGGCGGCACGCTCGGCGGTGGGGGGCGCATCGCGAGCCGCGCCTTCTCGAGCTCGACGATCACGGTCTTGCTGTCGGGGTCGAGCTCGCCGAACCGGATCGTCATGCCGACGCGACCGTGCAGCACCGACGGCGAGCTCCCCGAGCTGATCACCTCGCCGTCGCCCTCGATCATCACGCCGCCGTCGCGCAGCGTGACCGCGAACCGCCCGCGTCGCCCCGCCGGAATCGGCTCGCTGATCGGCACGAACAGCCCGTTGCGATCGGCGTAGCGCCGGAATGCCGCCACGAACTCCTCGCCCGACGTACACGCCGACACCAGGTAGATCGGGGCCCCTGTCGTCACCGGACGACGAGTGTAGGCCACCGGGGAAGGGCGATGGAAGCGATCGTTACCGCGTCCCATCCGCCGTCCATGGTCCGAAAAATCGAGAGGCGTCGCGGTGCCGAAAGCAACCAGCGACGCCTCCGAAACGATCGCGTGATCTAGAAGATCATGAAGTCGTGCGCGCGGACCGTCTTGCGGCCGTTCTCGGCGGCGCGCTTGGCAGCCTGGTGCACGAGCCAGCCGACGTAGCTGTTCAGGCCCTCGAGCGCATCACCAGCGGTGTTGCAGCCCGCGTCCTTGATCATCTGGCGGACCTTCGACGAAACGAGCAGCATCTCGGTGGGGCGCACCATGCCGCCACCGCCGCCGCCTTTACCCTTCTTTGCCTTGGCCATCGCGTGTCTCCTTCTGTTCGAAAACGGAAGGTTCTTTTACACCGCACGCGAGGGATGCAAAGCCAGAGATGGCCAAAAAACAGCCGCTAGGGCCACTTTCCTTGCGATCTACCGATCGAGCTTGACGACGAACGTATCCGGCTTCGGGATTCGATCGTCAGGCGCGCGCACCGACTCGATCGCGGGGCTCGTGACCGAGAGCGCAAAGCGATAGATGCCCGCGATGACCGCGTGGCCCTTGTCGTCGAGCGCGACCGCGCGGCCTTGATCGTGGTCCTTGTCGCCCCACGTCTGCAACCACACGACGTTGCCCTTCGCGTCGTGCTTGATCGCGAACACGTCCTTGTTGCCCTTGCTCTTGATCGAGCCGAGCGTCGTCTTGCCGAAGTTGACGGTGTTCTGGAACCACCCGGTCATCACGGTGTTGCCCGCAGCGTCGGCGGCGACGCCCCAGCCGACATCCTCGCGATCGCTGCCGTAGGTCTTCGCCCAGTCGAGCTTTCCGGACGGATCGAACCGCGCGATGAAGATGTCGGCTTCGCCGTTCGAGCGGTGATCGTCGCCGTCGGCGAACGACACGCTCTTGTCGAACGAGCCAACCATCGTGATGTTGCCGGCGCGATCGACCGCGAGCCCGCCCGCGACGTCGTTGAACGCGTTGCCGAACCGCTTCGACCACACGTGATCGCCGTTGACGTCGTACTTCGCGAGCACGACGTCGTTGTCCGAGCCACCGCCCGCGACGAGCTCGCCACCGCCCCAGTCCGACTTGTCCTTGAAGTGGCCCTGGACGTAGACGTTGCCGCGCTCGTCGACCGCGAGGTGGAGGATCGTGTCGTCGTACGCGCCGCCGAACGTCTTCACCCACTCCAGGTCGCCGGTCTTCGACAGCTTCGCGAGGAACGCGTCTGTGCCGCCCTTCGACTTGTACTCCGTCTTCGTCTGATCGAACGACGACACCTTGCGGAACGAGCCGCCGACGTACCACCCGCCGTCGGGCGCCGCGGCGATCGCGTTCGCGCCGTCGGAATCGATACCGCCCGCGGTCCACATCCACGCGAGCTTGCCGTCCGCCGTGAACGCCGCGACGTAGATGTCGTCGGAGTTCACCGCCTGGTGCGACTTGTCCTCGAGCACGAGCTCGTCGAGGAAGTTGCCCGCGACCGCGACGAGATCGCCGTTGACGGCGACGGCCTTTGCATCCTCGTCGCGCGCGGCGCCCCACGTCTTCGTCCACTGCACCTTGCCGTCCGCGCTCAGCTTGACGAGGTACGCGTCCGACGTCGCGACCGTCTTCTGCTTCGGATCCTTGTTCGGCTTCGGCGGCGTCGGGGTGAACGTCTTGCCGCCGACCGTCATCTCGGCATCGAAGTACCCCGCGACGTAGATGTCACCAGTCTTCGCGAGCGCGAGGTCGCGCGGCGAGTCGATGCCGAGCCCGCCGAACCCGATCGACCACAGTGGCTTGCCGGTCGCGCCGCCGGTATCGGCCTCGAGCGCGGGCAGCGGGGTCTTGTCGACCGTCTTCTTGACGACCTCCTTCTTGACGGTCGTCTCGCCGCTCGGCGGCGCCGCGGGATCGCCGGCCTTCGTGGTCGCGCCGGCGGACGGTTTCTGGTTCTCGGTGTCTTGGTTCTTCGAGCACGCGATCAGGCTCGTCAGGATCGCGATCGACGTCAGGCGCATGGCCAACACGATGTCATGCGTTCGCGCGGGACGCGAGCGGATTTCCGACGGAGAATCGCGATCGCGAGCGATCGAAACCGGATCGAAAATCGCCGGGAACCGACCGCGGTCCGCGTTGTCTGAGCGCGCCCTGCGGGTACATTCCGCGGCATGGCGATTCGCCGCAGCGTACAGATCGTTCGGCGTGCAACCGCGGTCGCGACCGCGTGTCAGGTCGCGCTCGTCGTGTGGGCGTGTGGAGGCAAGCCGTCGGAGCCGGCGAAGCCGACCGCACCCGACGATCGCGCGCTGCGCGTCCGGATCGCGCACGCCGAGGCGCGCCGCGCGGCCGGGCTCGACGAGCTGCTCGAGCTCGCGAAGCACGGCACGACGCCCGAGCGCGTGCTCGCGTTGCGCGGGCTCGGTCGCGTCGGTGGGCCGCGCGCGCTCGACGCGCTGATCGGCGCGCTGCGCGATCCGGATCCGGAGATCCTCGGTGCCGCGGGCTCGGCGATCGGTGTGCTCGCGTCGCTCGACGAGAGCGATGCCGGGACACCGGCGCTGACGCGCGCGCTCGTCGACGCGTTGCCGCGCGCGAAGGATCACGCGCCCGCGATCATCGAGGCGATCGGTCGCGCCGGCGACGTCACCGCGCAGCGTATGCTCGCGATGTGCGTCGAGGCCGGCACGGTCAACCTCAAGGCCGAGGCCTGCGCGATCGCACTCGGCCGCTACGGCCGCCGCAAGCTCGCGTTCGAGCCCGATGCGCGATCCGCGCTCGGCAACGCGATCGAGTCGAGCGACGCGCGCGTGCGCTACGCCGCGGTGTGGGCGCTGTCGCGCGAGCACAAGCCGACCGCGAGCGCCGCCGACGAGGCGATCGTCGCGCGGCTCGCGAAGCGGCTCGCCGACGAGCAGCCGGAGACGCGCGCGCAGGCCGCGGCCGCACTCGCGAAGCGGCCGGGGATGATCGCGGCGCGCGGCGAGCTCGCGGCGGCGCTGCGCGATCGCGACTGGCGCGTCGCGGTCGAGGCGGTGCGCGCGCTGACCGGCGAGCACGCCGATCCGCAGAGCCACGACGCGGTCGCGACCGCGCTCGGGTTGCGATTCGCGCAGCTCGAGGCCGGCGACGCGACCGAGGCTCACGTGGTCGCCGAGGCGCTGCGCGCGCTCGCCTCGAAGACCGCGCGGCCGAGCGTGCTGCGCGCGATCGAGGAGCTCGTGCCGCGGATCGCCGCGGCGAAGCGCCTGCCGCCGCTGACGCGCGGCTGGATCGCGTGCCTCGCGCAGGCCGCGATCGCGCGCGGTGCGAAGCCGCCGGACTACGCGAAGGTCGAGACCTGCGGCGGCGGCGAGCTGCCCGACCACCTGCGGCTGCCGCTGCTCGGCGATCTCGTCACCGCGAACACCGGGACGCTCGCGCAGCGCCGCGGCGCCGTGAAGCTGCTGCTCGCGCACGCCGACGCGCGCGTCCGCGTCGCCGGGCTCGCCGCGCTGCCCGCGCTGTGGAAGGCAGGCGACGACGGCGATCGGCGCGCCGCGCTCGCGACCGTGATCGCCGCGCTCGGCTCGACGGATCCGGTGGTCGCCGGCAACGCGGTCGATGCCGCGACCGCGGTCTACGAGGCCGGCGACAAGAACGACAGGTGGGATCGGGCCGCGCTCGATGCGGCGGTCGTCGGCCGCGCGCGGATCGAGAAGGAAGCCGAGCTCGGCGCGGCGCTGCTCGAGCTGATCGGCAAGCGCGAGATCGCGTCCGGCGCTCCGGCGTGTCGCGCCGCGCTCGGCGGTGCGCCGGTGCTCGCGCGCGCCGCGGCGACGTGCCTGTCCGCGCTCGGCGAGCCCGCGACTGCGGCGATCGGCGCCGCCGAGCCACCCGCGCTCGACGTCGCATCGGTGATCGGCAGGCGGCTACTCTGGCACCTGCAGACGACGCGCGGCGAGATCCTGATCGTGCTCCGGCCCGACGTCGCGCCGTGGGCGGTCGCCGCGATCGTGGCGCTGACGCGCAAGGGCCTGTACGACAACCTCGAGTTTCATCGCGTCGTCCCCGATTTTGTCGTCCAGGGCGGCGATCCGACGCAGTCGGGCTGGGGCGGCCCGGGCTTCACGCTCCCGGCCGAGCCGTCCGCGGGCGCCGGCTACGTCACCGGCGGCGTCGGGATGGCGGACGCGGGCCGCGACAGCGCGGGCTCGCAGTGGTTCGTCATGCACGCGCGCGCGCCGCACCTCGACGGTCGCTACACGTGGGTCGGCAGCGTCGAGGCCGGGCAGCCGGCCGCCGACGCGCTCGTGATCGGAGACCGGGTGATCCGCGCGACGATCGAGGAAGTTCGCGAATAGATCGTCAGATCCGGTCGTTCGTTTGCATAGCGACATGCGCCTGCGCCACAAGCTCGTCCTCGGAGTCATCGCCGCAGCCGTCCCGACGTATGCGTTCGCACGCATGGTGCGCGTCGATGAAGGTCCGCCGACCTTCGCGCTCGCCGGGCCCGCGCTCGGCGGCGATCGCCCGGCGCCCCCGGCGGCGGCGTACCTGACCGGCTCGCGGATCGCGACCGTCGGCGAGGACGCGCTCGCGATCGACGCCGACTCCGGCGCGCTCGTGCTCGTCGATCGCACCGGCAAGCTGCGCGCCCAGCTCGCGATCGCGCGCGACGCCGGGCTGCTCGCCTACGATCCGGGCGCGAAGCTCGCGTACGTCGTCGATCGCGCCGGCGACAAGGTGCACGTCGTCGCGGTCGGCGCGCAGCTCGAGACCCGGCGTACGTTCGCGACGCCCGCCGAGCCGTACGGCATCGCGCTGACGCCGGATCGGCAGACCGTGCTCGTGACGACGATCGCGGACCGCACGCTCGTCGCGCTCGACGCCGCGACCGGTGCCGAGCGCTGGCGGACGCCGCTCGGCCGCGAGCCGCGCGGGATCGCCGTGTCGCCCGACGGCAAGCGCGCGCTCGTGACGTCGCTCGCGACCGGCAGCGTCGAGGAGATCGATCTCGCGCGCCATCGCGGCGAGCACATCGCGATCACCACGCCGGCGGTGCGCTGCCGGCGCTGCACCCCGGGCGGCACGAGCTTCGCGCGCGGCTCGTTCACGGCGACGTTCGTCGGCAACGCGCTCGCGATCGTGCCGTTCCAGCGCGAGACGCCGGTCCAGCAGGCCGATGGCAACGAGCGCACGAGCAGCTACGGCGGCGGCGCCGATGCACCGGTGACGCATCACCTCGCGTTCGTCGGCTTCGGCAAGGACATCCCGGATCAGATCTCGGCGCAGGTGATGACGCACCAGCCGCGCGCGATCGCGTGGGACGGCGCGCGCGACCTGCTCTACGTCGCCGGCATGGGCAACGACACCGTGCTCCAGCTGCAGCACGCGTCGCAGCGCACGATCACCGAGGGCATGACGACGCCGCTGCTCGACGGTACGAAGGCGTGCGGCGCGGACGGCATCGCGATCGCGGGCTCCGGTGATGTCGTCGTGTGGTGCTCGTTCACGCGCAGCGTGATGCGGCTGCACCCCGTCGATCGCAAGCGCGCGCTCGCGGCCGACAACCTCGCGCGCGAGGCCGGGCCGTCGGTCGTCGCGAGCCGGATGTCGGTCGCCGAGCACCAGGGCTTCGTGCTGTTCCATCACGCGGACGCGACGATCTCGCAGCAAGGCGCGATGGCGTGCGCGAGCTGTCACCCCGATGGCCGCGCCGACGGGCTGTCGTGGCGGATCGAGAAGCACGAGCTGCAGACGCCGCTGCTCGCCGGCCGCCTCGTCGGCACCCATCCCTACAAGTGGGACGGCGGTGACAAGGATCTCACGACGAGCCTGACGATGACGATGAAGCGGCTCGGCGGCGGTGGCCTCGACGCCAAGCAGACGGCCGCGCTCGAGGCGTACGTCTCGGCGTTGCCCGCGGTGCGGACGCCGGGTCGCGAGCCCGCACGGGTCGCGCGCGGCAAGGCGCTGTTCGACTCCGCCGAGCTCGGGTGCCGGACGTGTCACGACGGCAAGGCCTACACCGACGGCTCGAAGCACAAGCTGACGAGCTCGCTCCCCGAGACCGACACGCCGAGCCTGCTCGGGCTCGCGGCGAGCGCGCCGTACTACCACGACGGGAGCGCGGCGACGCTCGAGGCGCTGCTGCGCGATCGGGCCGCGGTCCACGGCATGGCCGAGACGTCCCATTTGCGGGACGACCAGATCGCCGACCTGACCGCGTTCCTCGAGACCCTGTAGCTGCGCGTCTGCACAGTACGATCGCGCGTCCACCGCACGCGGCGCTCGGGCATCTACGGAGCCCGGAGGAACCATGCGCCCCGTGATCGCCGCGATCCTGGCCAGCTCGGCTCTGCTCGTCGCCCGCCCCGACGCGCGAGCCTGTGACGACGACGACGATGACGACGACGAGGAGGAGGTCGTCGATCGCGACGAGATCCGCCGCGAGGTCGAGCGCGCGCAGCGCGAGGCCCAGCGGGAAGCGCAGCGCGCGATCGAGCGAGCGCAGCGCGAGGCCCAGCGCGCCGCGCAGCAGGCGGCCCGCGATGCGGCCCGTGCCCAGCGCGACGCCGCGCGTGCCCAGGCCCAGGCGATGCGCGATGCCGCGCGTGCGCAGCGCGATGCGATGCGAGCGGCGCGCGATGCGGCGCGGGCGCATGCCCAGCCGTTCGGCGACATCGACATCGACATCACGATCGACTCGCCGGATCCAAAGAAGCTGGAGAAGCTACAGCGCAAGCTCGAGAAGCTGCGCCATCGCCTCGAGCGTTTCCGGATCTCTCCGATGGCAGTCCCGCCTATCCCGCCGGTGTCACCGTTCGCACCCGGTGCGACGCCGACCGGTGCGCCGGTGATCATCGACTGGCGCATCGACGTCTACGAGCCGATCGAATAGCTGTCCACCACGCGCGCGGCTGGCGCGTCCTTGACGCCGGAGGATCACGATGCGCTCAGCCGTCCTGTTCACGACCCTGCTCGCGAGCACCGCGATCGTCGCCGTCACGCACAGACCCGCCGCGGCCTGCGACGATGAGGACGACGACGATGACGACGAAGATGACAACGCTGCCGACGATGACGACTTCGACTTCGACGTCGACGTCGACGTCGACATCGACGAGGACGCGATCGAGCGCGTCGCCGAGCAGGCGGCCCGGCAGGCCGAGCGCGCGGTCGAGCAGCAGATGAGGCAGCTCGAGCAGCAGCTCGAGAAGCTCGGCGAGCGGCTCGGCCGCATCCAGATCCACATCGGCCCGGGCGGCGGACCCGCACCGATCGATCCGTATGCCGCGCCGGTGTTGCCGCCGCGCCCGCCGCGTCCGCCCCGGGCCCCGACGCCGCCGACGCCGCCGACGCCGCCGACGCCGCCGACGCCACCGACGCCGCCGACGCCGCCGTCGCCTCCCGGCGCGTGGAGCTGGGGCGCGCCGGGCGCGGTGCTCGACTGGCACGTCGACATCGACGGTGACTTCGACCTCGACGACGACGACGACAACTAGCTCGACGCGCTCGTGTAGCTGCGAATCGCGGCGCGCCACACGAGCCGGCTGACGAGCAGCAGCGCGACCGAGCCGCCGAGCGTCGCGAGCGCGGTGCGCGGCGCGAGCCGGCCGAGCAGCGCCATCGCCGGATACGTCGTCATCACGGCGACCGGGATGATGAACGTGAACACGACCCGCCACGCGCCGCGAAACACCTGGACCGGCCAGCGCGCGGTGTCGAAGATCGCGCCGAGCAGGTACGTCAGGTTGTCGATCCGGACGACCCAGAACGACGCGGCCGAGCACAGGATCCACAGCGAGTACATCGCGAGCACGCCGGCGAGGAACAGCACGAGGCCGAGCGCGAGATCCTGCGGTGCCGGCGGTGCGCCGCGCAGCCAGAACGCGTACGTCGCGAGCGCGATGCCGCCGACGAGGTCGAACACCTTCCACGGCTCGAACCGCGATGCCGACACCATCGCCTGCGCGTCGACCGGCTTCAGCAGCACGTAGTCGAACGCGCCGGTGCGGATCTTCTCGACGAGGTCGACGAGCGACGGGCTCACGACGCCCTCGAGCACCCCGCGCAGCGCCATGAAGTACGCCATCAGCACGAGCGCGGACGGCTGATCCCACCCGGCGACCGACTCGCGGCCCTGATACAGCACGACGAGCGGCAGCAGCGTCAGCGCCATCCACGCGGCGGCCATCACGCCCTCGAGCAGGAAGTCGGCGCGATAGGCCATCGCCGCCGCGGCGCTGATCCGCAGCTGGACGCTCGCGAGCCGGAGGTACCGGATCACGTCACCACCTCAGCCACCGACCGCCTCGAACCGCCGGACCCCGATCTTCCACACCCAGAGCGCGAGCGACACCATCGCGATCGCCCACCCGAGCTGGCCGAGCATCAGCACCGCGAGCTCGCCGCGATCCATGTGGCGCGTCATCAGCTCGACGGGCAGCGACAGCATGAACCGGAACGGCGACCACTCCGCGACGCGCGCGATGAACCCGGGCAAGAGCGGCAGCGGCAGCAGGTACCCGGACAGCAGCGAGAACAGCCCGAAGTACAGGTTGAGCAGCGCCATCGCCTTCGTGACCCAGAACGCGAGCGCGCCGAGCGCGAACAGGATCGCGAACGTGATCAGCCACGCGAGCACGAGCGACGGCACGATCAGCGCGAGCTGCAGCGGCTCGGTCGTCAGCGCACTCGCACCCGACGACACGAGCAGCACGACCGCGATCGGCAACGCGACGAGGCAGCGAAACGGGATCGCCGCGACGTGGCTCGCCGAGAACGCGAGGAACGGATGGATCGGCCGCAAGAGGCGCATCGACATCGCGCCGGTGCGGATCTCCTCGCTGATCTGCCACGCGACCCACGAGCCGGTCACATTGCGCACGATCAGCGTCGCGAGGTAGTAGGCGACGAAGTCCGCCGAGCTGTACTGGCCAAACGGCGCCTCGGCCGCGACGCTCGTCCACAGCGCGAGCATCACGAGCGGCAGCGTCGTCGTCAGGATCCAGATCAGGAACTCGGCGCGATACGCGACGGTCTCGGCGACTCCGACGCGGAGCAGCGTCGGCAGCGCGCGGACCGCCCGGTTCACGACGCGGCCTCGTCCCGCGTCTCGCGCGCGCGGCCGAACATCACGCGCAGGATCTCCTCGAGCGGCGGATCTTCGATCGCGAGATCCGCCGCGTGCAGCGGACCGAGCAGGTGGCCGACCGCGGCGGGGACATCGCTCTCGGGGACGCGCAGCGTGATCCGCTGGCCATCGCGCGCGAGCAGCGTGCCGAGCTTCGCGAGCTGGTCGTCCGCGATCGGCGACGTCAGCGTGAACGACACGCGCTTGTCCGGATCCATCGTCTTGATCAGGCCGCGCAGATCGCCGTCGTGGATCAGCTTGCCGCTGTCGATCACGATGATCCGCGGGCACAGCGCGACGACGTCGTCCATGTAGTGCGACGTCAGCAGCACGGTCGCGTCGTGGCGCTGGTTGTAGCTGCGCACGAAGTCGCGGATCGCGAGCTGCATCGCGACGTCGAGGCCGATCGTCGGCTCGTCGAGAAACAGCGTGCCCGGGCGGTGGAGCAGGGCGGCCGCGAGCTCGCACTTCATGCGCTCGCCGAGCGAGAGCTGGCGCGTCGGCTTGTCCATCAGCGGCCCGAGGTCGAGCAGCTGGGTCAGCTCGTCGAGCGTCTCGCGAAACTGCGCGGCGGGGATGTCGAACACCGCGCGGTTCATCGCGTAGGTCTCGCCGGGCGGCAGGTCCCAGATCAGCTGCGACTTCTGCCCCATCACCAGCGTGATCTTCTGCAGCAGCTCGGTCTGGCGGCGAAACGGGACGTGACCCTCGACCTCGAGCTCGCCGCTCGTCGGATGGAGCAGGCCGGCGAGCATCTTCAGCGTCGTGGTCTTGCCGGCGCCGTTCGGGCCGAGGAAGCCGACGCGCTCGCCGCGCTGGATCTCGAAGCTGACGCCATCGACCGCGCGGACGAGCTCGTAGCGGCGGCGCACGAGCGACTTCATCGCCGCGGCAAAGCCGGGCGGGCGCTTGTGCACCTTGAAGTGCTTCGTCAGCTCGCGGGCACGGATCACGGCGTGCCGGACCTTACCCGCCAACTGCAGGAGGTGCACTCAGTACGCGATCAGATCCGAGAGCTGCTTCGGCAGCGGCAGGCGCGGGATCTTCGGCACCGACAGCGTGCCGGTCGCCACGCGCGGCGAGGTCGCGGGCTCGGTCGCGGCCGCGAGCTCGTCGATGTGGTACGCGCGCCAGCACGTGTCGTGGTGCTCGTCGAACAGGTCGACGCCGTACGCCGGCACGGTGTCCGCGGCGAGCAATGCCTGGCAGCGCGTGCGCGCCTCGGCGGGTAGCGCGAGCTCGAGGAAGCGCGCGTTGCCGGCGGGATCGAGGTTCGTCGCGCGCAGCACCGGGACACTGACGTCGTCGGCATCCTCCTCGTACGAGAACATGCGCAGCGCCGACCACGGCGCGCCGGTCGCCGCCGTGAACCGGGTCTCGATGTCGCGCATCGCGGCGCGCCGGCTCGCGACGAGCGCGGCCAGGCCGTCGATCACGTGCCTGCCCTTGACGAGCGCGACGTCGGCCGGGCTGAAGCCGGCCTCGATCATCTCCGGCGTCGTGCCCTGGAGGTCGGCGAGCACGGTGATCAGATCATCGGGGACGCCGGCGAGGCACTCGTCGCGCAGCGCCGACAGCGCGGCGTCGACGCGCGCCGGCAGCGTCGCGAGATCGATCGTGAGCGCGCCGCCGAGCCGATCGCGCATCGCGGTGAGATCGTCGTGCAGGGCGGTGCGCAGCGCGACCGCGCGCTCGCAGCCGGCCGGGTTGTTCTGCATGCCGGCACGGGCGATCAGGTCGAGGACGCGATCGAGCCCACCGCGGAACGGGAACCCGCCGAGCTCGGGCGCCGTGTACACGCCGACCTGATCGGCGGCGGTGCGCCACTCCTGACCCGCGGCGCGCGCGCGCGGATCTTCGACGGTGTCCTTGCCGATCGGCTCCTCGCCGCCGGTCGGTGCCAGGTAGAACCTGCGCATCCGATCCTTGGTGTCCGCGATCAGGTGCAGGCCGACCGCGTGCTGCAGCTCGTGCATCATGACGCCGAGCATCTGGTCGTCCGCCGCGCCGACGCCGAGCAGGCCGGTCTGCACCATCACCGCGAACCCCGACTTCGGCGTCTCGTAGTCACCCATGACGAACGCGTTGACCTGGGCATCCTCGACGACGACGAGCGCCGGCCGCAGGTCGCCGAGCTTGCCGACCGGGCGGTGGTCGCGAAACGCGGCCCACCCGCGATCGAGCAGGTCGCGCGCCTTCACGTAGCGCGGATCGGTCGCGGGCACGAGCGCGCGCGCAGGCCGGTTCTCGTTCGTCGCGAGCTGCTGCTCGAACGCGCCGAACCACGCCGACGCCTGGGCGTCGCTGTCGAACGTGCGAAAGCAGTCGATGTCGGGCGTCGCGCAGTCGAGCTGCGGCTGGCAGACGCCGTCGCCGTAGCGCGGGTCGCTGCACGACTGATCGACACCGCCATCGCACTTGCCGCCGAAGCACTGGCCATCGTCGCCACCACCATCGGTCGCGCAGCCGACGCTCCACAGGACGCACGTCACGAGTATCAGAGGCTTGTTCGTCATGCCGACTAAGAACGCCAGCCTCCGTGCGGTCGCAGGATTTCTTCGTTACGGCTTGGACTCGGGCGCAAGTCCGCTCAGCGACAGGTCGATCCGGCTCTGGACCCAGCGCAGCAGATCGTCGGTCTCGAACGGATCGGCGCCGAGCCGGCGCATCAGCTCGCGGCGGACGGCGAGCGCGACGTCACCGCGTGCCCGGTCGATCCAGCGCGCGGCGGTCGCGCGATGCACGCCCTGCAGCCCGCCGATCTGATCGATCGTGAGGTTGTCGACGAGGTGCAGCCGCAGCAGGTTGCGATCGCGCGGCGTCAGCTGGGCGAGCGCGCTGCGAAACGCCTCGCGGAACGCATCGCGATAGCGCTCCTTGTCGAGCGCGGGCGGCGCGATGTCCGTGCGATCGGCGAGCGCGACGAGCGCGTCGTCCTCGACCGCCGGCTCGCGCACGCTGCGCTGGCGCGATCGGATCGCCTCGCGCAGCGCGATGATCATCACCCAGCTGCGCAGCGCGCCGGTCCCGGCGTACGACGCGATCGCCGGCCCGTCGCCATCGCCGACGAACAGCCGCGCGCGCAGCGTCTGCTGGATGTCCGCGATCTCGTCGGTCGAGTGCCCTCGCTTGCGCAGCGCTGCCGCGATCAGCGGCACGAGCTCGCGCTCGTAGCGAGCGAGCGCGTCGCGATCACCGGTCGCGAGCGCGCGCGCCCACGCCAGATCGTCATGGTGGAGATCGCCGCCCGGCTGATCCATCCTGGGAGTCCCAGTATGTCATGCCCGGACCCCGACCACGTCATCGCGTACATCGCCCGGCGCTTGCCGGCCGACGAGCGTGACGCGATCGAGGCGCACATCGACGGCTGCAAGGCGTGTCGCGCGCTGCTCGTCGCGCTCGCGCAGACGAACGATGGCGAGCCGTTCGTGCCGCCGGCGCCGACCGGTGAACCGACGCAGGTCGGGAGATATCGGATCGAGAAGCGGCTCGGCGAGGGCGGCATGGGCACGGTCTACGCCGCCCACGATCCGCAGCTCGATCGCAAGGTCGCGCTCAAGCTCGTGCACCCCGAGCTCGCGGCGCACGGCGGCCTCGAGCGCCTGATCCGCGAAGGCCGCGCGCTCGCCCGGCTCTCGCACCCGAACGTCGTCGCGGTTCACGACGCCGGCAGCGACGGCGATCGCGTGTACATCGCGATGGAGCTGATCGAGGGCCAGACGCTCGCCGCCTGGCTGCGCGACAAGCCTCGTACGTGGCGCGAGATCGTGCGGATGTTCGTCGCCGCCGGCCGTGGCCTCGCCGCCGCGCACGCCGCCGGCGTCATCCATCGCGACGTCAAGCCGGAGAACGTGCTGATCGATCGCGGCGGCCGCCCGAAGGTCGCCGACTTCGGGCTCGCCGGCTCGGAGGCGGGGTCGCGCGCGTTCGCCGACCTGACGGATCCGGACAGCCGGCTCACGATCCCGAACGCGGTGATGGGCACGCCGGCGTTCATGTCGCCCGAGCAGCGGCGCGGCGAGGTCGTGACGCCCGCGACGGATCAGTACAGCCTGTCGGCGGCGCTGTGGCGCGCGCTGTTCGACGACGAGCCGGACCGCCGCGTCCCGGCGTGGCTGCGCCGCGCGCTCGAGCGAGGGCTCGCGCAGGATGCGAAGCAGCGGTTTCCGTCGATCGACGCGCTCGTCGACGAGCTCGACGTCGACCGCCGCGATCGCCGCCGCCGCCGCTGGCTCGTCGCGGCCGGCGCGGTCGCCGCGCTCGGCGGCGCGGCGGGTGCCGCGTACGCCGTCGGCCGCCCTGACGAGGACACGCTCGCGAACGCGTGCGCTGCCGAGCACGCCGCGCGTGCGACGCTATGGACCGCCGCCGATCGCGACGCGATCGCGACCGCGATCCAGCGCACCGGCTCGCCGCTCGCGGCGGAGACCACGCCGCGCGTCGCGGCCGCACTCGATCGCTCGCTCGAGGAGCTCGCGACCACCGAGACCAAGCTCTGCGCCCAGGCACCGCGCGAACGCGAGGGCCGCGAGCTCGTCGTAGCCGGCCTCGCGTGCCTCCACGATCGCCGCGAGGCGCTCGCCGCCGTGATCGCCCAGCTGCGCAGCGTGCAGCGCAAGGACGTCTCGACCGCGGTCTCGCTCGTGCACTCGGT
This sequence comes from Kofleriaceae bacterium, assembly GCA_035715365.1. Lineage (GTDB taxonomy): Bacteria > Myxococcota_A > Polyangia > Haliangiales > Haliangiaceae > JABFXX01. The sequence goes on along the minus strand of DASTLB010000076.1, from coordinate 261,315 downwards.
CAACGCGCCGGACGATTGCGGCAACCCCGCGATCCTCGCCGAGGAGCGCACGATCGCCGCGAACCCGGCCGCCGCCGCCGCGCGCGCCGAGATCATGCAGTCGATCGATGCCGCGAAGCGCGCGTTCGCGACCGGCACGTTCAAGGATGCGCTCGTCCACGCGAAGCGCGCCGAGCAACGCGCGCGTCCGTTCGGCGGCGCACTGCTGATCTACGCGCTGATCGAGCGCGGCAAGGCGTCCGCGACCGTCGAGGGCTATCCGCAGAGCGAGGCCGCGTTCCGCGAGGCAGTCACCGTCGCCGAGTCGATCGGCGCCGACGACATCCGCGCGTACGCGATGGCGCAGCTGATGCACTCGATCTCGCGCGAGCCCGGCCGCGAGAAGGAAGCGCTCGCGCTGTATCCGCTCGTCGAGGCCGCGGTCAAGCGCAGCGGCAAGCAGCAGGAGATGGCGACGATGCTGCAGCTCTCGGTCGGCGTCGCGAAGCTGCGGCTCGGCCAGATCGCCGACGCGGTCGCCGACATGCAGGCCGCGCTCGCGGCTGCGCGCAAGGTCCTGCCGCAAGGCGATCCGCGCCTGCCCGAGTTCCTCCATCCGACCGCGCTCGCGCTCAGCTACGCGGGCCGCGACGCCGAAGCGCTCGCGCTCAACGACGAGGCGGTCGCGATCGCGACGCAGGTGTTCGGCCCGAACCACCCCGAGACCGCGCGCTACATGATCAACCGCGCGACGAAGCGCGCCGCGACCGGCCATTGCGACCAGGCGCTCGTCGAGCTCGCGCGCGCTCGCGAGCTGATCGGCGACCAGCTCCCCGCCGACTCGCTCGAGCATCTCCAGATCGATCAGGCGATGGGCGCCTGCTACTACATGCAACGCGACTACGACAAGGCGCTCGCCGAGTACAAGCGCCGCCAGGACGCGCTCGTCGCGGGCGGCCGCGAGAAGAGCGTCGACATGGCGAGCTCGTGGGTCGACGTCGGCGACATCTACTACGACCGCAAGCAGTACGACCAGGCGCTCGCAAACTACCGGCGCGCGGTCTCCGAGCACGAATCGCTGCTCGGCCTCCACGACGCCCGCATCGGCTTCGCGCTCGCCCGGATCGGCGAGGTCGAGCTCGCCGCCAACCGCCCCGCCGACGCGATCGCTCCGCTCGAGCGCGCGCTCGCGCTCTACGAGGAAGCGAAGATCACGCCGAACTTCCTCGCGAACGTCCAGTGGCCGCTCGCCCGCGCCCTGTGGGACGCCGGCCGCGATCGCAAGCGCGCCCGCGACCTCGCCGAGGCAGCCCGCAAGACCTCCGCCGCCTCGTCGATGCCGATCCACCAGGAGCGCGCGAAGACGATCGAGCGCTGGCTCGCCGACCATCGCTGACCGCGATCGCGCGACCGACGCCTTGGATCCCGCCGCGCGCGAGTCCAAGCTCCCATCCCGATGAGTATCGATGCGCTGCGTGCCGTGCTCGACGGCATCGAGGAACCCTCCTGCGTCGCCGGGACCGCGCGCCCGAGCGAGCGCGTCGCGGTCGCATTGCCCGACGGCGACGTCGGTGCCGTCGACGATCCGAAGTTCGTCGACTGGCTGCTCGCCCACGCCGAGCTCGCCCCCTACGGCGAGGGCACCGAGACGAAGCGCGACAAGAACGTGCGCAACGCCCAGCGCCTCGTCGCGCGCGACCGCGCCGAGGTCCACGGCTTCGATCCCTCAGCGATCCTCGACGAGATCGAGGCCGCGCTGTCCCCGGGCGCCCACCTCTCGGCGCACCTCACCGACGTCATCGTCTATCCCAAGGGCGGCAAGTTCGCGCGCCACAAGGACACGCCGCGCACGATGAACCTCGTCGGCACGCTCGTCGTCGGCCTGCCGATCGCGCACACCGGCGGCGCGTTCGTCGTCGACGACGGCCGCTCCCAGCAAACCTTCGACTGGAGCAAGACGCCCGCCGGCCAGCTGCCGTGGGTCGCGTTGTTCACCGACGTCGATCACTGGATCGAGCCCGTGAAGTCCGGCTCGCGCGTCACGCTCGTGTACGCCCTCCACCGCACCGACCAGCCGCGCACCGACGCGACCTGGACCGCCCGCCGCGCCGCCATGCGCCAGGCAGCTCGCTCGCTCGCCCCACGGCAGTGGCCGCTCATGATCGCGTGCGGCCGCCACGCGGTCGCCGAGCCCGGCACGAAGCAGCCGCAGCCGATCACGACGCTGCGCGGCCTCGATCGCGATCTCGCCGAGGTCCTCGTCGAGGCCGGCTATCGCGTCGGCGTGCGCGCGTGCATCGCGCCGGTCGCGAACTACGATCCCGAGCCCGTCGCGCCGGGCACGTTCCCGCTCGTCCAGAACCTGTGGGCCGTGACGCGGCTCAAGGCGGTTCCGCCACCGGAGGTGATGGACGCGCTCGTCGACGAGGGTGGCTACGAGATCGAGGAGTACATCCTCGACTCGGTGCCGCTCGACCAGTGGCTCGTCCGCAAGGACGCCGCCGCCACGCTCGCGCACGAGAGTGCCGAGTGGGCCGAGCCGGGCAGCTTCGGCAACGAAGGCTTTGCCGCGATCCTCTACACGCTCGCCGCGATCGAGGTGACGAAGGGCGGGCCTGCGAAGAAGCCGACCGCGAAGGCGAAGAAGCCGGCCGCGAAAGCGAAGAAGCCGGCCGCGAAGAAGAAGCCGGCGAAGAAGAAGCGCTGAGCCACCTCGGGTTCGAGCTATCGGCGTTTTCAAAATGCGCGCGTCGAGCGGGTGTTGGCGGTGAATGACGGTCGGCGCCCCTCCGCGTCGATAGGTTGGTGCGCCGTCAGTTCGAAGCGATCGTGCTATCGGCGTTTTCAAGATGCGTTGGTCGACGTTTGCTGGTGTATCGCGAGCGTGATGCACGGGAACGGCGCCCTTTCTGAGCGCGATACCTACCGCGTATGCAAGCGCGGCCGTCGAGGTGGGAGCACGTGTGCCGCGCGCGCGTCGGTCACGCTGCCGGTGCGGACGAATCGAAGGGTCCACTTGATTGTCGGACCCATGTTTAGAGTGGACGGGAACGAGGAGCCGGACCGGAACGAGCCGCCGCGATGCGGAGCACTATCGGCGATTTCAAGTTGACGACTGGTTCGACCGTCACCAGGAAGACGCCATGGCGAAGGCGAGGAAGAAGCACGTGCAGCTCGAGATGGAGCTGAATACGTGGGGTGGGAAGCGAGACGGTGCGGGCCGGCCGCCAAGAGGCTTTCGATCGAGCGAGCGCCACGGGCTGCGCGAGCGATTCGCTCGGCTCACGGCGGTGCACGTGACGCTGCGGATCGTCCAGCCGTTTCCGACGCTGCGGTCGCGAGAAATGTTCTTCGCGCTACGCAAGGCGACACAGGCGGTGCTCGGGCGCAGCGACTTCCGGATCGTACATGTCAGCCCCGAGCAGGATCATCTGCACCTGATCGTCGAGGCTGACAACCACGAGGCGCTCGCAGCCGGCGTGAAGGCCTTCGAGGTGTCGGCCGCGCAGCACCTCAATCGAGCCGCGAGCAAGCAGCTCGGGCGGCGCCGCAAGGGGCAGGTGTTCGCGGACCGCTATCACGCGCGTCTGATCAAGTCGCCGACGCAAGCGCACCACGTGCTGAACTACGTGCTCAACAACTGGCGGCATCACAACGCCGACGAGGACTGGGGCGAGACCCGGTTCTGGGACGTCGACTACATGTCGAGCGCACCGAGCTTCCCGGGATGGCACGAGCTCGCGATCAAGCCTCTGCAGTATTCACAGCTCGCCGACGAGTATCGGTTGTGCGTATCGAGGCCGCAGACGTGGCTGCTCTCGGTCGGCTGGCGCAAGGCGGGACCGATCAGCATGTACTCGATCCCGAAGCAGCGCTGACGCGGCCGGCTACTTCTCGGGCTCGCCGCGTGCGGCGCGCGCGAGCTCGCCCATCTGCTTGATCGGCAGCGAGTCGACCGCTTCGCCCTGCAGCATCGCTTCGAGCAGGTGCGCGCCGACCTGCGCGAGCTGCGTGAGGCCGTCGATGCGCGTCGCGATCAGCTGGGAGCGATCGTCGGCGCCGGCGGGCAGCTCGCGGCGCGCGCTCTCGAACGCCTCGCCGGCGGTGCGGATCCAGACGAGCTCGCGCTCGCGGAACACGCGCGACACCATCTTCCAGATCGAAGTCTCGGCCTCGTAGTGCTCGCGGCGCTCGCCCACGACCCACGCCTTCTTCACCGCGCCCCACTCCTGCATCTCGGTGAGGAGCATCGAGACCGCGCCGGTGGACAGGCCGAGGCGCTCGCCGAGGTCGGCCGCGTTGAGCGGGTGGTCCTCGAGGTAGAGCACGGTCCACATCCGGCCCATGTTGCGCTTGAAGCCCCAGCCTTCGAGGAGCGCGCCGACGGCATCGGCCACCTTGAGGACGGCAGGGTCGATCGTCGACGGCGGGGGCATGGCGCGGAGAGGAAGGAGGCTACTTCTTGTCGTCGTCTTCGCCGGGCTTGACGACCATCTGCTCGCGCGTCGTGACGCGGACGCCGCCGACGAGCGAGTCCGCGAGCAGCGTGCTCAGGTTCGCGGTCTCCTGGCGGCGGCGCGTGATGATCTCGACGATCTCGCGCTGCGACAGGCCGCCGGACGGGCGGATGATGACGGAAGCCTCGCGGCCGCTGCGGATCTCGCGGGCGGTGACCGAGAGGATCGACTCGACGTCGACGGTGATCACGAGCTCGACGCGCACGCTGCCGGCGGGGCCGGGCGGCAGGTTCTCGAGCAGGACCTGGCCGAGCTTGCGGTTCTTCGTGACGTCCTTGTCGTTGCCCTGGTAGAGCTCGATCGCGACGAACTTCTGGTTGTCGCTCGTGGTCGCGAACAGGCGGCGCGCGCGCACGGGGAGCATCGAGTTGCGCGGCACGACGAGCGCGAAGCCGGTGTCGCCGACCTTGATGCCGATGTCGTGCGGCGTGACGTCGAGGAGCTGGGCTTCGTCGGACTGCCCGGACAGGATGCCGGCGTACTGCGCGGCGCCGAGCGCGACGACCTCGTCGGGGTTCGCGCCCTTGCTCGGCTTGCGGTTGAAGATGCGCTCGACCATGTCCTGCACGGCGGGCCACCGACTCATGCCGCCGACGAGCAGGATCTCCTCGACGTCGCTGTTCTTGAGGCCGGCGTCGGCGAGCGCGCGGCGGCACGGCGGCTCGAGGCGCTCGAGCAGATCCTTCGTCTGCTGCTCGATGTAGTCGCGCGTGATCGCGCGCTCGAAGTTGATCGGTGCGCCGTGCTGATCGTTCGCGAGGAACGGCAGCGAGATCGTGGTCTCGCGGTCGACCGAGAGCTGCTTCTTCGCGGTCTCGCACGCCTCGCGCAGGCGCGACATCGCCATCGGGATCGAGGTCAGGTCGACGTGGTGCTTGTCGAACACCTCGTCGACGATGCGCTCGAGCACGCGGCGGTCCCAGTCCTCGCCGCCGAGCGCGCTGTCGCCGCCGGTCGAGACGACCTCGAAGATGCCGTTCTCGACGCTCATGATCGAGATGTCGAACGTGCCACCGCCGAGATCGAACACGCCGATCACGCGGCGGCCTTCGCGCACGCGGTGGACGCCGTAGGCGAGCGCGGCGGCGGTCGGCTCGTTGAGGATGCGGATGACGTCGAGGCCGGCGATCTGGCCCGCGTCGCGGGTCGCCTGGCGCTGGGCGTCGTCGAAGTAGGCGGGCACGGTGATCACGCAGCGCGTGACCGGCTCGCGCAGCACCTCCTCGGCGACCTTGCGGATCGCGCGCAGGACGTGGGCGGAGACTTCCTGCGGCGAGATCGGCTGGCCGTGGACGCGGACCCAGGCGTCGCCGTTCGGTGCCGCGACGATCCGGAACGGCGCGAGCCGCGCGAACCACGAGACGTCGTCGGCGTTGACCTTGCGGCCGATCAGGCGCTTCGCGCCGTAGACCGTGGCGGCCGCGTTCGTGACGCCCTGGCGGCGGGCGCGCGTGCCGACGGCGATCTGGCCGTTCGCGGACCAGCTGACCCACGACGGGATCGTGCGCTCGCCATCGGAACCGACGAGCGTCTTCGGCTGGCCCTTGTCATCGAGCACGGCGACACACGAGTTCGTCGTCCCGAGGTCGATGCCGATGATCTTCGACATGACCTAGAGCTCCTTCTTTCCCATGAGGCGCGAGAGCAGGCCCTTGCGCTCGTTCGTGGCCTGCCGTCGCATGTCGGCGAGCTCGCGCGCGGCGCGCTCGTTGGACGGATCGATCTCGAGCGCGGACTCGAAGCGCTGCGCGGCCTCGAGGCGATCGCGGTTGCCGAGTGCGCGCAGGCCTTCGCACAGCTCGATGCCGGCGCGCAGCGTGCGATCCTGCGGCTGCTTCTTCGCGAGCGCGCGGTACGCGGCGAGCGCGTCGTCGATGCGGCCATCGTCGAGCAGCTCCTCGATCGCGGCCGCGTCGTGGATCGGCGACGCGACCGAGTGGCCATCGATCTTCGGCATGCTCTGCGACGTGGTCGCCGGCGGCGGCGCCGGTGGCGGGGCGGGGGGCCGCGTCACGACGGGAATCGCGGCGGGCGTGGTCGCCATCGCGCGCATGCCGGCGCTCTGCTCGGCGAGCCGCGGCGGTGGGATCTTCGCGGCGGGGACGGGCTTCGGGCTGGGCATGCCGCGCGCCGACGGCGAGCGTCCGATCGCCTGCAGCACCTGCTGGCGACCGGCGCTGTCGCCGATCTTGCGATACGCGTCGCGGATCAGGATGAAGATCTCGGCGGCGAGCGCGCGCAGCTCGGTCGACTCGTAGCGCGCGAACCGGTCCGGGTGGTAGCGCTTCGTCAGGTCACCGAACGCGGAGCGTACGTCGGCGTCACTTGCCTCGTAGCCGACGCCGAGCACGAGGAACGGGTTCAGCTTGCGCAGCGACTCGGCCTCCGCGACGAGCGCGCGCATCAGCTCGGACTCGGCCGCGGCCATGTCCTCGCCGTCGGACATCGCGGCGACCGGGCCGGACTTCGTCGGGGGCAGCACCGTCGGCGTGCCCGTCGCGGGCGTCGGCTGGCGGCGATGCTCGGAGGACAGCGCGCTCTCGATCATCCAGATCGATCCCGCGGGGATCGGCGCGAGCTTGAGCTCGACGCCCTGGCCGCGCACGCCGTCGTCGACGTGTGATTGCACGACGCCGGTCAGCACGATCACCGACGCGCTCGGGAGCGTCAGATCGATGCGAACCGTCGTACCGATCGCGGGCGGGTGGCTCGCCTTCAGGAACATCGCGCCGCGGGACAGGTCGCGCTTGTAGATCGTCGCCAGCTGCTGCCACGAGGCGCAGCGAAGCTTGATGGAGAGCGCACCCGTGGCCATAGACCCCGAACGATCATAGGCTTTTAGGGCGTGCGAGGCAACGACCGGTACCTCGCCAGTACCCGTTCGTGGCGCTCCTTGATCCGCTCGAGGTACGTGTGCTCGCGCGTGCGCGAGAGGGCATCGCGTGCGAGCTGCGCGAGCCGGTCGACGACCTCCTCGATGTCCTCGAGCGGCTTGTGCACGAACCCGACGACGCCGAGATCCGCTGCATCCTCCGCGAGATCGGCGTCGTGCACCGACGTCATCAGAAAAGCTGGCAGACCGGGCACGAGCTCGCGCAGCCGGCGGATCGACTCGAGGCCGTCCATGCCCGGTAGCTGCGCGGCGACGAGCGCGAGATCGAGGCCGGTCGTGCCGGCGAGGGTCTCGGCCTCGCGCAGCGCCTCCTCGCCGGTGACGTAGGCAAACGTCGCGATCCCGGCGGCCTCGAGCAGATCGGCGAGCTCGTCGGCGACCTCGCGCTCGTGCTCGACGAGCAGGATCGACGGCGGGCGCGTCTCGGCCGCGGACGGGATCTCGCGGCTGACGCGCGCGATCGCGAGCGCCTCCTCGGCGTCGATCGATCGGCGCTCGGTGCGGATCAGATCCTTCAGCAGGTCCTCGATGATCGCGCGCTGCTGGTCGTAGAGATCGAGCTCCTGGCTGCGCTCGCGCTGGCGCAGGCAGATCCGCTGGACGACGGCGCGCGCGGTCGCGGTGCCTTCGAGCGCGAGGTCGATCACGTCGGCGGCGCCGGCGCGCACGCACGCCATGATCAGGCGCGGATCGGCCTCGTTCGTGATCGCGACCGGCAGGCAGTTCGGTAGCACCGCGAGCACGCGACGGACGGCATCGGTCACCGCGCGGAGGCCTTCGACCTCGCCGTCGGCCTCGAGCAGATCGAGCAGCAGCGCCGGCAGCGTCTCGTGTCGCGGCACGAGATCGACCGCCATCGCGAGCTCCTCGACGATCGTCACCGTGACGCCGACGCTCGCGAGCCGATCGACGAGCCCGCGCAATGGCCCGCTCGGTCCGTTCGGAGCAATGAGGATCGCGGCGGTGTCCACTACTGAAAGTCCCAGCGGTACTCGCCGCTGTCGACGATCTGGTCGATCGAGAACGGCGCGTCGAAGTGTTGCTCGGGGAGGTAATACTGATCCAGCAGGTCGCGATAGTGCGGGCTGCGGCTATCGAAGATCGCGCCGCCGGGCAGCTGCCACTTCACGGCGATCGGCTCGCCGGGGTTCGCGATCGCGAGGAAGCGCTGCGCCGGTCCGTCGGCGAACTGCGAGAAGTCGAGGTCCTTGTAGCCGTGGTCGGCGCGGTTGATCGCGAAGTTGTCGCCGGCGCGCGGGAACCCGGTCGTTGCGAGCTCGCCGGGCCTCGGCAGGTTCAGCGCCGTGTTCGGGAACAGCGGCTGGATCAGGAGCTGGTGGAGCTGGCCCCATCGCCACGCCGCCGGATCCGCGCTCGCGAAGCCCTGCGGCGACTCGAGGTACGTGACCGCGTCGAGCGCCGCGCGCAGGATCATGGTCGTGCAGCTGTCGTCGGTCGTGCTCGTGAAGTCGTCGCACACGACCGGCTGCCCGGTCGCCGCGAACGGCTTGAACATCTCGGGGCGCGTCAGCAGCGCGTAGACGATCCGGATCAGCGCGTTGTCGTCGATGCGGTTCATGTCGAAGCTCGCGGCGACAAACTCGTCGCGCAGCGCGCGCTCGAGGAAGAAGTGTACCCACGCGTTGAACACCGCGGTCGCGGCCGAGCCGTCGCCGTCGACCGGCGTCGCGAACATCCAGCCCTGCAGCACGCCGCGCGCGGTCGCGAGCCGCGCCTTGTCCGCCGCGGACAGGCTCGCGAGGTACGGCGCGAGGTCCGCCGGTGCACCGGTCGGCGTGTCGAGCCGCGCGAGCGCCTCCAGGATCTTCGGCACGAGGTGCGCGCCGACGTTCGAGTGCGTGTCGTGCTGGATCTGCGCCATCGTCTCGTACGTGACGGGGCGCGGCGCCTGCTCGATCAGCGTCGCGATCCGCTCCTCGCGGACGCCGGCGGCGTAGCTGACGCCGACGTAGAGCGGGTGGCCATCGACGACCGGCTGGTTCAGCGGATCGTTGTCGAACGTCGCGCCGACCGGATCGGCGTTCGCGGTCGCGAGGTAGCCCTGCGGCGGATTCTTCGCGTGCGGCACGTAGCGCGGCGACACCGCCCCGACCCAGTCGAAGCCGCCGCGACCGTCGAGGATGAAGAACGGCGCGGCACCGTTCGGGTTCGTCGCCGCGTTCCACGTGTACGCGGCCGGCGCGCGATCCGGGACGAACGCATGCGTCGTCCACGCGATGTTCTGCTCGGCATCGATCATCGTCCAGTTCTGGCTGCCGAAGTGGAAGTCGCTCAGCGCGCGGAAGCCGTCGTCGACGTTCGCGGCGTGCGCGAGGTTCCACAGCGCGCGGATCTCGAAGCTTGGCTCGTAGCCGGTGTAGCGGACGCTGAGCGCCTCGGTCGCGGTGCGCGGCACGAGCCGGTGCGTCGTGCGATCGATCTCGGGGATCAGTGGTCCGTGGTGCGGCACGTTCTCGTACGTCACCGTGAACCGCTCGGTCTCGGTGCCGAGCGCGCCGACGACGATCGTCTCGTCGAACGGCTCGATCGGGACCTGCGCGCCGTCGTGCTCGACGCACGAGCCCGCGGGGCAGGCCATGATCGTCTCGCGATACAGGTCGTTGACGTCGTGCTCGCTGACCGTCGCCGACCACGCGACCTTGCCGTTGCTGCCGAGGATCACGCCGGGGATCCCGGGGAACGTGATGCCGAGGACGTCGAGGTTCACGCTCGGATCGTTGGTGTTCTCGATGATCAGGTGCGTCGGATAGAAGATCGACGGGTTCGGTAGCTGGAGGTGCTGATCGGTCGCGAGCAGCGCGGCACCGTCGGTGAGCGCGGGCGAGACCGCCCAGTTGTTCGAGCCCGCGAACGGATGCAGGAACGCGTGCGGGCCGAGCGCGCCGAACGCGCCGGTGTGGATCGATCGCGAGAAGAAGCCGCGCGCGCGGTCGTAGGTCGCCTGCGCGATTGCCGGGCGCGCGCCGGTCACGCTGCGCTTGCGCGGGCTGCCGTCGGAGCTCGAGCCGGTGTCGGTCGTGACGTTCGGGAAGCCGTCGATCGTCGGCACGAGGCCGACCGGCTGGAAGATCAGCAGGTCCTTCGAGATCCCCTTGCGAGCGACGCGCGCGGGCTGGGTCGACGTCGACAGATCGAAGTTCGCGCGCACGTGCGCGTACAGCTCGTCGAGATCGAGCTCGAACGGCGTCGACCACGACAGCGCGAACGCCTGGAACCGGCCGAGCACGAGCGAGTCGACCGGCGTCCACGCGACGAACCGCTGCGGGTCGAACGACTCGAGCACCGCGGGATCGAGCGTCCATTTCTCGTCGCGCAGGTCGGTGACGAACGCGTTGACGCCGTCGGAGAACCGCTGGAGTAGCGCCACGATCTGCGCGTCGGTCGGATCGGTGCTCTGCTGGAGTGCCTGCCACGTCGCCTCGGCGAGCGGCCGCATGCGGTGCACGCGCATCTCGAGATCGGTGTCGATCACCGATGGATCGAGCGCGCCGAACAGCTCCGCGAGCGTGCCGGCGCCGAACCGGCGCAGCAGGTCCATCTGCGCGAGCCGGTCGTGCGCCATCACGTAGCCCTGCACGAACCCGGCATCGCCGACCGTGGTCGCGTGGATGTGCGCGACGCCGTAGCGATCGCGCGCGACCTGGACGCGGCCGTCGAGGCCGTAGCCGGTGAGCGCCGCGTCCTGCGGCAGCTTGTCGAAGGGCCCACGCACGCTGTCGTCGCTGCACGCGACGAGCGCGAGCATGCACAGCACGGAGCGCCAGACCGTCATGAGTCGACCTTACCGCGCGCGGTTCGAAAACGGGTACCCGCGCGCCGGCCTGGTTCATCCGAATTGGGTAGGATTCGCGCGATGTCCGACCACCTGTTCCTGCGTGCGTGTCGGCGACAGCCGGTCGAGCGCACGCCGATCTGGATGATGCGCCAGGCCGGCCGCTACCTGCCGTCGTATCGCGAGGTGCGCGGGCGTGCATCGTTCCTCGAGCTGTGCCGGACGCCCGCGCTCGCGTGCGAGGTCACGCTGCAGCCGATCGATCAGCTCGGGTTCGACGCCGCGATCCTGTTCTCGGACATCCTGATCACGCTCCCCGCGATGGGGATCGACGTCCAGTTTCCCGACTCCGGCCCGAAGATCGGATCGCCGGTGCGCACGCAGGCCGCGATCGACGCGCTGCACGTGCCGGATCCCGAGGCGGAGCTGCCGTTCGTCATGGAGTCGGTGCGCCAGATCAAGCGCGCGCTCGCGGATCGCGTGCCGCTGATCGGATTTGCCGGCGCGCCGCTGACGATGCTGACGTACGTCGTCGAGGGCGGCGGCTCGAAGGATTACCCGCACACGAAGAAGCTGCTGTACGGTGCCCCGAAGGCCGCGCACGCGCTGCTCGACAAGCTCGCGCGGACCTGCGCGACCTACCTCGAGGCGCAGGTCGCCGCCGGCGCGGACGCAGTGCAGATCTTCGACAGCTGGGGCGGCATCGTGTCGCCCGGCGACTTCCGCGAGTACCCGCTGCGCTACGCGAAGCGCGTGATCGAACTACTACGCGCGTCTCCGACGTTTGCTCGCAACAGCGTGCCGATCATCTACTTCGTCAACGGCTGCGCGCCGTACCTCGACGACTACGCCTCGAGCGGCGCCGACGTGCTCGGCGTCGACTGGCGGGTCGGGATCGACGAGGTGCGCCGCCGCGTCGGCGATGGCGTCGCGCTCCAGGGCAACCTCGATCCGGGCGCGCTGTTCGCGACCCCGGCCGAGATCCGCGCGCGCGTCGCCGACATCCTCGAGCGCGCCGGCGCGATCGGTCACATCTTCAACCTCGGTCACGGCGTCCTGCCGGAGACCGATCCCGAGCACGTGCGGGCGATGGTGACGGCGGTCAAAGAGCTGTCGGCGCGGAGCTAGCGGATGCGCGTCGCGATCGTCGGTGGTGGAATCGGCGGCCTGACCGCCGCGCGCACGCTCGTCGCCGCGGGCATCGACGCGCACGTCCTCGAGGCGGCGCCGCGCCCGGGCGGCGTGATCGGCACGAGCCGCGTCGACGGCTTCCTGCGCGAGCACGCGGCGAGCTCGTTCCTCGGCGGGCCATCGCGCGGTGCGCTCGCGCTGTGTCACGAGCTCGGTGTCGAGGTCGAGCACGCGTCGCCGCGCGCGAAGCGGCGGTGGATCTTCATCGACGGCAAGCTGCGCGCGGTACCCGCGAGCCCGGTCGATCTCGTGAGGAGCGATCTCTTGACCTGGCGCGGCAAGCTCGATCTGCTGCGCGAGCCGCTGCGGCCACCGACCCAGTCCGAGGAGGACGAGTCGATCCACGCGTTCGCGGCGCGCCGGCTCGGCGCCGAGGCGGCGCGCGCGCTCGTCGCCCCGTTCGTCACCGGCATCTACGCGGCGGACGCGCACGACATCTCCGTGCAGGCGGGGTTTCCGAAGCTCGCCGAGCTCGAGCGTCACGGCGGCCTCGTGCGCGGGATGCTGCGCCAGGCCGGGCGCGGCATGCTCGGCCGCGTCCTCGGGCGCCGCACGCAGAAGACGCCGCGGGGGATGTGGGCGCCGCGCGGCGGGCTCGCGAAGCTGATCGACGCGCTCGCGACGAGCCTCGGCCCGCGGGTCCAGCTCGGCCGCACCGTCGAGCAGATCGCGCCGTCGCGCGGCGGCGTCTCGATCGACGGCGAGTTGTGGGACGGCGTCGTGCTCGCGCTGCCGGCGCAGCAGGCGCGCACGCTCGTCACGTTGCCCGAGCTCGCGACGCGGCTCGACGCGTTCTACCGCGCACCGACCGCGCTCGCGTACCTCGGCTACGCGGAGGGCGACGTCGAGGGCGGGCGCGATGGCTTCGGCGCGCTCGTCGCGCTCGGCGAGGACGTCCGGCTGCTCGGCGTCGTGTTCGAGTCGGTCGTGTGGGAGGACCGCGCGCCCGCCGGGCAGGTGCTGCTGCGCTGCATCTTCGGCGGTGGCCGCGATCCCGAGGCCGCGAGCCTGACCGACGCGCAGCTGATCGATCAGGCGCGCCGCGACCTCGGCGTCGTGCTCGGCATCTCCGCGAAGCCGACGCACGCGAGCGTCGTGCGCTGGGAGCGCGGCATCGCGCAGTATCCGGTCGGTCATCGCGATCACGTCCGCGCGGCCGTCACCGCGGCGCGCACCCACAAGATCGCGCTCGCCGGCGCCGACTACTGCGGGCCGGGCGTCAACGATCTGTGCGCCGACAGCGCGCGGATCCTCGACGAGGTTCGCGCGTGGGGCTAGCGCGCTGGGCGCTCGTCGCCTGCGCCGCGTGCTCGGGAAACAAGACGAAGACCGCGGGCGATGCGGCGACGACGGCACCGAAGCTCGACGCGCAGGTCGTCGACGCCGCGCCGCCCCCGTCGACCGGCGGCATCGGCGACGCGCAGATCCGCGTCGAGTGGAAGAACGTGCCGGCGGTGCGCCGCAACTCGCCGGGCCCGACGCCGTGCCACACGCCGCGCGGCGCCTCGGTCGCCCCGACGACGACGTGGGGCATCCCGGACGTGCTCGTGATCGTCGACGGCGATCGCGAGACGCCGGCGGAGGCGCGCGTCGTGCTCGCGGACTGCGCGCTGGCGCCGCGGCTCGTCGTCGGCGAGACCGTCATCGTCGACAGCGCGGTGCTGCAGCCGGCGCGCGTCACGCTGACGAAGCACGGCGAGGCCGGCAAGCTCGCGGCGCTCGCGGCGACGGCGCCGCGCACGATCCAGCTGCCGATCGCCGGCCACGCGGTCGCGATCGCGCTCGAGCCCGGTGCCGTCTACCAGCTCGCGACCGACGGCAAGGATCCCGAGGCCACGTGGATCGTCGATGCTCCGGCGCACGTCACCGACGCGACCGGCGCGGTCGTCGTGAAGGGCCTCGCCGGCGGTGTGCACGCGGTCACCGCGTGGCTGCCCGCGCGCGGCAATCAGCCGGCGCGGATCGCGACCGGCAAGGTCACGGTCGTGGCGAACGAGCTCGCCGAGCTCACGATCGATCTCGGCGCGGCGTCACCACCGTGACCGGCCCGCGGATCTCGACGCGCGCGTCGTCCGGCGCGTCGTCGACGACCACGACATCGCCGCGATCGACGCGCTCGAGCGCGCGGTTGTCCGCGCTGCGATGACGCTTGAGTAGCCGCAGCGGGACGCGGCCGTGCGCGCTGCAGCCGAAGATCTCGAGCTTGCCCTTCGCCGGGATCGGCGCGCTGACGATCCGCCATGCCCGGTCGCCGGCAGCGACGAGATCGAGCGGCGCGCGGCGCAGCACGAGGTATGCGAACTTCATCCCGCTGTCGCGCAGGTGCGTCAGCCGCGCGAGCTCGGCGGTGCGCGGCGACAGCTGCAGCGCGCGGTCCTCGTGGCACCAGTCGCCGGGATCCGCGAGCGCGGGGCAGGGCGCGCCATGCCGCGTGCACGGCGCCGCGACGTGACCGAGGCCGCGCGCGATCACCGCGTCGCGGATCGCGTGCAGGCCGCGCGCGGTGTCGCGCAGGGCCGGCTCGATCACGATCACCGCGCCGTCGTCGGCGATCGCGGCGAGCGCGCGTCCGACGACCTCGATCGCGTGCGCCGGGGACAGCTCGTTCAGCATGTTGCCGATCACGACAAGATCGGCGGCCGGCAGCTCGGCGCGCGTCGCGTCGGCGGTGCGCGTCGCGATCGTCGCCGCGGGCGCGAACGCCTGCACCGCGAGCCGCGCGATCTCGAGCGCGCGCGGATCGCGATCGATCGCGAGCACGTCGAGCGCGAGCTCGGGGCACGTCGCCGCGAGCCCGAGCGTCATCGCGCCGCACCCCGCGCCGAGATCGACGACCCGTAGCGGCCGCCTCGCGGGCAGCGCGTCGCGCGCGGCGAGCTCGTCGAGCGGAACCGCGATCTTCAGCGCATCGGCGATCGTGAAGAACACCGCGCGCGCCGCGAGATCGCCGTCGGGATCCGCGGGCCGGCCGAGCGCCTCGCGCTCGCTCGTGTAGCGCCGCGACCGATCGGTGATCGCCGCGACGAGGCTCGGCGTCGCCAGCCGCGCGCGGCCGACCACGCGCTCGGCGGCGGCATACACGGCGGTTTCGAGTGCGCTCGGAACGACCCACGGCATGGCGATGCCGAGGTCTACGACGTGCCGGTGTCCTTGTCGTCCTTCGGCGGCGACTCGGGAACCTTGGTAGCGCCGGTGACGACGCGGCCGGTGTCCGCGGTCGCGATCTCGGTCGGCGTTGCATCGCTCGGCTCGCCCTCGCCGGACTTGCCATCGGCCTCCGGCGCGGCCTTCTTGCCCTTCTTCTTGGACTTCTTCGCCGGCTTGGGCTCGTCGACGTGCTTCACGGCGGGCTCGAGCACGGTGTCCGGCTCGTCGTCGTCGGCCTCGTCATCGGCCTTGTCGTCGTCCGGCTTCGTCTCCGGCTTCGCGTCGGCCTTGGCGTCTGCCTCGGGCTTCGCCTCGGGCTTGGCCTCGGGTTTGGCGTCGGCCGGTTTGTCCGCGGGCTTGGCCTGGTCCGCCGGCGTGCTGCGCGCGTCGATCGGCGGGATCGTGTCGGCGACCTGGTCCTTCTCGTCCATCGCCTTGAGCGGCTGGGTGGACTTGAGCGAGCTCGGCGTCATCACGAGCTTCGGCGTCGCGCCGGGCTGCTGGAGGTACGCGGTCTCGGTCGGCTCGTCGGCGGCGAACGGGTTCGCGGTCAGATCGACCGGCTGGGTCGACTCGCCCTCGACCTGCGCGGGCACGCCCTCGTCGATGTCGGTGACCTGCACCGCCACGCCGGTGATGTTGTCGTGGCCGCCGCGCGTCTTCGCGAGCTCGACCATGTCCTTGAGCGCGTCGCCGGGCGCCTCGTTCGACAGCTTCTGCGCGATCTCTTCCTCGACCGGGAAGTAGTCGTGCAGCCCGTCGGAGCACAGCAGCAGGCGATCGCCCCGCTTGAGCGTCACGTGCGCCATCTCGACGCCGACGTCGGCCGAGACGCCGATCGCGTTGACGAGGATCGTGCGCAGCGGCGAGACCTGCGCCTCCTCGATCGTGAGCTTGCCCTCGATCACGAGGACCTCGGCGACCGTGTGATCGGTCGTGATCTGCGACGACCGGCCGTCCCGGATCAGGTACGTGCGGCTGTCGCCGACGTGGGCGACGAACGCCTCGGGGCCGGCGACGAGCACGACGTCGAGCGTGGTCCCCATGCCGGCCTTGTCCTGCTCGGACTGGCCGCGCTGGTAGACCGCTTGATGCGCCGACAGCACCGCGCTCTGCAGCAGCTGGACGATCGCGCGCCGGCCGGCATCGCTCGGGCTCTTCTTGAAGCTATCGATCTCGCCGCGCGCGCCCTCGAGCGTCTTGCGGACGGTCTCGACCGCCATCGCGGACGCGACCTCGCCGGCCGCATGACCGCCCATGCCGTCGGCGACGATGAAGAATCCCTTCGCGGGATCCATGTAGGCGGAGTCCTCGTTGTGATCGCGCACCACCCCGACGTCTGTGACGAGCCAGGCTTCGAGGGTCACGCGCGAGGCCTCGTCTTGGGCCGAGGTCATGGATCAGCCGCCATCAGGAAGTGTTTAACCTCAGGAATCTTCACCCGGTACCGCTCGTGCTCGCAAGCGCTCCAACAAAAATGCGCCTCACCCTCGTAGCACGCTTCGTTCGATCAGGATCGCCGGTGGTGGCGTTCCGTCGCTCGCCAGGCGCATGCCTTGCGCATGCAGCCGCGCGGTGCATACCTCGACGGCTGCCGCCTCGCGATCGAACACCGTGAACCTGCGATCGTGGCGTTGCGCGACCGCCGCCGTCGTGCCCGAGCCGACGAACCAGTCGCACACGCGATCGCCCGGCCGGGTGACCGCATGGAGGATCCGCTCGACGAGCCGCTCCGGTTTCTGCGACGGCCAGCCGGTGCGCTCGCGATCGCTGTGGTTCAGCGTCTCGATGTCGGTCCACCAGTCCTCCGGGATCTTCCCGGCATGGACCGGATAGCGATACACGCGCCCGGTCCTGCGGTCGGTCTTCTCCTGGACCGGCTGCCCGCCGTCGAGCACGACCCGCATGTGGGACCCGCCGCGTCGGGGGACCCGGATCGCGTCCGGATAGAACGCGTGGTCGGCGCCGCGCGCGTACCACAGGATCGTGTCGTGCTTGCGGCCGAACCCGCGGCGGCTCTTGCCCCCGATCGCGTAGCACCACACGATCTCGTTCACGAACCGGTCGCGGCCGAACAGCCGATCGAGCGCGACCTTGACGTAGTGCACGGCGCGGTAGTCGAGGTGGACGAACAGCGAGCCGTGCGCGGCGAGCACGCGGTGCGAGTGCTCGAGGTACGGTGCGAGCCACGCGACGAACGCATCGGGATCGTCGGCGCGATCGGCGTAGCGATGGCCGCGGCCGTGCCGCACGACGCCGGTGCCGAACGGTGGATCGATGTAGATCGCGTCGACGCTGCCGTCGCGCCAGCCGGGCAGCTCGGCGAGCGCATCGCCGCACACGACGCGATCGGCCTCGGCGGGCTCGGCGACGCTTCGCCCGAACTCGAGGCGCTGTCCGGTCACCGGCTCGTGCCATCGCTGCACGTCCGGGACAGTACACTCGGGGTGTGAGATTCGGTCCGTGGTACCCGCTCGCCGACGCCGGGGCACAGGCTCCCGCCGCCGAGGGCGTGCTGCAGCTCCGCGTCGCGACCGGCCTGCTCGACTACCCGCGCGGCAAGAGCGCGATGGTCTGGTACGAGCACACCCCGGACGTCCGTGCGTCAGCGCTCGCCCTGGCGCGCACGCACGCGGGCGACGATCTGTGGTGCCGCCATCTGATCGAGATCGAGCCCGCTACTGACCTCGCCGCGTTCTGTGCCAAGTTACGGGAAGAGTTCGTGCGGCGGTTCGGCGCCGTGCCACGCTACGAGAAGCGATCGCCATGAAGCTCGTCGAAGCCGAGGCAGAAGGACCCGTCGAAGGCGAGACGCCGATCGTCACGCCGCCGGTCCCGCCGCATCGCCGGGTCTCGGTCTCGCTGCTGTTCACGCTGACCGTGCTGACCGGCACCGTCGTCGCGATCTACCTGACGTTCCCGCAGCGCAACAAGGTGCTGATCGACGAGGCGCTGCACCGCCACCGCGAGCCGCCGGCCGCGTGGGATCTCGTCGCACCGAACCAGAGCGAGCTGCGCGCGTGGGCGATGGCCGTCGTCGGCAAGTCGCCGCCGCTGCCACCGAGCTCGGCGCAGATCCTCGGCGCGCACGAGACCTCGGTGCTCGGCCGCCGCGCCGCGGTGATCCGCGTGGCGATCGGCCGCGAGGAGCTGACGTATCTCGTGCAGTACACGCGCGTGATCTCGCCGGAGCACACCGAGAAGTCCGAGGACGGCCTGCGCGCCGTCGCGTGGCGCGATGGCCCGTTCACGTCGGTCGTCGTCGGGCCGGAGCGATCCGCGTCGACGTGGCGCGCCGCGTTTCCGTGACTACTCCGGGCGCAGCGTCACGCACGCGACGCCGTCGTCGCCCGGATGCGGCGGCAGCCGCGGCGGCGCGATCGCCGTCGACACGCGCACGCACACGAGGTTCGTGTGGTTGCCCGTGATCGCGAACGCGCCGGGCACGACGACCTTGTTGCCGCACGCGACGCGCGCCGGCGCGAGCGGATAGTCGACCTGGCCGGCATCGACGACCGCGACGTCGAGCCACGCCTCGCCCGCGGGCGGACACGTCACCATGACCTTCCAGCGATCGCCCTCGGCGAACGTGCGGACGTCGAACCGGATCGTGCCGGCGCGCTCGCGGACGACGCCGAGCGTGACCTCGCCGAGGCCCTTGACGCGCGTGACATCGTCGCGCTCGCCGGTCGGGCGCCGGATGATCACGAGCAGGAGCATCGCGGCGGCCGCCGCGGCCATCGCCGGCGCGAGCCACCACAGCCAGCTGCGCTTGCGGCGCGGCTCGACGGCCATCACCAGCGGCGGCAGCGCGACGACATCGCCGCGGATCTCGTCGAGGCAGCGCGCGCACGCCGGGCACTGCGCGACGTGATCGGCGATCGCGGCATCCTTGCCATCGAGCGCGAACGTCTCGAGCCGCAGCCACGAGATCGGCTGACCGATGCACGGCAGGCTCATGATGCGGCCTCCCCGCGGAGCTCGATCACCGCGTCGCGGATCCGATCGAGGCGCTTGCCGATCGTCTTGCGCGACACGCCGAGGTGCGCGGCGCACTCGTCCTGGGTCATGTCGTCGACGAACCGGCAGACGAGCACCTGCATGTGCGCGTCGTCGAGCCGGTCGGCGAGCGCGGCGATCAGGCCGACGCCGACGATCTGATCGTCGAGCCGGACGCGGCCGATCGGAGCCGCCGCCTGGTGCTCGCGCTCGAGCAGACGGGCGCGCGTGCCTCGGTCGCGAACGACGTTGAGGCAGCGGTTCGTCACCGAGCGGTAGAGGTAGGGGAGGTCCACGTCAGAGCTCCAGCGCGGGATCAGATCGACGAACAATGCATGCACGACATCGACGGCGTCTTCACGACTCCGCAGGATGCGCTCTGCCTTGCGCACGAGCGCGGGTCCCCAGGCGCGGTAGGCCGCCTGCGGATCGAGATCAGTCGCAGGTTCCACCTTGGATGCCGACGGTATTGCACGGTCCAGGTGCCAGGCCATCGGTGACCGGGCAATCGCCCGGCGTCGAACATTCGCGGCCGTCGTTGCAGACCTTGCGGACGCTGCCGCTGCACGAGTTGCTCGCGCAGTCGGCGTCGGTGCCGCATGCAGCGCCGGGCGCGCCGAGCCGTGCGCCGGGCTGGCACACGTTCGGGCCGTCGAGCGGGATGCCGAACAGCGTGTTCGTCGTGAACACCCACGACGTCGAGCACGCCTCGCCACCGCAGTCGGTCGCGCTGCCGCAGCCGCTGCACAGCCCGACGGTGCCGTTCGTCGAGCTGCAGAACCCGGTCTCGCACTCGTC
The DNA here is from genome assembly GCA_035715365.1 of Kofleriaceae bacterium. Taxonomy (GTDB): domain Bacteria; phylum Myxococcota_A; class Polyangia; order Haliangiales; family Haliangiaceae; genus JABFXX01. The sequence goes on along the minus strand of DASTLB010000076.1, from coordinate 240,998 downwards.
GTTCGACAGGCACGCCTGCGCGAGCTCGCGCGATCCCGCCGGCACGCACTCGACGGGCACCGCGAGGATCGGCGACAGCGCCGAGCCGACGCCGCAGACCTGGCCGGTGCCGCACGTCGTCGTGGTCGCGGCCGGATCGCAGCCGACGCATACCTTGCCGAACACCGAGCCGGGCGGCGGGAACCCGGCGCTGTCGAGGCAGATGCCGGACGCGCAGTCGGTGCCGAGCTCGCACGACGCGCCGTTCGGCCGCGGGTTCGCGTCGAGCTGCGTCAGGCCCTCGCACTGATCCGACAGCTCGGCCTGGATCTGTGCGAGCACCGCGCTGCCGGTGCCGCGCTTGTTGAGCTCGAAGCGAATGCCGTCGTACGGCGGCTTGACGTAGATGTGAAACGTCAGCGGCTTCCAGTGCGACGTCGGGATCCGCTCGTGCTGCTCGACGGTGCCATCGCCCTCGACGTCGACGTCGAGGAACACCTCGGCGCTCTCGTCGACGTTCGCGACGAGCGCGAACCGGATGCAGTTGCCGTCGTGCGAGTTGACCGGCGAGATCTGCTGGATCGCGGTATCCGCGCCGACGAGCGAGATGCCCGAGTCACCCTCGTGCCACGTACCGACGCGCTCGACGTCGCCGCGCAGCAGCTTCCACGTGCACAGCGAATCGCCGCACCACAGGTCGAACCCGGGATCGCGGATCACGTTGCCGCCGCAGTCGGTCGCGCCGACCTGGGACAGCACCACGACGCCGAGCACCATCGTCGCGAGCTTGCCGTGCTTGCCGTGCTTGCCGTTCATCGTCTCTCTCCGCGCGTGTACGACAGACCGAAGCCATAGAAGATACCGCCGCTGTCGTGGGTATCGCCGATGTCGTTCTCGATCACCGGCTGCCACGTGCCGCGGACATCGAACGTGAACGCGAGCTCGTCGAGCCAGATGCCGCGGAACGCGAACCCGGCACCGAGCGTCGCCGACGGCCCGAAGAACGTGTCGCGGCTCGCCTTGTCGTCCTGGTCGACGAAGTGCGTGCGGCTGATCGCGAGGCCCGCGTCGACGTCGGCGTGCGTCGACAGCCGCCGCGTCACCCGCTTCTCGAGATGGAGCGCGGGGCCAAACGCGGCGGTCCACCACTCGAAGCGCAGCGGGCTCAGCTCGGTGTCGCGGCTCCACGCCGGGCCACCGACGTAGCGCGCGAATCCGCCGGCCGAGATGCCGTAGCGCTCGGTGTTGCGGAACACCGACGCCGACCACGCCGACGACAGGCTGCGATCCTCGCGATAGCCGAAGTCGCGCAGCGTCTGGACGAACGCGTCGTCGCGCTCGTTGCCGAGCGTCAGATCGACCGCGAACCGCCAGTTCGGCACGAACAGCTGGCCCTTGCGCGTCGAGTCGACGAACGCCTCGTTCGTGCACCGGCTCGCATCGAGCACGCCGGGCGCGACGAGCTGACACCGCAGCAGCCGGTTGCCTTGCCGCACGACAACCTCGTAGTCGCCGGGCGCGACCGCGATCCGGACCGCGGCGCCCTTCGCCTTGTGGGTCTCGGCGACGACCGCGTTCGCGCGCTTGTCGCGGACGAGCGCCTCGCCCTCGAGCGTCGCGGGAAACTCGATCGCGGCGGTCGCGGCACGCGGAAACGACAGCGGCACCTCGCCGTGCCCCTTGAGATCGACCTCGAGGCTGACGTGCTGGCCGCCGACCGCGGTCGTCGCGGTCGCGAGCAGCGTCTGGTGATACGCGTAGCGATACGCCTCGTCGACCGAGACCTGACCGTCGCCGTTCGCGTCGCCGGCGCCGCGCATGCCGACGAGCAGGTGGTGCGTGAAGTAGCTCGAGCGCAGCTGCTCGCTCTCCTGCGACAGCTCGCTGCCGCTCGACGACGCGAGCACCGCGACGCCGGTCGCGTCGAGGTGCTGGCGCGAGTTGAACGAGAAGTCGGCCGCCGGCGAGGCGCCCTTGACGCGCGAGAACGCGCCGCTCTGACACGCGTCGAGCACGACGACGGTCAGCGTCGCCGGGATCGCGAACAGCCGCTGGCGCAGCTCGGCGAGCGGCAGCGCCGCCGGCCCGAGATCGATCGCGGTCGCGCGCGCGTGACCCGAGTAATAGAAGAACAGCCGCGTCTGCTTGCCCGCCGCCTGGTCGGTCGCGATCTTCTGGCCGAGCTTCGCGATGTGATCGCGCAGCGAATCCGGCGTCGGATGGACGACGATGTCGACGGTCGCCGGCGTGTAGCCGCCGAGCTCGGTCAAGATCTGGCCGACGCGGCGCGCGTCATCCTCGGCGTAGCGCAGCGCCTGCTGGCCGGGGCCGGGCGCGTTCGAGCCGACGACCAGCGCGTACGTGTTGATCTGGGGATCGGGATCGGTGCCGGCGTGCGCGACCCGCGGGATCGCGAGCGCGCAGGCGGTGCCGAGGAGGAGCGTCTTCTGCATGGTGGTGGGTCTCGCCCTCCATAGACACTTCACCACGGCTGTTTGGGAACCTGGGCACTTCGTTCGATTCCCGGCAGCGGCTGGCAATGTTTGTCGGGGTTTAGATTCTCATTCGGGTTCCGTTTCACCGTTCCCTATTCGTTTGGAGGGGTCCGTCCAGATCTCGCGCGGCCACGACGTCGCCATCGGACTCGATGACCAGCGAACGTCGTCGTCACGGCAACCGAGCCGGAATTTGAAAGGTCAGGAGTCGTCGTCTGCCCCGAGATGCACCGCGCGGCGCACGAGCGAGGTCCCGAACTTCTCCGCGACCTTGTCGAGCGCGTCCGCGAGCCGCTCGCCGCGCGCGCGTGCCGCCTCGTCGAACCCGAGCTGGCGTGGCGCATCGCGTGGCTCGAGCTGGGTTGCCGAGATCCCGCACAGCCGGACGCGACCGCCCTTGCGAGGCTCGATCGCGACCTTCGCGAGCAGATCGATCGCGGTCCGCGCGAGCACGCCGCCATCGCTCGACGCCGCATCGAGCGTCGTGCGCCGCGTGATCTGGCGGAAGTCGTCGTACTTGATGATCAGCACGACCGCGCGCGCTCGCAGGTGCGCCTCGCGCAGCCGCCGCGCGACGCGATCGGCCTGGTCGAGCAGGATCACCGCGAGCTCGCCCTTGTCGTCGTGATCGTCGTCGAACGTCTCCTGGTGGCCGACCGACACCGGATCGTGCTCGGCGACGACCTCGCGCGAGTCCTCGCCGCGCGCGAGCGCCGCGAGGTGCGGGCCGGTGACGCCGCCGAGCCGCGCGACGAGCGCCGCCTCGGGATAGCGCGCGACATCGCCGATCGTCGACAACCCCATGCTCGCGAGGATCTCGCGGGTCTTCTCGCCGACGCCCCACAGCCGCGACACCGGCAGCGCGTGCAGAAACGGCAGCAGGCCCTCGGGCGTGACGACGCGCAGACCGTCGGGCTTGTCGATGTCCGAGGCGATCTTCGCCGCGAGCATGATCGGCGCGACGCCAACCGACGCGACGAGCGACAGCTCCTCGCGGACGCGGCGCTTGATCGCGCGTGCGATCGTCGGGCCGTCGCCGAGCAGCCGCAAGCTCGCGGTGACGTCGATGAATGCCTCGTCGAGCGACAGTCCTTCGACCTCGGGCGAGTAGTCGCCGAGGATCGCGAAGAAGCGCTGGCTCGCCTCGGCGTAGCGCTCCATGCGGTGGCGGACCACGATCGCGTGCGGACACCGCCGCAGCGCCTCGGCCATCGGCATCGCCGAGTGGATGCCGTAGACCCGCGATTCGTACGAGCACGACGCGACGACGCCGCGGCGCGCCGAGCCACCGACGAGCACGGGCTTGCCGCGCAGCTTCGGATCGTCCCGCTGCTCGACCGCCGCGTAGAACGCGTCGAGGTCGACGTGCAGGATCGTCCGCGTCATCTCACGGGTTCGGCGTCGCCGCCGAGCCGAGCGAGCCGACCGGCGCGGTCGTCGGCGTCTTCGCCGGCTCGACCTTCGGCGCGAACATGATCGGACCGCGCCGCACCATGATGACGATCACCGTCAGCGACACGAGCAGCAGGCTCCAGATCCACTGCGGCACGGTGGTCTGCTTGCCGACCGAGAGCTTCTTGATCCGCGCGCGCAGCAGGCCGTGCACGGACAGCACGCCGAGCACGACGACCGCGAGCTTGATGTGAAACCACCCGGCGCCGGGCGCGGCGAACAGGTTCGGCCCCGGCCGGTCGAAGATCATGATCACGCCGCACACGATCGCGAGCGTCGCCGCGAGCTCCATGCTGAGCGCGACCGCGCGTTCGATCAGCGTCAGCTTCTCGTGGACTTCCTTCGGCGCGTGCACGTGGAAGCGCAGCAGCCAGTACACGGTGAACAGCCCGCCGATCCAGAGAAACGTCCCGATCAGGTGTCCGACTTGCAGCCACGCGAACATGGCCGGAACGTAGCACCCGGATCGCGACTGCGGGTCCGGCCGGAGGTCGAACCCGGCCCGAGATCGGCCAGCGTTAGGGCCCGGTCCGCTGCTTCGCAACGTCCACGGCGCGCGAGATCAAGACGGGGTGATCAAGGACCTCTGGTACAAGAACGCCGTCGTCTACTGCCTGCACGTCGGCACGTTCATGGACACGAACGCCGACGGCACCGGTGACTTCGAAGGGCTGATGCGGCGGCTCGACTACCTCGCGGGGCTCGGCGTCACGTGCCTGTGGCTGATGCCGTTCCAGAAGTCACCGCGCCGCGACGACGGCTACGACATCAGCGACTACTTCCAGGTCGATCCGTGCTTCGGCACGCTCGGCGACTTCGTCGACTTCACGCACGAGGCGGCGCAGCGCGGGATCCGCGTGATGATCGATCTCGTCGTCAACCACACGTCGGATCAGCACCCGTGGTTCCAGGAAGCGCGGCGCGACAAGAAGTCGAAGTTCCGCGACTACTACATCTGGTCGAAGAAGAAGCCAAAGGACGCGAACGAAGGCATGGTGTTTCCCGGCGTCCAGAAGACGACGTGGACGCGCGACAAGATCTCCGGCGAGTACTACTTCCACCGCTTCTACGACTTCCAGCCCGACCTCAACACGCAGAACCCCGAGGTCCAGGAGGAGATTCGCAAGATCATGGGCTTCTGGCTCGAGCTTGGCGTCTCGGGCTTTCGCATGGACGCGATGCCGTTCGTCATCCAGACCAAGGGCGCCGACAAGAAGCACATCGAGCGCTACGACATGCTGCGCGACTTCCGCGAGTTCCTGCAGTGGCGCAAGCGCGACGCGATCATCCTCGCCGAGGCGAACATCATGCCCGACCTGACGATGAACTACTTCGGCGACGCCGGCGAGCGCGCGCAGATGATGTTCAACTTCCAGGTCAACCAGCGCGTGTTCTACGCGCTCGCGTCGGGTGACGCGCGTCCGCTGCAGCGCTCGCTCGAGGCGACGCGCCGCCGGCCCGACACCGCGCAGTGGGCGAACTTCCTGCGCAACCACGACGAGCTCGATCTCGGACGGCTCGACGACGATCAGCGCCAGCTCGTGTTCGACAAGATGGGCCCCGACAAGAACATGCAGCTCTACAACCGCGGCATCCGGCGCCGGCTCGCGCCGATGCTCGACGGCGATCGCCGCCGCCTCGAGCTCGCGTACAGCCTGCTGTTCACGCTGCCGGGCACGCCCGTGCTGCGCTACGGCGACGAGCTCGGGATGGGCGACAACCTCCGGCTCAAGGAGCGCAACTGCGCGCGCACGCCGATGCAGTGGTCGACCGAGCCGCACGCCGGCTTCACGCGCTCCGACGATCCCGTGCTGCCCGTGATCGAGGACGGCGCGTACGGCTATTCGAAGATCAACGCCGCCGATCAGCGCCGCGACTCGGAGTCACTGCTCAACTGGACCGAGCGCATGATCCGCATGCGCAAGGAGGTCCCCGAGTTCGGCTGGGGCGAGTTCGAGATCCTCGAGACTGGCGAGACCTGCGTGCTCGGCATGCGCTATCGCTGGCGCAACAACAGTGTCGTCGCGCTCCACAACTTTCGCGGCGAGGTCGTCGAGATCGAGCTGCGCCTCGGTGACGAGCCCGGCCGCAAGTTGATCAACCTGCTGACGCAGGATCACAGCTTCGCGGACGGTCGCGGACGTCACAAGATCGTGATGGAGCCCTACGGGTATCACTGGTACCGCGTCGGCGGTCTCGGTTACCTGCTCGACCGCACATCGTACTGAGACGGTACTGAGACGGTACTGAGACGTAGATCCACCTGACGGTCGCTCCGCCCCCATGGCCCGGCCGTCGCGGTATGCTCGCCCTCAGCCGACGTGGCCAGGCACCTCAAGGTTTTCTTCCACGACGCCTGCTTCGACGGCACCACCTCGGCCGCGTTGTTCAGTGCGTTCTACCGCGACGCGATCGATCGTGACGTCACGATCGAGCCGATCGGCATGATCCACAAGGACGGCAACCCGTTCGAGGGCATCCCGCTCGACGCCGACGACCACGCGTGCGTCGACTTCCGGTTCAGCCCGGATCCGAAGATGCGGTGGTGGTTCGATCACCACCCGACCGCGTTCCAGCCACCGTCGCTGCGCGAGGTGTTCGACCGCGAGCACCGGCCGACCTGGTTCTTCGATCCGAAGGCACCGTCGTGCGCCGGCCTGATCGCGCGCGCGCTCGCCGACAAGTACAAGTGGACGCCGCCGCCGCACCTCGCCGAGGCAGTCCGGTGGGCGGACAAGATCGACGCCGCCCAGTTCCAGAATGCCGAGGAGGCTGTCGCGCTCGCCGTCCCCGCGCAGCGCCTCGCCGCGTGGCTCGCACACGGCCGCACGCCGCTCGACACCGCGCACTACGTCGACTGGCTGTCGCGCGCCTCGCTCGCCGAGGTCGCGGCGCGCCCGGATCTGAAGCCGCAGCTCGAGGCGGTGAAGGCCGAGCGCCTGCGCGAGCTCGACGACGTGCGCCGGCTCGGCGTCTGGCACGGCGACGTGATCGTGTTCGATCGATTCGACGACGTCGGCGCGCGCAGCCCGGGCTTCCTCGGCTACCTGCTGTTCCCGACCTGCCTGTACTCGGTGTCGGCGACGCGCAGCGCGGAGAGCATCAAGATCTCGGTCGGTGTCAATCCATGGTCGGGCAAGCCGCGCCGCCACGACATCGGCGAGCTGTGCGCGCGCCACGGCGGCGGCGGTCACGCGGTCGTCGGCGGCATCACGCTGCGCGGGGACGAGCTGCCGCGCGCGCGAGAGACGCTCGATGCGATCGTGCACGAGCTCGCCGACGGGCCGCGCTGATCGCTACTTCTGCTTTTTCTTCTTCTTCTTGCCCTGCTTCTTGTCGGGCTTGCCGGCGGCGGGCGGCTGATCCTTCGCCTCGAGCTGCTCGATCCGCTCGCGCAGCGTGCCGCACAGCGAGCGCAGCTCGCCGAGCTCGTCGCGGAGCCGGCGCACGTCCTCGGCGATCGGCGCGCCGTCCCCGAGATCGCGGATCACTTCCTTGCCGCGGCGGCGCAGCCGGCCATCGAGCTCGCGCTCGGTCATCCGGCGGAGCGCGGGGATCGCGGCCGGATCGCCGATCACCGCGAGCGCCTCGATCGCCGCGGCCTGGACGCGGAAGTCCTTGTCCGCGAGCAGCAGCTCGACGCGCTCGCGCACGTCGCGCGCCTCGCGATCGCGGCGGCCGCGGACGAGCAGGGCGAGCGCACCGGTGGCGGCGCGCCGGCCCTGCGTGATGCGGCCCCACCGCGTGCCGTCGACGAGCAGGCCGAGCGCGGTGTCGTCGCGCGCCTCGGCGAGCCCGCGGTAGGCGTGCTGGCGGATCACGTCGGTGAACGAGTCGCGCATCGCGGCGAGCCGGAGCAGCTCGCTCGCGCGCGGTGACCGCGTGCGGCCGAGCGCGAGCGCGGCCTCGGCCTCGACGAAGTAGCTCGCGTCGCCGCGCTCGACGACCTGGGCAAGCGCGGCCGCGGCGGCCGCGTCGTGGACGAAGTCGCCGAGCGAGCGCGCGATCGTGCGGCGGGCGCGCGGGTGGACCTCGACGGCGAGCGCCTTGATCAGGCGATCGCGCGCGGACGGCGTGCGGATCGTCGCGAGCGCGAGCGCGGCGGACGCCCGGACGGCCCAGTACTTGTCCTTCTCGAGCGCGGTGCCGAGCGCACGTTCGGCGGCCGGTCCGCCGCGCTTCGCGAGCGCGGTGGCGGCGGCGCCGCGATCGATGCCGTGCATCGCGGCGGCGAGCTGCTCGACCCAGACCGGCTCCGGCTTGTCGACCTTGAGGCCGGCGAGCAGGATCTTGCCGGGATCGAAGATCGCCTGCGACGGCTCGGTCTCGAGCCGCGTGTGGAACACGTGCTTCGCGTCGACGATCTCGATCGGCACATCGAGATCGCGGTCGCCGACGCGATAGCGGACGCGCGTCGGCAGCCGGAACAGCGGCGTCCTCGCGTCGAGCTTCTGCTTCTGCTCGATCGTCACCGTGGCGAGCTTCGTCGCGGGGTCCCAGCGGAACCCGACCTCGAGCTCGGGGTGGCCGGCGCCCGCGATCACCCACTGATCGAAGAACCAGTCGAGGTTCTTGCCGGTCGCCTCCTCGACCGCGCGCGCGAGATCGCGCGACTCGACGACGCCGTGGCGGTGCTTCGTCAGGTAGTGCGACAGCGCGTGGAAGAACGCGTCGTCGCCGAGCACGTCGCGCAGCATGTGGAGGACGCGACCGCCCTTCTCGTAGAGGTGGTGATCGAAGATGTCGATCGGCTCGTCGAACAGCTTCGTCGCGATCGTGCGGCGGTAGCGCGCGCTGTCCTCGCCGAAGTAGAGCTCGGCCCACTCCTCGAGCTCGAGATCGGCGGCGTCGCGGCCCTCGTGATGCTCGCGCCACAGGTACTCCGCGTAGGTCGCGAAGCCCTCGTTGAGCCAGCCCTCGCCCCAGTCACGGCACGTGACGAGATCGCCGAACCACTGGTGCGCGAGCTCGTGCGCGACGAGCGCGTCGACGTCGTAGTCGAGGGCCGCGCGCTCGTCGAGCAGCACGGTGTCGGTGAGCGTCGTCGCGCTCGTGTTCTCCATCCCGCCGAAGATGAAGTCGGCGACGAACACCTGCGAGTAGCGCGGGTAGGGGTAGGGCACGCCGAACTTGCGCGAGAACAGCTCGAGCATCTCGGGCGTGCGCGCGAGCGTGCGCTCGGCGGCGGCTTCCTTGCCGCGCTCGACGTAGTAGACGACCGGGATGTCGCGCCACCGGGTCTCGATCGCGGTGAAGTCACCGACCGCGAGCGTGACGAGGTAGCACGAGTGCGGGACGTCGAGCCGCCAGTGCAGCGTGCGCTTGCCGTCCTGCGTGCGATCGGCGACGAGCACGCCGTTCGACAGCGCGAACAAATTCGCGGGCACGGTGACGACGAGCTCGCTGGTCGCCTTCTCGTGCGGCGCGTCGATGCACGGGAACCAGTAGCGCGAGTCCTCGTCCTGGCCTTGCGACCACACCTGCAGCGGCTTCTGCGGATAGCCCTCGTCGGGCGCGATGAAGTAGAGGCCGCGGCGCGGTGCGCCCTGATAGCGCACCGAGATCACGAGCTCGGCGCCGGTCGCGAGCGGCCGCGCGAGCTCGACGCGCAGCTTCTTGCCGTCGTGGCGAAACGGCGCGGCGGTGCCGGCGACCTGGACGCTCTCGATCGCGAGCTCGACCGCATCGAGCTCGAGCAGCGTCGTGCCCGGCGCGATCACCGAGCAGCGCAGCGTCGCGACGCCAGCGACGCGGTGCTCGCGCGGATCGATCTCGAGCTCGAGCAGGATGTGCTGGATATCGACGACGCGATCAGGCGCGTAGCGCGGGCGCGTGCCCGGAAAAGCAAACTCGCGATTCATGGCGGCGCGACTCTAATGCTCGGCTCGCGACCGTCGCGATGACTCGCGCGCGATCTCGCGATCGCCGGCGCGAATTCCATCCAACGCGCGCGATCGACGCGCCTTACATGCACGAGGCGTTTTGCCCCTCGCGGATCGCTTGCGCGTAGCTGCGCTTACGGACTGAATGACTCCCGAGCGTTTTGACCACGAACGCATTCAAAAGAAGATCCGTGAAAACGCAGTCAGGTGCCGCCGATGGGTTGACTCGCTCTCGTACGCGGCCGAAAACCACGGCCATGAAGCTCAAACTCGTCCTAGTTCCGTTGTTGGCGTTGGCGGCATGCGGTGGTGGCAAGAAGAAGACCACCACGCCGGAGCCGATGCCCGAAGCGCGCACCGAGCCCGCGGGTGGATCGCCCGAAGCGACGCCGACGCCGCCCGCAGGTGGTGGCACCGAGGCGAAGGCCGAGCCGGCTCCGCCGCCGCCGCCGCCGCCGAAGATGTGGCACGCGAAGGCCGAGCTCGCGCCGGTGAAGGGCGCGAAGCTGAAGTCGAAGGTCGCGGTCATGCTGCACCAGGAAGAGGGCAAGGGCACGGCGGTCCAGGCGGACACCGCGCTCGAGGGTCTCAAGCCGGGCAAGTACGTGCTCGTCGTTCACGAGGCCGCCGACTGCGGTCCGAACGCGACGAAGGCCGGCAAGGTCTGGGCGGACACCGCGGCGAACGCGATCACGATCGAGGTGACCAAGGATGCCCCGGGCAAGGTCGACTCGAGCGACGTCGCGATCAACCTCGACGGTGACAAGGCTGTCGTCGGCAAGACCCTCGTCCTCCACGAGGACAACAAGGGCAAGCCGGGCAAGGCCGTCGCGTGTGGCTCGATCGCCAAGGCGGAAGACGCCGGCGGCGCGGCTCCCGCGGGCGGCGGCGGCGCGACGAAGTAAGTCGCGATCCTGAAGCTCGACTTCAGGTTCCGCTTCTCTGTTCACTGTTTCATTCGTCCGGGCGGCGGCTTCCACGGAGTCGTCGCCACGACCACGGCGTCTCGAACGTCGTGGCTCGGTTGCGGGCGAGCACCGTCGTAGAACCAGGACGAGCTCGCGGCGGCACGCCGTTTTGTCGTCGGTCTCGCGACTGCCGGGCAGCTTTGCAAAGCGGCTCGGTATCGCGTTGGCGTCGGCGATCGAATGGTGAGTAGTGAACGGGAACCGGAATCGAGAACTTATCTGAGCGTGCCGAGTGCCTTCGCGAGGCGGCCCACGCCGTCCTCGATGTTGGCCATCGAGCACGCGTACGACAGGCGGACGAACCCCGGCGCTCCGAACCCGGAGCCCGGGACGACCGCGACCTTGCCGACCTCGACGAGCCAGTCACACAGCTGGACGTCGTCGTCGAGGATCGAGCCTTCCGGCGAGTGCTTCCCGATGAAGGACGAGACGTCGGGGAATGCGTAGAACGCGCCCTTCGGCTCGCGGCAGGTCACGCCCGGGATCGCGCGCAGCAGGCGCACCATCGCCTGCCGGCGCTCGTCGAACGCGGCGCGCATCTGACCGACGCAGTCCTGCGGACCGGTGAGCGCGGCGAGCGTCGCGATCTGCGAGAGGTGCGTCGGGTTCGACGTCGACTGCCCCTGGATCTTCGCCATCGCCTTGATCAGCGGCAGCGGGCCGGCGGTGTAGCCGATGCGCCAGCCGGTCATCGCGTAGGTCTTCGAGACGCCGTCGACGAGGATCGTGCGCTTCGCGACGTCGGGGCCGACCGCGGCGATCGAGACGTACTCGGCATCGCCGTAGACGAGCTGGCGATAGATGTCGTCGGAGATCACGAGCAGGTCTTTTTCGACGACGACCTTCGCGAGCGCCTCGATCTGGGCGCGCGTGTAGACCGCGCCGGTCGGGTTCGACGGGTTGTTGAGCACGATCGCGCGGGTCCGGGCCGAGCACGCGGCGCGCACCTGCTCGGCGGTGACCGCGAAGTCGTCCTCGGCGCGGGTCTCGAGGATCACCGGGCGGCCGCCGGCGAGCATCACCATGTCCGGGTAGCTGACCCAGTACGGCGCCGGGATCAGCACCTCGTCGCCGGGATCGAGCAGCGCCATGAACAGGTTGTAGAGCGAGTGCTTCGCGCCGGTGGAGACGAGGATCTGATCCGGCGATAGCTCGAGCTTGTGGACCGCGGACAGCTCGGCCGCGATCGCCTTGCGCAGCGGCAGGATGCCCGCGACGTCGGTGTACTTGCCGACGCCCCGGGATCGATCGTCGAGCGCGGCGCGCGCGGCGTCCTTGATGTGCGCCGGCGTATCGAAGTCGGGCTCGCCGGCGCCGAAGCTGACGACATCGACACCGTCGGCCTTGAGCTTCGCCGCCTTCGCGGTGACCGCGAGCGTGATCGACGGCTTGATCGGATCGAGGCGGGACGCGAGCTTGAGCGGATAGGTCATCACTTCACCTTCGTGTTCGATGCGTACTTCGCCGCGAGCGCGGCGACGACCGGAGCAGGGACGAGGCCGTTGACGTCGCCGCCGAGGCTGGCGACTTCCTTGACGAGCGAGCTCGAGACGTAGTGGTTGCGCTCGTCGGTCATGAAGAACACGGTGTCGACGCCGGGCGCGAGCCGGCGGTTCATGTGCGCGAACTGGAACTCGTACTCGAAGTCGGCGAGGGCGCGCAGGCCGCGCACGATCACCGAGGCGCCGCGCGACCGGCAGAAGTCGACGAGCAGGCCCTCGAACACCGCGAACTCGAGACGATCGCCGTACTGCGGCAGCGCATCGCGAATGAACTGCATCCGCTCGTCGGTCGTGAACAGCGGGTTCTTGCGGATGTTCGGCGCGATCGTGACGACGACCGTCGAGAACACCGCGAGCGCGCGTTGCAGGATATCGAGGTGACCGTTCGTGATCGGATCGAAGGTCCCGGGGTACACGGCGATCGAGTGAGACTGCTGCGTTGCTGTCATCGTCAAGCCTTCGTCGGGACCTCGTAGAACGACACGTAGGTGTCGCCGTAGCGACGGTGGTCTGTTCGTAGCAGAGATCCGATCGCGTCGGGCGGCGCGTTGCGGCGATCGTGCTCGATGACGATCACCGCATGTGGTGAGAGAGACTCGGGCGGCAGCGCGGCGACCGCGCGGGTCGCGAGATCCGAGGCGTACGGCGGATCGACGAACACCAGATCGTACGGCGTCGTCACCGCGCGCTTCGCGACCACGATCGCGTCGCCGCCGATCACGGTCGCGCGGTCGTCGACGCCGAGCTCGCGCAGGTTGCCGCGGATCGCGATCAGGGCCGGCTTGCCGGCGTCGACGAACGTCGCGTGCGCCGCCCCGCGCGACAGCGCCTCGAGGCCGAGCGCGCCGGAGCCGGCGAACAGGTCGAGCACGTGGCCGCCCTCGATCGTGGCGCCCGCCGACCCGAGCACCGCGAACACCGCCTCTCGGACCTTTTCCGACGTCGGGCGCGTAGCCGCTCCGCCCGGGGCGCGCAAGACCCGGCCGCCAAGACTTCCGCCGACGATCCGCACCGGCGAAGCGTGCCCGATCTTTTTTGTAGTGGCGGCGGGAGTCCCTTACAATTTGCGAGCATGTCCGAGGTCGGGAACCTGTCGGCATGGCTGCTCGAGGGTGCGCTCGCGAGTGGTGCCGGCCCGCGGCTTGCCCTGCGCGAGGGCGATCGCGCGTGGACGTTCGACGAGCTCGCGACGCATGTCGCGAAGCTGTCGGCGGGATTGCGCGGGCTCAAGCTCGGGCGCGGCGAGCGCGTGCTGATCCTGATGCAGGACCGGCTCGAGGCGGCGGCGGCGATCCTCGCCGTGATCCACGCCGGCGCGGTCGCGGTGCCGGTGTCCGAGCTGTCGACGCCGGACGACGTCCACGACTACGTGCTGCACGCGGCCGCGGTGATCGCGATCGTCGACGACGCGCACGAGCAGGTCGTCGACGCGGTACGCGCCGAGAGCCCCGACCTGCGCGAGGTCGTGTGCGTGCGCAGCAAGCTGCCCGGCACGCACGATTACCAGCAGCTCGTCGACAGCTCGACCCCGCTGCCGCCGGTACCGATGGGCGACACCGACATCTCGCTGCTGCTGTACTCCGCGGGATCCGGTCCCGGCGAGCTGCGCGCGGTGCCGCACACGAAGCGGACGATCGCGGCGGCCCACGACTCGTTCGCGCGCGACCTGCTGCAGCTGACGAGCGCGGATCGCATCCTGTCGGTCGCGCGGCTGTCGACGGCGTACGGCCTCGGCGCCGGCCTGTTGCTGCCGCTCGCCGTGCAGGCCGAGTCGCTGCTGTTTCCGGCGCAGCCGCAGAGCAAGCTGCTGTTCGCCGCGGTCGAGAGCTACCAGCCGACCGTGCTGTTCGCGACGCCGTCGGTGTACGCCCAGCTCGCCCACGACGCCGAAGAGGCCAAGATCGCCCCGCCGCTCGCGGGGCTCCGTCATGCGGTGGCCGGGGCCGAGGGCATGCCGGAGCGACTGATCCCGCGGATCCGCTCGGTGCTCGGGACCGAGGTCATCGTCGGCTACGGGCTGACCGAGATCTTCCAGTTCGCGCTCGCCGGCCGCAGCGACGATCCGGGTGCGCGCCCGGGCGTGTGCGGCAAGCCGCTGACCGGCGTCCAGGTCCGGCTCGTCGACGAGGACGGCGATCCGGTCGGCGTCGACGAGATCGGCACGCTCGAGCTGCAGTGCGGCTCGCTGTTCACCGGCTACTGGGCGCGCGGCAACACGAGCGAGAGCGGGCTGCACGAGCTGCGCGCCGATGGCTGGTTCACGACCCGCGATCGCTTCATGGTCGATCGCGAGGGCTTCTATCATCATTGCGGCCGGGTCGACGATCTGTTCAAGGTCGGCGGCAAGTGGGTGTCACCGTCGGAGGTCGAGCGCGCGCTCGTCGCGCACGAGGCGGTGTGGGAAGCCGCCGTGATCGGCGCCGACGACGACGAAGGCTTGATCAAGCCGCTCGCGTTCGTCGTCACGAACGTCGGCCAGGAAGGCGGGCCGAAGCTCGAGGCCGAGCTCAAGGAGTACGTGAAGAACGTGCTCGCGCCGTACAAGTACCCGCGCTGGATCGAGTTCGTCGATGCGCTGCCGCGCGGACCCGGCGGCAAGCTGCTGCGCTACAAGCTGCGGCCCGCTCGCCGGCGGCGCCGCGCCGAGACCGGCCACGTCAAGCCGCAGAAGTGAGGTGAGCCGGTGATCGGCGAGGCGCTCGCGGTCGCCTGCGCGGATCGCGCGGTGCTCGCGCGGCTCGGCGGCGCGCTCGGCGACGGTGCGCGGCGCGGCCAGCACGAGCTCGCGGCGGCGACCTCGTCCGAGCGCCGGACCGTGCGCGCGAAGCTCGTCGCCGCGGTGCGCGCGCCGATCCCACCCGGGATCCGTGGCGTCGATCCGAGCTGGATCGAGGCCGGGCTCGCCGGGCTGCCGGAGCGCGCACGCCGGGCGCTCGCCGCGGGCCCGCGTGATCCGATCGACGTCTGGCTCGTCCGCCGGGCGTGCGCCGAGCTGCCGCCGCTGCCCGCGCTCGACGCCCGCGACGCCGCGCCGCGCGAGCTCGCCGATGCGATCCGGTGCCGCGCCGACGTGCTCGCGCGCTGGCTCGTCGAGCTCGGCGCGGATCAGCTCGCGCTCGCCGTGCGCGGCGCGGGTCCCGACGCCACGCGCCAGGTCGCCGCGCGGCTCGGCGCCGACGGTGCGCGGCTGCTCGCGGCCGCGGTGCGGATCGATCGACCGCCACGCGCCGGTGCGCTCGGGCCGCCGCGCGCCGCGATCGCGCGGTGTCGCGAGCTGCCGGATCGCGATCCGCTGGCCCGGATCGGCGCACGCGCGCTCGCGCCGCACGTCGACGCGGTCGCCGCGCGCCAGCTCGTCGTCCGGCTGCCGCGGCCGCGCGGCCTCGCGATCCTCGGCGAGCTCGTCGCCCACGCGCGGACGCCGCTCGACCACGCGCCGGCCTGGGCGGCGCTCGCGGCGGCGTGGTAGGCCGATCCCGTGGATCCCGACGAGCTCGACCGCCTGGTACGGCTGTGGATCTTCCGCGAGGCCGCGGACACCGGCGAGGTGCCCGGCGTCGACGCCATCGCGACCGCGCTTGGCGAGCGCCGCGACGCGATCGAGGCCGCGCTGCACCGGCTCGCGGCGGCGCGCGCGATCGTGCTCGCACCGACGACGACGAACCTCTGGATGGCGGCGCCGTTCTCGGCAGTCGCGACGCCGTTCGTCGTCCACGCGCGCGGCCGGCGCTACCACGGCAACTGCATCTGGGACGCGCTCGGGATCGCGGCGCTGCTGCACGCCGACGCGACGATCGACGCGACGTGTGGCGACTGCGGCGAGCCGATGCGCGTCGAAGTCGCAGCCGACCAGGTGATCGGGGACGGCATCGTCCACTTCGCGGTGCCCGCGGCGCGGTGGTGGGACAACATCGGCTTCACGTGAGCGACGATGCTCGTCTTCCGGTCGGAGGACCACATCGATCGCTGGTGCGCGGCGCGCGCGTTGCCCCGCGGCGCGACGATGACGCTCGCGCAGTGCGGCGCGCTCGCGCGCGGCTGGTACGCGGACAAGCTCGACGCGGCGTGGCGACGCAAGACGCGCGACGAGGCCGAGGCGCTGTTCGCGTCGATCGGGCTCGTCGGTCCATTCTGGCGCCTCGGCGCGTGAGCGAGGAGTACAATCGCGAGGTCGTATGAAGCCGGGGCGGGTGATCACCGGGGACGAGCACGACGCTCGTACCGAGGCGCAGCGCGTGCTCGACGCCGCGCACGCCGAGGCGGCGCAGGTCGTCGCCGACGCGAAGGCGCGCGCGACGCAGCTCGAGACCGACGCGAATGCGCTCGCGAAGCAGCTCGTGAAGGACGCGCGCAGCGAGGCCGAGCGACTCGCCGCCCAGGCCGCGCACGCGCACGCCGCGGGATCGGCGACGAACGCGATCGCCGAGGGCACGGTCGACGAGGTCACCGGGCTCGTGATCCGCGCGACCGTGCCGGGCGTCGCGCTCGGCGAGCTGGTCCGGATCGATCGTCGCGATCACGTGCCGCTCGCGGCCGAGGTCGTCGGGTTTCGCGGCGAGCAGGCGGTGCTGTTGCCGCTCGGCGAGCTGTCGGGCGTCGCGCCGGCGACGGCGGTGTGGCGCACCGGCGCGCCGCTGTCGATCGCGTGCGGTGACGATCTGCTCGGCCGCGTGCTCGACGGGATCGGCCAGCCGATCGACGGCGGGTCCGCGCTCGTCGGCGAGCGCTGGGAGGTCGATCGGGCCGCGCCGCCGGCGCTGCAGCGGCCGCCGATCAGCGCGCCGCAGAAGACCGGCGTGCGCGCGATCGATACGCTGCTGACGCTCGGCCGCGGCCAGCGCGTCGGGCTGTTCTCGGCCGCCGGCGTTGGCAAGTCGACGCTGCTCGGCCAGATCGCGCGTGGCACCGACGCCGACGTGATCGTGCTGTGCCTCGTCGGCGAGCGCGGCCGCGAGCTCGCGGAGCTGCTCGGCGACGAGCTCGCGCCGGCCCGCGCGCGGACCGTCGTCGTGTGCGCGACGTCGGACGCGCCGCCGCTCGTCCGGCTACGCGCGGTGCACGTCGCGACCGCGATCGCGGAGTGGTTCCGCGATCGACGCGGCGCCTCGGTGCTGCTGCTCTGCGACTCGCTGACCCGCGTCGCGCGCGCCCAGCGCGAGGTCGGGCTGTCCGCCGGCGAGCCGCCCGCGCGCCATGGCTATCCGCCGAGCGTGTTCGCGCTGCTGCCGCGGCTGATCGAGCGCGCCGGCGCGACGCCGCACGGCGTGATCACCGCGATCTACACCGTGCTCGTCGCCGGCAACGATCTCGACGAGCCGATCGCCGACGAGGTGCGCGGCCTCGTCGACGGTCACATCATCCTCGATCGCCGGCTCGCGCAGGCCGGGCAGTTCCCGCCGATCGATATTGTCGCCAGCGTCTCGCGGCTGATGAACCGCGTCGTCGACCCGCAGCATGCCGAGGCCGCGGCGCGGGTGCGCGCGCAGCTCGCGGTCTACCAGGAGCATCGCGATCTGATCGTGCTCGGCGCCTACCAGGCCGGGCGTGACGCGGCGCTCGACCGCGCGGTCGCGGCGTATCCGACGATCGATCGCCACCTCCGGCAACGCCGCGACGAGTCAGCGCCGTGGGACAGCGCGCTCGCGAGCTTGCTGGCGCTTGGCTAACTTCCGCTCGCTGACCGCTGGGGCAGCTGTCACCGGTTCGTCCCCTCAGCGAGACGCTCGCCTCTCATACCCGGCGCATCAGATCACGTGACAGCTGGAAGGTGCCCTACAATGCCCACGTCAAACCGGTAGGTTGCGCGACGGCAGATTTTCCAACATCGCGGCGGCCGGATGGCGCACGGCTTGCTGCATCGCCGCTAACCTCATGCGGCGTCGTACTTCCAAGATCACGAACCCCATGACCCCCATCGGCCCTGCGCCGTTCGTCGGTCGGCAGAACGAGCTGGCCGAGCTGAAGGAGCACCTCGCCGTCGTGCCGCTGGTGTCGCTGCACGGCGCCCTCGGCTCCGGCAAGACCCGGCTGGTCGGCGAGCTCGTCAATCCGGTCGGCGGATTGGGCGTGCCCTGCACGATCGTCGAGTGCCACATGGGCGACCGCGCGTCCGCGCTGCGCGCCCGCGCCGAGCGCGCGCTGCGCTGCGTCCCCGGCACCCTCGCGCACACGCTCGCGTCGAGCTCGCGCGTGCTCGTGATCGATGACATCCAGCACCTGCGCACCGACGAGGCGACGAGCCTGCTCGCGCCGCTGCTGCTCGGCCCGACCGCGCTCGGCCGCGTCGTCGTCGTCGGCCGCGATCCGCTCGCCGCCGCGGTTGGCTCGTCGATCGCGGAGGTCGAGCTCCAGGGCCTCGACGCCGACGCCGGCGCCCAGCTGTGGGCTGCGCTCGAGGAGAGCTACGGCGAGGCGCTCGGGTTCGACGCCGCGTTCGCGCGCACGCGTGGCATCCCGCTCGGCCTGCGCCGCGAGTTCGCGCGCGCCCGGTTCGGTGCGAACGCGTGGGACATCAGCTCGCTCGAGGCGCCCGCGCGCGCCGCGCTCGAGGCACTCGCGATCCTGCGCGCGCCGGTCGCCCCCGCGGCGGTCAGCGCGCTCGCGCCCGGCGTCGAGATCGAGGCCGCGATCACGAGCCTGCTCGCGCGCCAGCTGATCGATGGTGTCGGCGATGGCCGCGTCGTCGTGCACGAGGTCGTGCGCGTCGACGTGCTCGCGCAGATGAGCTTCGAGACCAAGTGCCGGCTGTCGAGCGCTGCGGCCGAGCTGGTCGCGAGCACCGCGGCCGTCGCGAGCGGCCCGCGCCTCGCATGGCAAGCCGGCGACGACGGCGCGTTCGGCGCGATGGATCAGATCACGCGCGTCCGCGAGGTCGTGTGGCACTGGCTCGCCGCGGGCGATCGCGATCGCGCGGCCGCCGCGCTGCTCGCCGACCGCGAGCTCGCCGCGCGCAGCGGTGGCGCAGGCGAGTTCGAGTCGCTGCTCGACGCGCTTGGCGATCGGCAGCGCCGCCGCGGCAGCAGCCAGCACGGCGACGTCGCGACGACCGGCCTCGCCGAGGTCGTGCGCCCGCCGCTCGATCCCGAGCTCGCGCGGTCGCTCGCCGCGCTGCGGATCGAGATCGCGGTCCGCGGCGGTCGCTACACCGAGGCGTTCGAGCGCGCGTCGAGCTCGCCGGGCGCGGTGTCGCCGCTGATCCATGCCGAGCTCGTGCTCGCGTCCGGCGATGCCGCCTCGGCGCGCCGCGCGCTCACCGGCCTGCTCGGTGCCGCCGATCCGAGCGAGCGAGCGCGTGCCGTCGCGATGCTCGCCGAGCTCGAGCTGCTCGCCGGCGCCCCCGACGCCGCCGCCGCACACCTGACGTCGCTCGGCGATGTCGCGTCCGCCGATCCGCTCGCGCGGGCCCGCGTCCACCTCGCGAGCGCACGGCTCGACGAGTACATGGGCCGCGTCGCCGCGATGCGCTCGGCGCTCGCGCGCGCCCACGGCGCCTGCAAGTCCGTCCCGGTCTGCCTCGAGGCGAGCGAGCTCTCCGCGATCGTCGACGCGCGCCGCGCGATCGGCCTCGCGCGCGAAGGCCGGCTCGTCGAGGCCGCGACCGCGCTCGACGCCGCCGACACCGCGGCCCGCGACCTCGATGCCGTCGCCGTCGCCGACGAGGTGCTCGCCGCCCGCGCGCTCGTCGCGCGCCGCCGCGGCGACAGCACGACCGCCGCGCAGCTGCTGCACCAGGTCGTACGCGCGCGCCGCGAGCGCGGCGACGAGCTCGGAGCCCTGCGCGCCGAGCTCGATCTCGCCGAGCTCGAGATCGTGCGCGGCCAGCCGGCGCTCGCCGCCGAGCTCGCCAGCGCCGCCCTCGCGTCGAGCGTGCGCCGCGAGCTCGGTCACCTCGCCGCGCGCGGCAGCGCCGTCGTCGCCGCGATCGATCTGCTCGAGCTCCGGCTCGACGCTGCACTGCCGCGCCTCGAGGAGCTGCACGGCCAGCCGACGCTCGACGCTGCCTCCGCCGCCACCGTCGCCGTGCTGCTCGCGACCGCGCGTGCGCTCAGCGGCCAGCGCGCGGGCGCGATCGAGCTCGCGCAGAACACCGGCGCCGAATCGCGCGACGAGCTCGACCGCCGGCTCGCCGCCGCCGAGGTCGGGCTCGCGACCGGCGATGTCGCCGTCGCGCTCGAGCTCGCGCGCGACACCGCCGTGCTCGCCGAGCGCGCGCACCGCACGATCGAGCTCGCCTCCGCGCTCGTGATCGTCGCCCGCCTCGAGCTCGCGCGTGGCGATCGCGGTAACGCCCGCGCCGCCGCGAGCCGCGCGGCCCGCGAAGCCGCCGCCGCCGGCCTCGTCCGCGCACGCGTCCACGCGCTGCTCGCGCTGTCCGCGCTCGCGCGCGACGACGACGATGCCGCGTCCGCGGTCGCCTATGCCCGCGACGCCGCGGAGCTCGCGATGACCGCGGGCCTGCCGGTCGAGCGCCTCGTCGCGCACGCCGCGCTCGACGCGATCTCCGGCCACGAGGCCGTCGCCGATCCGACCGCACCGTCGGCCGCGACGATGGCACCGACCGCGATCGAAGGCGCGGCGCGGCTGCTCACCGATCTCGGCCTGACCGCGCAGCGTCCGTTCCGCGTGATCGATGCCGAGGGCGTGCCGAGCGACGTCGCCGACGCGAACCCCGAGATCCTGCGCCTGCCGGGCCGCGCGCTCGCGGTCGATGGCGTGCGCGAGGTGATCTGGCGCCACGGTCAGGAGCTCGCGGATCTGCGCCGCCGCTCGCTGCTCAAGCGACTGCTGTTCCTGTTCGCATCGGCGCCCGGCAAGGTGTTCTCGAAGGAAGCGATCGTCCAGGCGGTGTGGAACGTCGAGTACCACCCGCTGCGTCACGACGCCGCGCTGTTCACGAACATCATGCGCATCCGTCGCCTGCTCGGCGAGGACGGCTCGGAGATCATCCGCGTCACCGAGGACGGCTATCGCTTCGTGCCGCCGCGCGATTTCTTGTTCGTGATCCCGCGCTGAGCGGAACACCGCGCGAGTAGCGTGTCGAGCACGTCGACGTGCTGGTCGCGCGCGAGCGTCTCGACGACGAGCTCGCGAACGGCGTCGTACGCCTCGCGATTCTGCAGGTCGAGCCGTTGCCAGCCGCGGAACCGCGCAGTGTCGAGCTGCACCGCCACGCAGGCGACGAGCCCACGTTCGAGAGCGTCAGCTGGGAGCGTGGTGCCGACGCGCGCCGCGATCGCATCCTTCACGCCGTCTCGCAGTCCGGTGACGTGCGCGCCGTCGATCGATCGCCGGCGATTCACCAACCCGTCGATGCGCAAAGGCCCGGACTCGCGCCAGGTCATCGCGAGCTCGACGTCGACGTCCTGGACGCGGCCCTGCGCCTCGATGATCGGCGTCGTGTGGTCGTCGCGCGTGACGTGGCGCAGGTGGTCGGCGACGCCATCGGGATAGCGGATCGTCACGTCGTCGAGCAGTAGCGTCATGTGCGGGTACATCGCTGCGAGCTCGCGTGCGAGCTGCTCGAGCGCGGTGGCGTGCCACGTGTGCGGCGGAAGCACCGTGATGTCCGGGGTGAACCGGACAAACGTCCGACGGCGGACCGCACCGTCGGCCAGGTGCATCGGACCCACCCGATGGCCGCGAACGAACCGCTGCGAGTACACGCGACCCTCGTGCCATGCGTCGACGTCAAGCTGGCTCGACAGCGCACACGTCACGGGCACGCCCCACCGGTGCATTCCGTGCATCTGAGCGTTCGCGAACCGGTCGACGATCTCTGCCGGTTCGAAGCTGCGGCCGTCGTGCTCGACGCCGATCGCGGCGCCATCGACCGTGAGCCGCAGGTAGCTCGCGTCGCTGCCTACGTCGAGCAGCTCGTCGATCACGGCGTGCAGCATCGTCTCGAACCCCGCGCCATCATCCAGCGGTCCGACGTACATGCCCGGCCGCTTGCGAATCGCAGCGGGCCAGGGCAGCACCTGGATCGGTTCGTCGACATACGCGTTCTCGGCCATGGACCTCCGGCGCCGCGCTCGAGCGGTGATCGCTCCAGAGCACCCGACGCGAGACACACTCTACAACGTCGACAGCCGCTCTGCGATCGAAAGATCCGGTTTGTTCGTGAACGATCTCGATATGTTGCGATGATAAATGCAATGAAAACTATGAATCTGAGACTGCCCATGATGTGCTCCGTGGAGTGGCGGCGACGAAGCGGAAGAAGCCCTCGAAGAAGCGCTCGCGGACCCCACCACGCGATCGCTGGCCGACGTTCGTCGAGCGTCACGGCGTCGTGCTCGCGTCGGCGAAGGGCCCGGTACCGTCGATCGCCGAGGCAGTCGCCGGCGCGCCGATCGCCGGCAGCTGGTGGGCGCATCCGAAGGGCAAGCAGATCTTCGCGGCGCTGTCGTCGCTCGATGACGACGACGCGATCCGCTGCTTCAAGCTCGTCGACGGCAAGATCACGTTCGTGCATCGCCGGCTGTGGCCCGCGCTCGTGAAGCTCGCGGATGCGGGCGAGCTCGCGGCGTCGCGCGTCGCGGATATCCGCCAGGAGCACATGCCGAGCGGCGAGCACCGCAACGTCATCACGCCGTTTCCCGACTGGGTGCCCGCCGACGTGCGGCACGAGGCCGCGGCGCTGTCGCTCGACGACGCGCGTGCGCAGCTCGCGATGCGGCGAGCGTAATCGCACACCGTGTTGGAGTCGCGCGTGGCCCCGCGATCCGTCGCGTGGTTGTGCCGGCACGCGCACTGCACCACCCGGTGTATGCGCTCCGTGCGACCCGTCTGGCTGGGCCTGCTGTGCACGCTCGCGTGCTGCAGCAAGCTGCCGCTGTGGGAGGGCAAGGTCGACGTCAAGCCGCTCGAGCGCGCCGCGCTCAAGAAGTGCGGCACCGGCAAGGTCACGGCCGAGGGCGCGATGAAGGTGACGCGCGCGCCGTACCTGCAGTCGACGACGACGACGAGCACGATGTTCGCGTGGGGCACGCGCGATGGCAAAGGCGAGGTGATCGTCGAGGAGCCCGATGGCAAGGTCGTCGCGCGCGGCGAGGCGGTGTACGCCGGCGAGCCGGATCTGCAGAAGGCGCGGTTCGTCGCGCAGCAGCGACCGGGCAAGGAGCTCACCGCGGACGAGCTGTACATCGTCAAGGCCGAGGTCAAAGGGCTCGAGCCGTCGCATCTGTACTGCTACCGGATCCTCGACGACGGCATCGCGCTGACCGAGCGCGCACCGATGTCGACCGCGGCGGCGCCGGGCGGCAAGGAGCCGATCCACTTCGTCGCGGTCGGGGACACCGGGACCGGTGACGCCGCGGCGCTCGCAGTCGCGAAGCAGATGTCGAGCGTGCCGTTCGACTTCCTCGTGTTCATGGGCGACATCGCATACACGCGTGGCACCGCGGACCAGCTCGAGAGCAAGTTCTTCGGCGTGTACCGCGACTACCTGCGCTACGTGCCGGCGTATCCCGCGCTCGGCAACCACGAGCGGCGCACGATGCGCGGGCGGCCGTACTTCGAGGCGTTCGTGCTGCCGGAGCCCGAGCGCTACTACTCGTTCAACTGGGGTGACGTCCACTTCGTCGCGATCGACACGACCCAGCGCGACTCGGCGCAGCTCGAGTGGCTCGATCACGATCTCGCGGCGAACAAGCTGCCGTGGGTGATCGTGTTCGGCCACCACCCGATGTACACGAACTCGTTCCGCGGCCCGCAGCTCGCGATCCGCAAGGCGTTCGCGAAGATCCTGACCGATCACAAGGTCGATCTCGTGATGACCGGGCACGAGCACCAGTACGAGCGGTTTAAGGTCGCCGGCGTGAACTACGTGATCAGCGGCGGCGGGGGCGGGCACCTGACGCGGTTCTGGGGCGCGACCGACGCGCTCAAGCAGGCGACCGTGCATCACTTCCTGTCATTCGCCGTGACCGCGACGAAGCTCGAGATGCGCGCGATCGACATCGAGGGCAAGGAGATCGAGACGCTGACGCTCGAGAAGAAGCCGACCGGCGAGGTCAAGACGAAGGTCGACCACGAGCGCGACGAGCGGCAGACGCCGCTGCCGCCCGAGCACGAGGTCAAGCCGGACGAGAAGCTCCACGACGAGCCCGACGACGACACGAAGAAGGACAAGGTCCCCGCGACCGTGCCGGTCACCGGCAACGAGCCAGCGCCGGCGCAGCCGCCCGCGAGCTCGTAGCGGCTACTTGCAGATCGGCGCCGGATGCGTCTTCACGCACTGCTGGAACGCTTTCTCGATCCCGAACTTCGCATCGAACTGGCTGTTCGCCGCGACGGTCTCGCGCAGGCACGCGAGCGCATCGGCCGCGAGCGCCTCGGACTGCTTCGTGGCCCACTCGATCGCGAACTTGCCGTCGAACTGCCGCGCGTACTGCTCCGCCGCGTAGCCGACGATCGCCGACTTCGCGCGCAGCCGTGGATTCGCGGCGTACTGCAGCGCCCGCTCCATCGCGAACGCCGGGTCGAATGCCATCGTCATGTACTTGTAGGCGATGTCGAGGATCTCGAGATCCTGGACCCCGGTGCACTGCTTGCGCGCCTTGTCGAGCGCGAACGCGTCGTCGAACGCGCGCCAGCCTGGCTTCGCCCTCGTCACGCACGCGTCGTAGATCCCCTTCGCGGGCGGCCGGCACTCGGGCGCCTCGATCACGCACTTCCTGTCGACGCAGGCGAAGCCCTTGTTGCAGGTGCCGTTGCCGTAACACGCCTGGCCCTCGTCTCCGGCGACGAGCTGACACGTGCCCGCGACGCAGGTGAGCCCGCGGTTGCACGTGTCGTTCGGATAGCAGGGCGCGTTGTAGTCGCCGGGATCCGCCGCGGCAGGCAACGAGCTCACGAGCACCCCGACGACGACCAGCGACGAGCCACGCATGCGACCACGTTCGCACGTGCGCGCGGCGGCCCTCAACCGCGAACTGCGCGACCGCTGTTACGACGGCGTGACGCTCAGTTCATCAGGCGCGGATCCTCGGGCGGGTCGTCGTCCGGGACGTCCTCGAACGGATCCTTGCCGGGCCACGGCACGTACGGCGGCACGTGGACGAGCGCGCTCGCGTGGCGCAGCCGCTCCTCGCGCGCGCGCTCCTCGACGTCCCACTGCGCGAGCCGGCGGCGGTTCTGGCGGCGCCGTCGCCACGCCGCGAACACGAGCAGCAGCGCGCAGAAGATCCACAGCGCGAGCCCGAGCAGGCCGATCGGCACGAGCTTGTAGCGATTCTTGAGGTCGCTCTTCCACTCGACAAACAGCGCGTGCGTCGGCGCGCCGAACGCGCGGATCGCGGCGGTGTCGAGCTCCGCGCCGTTGCCGAGCTCCTGCAGGAAGCGCCGGAACGCGAACCGATCGCCGTCGTCCTCGTCGTCGGCCCACCGGCCGCGGCGCGACAGGAAGCCGACGAAGTCGTAGCTCTCGGCGTACGCGCGATTCGCGACGAGCTCCTGCGACGGGAACGAGCGGTCGAGCTCGTCGAGCGGAATGATCGTATCCATCCACGCCATCCCGGCGAGCGTCTCGACGCGCTCGCGCGACCACTCCGCCGAGTGCTGATACGCGAAGCCTTCGTGCAGCCAGTGCGGCGCGCGATCGCCGAGCGCGGTGCCGAGCGCGATGTGCGCGAGCTCGTGCTTCATCGTCGGGATCGGATCGACGACGGTCGACTCGCGGCGCAGCGCGATCGACACGACCCCGATGTCGGGATACGCGACGCCGATCGCCCACGGCGGCGCACCGCGTTCGCCGGGCGCGACCGCCGCGAGATCGCGCGACTCGCGGACGAGCCGGATCTCGATCGCCTGCGGCTGCGGCAAGCCGGGCAGGTCGCCGGCGATGTGGACGAGCGCGGCCTCGGCGCGATCCGCGAGATCGCGCGCCTCGCGATCGAGCCCCGGCTCGGCGAGCACGGTGACCTTGCCCTTGCGCGCGGCGAACTCGAGGCGCGGCGACGCGTCCGCGAGCGAGATGCCGCACACGAGCAGCAGGAAGACGAGGATGCGCTTCATGGCGCGTGGACCTCGATGCGCTGGTGATCGCTGCCGGCGTCGTTCGCGTAGACGAGCACGGCGGCCGCGGCGACCGCGCCGATCACGCTCGCGTAGACCCACCACTTCGTCGGCGACTCGCCGCGATCGGTGCGGCCCGGGGTGCGATCCTCGACGAGCAGCGGCCGATCGGGATCCGGCGCGCGATCGTTCCAGCCGTGCACGCGATCGACGACGAGCGCGGCGAGCCGGTCTGCCTCGGCGAGCGTGCCGACGCCGTCGTCGCCGCCGAGCTGGTGCGGCGCCTCGGCGAGCCCGAGCCGGCCCCACGCCTCGACGCGATCGCCCTTGCGGACGAGCACGACGCGCGCGTGCACCTTCGCCATCACCCACCCGAGCTCGGGCGGGGCAGGCATCGCGCCGCGCCAGCTCGCCACGCGCTGCGCGACCTCGGCCCACGTGCCGCGCAGATCGGCCATCGGGATCGCGAGCTGGGTCTGCGTGCGCACCGCGGTTCCGGCGGCCCAGCCTCGGCGTGTCGCGGTCGCGGCGGCGATCACGTGGTCGCCGGCGGTCAGCGTCAGCGTCAGCGGCGCGGTGCCGACGCGACGAAAGTCGAGGTACACGGCCGCGCCCGGATCGGCGGTGATCGCGAGCGCGAACCGCTCGTGCGCCGGCACGACGTCGATCTCCGGATACTTCTTCCACACGTCGGCGGGGACATCGGGGCTGCCGCCGACGGTGCGCAGGTTCGTCGCAGCGCGCAGCGCGGTGTCGAGGTCGCCCGCGCGATCCGCGCACAGCAGCACGTAGGTCAGCGCGCGCGCGAGCTCCGGCACCGGCAACCCGGCGGCCTGGCGGGCGGCGGCGAGCCCGATCGCGGTCTGGCTCGCGGTCGTCGCGGCCTTGCAGTCGAGCGCACCGAACGCGCGCTGCGCCTCGGCGACCGCGGCCGCGAGCTGGACCGCGTCGCGATCGACGTTGTCGCCGGCGAGCGCGTCCTCGACGCCGTCCCCGACGACCGGCTCGAGGCCGGCGGCGACGAGCGCGGCCGCGAGCTGGCGACGGACCGCCGGATCCGACGGCCCGAGATCGATCACCGCGACGCGTTCGTGCGTCTTCGACCGCGTGGGTGGCGTATCCGCGTGCGCGACGCTCGCGCACAGCGCGATGGCGAGCGCTACGAAGCGAGCTTGCGGAAATACGCGTTCAGACCCCATACGTCATGCGCCCGCAGACCATCGAACTGCAGTCCGATGCCGTTGCTGTCGGACCACCGCACGGTAGCACCGACGTCGATCGCGTTCTCGAGCGTCGGGATGCGGAACGTGATGTGAACACGCTCTCCCATCTTCGCGCGCGGTCCCGCCTGCACGAGCGCGCCACCGAGCGACAGGTTCACCACCGTGCAGTCCTGTGTGGCGCCACCGACGGTGACCTTGCCGGCGAGAGAGACGGTGTGACGAGTCGTGGTACGGCGATTGTCGGTCACGATTCCCCCAGGCTTGCGAGCACACCATTGTATGCGCCGCGCGCGAAAACGCGATCGCGCCGAGCCGGGGATCCATTCGAAAAGCATGCGATCCAGACCCGCGATTCGCACCTACCCGATTGTCGCGACCGGGCATTTTGCGGGTCGCTACCTGAGGCGTACCCGGCGCGGCCTCATTTCAGCTTGATCTCGATGTAGGCCTTCTTACGAAGCTCCTCGATCCAGGCCTGGGTCTGCTTCGCGAGCGCGCGCCGGCGCAGCTCCTCGGTCAGCTGAGGCTTCATCTCGTCGAATGATTTGAGCTCGTCGCGCTTGATCTCGTTCGCGTAGAACACGTGCAGGCCGCTCGGACCCTGCAACGGGCCACGCACCTCGCCCTTGTCCATCCCGAACAGCACGGGCTCCCAGTCCGCGTTGACCGTCTTCGGATCGATCCAGCCGAGCATGCCCCCGGTCGCCTTCGTCGACGCATCGTCGGTCAGCTCGGTCGCGACCTTCGCGAACTCCTCGCCGGCCTTGACGCGATCGATCGCGCGCTGCGCCTTCGCCTTCGCGTCGGCGAGCTGCTGCTCGGTCGGATGCTCCGGCAGCGCGAACACGATCTGCGAGATGTTGACCGCGATCACGATGTTGGCGCGCCGCTGCAGCTCGGCGTAGCGGCCGCGGACGTCCTCGTCGGAGACCGTGATCTTCGGCGCGACGAGCTGGCTGACCGCGCGCTGGCGCAGGATGTCCTTCTCGAGCGACGCGACCGTGATGCCCTGGTCGCGCATCGCCTGCTCGAGCTGCTTGTCGTCGAGCTTGTGCTCCTTCTTCAGGTAATCGAGCGTCGCCTGGATGTCCGACTTGTCGACGGTGAGGTGCGCGTCGTGCGCGGCCTGCAGCATCAGCTCGTCGTTGATCATCTCGTCGAGCAGCTGCGGCGTCAGCTTTGCCAGCCGGCGCTCGCGCTCCTTCGGATCCGAGATCGCGGCCGCCTGGTCGCGCAGCGGCGCGAGCCGCTGGTCGAGCTCGCTGCGCAGGATCACGGCGTCGTTGACGATCGCGACCACGCTGTCGATCATCTGCTTCTTGCCCGCGTTCGGCGATGGTCCTGCCGCCGCGACCACGGGAACGACCGGGACGAGAAGACCGACGACGACACAAAGCGCGCGCACGGGGAGTCAGACCGCGCGCCGGCCGGGACGGTTGCTCAGCGCAACTTGATGTCGATATAGGCCTTCTTGCGAAGGTCCTCGAGCCACGTCTGCGTCTGCTTCTCCATCTCGCGACGGCGCAGGTCCCGCATCAGCTGCTCCTTCATGTCCGCGAACGGCTTGAGCTCGGACTTCTTGACGTCCGTCACCGTGAACACGTGCAGACCCTGCGGGCCGGGGATCGGACCGCGGACGTCACCCTTCTCCATCGCGAACACGATCGGCTCCCACTCCGGGTTCGCCATGCTGCCGCGCTGGAACCAGCCGAGCGTGCCGCCGGTCGCCTTCGTGCTGTCGTCTTCGGACACCTCGCCGGCGACCTTCGCGAACTCCTCGCCGGCCTTGACGCGCTCGATCGCCTTCGTCGCCTTCGCCTTCGCCTCGGCAAGCTGCTGCTCGGTCGCGTGCTCCGGCAGCTTGAACAGCATGTGCGAGAGGCTGACCGCGCTGACCGCCTCGCTGCGGCGCTGCATCTGATCGTAGCGCGCGCGGACGTCTTCCTCGGTGACGTTGACCTTCGGCGCGACGAGCTGGTTCTGCGCGCGCAGGCGCAGCAGCTGGCGGCGCAGCTCGGTCTTGTAGTTCGACAGCGTGTAGCCCTGGCCGGCGAGCACCTGCGCGAGCCCGGCGTCGTCGAGGTTGTTCTGCTGCTTGATCTCGTCGAGCGCGGCCTGGACCTCGCTCGACTCGACCTCGATCTTCGCCGCCTCGGCGGCCTGGACGATCAGCTCCTCGTTGACCATCTCGTCGAGGACCTGGCTCGTCAGCTTCGCGAGCCGGCGCTCGCGCTCCTTCTGATCGGTGATCTGCATCGCCTCGTTGCGCACCGGGATCATGCGCGCCTCGAGCTCGCTCGCGAGGATGATCGAGTCGTTGACGATCGCGACGACGCGCTCGACGACGACCTTCTTGCCCGAGTTCGGCGACTTCGGCTTCGCCGGTTGCGCAGGCGCCTGCGTCGCGGGGCCCGCCGGCTTCTTGTCGTCGGGCTTGGGCTGCGCGAGCACGACGCTCGGCACGAGGAACAGCAGCACGAACAGGCGACGCATCACTTCGCTCCTGGGGTGGCGCTGCCCGCCGGAGGCGCGGGCGGTGGCGGCGGATTGAGCTGGGGCCCACCGGGGGTGAGCGCGCCGGGCGGCACGGTCAGATCGTGACCGTGGCCGTCGTCATTGCCGGCCGCCGACGTGTCGATCCGGACCTTCGCGAGGTTCGCGTCGTTGATCTCGATCTTCGACTTCGCGCGCAGCCCGTCGATGAAGTCCTTCTGCGCCTGCAGCCGCTTCTCGCGGAACAGCTTGTTGCGGATCTGCGCCTTCGCGTCGTCGAACGACCGCGTCATCGACTTGCGACGTCCGGTCTGCTTCAGCACGTACCAGGTGCCGTTGCCGGCATCGACCGCGCCCGACACGTCGCCGGTGTTGAACAGCGCGAGCGCGGCCTTGACGACCGGCGCGGGCACGTCCTTCGTCGTCGTGTCCATGTAGCGGAGGTCGCCGCCGCGCAGCTTCGAGTCCTCGTCGGCGGAGTACTTCATGACGAGATCGCGGAAGCCCTTGTTCGTCTTGCCGGCATCGCCGCGCGCCTCGAGCGCGACACGCTCCGCCTGCGCCTTGTTCTTGACGATGATCGCCGAGACCCGCACCTCCTCCGGCTTGACGTACTCGGCGAGGTTCGCTTCGTAGTACGTCTTCATCTCGGCGTCCGACACCGTGTCCGCGGTGATCTTCGTGTCGAACTCGTCGCGCATCAGCTTCTGGATCATCACCTGCTTCATCGTCCGCACGACCTCGGGATCCTTGTCGAGGCCGCGGCGATACGCTTCCTTCGCGAGCACCTCGAAGCGGACGAGCGAGTCGAGGAACTCGCGCTTCTGCTCGAGCGACGTGTAGCGCGCGCGGATGTACGGCGACTGGCGGTTGATCCGCTCCTGGAACTCGCCGAGCGTGATCGTGACGTCGTCGATCTTCGCGAGCGGCGTCTTCAGCTCCTCGGCGCTCTGCGCGGGCGCGGCGGGAGCGCCGGGCGCCTGCTGCGCCGGCGTGGGTTTGACCGACTCGCGCTCGCCATCGCGCTTGCAGCCCGCAGCGACGCTCGACGCGAGGACGGCCGCGACCATCACGACGACAGGAACCCGAATCATCACGATAGGTTCACGTAGCACGGGCGAGCGCGTCCAACAAGGCTCGTCTCGCCCCGGCGGGGCCGCCCGGTGCGGGAGGCACGATCGAGAACCGGCCATCCGGCAACTTGCGGAACCCGACCGCGATCAGCGGCTGCAGGACCTCGCTCGTCGGCGGCAGCGCTACCGCGATCCGGTTGCTCGAGATCTCGAGCATCAGGACGCCCATCGACCGCGCGATCGCCTTGACGCCCATCAGCTCGCCGAGCAGCACGACCTCGCCGGGCAGCGGGCCGTAGCGGTCCTCGATCTCGCCGATCACCTGCGCGAGGTCGTCGTCGTTCTCGACCGCGGACAGCCGCTTGTAGAGCTCGAGCCGCTGGTTCGGATCCGGGACGTAGTCGTCGGGGATGAACCCCGGCGTCTCGACGGTGAGCTCGGGATCGACCTCGCTGTGGATCGGCTTGCCGCCGAGCTCGGCGACCGCGCGCTCGAGCATGTGCACGTACTGGTCGAACCCGACCGCCGCGATCGAGCCCGACTGCTTGGCGCCGAGCAGCTCGCCACCGCCGCGGATCTCGAGATCCTGCGACGCGATCTGGAACCCCGCGCCGAGCTCGGTGAACCGCTGCAGCGTCTCGAGGCGGCGCCGCGCCTCGTCGGTGATGTGCTCGGGCTCGGGCACGAGCAGGTAGCAGTACGCACGCTCCTTGCTGCGGCCGATCCGACCGCGCAGCTGGTAGAGCTGGGCGAGGCCGAACGCGTCGGCGCGCGCGACGAACATCGTGTTCGCTTTTGGAATGTCGAGCCCGCTCTCGACGATCGTCGTCGCGACGAGGATGTCGAGCTCGCCGCGCACGAACTGCAGCATCACCTTCTCGAGCTGGTCCGCGGACAGCGCGCCGTGTCCGATCCCGATCCGCGCGCTCGGCACGAGCCCCTGCAGGTACTCGGACCACTCGTCGATCGTGCGGTTGTCGTCGCGCGGCTTCGTCTTGCGCCGCGGCTTCTCGACACCACCCAGCCCGAGCTCGTTTGGCAACCGGTGGTCGACGATGCGCTCGGGCATGCCGCCGATCGTCGGCGTGATGAAGAAGATCTGCCCGCCGCGCGCCAGCTCGCGCTCGATCGCCTCCTTGATCGTGACATCGTCGACGCGCGACACGAACGTCCGTACCGCGCGGCGATCCGCCGGCGGCGTCGCGATGATCGACAGATCGCGCAGGTTCGCCATCGCGAGGTGCAGCGTGCGCGGGATCGGCGTCGCGGTCAGCGTCAGCACGTCGACCTGGGTCTTCGTCTTCTTGATCCGCTCCTTGTGCGCGACGCCGAACCGCTGCTCCTCGTCGATCACGAGCAGCCCGAGGTCCTTGAACCGGACGTCGGCGGACAGCAAGCGGTGCGTGCCGATCACGACGTCGAGCCGGCCTTCCGCGAGCTTCTTCACGGTCTCGATCTGCTCGGCCTTGGACTGGAACCGCGACAGCTTGCCGATGTTGACCGGGAAGCCGTTGAACCGCTCGACCATCGTCCGGTAGTGCTGCTCGACGAGCACCGTCGTCGGCGCGAGCAGACATGCCTGCTTGCCGCCGGTGACGCAGCGGAACACCGCGCGCAGCGCGACCTCGGTCTTGCCGTAACCGACGTCGCCGCAGACGAGGCGATCCATCGCGCGCGGCGCTTCCATGTCGCCGAGCACCGCGTCGATCGCGGCCTGCTGATCCGGCGTCTCGTCGAACGCGAACGTCGCCTCGAGCTCGCGGTACGCATCGTCGGGCGGCGGGAATCGATGGCCGGGCAGCGACGCGCGCTGCGCGTACAGCTGCAGCAGCTCCTCGGCGAGCGCGCGGATGTGGCGCGCGACCTTGCTGCGCGTCGCCTCCCACGTGACGCCGCCGAGCTTGTCGAGCCGTGGCGCGTGACCCTCGGCGCCGACGTAGCGCTGGACCTCGCCGAGCCGGTACACCGGCAGGTACAGCGTGCCGCCGTCGTACTCGAGCTTCAGCGCCTCGACGCTCGTCGCGCGGCCGGGGTTGTTGAACGTCGCGGCGACCGCGATCCGCTCGAGCCCGAGGTAGCGGCCGACACCGTGGCGCTGGTGGACGAGGTAGTCGCCGGCCTCGAGCTGGCTGAAATCGCTGACGCTGCCGAGCAGCGCGTCCTTCGCCCGTTTGCGCTGCTTCGTCTGGTGGTGCGTACGCTGGCCGAAGATGTCGGCCGTCGTCACGATCGCGACGCGATCGCGCGGCGACGCGAACCCGTGCGCCGGCGTCCCGGCGACGATCGTGATGCCCTCGGCCGTCGTCGGGCGCTCGCCCGCCGCCGCGACGCGCAACTCGATGCCGCGCTGACCGAGCACGCCGACGAGCCGATCGGTGCGGCTCTGCGAGTCCGACGCGATCACAACGCGCATGCCGTCGCGGGTCCAGCGCGCGAGCGCGTCGATCAGCGGCTGCGCGTGCTCGGTATCGCCGAACGTTCGCGCGTGCTCGAGCGCCTGCTTCAGCACGCGCAGATGATCGACCTCGACGCGGACGTGCGTCGCGCCGTCGGCCTCGAGCAGCTCGAGCGTCGGCAGCTCGACGCGGCGCGCGGCCGAGAACGCGCCGACCTCGTCGGTGCGCGCGTAGTGCGCCGGCGGCGGATACGCGAGCGGATGCTTCTCGCCCTCGTTGCGGCGCGGGAACCGGACCTCGGCATCGGCCCACGCGTCGTCGATCACGCGGCGGCACGCCTGCGGATCGACGACGAGCCAGCGCGCATCCGCGGGCACGTACGCCGCCGGCGGCACGAGCTCGTCGTGAAACGCCGGCGTCAGCCCCTCGATCCCGACGAACACCTCGCCGGCCTCGAGCTGCTCGATCAGCCGGCGCGTCGCCTTCGTCGGATACGCGATCTCGTCGGCGTAGTCGCGCAACCGCTGGCGAACGTCGCGCTTGCCGGTGACGATCGTCTCGCGCACCGGGTGCAGGTGGATGAATTCGATCGGCCGCAGCGTGCGCTGCGACTCGGCATCGAACCAGCGCAGCGTCTCGACCTCGTCGCCGAACAGCTCGATCCGCACCGGGTGCGGCGCGAGTGGCGCGAACACGTCGATCACGCCGCCGCGCACCGCGAACGTGCCCGGCTCGTCGACGACCGGCGTCCGCGTCCAGCCGCCGGCGACCAGCAGCGCCGCGAGCTCGTCGCGATCGACGGTCTCGCCGACGCGGATCGTGCGCCCGCGCGCCGCGAGCTCGGCCGGCGGCAGCGTCTTTCTGACGAGCGCCTCGGCCGACGTGATCACGATCCGCGGCGCGAGCTCGGGCTTCGCGAGCCGGTACAGCGTGCCGACCCGCTCGACGATGCAGTCGCGATCCGGCGACAGATCGGCATACGGCGACACGTCGATCCCGGGCAGCGACGCGATCTCGTCGAGCGTCGCCGCGGGGTCATGACTACCGCCCCAGAAGAACCGGATGTCGGCGCCGAGCTCGCGCGCAGCCGCGTCGTCCGGCGCGACGACGACCACGAGCCGGTCACGCTCGGCGAGCTGCGCGGCAAACCACGCTGCCCACCCGGCCGTCGAGCCGTGCACGACGACCGGGCCTTGGTCGAGCGCACTGTCGAGCTCCGGCAACACGGGGCGGGGACCCTAGCACGCGACGTGCGACCACCCACTACACGGATAGCCAGGTTGCCGAGGTCACGTCGTGCGGCGGACGTCGGCAACGAACCGCGAGCGTGCGGTGAGACGTGCGAAGTCGCGCGGCGACCCGCGATACTGTGGCTCGTAATGACCCGAGAGAGACTTTTCGTAGGGCTTCTGGGTTCGCTCGCGCTCGCGGCCAGCGCGTGCGGCACCTACAACGCACATCGCGCCGCGCTCGTTCCGCACGCGACCCCGCGCATGCACAGCGGCATGCCGCTCGACGGCAAGGCCGAGCTGTCCGGCGGCGCGTCGAGCGTCGCGCACCTCGGCGATCCCGGCGTCGGCGATCCGGAGGCCGGTGTCGAGATCCCGGGCACGCAGCTCTACGGCGATCTGCGCGCGCGGATCGGCGACTCGGTCGCGTTCGGCATCATTTATCAGAACGGTCTCGATCAAGGTGCGAAGGCACTGAAGTCGACGCAGCCGCCGGTCGATCACGGCAACGTCCAGGGCTACGGCATGTCGCTCGACGTCTCGGTCCCGACCGGCGATCCGGCTTGGCGTGTCGGCATCGGCGTCGAGGGCGTCGTGTGGTCGGTGCCGTGGGTCGAGTACGACACGTGCGCGGCCGACCAGAGCTGCTTCCCGTACCTGCTGAAGGGCGAGGGCAACGACTCGGTCGACACGTTCGCCGCGTCGGTGACGCCGAGCTACCAGGCGAGCAAGGACCTGACCGTGTTCGGCGGCGTCACCGTCCGCAATCACCCCACGATCAAGGAGAAGGACGTCGTCGTCGATCCGGTGTTCGACGACGGTCCCGAGGTCGAGTCCGGCCCCGCGAACATCATCCTGTCCGGCGGCGTCGACATCGGCCTCGCCGACGGTGCGGTGCGCGTGTCCGGCGTCGCGTACTGGGATGTCACGCAGAATCCCGCGAAGTACGGCCCGGGCCTCGGCGTGCTGTTCACCGTGCCGCTCGGCCAGCGCCGCTCGCAGACGCCGCCGCCGCAACCCGGCCCGGTCTACATGGTGCCGGCCGCGCCGCCGCCGGGCACGCCGCCGTATGCACCGCCGCAGCCGCCGTACGCGCCCGCGCCGCCGCCGTCGCCGTACGCACCGCCGCCGCCGCCCGCACCGGCGCCACCGCAGTGATGCAAGCGCGACTGACCGAGCTGTTCGCCGGCGTATGGCGTGGTGACGAGACGCTGTACCCGTCGCCGTGGGATCCCGACGGCGGCCCGGCGACCGCGACGTGGACGGTCACGCCCGCCGCCGATGGCTGCATGCTGCTCGTCGATTACGTCGAGGAGCGCGCGGGCAAGCCGGCGTATCGCGGCCACGGCGTGCACGGCTACGACACCGCCGAGGGCTGCTTCGTCGTGTACTGGTTCGATAGCTCCGGGACGATGCCGAAGCACGGCACGCGCGCGCGGCTCGACGGCACTCGCTACACGTACGAGACCGAGCGCACGCGGATGACGTACGAGTGGACCGGCGACGTGTTCACGTTCCGGATCGATGTCTCGCCCGACGGCGGCGCGACGTGGGCCGTGATGCAGGACGGTCGCTACACGCGCGTTTGATTTCGGCAGACCTGAACGTCTTCGATATGCTCCCGCACATGGAAGTGCGCGCCTGCGAGGAGCGCGACCGCGGCGAGCTCGAGCGGCTGGTGCGCTCGCTGTTTCCCGACGAGGGTCACCGCGAGATCGGCTCGGATGCCGTCCTCCGGAACGAGGTTTCGATCGCCGCGCACAAGTCGCTCGGCTTCCGCGAGCACGACCGCGTCGTTCGGTTTGCGAAGAAGCTCTGAGCGCCGGCTGACGGTTTGATTTCGGCAGACCTGAAACGTCTTCGACATCGTCGCCGGTACCGCAGCGTCGACATCGAGCACGTGCTCCGTGCATGGCAGTGCGCGCGTGCGTCGAGCGCGACCACGTCGTCCGCAGCGAAGAAGCTCTGACCGTCGTCCCCAGACGCGACGCGACGGCGAGGCGCGCGTTTGGTTTCGGCGCGCCGCGCACGAGCTCTCGCGTCGAACACAGCTGCTCATCTCGGTAATTGCACGACCTTGAATGTCATACTGATTATGTATGACGAATGCACAATGCGCTGTGAACCAGTCCAATTGTCTCTCGAGCTCACTCGTAAGCCAGGAGGCCGCGGCGGCCGGCGTCCCGGCGCAGGTCGGCCAAAGGGTCGCCGCGACGTCCCGCACGAAGCGCGTGAAGAGTTTGCGGCTCGGTTTCCGCAGCACATCACGTTACGGATCGTCGACGGAGTACCGTCGCTGCGGCAGGGCGATGTCGTGAAGCAGATCTGGAACGCAATGCTGGGCGCCCACCGCGAAGACTTTCGCATCGTGGAGTTCAACGTCGAGCCCAACCACATGCACTTGATGACCGAAGCCGAGCACAAGGGTGCGCTCGCCCGCGGCATGAAGCGATTCAAGATGCGAGTGACGGCGCGACTAAATACGCTATTTCGTCGAAGCGGGACGATGTTCGCGGAGCGCTATCACGTGCGGATTCTGAAAACGCCGCGCGAAGTTCGAAACGCGCTTCGCTACATCCTGCTCAACTGGCGCCACCACCTCGCGGAGCGCGGCGAAACGCTGCCCGCCGACTGGGTCGACCCGTACTCGAGTGCGATGTGGTTCGAGGGCTGGACGGAGGAGCTTGCGGTTGACCAGCCGTGGAAGGAGATGCTGCGCTGGCTCTCGGAACCAACGGCACGGGCGCAGACCTGGCTGCTGAACGTGGGATGGCGCAAGCATGGCCTGCTCCGCCTCGACGATGTCCCGGGGCCGAAGAAGCGGCACCGCTGATCTCGAAGACGTTTCAGGTCTGCCGAAATCAAACGCACGCGTTGCCGTCAGTCCCAGCGCAGTTTCGGCAGACCTGACACGGCTTCGATGGGACGATCCAGGCGAGATGCCTGGCCACACCCGCCCGCGAACCATGCTTCGACTCGTGCAGGAGCTGCATCTGCGTGGGTATCAGCGGCTGCGGATCTCGCCGGGCATGTCGCCGTCCGGCATGCACTGGCGGTGCGCGATCGCGCCGGTCACGAACATCCTGCGGCGCCACGGCGCCTTGATCGCGAACCACGCGGCGCCCGCGGCACAGTACTCGAGCAGCGACCCCAACTTCTTCGAGTGGCCCGACACGACCCACGCGAGCCCGAGCCACCTCGCGGAGCTGTTCATCGAGCGCTTTCCGAGCTTGCTCGACGCTGGTCGAGGCTCGGACTGGCTCTACGCGGGCTGGTACGTCGAGATGCTGCACCTGACGTATCCGGACGCGCTGCCGATCGCCTACGCGGACTGGGAGCTCCCTTCCGACCAGCTGGCGACCGTGGGATCGGAGCGGCGAATCCGCATTCCCATGCCGCCACCGGGCGAGGGCTGAGTCAGTACCAGCCGCAGCCGCCCGATGTCACCGCCTCGACGACGACGAACGAGCAGTCGATCGGTTCGAACGTGTCGAGGCCGCCGGTCGGATCGTCGACGCAGCGCGCGCACGCGAAGCCCTCGGGAAAGCTCGTCGACCACGCGGGACCGGCCGCGCCGGGCGCCTTGTAGATGACCGCAGTGTTGATCGAGAGCCCGATCAGCCGGAGGTCGCTCTGCGCGACGACGCCGTCCGGGATCGTCGACAGCCCGGGCAGCATGCCGAGCTCCGCGATGCCGACGCCGTCGGCGTTGATCGCCTCGGGCGGCGGGACGGTGTCGAACGAGATGTCGAACTGGCTGCCGACCGTCGAGCCGTCGCCGAGCTTGTAGAGGTAGACCGGATCCGCCGTCGACACGACGAACAGCCCGATCACGCTGCCGTTGCGCGTCTGGTCTGCGACCTCGCCGACGAACCCGAACTCCTCGTGCGTGCCATCCGAGCACGCCGCGAGGAGGGCGAGGGTGGCGACCATGCGCATCACGCGATCTTAGCGCCGGCCTTCGCGCGGCTCATCAAGTAACCTCAGGCCATGCGGCGCGCCGCCCTCGTCACGCTCGGGTTTCTGTTCACGGCCTCGCCCGCACACGCGGACCAGTCCGCGCTCGACAAGCTGCTCGCGCGCACCGACGCGGTCGCCAAGGAGGTCGCGAAGCTGCGCGGCCTGCCGCTCAAGAAGAAGATCCCGAACGAGGTCGTCGATCGCGACGAGCTGCGGCGCCGGCTGCTCGCGATGGCGTCCGAGGACAAGACGAAGGCGGAGACCGCCCGCGAGGGGCTCGCACTCGCGCGCTGGGGGATGATCCCGCTCGGCGCGAACTACGAGGCGATGGTGATCGATCTGCTGACCGAGCAGATCGCCGGCTACTACGATCCGGACACCAAGAAGCTGACGATCTCGAAGTCCGCCGGTGACGACGCGCAGTGGGCGGAGCTCGTCCTCGCGCACGAGATCCAGCACGGCCTGCAGGACCAGACGTTCGACCTCAAGAAGTTCGAGGACCTGCCGGACACCGAGGGCGACGCGTCGGCGGCCCGGCGCGCGCTCGTCGAGGGCGACGGCATCGCGCTGATGATCGAGGTGATGCTCGCGCGCCAGGGCATCGCGGTGCCGTGGTCGAACCCCGCGGTCGCCGACGCGATCGAGAAGGCGATGGCGGTGCCCGGCAACGGCGACTCGCTCGACAAGGCACCGATCGCGATTCGCGAGGCGATGATCTTTCCGTATCGCTCGGGGTTCACGTTCGTCGCGGCGCTGCGCCGGCGGTCGCCGTGGAGCGCGGTCGACGCGGCGTTCGTGCGGCCGCCGAAGTCGACCGAGCAGATCCTGCACCCCGAGCGCTATCTCGCCGACGACGTCCCGGTCGCGGTCGAGCTCGACATGCCGCGGTCGCTCGCGGGCGCGGGCTACCAGAAGCTGCAGGCGACCGTGTGGGGCGAGCTCGCGTTCTCGCTGTTCCTGCGCAGCCACGGCGTCGATCCGCAGATGGCGGCGAACGCGGCGGCCGGGTGGGGCGGCGATCGCACGCTCGTCGTGGCGAAGGCCGGCGAGCAGCGCGCGGACAAGGCGGTCGCGATCGCGCGCACCGAGTGGGACAGCGAGGCCGACGCGATCGAGGCGCAGGAGGCCGCGCTGCGGGCCGTCGACGATGCGGTGACCGGCGCCGTGCTGGACAAGACGCCGGCGCGCACGCGGTGGTTCGGCGTCGACGGGACGGTGTCGTGGGTCGAGCGGCGCGGGCCGGCGATGGTGATCGTGATCGGCGCGCCGGCGTGGACGGCGGACGCGCTTGCCGCGGACGTGTGGGCCGCGTCGCGGATCAAGAAGAAGTAGCGTGCGGGCGCGGATCGCGTGGGTGGGGCTCGTCGCCGCGTGTGCCAGCGCTCCGCGAACGCCGTCGACGCCGGCGATCGATGTGGCGCGGCTCGATCGCATCGCACGCGATGCCGTCGAGCACGGCGGCATCGTCGGCATGGCGGTCGTCGTCGAGCGTGGCGACACGATCGTGCTGGCGCGCGGCTACGGCGTCGAGGACCTCGAGACGAAGCGGCCGGTCACGCCACGCACCGTGTTTCCGCTCGCATCACTGTCGAAGCAGTACTGGGCGACCGTGGCGCTGCGCCACGTGGAGCGCGGCGTGCTCGCGCTCGACGCGCCGATCGCGAGCGTGCTGCCGGCGTTTCCCGACCGGCGCGTGACGCTCGCCCACCTGCTGCAGCAGACCTCAGGGCTCGGCGATGATCGTCCGCACGAGGACGACGTGCGCTTCACGGATCTCGAGCCGCTCGCGTTCGCGCCGGGCGAGCGCTGGGCGTACTCGAATCGCGGCGCGATCCTCGTACGTGCGCTTGTCGAGCAGGCGGCCGGCAAGCCGTGGGCAACCATGCTCGCCGACGAGGTCGCGCGTCCGCTCGGCCTCGAGCACACGTCGGTGTGTGCTCCCGGCGTGCACGGCTACGCTGCACGCGCGGCCGGGGCGGTGCCCGCCGCCCTGGACGACGAGACGCTGACGCGCGTGCAGTTCACGTGCGCCGACGCGCTCGACGTCGCACGCTTCGAGCGCAGCTTCGATCGCCACGAGCTGCTCTCGCCGGCATCAGTCGCCGCGATGCGGACGCCCGTGCAGCTGCGCGCCGGCGACGCCACGGTCGCGCTCGACTACGGCATGCTGACGCGGATCGGCGAGCTCGCCGGTCACCGCGCGTTCGGCCATACCGGCAACTTCCCCGGCGTCGACGTCGCGGCATACCGCCTGCCCGACGACGACCTCACGATCGTCGTGCTCGAGAACACGACCCCGCGGCCCGGCTACAAGGCGCTCGCCGTCGCGCAGACACTCGCGCGTGCGATCCTCGGCATCGCCGAGCCGCAGGTGCGCGATCTCGCGGTGCCTGCGGACGTGCTCGCGGCGTGCACCGGTACGTTCGCGTCGGCGACCGTCGAAGTCCGGTTGACCGCGAAGGACGGTGCGCTGTGGGCCGAGCTCGTGCGTCCCGCGCAGTGGACCGGCCGCCTGCAATATCAGGGCGGCGATACGTTCCTCGGTGGTCCCGCGGGTGTTCGCGTGGACAACGTGCAGCGCTTCGTGCCGGCGCGCGGCAAGGCGATGTGGGTCACGTGGGGCAGCCCGTGGCTGCTCGACGGCGTCGCGTGGCGGATCGCGGATTGATCAGCCGAGCTCGGCCGCGACCGCGGGCAGCTTCGCGAACGCTTCCTTGTCGAGCGCCTTGTCGAGGGCGTCGCGCGGGCGGACGGCGCCGGTCGTGACGAGCCGCTCGAGCGCGGCGTCCATCGTCTGCATGCCGTCGGCGGCGCCGGCCTGGAGGAAGCTCGTGATCTGCTGGGTCTTCTTCTCGCGGATCAGCGCGGCGAGCGCCGGCGTCGCGATCAGGATCTCGTGCGCGGCGACGCGGCCATCGCCCGACGCCTTGCGCACGAGCTGCTGGGCGACGATGCCGACGAGCGACTCGCCGAGCAGGCCGCGGATCTGGCCCTGCTGGTCGGCGGCGAACGCGTTGACGAACCGATCGATCGTCGCGGCCGCCGAGTTCGTGTGCACCGACGCGTAGACCATGACGCCGAAGCTCGCGAGCTGGAGCGCGGCCTTCATCGTCTCGGCGCCGCGTAGCTCGCCGACGAGGATGACGTCGGCGTTCTCGCGGCCGGCGCTGCGAATCGCCTCGTAGAAGCTCGGCGCGTCGTCGCCGATCTGCTTCTGCGTGATCATGCACCGCTTCGGCGCGTGGACGAACTCGATCGGATCCTCGATCGTCAGGATGTGGCCGGCGCGCGTGCGGTTGACGTGATCGATCATCGCCGCGAGCGTCGTCGACTTGCCGCTCCCGGTCGGGCCGGTGACGAGCACGAGGCCGGCGCGTAGCTCGGCGAGCGCGCGCACGCCCGGCGGGACGCCGAGCTCGTCGAGCCGCTTGATCTCGGTCGGGATCGCGCGAAACACGGCGCCGATGCCGGTCGTCTTGCGCAGGAAGTTCGCGCGGAACCGGGCGCGGCCGACGTGGTCGTGCGCGAAGTCTAGATCGCCGGTCGCGAGGAACTGCTGGCGCTGCGCCGGCGACAGCATGCCGATCAGCATCGCCTCGAGCTCGCTGCGCGACAGCGCACGATCGCCTTGCGGCAGCAGCTGGCCGCCGACACGGAACATCGGCGGATAGTCCGGCGACAGGTGGAGGTCGGAGCCGCGCGCGGCGAGCAGGCCATCGAACAGGCTGTCGAGCATCAGTCGCGTCCTTTGCGGCCGAACAGACCGCGCTTCGGCTCGGGCGCCGGCGGCTTCGGCACGATCACGCCGAGATCGCGGCGCGTGCCGGCGAGCTCGCGGATCGCGTCCTCGCTGATCGTGCCGGCGCCGAGCATGCGCTCGAGCGATTCCTCGATCCGGATCATGCCGAGCGCGGCGCCGCGCTGCATGAGGTTCGGTAGCTGGTAGAGCTTGTCATCGCGGATCAGCACGCCGAGCGGCAGCACGCCGGTGACGAGCTCGATCGCGGGCACCATGCCGTCGCCGGTCGCGGTTGGCAGCAGGCACTGCGCGATCACCGCGCGCAGCGCGCCGGCGAGCGACGCGCGCACCTGCGGCTGGTCGGTCGGCGGGAACAGATCGATCAGGCGATCGATCGTCTTCGCCGCGGACGGCGTGCTCATCGTCGCGAGCACGAGGTGGCCGGTCTCCGCCGCGGTCAGCGCGATCTCGACGCTCTCGCGATCGCGCAGCTCGCCGATCACGATGACGTCCGGATCCTCGCGCAGCGATGCCTTGAGCGCCGACACGAAGCTCTGGGTGTGGCTGCCGACCTCGCGCTGCGACATCACCGCGCGCTTGCGCGGGTGCAGCACCTCGACCGGATCCTCGATCGTGATGATGTGGCACGGCTTGCTCGCGTTCAGCAGATCGACGAGGGCGGCGAGCGTCGTCGTCTTGCCGTGGCCGCTCGGGCCCGCGATCACGACGAGACCCTGGTGATGCTGGACGACCTTCGCGAGCTGCGACGGCAGGCCGAGCTCGTCGAGCGATTGCGGCTGCGCCGGCCCGAGCCGCAGCGCGGCGTGCAGGCCGTCGCGCTGGCGCGAGATGTTCGCGCGCAGCCGGCCAGCGCCCGGGACATCGATCGCGAGATCGACGTAGCCGTGCGTCTGCAGCCGGCGCTGGCGGCCGGGACCGAGCAGCGGTAGCAGCATCGCCTCGACGGCGGCCGCGCCGAGCGCCGGTGCGTCGGCATCGAGCGCGACGAGCTCGCGCTTGATCCGCACCATCACCGCACGCCCGCTCGCGACGTGGAGGTCGCTGCCGCCGCGTTGCCGCGCGGCGCGCACGAGCGGCGCGATCCGCGACACGTCGGAGCGCTCGTCGAACAGCGTCGGCGCGGCGCTCTCGAGCGGGAGCGTGACCGGCTGCGACGGTGCATCGCGCACCGCGATCGGCGCCGACGGCGCATCGTCGACGGCAACCGGTGCGGCGCGTGGTGGCGTGCGCATCGCGATCACCGGCTCGCGCGTCGCGATCGGTACACCGTTTCCCGGCGTCGCGGATGGTTTCGGTTTTTTCGGCATCGCGTCGCTCGCGACGACCTTGACCGGCGTGCGCGGCTTCGCCGGACCGGCGGCCACGAGCCGCACCGATGCCGTGTCCTCGCCCGGCATCACCTCGGCACGCACGCGGCGGCCGCCGAGCTCGAGCTCGGTCGCGCGCGCGCTGTCGCCGGAGATCAGCAGCTGGATCGGCGTGCCCTCGAACAGCCGGTCGAGCTGGCCGTGCGACAGCGGCGTGTGCGACAGCACCTGGACGTTCGCACCCGCACCGACGGTGAGCGGCCGGCCGACGCCGAGCACGATCTCGGTCACGCCCTCGCGATCGAGGTACGCGAGCAGCTGCACGAGCTTGGCCTGCGGCGCCGGTGCGGTCATGGCGTCGCCACGTTCGAGTTGCCGCGGCCGTTGCAGCCGCCTTCCTGCGACGCGT
The DNA here is from genome assembly GCA_035715365.1 of Kofleriaceae bacterium. Lineage (GTDB taxonomy): Bacteria > Myxococcota_A > Polyangia > Haliangiales > Haliangiaceae > JABFXX01. The sequence continues at coordinate 196,854 of DASTLB010000076.1, read as the reverse complement.
AGCAGTTCGCGGCTTCCTTGTACTCGACGAGCTCGGTGACCTGCTTCGGCTGGTCCGCGTACTTGATGCACGTCGAGACGATGAAGATCTTCTGGTCGGTGTCGACGGTCGGGTTGTTCGCGGCCGGCGCGGCCTCGTCGTCGTTGTCGCGCAGCGTGATCGCGAAGTCGTCGACGCCGTCGCCGTCGAGATCGTGGCTGAACGCGGTGCTCGACAGCCAGTCCGGCTGCGTCGTACCGCCGAGCGACGCGCTCCACTTGTCGTAGTTCGTGACGATCACCGGGCGCGCTGCCGACAGCCCGGCCTCGGCGCAGTACAGCGCGGACAGCCCGGTGCGCGTCGTGTCGGCGGACCGGTTCGACTTCGTCTGCATGCCGACGATCGCGGCGCCGCCGGCGAGCATCACCGTGATCAGCACCATCGTGATCATCATCGCGCTGCCGCGTTCACGCTGTCGCTTGCGTCGGGTCATGGGGCGAGGCCTCACTGGGTGAGCAGCCACAGCTTGCGCAGTAGCTTCGTGGTCTGGTTCGCGGCGGTGACGGCGGGACCGACGGTGCCGGCGGCATCGGTCATCAGCTGCTGGCGGGTCGCGCCGGCGGACGCGTAGAGCTTCGCGCCGTCGTTCGCGAGCTGCGTCGAGCCCGACGCGACGACGACCGTCGAGCTCTGCGTGCCGGTCGCGAAGTTGATGCGGTAGACGCGCCCGGTCGCCGCCTCCGACGTGCCGTACGTCGTCGAGTTGACGATCGCGGTCTCGGTCGTGACGAGGAGCTCGTTACCGACGACACGCGCCTGCGAGAATCCGCGCTCGCCGGCGCCGAGGTTCACCTTGATCGGCGCGTACGCCGTCGAGCTGTTCTCGGTCAGCGGCAGGGCAGGGCCGCCGGTCGCCGGCGTGTCGAGCGCGACCGCGATCAGCTGGTGCGCGTTCGTGTACGTGCCCCAGCCCGGCGTCAGCGTAGGATCCGCGTAGCCGCCGGACGTGAACACGGCGTACTGCTTGCCGCCGTTCGCGTAGATCGCTGGCTTCGCGCCGATCGGGTGGTAGTCGGTCGAGAACGTGAACAGCGGGATGCCGTTGCCCTGGCTCGACTTGTATCGGCTGGAGCCATCCTTCGGATCGATCTCCCAGAGCTGGCCGTAGAGATCGGCGAACACGATGTCGGTCATGAAGCCGTTGCCGCCGGCGGTCGTCTTGTCGACGCCGACCGCGCCACCCGGGATGCCGCTCGCCGGAACCGCCAGGTTCGAGGCGGTGCGCGGCGTCGGGTAGGTGTAGCCGAGCTTCCACAGCGGCTTGCCGGTCTCGAGGTCGAGCGCGATCACGACGTTGCCCGCGCCCGCGGTGCCGCCGTTGTTCGTCTGGATCACCGCGAGGTTCTTCTTGACGTCGCCGACGAGCGCGTCGCCCGCCGCGATCGTGAGGCCGACGCCGAGCTCGTAGCTGCCGCGCGTGGCCGGCGTCGTGTACTCCCACAGCACGCTCGGCTTCGTCGGATCGGTGACGTCGAGCGCGTACACCGCCGGCGTCGCACCGGTCACGGTCGAGCCGCTCGGATCGCCGCTGCCGGTCTGGAACAGCAGCACCGTGCGCAGCGACTTGCTGCCACTGCCCGTGAAGTCACCGCGCACGTCGAGCACGCGCGGCGAGCCATCGAGCTTCGCGGCGTTGTAGCGCAGCGTGCCGAGGTGGACGCGCGGGACATACGCCCATAGCTCGCGGCCGAGCACGTCGCACGCACCGCCGACGCTCGCGCAGATCGCGTGCAGCATGCCGTCGCTCGCGCCGACGTACGCGATCGTCGGCCGCGTCGCGCCGACCGACGCGCCCGGCCCGATCACCGCGACCGTCGAGCGATCGATGCCGCCGAGCGCCGACACGTAGCCGCTGCCGTTGTCGTAGCCCTTGAGGATGCGGTCGATCAGCAGCTTCTGATCCGCCTGCGTGTAGTTCGGAAGCATCAGCGGCCCGAGCGTCGTCACGTTGCCCTCGTGGACGAACACGCGCGACGGACGCAGCCCGCCATCGACGGTCGTCCACACCGTGCGGCAGCTCGCGGTGAACGGTGTGGTGCAGCCCGTGAAGCTCACGGTCGGGATGCCGTCCGCGGCATCGAACAGGCTCGTGCCGCTGCCGAACGCCGTCGCCGTCGTCGAGATCGTGCTCGTCGGGACGGCGCGCAGGTGGCCGCGCTGCGCCGGGAACGTGAACTGCAGCAGGTCGTCGCGCGTGTACACCCCCGGCACCGTGCGCGGCACCGGATACTGGATGCCGGCCTTGGTGACGTAGGTGTACTCGTACGTGCCCTGCACGATCGCCGGTGACGTGCCGATCGTCGCGACCACCGGCGACGCACGCGAGACCTCGGTCTTGCTGACGACCTGCTCGACGGTGAACGGCGGCGTCGCGATCAGCGACGACAGGATCATGCGCAGCTGCGCGCGCTGCGACGACTGCGTGACGTTCGCGCCCGGGCTGTAGAACACGACGCCGTTCGCCTTGACGTTGTTGTAGCGGGCGTACGCGAAGATATCGACCATGTCCGCGGTCGCCGAATTCGTCCCGTCGTCGCAGCTCGCGACGCTCGTCGCGTCGTGGCCGACACAGAACGGGTTCGCGCCGGTGTTCGACGGGTTCTCGTTCGTGAACAGCCGGCGCAGCGACACCGGCGTGGTGTCGAACACCGACGAGTACAGGTTGCCGGTGCTCGCGCTCCACCGCGTCCACGAGCCGACCGAGCCGCTCGCGAAGTCGAGCGCGAAGTCACCGTACTGGGCGAACAGGTTGTTCGCGTAGCGCGCGATGAACGGCGGCTTGCCCTGGCCTTCATTGACCGCACCGGTCGCGAGCGCGAGGCCGACGCCGGGCTTGCCGAGCACCTGGTTCGTGCCGCACTGCTCGGCGAGCTGGATGCCCGAGTTCGAGAACATGACGTTGCCGGCCGTGTACTGGTCGGCGACCGCGGTCATGAACCGCTTGATCTCGGTCATCGTCGCGCTGCACGTCGATGACGGCGACGCGTCGATCCACGCCCAGCTGAACTTGCCGGTGACGAGCGAGCCGGCCTGGACATCGGATTCGAGAAGGTCGCAGCCGATCGCGTCCGACGGCACGAACGCGGCACCCTGGCGGCAGCTCGTGTTCGTCGCGGGGTCGTCGAGGTTCGCGGCCTTGAGCCAGTTCGACAGCGTCTGACCGGAGTAGAACCGCGCGATCCGCGGCGGCGCGTAGTCGATGTTCATCGCGATCGGCAGCTCGTTGTCACGCTTGACGTACTTGCCGCCGACGAGCGGCTGCGTGAAGTCCTGCCACGCGAAGTGCGCGCTCGCGTCGACCTGGTACAGGTAGACATCGCGGAAGTCGTAGCAATCGCCGTTCGACGCGCCGCAGCCGGTGCGGTTCGAGCGCTTCCGCCAGAACGTCTCGAACGCGGCGCGATCTTGCGGTGCGATGAAGAACGCGCCGCCGCGCACGGGGAACTCGTTCTTCGAGTAGCTCGAGACCACCTTGAGGTTCAGCGACGCGTCGGTGCCGAGCAGCTGGACCGGTGCGGTGCCGACGAGGCCCGTCAGCGACGCGCCCGGTGCCGGCGGATCGGCGTTCTTCGCGAGCACCCAGAAGTCGACGTCCTTCGTCGTCTCTGTCGCGTTCGTCGACGACACCGTGGTCGGTCGCTTCGACGGGTTCACGACCCAGTACACCGGAATTCCCGCTTGCATCAGCCGGTACACGAGGCCGTACGCGTAGAACATGCTGTTCGTGCTCGGCGCCGGACTGTCCGCGCACCAGTGCGGCGAGGCGCCGTCGGTGCCCGGCGGTCCATCGCTACCGTTCGCGATCACCTGGTGACAGCGATCGAGCGGGATCATGATCGCCTTCGCCGGTGTACCCGTGAAGTCACGCGTGCAGCAGTTGAGGCGCGTCGTGGTGCACGCCGGCAGCGAGCTCGAGCACGTCGCCTGATCGGTGACCTGCGCCTCGGCGCGGCGCGCGCCAGCGACGATCGCGAGCAGGATCAGCAAGCCGAACGCGTGGCGAACCGTCATGGGGATCCTTGCAGGTTGCGAAGCTCGATCGTCGACGTGAGCGAGCGCCGGCGAAATCCGTCGGCGGCGGTCGCCGCGGGGTGATTCTCGGCCGCCGGGCGGAGGAACGTCGGCAGCGCCGCGGTCGCCTGGGTCGCGCGCGCGACGAGCGTGATGCGAAGCGCGCGGATCGGTCCCGCGGGCAGGACCTCGCCGGCGACGTTGAACGCCCACTCGTCGTCGCCGACCGCCTTGCCGACTTCCTTCAGCACGCCGTCGCCGTCGGCATCGACGCCGACCGCGATCTGCAGGTCCTCGATGCCCTCGGCGAGCGGCTCGGCCGGGGAGGCGCCCTCGGCGTCGGGGTCCATCATCAGCGTCGCGATGCCATCGACCTGCTCGATCCGCAGCTCGACGCGACGCGCGCGGATCACGAGCGAGCCGGACGGATAGCCGCCGGCGGGCAGCGCGAGCGCGACGCACGACTGCGGCACGAGCCGGACGATGCCGGTCACGGTGTCGACCGACGCGATCGTCACGAGGTGTGCGCGCTCGAGATCGCTGATCAGCAGCGTGTCGCCCGCGGCGAGCTGGCTCGCGTCGGTCACGGTGAGCACCGTCGTGCCGAGCTCGTAGGTGCTGCGCGTCGACGTCAGCACCGAGCCCGACGCATAGACGAGGCGGAGCACGTCGGGCGCGGTCGCGCTGTCGACGACGGCCAGGGCACCGGTCGCGCACGTGTTGACGTGCTGGATGTTGCCAGTCGGCGCGGCGGGGCTCGCACCACGCACGCGCTGCGCGAGCATGTCCATCGACGCGCGCGCGGCGGCCTCGGTGTTGATCGTGACGTCCTGATCGCGAAACCCGCGCGTCATCGTCACGGTGACCGAGAACATGCCGGCGACGACGAGCCCGAACAGCACGAGCGCGACCATCAGCTCCATCAGCGTGAAGCCGCGGCGCGCGGTCATCGGGTGCGCCGCCCGCGCAGCACGACCTTGCGAGTGACGCCGTCATCCCAGCTGACGGTCACGGCGACGTCGGCGTAGGTGCCGTTCGGCGTCACGGTCCAGCTGCGCGTGAACACGCCCTTGTTCGAGACGACGCCGTTCTCGTCGAGCCCGGTCTGCGAGCCCGTCGAGGCGATCGTCGGCGATGCGGTCAGCCGCAGCCGCTCGAACTGATCCTCGGCGAGGATCGATGCCTCGGTGCTGCGCCGCGAGAACCCGGCGGCATTGCTCTGGACGCGCGCGAGCGCCGAGATCCCGACGACCGCGATCGAGCACAGCACGATCGCCACGAGGACCTCGATCATCGTGAAGCCGGCTTCGGGCGGTCTGCGGGTCCTCGTCACGTCAGCCATCTGGTTCGGCCATGAGACGCGAAGATTCGGGTAGCTGCCGATTACCAGCCGGGGCGCACATGGGCGCTTCCCGTGGCCGGGTAGACAAACACCCGATACGGGTCGCTCTGATCGGCCTTCGCGAGGAACACCGTCGCGCCGGTCGCGAGCGAGCCGTCGGGCCGGAAGTCGATCGCGAACAGCAGCTTGTCGTCCTGCTTCGGCGTCGCGCCGGCGGCGGTCTGGACGGTGCGCGTCGCGTTGAACGCGCGGACGTTCGTCGGGATAGTCTCGCCGTGCACCTGCTCCCACCCGGTCGCGGCCGTGAACCCCGCGGTCGTCGACTGCCAGATCGAGACGACACCCGCCTCGACCTGGACGCGGTGGACGCGCCGGGTCGCGATCGCGCGTGTCCGCGCGAGGCCCATCGCGCTCGCGAGCTGGTCGGCGGTCGCGTGCGGGCTGCCGCCGCCGGGGCCGACATCGAGCGCGAGGCTCGACAGCAGACCGACGAGCGCCACCACGGTCATGAGCTCGATCATCGTGAAGCCACGGCGCGTGCCGGGCGGGGCGTGCGTGCGCATGTTACTTGCCCTCGTTTTGCTTCTGGATCGTGCTGTCGACGCTGCTCGTGAAGTACGTGCTGTTCGTGCCGCCGGCGCCGTCGAGATCGCAGGTCGCGATCAGGTAGAACCAGCTCATCGGCGGCGACGTGAACGAGAACCCGGCCGGGTTCGTGACCTTGTCGGCCGCGCCGCCGGCGGTGATCGCGTAGCTGCACTTGAGCTGCTGGAACGGCAGCTGGACGTTGAGCGCGGTCCACGCGCCACCGCTCGCGACGCAGCCGGTCGCGCTCGTGCCGGTCGCAGCCGGCGCGCTCGGACACGCCGGCGTCGTCAGGTACTTGCCGTTGTCGCTCTTGTACTGGTCCTCGCGCACCGACAGCTCGGCGAACATCGGCGCGACCTCGGTCGAGCCCTTCGACTTGCGCGCCTCGCCGGCGAAGATCGGCACCGCGATCGCGGCGAGCACCGCGATGAACGCGCACACGACCATCATCTCGATCAGCGTGAACCCACGCTCGCGCCGGCGTGCGCGCCTCACTTGCAGGCTCCTTCGCGCGCGCGGTTGTGGGTGCCGGACTTGCCCGGATCGAGCTCGATGCCGGTGGTGCACTCGACGCCGTCGCCGCCACCGGCGTTGACGTGGACGACGGTCGTCGAGCCGGTCTGCGCGGGTGCTGGAGCCGGGGCCGGCGCGCCACCATTCATGCCGCCGACGATCGGCGCCGGCGTCGCCTCGAGGAACGGGCTCGTGCCCGCGACGCGGACCTCGCCGGTGCGCACGACCGCGCCGTCCTCGTTGCTGTTGAAGTAGTAGACGTCGTCGTCGCCGTCGTAGCAGCGCGCGAGCACGTAGTACCAGTGCAGCGAGTGCGGGCGGAACTGGAACGTGTCGGTCGCGATCGAGCCGGGCACGTCGTTCTGCCCACCCGCGACGACGACGTAGGTGCACGCCGCGGTGCCCGGGACGCGAGCGCCGAGCGCGCGCCAGCTCGCCGGCAGCTCCGGCAGATCGATCGAGTGGTCGCTTGGCGTCGTCGGGAAGCTATCGAGCTCGTCGACGCCGGTGCGCAGGTACGTACCGTTCATCCCGTAGTACGCCTCTTCGCGCAGCCGCAGCTCGGTGATGAACGACGCGGTCTCGGCGCGCTGCGAGCTGCGCCGGCTGCCGCTCGTCAGCTCGGGGATCGCGGCCGCCGCGAGCGAGCCGGTGATCGCGAGACCGACCGCGAGCTCGAGGATCGTCATGCCTGCCTGCGCGCGCTTGCACTGCTTCATGGGATGCAATGCATGTTCGGCCGCGCGCGCCGATCGTTCCAGGCGCTGCCGGGTGCGCGTTCGGGGCGCGCCCGGTTACGCGAGCAGCCAGCGCTCGAGCGCGACGAGGCGATCGACGTCGTGGACGTCGTCGCGCTGCAGCGGCACCTCGACGAGCAGCGCGCTCGAGCCGCCGGCGTTGCGCAGTGACGCGACCGCCTCGCGATCCTGCGCCGCGAGGTTCTCGAGCTCGGCGTGGGCGGCGCCGAGCGCCATCGCGGACATCGTGCGGCTCGTGCCCGACAGCCCGAGCGCGGCGACGCCCGCGTGATGCGCGAGCGCCTGCTCGACGTGCTGCGGCGTCAGCCCGGGCACCGGCCGCGATGGATGCACCTTGTTGACGACGAAGCCGACGAACGGCATGCCCGCGGTGCGCAGCCGCTCGTGAAACGCGAGCGCCTCGTGCACGGCCATCGGCTCGGGGCTCGCGACGAGCACGAACCCGACGCGCGGCTGGCGCAGCAGCGCGAACGTCTCCTCGGCGCGCTGGCGAAACCCACCGAGGATGTCGTTGAACTCGGTGAAGAACACGCCGAGATCGTCGATGAACTTGCTGCCGACGAACTTCGCGAGCCGCTTCAGCACGAACGCGCCGGTCTTGCCGACGAGCGACCACCGCGAGCCGCCGTGACCCTGCAGCTTGCGGAACCACTCGATCGCGGGCGAGTCGATCGCCTCGCTGAGCTTGCGCGGGGCATCGAGGAAGTCGAGCGCGTGCGCGGTCGGCGGCGTGTCGACGACGATCAGATCCCACTGCCCGGTGCGATCGAAGTCGTGCAGCTTCGTCATCGCCGCGTACTCCTGCGCCCCGGCGAGCGACCCCGAGATCTGCGCGTACACCGGGTTCGCGAGGATCCGCTGCACCGCATCGGGATCCTTCGCGTGGCGCGACACCATCTCGTCGAACGCCTGCTTCTGATCGAGCATCATCGCGTGCAGCTCGCCGGTCGCGCTCGGCGCGCCGCGGCGAACCAGGGCCTGATCGACCTCCTGCACCTGGTGGCCGAGCGACGACAGGCCGAGCGAGTTCGCGAGCCGGCGCGCCGGATCGATCGTGAGGACGAGCGTACGCTTGCCGCGCCGGGCGGCCGCGAGCGCGAGCGTCGCTGCCGTCGTGGTCTTGCCGACGCCACCGGACCCGACGCAGACCAGGATCCGCCGTTCCAGCAAGACGTCGACCAGGCGGTGGGGTGGCACGGGCTCCGTCGCGGATAGCATGCAAAACCGGGCCGTGGCAACGCGCGGCGCGCCCGCACTTCGGCGCCTCGGCGTGGTATCAGAGCGGCCGTGAAACGCGAGCTGGTCGTCACCGCCAACGGGCGTGATCGCACCGTCACCGTCGATGGTCCGCTCGAGGACGGTCGCTTCCGCGTCACGATCGATGGCCAGGAGCGGCTCGTCGACGGCCGCGCGCTCCGCCCCGGCACGTGGTCGCTCGTGATCGACGGCCGCAGCTTCGTCGTCGACCTCGACCGCCGGCGCACCGGGATCGCGGCGTCGGTCGGGGCGAGCGAGGCGATGCTCCAGGTCGAGGATGCGTTGCACCGCCGGCTCGCGAGCGCGACCGGCGCGCGGGCCCAGGCAACCGGCGAGTCGATCCGCGCACCGATCGCCGGCAAGGTCGTCAAGGTGCTCGTCGCCGTCGGCGATGTCGTCGCGGCGGGCAGCCCGGTGATCGTGCTCGAAGCGATGAAGATGGAGAACGAGCTCGTCGCGGAGCGCGGCGGCACGGTCACGCAGATCCCGAAGACCGCCGGACAGGCCGTCGACACCGGCGAGCTGCTCGTCGAGATGGGCTGAGGCGACAGTGTGCGCCTCGGGCGCACGTTGACTCGACCCGCCGCGCACCGGACCATCGGAAGATGCGCGCGATCTTGGCTTTCGGGTTCGCGGCCGTCATCGGCTGCGGCGGCAACAGCTCCGGCACGCCGGGCGACGACGGCGGCGGCGGCAGTGGCAGCGGCGATGGCGGCAGCTATCCAGGCGACGGCAACGGGCTCGACACCCAGCTCGGTTGCCCCGGCGTGTTCAACCCGGACCAGATGCTCGAGTTCCACCTGACGATGACCCAGGCGGACTGGCAGACCGTGCAGAACGACTGCACGTTCACCCAGTACGTGCCCGCGGATCTGTCGTGCGGCGATGGCGGCTCGATCCGCGTCGGCGTCCGCCACAAGCGCTCGGGCGGCACGCAGAAGCCCGGCCTCAAGATCGACATCAACGAGTACGTCGCCGGCCAGACGTTCTTCGGCCTCAAGAAGCTCGACTTCGAGAACGGCGTCGGCTCGGTCGTCGGCGGTTGCGGCACCGACGGCTCGAGCACGCAGTCGATGCTATCGGAGTACCTCGGCTGGCGGATCCACGTGAAGAGCGGCGAGATGACGAGCCGCGCGGCGTTCGTCAACGTCACGCTCAACGGCCAGCCGCTCGGCGTGTTCCTGAACGTCGAGAACGTCGACAAGGCGTTCGTGCAGAGCCGGCTCGGCGACGACACCGGCTGGATCTGGAAGTTCAGCGGCAGCCCGGGCGACGGCCAGCAGACCAACGACGGCGTCGTCGATCCGTACGACGCGTACTTCTGCTTCTTCCAGAAGAACGGCTGCGCGATGCCGAGCGCGACCCAGCTCGCGGCCGAGCTGCCGGGCAAGCTGAACATCCCGCAGCTGCTGTCGGTCGGTGCGGTCAACGCGCTGATCGCGAACCACGACGCGATCATGCTGAAGCTGAACAACTACATCTATTACGACTACGCGGGCGGACCGCGGCAGTACTTCCCCTGGGACCTCGATAGCGCGATGAGCGACAGCTACGACGTCTACACCGGCACCGTGCCGGGTGGCACGACGGTGTTCACCGACGCGCTGTTCTCGAACTGGCAGGGCGACTACACGGCGCTACTCGCGAGCTTGCTGGCAGGGCCGCTGACGCTCGATGCGATCAACGCCGAGATCGATCGCGGCGTGTCGGTCGCCGGCGCGGCGCTCGAAGCGGATCCGTTCGTCGGCGGCAGCGCGACCGATGCGGGGAATTCGCTGAAGGCGTTCTGGGCGACGCGGCATGCGGATGTCAGCGCGCAGGTCGCGGCGCATCAGTGATGCCGGTGCGGTGACGAGGACCGATCGGCATCGGTGATCGTTATGCGGATTCGTTGCGCGAATCCGATGTGGCGTCGAAGACCCGATCGTCACCGGTGACCTTCGTTGTGATGGCTGCCCTCGGTCCGCGGCGCCTCGCCCTCGCTCGCTCTCGCGCGAGACCACGTGCCGAGCGCCGACGGCGCCGGCGCTGGGCGCGGCACCGCCGCACAGCTGGAGCGCCGCCGAGGCGCGCGGAACCGTGCCCGCGCTCGTCACGGGTCTCGCGCTCCGCTCGCATCGGACGACAGGCGCCGCGGCCCTCGGGCGGGGAGCTCCTTCTTTTGGGGAGCGAACGTTCGGGAGAACGCGGACGCTCGGGTGCACGCACGTACGGCCGGCGAAGGGACCTGAGATCGGAATCCGGGTTCGAGATCGTCGCGTGGGACGCACAGGCCAAGCAGTGGACTGAAAGGGTCGTGTCGTCGAACACGACGGCACGGGGACCGTCCACGTGCGGTGCCCTCGGGCGGGAAAGCGCTGTCCCTTTGGGGCGAAACCTTCGGGAGAACGCGGACGCTCGGGTGCTCGCACGTGCGAGCCGGCGAAGGGGCCTGAGATCGGAATCCGGGTTCGAGATCGTTCCCGTGGGACGACAGGCCAGGCGGCTTCGACCGTCGTGTCGTCGAAAGCAACGGCCGGCGACCAGCGATGGGATTGGACCTCGCATGTCTTATGGGACTTGCGGATGCATCGTCACGTGGGCTTGTCCCGTGGGACTACCTCCTTCGAGTCCCATGGGATCGGTTCGGCCCGCCGTTCGTCCCATGGGACTGCGCGAGTCGAGTCCCGTGGGACGAGCGCCGCCACCTCGTCGCGGCCGACGAATTCGAAGATCACCTCGTCCGGCGCCTTGCCGGTGATCCGCAGTCTGCCCTTGTGAACGGCCGCGTGATGGCCCGTACACAACAGGATCGTATTCGATAGCTCGTGACCTCCGCCGTCGGACTGGAAGGTCACGTGGTGGATGTCGAGATATCGAGTCATCCGGCAACCCGGGACTGCGCAGCAATGGCCATCACGCGCATAGATCTGGCGGCGCTTGCGCTTCGTGACCGAGGCTGTCACGCGCGGGGGAGCGTCGGCCTCGAGATCTCCCAGGTGCTCGTGATCGCACTCGGCGCGCGCCAACGTCGCCGCATCGACCTCGATCTCCTCGCCGGCGACACTCTGATAGCTCTGCTGGCAGCGCTTGCACGTGCTGATCGCCATCTGAAACGCGGGCTGGCCTTCGGTGGTCGATACTTCTTCGAGCGCGCGGCGGTAGATCGTTTCGATCAGCTCGTCGTCGTCGAGCTTGCCGCTGCCGAGCATGGCTTCGAGCTCCATGCGTGCGCGGTACGCGAACGCGTGCACCGTCGGCGAGACGCGAAATGTGAGCGTGATGAGCTCGTTGTCCGGGTCCTTCGGGTCACCGGGACGCGCGCCCTTGTCGTGGCCCGCGACCATCCGCTGCACCTCGTGCACCGTCTTGCCGGCGATCGCCTCGAGCCACTCCTCCTCGGTCTCGGGGGTCGCGATGCGCGTCAGCTCGCGGATCGCGCACGGGAACACTTCGCCCGCCTCGAGCGCCGCGGTCATGTGCGGCAGCGTCGCGAGCGCCTTGGCCGTGCGCACGAGCTCCATCGCCGTGTGCGCGCGATAGCCGAGCTCCTGCTCCATGTACTGCACGAGCGACACGTGGCCGAAGTGCTGCCAGATCGTCATGTCCTCGGCGAGCCGCAACAGCGCGACCTCGCGCGCTTCCATCTGCGCGCGTTGCGCACTCAGCTTCTTCAGTCCGAGGTGCACGGCGAGCCAGCGCTCGCTGCTGTGATCGATATCCCCCGCTCGACTCGTTGCCTGCATGACCTCACTCCGTCGTGTTCGCGCGTGTGCACGACGGTCTTACCACCACAAATTTCGGATCGATCTCCTCGCGCCTGCCGCGGGATTCGTGCGTCACCGTCGAGAAAGCCCGGTGACCGTTCGTTTCGTGCGCACACGCGAGCTCCGCGCCTCTCGTCGAAACAACGAACGCCTGCGCACCACTGCGTCTCGCGTCACGCCCTCTTCATGTCAAGCAAAAAACAACATTCCGTAATAAAAATAGGATTCAGAGTGGCAATCTCCACTCTCGATCACAGCGCTCAGTTCGGACAGGTGCCCGGACCGACGCGCACGCGATCGACATGCTCGAGCACCGCGGCCTCGAGCTCGCGCGTGCTCGCACCAAACGGAAACGCGTAGACCGTCGGCTCGTAGCCGGCCTGCTGCAAGATCTCGATCGACGGCACGACCTCGTCGGCGACGTATGCCGGCAGGCCGTGCTCGTCGACATACGGGATCGCCGGCAGGTGCATCACGCTGTGCGCCTCGATGTCGTGGCCGTCGCCGGCGAGGATCGCGAGCTTGTCGAGCTGCTCGGGCGTGCGCGAATCGAACCGCGTCAGGAAGAACGTGACGCGAGCGTTGCGCGCGAGCAGCGTCTCGCGAATGTCAAACCAGGCGTCGATCTCCTGGTCATCGAACGCGAGCGCGAGCCCGGGGTGCGGCGGCGTGCCGGCGGCCAGGTCGCGATAGGTCACGAACGACAGGCCGTGCTGCTCCGCGCCGTCGAGGATGCGCTCGATCGCGGCGCTCGAGATCGTGACGCCCGGGATGTGCGCGTGGACGAGCGCGACGACCGCGCTGTGCTCGGCGGTGTCGAGCTGCGTCTCGACGAGATCCCACGGCGCGTCTTTGGTGATGTCGTCGATCGGGATGCTGCACACGACCGGGCGGTCGTCCCACGCGTAGATGAACTCGTCGCTGGTGCAGCCGGCGAGCAGCGCGACGACCGCGAGCCGCTTCACGGCAGCGCGGCGCGCAGCTGCTGGGGCACGTTCGCGACCGAGCCGGGCAGGCCGGGCGTGCGATCGCGCGGGATGTGGTAGCGGGCGAGGATGCGCGGCGTGGCTTTGCGGACCTCGTCGGCGTCGAGCATGATGATGCCGCCGGACGTGGTCTCGATCTCGACGACGCCGCGCGCCGCCGACAGCCGGGCGACGAAGTCCTGCATGTCGCGCGGGCAGACGCCGTCGAGCTTCGCGACCGCCTCGTTGTAGAGGTGGCCGTAGCCGACGTTGATCTCGTCGGCGAGGATCTGCGTCAGGATCACGACCTCGTGCTGCTCGGCCGTGCGGTAGCCCAGGTAGTAGTAGTTCAAGAACTCCTTCGGAGCCTTGTTCCACCACTTGTCCCAGGTCGTCAGGTAGTCGCGCGTCAGCGTCTGGAACACGAGGCCGCCGTACAGGAAGTACGCCGGTGCCTGGTCGTAGCGCGACCGCGGGACGAGCGGCTGCCATGGCTTCAGCGCGAGCTCGAGCGACCGCGCGATCCCGCCCCGCTTGATCTCGAGCTGGATGCGATCGCCGATGTAGCGATGGCCGAGCACGACGTCGTAGCGCGTGCGGTAGTGCCCCATGTACTGGACGGTGCCGTTGTTCGCGATCGGCAGGCCGTCGATCGACGTGATCACATCGCGCGGCTCGAGCACGCCGTCGGCGGAGCCCTCGTAGTCGACGTGCAGCACGACGACGCCGCGCTCGTTCGGGTGCAGGCCGAGCTGGCGGCGCAGCAGCGGGTTCTCGAGGTTCTGGGTCGTGATGCCGAGCGCCGGGATCTCCGGCCGCTTGCCGAGATCGACGCCGTCGAGGAACGCGCGGATGATCGGCGGCGGCACCATCTCGCCGATGTTGTCGACGCCGGTCAGCTTCTGGAACGCGATGCCGACGACCTTGCCGTCGCCGAACACCGGGCCGCCGCTGTTGCCGGCGTTGATCGCGGCGTCGACCGTGACCGCGAGCAGGTGGCGCTGGCTGTGGCTGTAGCGCTGGACCTCGATGCGCGAGACGACGCCCTCGGTGATCGAGATCTCCTCGCCGCCGACCGGGTAGCCGACGACCGCGACCTCGTCGCGTAGCCGCGGCATCGGGCCGAGCTCGGCTGGCTCGATGTCCGCGAGAAAGTCGGCGGGCTCGACGACCTCGAGCAGGGCGAGGTCCGAGTCGTGGCTGACCGCACGGACCCGGGCGATCGCCTTGTCGGGCTCCGAAGGTTTCTGAACCTGGAGGAACGTCGCGTTCGCCACGACGTGCGCTCCCGTCAGCAGTTGACCCGGGCCAATCACCACCGCCGACCCGGTGCTATTCGACGGGGTCCGCGCTTGCCACGGACCATCGAAGTCCGGGTCCTGAGAGGTCGCAAAGACTCGGATTACCTCGGGGTAAGCCACGATCAACAGTACCGTGAGCGCGGACGCGCGCATAGGGACCGAAGGCCTGGCTCACGTTTTTCACGAGTTACGTGGTCACCCAGCGTGGCGTCACCAGGACCTCGAACGAGCCGGGAGCCGGGCCGGGCGTCACGCGGGCGGCTTCCCAGAGCGTGCTCGCGATCCGGCGGGCGGTCGCCTCGCTCCAGGCGCGATGGCTCGCGGTGAACGTCCATGCGATGCGGCCGTCGTCGAGCGCGCGGCACGCGATCGTGACCCCGGCCCGCGTCGTGCGCGCCCGGCGCCGCGAATCCAGCATCACGTCGTCGATCAGCTCGTCGAGCTCGGCGAGGTGGGCGGGCGCGACGAGCTCGCTTCGGTGACGCATGACGACGAGATGCGTGGCGGCCACGACGAGGACGCCGAGGCTCGCGAGCGTCCCGATCGACGGTCGGACGGCGGCGCACACCGCCGCGGTCGCGAGACAGCCCCACTGGCCGTCGCTGAGGCCGGCGAGGAACCGGCGATCGATGTCGCCGCGCCCGAGCTCGACGGCAAACCGCAGCACCGCGTAGCCGGATGCGACCACGACCGCGGCGGTCCCCGGCGTGTCGTCGAGGAGCACGGCGACGATCGCGAGCGCGAGCGTGCCCGCAGCCTCGACCGCCTGGACCGGCAGCACGCGGCGACCGGCAAACCGCGGCCAGATCCCGAGCCCGACGTGCTCCTGGCCGTAGACGATGCCGCGCCGGGCGAGCACGCCGTGGCAACAGCCGCGGTGCAGGCAGCCGACGCGGCCGAGCGCGACGAACACCGCGATCCCGAGCACGACCACGTCGAGCATGCGCCCGAGCGCGAGGTCGAGCACGAACGCGAGCGCGGCGACGAGCGCGACCGCGGTCCACGCGATCGGAAACAGCACGATCCAGTCGCGGCCCGACAGCCGGCTCTTCGCGGTGACGAGCGCGAGGAACACGACGGGCGGCGCGAGCAGGGCGATCGCGCGCTCGACGAGCGACAGCTCCCAGATCCCGGCGAGGACCGCGACGAAGATGCTCGCGATCGCGTAGCCGATCACGCCGAGCAGCGCCTGCGTGCTACGGCCTTCGAGTCCGAACGCCGGACGCAGCCACGGGGTCGCCGGCGGCGCGGTCGCGAGACGCAGCACCGCCGATCGGTCCCTCTCGGCACCGGATCGCACCCGATCGTCGTCGTGTAGTGGTCCTGCTGCTGGGTCGGTCATCCCCCGCACCTCCAACGCCACGACAGGATCATACCCGGGCTGTCTCACGCTCGACGCTGACGAACCGCCGGAATCGGTGTAGACCTGTCCGCCGTGCTCGCGCTCCAGGCCGTCACTCCCGCGCGTCTCGCCGAGGCGGTTCCCGGCGTGACGCTCGCCGAGGCGCGCAAGATCGTCGCGATGATCCACCGCGGCGAGGCGGTCCGACCGAGCTCGGCGGTGCGCGCGACCTCCGCCCACGCGGTCGCTGCTGCCGCCGCGCTGCCGAAACTATCGCTGGTCGCCGAGACCGCGAGTCAGATCGACCCGTTCGTGAAGTACCTCGTCGAGAGCGCCGGCGCGCGCTTCGAGTGCGTGCGGATCCCGCTCGCGGATCCGGATCGGTTCACGGTCTGCGTCAGCTCGCAGATCGGATGCGCGCTCGCGTGCGCATTCTGTGCGACCGGCCGGCTCGGGCTGACGCGCAACCTCGAGCCGTGGGAGATCGTGGAGCAGGTGCGGCTCGTGCGCGACCGGCTGCCGCGCGGACGCGTCCACGGCGTCGTGTTTCAGGGGATGGGCGAGCCGCTCGCGAACCTCGATGCCGTGCTCGACGCGATCGCGGTGCTGACCGATCCGTGTGCGCTCGCGATCGATGCCCGTTCGATCACGGTGTGCACCGCGGGCCTGCCGGTCGGCATCCGCCGGCTCGCGGTCGAGGCTCCGAAGGTGCGGCTCGGGCTATCGCTGTCGAGCGCGATCGCGGATCACCGCCGCCGCGTGATGCCGATCGCGGATCGCCACGCGCTCGACGACGTGCTCGAGGCGGCTCGGTTCCACGCCCGCACGACGAAGCTCGCCCCGATGTGGGCCGTGACGCTGCTCGACGGCATCAACGACAGCGATGCCGATGCCGCGGCGCTCGTCGAGCGCGTCGTCGCGTTCACCGCCGACACCGGCGTGCGGCCGCGGCTCTCGATCCTCGACTACAACGCGATCGGCGATCCGGACAATGGCGATCCGTTCCGGCGGTCGCCGCGCCACGCCGCGTTTCGCGCGGTCCTGTCGGCGGCGCAGCTGCCGTCGCACCGGCGCTACTCGGGCGGCGGCGACGTCGGCGCGGCGTGCGGTCAGCTCGCGGCTACATCGCCGGCGCCGTAGGCGGTACTGTCGCGCCCCATGCATCCGGTCCACGACATCGAAGTCCCGCCCGACCTTGCCGCGTTCGTGCCGTGCGTGATCGAGATCCCGCGCGGGTCGCACCTCAAGTACGAGGTCGACAAGCCGACCGGGCTGCTGCGCCTGGATCGCGTGCTGTACTCGGCGGTCCACTACCCGGCGAACTACGGCTTCATCCCGCGCACGCACGCCGACGATGGAGATCCACTCGACATCCTCGTGCTGATGCAGGAGCCGGTCGAGCCGCTGACGATCGTGCGCGCGCGGCCGGTCGGCGGCCTGCGGATGGTCGACGACAAGGGCGGCGACGACAAGATCGTCGCGGTCTGCATCGATGATCCGGCGTACGCGCACTACGAGACGGTCGCGTCGCTACCGCCGCACGTGATCCGCGAGCTCGATCGATTCTTTCGCGACTACAAGCAGCTCGAGGGCAAGAAGGGCGAGCTCGTCGAGGTCGGCGAGATGTACGATCTCGCGCACGCACTCGACGTGATCCAGCGCTCGCGCGCCGCGTACGATCGCGGCGAAGGTCGCTGATCAGCGCGGCTGCAGCAGCTGGTGCAGCGCCTGCGCCTCGCTCGCCTCGGTGATCGAGGTCAGCGCGGCGTCGAGCACCGTGAGCACGTGTGCCGCGAGCGCGTCGATCGCGAGCTCGGCCCACGGGCTGCGCGCGCGCATCGCGTTCGCGATCGCGACGAGCCGCGGGTTGTCGGCGGCGAGGCGCAGGGTCGTCGCGTAGCGCGCGATCGGCTCGCTGCGCGCCTCGAGCGCGAACCCGGGGAGCGGCAGGCCGAGCGCGGACAGCCGCGCCTGCACCGCCTCGACGACGATCTGCACGGGATGGTCGGGCGCGCGCGGGGCCGGCGCGGGCGCGGGTACCGTCGGCGTGGCCGGGCGGGGTGACGGTGCCGGCGCCGGGATCGACGGCAGGGGTCCGCGACGTGCGCGCCGGCCGAGGCACGCGATCACGACGCGCGCGAGCTCGCTGCCATCCTCGACGATGCCTTCGCCATCCTCGGCGACCGCGAGCACGCGCACCGCGAAGTCGCCGCGCAGCATCGTCTCGAGCTCGCGCGCGGTGAGCGCGTCCGGACGGTGACACTCGAAGCGGAGCTCGGACAGCGTCGCCGATGCGATCCGGCCGAGCGCGAGGCCGTATGCGAGGTGGGCCGCGCCGCGATCGGTGTCGCGCTCCGGCGATCGCGCGAGCGCGCGCAGCATCGTGCCGTGCGCCTGCTCGCACAGCTCCTCGAGCAGCGCCTCGCGCGACCAGCCCTCGGGCGCGCTGACGAGCACGCGGCCACCGATTGCGACGTTGCCGCGCGGCGTGAACGTGAACCGACCGTGATCGTCGAACACCTCGAGCGCGTGTGACTGCAGCGTGCGTGGCGCCCCGGCGAGCCAGACCAGCCCGCGGATCACCGGCCGGCGCTTCGTCTGCTGGAGCGAGCGCAGGCTATCGGTGACACCGGGCCCGAGCCGTAGCTCGGCGAGCGCGTCGTCGGGAGCCGTGCCGTAGCTCGCGAGCGCGCGCTCGCTGGCGACCCGGATCGCGGTGACCGCCTCCTGCCACACCGCATCGCGCACGGGATGCTGCCAGGTGCGATCCGGCGTGAAGCGCGCGTCGTCGACGATCGCGAGCGTCGGCCACGCACATGGATCGGGGACGACGTCGAACGGATGCAGGGTGCGATGCGGATGGACGCCGCGCGACGCGCTCGCCGACGGCGCGAGCACGCCGACGATCCCGAACACGGCATGCGTACCGTCGCCGTGTAGCGTGACCTCCGCGAACACGTTCGTGCGGCTCGGCAGATCGAGGCTCGTCACGCTTGGCCGCGCCATGTTGCGCCGGGCCTGATCATCGAGCGCGAGCTCGGCTGCGCCGTCGAGGATCGATAGCGAGCGCCGCGACTGCGCGAGCGCGACCTCCTCGGCATCGAGCACGAGCACGACGCGCGCGTCGTCGAGCGGACGGTTGCGCGACGGCGCTGCGGTCGCCCACAGCGCGCCGAACCGCTGCGCCTGCGCGGTGACCGCTGCCCAGCCGATCCAGCGGCCGTCCGTGGTCTCGAACACGGCCGCGTCGCCGAGCATCTCGGGCTCGAGCCGGCCGGCGAGCAGCGCGCGCCGCAGGTTGCGGCGGATCGCGACCGGCAGCGCCTCGACCGGCACCGCGGCGAGCACGCGGCGCACGAGCAGCGTCGCGAGCGTCTGGACGCGCGTGTCGAACGTCGACGCGCCGGGCAGGTTCTCGCGCTGGCGCAGCGCGCGCAGCTGCGCGTCCAGCGAGTCATCGAGGGGAATCGCCGACACAGGCGACCTCGCGAGCAGATCGGGCGCCTCGAGTGCGATCGCGATCGGCGGCTGGACATCGAGCGTCAGCCGGTCCTTCGCGAGCCCGGCCTCGTGGACGAACGCGATGCTCGCGCGCTCCTCGACGAGACCGATCTCGCCGGGCCCGAGCTGCTTGCCGGGCGGCCCGAGCTCGGCGAGCTTGCGGCGCAGCTCGGCGGGCACGCCGTAGAGCGCCGGCGGCGGGACGAGCCCGCGCGCCATCCGGCGCTGGTTCTGCAGCTTCGTGACCTCGGTCGTGACGTCGACGATCGCGCCGGCGTGCAGCCGCTCGAAGATCAGGTGCAGGTCGCCGCGGGTTGCCGGCACCTGGAGCACCGGCGCGTCGTGCGCGGACGCTTCCTCGTCGTCGGCGCGCGCGATCCATTCGCCCTGCCACGCCGCGATCGAGATCGCGTTGCGCGGGTGCGCGGCGTCGTCGAGCGAGATGCGCTCGCCCTGGACGGTGAGAAACGCGGGCGCCTTGCACAGTGCCTTGCGCGTCTTCGCGGACAGCGCCGAGGTCGTGTCGAGAAACGCGTGCAGCAGCGTGCGCGCGGCGCCGAGATCGCCGAGCAGGTGCGCGCGGGTGCCGGCGATCGCACGCAGCAGCGGTGGCGCGTGGCGGCCGACGATCGTGCACAGCTGGTCGGCGTGCTCGCGCGAGATGCCATCGAACGCGGCGTTCGCGACGATCAGCGGCAGCTCGACGATCGCGCGCACCGGCAGATCGTCGGCGCGCTGGATCCGCGTGAACGCGCGACCCTCGATCCGGACCTCGATGTCGAGCGCGCCTTGCCCGATCCCGACGACCCCGGTCGCGCGCAGCGACGTGTCGTCCTCGAGCTGGATCGAGATCTCGCCGGCCGGCAACGCGAGCTCGCGGATCGGCTGCGCGCGGTGCTCGGCGACGCGGCGCTTGCGGATCGCGGCGATCTTGCGCAGCTCGAGCTCCGACGTGACGTCCGCCGGCTCGATCCCGGTCAGCTTGCCGAGCAGCTGCGCGACGTCGGGCGTCGCGACGAGCGGCGCGTAGTCGTCGACCGGGACCTGATCGGCGCCGACATAGATCAGCCGCTTCGGAAACAGCTTCGCCGCGTCGTCGACCGACAGCTTCGTCGTGCTGCCGAGCCGGCGGACGAGCGGTACCGTGCGCAGCGCGCGCACGAGGTCCGGCCCGAGCAGCGCGCCGACGTCCTGCGCCTTGACGATCGCCGCGCACAGCAGCTGGCCGGGCTCGCTGTCGAGCTCGACGACGCCCGAGCCGACGAGGTCGGCAGGCCGCTGGCCGGCCATCGCGAGCGCGAGCGCGCGCACGAGCGCGAGCTCCCACGGAGCATAGTCACGCTCGATCAGGCCGGCGCCGTGGACGATCGTCTGCCAGCGCTCGTCGGGGACGACCTCGTCGGAATCGACCGCGATCAGCGCTGCGATGTGCTTCGGCGTGTACGGCCGCTCGGACAGCAGCTGACCGACGTGGTGGATCCGCAGCACCGAGCCCGCGGTCGGCGCGATCGCCCCGATCGTGCCGTCGGGATCGCGGAGCGCGAGCGCGAGCCGGTGGATCGTCGCGAGCCGGCCGGCGATCGCGTGCGGATCGGGCGCGATCGTCTTGTACGCGTCGTAGCGGATCACGCGCGTGCTCGGCGAGACCTTCTCGACGAACCGCGCAACCGACTCGCCGCCCTCGAGCACGAGCCGGTTCGCGAGCGCGGGCACGCGGCCGCCGATCGCGACGCCGACGACCGGCCGTGTCCGGACCAGCGCGAGGCTCGCGAGGCTACCGTCGGTGGTGGGAAACACCTTCGCCGTCGACAGCGGCGCCTGCACCGGCAGCCCGAGCTCGAGCGCGAGCCCGATCGTGCGGCGGATCCGCTCGGCATCGACCGCCGCGTCCGCCGCGCGCGGCAGCTCGACGTGCTCGGGACGCTGGCCGGCGAGCGCGAGCGCGAGTGCCTCGCCGGCGCGGACGACCGCGTGCTTGACGACGCGGATCACGGCATCGAGCCGGGCGTCGCGCTCGACGCCGCGATAGCCGTCGCTCGGCACGAGCCCGCTCGTGGTCACCGTCGCGGTGAACCCGATCGGCGTGTCGACGCGCATGCGATCGAGCTCGCGGCCCTCGAGCATCACGATCAGATCGCCGACGAACCGATCCGGCTGCAGGCACAGCTCGCCCGCGATGCCGGCGAACACGTGCTGCGGCACGCACGTCACCTCGAGCTCGCCGCCGAGTGGCATCCGCAGCCGCCACGGCTCGCGCGGGTCGAGGCGCGCGGCGCTCGGCGCGTGGAGGAAGAACCGGTGGTGCGCACGCGCTTGCCGGCGAGCGCGCTTGACGTACTGCCGCGTCAGCTTGCCGTCGAGCGAGGCGCGTCGCACGAGGCACCAGGCGGCGTCGCCGGGCGGCAGCCACAGCAGGTTGGAGACCCAGCGCTCGAGCACCGGATCGAGCGGCTGCTTGCCGGTGTGGACCGCGTCGATCCACGTGTGGCCGATCGGGCGCGGCTTGCCGACGGCATCGCGCAGGAGCGGCAGCGCGAGCAGCTTGCCGAACGCCTTCATCGTCGACAGCAGATCGAGATCGACGTTCCAGCTCGGACCGACCGCGGGCGCGACGAGCTGCAGCGCGGCCTCGCGATGGCGCTCGGTCGCCGCGTCGCTCGCGAGGATCGCGACGAGCTCGTCGATCGCTGCCGCGACCGCGTGCGGCGCGCGGCGCTCGGCGGCCGGCAGCGGGTGATGGTCGCGGCGCACCTGCGACCGCGACGCGTTCGTCGGCATCCGCGGCGCGTCGACGAACACGCGCAGCGGGAATGGCTCGTGCGCGATCGGTAGCCCGAGCGCGATGTCGTGGGCAGCGAGCAGCACGCCGCGCTCGGCGACCTCGCAGTGGCCGCCGGCGATCGCGTGGACGCGGCGTGCCGCGGGATCGCGGATCGCGGCGAACCCGTCGAGGCCCTCGCCGAGCGGCACGCGCACGAGATCGCGCGGGCTCGTCTGGACCGACGGGTCGCGATGATAGCGCTCGCGCTGGATGTCGAGCGGTACCGCGATGTCGCCGCACGAGGCGCGTGCGATCGCGAGCTCCGGCGGCTCGCGCTCCCAGAACAGGTACGTGATCATGCCGAGCGCGGCGCGCCGGCGCAGGTGGACGAGCATGCCGGCCGCGGGCGCGATGCCGGCGGGCGGCGTCGCGGCCTCGGCGACGATCTTGCGCAGCGCGGACGCCTCGCCGAGCGCGGTCGACTCGTCGAGCACGTCCGGCGTGAACCGCGCGCGTCGCGCCTCGCGATCGGCGATCGTCCACACGTCGACGTACGCCGGGACGAGGCCGAGCGCGCTGTTGACCGCGGCGGCGAGCAGCCGGACGTGGTGGCGCTCGCTCGCGGGCTCGGGCGACACGAGCTCGTCGAACAGCGTCGGCAGCTCGCCGGCCGGCCACGCCGGGCCGTCCCACGCGAGCCATACGTCGTTCGCGTCGCCCTTGAGCGTCAGCGCGGTCGCGCCGCTCGCGACCGCCGCGCGGATCGCCTCGAGGATCCACGCCGTGCGATCCGCGAGCTGGTACTCGCGCAGCTTCGCGATCGCCTTCGCAGCATCGACGCGCAGCCGGCCGACCGAGAGCTGCGTGCCGGGCGCCGCTCTCGTCATCGCCCACTCCCTCCGGCATCGATCTCGTCGAGCGCGTGCTCGAGCAGCGTCGTCGAGCGCGCGACGTCGAGCAGGCGATGCTGCAGCAGCAAGATCCGCAGCAGCAGCGATGCGCCGAGCCGCGGATCCGCCGCGCGCGCGGCCTGATACGTCGGATGCGCCGCGGACAGCACGAGCGGCACGCGCTTCTTGCCGAACGGATTCGCGAGTGCCTGCGCGCTGTCGACGAGAAGCTCGCTCGCATCGTCGGTGCCGGGCGCGCCGGCGAGCGACAGCAGATCGGCGTGCGCGCCGTCGAACCGGCCGACGCGGATCGCCGACGGCCGGCGATACACGAGCTCGCACAGCGAGCCGAGCCGTGACACCAGCACCTCGTCGGCGTCGGCGAGTGGCTCGCACACGACGCGCGTCAGCTCGCTCTGCACCGCGCGCAGCTCGCAGCCGGCGAGCTCCTCGACGAGCGCGCGCAGCGCGGGCTGCTCCCCGATCGCCGCGTGCAGCACCGGCTCGCCGCGCGCGACGAGCAGCTCGACGATCGGACCGGCTTCGTGGCTCGTCCACGCGCGCTTGCCGAGCGCGCTCGCCTCGATCGCGCGCTGCTCGCCGAGCGGCACGACGAGCGGGAACCACCACGCGCGGGCCGGCAGCGCGAGCTTCGCATCCGCGAGCGCCGCGACGAGCTCGTGCCAGCGCGCGTGATCGCCGGCCTCGGCCGCCGCGCGCAATGCAGCCGCCGCGGCCGCCGGGAGCTGGCGCTCGACGAGCGACCTCGCGAGCTCGAGCGCGCGCTCGAAGTGACGGTCGCGGCGCACGTTGTCGCGCGACAGCGTGTGGCCGAGCCGCGCGTCCTGCAGCTTGACGGAGACGTTGCCGAGCAGCGGCTCGGTCGTCTCGTACAGCATGAGCCCATGGTTGAAGAACCCGGTGTACGGCGTCGCCGGCGCGTGGAGTCCCGCGACCGCCTCGAGCTGATCGGCGTCGGCGCGCATGCGGACCTCGACGAGCGCGCCGTCGAGCGCGAGCGGCCGGTCGATGCGGCGCCGCAGCTCGGGCTGGTCGGCGACGTGCGCGACGAGCTCGATCGGCACCGACGCGTGCCGGCACCACCGCTCGAGCGCGGCGACCGAGCGCTCGACGAAGCCCGCGACGTCACCGGCCGCGATCGCGAGATCGAGCTCGACGACGGTACCGGTCTGCGTCGCCGGACCGCCGTCGAACAGCTGGTAGGTCAGGTCGCGATGCAGGTGCAGCACGAGCCGGCGGCCGTCGCGCGCGGTCGATACCGAGACGAGCTCGGGATCCGGCGCGAGCACCGACGCGAACCCGATGCCGAACTTGCCGATCTTCGAGCGGTCCTTCTCCTTCGTCGAGCGGAACAGTACGAGCAGCTGGTTCTCGAGGATGTCGCGCGTCATGCCCTCGCCGCGATCGCGCACGGCGACGCGCACGAGGCTCGCGCTCGCGTCGTGCTCGATCCGGACCTCGACGCGATCCGTGCCGGCGTCGATCGAGTTCTGGACGAGCTCGCGATAGAACGCGAGCGGATCGGCGAACTGCGAGATGATGTCGCCGACGATGCCGGGGTCACGCGGGGCCTCGGCCCGCGCGTCGGGGGCTACGCTGCGGTACGGATCCACGGTAGCCGTCTGCGCGCGATCACGCCTTCGCGCTGGGGCGCGCGCTCACGCGCTCGTGCCATGCCTTGAGGCTCGGGTGCGTCGTCGCGTTGATCCGGATGTCGGACACCTTCGCGAAGTCGATCGCGCACAGCGCCGTGATGTCGGCGACCGTGAACCGCTCGCCCGCCATGTACGGCCGGTTGGCGAGCTCGCTCTCGAGCCAGTCGAAGCGCAGCGCGACGTGCTCGCGCATGATCGCGCCGAACTCGGGCGCCTGCTTGATCTTGCCGATCCAGAACGCGTGCGTGTTGCGAAACACCTGCGAGATCGGCCACAGCAGCTCGAGCTCGGCGTGGCGGTTCCACATCTCGATCGTCGCGCGCTCCCACGGATCGGCGCCGAACAGGTTCGGCTCGGGATGCATCTCCTCGAGGAACCGCGAGATCGCCATCGATTCGCGCAAGATCCGGCCATCCGGTAGCTCGAGCACCGGCAGCAGCGAGATCGGGTTCTTGCGACGGAACTCCGGCGTCTGGTGCGCAGACTGTGCGATCGAGACCTCGATCGTGTCGTACGCCACACCCTTCTCGGCGAGGAAGATCCTCACCCGCCGAGGGTTGGGTGCACGGGGATCGTGGTACAGCAGCATGGCGGGGACTGTACGACCAAATCTCGGCAGGCTCGGCCGGGATCTCGTACAATCGCAGCAATGCGTTCGGGGCGCCTGCTTCCAATAGCTTTGTGTGTGGTGCTGGGCGGGACGGGTTGCAAGAACAAGAGTGACGACGCGAGCGCTGCTCCCGATCCGGCCGCGCTCAAGGCGCAGCAGGAGCTCGAGGCCAAGCGCAACGCGCTGATGGAGAAGCGGCAGAAGCTGCAAGAAGAGCGCGATCGCCTCGACGCCCAGATCCAGCAGGTCAGCGCGACCGGCGGCGACACCAGCGAGCTCGCGAAGCAGCGCGCCGCGCTCGACACCCAGATCGAGACCCAGAGCTCGGATCTGTCGTCGCTGTCGACGAAGCTCGACCAGGTCGTCGCGCGCGGTGACGCCGCCGCCGGGATCGCAGCGCGCGAGGCGAGCATGAGCTCGCGCGAGAAGGCGGTCGCGACGCGCGAGGAGAAGTTCGCCGAGCGCGAGCGAGTGCTCGCCCAGCGCGAAGCCGCCCTCGCGCAGCGCGAGAAGGAGACCTGCGGCGCCGCGCAGCCGATGATCATCCAGCAGGTCGCGCCGCCGAAGGGCGGGGCCTACACGCGCAAGGACATCGAGCCGCTGCTCGGCAAGGCGCGCGCACAGATGGCGAAGAAGGGCATCCAGAATTCCGACCTCGGCCCGGCGTCCGGTCTCGAGAGCGAGGCGACCTCGGCGATGAAGGACAACGACTGGGGCAAGGCCTACCTCGCCGCCGCGCAGCTCGTCGCGACCGTCGACGCGATCAAGATCGACCGCGCGTTCATCACCGCGAAGTACTCGCGGCTCAACAACCGCGTCAACAGCGCGAAGGTCGACGAGGGCACGAAGCAGCAGCTCACCGAGGGCATGAAGGAAGTGCTGCAGAAGTACGGCGACGGCGACTTCACCGCCGCGAACCGCAAGCTGAACCAGCTCAGCGCCCTCGTGAAGTAGGACGCGAAGCCGGCGTCAGCAGCTACCGCCGCCGACCTTGCGGCACGGCGCATCCGGCGCATCGCTCGCCAGCGTCCCGACGACAATCCCGCTGAGGATCGCGAGCCCGACCGCGCCGATGCCGACGACGTACCAGCGTCGCCACAGCGGCGGATCGACGTACACGATCTTGTCGCGGTTGATCGGGTTGCCCTGGATGTCGCGCTGGACGATCGGATACTGCGTCATGCCGACCGCGACGTCGGTCTTCTGGCCGTATGGCACGTCGATGAACCGCACGAAGTCGCGATACTCGGGATGGGTGACGCGCACGGCGTGCGTGCCGACCGGCAATGCGACCTCGTTGCGCGCGAGCGCGACCTTGCTGCCGTCGACGTAGACCGTCGCGCCGCTGACGTCGAGGTTGAAGTGCAGGACGCCGCGGTACTTGTCCGGCTCGAGCAGGCGGACGACCGCGCCCTGCGGGCCACCGGCGTCGGCACCGGACTTCGCGCCGACCGCGAGCGTCGTCGAGCGCAGCTCGCGTCCAGCGGTCGCATCGGTCGCGCCGAGGTAGATGATCTTCGACTCGCCGAGCCCGCCGACCTGACCGCTGATCACGATCTCGGCGCCGACGAGCCGGCCGATCTCGGCGAGGCACGCGGCGTCGCCCTCGCACGACTTCAGCTGCGGCTTCTTCGCCTTCTTGATCGCGTCGGAGACCTGCGCGGCGGGCACGACCTTCGTGCCGGGCATCGCGGCGACCGCGGCCTCGATCTGCGTCGTCAGCTTCTTCGTCGCGGCCGAGGTGTCCTCGGTGTCGAGCGTCGTGAGCGGCGCGATCGCGACGATCCGGTCGGCGTGCGCGACGCCGGTGGCGGCGGCGAGGACGCCGGCGATCGCGAGCGGCCTCAGCATGGACCGCCCGTGACGCCGTTGACGCAGTCGACCTTCGCCATGCTGTAGCCGATGCCGGCGCCGAGCGCGACCGCCGCGACGCCGACGGTCACGATGAACCAGGTCTTCGTGTAGAACGGCTTGCGCTCGACGGTGTCGGTCTTGCCGGTGCCGAGCACGACGTCCGATGGCAGCAGGCGCACGACGACCGGGCTGACCTTCTGGAACCGGACCTCGACGTCCTCCTCGAACGGCGAGTAGCCGGGTGCGGCGACGCGCAGCTTGTGCTTGCCGAGCGTCTGCTTCGAGATCACGCCGAGCTGCGGCAGCGGCGTCTTGCCGAGCGACCGGCCGTCGAGCTGGACGTCGGCACCGACGAGATCGGTCTGGATCTGGATCGAGCCGTGGAGCGCCTGCGGCGCGAGCAGCTTGTACGCCGCGACGCGCACGCCCTCGATCAGATCATCGGGGCTGCCGCGCAGCGGGTCGCTCTGGATCCGTTGCAGCTGCTTCGCGGTCTGGGTGTCGACCGCCTTGATGTTGAGCACGTAGCTGTCGCCCATCGCGCCGACCGTGCCGGTCACCATGACGTCGACGCCGAGCTTCTTGCCGATCGCGGCGAGGCACTTCTCCTCGCCGGTGCAGTCCTTCTGGCTCTCGGTGACGACGCGCTCGATGTCGCGCCGGGTCGGCAGCGGCAGCTTGTTGAGCCGATCGAGCTCCATGCGAAACAGCGTCTCGAGGCGCGCCACGAGCTCGGGCTGGATGCCGAGCGCGTCGAACCGCCAGACCGCGATCTTGAGCGCGAGCGTCTTCTCCGGCTCGGCCGCGGTCGCCGGTACGTCGGCGCGGCTGGCGGGCGTCGTGCCGCACAGCACGGCAACGACGAGCAGGCTCGTGACGAGACAGTGTCCCCGCACCTGGAACGATCCTATCACCATCTTCTCCTGGTCACCGTGGAGCCGGGCCCGCGGGTGCGTGTTAGCGTGCGCATATGCTGCGTGGCCTGGCGCTCGCGTCCTTGCTGGCGTACGCGTCCGCCTGCTCGTCCGTCTCGACGGTCCGCGTGCAGCCCGAGCACGTACACGTGGCACCGAACCTGCGGCCAGTCGCGATCATCCACGCCCAGGTCACGCGCGGCTATCTGATGTTCATCCCGTTCGGCGGCGAGGTGAACCTCGATCGCGTGGTGAACCGCATGCTGCTCGCGACCGCGAAGGCGCTCGGGGCGGACAAGGTCGTCGACATCAAGGTCGACATCACGCCGGACGGCGGAATCTGGACGCTGCGCAAGGTCATCGGATGGCAGAGCGCCGAGGCCAGCGGGATCGCGGTGATGGTGGAAGACACGGCGCCGCCACCTGCTAGCTCTCCTGCACCGGTCCCTCCAGCGAAAGCCACGCCGTGAGCCTTCTCGATAAACGTTTGATCCTCGTCGTCGGCAAGGGCGGGGTGGGGCGCAGCACGGTCGCCGCGTCGATCGCGGGCCAGATCGCGCGGTCGGGCAAGAAGACGCTGCTCTACGAGACGAACGCGAACGACCGCTTCGGCAACTACTTCGATAAGCCCGCGGTCGGCACCGAGCCGTCGCAGCTCGGGCCGAATTTGTGGGCGGTCAACGCGACCCCGGCGTCGGCGCTCGAGGAGTACGGGCTCATGGTCCTGCGCTGGCGCTCGGTGTACGAGATGGTGTTCGAGAACCGCGTCACGCGCGCGTTCCTCCGCGCGATCCCGGGGCTCGACGACTACGCGCTGCTCGGCAAGGTCTGGTACCACACGACCGAGAACAAGCGCGGCAAGCCGATCTGGGACACCGTCGTGTTCGACATGCCGGCGTCCGGCCACGCGGCCTCGATGCTGCGCGTGCCGTGGGTGATCGTCGACACGGTGCCCGAAGGTCCGCTGACGCGCGATGCGCGCACGGTCAAGGAGCTGCTGACCGATCCGGTGCGCACCGCCGCGGTGCTCGTCACGCTCGCCGAGGAGATGCCGGCGAACGAGGCGATCGAGCTCGAGCAGAAGCTGACCGCGCTCGGCATCGTGCCGCAGCAGCTGATCGTGAACCAGGTCTATCCCGATCACTTCCCGGCCGGCACGCCGCAGAGCAAGGTGCTCGACGCGCTGCTCGCCGATCCAAACCCGCCGAGCCCGCTCGGCGAGCTCGCGATGCATGCGAGCCTGTCGCGCGATCGCCGGCGGCTCAACGCGCGCTACCTCGACGACATTCGCGCGCGTTCGAAGACGAAGGTCGCCGAGCTGCCGATGCTGTTCGCGACCCGGCTCGGGCCGGCGCATATCCAGGCGCTCGGCGAGCGGCTCGCTGCGCTGAACGTGTGACTACTCGCCGGCGGCGCGCATCGGGAACAGCGGCTCGCCGTGGATCTCGAGGCGGTAGACGCTGTTCTCGGTCTCGACGTAGATCATCTTGCCGCCGGGCTCGCCGAGCACGCGCTTGACCGGCGTCGTGATCATGCGGTGGCCATGCGGATCCCGGAAGATGACCATGCCGCGGCCGATGTATGGGTAACTGATCAGATACCCGGTATACAGTCGTCCATTGGCGCCGGCAGGTCGCTCGGTGCCGAGCTCACGAATCTTGCGGGCCGTGACGCTGACCATAGGGGTCGCTACCGTTAGTCTAAGAGAAGCCCGTGCCGTCGTCATCCACTTTGCTCGACAGACGCTGACCAACGATGGGTATGGATCGGTTATCGCTCTCGGTCGAAGCCCTGTACGAACAGGTGCGCGCTCGCGTCGCGGTGAGCGCGGACGAGAGGCCGCCCGAGCTGGTGTCGGTAGCGCCGGGGATTCGCGTGCTTGCGCTGCGCACCCCCACGCTCCCGCCTGCGGCTCACACCAACGTCTACCTGTTAGGACCGGAGGCTGGACCGGTCGCGGTGGTCGATCCAGGTAGTCCTTATCCCGATCAGCAGGCGGTCCTCGACGGCGTGCTGGCGCAGGTGCCGATCGAGATGGTGTTGCTCACGCATCATCACGGGGATCACGTCGGCGGCGCACGCGCGCTCGCGGAGCGCTGGGGCGTGCCGATCGCCGCGCACGCCGCGACGGCTCGCCGGCTCGCGGATCGGATCGAGGTGTCGATCACGATCGAGGACGGCGAGATCGTGCACGGCGCGACCGCGGTGTTCACGCCGGGTCACGCCGAAGGTCATCTGTGCTTCGCGTACGGCGATGCGCTGATCGCGGGCGACATGGTCGCCGGCATCGGCACGATCCTCGTCGATCCGAGCGAGGGCGACATGGCGCAGTACATGGCGTCGCTCGAGCGGATGCGGGCGCGCGCCGAGCACGTGCTACTCCCGGCGCACGGGCCGGCGATCACGAACGCGCACGCGAAGCTGACCGAGTATCTCGCACACCGGCGGATGCGCGAGGACCGCGTCGTCGCCGCGCTCGCGCGTGGTGGGGCCGCCGGCGCCGAGCTCGGCGAGCTCGTCGAGATCGCCTACAGCGATACGCCTCGCATCTTGTGGCCGCTCGCCGAGCGATCGCTGCTCGCGCACCTCGACAAGCTCGTGCGAGAAGATCGAGCGCGGAACGTCGGCGACGGCCGCTGGTCGAGCTGACGACGTACCGCTATAGTGCGGCGCGGTGGGCCTGACCTTCGATGCACTCGGAGAGGTTGCGTTGACACGCGACCTGTTGCGCCGGTGGTGGGGCCTCGAGCTGGGCCTCACCGATCCGGACGGTAGCGGCTACGTCCGCGTGTCGCACGCGAGCTGCGAGAACGTGCGCGGCGTGGCGGCGGCCGCCTGCGCGAGCACGATGAAGGAGCTCGCCGGCGGGTTCGCGAAGTCCAAGCAGCGCGAGCCGGTCGTCAAGAAGTGCCATGCCGGGTTCCTGCTCGTCGCGGCGCCGGTGTTCGGTGACAAGGGGCTCGCCGGGATCGTCTACGCGAGCGGTGCGCGCCACGGCGAGGCAGCCGCGGCCGAGGCCGGGCTCGTCACCACGATCGGCTGCTCGCCGGACGAGGCGCGCAGCCTCGCGGCGGCGGCGCCCGAGCTGTCGGAGTCCGAGGTCGCGCGCGTGCGGGATCTCGTCGCGATCGCGGCGGCGGCGGTCGAGCGCGCGCAGCCCGCGGTGATCCCGCCGACGACGCACGCCCATCCGTTCACCGAGATCGTCGGCGACGCGCCGGCGGTCCGCGACGTCGTCAAGCTGCTGACGAAGGTCGTCAAGAGCGAGGCGACCGTGCTCGTGCACGGCGAGAGCGGCACCGGCAAGGAGCTGATCGCGCGCGCGATCCACTATCACGGGCCGCGCGCGAAGAAGCCGTTCGTCGTCCAGAACTGCTCGGCGTTCAACGACAACCTGCTCGAGAGCGCGCTGTTCGGCCACGTCCGCGGTGCGTTCACCGGTGCGGTCAAGGATCAGCCGGGCCTGTTCCAGGTCGCGGATGGCGGCACGTTCTTCCTCGACGAGATCGGCGACATGTCCGCCGCGCTGCAGGTCAAGCTGCTGCGCGTGCTGCAAGAGGGCACGTTCATGCCGGTCGGCGGCACGAAGCCGGTGCGCGTCGATGTCCGGATCATCGCCGCCTCGCACAAGGACCTCGCGCAGATGGTCGCGCACAAGCAGTTCCGCGAGGACCTGTTCTATCGCGTCAACGTGCTGAAGCTGACGGTGCCGCCGCTGCGCGAGCGCGTCGCCGACATCCCGCGGCTCGCGGCGCACTTCATCGCGAAGCACTGGCGTGGACCGGCCAAGCCGCCGAGCCTGTCGCAAGGTGCGCTCGCCCGGCTCGTCGCATATCCGTGGCCGGGCAACATCCGCGAGCTCGAGAACGAGGTCGAGCGCATGCTCGTGCTCGCCGGCGACGCACCGGAGCTGACCGCGTCGATGGTGTCGAGCCGCGTCTCCGGCATCGTCGGCGGCGCGCAGTCTGCACCGCGCCCGCTGCGCGACGTGGTCTCGAACGCCGAGGCCGACGCGATCGTCGCGACGCTCGGCCGCCACACCGGCAACCGCGAGGCAGCCGCCGCCGATCTCGGGATCAGCATGGCGTACCTCGACGCGCGGATGGCCGCGCTCGGGCTCGGAGGCACGTCGTGAAGTGCCCGACGTGCCGCGCCGCGGTCCAGCGCGACGGCAACAAGCACTATCCGTTCTGCAGCGAGCGCTGCGCGCTGGTCGACCTCGGCCGCTGGCTCGGCGAGGAGTACCGGGTTCCGGGTGATCCCGCGCCGGATGCCGCGAATCCGAACGCCGATCAGCGCTCGCGCGACGAGGACGACGCGTCGTGACCGCGGGCGGCGAGCACCGGGTGGCCTCGCACCTCGGTGTCGATGCCGCCGCCTACGATGTCGCGATCCGGCGGTTCGTCCCGCACTACGAGGCGATGATCGGCGTCGTGCTCGGGCTGCTCGACGAGCAGCTGCCGGCCGAGCCACTCGTCGTCGATCTCGGCGCCGGCACCGGCGCGCTCGCGGCCGCGATCCTCGACGCGATCCCGCGCGCTCGCGTCGAGCTCGTCGACATCGATCCCGCGATGCTCGAGGTCGCACGCTCGCGCGTCGCGCGCCACGGCGATCGCGCGGTGCTGCGCCGCGCATCGTTCTTCGATCCGCTGCCGGCGTGCGATGCGATCGTCGCCTCGCTGTCGCTGCATCACGTGCCCGAGCGCGATCGCAAGCAGGCGCTGTATCGCCACGCGCACGCGGCGCTGCGGCCCGGCGGCATCTTGCTCAGCGCCGACGCGACGGTGCACGAGGCCGGCCCCGAGCACGACCGGGTGTTTCGCGAGTGGGCCGCGTGGATGGCAGCGCACGGCATCGCGGAGCCCGAGGCGCGCGCGCACTTCGCGCAGTGGGCCGGCGAGGATCGCTACTATCCGATCGCGGTCGAGCTCGCGCTGCTCGCCGGTGCCGGGTTCGCGCATCCCGAGTGCTTCTGGAAGCAGGGCCCGTCGACGGTGTTCGGCGGGTTCCGCTGACGCGCGTCAGGCCGCGCGGGGCACGACGCGCAGCCGCGGCAGCGCGGCGATCGCCCGCGTGACGGCAGCCGCGGACGCGAGCGGCGTCGCCTGGTAGCGGTCCACGAACACCCGGCCGCGCCGGCGCGCGCTGCGGTTGAGCGCGCGGGCCGCGGCGACCTGGAAGCCCTGCATCCCGCGCGCGAGCGCCTCGCGATCGGCCGCCTCGACGATCAGCGCGAGCGCGCTGCGCGACACGCCGTGATCGACGATCCGGAAGTCGCCGCGCGCGGCCGCGAGCGCGAACGCACGCTCGAGCGCACCGCGCGCTCGCACACGGCTCAGATCGTGCGCGGCCGTGACGTGCGCGGTGACCTGCACGAAGCGCGTCCGTAGCGTCGGCCGCCGCTTGTGCGGCTCGCTCGAGCGCGGGCCGCGCGGCGGTCGTCCGGCGCCCGGACGAGCACCGCCCCACGTGCCACGTGAACTTCTGATCATGTCGGTCGCGATCGTACCTGCAGAAATTGAAATCGCCGAGATCTCTCCTGCTGATTAATTTTCAGCGCACACTTGTCATGTAGATCGCCGTGCCTCTACGGTGTTGTCAGCTGGACGACACATGGCGACGATCCGCCGTTCGTCCTGCCCAACAGTTCAAGGAGGGGAGTCGAATGGACGCTGAAAATCCGCAGCTCGAGGAGCTCACCGAGTTCGACGACGAGGCCGCGACGACCGAGCTCGTCCGCGAGCCCGCGATCCCGGAGCTCAGCCGCAAGCTCCGCCGTCAGCGGCGGTCGCGCCCGCGCAGCAAGACGATCGCGATGCGCCGGATCACGGTCGCCCAGCGCCAGATCTTCGCCGAGCTATATCCGGTCGACGAGATCGACGAGCCACGGCCGCAGACGCGCGCCGAGTGCCGCGGTCAGGCGCGTCCGTGCCCGTGGGTGTCGTGCAAGCACCACCTGTATCTCGACGTCAATCCGATGACCGGCTCGATCAAGATCAACTTCCCGGATCTCGAGCCGTGGGAGCTGCCACACACGTGCGCGCTCGACGTTGCCGAGGCCGGCGCGCTCACGCTCGAGCAGGTTGGAGAGATTACAAATCTTACGCGCGAGCGCATCCGTCAGGTCGAAGCGCGCGGTCTCGTGAAGCTGCGAGAGCGTCGCGAGCTCCGGTGAGATCACGATCGCGTGGCTACTCGAGTAGCCAGTGATGAATCCGCTTGGTGGATGACGGGCCTTCGGTGTTAGGGTGCCGGCGCTGTTGAACCACACTCGACCACCTGAACGAGGAGACCGCTCGATGCGAAGCTGGAAGTTTGCTGCCGTGGTGTTTGGCGTCGCGATGGGTACCCAAGTCGTGGGCTGCGCCTCTGACGATCTGACCGCCGAGGAGCTCGCCGCGCGCGAGCGCGTGACCTGCGAAGCGCTGACCGGCGAGCCGGTCGAGCTCGACGAGTGCGGCACGCTCGCGTCCGACGAGGCCGCGTCACAGTACACCAGCCGCGAGGGCGACACCGCGGGCCTCGAGCGCTGCGCGACCGTGCACCCCTCGCAGGAGGAGCGCGACCGCGTCGAGTCCGAGGTCCAGAGCCGCCTGAGCGTGGCCGGCGGCGTCGCGAACGTCACCGGTGGCACGATCGACGTCCACTTTCACGTGATCAACCAGGGCACGGGCGTGTCCAATGGCGACGTCACGTCGACGATGATCAACGACCAGATCAACGTCCTGAATGCGGCGTACGGTCCGTGGGGCTGGCAGTTCCGCCTCGTGTCGACCGATCGCACGACGAACTCGTCGTGGTTCAACACCTGCGATCAGTCGTCGACCGAGAGCGCGATGAAGGGTGCGCTCCGCATCGGCGGCGCAGACGATCTCAACATCTACACGTGCAACCCGGGCGGCGGCCTGCTCGGCTGGGCGACGTTCCCGTCGAGCTACCAGACGAACCCCAAGGACGACGGCATCGTCATCCTGTTCTCGTCGCTGCCGGGCGGCAGCGCGACGCCGTACAACCTCGGCGACACGGCGACGCACGAGATCGGCCACTGGATGGGCCTCTACCACACGTTCCAGGGCGGCTGTCAGCGCAAGAACGACTACGTCAGCGACACGCCGGCCGAGAAGTCGGCGGCGTTCGGCTGCCCGGTCGGTCGCGACACGTGCACGCGCAGCGCGGGCGTCGATCCGATCGAGAACTTCATGGACTACACGGACGACGCCTGCATGGACCGCTTCACCGCGGGCCAGGACGCGCGCATGGACGCGCAGTTCACGACGTACCGGTTCGGCAAGTAACTACGCCGGACGGAGGACGAGGACCGGCAGCCGCGTCGCACGCAGCAGCCGGTCCGCGACCGAGCCCACGATCGCGCGGGTGATCCCGGCGCGGCCGTGCGAGGCGATGCAGATCACGTCGACGCCGAGGCGCGCCGCGGTCTGCGCGATCGCCTTCGCGGCGTCATCGCCGACGACGACGTGCGGGATCAGCTTCTGCTTCGCGCCGGTCGGTGCGAGCGACGCGAGCAGCTGGGTGATCTCCGCGGTGTCGACCTCGGCGTCCTCCTTGACGGTGTGGACGACGTGGACCTCTGCGTCCGGCTCGGTCAGCGCGAACGCGTAGGGGACCGCGCGGTTCGAGAACCCGGACAGGTCGGTCGCGACGAGCGCGGCGCGCAACAGCGGCACCGAGCGCGTCGGGATCCGCGCCTGCGGCGGCACGCAGATCACCGACTGCGGCGCGTCGTTGACGATGATCGAGGACACCGAGCCGAGCCGCCCGAGGCCGGTCTTCTGGCCGGTGCCGACGACGATCGCGTCGACGTTCTCCTCGCGCGCGAGCTCGACGACGTGATCGCCGATCCGGCCGAGCCCGCGCCGCGCATGGGCGCACACGCCCGTGAGGTCGCCGCCGAACCGCCGCAGCAGATCGCGCTGCAGCAGCTGCTCGATCTCGGGATCGCTGTCGACCATGCCCTTCGCGTGCAGCCCGTAGTGCTCGGCGGCGTCGTCGGGGTAGTAGATCGCGCCGAGCACGAGCTCGATCGGACCGAGCGTGCGCAGGTGATGCAGCAGCTGCATCGACAGATCGCACGTCGCCGAGTCGTCGACGCCGAGCAGGAGCCGCAGCGGCCGCTCCTTGCGCGCGAACGCGAGCCACGGCTCGGGATTGCGCACCACGAGCACCGGCACCTGCGCGCGCGCGATCAGCTGGCTCGCCGTCGTGCCGAGGCGGAGCAGCGTGCTGCTCGTCGAGCGCGCCGCGATCACGATCAGATCGCTCGACTCGGTGTCGGCGAAGCTCGCGAGTGTCTCGTCGGGTGGGCCGTAGATCAGCTCCCACCGGATCTTGACGGCCGGGCGCGCCTTGCTCGACGCGAGCGCCGCGAGCTCCTGGCGGGCGTGCTCGAGCGCGGGCTCGCGCGACGCCGGCGCGCCGAGGTCGGGATCGGCGACGTGGACGAGGATCACCTCGTCGTGGCCGCGCAGCTCCGCGAGGGCGAGCGCGACATCGAGTGCGCCGCTGCTCGCGGCGGACAGGTCGGTACCGCAGATGATCGACATTAGGAAAGGTAGGCGAAGCGGCGGATCAGCTCGAGCAGCCGCGTGCGCAGCTCGTCATCGATCCCGACAAACCGGATGCCCATGCCGGGATGAAGATTGTCGGGCGCGCCGGGGCGATACGGGTTGATCCAGATGACCTCACCCTCGCACTCGATCGGCCCGGAGTCATCCGGCGTGAACCGCAAGTTGAGGTGCGTGCCAGGCTGCTCGGGCGTCGTCGTCCGTACGAAGATCCCGGTCGCGCTGATGTCCGTGATGTACGCGAACAGGTAGTTCTCCTCGCTCGCGTAATCGACCTCGAGATCGACGAGGACGCGTGGCGCGCGGCGGCGGTCTGCCTCGCCGCCCGGCTCGTTCACGCGCATGGGCACGTGTGCCCTGACGCCGCCCTTGGCCTTCGGTCCCATCGCCGGCGTCATAGCCCGGTCTCGCGAGCAAGGTCAATCGGGTCTCGATGCGCGACGATCCTGTTGCCCCGAGGCCCGATCACGCCACGCCCGAGGGGCCGATCATTCCAGTGAGATCGAGGTGATCTTCACGCGGTCGACCGTGTCACGCATGTCACCGGGTGCTGCGCTGACCGGCATGTTCCGGAAGTTCGGGGCCGAGCCCGTGAAGAACCCGATCCACAGATCGTAGCGCCCCGCCGGGAACCCACCGCCGCCGGTCTGCATCGTGTGGCGATCGATGATGTAGTCGCCCTGCTGCCAGGTCGACGTCGGGCAGCGATCCTTGATCGGCTTGTGATCGCCGTCGCGCAGCCGCAGCGGGCCGTCGAAGTGCATCAGCATCGTCCAGCTGCCGCCGACCGGCGCGAGGATCTTGAAGTACGTCACGACCTCGAACGAATCGCCGCGCCGGATCTTCTGCGGCAGGTCCCAGCCGACGAGCTCGATCTTGTTGTCCCAGACGACGCGACCCTTCGGCTTGTAGCGCACGGTCTCGGGCGGCTGGTGGCGGATCATCGACGCGAGCGGGTTCTGGTCCTCCGCGCCGTCGACGCGGTTCGAGATCAGCAGGCTGCGCGCGTT
Source organism: Kofleriaceae bacterium (assembly GCA_035715365.1). Taxonomy (GTDB): domain Bacteria; phylum Myxococcota_A; class Polyangia; order Haliangiales; family Haliangiaceae; genus JABFXX01. The sequence goes on along the minus strand of DASTLB010000076.1, from coordinate 159,194 downwards.
GCGATCCTCGAGCACGTAGTAGCCCTTGTCGCCCATCTCGCGATGCAGCGCGCACAGCTCGCTCTGCGGCGCGAGCGCGAACACGCGGTTCGGTCGCTTGAGCGCGGCGACGACCTCGGCGCGCGACGGCACCTGCTCCGGCTTGATGTCGGTGTACGAGCGCGGTGCCTGGCCGAGATCGCCCATGATCACGAGCGAGTCGCCCGGGTGGCGGAGCTCGTCGACGGTCTCGAGCAGCGACTTCGACGACAGGTGAAGCGACAGCGTCGGCTGCCACACGAAGCTCCAGAACGCGGCGAGCGCGAACGTGACCGCGAGCGCACCGGCGATCAGCAGCGTGCCGGTCGCTCGCATCCTGCGCGCGAACGCGGTCGCGCCGGTGCGCCACACCCCGAAGCCGACCGCGAGCCCGACCGCGACGAGCAGCCCGAACGCGAGCACCCAGCGCCGCAGCAGCACCACGAAGCTCGCGTCCTTCGGATACACGATCGTGTCGCTGCCAGTGAACAGCGACGTCAGCTTGTCGGTGAACGACTGCAGGTCGTTGCCGAAATCGATCATCGCGAGCCCGACGAACAGCCCGACGAGCATCAGCCCGCCGGGCAGCTCGTCGTCGTCGGTCGCGCCACGCGACAGCAGGCGCTCGACCCACACGCCGATCGCGATCGCGAGCGCGGGGAATCCGGGCCACACGGTGAACCCGACCTTGCGCTGGAACGCCTCGCACGCGATCCACGCCGCGCCGGCCCACGCGAACGTGACCGCGCCGATCATCCGCGCGCGCTGATCGCGCGACCGCATCAGCGAGAACATCGCGATCGGCCCGACGATGCCCCACGGGTACGTGCCGTACGCGATCTGCTCGAACGTGCTGTCGAAGATGTAGCGAAGATCGTCGTCGTGACGCCAGATCCCGCCGAGCGCCGAGGAGTAGCAGCCGTCCGGGATGATCGCGACGCCGAGCATCTGCCGCGCGGGCTGCTGGATCCCGGGGTAGGGGACGACGAGCTGGTACGTCTGGTACGCGAGCAGCGCGAGCAGCACGACGACGACGAGCGTCGCGGCCACCGCGGGCAGGTGGCGCAGCGCGGGCCGGCCCTTCACGGCATCGACGATCATCGGCACGCCGAGCGAGCCGGCCGCGGCGACCGCGCCGATCGGCACGACGAGCCCGAGCAGCGCGCCGCCGCCGTAGAAGCCGATCACGACGCCGGCCGCGATCGCGACCGCGCACAGCGCGGCATCGAGCAGGCGCAAGGTCAGGCCGCGGGCGAGCGTCGACAGCCCGACGAGCCCGTACACGATCAGCGCGCCGCCGCACGCGGTGCCGATCTCCGACGTCAGCATGCGCGACTGCAGCGTCAGCAGCGGCATCGCGACGATCACGATCGCCGTGATCACGCCGGCGCGCGGCCGGCCCGAGCGCATCGCGATCCCCGCGGCGGCGAGCGCGGTGACGAGCCCGAGCAGCGCCAGCGGCAGCCGGCGGCCGGTGTCGCTGTCGTCGATCGTGTCGCGGCCCCACGCGATCGCGCGCCTCGTCAGCGACCGCGCCTCGGCATCCTTCGGAGCGATCGTGCAGCTCGTCGAGGCGGCCTGCGCGGCCGGTGGCTTCGCCTCGGGCGGTGCCGGCGCGTCGAGCGGCGGCGCGTGGCGATCCGCGATCTGACGCTCCTGCGGCTCCCACAGCCCCGGCCCGCCGAGCCCCGGGAACAGCACGACGCCGGCGAGCACGAGCGCGGCGGCGAGCGCGACGTACCAGCGGCCGAGCCACTGCACGGCTTGCTTCGCGAGATTCCGCTCGGTCGCCACGGTCCGAGAAAAATACCCTCGACTTGCGCACCGCGGCCAGCCCAGCGACAGTCGGGTTGGTGTCGATCACGTCGATCGAGTCCGGTGCGCGGGCGCAGGAGCTGCGGAAGCTCCACCGCGACATCCCGGTGCGGCGCTACCGCAGCCTGCTCGGGCACTGGCTCGGCCGGATGTTCCGTGCCCCGCGCCCGGCCGCCGCCCAGCCGGTCCCGGAGATCGGGCCCGGCCAGCTGTCGGTCACGTTCGGTGGCCACGCGACGCTGATCGTCCGCTACCACGAGCTCGCGATCGCGTTCGATCCGATGCTCGGACGCTGGATCGGCGGGGTCCGGCGCGCGGTCGAGCCCGGGCTCAACCCGGGAGACTTCGCGGCGGTCGGGCTCGTCCTGATCTCGCATCGCCACGCCGACCACCTCCACATCCCGACGCTGAGGAAGCTGCCGAAGACCGCGACGATCGTCGTGCCGGCCGGCGCGGCCGCGATGGTCTCGCCGCTCGGGTTCGCGCGCGTGATCGAGCTCCAGCCAGGCGCCGACCTCGAGCTGCGCGGCGTCCACGTCGTCGCGTGCGCGGCCTCGCACGGCGATCAGGAGCTCGCGCGCGGCATCTCGTACTTCGTGCGCGGCGACGGCCCGAGCGTGTTCCTGTGCGGCGACAGCGGCTACTTCCCGGGCTTCGCCGACGTCGGCGAGCGGTTCGCGCCCGATGTCGCGGTGCTGCCGATCGGCGGCTTCTTGCCGACGTCGTTCCGCGCGCGTCACATGTCGCCTCTCGACGCGCTGTACGCATTCGAAGATCTGCGCGCGCGGATGATGGTGCCGATCCACCACGGCGCGTTCGCGCTGTCGTACGAGCAGCTCGACGAGCCGGCGCGCTGGCTCACCGAGCTCGCGAAGCTGCGCGGCGTGCGCGAGCACGTCCACCTGATGGCGGCCGGGCAGAGCGAGCGATTCGTCACACCGGCGGGTGCGCCCGGCGTCGTGATCGATCCGGTCTCGCAGCCGGTCTCGATCTCGCAGCCGGTCGCGCGCCCCCTCTCCGAGCCCGTGCACCTCGCCGACCCGAACGAGCCGGGACGGCGTGATACATAGGGCACCGCCCATGCCCGACGTCTCGATCGTCATCCCCGTCTACAACGAGGAAGGCATCCTGCGCGAGGCGGTGACCGAGCTCGTCGAGGGCTTCGAGATCGTGCGCACCGCGCTGCACTGGCCCGAGCTCAGCTTCGAGGTGATCCTCGCCGAGAACGGGTCGCGCGACCGCACCGCCGAGCTCGCACAGCACCTGTCCGACGAGCTGCCCGAGGTCCGCACGTTCTCGCTCGGCGAGCCGAACTACGGCAAGGCGCTCCGCCGCGGCATCCTCGAGGCGACCGGCACGTACGTGATCTGCGAGGAGATCGATCTCTGCGATCTCGACTTCCATCGCCGCGCACTCGAGCACCTGCGCCACGGCGACTGCGACATGGTCGTCGGCAGCAAGGCGATGAAGGGCGCGTCCGACGAGCGGCCGCTGTTCCGCCGCGCCGCGACCCGCGTGATCAACGGCATGCTGCGCGTCGCGCTCGACTTCCGCGGCACCGACACCCACGGCCTCAAGGCGTTCCGCCGCGACACGCTGCTGCCCGTCGTCGAGGCGTGCGTGATCGATCGCGACCTGTTCGCGTCCGAGCTCGTGATCCGCGCCGGCCGCGCCGACCTCCACGTGCTCGAGATCCCGATCAAGCTGCACGAGAAGCGCCCGCCCGCGATCAACCTCGTCAAGCGCGTGCCGAACGTGATGCGCGGGCTCGCGAAGCTGACCTACGTGATCCGGTTCGGGGGCAAGCCGTAAGTGGCGAAGCACTGCGCCGTCTCGATCGATCTCGACGCGATCCCGCACTACTACCGGATCCACGGCCTCGGCCCGGCGCCGCGCGAGCTCGAGCACGTGATCCTCGAGCGCGCGCTGCCGCGTGCCTCGAACCTGTTCGCGCGCCGCGGCATCCACGTCACGTGGTTTGTCGTCGGGCGCGACGCCGATGCGGACGCCGCGCTGCCCGATCATCCGCAGCGCGTCGCGAACGCGGACCGCCTGCGCGCGGTCGCCGAGCATGGCGACGAGCTCGGCAACCACTCCTACTCCCACCTCTACGAGCTCGCGCGCAAGCTGCCCGACGAGATCGACGCCGAGATCACGCGCGGCGATCGCGTGCTGCGCGCGATCACCGGCAAGCCGCCGCGCGGGTTTCGCGCGCCGGGCTACGACGTCTCGCCGGCGATGCTCGACACGCTCGCGCGGCTCGGCTATCGCTACGACTCGTCGGTGTTCCCGGCGCCCGGCTACTACGCCGCGAAGGCCGCGGTGATGGCCGCGCTCGCGATCGCGCGCCGGCCGAGCGGTGCCGTGCTGACGAACCCACGCGCGCTCGTCGCGCCCGCCGATCCGTATCGCCCGGCGATGACCGCGCCGTGGCGCCGCGGCCAGGCGCCGATCGTCGAGCTGCCGGTCGCGGTCACGCCGTGGACGCGGCTGCCGGCGATCGGCACGACGCTGCTCGTCGCCCCCGACGCCGTGCGCGACCGGATCGTCGCCGCGATGGCGCGGCGCAGCTTCTTCAACTTCGAGCTGCACGGGATCGACTTCGCCGACGCCGACAAGGACGGCATCCCCGGCGAGCTCGTCACCCGGCAGCCCGATCTCCGGCTCTCGATCGCGGACAAGCTCGCGCGCCTCGAGCACCTGCTCGACGAGCTCGGCCGGACGTGGACGTTCGCGACGCTCGCCGAGGTGGCCTCGGACGTGCAGCGCACCGAGTAACGCAAAAAGATCGAGCAGGCGCGCCGATCGTCATTATCGTGCGAGGCGTCGGGAATCCAGGAGGACAGCGTTGCGCAACTTGCCCAGGCAGTTCGTCCAGACAACGGTGATCGTCGCGCTCGCGGCGGTGACGGCATGCAGCCGCGGCCGCGACGCGAAGGCGGATGAAGCGATCGCGTACCTGCCGGACCAGACCGAGCTGGTGCTCGGCTTCAACGTCAAGGATCTGCGCGACAGCCCGCTGTGGGATGACATCGACAAGAGCCTCGCGCGCGACGCCGAGTACCGGTCGATCACGAAGACGTGCGGCATCGATCTCGCCGAGGACATCGACCACGTCGTGATCGGGCTGACCGAGCTGCGACCGACGCCCGAGGGCGTGTTCGTCATCAAGGGCAAGCACGTCGACAAGCTGCTCGCGTGCGACATCGGCGGCAAGGTCAAGCGCGACGGCAAGGTCGTGTTCTACGAGGACGACAGCGGCGAGGCGGTGCTCGCGCTCGCCGACAGCTCGACGCTCGTCGGTGTGTTCGGCTTTCACCCGTCGAAGGCCGAGCTCGACCGCGCGCTCGCGAAGTCGAACAGCCTGCGCGATCTGCCGGCGTTCAAGGAGCTGTTCGCCGACGTCCACACCGGTCACACGGTCTGGCTCGTCGGCAAGGGCTCGCTCGTCTCCGATGTCGACTTCGATCTGAAGCCGCGGTCGTTCGGCGGCTCGATCGACATCTCGAGCAAGGTCACGTTCTCCGGCGTCGCGCGCTTCGCGTCGAGCGCGGACGCGAAGCAGGCGGCGGACGAGGTGCGCAGCTCGCTCGGAACCGCGAAGGCGAAGGCGGTCCTCGACTCGTCCGACATCTCGCAGGACGGCGCGACGGTGACCGGCTCGATCCGGCTCTCGGCGTCGGCGACGCGCGAGATGCTACGCGACGTGACGTCCGACGGCTGGTAGTTCGAGGCGGAACGCGGGCGCTCGCTACTAGCTCAGCAACAGGATGCGGCAGCCGAGGAACGCAAAGCCGCTGAGCTCGGACTATCGCAAAGAGGCAAAGTCGCTAAGCCCGCAAAGGATCCTTCGAACCCTCGAGCGAACGCTCGACGAGAACGCGCACGCCCCCATCCTCGACTGCTTTCAGGAGTCGAGGAGCACGGCGGGGATCGCGAGAGTCGTCTCGACATCCTCGGAGGGTTCGTTCTAGACCGACGTTGCTCTCGTTCATAGGTCGAGGGGGATCGCCGGCGCTCGCTCCGCGCTCGTCTCGAGATCGGGAGGGTTCGTTAGACGGATCCTTTGCGTGCTTTGCGGCTTTGCATCTTTGCGATGATCCGGGCTCGGCGACTTTGCGTTCGCACAGCCGCGCGTGTTGTTCGGCGGCTTAGCGTTCGTCCCGTCTGCGCGTGTTGTTCGGCGGCTTCGCGTTCCGGGCTGCCGGCGTTGCGTTCCCTCCGACCGCACGGCTCTGCGGTTCTGAACCGCTAGCGCGCGCGTGCGATCGCCGCGGACGCCAGCTGATCGACGCGCTCGTTGAGCGCGATGCCGCTGTGCGCCGCGACCTTGACGAACCGGACCTCCGGAAACTCGCGGAGCAATGCGCGCAGCTTCGCGACGAGCTCGATGTTCGCCTTCGGCTTCCAGTTCTGCGTCAACAGGCCGATCGCGTACTGCGAGTCCGAGTACACGACGATCGGCCGCGTGCGATCCTTGACCTCTTCGAGGCCGCGCACGATCGCGGTGAGCTCCGCGATGTTGTTCGTGCCGTGGCCGAGGTACTCGCTGATCTCCTTGCGCTCGCGACCGTCCACGATCACGACGCCGATCCCGGCGGGGCCGGGGTTCGGGATGCAGCCGCCGTCGGTCCACACGTGGATGGCATTTGCCGGCACGGGACCCGGACCTTTCGGACGCGAATCTTGCGCGGCCTCGCCGGCCTGGAAGTCGAGCGGCTTCTCGCCATCGACGGAGACGAGGTTCCGCGCACCTGCGCGATACACGCGCGCGCCGGGCTCCGGTTTGTAGACGACCTCGACCCGGCCGTCGGAATCCTTCACGAGCGCGCCGTGAATATCAACCTTCGCCCAGACGTCGGCATCTCTGAGTCGGTGCCGTATCCAGGGCATGCGGGCACCCTACCATGAGGGTATGATCCGCCCCTTCGCCACGCGGCGAAGCACACAGGAGCAATCGATGGTTCGCATTCGTCACTCGAGCTGGGTTGTCGTCGCGCTGGTCGCGGGATTTGCAGGTGCTGCGTTCGCGCAACCCGCCAAGAAGCTGCCGGCGAAGGCCGCCGATGATCTGGCACTGATCCCGATGGACTCCGAGGTGGTCGGTGGGCTCGACTTCGCGCAGGTGCAGACGAGCAAGCTGTGGAAGCAGTTCGTCGAGCCGCAGCTCGCGAAGAACGAGGTCCGCAAGCAGATCGACGAGTTCAAGACGAACTGCGGCGTCGATCCGATGAAGAGCGTGACGAAGATGTCGTTCGGCATGAAGGGGATCGGCAACCCGAACCCCGACGGCGTGATCGTCGCGCACGGCGTGCCGAAGGCGAAGCTCACCGCGTGCTTCGACAAGATGGTGAAGGCGAAGCAGGGCCAGGCGAAGATCGTGCGCGACGGCGACATCGTGACGATCACGACGAAGGACAACCAGCCGGTCGCGTTCATGTTCCTCGATGACTCGACCGCGCTCGTCGTGGTCGGCACGCAGGCGAACACCGCCGGCGTCAAGGGGATCGCGAAGGGCACGTCGACGCTGCGCACGTCCGCGGCGTTCAGCGATCTGCACAAGAAGACGAACACGAACGACACGCTGTGGATGATCATCAACGGCAACTCGAAGGCGTTCGATCAGATGCGCGGCATGGGCATGAAGCCCAAGGCGGTGTTCGGCTCGGTCAACGTGACGAAGGACCTCACGATGGACCTCCGGATGCGCATGGAGTCCGCCGGCGAGGCGACGAACATCGCGAGCATGATGCAGTCGCAGGTGAAGGGCGCCGCCGGCATGTTCGACAAGCTGCAGGTGTCGAGCGATGGCGCGGACGTCAAGGCGCTCGTCGTGCTGTCGGATGCGAAGCTGCAGGGCCTGCTGAAGACGTTCGGCGCCACGCCGTAATCGTCAGCGCGCGGCGACGATCGGCGACAGATCATCGACAAACCGTGCGCTCGTCCGTGAGGACCGTGTCCACCTTCGCGCCGGCTCGGGCATCGGCGGTGTCCGGCGTAGCGTCGCTCGGCGCGAGGTGTTATACGTCCCCCGTGTCCTCGCCCGTCGAGGATGCGAGGAGAGAATCAATGGTCCGCATTCATCGTGGTTGGCTCGTGGCAGGCCTCGTTTCGGTTGGACTCGTAGGCGCTGCGTGCAAGAAGGAAGAGAACAAGGCACCGGCAGCTGGGTCGGATACGGCGAAGACCGACACCACCAAGTCGACCACGCCGGAGAAGCCGCCCGAGCCGCCGAAGACGCAGGTCGCGGCGCCGCCGGCCACCGGTGATGATCTCGCACTCCTGCCCGTCGACTCCGAAGTCGTCATGGGCCTCAACTTCGCGCAGCTGCAGTCGAGCGCGCTGTGGAAGCAGTTCGTCGAGCCGCTCCTCATGAAGGGCGACTTCCAGCAGAAGCTCGGCGAGTTCAAGACCAAGTGCGGCTTCGATCCGATGACCGCGGTCAAGAGCGTCTCGATCGGCGTCAAGGGCATCGGCGCGTCGAAGCCCGACGGCGTGATCGTGGTGCACGGCGCCGAGAAGCAGAAGGTGATGGACTGCTTCGACAAGATGCAGGCCGAGGCGAAGAAGAACGACGCGACGGTCACCAAGGACGGCGACGTCGTCACGATCAAGACGAAGGACGGCGACAACGTCGCGTTCTCGTACGTCACGAACGACACCGCGCTGATGGTCGTCGGCGCGAACGCGACCGCGCAGGGCGTGAAGGCGGCGGCCGCGGGCACGTCCGCGCTCAAGACGTCGGCGGCGTTCGTCGAGATGTACAGCAAGATCAACACCAAGGATTCGCTCTGGATGTTGATGAACGGCAACTCGAAGGCGTTCGACAAGATGGCCGCGCTCGGCGTCAAGCCGAAGGCCGTGTTCGGCTCGGTCAACGTCACCGACGGCCTGACGGTCGACTTCCGCATGCGCCTCGACTCGCCGGATCAAGCGACGCAGATCGCGAACATGGGCAAGCAGCAGGCCGCGGGCGCGATGCAGATGTTCGACAAGCTCGACATCGTCAACGACGGCTCGGACGTCAAGGTGTCGGTCGCGCTGTCGAACGCGAAGCTGCAGGCGCTCGTCAAGCAGGTGAAGGGCATGATGGGCGGGATGGGCGCCGGCATGGGCGGCTCGATGGGCGGCCCGTAAGCGCGAGCGATCGTGAAGCGCACGCACGCCGGTTGGGTGGTCTGGATCGCCGGGCTCGCGCTGCTCGTCAGCGCGGCGTGCGGCAAGAAGTCTGACGGCCCGAGCGGCCCACCGCCCGAGGTCACCGGCCTCGCGGCGGTGCCGTCGACCGCCGAGGTGATCATCGCAGCCGACGTCCAGCGGCTCGCGGACTCGCCGATCGTCGAGCGCGCGCTCGAGCAGCTGCTCGTCCGCGATCCGTCGCTCGCGCAGAGCTGGCAGGAGGTCGCCGAGGGCTGCAAGATCGACGTCGCGAAGCAGATCAAGCACGTCGTGCTCGTGCTCGGACCGACGCCGAAAGGCGGACGTCCCGGCACCGGCCCGGTGCTGATGGTCGCGACCGGCTCGGTCCCCGAGACCGAGCTGTCCGCGTGCATCGGCAAGCTCGTCGGCAAGGGTGGCGGCTCGGTCACCGGGAAGACCGTTGCAGGTCGAACGATCTACCAGGTGAAGGACGGTGCGCGCGTGATGTGGTTCGCGTACGGCCGGCCGGACACCGTCGTGCTCGGCACGAGCGACGCGTATGTCCACGAGGCGCTGTCCGCGGGCAAGAAGGCGCTCGATCACCCCGAGCTCGCGGCGTGGCTCAAGCAGGTCAATCAGAATTCACCGCTGTGGGCGGTCGGTCGCGTCGACGAGCGCGTGCGCAACGGGCTGGTCGGGGTCGCGCCGGGCCTCAAGGCCGGGCCGACGGCATTCCTCGGATCGATCGATCCGAGCGAGGGCCTCAAGATCGACGCCGGCATCCTGATGGGATCGCCCGCGGATGCCAAGCAGCTGGAATCGTTCGTGTCCGGTCAGAAGAACATGATCGGCATGGCCGCTGGCCTCGCGCCGGTGGTCAAGAAGGTCTCGATCACCGTCGACGGCAGCATGCTGCGGCTCAAGGCGCCCCTCGACATGAAGGACGTCAATCAACTTCTCTCTGTGCTTGACGGAGGGGGCTCTGCCGCGCAGGATTCCCCGCCCGCTGATAGCCCCGGTTCGGGGTCTGCACCAGCTGCCCCGAAGCCCAATCCCTAGAGACGATCATGGCGACCAAGAAGAGCGACAAGGCCCCGGCGAAGTCCGCCCGCGGCACGGCAAAGTCCACCAAGTCGAAGGCGGCCCCGAAGGCCAAGGCGGCACCGAAGAAGGAGCCGAAGGCGGCGAAGGCGCCGGCGACCCCGCCGAAGGCGCGCCACCCGCGCGGCCGCGTGCTCGAGAACCACGGCTCGAAGGAAGCGCTCGCGAAGTCGCTCGCCGCCGTGATCGCGCGCGCCGACGAGGACACCGACATGCTCGAGGCGCGCCTCAAGAAGGCGTCGAACGCGCAGCTGCTCCGGCTCTCGCGCGTGACCGCGACGGTCAAGCAGAAGTACGGCAGCCGCGATGCGCTGATCACCGCGATCGGCAACAGCGCGAAGAAGGCGAACGACAAGGACTACCTCGCGAAGCTGCAGTCGTTCTCGCTGCCGCAGCTGCTCGATCTCGCGGCCGCGACCGAGCGCGCGGCGCGCGCCTGATCGTCGCAAAAGCGCGAAGCTCCGGCGGCCGCGTGCCGCCCGCTGGTTCACACTTACGGCGCGTGCTGCGCCTGTCCGTCCTCGTCGTGTGCTCGCTCGTGGCGCTCGTCGCCGTCGCGCAGCCGGACGTCCGAGACAAGGACAACGACGACGACGAGGACATCGTCCCGGCGCCGCCGCCCGCGATCCGTGGCGCGTCGCTCGTGCGCCCCGACGCGGTGTGGCGATGGCAGACCGTGCGCGTGCCGCGGATCCCGCGCCAGCTCGGCGCGATGACGGTGAGCGGTGCCGACGTCGTGGCCGGCCGCGCGAAGCGGCCCGCGGATCCGCTCGGCGATGCCGTGCCGGCGCCCGCGCGCTGGCCGTTCGCGCTCGACGGCGCGACCACGTCCGCGATCGGCAAGCCCGCCGACGACGAGCGGATCGCCGCGGCGTTTGGCATCACGACGTTCAAGCTCGGGCCCGCCGATCAGGGATACGAGATGCTCGAGCTGCGCCTCCACTACGAGGACACGGTCGCGGTGTGGATCAACGGCGTCGAGGTCGCGCGCCAGCTGCCGCGCACGTCGACCACGACGACGATCTCGACCGTGCCGCACGGCCCCGAGTGGGAGACGTTCTACATCCCGGTCGCGCCGGGCCTGCTCGCGCTCGGCGACAACACGCTCGCGATCGAGGTCCATCCGTCGCATCGCCGCAACGCGCCGACGCTGTTCGCCGATCTCGTCGCGCGCCGCGATCGCGGGATCGTGCGCGGCCCGGTGCTCGTCGACACCGCCGCGACGACCGCGACGATCGCGGTCGAGACCGATCCGAACGTCGAGGCCGTGCTCGAGTGGGGCATCGGCGACGCCAGCGATCGCAAGGTCACGAGCCCGCCGGGCAAGCGCCATCGCTTCACGCTGTCGAACCTGCCCGCGAACAAGGCGATCGGCTACCGCGTGCACGCCGGCGCCTCGCGCTCGCCGCGCTACGTGTTCCACACCCTGCCGACCGCGACCTCGTCGGTGATCCGGCTCGGCATCTACGGCGATGTGCGCGGCGGCCACGCGACGCACCGCCGGCTCGTCGAGCACATGCTCGCCGAAGGGCTCGACGCGGTCGCGGTCACCGGCGACATGGTGCTGCACGGCTCCGACGACGCCGACTGGCAGCGGTTCTTCGCGATCACGGGCGAGCTGCTCGCGACGCTGCCGTACTACCCGGCGCTCGGCAACCATGACGTCGGCTGGGACGGCGCCGACGGCACGGGCAAGGCCGATCAGGTGTTCGCGCTGCCGCAGGGCCCGGCGAACCGCCCCGACGGCGCGTACTGGTACAGCCGCGAGCTCGCCGATCTCCACCTCGTGTTCCTCGACTCCAACGCGTACGACCGCCCCGAGCAGGAGACCTGGCTCGACGGCGACCTCGCCGCCGCGCGCAAGCGCAAGGTCCGCGCGATCCTCGTGTTCACGCACGACGGCCCGTACTCGCGCGGCTACCACGGTGGCAGCGCGATCGCGCGCGAGCGCTACGTCCCGATCCTCACGAAGTACAAGGTCGACCTGCTCGTGTCCGGCCACGATCACCTCTACCAGCGCGGCGACAAGGCCGGCCTGCACTACGTCGTCAGCGGCGGTGGCGGCGCATCGCTCTACGCGATCCGGTGCGGCGTCGCCGGCCGCCGCCCGTGCAAGGAGCCGGACAAGAGCGACGGCATGCAGATGATCGCGCGCGAGCACCACTACCTCGTCGCGTCCGTCGGACCGCGCGAGCTCGAGCTGTGCGCGCGCCGCCCCGACGGCACGCTCCTCGAGAAATGCGTGCGTTACAAGCTCGCTCGTCCGTGACCGCCCCGTGGGGTACACCCGAGGGATGAGGCTCTCCGCCGCTGCCCTCGCGCTGGTCGCCGCCGCGTCGTCGTCGTCGTGCTACCGCGCGCCGGTCCCCGAGAGCCCGGCCGCGAACCACGCGCCGGCGGCCGCCGCGGCGCTCGCGGATCCGCTCGCGTTCCTGCCGGTCGACTCCGAGCTCGTCGGCGTCGTCGAGGTCCGCCAGATCCGATCGAGCCCGCTGTGGCAGCGCGTCGAGCCGAAGCTGCTCGCCGGCGCACAGGCCACGCTCGACGACGTCCGCCGCACCTGCGGCATCGATCCGCTCGCATCGGTGCGTCGCGTGTCGTTCGGCATCCGGCTGCTCGACAGCACCACGCCGTCCGCGGTCCTCGTCGTCAAGGGCCCGAATCGCGACCAGGTGATGGCGTGCGCCGCGCGCCAGGCCGCCGCGCGTCCCGCCCAGCTGCGCGTCGATCGCGGCTACCTCGTCGCGTCGGATACGACCGGCCGCTCGCACATGGTCGCGACGTTCGCCGACGCGACCACGTTCGTCATGCTGTTCTCGCCGACGCCGACCCCGGCCGCGCTCGACGCCGCGATGCGCGCCGGCGTGCCGCTGCGGGAATCGGCGACGTTCCAGGGCCTGCTCGCGAGCGTCCAGATCAGCGACCCGCTGTGGTTCGTCGTCAACGGCAACTCGAAGTTCCTCGAGCGCGGCCTGCTCGGCATCCAGCCGCGCGCGATGATGGGCTCGATCAACGTCTCGAGCGGCCTCGTCGTCGCCGGCCGCGCGCGCCTCGACAACCCCGATCACGCGACCCAGCTCGCGAACATGCTGCAGCCGCAGCTCGGCGCGATCTCCGGCTTCGTCGAGGAGATCGCGATCACCGCGGACCAGGCCGACCTCGTGCTGCGGCTCCGCATGACGCCCGAGCAGGTCGACACGCTCGTCGGCATGGCGGGCCTCGCCGGGCCGTAGCAACGTCGTCAGCCGATGCGCGACCGCGCAGAATTCGTCCGCTTCGTCGTGCCCGCGAAGGTGCACGACGAGTCGCAGACCGCGATCGGCCTCGTCGCGTTCGCGTACGAGCTGCTCGACGCCGGCGATCCGGCGAACGAGGCCGCGCTGCGAGGCCACCTGCGCTGGCTCGAGCAGAACCTGCGCGTTCCGGACCGCTTCAACCGCGAGACGCCGACGCGCTGACCCAGGCTTACTTGAGGACGAACGTCGTCGACGTCGAGCCGACGTTGCCGGCGGCGTCGGCGACGCGGACCGCGAGCGTGTGCGTGCCGCGCGCGAGGTTCTTCGGCAGCTCGATGCGCAGGTCCTCGGTCAGATCGTCGTAGAGGCCGTCGGCGGTCGAGCCGATCTGCCACGGGCCGTCGTCGACCGAGAACGCCATCTCGCTGATCGTGCTGATCGCGTCGGACGCGCGCGCGGTCGCCCGCGGGTAGCTGACCTGGAGGTTCGTGATCTGCGGCCGCGCGTTGTCGATCGCGAACAGCGTGCTCGTGGCGCTCGACGTCAGCGCGCGATCGGGCGAGTTCGCGGCGCTGTCCGACGCGGTCACGCGGACGCGGTACCAGCCGTCGGGATAGGTCTCGGTGTTCCAGTCCCAGCTCGTCGAGGTCAGCGGCGTCTTGCCGGTCGAGATCGGGCGCCAGTTCGCCTCGCCATCGCGGCGCGCCTCGAGCGTGTAGGTCGTGTCGTCGCTGTCCGGGTTCTCGATCTTCCACTTCACCTTGAGCACGGGGCTGCGCGGCTTCGCGGCGGAGTCCTTGAGCGTCGGCAGGCTGTCCTTCGATGCGAGCTCGACGGTGACTTCCTGGACCGCGGTCGCCTGGTTCTGCGGCACGTAGTAGGCCATGACCTTGCGGACGCGCGACGAGTCGTCGTCGAGCGCGACGCGCCACTGCAGGTAGCGGCCGGCGGGCGAGGCGATCTTGCCGCCCTCGCTGCCGCCGCCGAGCTTGCCGATCTGCTGCGGCGAGGCCCAGTCGCTCCAGCCGACGCCCGGCTTCGCGGTGTTGCCGCTGCGGGTCTCGAGCTTGACCTTGCCCTGCGAGACCCACGACAGCCGGCCGTACTTCGAGACCGCCTTCGCGTCGAGCACGTCGGAGATGTAGCGGGCCTGCGAGGCGCGGCCGGTCGCACGATACGCGGCCGCGGCGTCGTCGGTCGCGAAGCCGAGCAGGTTCTTGTTCATCCACAGCTGGCTGACCGCGCGCTCGTCGACGTCGAACGCGGTGCCGACCGAGCCATCGGGCTCGACCATGTAGACGCGGCCCTTGTCCGCGGCGCCGGCGTACACCGAGTCGCCGCCGACGACGACCGACGTGAAGTACGTCTGCGTCAGCGCGTGCAGCTGATCGAGGCGGCCGTCCGCGGCGATGCGGAACAGCGCGCCCTTGCCCTTCTTGGCACCCTTGCGACCGAGGTCGGCGACCGCCGGCGGATCCTTGTCGGCGCCGGGCTTCGTGCCGGCGTCGGGCAGCTTCGCGGCCTGACCCTTCGCCGCGTTCGGCTTCTCGGCGGCCTCGAGCTGCGCCGCGGTCTTGCCGGTCGGCGCCGGCGCGTCCGCGAGATCGTTCGCGGCGGCGACGACGCCATCGCGGTACGCGGCGAGCGAGGACACCTCGTTGCCGGCGAAGTCGGCCATCGCGCGCGCCTTGCCGTCTTTCGGGTCGTAGCGGAAGACGAGCGCGCGCTCGCTGGTGCCGAGCCAGATCGCGCCGTCGTTCGTGACCGCGAGGGCGGTGACGCGCTTGTCGTCGGTGTCGAACACCTCCTTCGCGCTGCCGCCGGTGATCGCGTAGAGCTTGCCGGACGGGCCGGTGCCCGCGTAGACGGTGTTGCCGCTCGCGGCGAGCGCCCACACGGTCTCGACGTCCTTGAGCGCGGGGCCCGGCGTCGCCTTGCCGGAGGCGAGGTCGATCTTGAACACCTTGTTGCCGGGCATCGCGCCGGCCCACACCGCGCCGTCCGCGGTCTGCGCGAGCGAGACGACCGCGATCGCGCCCGGCACCGACGCGACCTTCTTCGAGGCGTCGTTCTGTAGCCGGTAGATCGCGCCGTCCTTGTCCGAGCCGAGCAGCACGCTGCCGTCGGCGAGCCGCAGCGAGGACCACACCGCATCGCCTTCGATCGAGGTGCGCTTCGTATCCCAGCCGGGGCGGAGCTCGCCCGCGGACGTGATGAACGCGCTCGTCGCGTCGCCGGCGTCGAACTGCTGGTAGGTCTCGACGGTCCAGGTCGCGGTGACGACGGCGTCGGCGGATGGAGCCCACAGCGCGCAGGCGCCGAGAGCGAGAACGACGGACTTTGCTTTCACGGATCCCCTCTCACGAACGAGAAACACCAAACAGCGGTTAGCGAGCACGCACGCGCACGAGCATCGTCGAGGAACCCTCGATGACGCGGGTCGCGGGAGCCAGCGTGCGCGCGACCGGCTTGTAGGCCTGCGCGCGCTGGGTGCGGCTCTGCGGGTGGAGCTTGTCCTGCGCGGTCGCCGGCAGGTCACGCACGAGCTTGCCCTCGAGCGCGACGCCTTCGTCGGCGGGATACAGCGTCACCGCCCAGACGTTGCCGGGCAGCAGCTTGCGGAACGCGCCGATCAGCGACGGCAGGTCGACCGGCGGCGCGGCGTCGAGCTTCGCGCTGTCGCCGGACGTGACCTCGAGCTGGACGATGCTGCCCGCGAGATCCTTCGGCACGTCGACCGGCACCTTCTCGTAGATGTCCTTGCCGTCGTACGTGGTCATTTTGACCTCGACGAGGTTGCGCTGGCCGGGCAGCAGCTCGGTCGTCGGGACGCGGACTTCCTTGACCTCGCCGTAGTTGACCTCGAACCGGAGGTCGACGTTGATGTCGACGCGCTCGACCTTGACCGGCGCGTACGGGTTCATCAGCAGCGGCACGAGCACGCGCAGGCCGCGCACCGAGCCCATCACGCTGCCGGCGCCGTCGTTCGCGTACATGTAATCGACGAACGTCAGCGGATCCTGGACGCCCTTGATCCGCACGCTCGACGTGACACGCGCGGTGACGTCCTCGCGATCGGGCAGGTAGTAGTTGATCGCGTTCATCACCGCGGCGCCGGTGACCGCCGGCGTCAGGAACTTGTTGTCGAGCAGCTCGGCGTGGAACGTGCCCTTCTGCGTCTGCTTGCCGCTGCCGGTCGTGACCGTGATGTCGAGCGGGATCATCGGCGCGCGCAGGTTCGTGTCGGCGCTGATCGCGGCCTGGCGATCCTGGACGAGCGAGCCGATCTCCTTGCGCGCGCTCGCCATCACGAACGCGCTCTGCATCGACGTGATGACGGTGTGGACGTACGCGGTCGACACCGGCGCGTACCACTCGCCGTTGCCGAACATCGGGTGGCCGAACGCGAGCACCTTGTTGCCATCGACGTGCGTCACCGTGCCGACGCCGGCCGCGGCCATGTCACCGCGGATCAGCTCGACCGCGATCGCGCCGCCCGGCGTGAACTGCTTCGGGCCTTCCTCGGCGACGCCGCTCGATGTACCGCCGGCGCGCACCGGCACCAGCGTCGAGTCGGACAGCAGCTGGGTCAGCGTGTTGAACGCCGGCGTCGAGAACCCGGACACCGAGAGCGGGACCGCGGCGGTCATCGTCTGGCCGTCGGCGACGCCGGTCTTCTGCACCGGCGGCGGCAGCGGTGCGGACAGCAGCCAGTTCTTGTTCGCGGGGCCGAGCGCGTCCATCGCGGCGGCGACGTCGACCGTCGGTGCGAGCCGGCGCCAGTCGCTCATCGTCGCGGCCATCGGCTGCACGATCTGGACGCCGTTGGGGCCCGGGATCGTCGACGCGTGGCGACGGTGCGCGTTGCCGTCCTGGCGCATGTACTCGATCGGCGTGCAGCCGCCCATCGCGATCTTGTTGAAGCTCCACGCGTACGAGACCGCGCAGACGAGCTTGTCGTCGATGTAGAGCGGGCTGCCGGACATCCCGCGCCACACGCCCGACGGCGTGACCTTCGGATCGTCGGTCTTGAACAGGATGATGTCCTGCTTCGGCAGCATGTTGTGGACGACCGAGATGACCTCGAACGTGTATCGCTCGGGTTTGGTCCCGGCGAACGTCGACATCCCGTAGCCCGTCTGGCCGCGCTGAACTTTGGACAGCGGATAAAAGTCCGGGCCCGCGTACGCGGAACCCGCGCACAGCAGCACCCCCGCAACGGCACAAAGCCGCACGAATCCACGCATGTTCAAGCAGGATACTGGTGGTCGTGACGTGGTGCCAGTGGCGGCTGGGTGGTGCGGCAACTTAACGACAACTGTGTCAGCTTTTACATCGCCCCGTGGTGGTCGGTGTTTAACGTCCGTCAATCTCGGACTACACCGCGATCCCCAAGTCCGAGGCTTTTCGCCCGCTTGGCGCCTGGTCCGACCTTCGGCATAGCCACTGCAGAAAGGCTCGGCACACGGAGGAATGGATATGTCGAATTTCGTCGAGACCTGGAAGGGAATCGCTACCGCCCTGGGCCGTTCGGAGCGCTGGTGCCGGTACATGGCGCGCAAGGCCGGAGACCCCCTGCCGGTGTTCAAGGTCGGCGGCATCGTTCGGCTCAACCACAGCGACCTCGAGGACTGGCTCGGCCGTCAGCGCGATCGCTCGATTCGTGGTCCGGTCGCGATTGCGACGAACCCCGAAGACGTCACGCTGCGCCTGATCGCCTGATTGCCTGCGAGGTCGGATCGTTAGGGATCGCGACCTGTGCGCGCGAGCGTCGAGATGATATGACGCGCGCGCTGTATGACACGTCCTCTCTCGGATCTGCGCGGTCCTGTTCGCGCGCTCTTCACCGACGTCGACGGGACGATGACGACGGGCGAGCACATCGAGGCCTCGACGTACGAGGCGATCGAGCGGCTCGGCCAGTCCGGAATCCCGGTGATCATGGTGACCGGTCGCTCGGCGGGGTTCGCGCACGCGGCGCTCAAGATGACGTCGGTGCTCGCGGTGGTCAGCGAGAACGGCGGCGTCACGTTCGTGCGAGAAGGCCGCCGGCTGCACAAGCTGTACGGGGTTCCGCAGGCGAGCTTGCCCGAGTGGCGGCGGCGCATGAACGATGTCGCCGTGGAGGTGATGTCGAAGGTGCCCGGGATCCGGCTGTCGAGTGACTCGAAGTATCGCGAAGTCGATCTCGCACTCGACTGGAACGAGGAGCGACAGGTTCCGAAGGAAGACGCCGAGACGTGCGTGCACATGATCCGCAAGGCCGGGTTCGCGGCCGTGCGGTCGAGCGTGCACGTCAACTTCGGGCCGCCTCACTTCGACAAGCTGTCCGCGTGCATGACGGTCGTGCGCCAGGTGCTGAAGGGCGATGCCAACGATCTGACGCCGTACGTGTTCGTCGGCGACGCGCTGAACGACGCGCCGATGTTCGGCGGGTTTCCGACGTCGGTCGGCGTCGCGAACATCCGCGCGTGGTGGGACGAGCTGTCGTTCAAGCCGGCGTTCGTGACCGAGCGGCCCGAGGGCGCCGGGCTGCGCGAGGTGATCGCGCACATCATGAACCTCGCGCAGGCGAGCTGACGGGCCGCGGTAGGGCGCCTCGAAGCGGCGTGTTAGGTTGTCGGGGATGACCCGGCCCGACGTGCTCGCTGCGGCCTTGCGCGCGCTCGACGCGGGGCGCGGCATCGCGATCGCGACGGTGATCGGCGCGCACGGCTCGACGCCGCGCCACCTCGGCGCGCGGATGGTCGTCGCCGACGACGGCGAGGCATGGGGCACGATCGGCGGCGGCCGGATCGAGCAGCTCGTCGTCGCGGCAGCGCGCGAGGTCGCCGGCGGCGCACCGGCGCGCGTCGTTCGCCAGCACCTCGTGCGCGATCTCGCGATGTGCTGCGGCGGCTCGATGGAGATCGTGCTGACGCCGGGCGCACCGTCGCGCGATGCGCTCGGCGCGCTCGTCGCGGCGCGCGAGCCGCGCACGCTCGAGACGCCGGTCGACGGCGAGCCGCTGCGCGTGCGCGACGTGCGCGATGACGATCCGGCGCTCCACCACGCGACCGTCGTCGGCGCGGCGCTCGTCGAGCGCGTCGGGACGAGCGAGCGCGCGATCGTGCTCGGGCTCGGCCACGTCGCGCGCAGCCTCGGGCCGCTGCTCGCGCAGCTCGGGTTCGCGGTGATCGTGTGCGACGACGGCGAGACCGGCGCGGTCGGCGACGTCCCGGCGTGGGCGACGCGCGTGATCGAGTCGTTCGACGTCGCCGAGATCGAGCGCGCCGTCGGTGGCTTCACGCGCGACGATCGCGTCCTCATCATCACGCGCGATCACGCGATCGATCAGAAGCTGCTCGAGGCGCTGATCACGCGGGACGAGCTCGGCTATCTCGGGATGATCGGCAGCCGCGGCAAGGTCGGCCGGTTCCGCAAGCGGCTCGAGGCGAAGGGCCTCGTCGACGGCGAGCAGGGCGCGGCGCGGTGGGCAAAACTGCACGCGCCGATCGGGCTCGATCTCGGTGCCGAGACGCCGGAGGAGATCGCGATCGCGATCGCGGCCGAGCTCGTGGCGCTACGCCGCCGAGGCAGCGCGGCCGCGGGCGACTGGCGCGTCGTGCGCGCGATCGAGCCCGAGCCGATCGCGAGGAAGGCATGAGGCTCGGCGCCGTGATCCTCGCGGCGGGCAGCGGCAGCCGGCTCGGCGGCGTCGCGAAGGCGCTGCTGCGCTCGGGATCGCAGACGTTCCTCGAGCGGATCGCGGAGACCGCGCGCGCGGTCGGCCTCGACGATGCGATCGTCGTCGTCGGGCCGCCGTTCGGCGACGCGGTCGCGATGCACGCGCACACGATCGAGCTCGCGACGCGCACGAATCCCGATCCGGCGCGCGGCATGGCGAGCTCGGTCGCGATCGGGTTCGCGGCGCTCGCGGCGTCGCCCGAGCCGATCGAGGCGGCGTGGTTGTGGCCGGTCGATCATCCATTCGTCCACGCCGCGACGCTGCGCCGGCTGATCGACGCGCTCGGCGATCACGAGGTCGCGCAGCCGCGCCACGGCGATCGCGGCGGCCATCCTCCGCTCGTCGCGCGCCGGCTGTGGCCGCAGCTCGCGGCGTGCGCGACGCTCGACGGCGGCGCGCGCACGGTGCTTGCGGGCGCGGACCGGATCGCCGTCGCCGTCGACGATGCCGGCGTCGTCCGCGACATCGACCTGCCCGCCGACGCGAGGGCGATGCCATGACGACGCTGCGCGGCGCGCTCGTGGTGGTCATCGTCGCGCTCGCGGCGTGTCCGCGGTCGGCGAAGCAGGGCCCGGCGCCGCTCGCCGATCCGGTGTCGAGCAACGAGCACGATCTGCGCGCGTCGCTCGTCGCCGAGCTGCAGGACGACATCCTCAAGTCGTACGAGCGCGACGAGCCGCCGGAGTGGCAGAACGGGATGCTGCTGCCCGAGATCGGGCCGGCGCGGATCGGCGTCGGTCCCGGCGACGTGCTGATCGGCGCCGAGCTCGAGCGCGCGCCGAGCCGGTGGCCGCTCGATGTCGACAAGTCGACGCCGACCGAGCCGCGCTCGAAGCGCCTCGAGATCAACCTGTCGAAGGACAGCACCGCCGCGTGGGTCACCGACGAGATCTCGTGGCGGATCAAGATGTGTCAGCGCACCGCCGTGATCCCGCTGCGGTTCTCGGCGCTGTACGCGCGCGACGGCGATCGCTGGGTCCCGGTCTACGAGCACCTGTCGTTCGCGCGCACGCCGACGCCGACGCGTCCCGGTCAGAAGCTGCCGCGCTCGTTCCCGGCCGCGGTCGCGTCGCGCGATCTCGCGGACGATCTGTCGCGCGTGCTGTCGCCGGTGCTGCGGCGCGCGATCGACAAGTCGCCCGGCGTCGTCGCGCAGGGGCCGGACGCGACGCTGATCGGGCCGGACATCGGTGCCGAGTGGCGCGGCCCCGACATGGTGCAGGCGCGCCTCGTGCCCGGCACCGATCCGATCAAGCTCGAGGATCGCCGCGTCGGCATCGTCGGCCGCTCGATCGACAGCGCGACCGTCGCGTACTGGCTCGGCAACGTGACCGCAGATCTGCCGGCGCGGCCCGGTTACGGCGCGGGCAAGGCGCACTTTCGCGCGACGTTCGTGTTCGAGCGCCGCGGCGACAACTGGGTGATCGTGCAAGGCCACGTCTCGCACGCGCTCGAGGATCAGGATCTCGCGAGCGCCGTGTTCGGCACCGCGCTGATCTCGCCGAAGCCGCTGCAGATCACGTGCGACGACGGCTCGCCGGGCGAAGGTCGGTAACCGCCAAAAGCCGGTTGAGCGCGGCGCGCCGTTCGTCTATGACCGCGGCGATGAGAACGATGTTCGTGGTGCTGCTCGCGTGCGTGGCGTGTGGCAAGAGCAAGAGTCCGGACCCCGCAGCCGGCAGCGGCAGCGCGACGGCTGTCGCCAGCGGCAGCGCCGTCGCGACCGGGTCAGGCTCCGGATCCGCTGCGCCGATCGGCAAGGATGCGCCGCCGTGTCCGCAGGGCGATGCACTGACCGCGCGCGTCGCCGAGCTGTTCGGCGTCAAGCGCGAGGCAGTCGATAGCGCGGACTGCGTCGTCGGCCACTTCCCGCAGCCGGGCTGGGTGATCGCGGCGCGCTACACGTCGAAGGACTCCGCGGACGAGGGGCCGACCGTCGAGGATCGCACCGTCGTCGTCGACGCGGCGGGCAAGATCATCGCGAGCGAGGCCGACGAGGTGCCGGTCGGCGCGCTCGATTCGTCCGGCAGCGACGAGTACCAGGCGGTCGATCTCGACGGCGACGGCACCGACGAGCTGGTGTCGGTGTTCGGCACGGACAAGCGCGGCTACATGATGAAGGGCCTCATCGTGCAGCGGCTCGCGAACCAGAAGTGGGACACGATCCTGACGCGCCAGTTCGAGTACGACAACTCGGCGGCCGAGCCCGAGAGCGGCGTGCTGTCGTGCGACGCGACGTGGAAGATCGAGGCCGCGGGTGCGGACAAGAAGCGCGCGATCGTCTTCGATCCGAAGACGAAGCCGCCGAAGAAGGCGAAGGCGACCGCGGACGAGTGCGTGCTCGCGAAGGAGACGTGGACGATCGGCGCCGACGGCAAGTACGCGAAGAAGTGACTACGGCTCTTGCGGCTGCGCGGCGTCCGGCGCCGGCAGCTGATAGCCGGTGATGTGCGGATCGCGCAGGTACGTGTCGGTCAGCCGCTTCTTCTTCGGCCAGAACGGCAGGAGCCGAAGCGGCAACGTCACGAGCGAGCCGAGCCCGCCGAGCGCCTTGCCGCCGTACGCCTCGGCGACGAGCAGCGCGCGCTTCGCACCGCTGAGCTCCTCGAGCGGACGCTCGAGCACACCGATCCGGCGCAGCCGCAGCTCGGCCATCTTGTTCGCGTGCGCGAGGAAGGCCGGCAGAAACTTCAGCACCGGATGATCCTTCGGCAGCCGCTTCTCCATGTAGCCGGCGAGCCGGCGCACGCCCCACATCGACACGAGCGAGAGCCCGAGCAGCCGGCGACGCAGCCACGACCGGCCTTCGATCGCCTTCGCGGTCTGCTGCTCGCCGAACTCGACGTGGCGCTCCTCCTGCTTCACCGCGCGGCGCAGGATGTCGACGCTCGGCTTGTGATCGAGCGTGTCGATCACCGCGTAGAACGCCTGCAGCACGAAGCCTTCGCCCTGCGCCATCTCGAGCGCGACGTGCTCGGCCCACGAGCCGCCCATCATGCCGGTCGCGAGGAACCGGACCGCCGGATGCGCCGGCCGCGGCTGGCAGCCGAGCATCGTCATGATGCGCAGGAAGTTATCGACGTGCTGCATCTCCTCGAGCGATTGCCGCGCGAGGAACTTCGCGGCCTCGAGGTCGGGAGCGTCGTACAGCCAGTGGCCGACCTGGATGCCGGTGACCTCGCCGTAGAGGAACTGGTTGAGCATCCACTCGAGCAGCTCGCGGTCGCGGACCGGGTCGAGCTTGGCGCCCTGGAAGTCGAACGTCATCTCCTCGCGCGTCAGCAGCACGGGCGGAGGATAGCTCGAAAGCGGTGCGTCGCCTCGGCGAAAGTCAGCGGACGGCGCGCTGTGCCTCGCCCGGGCCGAACAGTTCCGTGATGATCCGCCGGCGGTAGTCGAAGATCGTGGCGAGCTGGCGCTTCACGAACAGCGCGTGCGCGAGCGAGCCGAGCGGGCCGAGCGGGAGCTCGTAGTCGACGGTGTCGCGGATCTCGGTGCCGCCGGGCACGACGACGAACTCGTGCAGGTGACGCCACGTGCGGTAGGGCCCGCGGAGCTGGACGTCGACGAAGTGATCCTCGGGGATGTAGTGCTCGATCCGGGTCTGCCAGGTGAGCGGGATGCCGTGCAGCCGGATGCGGTAGTCGATCAGCGTGCCCGCGCGAATCGCGATCGGCCGCGGCGTCAAGATCTGGAACCCGAGGAACGGCGGAGTGATCCGCTCGAGGTTCGCCGCGTCAGCGAAGAACGCGAACACCTCGCGGCGCGGATGCGGAACGGTCTGGGTGCGCTGCAAGCGGTACACGGGAGTTGGACGCCGCGCGCGCGACGAAGATACGCCTGGCAGGTTCGGGCGTGTTGGTGTATCAAACACACCATGAGGCTACTGCTCGTCGCCCGCCAGCTGGCACTCGTGCGAGCCTGGCGTGCCGATGCGATGGTCGGCCCGGCGAACAGCCTCGGCGTCATGGATGGCGGGATCGATCTGGCGATCCGGGATACGGTCGGGTTTGCCGTGCAGCGCAGGGTGCAGCAGGTGATCGCGCTGGTGCGCAGCTGATGCGCGCGCTTGTCAAGCGCGAGACCGGCGTCGCGCTCGAGGACCGCGCGCTCGAGCCCGGCGATGGCGTGATCTGCCGGCAGGGCGTGATCGTCGACATCGCGTACGCCGGCGTGTGCCGGACCGACCTCGCGGTCGCCGACGGCGCGATCGCGGTCGCCGATGGCCGCGTGCTCGGCCACGAGCTCTCCGGCTGGGTCGACGGTGTCGCGGTCACCGTGATCCCGTTCGACGGCCGCAGCTGGCTCGGGATCGATCGCGATGGCGCGTTCGCCGACCGCGTCCGCGTCCCGGCGAGCTCGGTGCTCGCGCTGCCGGACGGGATGTCGCTGCGGCTCGGCGCGTACGTCGAGCCGGTCGCGGCGGCGCTCGGCGTCGTGCGCTGGATCGAGCGCGACGCGCGCGTGCTCGTCGACGGCACCGGCCGGATCGCCGAGCTCAGCGCGCGCGTGGTCGCGGCGCATGGCGCGCGCGTCGATCGCGAGCCCGACGGCACGTACGACGTCGTGATCGAGCATGGCGGCGCGACGTTCGCGCTGGTGTCGCGGGTCAAGACCGGCGGCACGCTGCTGCTGAAGAGCCGCGCGCGCCGCGCGATCGCGCTCGACGCCGGCGAGCTGGTCGCGCGCGAGCTGACCGTGCGCGGCGTGTCGCACGGCTCGTTCGAGGCCGCGATCGACTGGCTGCACGGCGGCCGGATCGCCGTCGACGATCTGCTCGCCGAGCCGCGTCCGCTCGAGGACTTCGAGGCCGTATTCGCGGCGGCGCGCGAGAGCGAGGCGTGCAAGCAGCTGTTCGCGATCGGAGCGCGCGACTGATGTGCGGCATCGTCGCGATCGCGACCGCCGGAGACCGCGCGCCGGACGTCGCGCCGGCGCTCGCCGCGCTCGCGCATCGCGGGCCGGACGGGCAGGGCGCGTGGCGATCGAGCGACGGCACGATCGCGCTCGGCCACACGCGGCTCGCGGTGGTCGATCCGGCCGGCGGCGCGCAGCCGATCGCGAACGAGGATGGATCGATCATCGCGGTCGTCAACGGCGAGCTCTACGATCACGCGACGCACGCGGCGCAGCTCGTCGCGCGCGGACACCGGTTGCGCAGCCGGTGCGATGCCGAGCTACTCGTGCATCTCTACGAGGAGCTCGGCGACGACGTCGTCCGCGCGCTGCGCGGCGAGCTCGCGTTCGTGCTGTGGGACGCGCGCCGCCAGCGTCTGCTCGCCGGCCGCGATCGCTTCGGGATCAAGCCGCTCGTGTGGGCGCGTACCGGCGGTGGCATCGCGCTCGCGTCCGAGGCGAAGGCGCTGTTCGCGCTCGGCGTGCCGGCGATCTGGGATGTCGAGGCGTTCGCGCACGCCGCGCACGTCCAGTATCCGTGGCCGGATCGCACGCTGTTCGAGGGCGTGTACCAGCTCGAGCCGGGGTGCGTGCTCGCGTGGCAGCGCGGCCGCGAGCCGGCGATCGCGCGCTACTGGGAGCTCGCGCCGCGCGCGGTGATCGACGACGCCGACGAGGCGGCCGAGCGACTCGCGGCGGCGCTCGACGATTCCGTCCGCGTGCGCGCCGTCGCCGACGCACCGATCTGCGTCCAGCTCTCGGGCGGCGTCGACTCGACGACGATCGCGGCGCTCGCGGCGGCGCGCGGCGTGCGGTCCGCATTCACGGTCGCGTTCGATGGCATCGCGGGGTACGACGAGCGCGCGATCGCCGAGCGCACCGGCGACGAGCTCGGGCTCGCGCTGTCGATCGTCGAGCTGTCCGCCGCCGCGATCGCCGCCGACTGGCCAGACGCGGTCGCGCACGGCGAGGGGCTCGCGATCAACGGCCACCTCGTCGCCAAGTGGCGGCTCTCGCGCGCGATGCGCGATGCCGGGTTCAAGGTCGCGCTCACCGGCGAAGGCGCCGACGAGCTGCTCGCCGGCTACCCGCACCTGCGCCAGGACGCCGGCGTCGCGATCGCCGGCCACGCGGCGTCGCGCGGCGTGATGCTGCCCGACGGCGACGCGCTGTCGACCGACGGCGTGCGCGCGCGACTCGGCTACGTGCCGACGTGGATCGCGGCGAAGGCGAGCCTCGGCGCGCGCGTGCGCTCGCTGCTCGCGCCGGAGCTCGCGATCGCCGATCCGTACGGCGCGCTCGTCGATCGACTCGGCCGGCTCGATGGTCTCGCGCCGCTGCACGCCAGTGCACGGACGTGGATGCGCTGCGCGCTCGCGCACTACATCCTGCGGACGCTCGGCGACGGCATGGAGATGGCGCACGCGATCGAGGGCCGCGTACCGTTCCTCGATCCGCGCGTCGCCGAGCTCGCGTGGTCGATCGCGCCGGCGCGGCTCGTCGATCCGGCGATCGACAAGCCGGTGCTGCGCCGGGCGATGGCCGGCCGCGTGCCACCGCACGTGCTCGCGCGGCCGAAGCATCCGTTCCTCGCGCCGCCGCTGTCCGCGATCGCGCCCGCGCTCGTCCAGGACACGTTGCGGACGTACGCGCGATGCTCGTCGCTGGTCGCCGGCGCGCGACTCGTCGCGGTGCTCGACGCGCTGCCGGCGATGTCCGAACGCGATCGCCAGGCGTGGGATCCGGCGCTGATGCTGATCCTGTCGGCGGCGATCCTGCAGGCGAGGTACGCCCCGTGACCGCGCTCGCGATGATCCTCGGCAGCGCCGAGCGTCACGCCGATCGGATCGCGATCGAGGACGCGGATGGCCGCGCGGTGACGTATCGCGCGCTCGTCGCCGAGGCGACGACGTTCGCACGCACGGTGCGCGGTCCGGTCGTCGAGCTCGCGGCCGGGCGCTCGGCGACGTTCGTCGCGCGCTGCCTCGGATGCTGGCTCGCCGGCGCGGCGTGGCTGCCGATCGATCCGACCGAGCCGGTGGCCCGCGCCCGCGCGCTGCGCGAGCGGGTCGCGAGCGTCCGCGATCCGGACCGCGCGCTCGCGTACGTGATCGGCACGTCGGGATCGAGCGGCCGCCCGAAGGCCGTGCTCGTCGGCCACCGCGGCGTGCCGGCGCTGCTGCACGCACAGATCGACGCGTTCCAGCTCGCGCCCGGTGCGCGCTCGCTGTGGCTGCACGCGCCGACGTTCGATGCCTCGGTCTCGGACTGGGGCACCGCGCTCGCGGCCGGCGCGACGCTCGTGATCCCGGCGCCAGGCGTCACGCTCCGCCGTGGCGGGCTCGCGGCCGAGCTCGCGCGGCGAGCGATCACGCACGTCGATCTGCCGCCCGTGCTGCTGCCCGAGCTCGCGCTCCCGCCGCCGGCGCTGCGCGTCGTCGTGCTCGGCGGCGAGCCGTGCCCCATCGATCGCGTGCGCGCGCTCGCGCGCCGGCTGCGCGTCGTCGTCGTCTACGGGCCGACCGAGGCGACCGTGTGCTCGAGCCTCGTCGTCGTCGATCCCGAGCGCTGGCGACGGCCGCTGATCGGCGCGCCGCTGCCGGGCGTGCGCTACCAGCTCGACGGCGACGAGCTTTGGATCGGCGGCGACGGCGTCGCGCTCGGCTACGCCGGCGATGCGGACGAGACCGCGCGCTGCTTCGTCGAGCGCGATGGCACGCGGTGGTACCGGACCGGCGATCGTGTCGAGGCAACCGACGCCGGGCTCGCGTTCGTCGGCCGCGTCGATCGCCAGGTCAAGCTCGCCGGTCGGCGCGTCGAGCTCGACGAGATCGAGGCGGTCGTGCGCGGCATGCCGGGCGTGCGCGACGCCGCGATCGCGATCGCGGGCAGCCGGCTCGTCGCATACATCGAGGGCGATGTCGTGGCCGACGACGTCCGTGCGTCGCTGCGCGCGCAGCTGCCGCGCTGGATGGTGCCGGCGCGCGTCGTCGTCGGAGCGCTGCCGCGAACCGCGAGCGGCAAGCTCGATCGCGCGGCGCTCGTTCGTCCGGCGAGCGAGCCGACCGACGACGATCCGCTCGTGCGCGAGCTCGCGGTGCTGTGGACCCAGGTGCTCGGCGCGGATCGCGCGACCCGGTTTCGCGACGCCGGCGGCGACTCGCTCGCGGCGATCGAGCTGCACGCCGCGCTCGCGGCGACCGGCCATACCGTCGACGACGGGTTCTTCGCGGGCGATCCGAGCTTCGACGAGCTCGTCGCGCAGGTCCGCGCGGCCGGCGAGCCACCGGTCGTCACCGCGGGGGCGTGCGAGCAGCGCGGGCTCGCCGCGGCGACGTCGCTGCCGCCGCGATCGCGCGGCGAGGCGGTGCTGATCACCGGCGCGACCGGGCTGCTCGGGCGTGCGCTCGTGCAGGCGTGGCGCGCGCGCGATCCGAGGCGGATCGTCGCGCTCGTCCGGGCCCCGGACGAGGCGACCGCGCGGCGGCGGCTCGGGATCGACGGGATCGACGTGGTGCTCGGCGATCTCGCGTGCTTGCCGGAGCTGCCGGCGTACGCCGCGATCGTCCACGCCGGCGCGACGATCGATCTCGCGGGCGACTGGGCGCGCCACGCCGCGGTCAACATCGACGGCACGGCGCGGCTCGCGGCGCTCGCGGCGGCGACCGGCGCGGCATTCCATCACGTGTCGACGCTGTCGGTGGTCGCCGCGACCGATCGCACGGGCCGCCACGAACCGTCGACGAGCCCGGATCCCGGCGCGCGCGTGTTCGGCGGCTACGCGCAGACGAAGCTCGCGGCCGAGGCGATCGCGCGCCGGCTACCGCGTGCGACGGTGCTGCGGCTCGGCTTGCTCACTGGCCCCGAGGCGCGCGACGGCCAGCTCGCGATGACGATCCGCGCGCTCGCGAAGCTCGGGTGCGCGCCGCCGGACGCGCCGCTCGCGTTCGACGTCACGCCGGTCGACCACGCCGCCGAGGCGATCGCCGCGCTCGCGCTCGACGCCGAGCCCATCCCAGGCACCGTCACGCATCACATCGCCGCCGCGCAGCCGGTGACCTGGAGCGTGCTCGTGGCCGCGATCGCGGAACGCCATGTGCTCGAGCGCGTCGACGCGACGACGTGGGCGACGCGCGCGCGAGCGCGGCTCGGCGATCCGGACATCGCGATGGCGATCCTCGCGCTGCATCGCCTCCACGCGACGCCGAGCGCGCGGCTCGCGCCGTTCGACCTGTTCCTCGCGACCGATCGCGACTTCGCGACCGAGCCGACGCGCGCACGACTCGCCGCGCTCGGGGTCCGCGCACCCGATCCGGCCACCGCGCTCGCCGCGCTCGTCGACGGTGCGCTCGCGGAGGTCGCGTGACCGCGCGCCACGGCCGAGGCCACGGGATGGTGCTCGGCAAGTTCATGCCGCCGCATGCCGGCCACGTCTATCTCTGCGAGGCCGCGCAGCGGATGTGCGACGAGCTGACGATCGTCGTCGGCACGCTGCCGAGCGAGCCGATCCCCGGCGCGCTGCGCGCCGCGTGGATGCGCGAGCTGATGCCGGGCGCGAACGTCGTCCACCTCGACGAGGAGCTGCCGCAGCAGCCATCCGAGCACCCCGAGTTCTGGAAGCTGTGGCGCACGACGCTGCTGCGCGTGTTGCCGCGCAAGCCCGATCGCGTGTTCACGTCGGACAGCTACGGCGAGCGGCTCGCGTTCGAGCTCGGCGCGACGTGGATCCCGATCGACCCGGCGCGCACCGTGTTCGCGGTCAGCGGCACCGCGATCCGCCGCGATCCGATGCAGCACTGGGCGATGCTGCCGCGCTGCGTGCGTCCACACTACGTGCGCCGGGTCAGCCTGTTCGGCCCGGAGTCGACCGGCAAGAGCACGCTCGCGGCGCGGCTCGCCCGTGACCTCGGCACCGTGCACGTGCCGGAGTTCGCGCGCGCCTACCTCGAGTCGCGCGGCGGCGTGTTCACGCGGCCGGAGCTCGACGTGCTCGCCGAAGGCCAGGTCGCGCTCGAGGACGCGCTCGCGCGCGACGCCCATCGCGTGCTCGTCTGCGACACCGATCCGCTGCTCACCGTCGTGTGGAGCGAGGTGATGCACGGCGAGGCCTCGCGCTACGTGCGCGACACCGCGGCGGCGCGGCGCTACGACCTGACGCTGCTGTGCGAGGTCGATCTGCCGTGGGTCGATGACATCGTGCGCTACCTGCCGGAGGAGCGCGCCGGCTTCTTCGCGCGCTGCGAGGCGGTGCTGCGCGCCGCGGGTCGCCGCTACACGATCATTCGCGGCAGCGGCGAGGCCCGCGTGCAGGCCGCGCGCGCGGCGATCGCCGAGCTGCTCGAGGAGACAACATGACCTGGTGGTCCGAGCTCTACAACGACGCACTCGCCGACGTGCTGCTCGACGGCACGAGCGCGGCCGAGATCGCCGCGACCGTCGACTTCCTCGTCGAGCGACTCGCGTTGCCCGAGCGGGGCGTCGTGTTCGATCAGTGCGCCGGCACCGGCCGGCTGTCGATCGCGCTCGCGCGCCGCGGCTACACGGTCCACGCCGTCGAGCAGTGCGCGGCGTACGTCGAGCGCGCGCGCGCCGCGGCCGCGGGTCTCGACGTCGTGCCGAGCTTCGTCATCGGCGACGCGTTCGAGCACG
Organism: Kofleriaceae bacterium; assembly: GCA_035715365.1. Lineage (GTDB taxonomy): Bacteria > Myxococcota_A > Polyangia > Haliangiales > Haliangiaceae > JABFXX01. The sequence goes on along the minus strand of DASTLB010000076.1, from coordinate 128,612 downwards.
TGCCCGCGCGATCGTGCGACGGCGCGTTCAACTGGTGGACGAGCTTCGGCTACCTGCCCGACGACGCGGGCAACGCGCGGATGCTCGAGCGCGCGTTCGAGGCCCTCGTGCCCGGTGGGCGGTTCGCGCTCGACCTGCCGAACCTGCCGGGCGTGCTCGCGAGCTTCCGGCCGCACGAGATCACGCGGCGCGGCGAGCTGACGATCCTGCGCGAGACCACGCTCGATCTCGCGCGCGGGCTCATGCACAAGCGATGGACGTTCCTCGATGGCACGGGCCGCCGCGTCGAGCGCCCGAGCACGGTGCGCGTCTACATGCCGGATCAGATCGCGTCGCTGCTCGCCGCGGTCGGCTTTACCGCCGTCGAGCTCGTCGGCGGCAGCGACGGCCAGCCGCTCGGCCTGCACAGCCCGCGCTGCATCGCGATCGCAGGCCGGCCGCCGAGGGACGCGCGATGACCGGCTGGCAGCTCCGCCGCGAGGCGCCCGCCGATCCGGCCGCGCTGCGCCGTGCGGTGTACGCCGGTGACGTGTTCCTGCTGCCGCCGACCGCCGCGTCGCGCCACCTCGTGGCCTCAGCACGCGCAGCGCTCGCCGACGCGCTCGGCTGCGCGCCCGACGCGATCCGCGACGCCCCGCAGGGACTCGCGAATGCCGAGCTGTTCGCGCGGATCGGCCCGCTGCGCAAGCAGCTCTACCTCGCGCCCGAGTTCCACGCGGCCGTGCGCGACGTGATCGCCGCGTGCGGTCTCGACCCGGCGCGCATCGCGTTCGATCCGTTGCGGCTGCGCGTCGTGCTGCACCGCGGCCACGACAACCCGCTCGCGCGCGCCGTCTATCACCCGCACCGCGACACCTGGTACGCGCACCCGCGCGCGCTGATCGCGTGGTGGATCCCGCTCGACGATCTCGCGCCGCACGAGACGTTCGAGTTCTATCCCGAGCGCTTCGCGGCGCCGGTCGCCAACGACAGCGAGATCTTCGACTACGGCGACTGGGTCCGCGACGGCTGGGAGCTCAAGATCGGCTGGCAGAAGCTCGCGGCCGGCATCGAGGCGGCGTACCCGCACGCCGCGCCCGACGTCGATCGCGGCCGCGCGGTCGGCTTCGCGTGCCAGACCGGCGACAACCTCGTGTTCTCCGGCGCGCAGTTTCACGCGACGCTGCCGCAGGCGACCGGGCGCACGCGGTTCAGCCTCGACTTCCGGATCGTCGATCTCGACGACCACGCGGCCGGGCTCGGCGCGCCGGACGTCGACAATCGCTCGCGCGGCTCGGCGCTGCGCGACTACGTGCACCCGTGACGCTCGCGCGCGTCACAGATCCAGATCGAACGCGACGCGCGCCCCGACCTTGACGAAGATCAGGTCCTCTTCGTCGGGCAGGAACACGCGCTCCCACGACAGCCCGATCGCGGCACCCGGAAACACGAACCGCGTCCGCAGCGCGCGCGCGCCGAACGCCACGCCGACGTGCACGCCGTGCTCGACGTGCCCCCAGTCGCGCTCGGTCGTGCGCCCGAGCCAGCCGGCCTCGAGCTCGACGTAGGAATTCGTGAACGTCCGCCGATACACCGCGGGCACGACGACGTCGGCGGCGAGCTCGATCGAGCTGCGCGTGCCGGTCGCGTCCTTCGGGAACGCCGCGTTGCCGCCGACCTCGAGCCCGGTGTACAGCGCGTGGCCCTCGCCAAACGACCGGCCGAACAGCAGCCGACCGGCGCCGCCGGCGTTGAAGTCGACGTCCTCGCCTTGCTGCACCGCGATCGCCTTGCCGCCGCCGCCGAACGTGATCTGGAACCGATGCTCCGAGATCTGGCGGCCGCGAAACGGCAGCTCGGGCTCGATCCAGAACGGACAGTCGCCGGCCATCGCGTCCGCGCGCTCGAGCAGCAACCGGACGCGCGTCAGCACGAGCAGATCGTCGACCTTCGACATCCGCTTGCCGCGCTGTTTCCACGCGGCCTCGACCGGCCCGCCGAGCCGCGCGATCTCGCCGTCGAGCCAGTCGCGGAGCGCGCGGCGCGCGAGCGGATCGACGCGGCACACCGAGTCGAGCGCGGCCTCGAGCATCCCCTCGATCTCGAGCCGGTCGACGCCCCAGCCGGTCGTCGCGTTGACCGTGACCTGGCGCTCGAGATCGCGAAACAGCGCGCGCTCGGTCGGCTCCTTCGGGGCCGGGCGGCGGGCGCACGCGACCACCGACGCGAGCGTCGCGAGGGTCAGGGCGACGCGCACACCGGGCATCGCCCGCGATCGTAACAGCGCTCGCGCGTGGCGGCGCCGGCGCGGTCAGGATTCCGGATCGGGCTCGGCGACCGCGGCCCAGCTGCGACGTGCGGCATCGTAGGCAGCGCGCGCGAGGACCTGCAGGCCTTCGGTATCGACGGACAGGTGCACGCGCGATGCGTGCAGGCGGGCGAGCACGCGGCGGCGCGCTTCGCGCACCGTCCCGGGCCATGCTCCGACGAGCTCGCGATCCTGCGCCCGCAGCTGGTTCGCACAATCACGCGCCCACGTCTCGCCGATCTCGGCTGCCTCGGTGAGCAGCGACTCGACGGACAGAGAGGCAGGAGACATGTCTTGCATCGGCTGTTCGCGCTAGGTAGCACGCGCACGGTAGCTGCGCCAGCTCAGCACGTGCAATCGCGCTGCAACTACGAAAACATCCGTGCCGCGGCGCGTTTCGCACGCTCGCGAACTTTCCCGATCTCGAGCGTGCGCAGCGAGCCGTCGCGGACGACGAGCTTGCCGTCGACGGCAACGTGCCTGACATCGCGGGCTTGCGACGCGTATGCGATCGCGGACCACGGGCTCGCGGTCGGCACGGTGTGCAGCGCGGTCATGTCGACGGCGATCAGGTCGGCGCGCTTGCCGAGCTCGAGCGAGCCGATCTGGTCGGCGAGGCCGAGCGCGCTCGCACCGCCGAGCGTCGCGAGCCGGACCGCCTCGGGTGCCGGCAGCGCACGTGGCCCGACGCGATGCTTGTGCAGCAGCGCCGCGAGCCGGAGCTCGACGAAGCCGTCGAGGTTGTTGTTGCACGGCGCGCCATCGGCGCCGATCGCGACCGAGACGCCGGCGGCGATCAGCTCGGGCACCGCGCAGATGCCGGATGCGAGCTTGAGGTTCGACGACGGGCAGTGGCAGACGTGCGCGCCGCGCTCCGCGAGCAGCCGGCGCTCGACCTCGGTCAGGTGGATGCAATGCGCGATGCAGCAGTGGGGGCCGAGCAGGCCGAGCTCGTCGAGCACGACGATGTTGTCCTTGCCGAACCGCCGGCGCACCAGCGCGACCTCGCCGGTGTTCTCGCTCGCGTGCGTGTGGATGCCGACGCCGCGCGCCTGCGCCTGCACGCCGACCTCGCGCAGCAGCTCGTCGGTGCACGACAGCACGAACCGCGGTGCGTACGCGTAGCGCAGCCGTCCGTCGGCCGCACCGTGCCAGCGCGCGATCAGCCGGGCGGCCTCGTCGAGCGATTGCTCGGTCGTCTCGCGCAGGCCCGCCGGGATCTGCGGATCGGCGAAGTCCATCATCGCCTTGCCGATCGTGGCGCGGATGCCGGCGCGCTCGGCGGCCGCGAAGATCGCGTCGGTGTGATGCACCGTCCCCATGTCGAGGATCGCGGTCGTGCCACCGAGCAGCAGCTCGGCGCACGCGAGCTCGGCGCTCGCCGCGGCGGCTTCCTCGTCGAGCTTCGCCTCGTACGGCCAGATCACCTGGACCAGCCAGTCCATCAGCTCGAGATCGTCGGCGCGGCCGCGCGCGAGCGTCTGGCAGGTGTGGACGTGCGCCTGCACGAGTCCCGGCATCACGACGCAGCCGGTGCAGTCGACGATCTGGTAGTCGCGCGTCTGCGGCGTGTACGTGCCGCCGACGCACACGATCACGCCGTCGAGCGCCGCGACGTCCCCGCCGACGACGCGGTGTTGCGGATCCATCGTCAGGATCGCGGATCCGCCGCGCAGCACCAGCTCGGTCACACGCTCACCTCGGCAGCTCGCGCCCCGAGAATCCGTCGGGGATCAGCTGCGCGAGCGTCCACGACCGGCGTTCGCCCTTGGCGTTGATCGCGACGATCGTCACCGCGCTCGGATCGGGCGCGAACTCGAGCAGCACCTGGCGGCACGCGCCGCACGGCGACGATGGCGGCGAGGCGTCGGTGCACACCGCGACCGCCTCGAGCTGCTGCGCGCCCGCGGTCACCGCCGCGAAGATCGCGCTGCGCTCGGCGCAGATGCCGAGCCCGTACGACGCGTTCTCGACATTCGCGCCCTCGTAGATCTCGCCGCTCATCTGGATCGCGGCACCGACGCGGAACTTCGAGTACGGGGCGTACGCGCAGCGCTGCGCGGCGAGCGCGGCGGCTTCGAGGTCGTCGAGGCTCACGGGGCCTCTCCGTCCTTCACGAGGCGCGCGAGGATCGCGTCGAGCAGGTCGGTGAACGTCGTGCGCACGCGGTTCGCGGTCTCGGTGACCTCGTCGTGCGACAGCTCGGCGCCGGTGATGCCGGCCGCCTGGTTCGTGATGCACGAGATGCCGATCACGCGCGCGCCCATGTGTCGCGCGACGCAGACCTCCGGCACCGTCGACATCCCCGTCGCGTCCGCGCCGAGCGTCTGCAGCATCTTGACCTCCGCCGGTGTCTCGTAGACCGGCCCGGGCATCGCGACGTACACGCCTTCCTGCAGCGCGATGCCGCGCTCGCGTGCAGCGTCCTTGACGAGCGCGCGCAGCTCGGGCGCGTACGCCTTCGTCATGTCGGGGAACCGCGTGCCGAGCCGATCGTCGTTCGGCCCCCGCAGCGCGTGATCGCGCAGCATGTCGATGTGATCGCGGATCAGCATCAGCGTGCCCGGCGGCCAGCTCGGGTTCAGCCCGCCTGCCGCGTTCGTCACGATCACGATCCGCGCGCCGAGCGCGATCAGCACGCGCGCCGGAAACGCGACCGTCGCGGCCGAGTGGCCCTCGTACATGTGGACGCGTCCCTGCATGGCGACGCAGCACGCGCCGGAGCGCTCGCCGAGCACGAGCCGCCCCTTGTGGCCGGCGACGTGCGAGCGCGGAAAGTGCGGGATGTCGCCGTAGTCGATCGCGATCGCCTTGTGAAAGCCGTCGGCGTACGCGCCGAGCCCGGAGCCAAGGATCAGGCCGATCTTCGGGACGAAGTCGGTGCGCTCGCGGACGACCTGCGCGGCGGTGTGAACGCGGTCGTAGAGCGTGTTCGTCAGCTCGGTCACCGGATCACCTCGAGGATCCGCGAAGCACGGGCAGACGGGGCAGGGCGGTCGGGAGGTTCGATCACGAAGGCTGCTTCGATCATCGCACGCGCCTCGGCGATCCGGCCATCTCCTGGCGCCAGACCGTGGTGGAGGATGATCTGCGGCGACGCGCCGGGCTCGATCACCTCGCCGAGATAGGCGTCGATCACGATCCCGGCGGCCGGGTCGATCGTGTCCTCCTTCACGCGCCGCCCTGCACCGAGCACGAGCGCGGCGATGCCGAGCGCTTCGGAGTCGATCGCGAGGATGCGGCCGGGCCGCAGCGTCAGCTCCTCGCGGTGCTTCGGCTTCGGCAGCACGTTCGCCGGCGAGTCGCACACCGCCGGATCGCCGCCCTGCGCCGCGACGACCTTGCGAAACACCTCGAGCGCGCTGCCATCGCCGAGCACGCGCTTGATCCGCGCGATGCCCTCGGCAGGCTCCTTCGCGACACCCGCGAGCACCAGCATCTCGGCGCCGAGCACGTGGACGAGCTCGCGCGTATCCGACGGCCCGCCGCCGCGCAGCACCTCGATCGATTCGCGAATCTCGAGCGCGTTGCCGATCGTGCGTCCGATCGGCGCCTCCATGTCGGTCAGCACGCACGTCACGCGCTTGCCGGCGCGCTGGCCGATGCCGCGCATCAGGCCGCACAGCTCGCGCGCACGCTCGATCGTCTTCATGAACGCGCCGCGCCCGACCTTGCAGTCGATCACGAGGCCGTCGATCCCCTCGGCGAGTTTCTTCGACATGATCGACGAGGCGATCATCGGCAGCGACTCGACCGTCGCGGTGACGTCGCGCAGCGCGTACAGCCGCTTGTCCGCCGGCGCGATCCGCGCGGTCTGGCCGATCAGGCACACGCCGATCTCGCCGACGAGCTTCGCGAACTGCTCGACCGGCAGGTCGACGCGAAACCCCGGGATCGACTCGAGCTTGTCGAGCGTGCCGCCGGTGTGGCCGAGCCCGCGCCCCGACACCATCGGCACCGCGACGCCGCACGCCGCGACCGCCGGCGCGAGCGGGATCGAGATCTTGTCGCCGACGCCGCCGGTCGAGTGCTTGTCGATCTTCGCGCGCGGGATCGCCGACAGGTCGATCACGTCCCCGGAACGCGTCATCGCGTCGGCCCACGTCGCGAGCTCGCGATCGCCGAGGCCGCGGAAGAAGATCGCCATCATCATGGCGGCGGCCTGGTAGTCGGGGATCGAGTTGTCGGTGACGCCCGCGACGAACGCGCGGATCTCGTCATCCTCGAGCGCGCCACCGTCGCGCTTCTTGCGGATCAGCTGGACCGGAAGCACGGGAGTATCATCGCAAGCCCTGCAGATCGTTGGAAGGTTTCGGCCGCCCTTCCTGCGCCGTCAGCGTACGAACGCGCGGGCCATCTCGAGCTTGGCCGCGACCGTCGCGTCGTCGGGTGAGGCCGCGCGCGCGACCTCGTACAGCCGCTGTGCCGTCGCGAACGCCTTGTCGGTATAGAACAGGAAGTCGCCGACCGCGGCCGCGAGCGCCGGCTCGTCGTCGACGACGCACGCCGGATCGCCGCCGAGCCCGCCGATCGCCTGCGCGAGCTTCGCACGCGCGACGACCCGCTGGTGCGCGCGGTAGTCGCCGCCCGTGTCGCGGTGCAGCGGATACAGCGCGTACGTGCTGCGCGCGACCTCGGCGGGCACGTCGCGGTGGCCCGCGCGGTACGCCGCGATTTCGTCGTCGGTCGCGCCGTCCCACAGCGCCAGCTCGCGCTCGTAGAACGCGCGCGCCCCGGCGAACGCGCCGAGGCTGCACGCCAGATCGCCGACGAGCCGGCAGCAGTCCGCGACGAGCAGGTGACCCGGGCCGAGCGCCCGCCGGTAGAGCCGGTACAGCCGCGCATAGCACCGCCGGGCCTCGGCGGCGTCGCCGCTGCTCTTGAGCCGATAGCCGAGCGCCGCGAACAGCGCGAACCAGTCGGGGTGGTACGGCTCGGCGCTGTGCTCGTAGGCATCGGCCGCGCGCCGGAAGTGCTCGAGCGCGCGCGCGTCGCCGAACATCTCGAAGTTGCGCCCGAGCGCGATGTGGCAGCGGATCGCGGGCCAGCTCGCGGCGCCGAACGCGCGCTCGCATCGCGCGAGCTCCTCGGCATAGTGTGCCCGCGCGAGCGGCTGCCCGTGATCGCTCGGCTCGGCATCGCGCGGCAGCCCGTCGCGCGCGATCGCCGCCGCGATATCCGCGGCCGCGAGCCCGCACGCGAAGCAGTCGTGGACCGCGAACGCGCCGGCCGCGGGGATGCTGCCGCGCCCATCTCCGGCGAGCACGCGGCCGGTCCGGCAATGCGGACACGCGAGCCGGAACACGTCGGCAGCGCGCGCCATCCGTCGACTCAGTAGCCCTTGGACTTGCCGTCGCCTTGTCCGGTCACGATCGCGACCGACGCCGACGCGCCGAGCCGGTTCGCACCCGCCGCGGCCATCTTGATCGCATCCTCGGCGGTGCGGACGCCGCCGGACGCCTTGACGCCGACATCGCTGCCGACGATCCGCCGCATCAGCTGGACATCCTCGACGGTGGCGCCGCCCTTGCCGAACCCGGTCGACGTCTTGACGAACGCCGCGCCGGCGAGCTTGGACAGCGTGCAGCCGACGATCTTCTGCTCGTTATCGAGCGCGCTCGTCTCGAGGATCACCTTGACGCCCGCCGGCGCCGCCGACTTGACGACGCGGCAGATGTCCTCGAACACGGTCTCGTAGTCGCGCGACTTGAGCGCGCCGATGTTGATCACCATGTCGATCTCGCGCGCGCCCTGGCGCACCGCCTCGCGCGCCTCGTACGCCTTCGCGGTCGGGGCCATCGCGCCGAGCGGGAACCCGACGACGGCGCACACCATGACGTCGGTGCCGGCGAGCAGCGCCTTGCAGAGCGGCACCCACGTCGTGTTGACGCATACCGAGGCGAAGCGATGCTTCTTCGCCTCCTCGCACAGCTTGACGACTTCCTCGCGCGTCGCCTCGGGCTTGAGCAGCGTGTGATCGATCAGCTTCGCGAGATCCGCCGGCACCGCGCCGACGCCGGGCGCCGCACCGACGCGCACCGCGCCGGCGCCCTCGGCCGCGCGCACCGACCACGGCCGGCGCACGACGCAGGCGCCGCAGCTCGTGCAGTCCTCGCCCGGCGCCGAGTCGTCGACGCAGTCGCCGCGGTCGCGCGGCGCGAGCGCGAGCTTGACCTGCGCGGGCTGGCCCGCGAGGCGCTCCTGGACGCGCTGGGTGATCAGCTCGACGAGCCGGTCGACTTCGCTCATGACCGCCGCACTATAACCAAGCGGCGGTCACGGCACATCGCGCGCCATCCGGAACGTGACGTCCTTCTGCTTGGCATCGGGCCGCGTCTCGGTCTTGCCCTGCTTGCGGATCGTCTTCTTGTCCTCCTCGTCGGAGGCGACCCACTCGTAGAGGTCCTTCGCGAACACGAACCCCGTGGTCGCGGCGGCGTCGTCCCACTCGTCGCTCGCGAGCAGCCGGTTGCCGCGCGTCTTCGCGTACGACCGCGCCTCGTTGTACGACACGTTGACCACCGGATCCTCGGGCTTGCCGGCCTGCTCGTGCTTCGCCCACACCTCGCGGTACTGCTTGACGCTGACCGCGCGCGCGTCGGCGTAGAACGTCCGGCCGTCCTTGCGGCGCACGAGCAGCATGCCGGCGGGCGGCGTCGCCGGACCATCGCTCGCGACCGCGACCGCGTCCGCCGGCGGCGGATTCGCAGACCCCGTCGGGCCGCCGCCACCCGCGGGCTCGTCGGGCCGGCGCATGTAGACGACGAGGCCGGCGACGAACAGCGCGATGCACACGAACGTCACCGCGGCGAGCCACAGCGGGAACGGCCGCGGCGGCAGCCGATCGAGATCGCCGTCGGAGTACGTCTGCTGGTCGTCGGTCGCGATCGCGCGCTGGCCGCTGCTCGGCTGGCCGGGCGGTGGCACCGTGATCGGGCGCGACCGCTCGCGCGACGCGATCAGCACCGGCACCGCGTTCGGATCGATGCGCGCGAGGATCTGCGTCAGCCGCGCGATCAGCTCGTCGTACGACGGCCGGTCCGCGGGCTTCTTCGACATCATCATCTTCGTGAGCTCGGCGAGCTCGCGATCGACGCCCGGGTTCGTCACCGCGGCGTCCGGCGGCGGGTTGCGCAGGTGGCGCGCGACGACCTTCAGGTACTTGTCCTCGGCGGGCTTGCCGGTGCGAAACGGCGGCATCCCGGTGAGCACGAAGTACAGCGTGCCGCCGAGTGCGTAGATATCGACGCGCTCGTCGATCGTCTCGCCGCGCGCCTGCTCGGGCGCGATGTAGTCCGGCGTTCCGACGACGACGCCCATCGCGGTCAGCGCCGGCTCGCTGCCCGGGTCGACCGGCTTCGCGAGCCCGAAGTCGGTGACCTTGACGCGGCCGTCCGACAGCCGCACGAGGTTCGACGGCTTGACGTCGCGGTGGATCAGCCCGGCGCGCGCCGCCGCGGCCAGGCCCTGCGCGGCATCGAGGATCGCGTGCGACGCGGTCAGCGAGTCGAGCGGGCCCTTCTTCTCGACCATCGTGCCGAGGTCGGTGCCGTCGAGCAGCTCCATCGCGATGTACGGCCGCTCGTCGAAGCTGCCGGTCGCGAACACCTGGACCACGTTCGGGTGGCTGATCGCCGCGACCGCGCGGCCTTCGCGGACGAACCGCGCGCGCAGCTCGGGGCTGTCGCGGTGCTTCTCGCTCAGGATCTTGATCGCGACGCGCCGGTTGAGGCCGGTATCGATCCCGCGAAATACCTCGCCCATGGACCCCGCGCCGATCGTCCCCTCGACGCGGTACGCGCCCAGGATCGTCCCCGGCTGCGGATTCGGCACGTCGCCATCTTAACCGAGCGCAGGACGCGTTGCCTGGTCGCGGCGCGCCGATGCACGACGATCACCGAGCGCGGGCGCACGCGTGGGTCACGACCGGGTCGCAGGTCGCGCCATCGGCCACGCTCGCGCCGCGAGCACGACGAGCGTCACCGCGAGCGCGAGCAGCACCGCGGACACGAGGCCGTTGATCCACTGCGCCGAGCCGACCGCGGCCTCGACGAGCGTGCGCATCTGCAGCACGAGCGCGGTCACGGTCACGGCCATCACGAGCACCATCGGCACGACCGTGTACCAGTACGGCCGCCCCATCTTGCGCAGCCACACGGTGATCGCGAGCAGCGACAGCGCCGCGAGCAGCTGGTTCGACGTCCCGAACAGCGTCCAGAACAGCCGGAAGCTACCCTGCTTCGCGGCGAGCAAGAACGCGAGCGGGACGCCGACCGTCAGCGCGGTCGCGACGAGCCCGCTCACCGTGTCCCGGCGGCCGGCGAGCTCCTGCAGGATGTAGCGGCCGAGCCGCGTCGCCGAGTCGAGCGTGTCGAAGATGAACGTCGACAGCACCATCGCGCCGAACGTCGTCGCGGCGACCGGATCGATGCCGGTCAGCTTGTGGAGGAACGCGCCGATGCCGCTCGCGTACACCGCATCCGGCGGCGCGGGCTTGCCGGTCGCCGACGGCGCGACGATCATGATCGTCGCGAGCGCGATCACCGCGACGAAGCCCTCGAGCAGCATCGCGCCGTAGCCGATCGGATGGCAGTCCTTCTCGGTCGCGATCTGCTTGCTCGTCGTGCCCGAGCACACGAGGCCGTGGAACCCCGAGCACGCACCGCACGCGATCGTGACGAACAGGAACGGAAACAGCAGGCCGGTGTCGCCGCCGGCGTTGAACGCGTGGAACGACGGCTGCTTGATCTCGAAGCCGCCGATGAAGATGCCGATCGTGCCGATCGCGAGCGCCGCGTACAGCACGAACCCGCCGAGATAGCCGCGCGGCTGCAGCAGCAGCCACATCGGCGACAGCGACGCCGCGAAGCAGTACGCGAGGATGCCGATCACCCACGTCTTCCAGCCGAGCGACAGCCACGTCGAATGCTCGGTGCCGAACCACACGCAGACGAAGATCAGCGGCACGAAGATCACGGTCTGCAGCCACAGTGGCGGCTTCAGCAGCCGGTCGACGATCCCCATCACGATCGCGAGCGCGAGGTACAGGATGCCGGCGAGCGCGACCGCACCGCCCTGGTCATACGTCGTGACGATGCCCTCCTGCGCCTTCGTCGTGAACGATCCGGCGGTGACATCGACGAATGCGACGATCACGTAGATCAGCGCGAGCCAGATGAACGACAGCATCGCGAGCCACGCGTTCGGTCCGAGGTTCGCCTTCGCGACTTCGGCGATCGACCGCGCGTCGTGCCGCACCGACGCGACGAGCGTTGTGAAGTCGTGCACCGCGCCGATGAACACGACGCCGAACGAGATCCACAATAGCGCCGGCAACCAGCCGAACTGCTGGCACGCGAGGATCGGCCCGACGATTGGCCCGGCCGCCGCGATCGCGCTGAAGTGCTGGCCGAACAGGTAGAACCGCTTCGTCGGCACGAAGTCGAGGCCGTCGTTGAAGCGGTGCGCCGGCGTGTCCGCGGTCGCGGCGAGGTTGTACTGGCGTGCGATCAGCCGGCCGTACAGCCGGTAGCCGAACGCGAGGAACACGAGCACCGCGCCGGCGATGACAGGGAGACTCACCCGCGCAGTCTATAACGATGCGCGATCACGCGCCCCACAGCTCGACCTGAGCGCGCCCGCCGCCCGGGAGGTTGCCGTAGCGGAACTCGACGCGCCGGATCACGCGCGCGCCACCGGGCAGATCGATCACGCGGCTCGTCGTGCCCTGGCCAAACACCATCCGCAGCGGCGGCGAGTACGCCGAGCCATCGCCGAACACGATCGTCATGTCGTACATCTCGAGCGCCGAGTGCTCGACGACGACCTGCAGCCGCGTGAATCTACCGTCGGCGCGTCCGACGTGGATCACGTCGCGATCCGCGCGGCCGTGGACCCAGCGCTCGCCGAGTCTCGCCCAGCCCCCGTACGCGACGGGACCGGCGGGCGGCGGAGCAGCGCGGACGACGCACGCAGACAGCGCGAACGCAGCGAACAGGGCGAGCAGGGCAGGCTTGATCATGCCGAGCCGACCCGTGACGCGGGGTCTGGTTAAACCGCGGATCCGTTCCGTGTGGCGCCGATCGCACGCCGGAGCCGGATCGCGACCCGGCGCAGCTCGCTGCTGACCGCGAGCAGCGCGGGATCGATCGCGGCGAGCCGTGCCGCCGCCGCGCGATCGTGACCGACCTCGCGCCGCGCGAGCGCGACCTCGCGCAGCGCGTGCGCGACTCGCGTGCCGTGGGCGCTCGTCACCTGAGCGGCGAGCTCGTCGGCGCGCGCGATCAGCGCATCCGCGGCCGTCGAATCGCCGAGCTCGGCCTCGACACCGGCCGCGGCGTACAGCATGCGCGCGAGCTCGACGCGATCCTCGACGGCGTCGAGCGCGATCTCCATCTCGGCATAGTGCGCGCGCGCCTCTTGCCACGCCTCGCGGGCCTCGGCGAGCTTCGCGAACCGGCCGCGCACGAAGCCGACGCGCCGCGTGTGCCCGAGCCGCTCCAGGATCGCGAGCGCGGTGTCGAGGTCGTCCTGCGCGCCCGCGTGGTCGCCGAGCTCGGTCTTCACCGCGCCGCGATCGGTGAGCACGATCGCGAGGCTGCGCTCGTCGTGCTCCTTCTCGTGTGTCGCCGCTGCCCGGTCGAGCCGCTCGAGCGCCAGCGCGAGATCGCCGCGCTCGAGCGCGAGGTTGCCGAGGTTGCCGGTCGCGATCGCGGCGTCGTTGCGCTGGCCGCCGCGACGGAACCGCTGCTCCGCTTCTGCGTACCGCTGCTCGGCGTCGTCGAGCCTGCCGTCGTCGAGCGCGACGTTGCCGAGCAGCACCCAGAGGTGCGCCTCGTACCCCTCCATGCCGAGTGCCTCGGCGAGCGGCAGCGCCTGTCGCGCGAGCTGCTCGCACTCGACGGTGTTGCCGGCGTGGTAGTGGTACGCCGCGACGCCGGTCAGGTACGCGACGCGCTGGTTCTGATCGCCGGTCTGCTCCGTCGCGGCGAGCGCATGCCCGGCATGCGCGATCGCCTCGGGCACCCGACCGCGCTCGAACTCGACGCCCGCGAGGTAGTAGTGCGCGATGCCGACCCCGCGCCAGCGCCCCGCTTCGCGATGCCACGCGAGCGCACGCTCGCCATGCGCGATCGCGTCGTCGAGCCGCTTCGCGCGCAGGCACGCCCAGCACGCCTGGTTCGCGACCTCGCCGACGAGCTCGGTGTCGTCGCCGTCGCGATGCCCGGCGAGCGCGGCCTCGTAGAACGCGATCGCGTGCGGCCAGTCCTCGCGCCACATGTACGTGTTGCCGTGGTCGCGCAGTGCGCCTTGCAGCTTGGCGCGCCGGGTGTTGGTTCGCGCGCTCGCGTACGCGTCGCGAAGCAGCTGCAGCGCGCGCTCGGGTTGCTTCGCTGCGACGGCGGCATGCGCCTCGTCGATCGGATCGCGCTTGCGCGGCGTGCTCGACGCCTTCGTCGTCGCGCGTCCGGCCTTGCCGCCCACGTCAGTACTGCGGCGGCGGTCCGTCGCTGCGGCCCGACAGATTCTCGAACCGCGTGAACCGACCCTCGAAGTGCGTCTCGACGGTGCCGGTCGCACCGTGACGGTTCTTGCCGATGATCACCTCGGCGATGTTCGGGTTCTCGGCTTCCTTGTTGTAGACGACGTCGCGGTAGATGAACATGATGACGTCGGCGTCCTGTTCAATGGCGCCAGAGTTGTGCGAAATGATTGAATAATTCGCGATCCACGACGCTGGTCCCGGCACCGTAAGGTCGAAGACTTCTTCTTCTCCACGCGGCTCGATCGCGACGACTTGGTCCCAGAACAAGTCGGTCGTCGTGTGCGCCAACAGTTCGGGATCCGAGAGTGCATTCGCATAACTCGCGACGAGTCGACGTGAGGGTGCGAAGCTGAATTGCGCTGTACTAAACAGCACGCCACGCCGCGCCGCGACCTGGGGGCCTGTAATTCCTCGCGTCGACATGCTCGCTTTGACTTGTTCGAACACGGCATGTGGGAGGGTATCGACGTTCGGATTCGACGCGCGACCACGCAAGTAAGCCTCAAGCTGTCGCGCTTGCTGGACACGCGGGCCGTGTACGCCCACGTGCTCGAGGAAGCTACGTAGTTGTTCGACGCCGTAAATATCGACGCTGTAGACGCGGTGTTTCCCGGCTTCGATGGTCGTCCGTACCCGCGTCACGATCCCAAAACGCAGAAGTAGCGCCGCGACGTCGTGCACGAGTCGGAGACTGTTACTTCCGAAGTACACGCGTACGCGCGGTTTGCCGTTCTTGGCGACCCATATGCATCCGTCTGTCGCCCACAAGTGGCGAAGCAACGTCGCCACCTGCTCGTTCGGCAGCTTGAAGGCGTCATCGGGAATGCGCTTTTCATGGGACCGCTGACCGAAGATGCCGAGGTCACGCAACCATCGGTTTGCCCCCGCGGGGTGCCAGCGATTGCCGTTACCGCTGATCAGCAGCTGGAACCAGTTGCGTCGACCGGCGTAACGCTTCACGTCGCAACCAAGCGCGCGCGCGCCATCGATCACGGCCTGCGCGTTCGCTTCGCTCTCGGTCGTGTAGCGCATCGGCTGCTGGTTGAGATAGCTGCCGTCGCCGATCATCTGGCCGAGGAAACCGACGAGCTCGTCTGTCCACCGCGTTGCATTCTTCGGCTCTGGAAGCCGTCGCGCGATCGCGAGCCGATCTCCCGGCGCGAGCTCTTCGAGTCGCTTCCAACCATCAGCCGCATACAGACGATGCTTGGCCGTGCAGCGAATGCGACGACCGCTCGCGAGCGAGAGCTCGAAGACCTGGCGTTTGCCAACGCTCCAGACCTTGTCGCTCGTTGCGGTGATCAGCTTGCCGTTCGGAGCCATCGCGATGACGTCCGGCGTGGTGCCGACGAGCGTGGCGATCGGCGCGTGCCGACCATCCGCGAGTGCCACGAGGGTATCGCCGGTCACGCATTCGCGAAGATCGCTGAGCTGCGGGCGCTTGTCGGTGCGCTGCTCGAGCGAGCGGTTGAGCTGCGACAGCGCGAGCACCGGTACGTCGAGCTCCTTCGCGAGCCCCTTGAGGCCGCGCGAGATCTCGCTGATCTCCTGCTCGCGCGATGCCTTCGCCGCCTGCGGCGAGCCGCGCATCAGCTGGAGGTAGTCGACGACGATCAGGCCCGTCTTCTTGCCGGCGAACAGCTCCTTGTTCGAGCGGAACCGGCGGGCACGCGCGCGCAGCTCGCGCAGCGACAGCGCGGGCGTGTCGTCGATCAGGATCGGCGCCTTGGAGAGCGTGGCCGCCGCGTACGTCAGGTTCGTCATGTCCTGGCGCTGCAGCTGGCCGCGGCGCAGCGCCGACGAGTCGACGCGCGCCTCGCTGCACAGCATGCGCTCGGCGAGCTGGGTCGACGACATCTCGAGCGAGAACACGAGGCACGGCCACGCGCCGCTCGTGGCCGCGTTCTGCGCGAGCGACAGCGCGAACGAGGTCTTGCCCATCGCGGGACGCGCCGCGAGGATGATGAGCTCGGTCGGCTGCAGGCCGGCCGTGCGGCTGTCGAGATCGGTGAAGCCGGTCGGCACGCCGGTGATGCCGTCGGACGCCTTGAAGCGCTCGTCGAGCGAGCTGAAGACCTTCTTGACGAGGCCCTTCAGCGGCTCGGGGCCGGCCTTGTCGCGGCGCTGCGTGACCTCGAAGATCTTGGCCTCGGCGTCGTCGAGATAGTCGCGGACCTCGAGGCCATCCTCGTAGCCCTTCTCCATGATCTCGCCCGAGGCGAGCATGAGCTTGCGGGCCTGGTGCTTGTCGGTGACGATCTCGGCGTAGGTGACGACGTTGTCCGCGGTCGGCACGCGCAGCGCGAGGTCGGCGAGAAACGCCATGCCGCCGATCGCGTCGAGCTTGCCCTGCTTCTCGATCTCGTTCTCGAGCGTGACGACGTCGATCGGCTTCGCGGCGGCCTCGAGGTTGCGGACGGCCTGGAACACGACCTTGTGGCGGTGGTCGTAGAAGTCCTCGACCTCGAGCGTCTCGAGGTTGACGAGGACGTCATTGCGCAAAATGATACCGCCGAGGATCGAAGCCTCGGCGTCCAGGTTGTGCGGAAGCACTCGCCGGTCGCGCGCCATCGGGTCACTCTATCGATCCCGTCTGACAAGTAAATGTCGACGTCGATCGATCGCGACTCCCGCGCGCGACGACCGAACGTCGCACGCGGCGCACGAAAAACTACTTGTCTTTACCGACGACCCAGAACTTCAGCGTCGCGACGACGCCCGCCGCGAGGCGGATCGGCGTCTCGTACTTGCCGAGCGCCTTGACCGGCTGGTCGAGCTGCACCCAGCGGTGGTCGATGTCGACGCCCGCCTTCTTCAGCTGCTCCGTGATGTCGCGGTTCGTGACCGAGCCGAACAGCTTCTCGTCTTCGCCGACCATGCGCTCGAACTGCAGCGTCATGACGTTGATCTTGTTCGCCACCTCGGTCGCGGTCGCCCGCTCCTTGGCAACCTTCTTCTCGATCAGCGCCTTCTCGTGGTCGAGGCGGTTCTTGTTGCGAACCGTCGCGCTGACCGCGTAGCCACGCGGCACGAGGAAGTTGCGGCCGTAGCCGGGACGAACCGAGACGAGCTCGCCGGCCTTGCCGAGGTGCTCGACGTCTTGCGTGAGGATCACTTGCATCGCCATGACTAGTCTCCGGTCACCGAGAACGGCAGCAGCGCGAGCATGCGCGCACGCCGGATCGCCGTCGAGATGACGCGCTGCTGGCGCGCGCTCGCTCCGCTGATGCGGCGCGGGATCATCTTGCCGCGGTCGGTGACGAACGAACGCAGGATCTGCGGGTTCTTGTAATCGATCTTCGCGACGATCTCGTCCGACAGCAGCTTGCGCTTGCCGCCGACGCCGCCGCGTCCGCCCTTACCGCCACGGCGATCGTCGCCGTCGCGATCGGACATTCCGTCATCGGGGACATCCATCCGCGTGGTCATGGCTTACTTCTCCTCTTTCTCGGTCATGCCGGCCGGCGGCATCTCGACGTCCTCGAAGCCTTCGGCGGTGTAATCGTCTTCGTCGTCGGACGACGCGCTCTCGTCGACGCCGCGCGACAGGAACAGGTCTTCCTCGTCGGCCGCGGTCTGGGCGGCCTTCTCGTACGAGGTCTCGTCGATCTCGCTCGGACGCGCCGTGACGTCGATGTTCTCGTCGACCTTCACGGTGAGGTAGCGGATCACCGAGTCGAGCATGCGCAGGTTGCGCTCGGTCTCCTCGACGACGCCCGGCTGCGCCAGGTACTGCCAGTAGAGGTAGATGCCCTTGCGCTCCTTGGCGACCTCGTACGCGAGGCGGCGCTTGCCCCAGTTGTCGACCTTGATGATCTTGCCGCCCATGTTCTCGATGATCCCGCGGATGCGGGTGTTCACCTCGGCCACGCCTTCGTTCGGCGTGTTGGGGCGCAGGATGTAGATGGTCTCGTATTCGCGCGCCGTGTTCGGCGTGTCTCTCAGACTCTGCAGACGTGCCATGTCAGGTCCTCGTGGGTGTGAAGCCCTGCGTTGGCGCGCAGGGCGAGGGGTACAAACGAACGCGGGTCTATATCACGGACTCGCCGGATTGGAACAGGCTCGGGCGAGCGTTGTGCTGGTTCATCGCGGCCGTGATGCCCTTCGCGAGGACGCACTCGATGTCCTCGCAACCGGCGGCAATCATGGCGGTCACGACCGCCGCGTGCGCCAGGGGAAAGTCGGAGAGCACCCAGCCCGCGGCGTCCTTGCTGCCCGGCGGCGCCTTGGGGTCACGACCGACGCCCATCCGTAGCCGTGCGAACTTCGGACTCGCGAGCTGCTCGGTGATCGAGCGCAGTCCGTTGTGACCGCCGTGTCCGCCGCCGGACTTCAGGCGGACGACGCCGAACGGCAGGTCGATCTCGTCGTGCACGACGAGGATGTGGTCGACGTCGATCTTGTGGAACGCGGCCGTGCGCTGCACCGCGAAGCCCGACAGGTTCATGAACTCCATCGGCTTGAGCAGCTGCGCGCGCTCGCGGCCGCGCTCGGTCGTGACGATGCCGTGCGTGGCCTCGCCACCGAGCTTCTGCGACCACGCAGGCAAGCCATGCTTGCGCGCGAGCTCGTCGACGACGCGGAACCCGATGTTGTGGCGGTTGCGCTCGTACTTCGGGCCTGGATTGCCCAGGCCGACAACCAGCCACATGACGAGTCGCTACTTCTTGGCAGGCTTCGCCGCCGCCGCCGGGGCAGCCTTGCCAGCCGCCGCCGCGGGCGCCTTCGCGTCCTTCGCACCAGCCGCCGGAGCCGCCGCCTTCGCCGGAGCCGCCGCACCTGCCGCGGGCGCAGCCGCCGCATCGGCGGTCGCGACGTCCGCCGCGGTGACCTTCTCCTCCTCGGGCGCCGCGCACGTCACGACCGCGAGGTCGCGACCGGTGACGCTCGCGACGCCGGCCGGCAGCGAGAGCGCCGAGACGTGGATGACGTCGCCGATGTCGAGCGGCGAGACGTCGACGGTGACCTTGACCGGAATGTCGCTCGGCTTCGCGCGGACCTCGAGGCGGCGCAGCACGATGCGGATCTGACCGCCGTTGATCGCGCCCGCCGGCTTGCCGACGAACTCGAGCGGAACCTCGGCGAGCACTTCCTTGTTCGGATCGATCGCGAGCAGATCGACGTGCGTGATCTCGCGGCGGATCGGGTGCAGCTGGTAGTCCTTCACCAGCGCGTGCAGCGAGCGCGTCTTGCCGTTGTCGTCGAGCGTGAGATCGATGACGGTGTTCTGCTTGCGGACGGGATCGAGCGCGCCGCGCAGCGACTTGACGTCGACCGTGATCGGCAGCGGCTCGATGCGGCCGTCCGTCGACGCGCCGTACACCACGCCCGGGACCTTGCCCTGTGCCCGCAGCTTGCGAGACGCGCCCTTGTGACCCGAGTTGCTACGAAGCGTGACCGTGAGCTTGCCGACTTCCATGACGTTCTCTTTCTGTGTCCTTGTCTCTACACGCGCTAGACGAACAACGAGCTGATCGAATCACCGTGGTGGATGCGCTTGATCGCCTCGCCGAGCAGCCGCCCGACGCTCTTGACCCGCACCTTGGAGCACGCGGCGCCGATTTCGGAAAGTGGAATCGTGTTGGTGACCACGACGTGGGACAGCGGCGAGTCCGTGATCCGCTGGATCGCCTTGCCCGAGAACACCGCATGCGACGCGCACGCCGAGACGCTCTCGGCGCCGGCGTTCTTGATCGCGTGGGCCGCGTTCGTCAGCGTCCCGGCGGTGTCGATGATGTCGTCGATGATCACGGCCTTCTTGCCGCGCACGTCACCGACGATGTTCATGATCTCGGAGACGTTCGGAGCGGGACGGCGCTTGTCGATGATCGCGAGGCCCGCGCCGAGCCGCTTCGAGAACGCGCGCGCGCGCTCGACGCCACCGGCGTCCGGCGACACGACGACCGTCGACTCGCCGCCGAGCCCGAGCACGCGCAGCTCCTCGATCAGCACCGGCATCGCGTACAGGTGATCGAACGGGATGTCGAAGAAGCCCTGGATCTGACCGGCATGGAGATCCATCGCGAGCGCGCGATCGGCGCCGGCAGCGGTGATCAGGTTCGCGACGAGCTTCGCGGTGATCGGCGTGCGCGGCTTCGCCTTGCGATCTTGCCGCGCGTAGCCGAAGTACGGAATGATGGCGACGATGCTGCCGGCCGACGCGCGCTTGAGCGCATCGATCATGATCAGCAGCTCCATCAGCGCCTGGTTCGGCGGCGAGCACGTCGGCTGGACGACGAAGCAGTTCACGCCGCGGACGTTCTCGCCGATCTCGACGTAGATCTCGCCGTCGGAGAAATGCGTCACATCGGCGCGGCCGAGCGGGATCTCGACGAACTTGCAGATTTCATCTGCGAGCGCGCGATTCGCGTTGCCCGTGAAGATCGATAACGACTTCAGCACATCATCTCCGAGGCCACGGCCAGGGAACGGAACCGGCGATCTACCAGTCCGAACGGCTCGGCGTCAAGCGTTCGATCCGACCGCGGGACTTCTAACCCCACAGGATTACAGGCCGGGCGGGATCCGGAGCTGGAGCTCGCGCGCGAGTGCAACGAGCTTCTTCACGGCGTCGGCCGGGACCTCCTCGGCCTCGTCGACTAGCATCACCGGGACTCCGTCGGTAATCCGGTACTTGAGCCGCGCGCCGGGCGCGAGCAAGAACCCGTCCGCGAGATCCTGGTTCTTCTCGCCGCGCGGGAAATAGATCAGCGGGCCCTTCGACTTGGGGCAGACGAGCAGCTCGAGGAGCGCATCGGCGATCACGTCGCCGTTCTATCACGCCCGCGCGACCGCCACAGCGCGCACCGAAAACGAAACGAGGCCGCCGCAGCGACCTCGATCTCCACGCGATGGGGTGGATTACTTCTTCGGCTTCGGCTGGTCGGCCGGCGGCGTCGCGCTACCCGAGCCCGAGCCCGCGCCCGCAGGCGGGGTCGTGCCGGTGCCGGCCGGCGGCGTGCCGGTGCCGGCGGGCGGCGTGGTGCCGGTGCCCGGCGCCGGCGGGGTCGCCGTGCCGCTCGTGTCACCGAGCGGGCTGACGAGCTGGAACTCGACGCGGCGGTTCTTCGCGCGCGCGGCGTTCAGCTTGGCGCCCTTGAGGCCCGTCGGATCGACGACCGGCTTCGTGTCGGCGTAGCCCTTCGCGGTCAGCCGCGACTCCTCGATGCCCTTGCCGACGAAGTACGCCTTGACGGTGTCGGCGCGGCCCTGCGAGAGCGACTGGTTGTCCTGGTACTGCGCGCCGGCCTTCGCCTTGAGCGGCTGGTCATCGGTGTGGCCCTGGATCTCCATCTTGAGGTCCGGGTACTCCTTGAGGACCGCGACCGCCTTGTCGAGCGTCTTGTTCGACGTCGGCAGCAGCGTCGCATCGCCGGTCTTGAAGTTGATGCCCTGGATGACGCCGGTGAACTGCTTCACCTTCGCCGGGATCTCGTCCGCGCAGCCGTCCTCGTCCTGGTAGCCGTTCTTGGTCTCCGGCTGGTCGGGGCACTTGTCCTGCGGATCGAGCACGCCGTCGTTGTCGTTGTCCGGATCCGGGCAACCGTCGTCGTCCTGGAAGCTGTCCTTGTCCTCGGCCTCGGTCGGGCACTTGTCGGCGGCGTCCGGGATGCCGTCGGCATCGTTGTCCGGATCGGGGCAGCCGTCGTCATCCTGGAAGCTGTCCTTGTCCTCCGGCTCCATCGGGCACTTGTCCGACGCGTCGGCGACGCCATCGCCGTCGTTGTCCGGATCGGGGCAGCCGTCGTCGTCCTGGAAGCTGTCCTTGTCCTCGGCCTCGGTCGGGCACTTGTCGGCATCACCGACGATCCCGTCCTTGTCCGGATCATTATCCGGCGGAGGCGGCTCTTCCTTCTTCGGCGGCTTCGGGCGACCGAACTCCTTGTAGATCGAGAGCAGCGCCTCGTAGTCCTGCGTGAAGCTGTCGGTCGGCATGTTGTCGCCGTCGACGCTCGCGGGCGGGAACAGGATGCGCGCGTCGAGCCGCAGGCCCCAGCCGTTGTCGACGCGATACTTCGCACCGATGCCGGCGTAGAGCAGGCCGTCGGTGTCCTTGACGATCGCATCGGCGCCCTTGTCCTCGCCCTTGGAGTTGACGACCTGGAAGGCGCCGCCACCGACGAGCACGAACGGCACGAGCTTCGACTCGGGCTTGCCGAACTGCGCGACGAGATGCGCGCGATAGGTGATGTTCCAGACGTCGAACACCTGGTCGCGAGACTCGCTCGGGATGACGCCGAACTCGCCCTCGACGCCGAGCAGGTTGCCGAAGAACACGCCGAGGCGCAGCCCGAACAGGGCCGAGTTGCGCTCCGACGGAGCATTCGCGACGTCGTTGACGCCGAGCTCGTTGGTGTCGCTGAAGACGTGAACGCCGGCGGTACCACCAACTTCGACGTTGGCTTGCGCGCTCGGCGCGACCAGACCCACTCCGCCCGCGGCCAATGCGGCGACGAGCGTGGGTCGGAACAAGCGATTCAAAGACATTGGCAGAATCCTTTGTTGGTGCGTACCGAGCTGCGTCGGTCCTTCTCTGACTCGCCTTTTATCCGACTCTTGACCGCACTTTCCAGGGTTTGCGGCAACTTTGGGGGGAGGGGTGATCGCTTCATTAACCGCGGGTCTTGTGCTCGAAGAACGCTGGATCCACGCGTAACGTCTGCGGAATCCGCTCGCGGCGGGCGCGTACGTGATCGCGCGTAGCCGAATACCGGGCAGGCATCTCACGCGGCAGCGCGAGCGTGCGCGGCATGTAGAGCGTCGCGCAGGCCGGTCCGCCGCCCGCCTTGCCGAACAGCTCGAACAGCGGCACGCGATGACACGCGAGCCCGAGCCGCTCGAGATCGGCGACGAACTTCGACGACACGCCATCGGGCACGAGCACGCCGTCGCGCACCTGCCGCGAATTGCCGGCGTACTGCTCGACCGCATCGTCGCGCGAGATGTCGACGATCCGATCGCGGCCGAGCGAGCGCGCGACGACGTCCGCACCATCGCCGTAGAGTCCGCCCGCGTAGTGCACGAGCACCGGCTCGCCCGTCGTCGGGCGCGCGCCGAAGTGAACGGTGTCGCCGTGAAAGTGCGGGTACACGAGCTCGGCGAAGATCCGGGCATCATGGGCTGTCTCCGACGGCACGCCGATGAAGTCGGCCGCGAACGTCACGCCCGCGCGCGAGCTGCGCTCGGTCTTCGGCGTCGTCGCGTGATCGTAGTGACCGGGCACCGCGTACGTCAGCACGACGCGATCACCGACGGTCGCGACGTCGGCCATGCCTTCCCAGCGATGCGGGTTGTCGACGATCTCGAGCGCGAGCCCCGCGGCCTCGGCGAGCGTGCCGAGCAGCGAGCGGTAGTACGCGCCCTCGCGGACGCGGTGCGCGAGCATGTTCGGCATCACCGCGCGTAGCGTTCGCTCGCGCACGCTGACCCACGGTCCATTCGCGGCGAACACGCGGCCGGTCATCACCTCGTCCATCCGGCCGAGCACCTCGCGCGAGCCGGCCGCGCGGATCGCGCCGTCGCCGTCGACCTCGAGCGCCGCGTGATCGAGGTACGGATCGTCCGCGGTCTCGAACTGATAGAGCGCGTCGCCGCCGCACGCGACGATCGCCTCGAGGATCTGCAGCCACTCGTCGTACGCGCGGCGCGGCGAGTACTCGAGGTGAGCGACCTCGCTCTTGTAGTTCGCGCCGGCCTTGTTGCACGTCGCCGGCACCGGCGGACGCACGATCAGAAGATCGCCGTAGACATCTCGCAGGGGATTCATCGCGCGCGGAACTTAGAACGATCCGAGGTTCTCGACTCCGGTTCCGCTTCGCTATTCCGGATTTTCTGCGCGACGAGCGCGCGGACGCGAAACGCGGCTACGTGAAGGCCACGCTCGCTCCGAGCGAATCGGGAACAGAGGGAACCCGAATCGGAATTGGAACGTCAGCGGGACAGAGACCGGACCGCGCTGCTCACGACCGGCAAGGCCTTGCGTGCGGCGTGACGCTCCGCCATCTGCGCGACCGCTTCGATCCACGCCGGCGTCGCGTTGAGCGACGGCACGAGCACGAGCTCCTCGCCGCCGGCCGCCTTGAACTGCGCGACCGCGCGGATGCCGATCTCCTCGAGCGTCTCGAGGCAGTCGGCGACGAACGCCGGACACAGGACCGCGAGCCGCTTGACGCCGGCCTTCGCGAGCCGATCGATCTCGACATCGGTGTGCGGCTCGATCCACGGCGTCTTGCCGAGCCGCGACTGGAAGCAGATCGTGTAGCGCTCCGGCGGCAGATCGAGCCGCGCCGCGAGCGCGCGCGCGGTCGCGAAGCTCTGCGCGCGATAGCAGTTCGGGTTCGCGAGCGAGTCGCAGCAAGTATCCGAGGCGAGGCAGTGCCGGCCGGTCGCATCGGTCTTCGAGATCTGCCGGACCGGCAGCCCGTGGAACGAGAACAGCACGTGATCGGGGCGCGCCTCGGCGAGCGCAGGGCGCGCCACCGCCTCGAACGCGGACACGAAGCCGGGGTCGTCGAAGAACGCGGGCACGAAGTCGAGCGCCGGCACGTTCCAGCGCTGGGCGGCGAGCTCCATCACGCGCGCGATCGCCGTGCCGGTCGAGGACGACGCGTACTGCGGAAACAGCGGGAGCACGACGATCCGATCGACGGCCGCGGCCTCGAGCCGGGCGAGCGCGTCCGGGATCGACGGCCGGCCGTAGCGCATCGCGAGCTCGACATGCCACCCCGTGCCGAGGCGCTCGGCGACACCGGCCGCGAGATCCTGCGAGTGATAGAGCAGCGGCGAGCCGCGCGTCGGATCCCAGATCGCCTGGTACGCGTGCGCGCTCTTCGACGGCCGGAACGGCAGGATCACGAGATGTAGCAACAGCGCACGCCCGACCGCGTTGATGTCGATGACCCGCGGGTCGCCGAGGAACTCGCGGAGGTACCTGCGCACCGCCGGGGTGGTGGGCTCGTCGGGCGTCCCGAGGTTTACGAGGAGCAAGCCGTGGGTCATGGCGCCTTTGGTACGGGGTCGGAGGGGTGTTTCGGAGATGTCAAGGCGACTCCCGGGCGGGAGTATGGGTATTCGAGAAGGCCTCGAAACGAGCCAGAATGAAGCGTGTTTTGGTTGGTCGCCTGACAAAAATCCGGGAGTTGGTAGATCGCATGGATGTTCAGCGATCACAACAGGTTGCAAGATGATTTGGGCTTCCTGTTTGACCTCCCGAACCAGGGCTGCATTATGCCCAGGTCATGGCTGGGTACCCGGGAACACCACTGCCAAAGAAGCTGGGGATCAAGGCAGGCCACAAGGTCTGCCTCCTCAACGCGCCCGGCAGCATCCAGCGCCATCTCGAGGCGGGAGAGGGCGTGCGGATCACGCACGACCTCCGGCTCCCGCCCGTGGATGTCGTGGTGCTGTTCGTGGAACGGATCGCCGATCTCGAACGGCGGTTCGCCGACATCACGGCGCGCCTCCACCCAGCCGGTGGCTTCTGGGTCGCGTTTCGCACCCATCGCGGCGACATCACCGATGACGTCGTCCGCCGCATCGCACTCGCGGCCGGCATGGTCGACAACAAGGTTTGCAGCATCGATTCCAGCTGGTCGGGGATGCGCCTCGTGCTGCGGGACGAGATCCGCGACGCGATGATGTACCGCGTGACCACGCCGCCGCCGACCCTGTCGCGCCGCATGCGCCGGCCGACGGCTCCCGCCCGGATCGCGACGCGCTCGCTCGCTCGATCGAGTGGTGCGGGGTCGAGCATGCGCCGCGCGCGCGCTCGGTCCACGAAGTAACGCGCGTCGTAGTTACCGAGAATCGCGCCAAAACCGGAACGCGAAAACGCGCGATGCCGGAACGGTTGCGTTATCGTCCGCGCATGTATCGCCTTGCCCTGGTGCT
This sequence comes from Kofleriaceae bacterium, assembly GCA_035715365.1. Lineage (GTDB taxonomy): Bacteria > Myxococcota_A > Polyangia > Haliangiales > Haliangiaceae > JABFXX01. Next base: position 102,891 of record DASTLB010000076.1, on the reverse strand, counting down.
CGGCGTGATCGCGCTCGGTGGCTGCGGGACCACCGAGGATGATCGCCCTGCAACCCTCGAGTACATCACCACGACCATTCTCGCGCCGGCGTGCGCCAACGCTCAGTGCCACTCCGCGTTCAAGAACGAGAGCGGGTACGAGTTCGACACGGTCGAGCATGCGAAGGCCGAGCTCGAGTTCCTCGTCGTGCCGGGTGACCGCAACGCGTCGTTCCTCTACGAGGTGATCACGCGCGATCCCGCCGGAGACCTGCCGCGGATGCCCTATGACCAGCCGCTCCCGGATCCGGAGATCGAGCTGATCGGCCGCTGGATCGATGAAGGGGCGGTGGGACTCCAATGAGGCACTTGATCTTGCTCGCGATCGTGGTGACCGCCGTCGGGGCCGCGCCGCGGAGCGCCGCCGCGTACCCGCAGTACCAGCTCAGCCGCGACCAGACCTGCACCGGCTGTCACATCGCACCGGCCGGTGGCGGGCTGCTCAACGAGAACGGCCTCGCGACCGCGGAGTCGACCTCGCAGTTCGGGACCGCGCCCGAGTTCTTCTACGGCAAGGTGCCGTCGCCGGGCTGGCTCACGCTCGGCGGCGACCTGCGCGGCGCGGGCGGCTACATCCAGACACCGCAGCCCGCCGGGGCCGCGTTCCCGATGCAGGCCGACCTCTACGCGCACGCGGCGTTCGGCCCGATCTCGGTCCAGGTCACGTTCGGGCCGCGGTCGCCGACCGAGGGCAACGAAGCGGCGACCTACGTGTGGTCGCGCGAGCACTACCTCATGTATCGGCAGAATCCCGACGAGAACACCGGGCTCTACATCCGCGCGGGGCGGTTCATGCCGGTCGTCGGGCTGCGGTTCGCCGAGCACCCGATGTACACGCGGCGCTACGGCGGGACGCAGCTGTACACCGAGACCTATGGCGCGGCGATCGAGTACATCGATCAGAAGGCGGAGGTCCACGTCACCGGCTTCATCCCGGATCCGGTGATCGACAACGTCGAGAACGCGGCCGGCGCCGCGGCGTACGGCGAGCTCCGGCTGTCCGAGACGTTCTCGATCGGTGCGCTCGGCATGTTCAAGAACACCGACGACGATCAGAAGATCCACGCCGGCATCACGAGCAAGCTCTACCTGTCCGGCCCGGACCTGCTGTTCCAGCTCGAGGTCCAGTTCGTGAACCAGCTCGTCAAGGAGACGCCGACGAACCCGGATGGCGGCGCGCCGAAGGGAATCGTTGGCAACCTCGTCGCCTCGAAGATGCTGACCGACTGGCTGCTGCTCGACGTCGGGATCGGCCACTACGACTCGAACCTGCGGATCAAGAACCTCGACCGCGACTGCGTCGATCTCAACCTGCACTGGTTCGCGACGTCGCACCTCGAGATCGCGCTCAACGCGCGGTACGAGCTGATCGGCTTTGGCGACAGTGACCCCGGCGCGTACGCGCTGCTGCAGGGTCACTACCGGTTGTAACGAAGAACGCTTCGCTACACGCCGCGCGGTCGTGGCATCTCTCCGCCATGACCCTCGCGCCCGCCGTCGTTCTCGTGATCGGTGCCGTCACGACCGCCTGTGCGACGCCGGTCACGCGCGCGAATCCCGCGCATCCGCCGGCCCGAACGGCGACGGCCGGACCGGCCGCACCGGCCCGCGCGCAGCCGGCACCAGCGCCGAGCTGGAGCGCGCCGACGCCCACGGGTCCGTGGCGAAGCGCGACCGATGCGCGCGTCGAGCTCGGACCGTGGACGAGCTGCCCGGACCTCGAGCTCGCGGGCGAGGGCGTCGAGGTCCGGACGACGGATCGCGGGATCGAAGTGCGGCACGTGATGGCGGGATCGGGTCGGTGGGGCGTGTTTCGCGAGGATCACGTGCTGATCGCTCGCGGTGCGTGTGACGGTCCGGGCTACACGCTGACCGGCGGTCTCGAGTCTTCGATCGTCGGCGTCCAGGCGGATGCCGCGGCCGCGCCGCACGTCGCCGCGCTCGCGCAGGCCACTCGCGTCACGAACGTCGACGATCCGGCGGTCGCCGCCGCGCGCATGCTCGTGACCGTCGAGCAGAGCGAGCCGAGCACCACCGAGCTGCGCGCCGGCGAGCTCGGACCGGCGTGGCCGATCCAGCCGGCTCATGCGGGCACGCCGCGCGGCAGCGCTGCGACGTACTGGGATCGCACCGCGATCATCGCCGCGGGGTTCGCGACGCCGCAGCTGGCCGACGACGATGCCGAGCGCATCGGCCTGCTCGTACGACCGCTGCGCGCGCCGACGAAGATCGCGACGCGCGGCGGCTACGAGCTGTGGGAGATCCGGTTTCGATCGCGGCTCGGGGGCGGACTGCTCGCGGTCTACGATCGCGCGCGCGACCAGACCCGCTGGGTGTTCGGCGCGCAGATCGACCTGCGCGACACGCCGCACATCCGCATGATCGCGAGCGCAGGCTCGCTCGTGCTCGTGCGCGCCGGTGAAGGTGCCGACGAGCGCGTGTTCGCGATCGATCTCGAGCGCGCGATCACGCGGCCGTATGGCTGGATCGACGGCACACGCGCGCGCGCGCAGGGCGACGCGATCGCGATCGCGCCACCGGGTGGGCCATCGCGTCTGCTGCGCGCGTCGGATCTGTAAGGTTCGCGTCAGCCGGGAAGCTCGGCGCGCCGGCCACGGTTGCCCGGCCATGACGCGCAAGACGACCCTGCTCCTCGCGACCGCGCTCGGGACCACCGCGAACGCCGCCCGCGCCGATGTTGTTCCCGCGGCGCCGCGCACGCTCGCCTCGGGCGCGCCCGCCTGCGGCAACGTGATGTTCAAGCAGCCGGATCCGCCACCGTGCGCGACCGTGCGCGTCATCGCGGATCTCGCCGACGCGGTCGGACAGCTGTTAACGGAGGTCGTGCCCGCTCGTCTTCGCCCCTGAAAGGCAAGGACCATGACGAGACGACCAGCCAGCACCCTGCTCGCGGTGTGCGCGATCGCGACGACGAGCACCGCGTACGCGAACCCCGCAGGTGAGCACCGGCCACCGCATGCAGTGACGACGGACGCCCGGCCTCCCGCGCCACCACCGCCAACCCCGACGCCGCCACCACCGTCGACGGTCGAGGTGCCGCCGGTGCTCCACGCGGCGCTGTCGGCGCTCGGGATCGTGACGCCGCGCCGGTTGCCGAGCGGGGCACCGGCATGCGGCAACGTCGCGACGAAGGCGCCGCGGCCGGAGCGCTGTCGCTGATGTTCGAGCTCGCGTGGCGAGGCGGCGCGACCGCAGCGCGGCTGCACGACCGGCGGCCCGGGATCGACGAGCTGCCGTGGGGCACGCTCGCACTCGACCGCTATCCGATCGAGCACGCGATCGAGGCGCGCCAGATCTGGAGCAACGGCGTGTTCACCGAGTACGCGAGCGCGGCCGCGTTCTCCGCGCTGTCGAGCGCGATGCTCGCGTGCGGCGCGCCGGTCGATCTGATCGCGGCGTGCGCCGACATCGTCGTCGACGAGCTGTTTCACGTCGAGCTGTCGTCGCGGCTGACGATGGAGCTCGGCGGCGCGGTGCCGATCGAGTTCGACCTCGCGCAGATCGCGCCGGTGACGACGCCGGGCTGCCGGCCGATCCTGCGCGCGGCCGAGATCGCGATCACGACGTCATGCGTTGGCGAGTCGCTGTCGGTGCCGGCGCTCGCGCGCTCGCGCACGCTCGCGACCGAGCCGCTCGTCCGCGCGGTGCTCGATCGCCTGCTCGCCGACGAAGGCCCGCACGCGCGGCTCGGGTTCTGGTTCTTCGAGTGGGCGGATGCCGAGCTCACCGACGACGAGCGCGCGCAGCTCGGCCGGCTCGCGCGCACGACGATCGACGCGTACGCACCGCTGTGGCGCGATGCCGCGTGCGCGAGCTGTCCACTGCCGGCGGGGCTTGGCGGTCACGACGAAGTCGGCAAGCGCGCGCTGCGCGACGCGGTCGAGCGCGCGATCGTGACGCCGCTCGGTCGACTCGGCATCGCGGTCGGGCAGGCCGATCCGGCCTGACTGTCGCCGATGTACGTCATGGCCGCGTGATACCAATCGATCATGGACGTACGGGTGCGCGCCGGTGCGATCGCGATCGCGATCGGGACGAGCCTTCCTGCGCTGGCGATCGCTCAGCCGCAAGGGGGCCCGGGCTCGAATGACAAGTCGGAGCCACCGGCGACCGAGGATCGCGTGCCGGACAAGGATCCGAAGGCCGGCGAGCCGGCGACGCCGACGACGCCGACGAAGCCGACGAAGATCGAGTGGAACGACACCGTCGAGGGCAAGCTCGTGCCAGCCGGCCACGGCGATCGCTTCACGTGGGAGCCGTTCGGCTACCTGCGGCTGCAGTACATCGTCGTCCAGAACGATCCGAACATCGCGTTCGTCGGCCGTGACGATGGCTTCGAGCTGCAGAACGCGCGGCTCGGCGTCCGCGGTCAGCTGCGCGATCGCGTGCGCTATCTGATCTCGATCGACGGCGCGGTCGACGAGCGCGAGCAGATCAACGTGCCCGAGGGCAAGCTGCGCGTCGGGCTGCGCGATGCGTATGCCGACGTCGCGCTCGGCGATGGGTTTCCCGGCGGTGCGCCGCGGCCGCTCGTGCGCGCGGGGTTCTTCCAGACGTGGGTCGATCCCGAGAGCCAGGTGCCGGACACCGCGCGCGGGTTCGTCGACAAGCCGATCGAGAGCCGCGGCATTCGCGCGACCGAGGGCTTTCAGACCCAGGGGCTGACGCCGGGGCGCTCGCTCGGCGCCGCGCTCCGGCTCGAGCCGCAGACCGAGCCCGACAACGTCGGTGGTGGCGTCGAGCTCGCGGTGCAGAACGGCGCCGACGAGTTCGCGTCGAACAACGACAACGACAAGCCGGCGGTGTCGGCGGCGGCGCTGTTGCGCGTGCACGGCGGGACGTACGCGGTTGTCGCCGGGCGCTACAACCCGCGCACGGTCGGCGAGCTGCCGTTTCGCCAGGACGAGAACGATCTGCAGGTCACCGGCGGCCTCCAGGTCGCGGCCGGCCCGGTCTCGATCGGCGGCGGCGGCGCGTTCATCCACACGACGTTCCCGACGACCGGTGGCCCGGCACAGAACGCGTACGGCGCGCACGCCCAGGTGATCGTCGGGTTCGGCAGCGACGAGCTGCCGATCGGCGTCGGCTACCGGTTCGGCATTCTCGATCCGTCGAGCCTGATCGTCACCGATCGTGTGATGGAGCACACCGCGGGCGCGATGCTCGGCGTGCCAGCCTTGCACATGCGCTTTCAGCTCCAGCTCACGCACGTGATCGAGCAAGCCGCGCGCGAGCTGTCGAACAGTCGCGCGCAGCTCGCGGTCGAGGTCGCGCTGTGAACCGAGCGCTGATCGCGGTGCTGCTCGTGGCCGGCTGCACCGGCAACGCCGCACCGCACGCGCGCGCCGAGCGGATCGGCTCGCTCGAGGACGCGGTCGGCGGACCGCACGCGATCGGCCAGATCGGCGACTTCCTGCTCGAGAACGATCAGATCCGGCTCGTGATCTCCGATACCGGTGTCAGCACCGATCCGGCAAAGACCACGTTCGGCCGCGTCAACACGACGTACGGCGGCTCGCTCGTCGACGCCGATCTGCGGCGGGTCGGCGGCGATCACGCGAAGGGCAACGATCAGCTCGCGGAGCTGCTGCCCGGCTTCGTGTTCACGGTGATCGATCCGACCGACGTCTGCATCCCGACGCGGCAGGGCGTGTGCCCGACGCCGCAGCAGATCATCGCGGGCGAGCCGCTACGCGATGGCTCCGACGGCAAGCCGGCCGAGGTCATGGTCACCGGCACCGGCGGCGACCTGCTGCAGATGGTCGCGCTGCTCAACACCGGACTGATCTTTCCGTCGAGCCTCGCGTTCACGACGGTGTACCGCCTGAAGCCGGGCGCGAAGTACGTCGAGATCGAGACCACGATCAAGAACACGTCGACCGGCGCGCACCCGTTTCCGTTCCTGAACCCGCAGGAGCTCAAGGATCTCGGGTTCGACGTGCCCGGCGTCGAGAACCTCCAGCTCTCGGTGCCGATGGGCATGCTGCCGCTGTTCGGCGGCGAGCAGGATCTGTTCACGCCGGGCCGCGCCGGCTTCAATGTGCAGTACGCGATCGAGGACACGTACAAGATCGCGGGCGGGTTCCCGGCGTTCCCGGGGATGGTCGCGGACTTCCTCGCGAGCCGCGGCGAGGGCGTGTCGTACGGCCTCGCGGTGCCGATGTCGCCGAACAACTACGTCAACAAGTACGCGTCCGGCTATCCGATGCAGGACGTCACGCCGTACTCGATGCTGCTGCCGTTCACGTACGCAGGCGTCGCGGGCGTCTACATGTACGATCCGCCGGCGCAGCTCGGGCCCGGCGAGCAGTTCTCGTTCACCGCGTACTTCGTGATCGGCAAGGGCGACGTCGCGAGCGTCTACGACACGATCCTCGATCTGCGCGGCGAGCAGACCGGCACGTTCGGCGGCCGCGTCGTCGACGAGCTGACCCAGGCGCCGATCGCGCGCGCGAACATCTACATCCTCGACGCGAACGGCCAGCCGCTCGATCAGATCGAGACCGATGCCGGCGGCGCGTTCCTCGCGAAGCTGCCCGCCGGCTCGTACCGCTACATCGTGCAGTCCGACGATCGACTGACGACGCCGGCCGAGGCGATCACGATCCAGAGCGGCCAGCAGACCGGCACGCTGGTCCAGATGCAGCCGCCGGCGACGCTCGCGGTCTCGGTGATCGACGAGCTCGGGCGGCACGCACCGGCGAAGATCCAGCTGCTCGGTCACTTCGATCCGAGCAAGACCGGCGCCGATCCGCGCACGTTCCTCTACGACCTGCGCTTCGGCGAGCGCCGCCGGCCGACCGCGTTCGACGGCACGAACCGGTTCATCGAGGGCGCGTGGTGGACGAAGGATGGCCGGATCGACGCGAAGGTCCGCCCGGGCACGTACGACCTCGTCGTCACGCGCGGCCCCGAGTACGAGATCACGACGAAGCCGATCACGATCGGTGCCGGATCGTTCGCCGCCGAGCAGGTGACGCTCGTGCCGGCGTACAAGTCCCCGGGCTGGGTCGCCGGCGACTTTCACCTCCACGCCGCGCCGTCGACGGACTCCGGGCTGCCGATCGATCAGCGCGTGATCTCGTGCGCCGCCGAGGGCCTCGAGGTCGCGGTCGCGACCGATCACAACTACATCACCGACTACGCGCCGGTGATCCAGTCGAGCGGCCTCGATCCCTGGCTGCTCGGGATCCCGGGCATGGAGCTCACGACGTTCGAGATGGGTCACTTCAACGGCTATCCGCTGAAGATCGATCCGGGCTCGACGCGCGGCGGCGAGTTTCTGTGGGCGAGCCAGCCGCCGCAGAAGCTGTTCGACACGCTCCGCAACCTCGGCGTCGATCCGAAGACGTCGATCGTGCAGGTCAACCATCCGCGCCAGCAGGTGCTCGGCTACTTCGCGTCGTTCTTCGTCGACTCGCTGACCGCCGAGCCGTACACGCCGACCGGGATCATCGGCGTGTTCGCGCCGTACGGCGACGAGTTCACCGCGGACAAGTTCAGCTACGACTTCGACGCGATCGAGCTATTGACCGGCGGCCGGCTCGAGGACATCCACACGTTCCGCGCGCCCGATCCGCTGCCACCCGGGCCGTTTCCGGATCCGCAGCCGGTGCCCGGCCAGATCGTCGTCGGGCCCGACGGCCGGCCGACGTTTCCGGGTGTCGTCGAGACGTGGTTCACGATGCTCGATCGCGGCCACACCGCGACCGGCATGGGCACGTCGGACACGCACCACCTGCTCGGTCACGAGCCGGGCTACGCGCGCACGCTGCTGTTCGTCGGGCAGGGCAAGGACACGCCGGGCGGCTACACGCGCGAAGACGTCGTGCGCGCGATCCGCGAGCACCGCGCGATCACGACGAACGCGCCGTACATCGAGATGACGACCGCGGACGGTCACATGATCGGCGACACCGTCAAAGGCGCGTCGGTCGACCTGACGATCCGCGTGCGCGCGCCGTCGTGGGCGCCGGTCGACACGCTCGTCGTGTACTCGAACTCGACCGAGCTGCGCCGGATCGCGATCCCGGCGGGGCAGGGCACCGACTTCGAGACCGTCGTCCAGGTGCGGCCGACGCAGGACGCCTGGGTCGTCGCCGAGGCGCTCGGCAGCGCGAACATGTTCCCGGTCGTGTCGCCGACCGAGTTCCCGCCGCTCGATGCGACCGTGATCATCCAGGCGCTGTCGGTCGGCATGGACCTCTCGACGCTGCCGCTCGCGTCCGCGCTCAAGCCGGCGCGCACGCACCCGACGACGCCGTACGCGATCACGAACCCGATCTGGATCGACCTCGCCGGCGATGGCTGGACGCCGCCGAAGCCGGCGCTGCCGCGGATCAAGGCGAAGCAAGGCCCGCCGCCGGACGTGCGCGTGCAGTTCGATCGGCTGCCGGAGGTCCAGCCATGACGGCCCGCCATTGTCCGGAGGTACCGGCTGGCCGGACGCTGATGCGCCCGGCCGGCCGGAGGCGGCAGCGTCCGGCGGGCCGGCATCTCCGGACAATGCGCGGGGTCGCAGTGGCAATCACACTAGCCACCCTGCTGGCCAGCCAGTCTGCCTGGGGACATACGTTCCCGCCGGTGCGCACGGTCGTGCTCCAGGTCGAGCGCTGCGAGGCGGTGTTACTCGTCGGCTATCGCCCCGGCAGCGGCGAGGCGACCGAGGCGGTGCTCGCGCGCTCGGCCAACCAGCCCAAATCACGCGGACTCGACGTGATGCGCTCGCTGTTGACGCAGCAGGCAATGGCCGCGTTGACGATCTCCGTCGACGGCAAGCCGCTGGTGCCCACGAATGTCCGCACGAAGCTCGGCACCGAGCCGGGCGGAGCGCGGCCGATGATCGTGCTGCTCGTGACGTTCGCGCTGCCCGCGGGCAAGGCGCTCGCGATCTCGTCGCGCGAGCCGCGAACCACGCGGATCTCGTGGACAGATCGCGCGAGCGGCCGTGTCGTGCTCGCCGACGCTCCCGCGCAGAACAAGTGGTACTCGGGCATGGCCTCCTTCTTGCTGAGCCTCTCTCCACTTACGGGAGGCTCGCCATGCGTTCACTCACTGCCCTCGGCTTCGTCGGATTCATCGCGCTCGGCGCCCTGATCGCCTGCGATTCGCCGTACGCCGACGAGCCCGCGATCGATCCGAACGCGCCGCGCCTTCACATCACGTCGCCCGACTACGGCACGTTCGCCGGCAACGTCGGCACTGTCGAGGTCAAGGGCACGGTCACCGACGACACCGGCGTGACCTCGGTGCTCGTCAACGACGTCACCGCGTTCGTCGATCCCGACGGCACGTTCCACGCGACGGTGCCGGTCGTGCCGGGCACGAACCTGCTGCACGCGGTCGCGAAGGACGCGCAGGGCAACACCGGCAAGGAGACCCGCGCGGTCGTCGCCGGCCCGACCGAGACGCTCGATCGCATGGTGCCGCGCGCGATCACCGCGACGATGTCGGCGCAGACGTTCGACGCGATCGGCCGCGGCGCCGCGAACTTCATCGCGACCGCGGATCTGACGTCGATGGTGCAGCCGATGAACCCGGTCGTCGACATGGGCACCACGAACGGCCAGCCGGACTGCCTCTACGGCCAGGCGTCGGTGACCGGCTTCGATGTCGGCTCGGCGACGATCCGCCTGATCCCGAGCTCGAACGGCCTCGAGTTCTCGGCCGACCTCGACAACGTGCGCGTCGACCTCCACCTGCAGTGGGCGGTGTCGTGCCTCGACGGCTCGCGCAACGCGACGATGACGGCGAGCCGGGTCCACGTCGCCGGCACGTTCGGCGTCAGCCTCGACTTCTTCGGCGACATCCAGTTCGCGCTGCAGAACCCCGACGTCACGATCACGAACTTCAACGTCGACCTCGGCGGCGTGCCCGGCACGATCGTCGACCTGCTCGATCTCGACCAGCGTATGGGCCCGGTGATCGGCTGGGCGACCGAGAAGTTCGTGGTGCCGATGCTCAACAAGTCGCTCGCCGGGCTCAACGAGACGAAGACGGTGGACCTGTTCGGCAAGTCGCTCGACCTCACGGTCACCCCGACCCGCGTCGAGACCGACCTGTCCGGCATGCTGATCGAGCTCGACACCGAGCTGCGCGCGCAGGGTGACACCGGCGAGTACGTGCTCGTCCCGAACACGCTGCCGGCGATGGACAAGAGCCAGGGCTTCCAGCTCGCGATCTCCGACGACGCCGCGAACCAGCTGCTGACGAGCTTCTGGTCGGCGAAGGGCATGGACATGGCGATCGACCTCAAGACCGGTCCGTACGGCGAGGTCGGCACGCTCTACGACCAGGTCGAGCTCACCGCGAAGGTCCCGCCGTACCTCGACGCGTCCGGCGAGGGCCTGAAGCTCACGGTCGGTGACCTGATCGCGACGTTCAAGAACGGCAGCGCGGTCGCGACCCGCGTCGCGGTCAACGCCCAGCTCGCGATCGACGTCACCGCCGATCCGGCGACCGGCGCGCTCCGGCTCGACGTCGGCACCCCGACGACCTACGTCGACATCCTCGACGAGAACGTCGACGGTGCGAACGCGCTGTCGAACGCGCAGTTCGAGGCGATCACGTCGTTCGCGCTGTCGCGGATCGTCGCGTTCGGGTCGGGTGCGATCGGCGCGATCCCGCTGCCGGCCGCCGGGGGCGTCGCGGTCCAGAACGTCTCGGTCACCGAGCAGACCGGCTACCTGGTCGTCGGCGGTCAGGTCCAGTAAGCCCGCCTTACGAGCCGCCGGGGTCAGTCGTCGTCAGCGGTCAGATCGCACACGCCGCGGCTTGTCATCGATTCGGGTCTTGACCCGGCGCACGTCGTCGAGTGACATCCCCCCATGAGCCCTCGGGGGAGCGCGCGGATTCCGCGCAAGTTCGATTGGTGCATCGCCGTCGTTTCCGTCGTGTTCGCGGTGTCGTGCAGCGGCGGCGGCTGCGGCGGCTGCAACACGTTCGAGCCGATTCCCGGCGGGTTCCCCGCGGCGAAGCGCAACCCGAACGCGGCGCAGGTGCGCGTCACGCAGAGCGGCCTCAACAAGATCGCGGCCGATCCGGCGGGTCTGCTCGGCAGCGTCGCCGGCGGCATGAACGGCGTGCTGCAGTTCGACGCGCCCGCGAACTGCGGTGGCTCGACGCCGATCTGCTGCCCCGGCGGCAATCCGCAGAGCCCGTGCGGTCCGATCGACATCGACCTCCGCGCGCAGCCCGGCGATCTGCCGCGGCTCGAGCTCAAGCCGTCCGCCGGCAACTCGCGGCTCGACGTCACGGTGCGCGCGCGCGTCAAGACCGAGATGGACATCCCGGTGAAGGTCCCGCTCGTCGGTGACTGCGGCGTCAAGATCGACACGACCGCCGGCTCGCCCGACGACATCCAGATCGACGCGCCGATCAACTTCCAGCAGGACGCGACCGCGAGCACGACGCGGATCGTCGTCGGCACCGTCAACCTGACGAACCTCGCGTCCGAGGACGTCAGCCTGACCGGTGGCTTTGGCTGCCAGGTCGCGAACCTCGGCCTGACGTTCTTCATCGGCATCCTCAAGGACCAGATCACCGGCGCGATCCAGAGCGCGATCCAGGATCAGACCTGCAAGGCGTGTCCGACCGGCGACGTCGGCGAGTGCGGCTCGTTCGCGACCGCGTGCACGAACAACGTCTGCACGAAGGCCGACGGCTCGTGCCTGCAGGAGCTCGGACTGACCGGGCGCGCGCGCGGCACGGCGCTGTTCGGCTCGCTGTCGCCCGGCACGACCGGCGCGATGGACGTCTACGAGGTCGCCGGCGGCTACGCGACGTCGAACAACAACGGCCTCGCGCTCGGCCTGCTCGGCGGCATGCAGCCGGCCGGCGCGGCGCGCGATCGCTGCGGTCCGCCCGCGACCGATCCGGGCCTCGTCTCGATCCCGCAGTCCGCGTTCTTCCAGGGCAACACGCGACCGGACACCGGCCAGGCGTTCGACATCGGCATCGGCCTCCACAAGTCGCAGCTCTCGCAGTTCGCGTACGCGGGCTACGACGGCGGCCTGCTGTGCCTGACGATCACGTCGTCGGCGTTCGCGCAGCTGTCGACCGACACGCTCGCGCTGCTGTCGCGCTCGCTCGGCAAGCTCGTCGAGACGAACTCGCCGGTCGCGGTCGGCCTGCGCCCGCAGAGCCCGCCGGTGATCACGCTCGGCAAGAACACGTTCATGGACGACGGCCAGGGCGGCAAGACGCTCGTCGACCCGCTGCTCGACATCAAGTTCACGGCGATGGAGATCGACTTCTTCGCGGCGGTCGACGACCAGTACGTCCGCGTGTTCACCGTCGTCTCCGACGTCCACCTGCCGATCGGCCTCCAGGTCACGGCGATGGGCGAGCTCGGCCCGGTGATCGGCAACCCGAGTGACGCGTTCACGAACATCTCGGTCAAGAACTCCGAGGCGCTCACCGAGTCGCCCGACGAGCTCGCGGCGCTGTTCCCGAGCATCCTGAACCTCGCGCTGCCGCAGCTGTCGAACGGGCTGTCGCCGATCGCGCTGCCCGCGTTCGGCAGCCTCGCGCTCGACATCAAGGACGTCACCGCGGTCGACAACAACAACTTCCTCGCGATCTTCGCGAACCTCGTGCCGGCGCCATCCGCGAAGCCGGTCGAGACCCGCGTGTCGCTCGCCGATGTCGTCGAGCCCGACGCGGCGCTCTACAGGTCGCCGCGCGCGTGGAAGCGCTCGCAGGCGCCGACGATCGCGCTCGATCTCGGCGGCGAGGGCGAGCACCTCGAGTACTCGGTCCGGATCGACGACGGCGCGTGGACCGCGTGGTCGACGAACACCCGGCCGACGCTGTCGTCGTCGGTGTTCTGGCTTGCGGGCCAGCACAAGCTCGAGGTGCGCGCGCGCGAGCTGAACCGGCCCGAGACGATCGATCCGACGCCGGCCGTGCTGTGGGTCGAGCTCGGCGCGAACGCCGGCCTGCGCCGCACGCCGGTCCGCAACTTCCACGGCCAGCCCGGCGAGGGTGGCTGCAACTGCGATTCGTCCGGTAGCGGCACCGCCGCGCTGCCGTTCGCGCTCGTGCTGCTCGCGATCACGCTGCCGCTGCGCGGACTGTCCATCCGCCTCCGGCGGTGGCGCCGCCGCATGAAGCGCTCGGGCGCGGTCGTGTGGCTGGCCGCGATCGCCTGCCTTCCGGGCTGCAGCTGCGGCTCGGATCCGTGCGGCAGCAACGAGTGCTTGCCCGGCGACGTCGCGCACGGCGGCCTCGGGCGCTGGACCTCGATCGGCGGCGACGGCACGCGCGTCGTCGTCGCGACCTACGATCAGGGCCTCGGCGATCTGGTCGCCGCGGACGTCACCGATCCGAACGCGCCGCAGCTCAAGGTCGTCGACGGCATCCCGAGCGACGCGACGCCGACGCACGATCCGTCGACCTATCGCGGCGGCATCGAGGATCCCGGCCCGAACGTCGGCGCGTGGACGTCGACGACGATGGCGAACGGCCTCGCGCGCATCGCGTACCAGGACCGCGACAACGGCACGCTGAAGTTCGCGCTCGAGAGCAAGCCGGGCAGCTGGTCGTCGTACGTCGTCGATGATGGCAGCGGCGAGGAGGTCGGCCGCTACACGTCGCTCGTGATCGACGCGGGCGGCCACCCCGCGATCGCGTACATCGCGCTCGGGATCGACGATGGCGCGGGCCACCGCGTGACCGAGCTGCGGATCGCGCGCGCCGGCTCGCAGGCGCCGTCGTCGGCGAGCGAGTGGACGAAGACCGTCGTCGCGACCGGCATCGGCACGTGCGGCGGGCTGTGCAACGTCGGCGAGGCCTGCATCGCGGGCGCCGACGGCCAGACCTGCGCCGCGGTCACGACCGACTGCACCGCGACGTGCGGCGACACCCAGGCGTGCGTCGCCGGCGTGTGCTCCGACAGCTTCGGCGAGCCGACGCTCGCGGACATCGCGACCGGCACCGGCCTGTTCGCGAAGCTCGTCGTGCTGCCGGACGCGCGGCTCGCGGTCGCCTACTACGATCGCGCGAACCGCTCGCTGAAGATCGCGGTCGAGGATGGCCCGAACGCGGGCACGTTCACCGAGACCGCGCTCGACGGCGGCGCGAACGGCGACCGTGGCATGTGGACGAGCGCCGTCGTCGACGGCAGCGGCACGGTCCACATCGCGTACCAGGACGCGCTCGGCGATCAGCTCATGTACACGACGTGGAACGGCAGCCCCGGCACGCCCGAGCTCGTCGACGACGGCCAGCGTCCGCCGGATCGCACGCACCCGGTCGGCGCCGCGGCCGCGATCTACCTCGCGGGCGGCGCGCCGACGATCGCGTACCAGGACGGCATGACGTCCGATGTCATGGTCGCGACGAAGTCCGGCACGACGTGGACGACCGCGGGCCTCGCGATGGGCCCGCTGCTCGACGGGTTCTCGATCGGCGCGACACTCGGCCCGAGCGGGACGCCGTACCTCGCGTGGGATCGCCTCGATCCGGCGCAGACCCCACCGAACGGGCTGTTCGTCCAGACGCGCTGAGTAGCCTCGGTCAGCGTTCATCCCACATTGGGTGTTGCTCGATCGCGACACTCGGCCTTCGCTCGCAATACGCGTGACGCTTTGCGATCGCGCGCCGTCGTTCTCGTACAGTCGTGGCGATCACGCAGAGCTCACGAGCTTTGAATGGTCGTTTCACCCGCGCCTGCCCGAGAGTGGCTTCGGAGCGGATGAACATGATGATGGCGACGGAGTACACGGCAAGCAGCTCGGTGACGATCGGCGCGTATCGTCTGCTGAAGCAGATTGGTGCCGGCGGCATGGGCGAAGTTTGGCTCGCCGAGCACACGCTGCTCGACCGACGCGCGGCGATCAAGCTGCTTCATCCGATGTTCTCGGCTCGCGAGGAGATCGTCGCGAGGTTCTTCAATGAGGCTCGCGCGGCCGCAGCACTGGCAGACCCGGGCATCGTTCAGATCTTCGACTTCGGCCATCACACCGACGGCACCGCGTACATCGTCATGGAGCTGCTTTCGGGCGAGACGCTCGACGCACGCTGGCGACGTCAGGGACGCATGCGCGTGGACCAAGCGCTGCGAATCCTGCGGCAAGTGGCCAGCTCGCTGGGCGTCGCGCACGCGCGCGGCATCGTCCATCGTGACCTCAAGCCCGAGAACATCTTCCTGGTCCGCGATCCGGAAGTCGCCGGCGGCGAGCGCGCCAAGCTCCTCGACTTCGGAATCGCGAAGCTCGGCGCGAGCAGCCAGGTGAAGACACACACCTCCGCGATCATGGGAACGCCGGCGTTCATGTCACCCGAGCAATGCCGGGGCGCAGCGCAAGTCGACGCGAGGTCGGATGTGTACTCGCTCGGATGCGTGCTCTTCAACCTGCTCGCGGGTCGGCCGCCCTTCGAGGCGGATGGCGCCGGTGACCTGATCATCCTGCACGTCACTCAGCCGCCGCCGCGCGTCGGCGAGGTCCGACCCGAGGTGCCTCATGCCGTCGACGAGCTCGTCGCACGTTGTTTGGCCAAGGAACCGGACCGCCGCTACGCGAACGGACATGAGCTCGCACAGGCCATCGGCAAGCTGATCGGCAGCACGGATCCAGAGATCCAAGCGTCGCCCTTCGAAGCAGCAGGCACCACGGCGGCCGCACCGACGACGATTTCGGGGTCGGCCCACGTGCGGGTGGCGCCCGCCCAGCGCTCACGAGGCCGCGCACGGATCGTCACCGGCGCCGCCTTGGTAATCGCGATCGCATCCGGGCTCGGACTGTACGCGGCACACGGCGGAGACCCGGCGACGGCTGCGCATACACCGTCGACCACCCCGGCACCACCACCACAACCACCCGTCGACGAACCTCAGCCGCGGCAGGATGTCGTGGGCGAAGGCGCGCCACCGCCGCCGGCAACCTCCATGGACATCTCCGACGAGGCAGATGCCCCGCCGCAAACCAAGCCGGATGGTTCGCCGCAGACCGAGAAACCGAAATCCAAAAAGAGCGCTTCGGCGAGTTTTCCGAGGGGCTCGCCCCAGGACAGCGCTGCGCGCCGCGCGAGCAGCGGAGCAGTTGGCGCCGACTCGAAGAACACACCACACGACGCGTCCAACAACACGTCGAACGCGTCGAAGGACGCGTCGAAGGACGGGTCGAACGACACGTCGAAGAAGGGGCCGAAGCTTCGGGAAAAGGACGCGTCGAACGACGTCGAGAACGATGGGTCGAAGGACGGGTCGAAGGACGGGTCGAAGGACGAGTCGAAGGACCCGAGCGGCAATGGATCAGGGTCGTCGGTTCTGGACATACGTTTCTAGTCGCCCAGGAGGGTCTTCATGCGTGGACAAGTTCTCATCATCGTCAGCTTGCTCGTGCCGCGACTCGCGGCTGGTCAGCCTGCGAGTGCGCAGGCCGAAGCGCTGTTCCGGCAAGCCCGCGAGCTACTCGAAGCCGGCAAGTACGAGGAGGCATGCAGTGCGTTCGATGCCAGCGAGAAGCTCGATCCTGCGATCAGTACGCTCGTTAACCAGGCGAACTGTCGCGAGCTAAACCAGCAGTTCGCGACGGCGTGGGGACTGTTTGTTCAGGCGCAGCAGAAGACGGTCACTGCGACTGATCCGCGAGTCGTGCAGTTGCACGCGCTCGCTGTCGAGCGTGCCGCGCAGCTCGAACCAAAGCTCTCCAAGCTCACGATCACGGTGACGGCGGATCACCGTGTGTCGGGCATGGAAATCCTCGTCGGCGCGGACACAATCGATGCCGGCATGTGGGGTCGCGCCCTGCCGGTCGATCGCGGCACGTACACGATCAGCGTTCGCGCTCCGGGATACGAGTCGTGGACGACCACGGTCACGATCGCGGCCGAACGCGATGCGAAGACAGTCGACGTGCCGGCGCTCGCACGGGGGCCCGAGATCGCACGAGGATCTAAGCGCTCGCGCACCGTACCGCTGATCATCGGCGCGAGCGCAGTCGCCTTGCTTGGCGGCTCGCTCGGATTCGAGCTCGCCGGCCGCTCGAAGCTCCGCGATGCGAATCGCGCCACCACCGAGGCGCTGCACGACGATCTCTACCGCGCTGCGAACCACCGCCACTACATGGCGCAGGCGCTGGCGGGGACAGGCATTGCAGCGGCTGGCGTGGCGGCCTGGATGTTCTGGCGCGGTGGCTCGACCGAGAGCTCGGCGATCGCGCGCGTGCACGGCTTCGAGGTCGAGCCCGTGCTCACGACCACGAGCTCCGGTCTGCAGCTCACGAATCACTTCTGAAGGGGAAAGGGGTCGCACGTCATGAAGTACAAGTGTCGAATCGCGTTGTTGCTGTTGTGGTCGGTCGGGGCGTGCAGCTACGAGGATCGCGGTGCGGCTGGCGGAACGACCGCAGGTACGCTGTCGATCGTGTCAGGTGACGGCCAGCGCGCGACGGTCGCGAGCGCCCTCGCGGAGCCGCTGGTCGTGCTCGCGACGGACGCGGACGGCGAACCGATCGAAAACCTGACCGTGGACTTCCGGATCCTCGAAGGTGGCGGGTCGCTATCTGACCCGAGCAGCCGAACCGACGTGCTCGGTCGCGCTCGGAGCACGCTCACGCTGGGCACGACGATCGGGCGCGGGACCATCGAGGTCGAGGCGACCGGTCTCGACAGCGAGCCCGTCGAGTTCACCGCGACTGGCGTTGCAGACAAGGCCGTGCAGCTCGTGCCGATCTCGGTCGAGCAAACTGGCATCGTCCGCGAGCCTCTTGCGGACCCGATGGTGGTGAGGGCGGAAGACCGCTTCGGCAATGCGGTCGAAGGTGTATCCGTGCAGTTTGCCGTCGTCGAGAACTCGGGGTCGCTATCGACCGCCGAGGTCACAAGTGACGCGCGCGGAGAGGCAGCGACCATCCTGACGCTGGGCGCGACCGCCGGTCCAAACATCGTCGAAGCGCGACTCGTCGAGGTGCCGGACTCAGCGATCACGATGACCGCGCACGGCACCGCCGATACCGTTGCATCGCTCACAATCGCCAGTGGCAACAACCAGAAAGCGACTGTCGGGACGATGCTGCCGATGCCGCTCGAGGTCGTCGCACGCGACGCCAGCGGCAACCCGGTGCCGAACAAGACGGTCACGTTCGCGCCGGCATCCGCAAACGGCAGCTTCTCCGGCGACACCACGATCGCGACCGACGCGCAGGGCCGCGCGCGGGCAACATTCGTGCTCGACACGAAGGCGGGAATCAATACCGCGACCGCGAGTGCGACCGGCGTGACGAGCGTGACGTTCAGCGAGACCGGGCTCGCGGCAGCGCCCGCGAAGCTCGTCGCGGCGTCGAACACGACCCAGACGAACATCGTCGCCGGTACGCTGGCCGCGCCGATGGTCGTGCTCGCCACGGATGCATTCGGGAATGCCGTGCCGGGGGTGGCCGTGTCGTTCACGCGTACCAGTGGGACCGGATCGCTCAGCGCGTCGACCGTGACGACCAGTGCGGCAGGTAAGGCGCAGACCGTACTCACGACCGGAACCGTCGTCGGACCGAATGGGGTCACCGCACAGGTCGCGAACCTGCCTGCCGTGTCCTTCAGTGTCGCGACGGTGCCTGGCGCCGTCGCGCAGTTGGTCCCCACCGTTTCGACGGTCGCCGTTGTCGCGAGCACGCTCCCGCTCCAGGTGCGCGCGCTCGACATTCACGGCAATCCGATTCCCGGACTCACGGTTGCGTTGCGGGTCGATGGCGGAACACTTGCGAGTAGCAGCCCGGTCACCGACGCGTCCGGCGCCGCGCAGACGAGCTGGACGCTGCCGACAGTCGCGCGTGTCTACACGCTTTCTGTCAGCGCCGGATCGCTCGCGGCGCAAGACACCGGTGTGTCAGCAACCGCGGACACACCATCGCAGATCGTGAAGTTCGGAGACGGGCAAAGCACCACCTGCGACGGAGAAGTACTTTCCCAACCGCTCGTGGTCCGGGTAACGGACCGCTTCGACAATCCCGTTGCAGGTACGGTGACGTTCACGGCCGAAGCTGATACCGGCGCATTGTTCCCGCAAAACGGTCAGACGTCGCTTTCGCTGCCCCTCGACAACCAAGGACAGGCGAGCGCGACGTACCAGAGCTCGTTCGTCGGTCAGGGTCAGGTACGCACGGACACGATCACGGTCCGATTCAACAACTCGCCGACGTTCTTCACGACCTTCACCGCGACAGTCCACGGCTGCTAGTGCTCGTCACGCCGGTCGGCGCGCCTGGCAGCCGCAGTAGCCATGGCGCTCGCCGGCGTGACGGTCGCGCCGCGTCGTCGACGGCTTGTCGCGCACTTGTGACGACTCGGCCGTGGCACGGGCACTGCTCGTACGACGTTCATGCGCCGTGTCCTCGCGATCGTGGGCGTGCTGGCGATCGCCGGCGCCGTCGATGCCGAGGCGGACTCCGCGGCCCAGACGCGGTGCGGCACGCCCGCGCTGTTACCGGCGCTCGCGAGCCGGCCGCGCATCGACGCGAGTGCGGTGCCGCTGACCGCGAACGGCGACAAGCTGACGCGCGATGGCTTCGGTGCGGGCTACACGACGAAGCTGACGAACAACTTCGCGGTGAAGTGGCGCGACCCGTCGGTGACCGATGCCGAGGCGCAGCTCGTCGCAGATTCGCTCGAGAAGGCGTGGAGCAAGTACATCGTCGAGCTCGGTCACGACGTCTGCACCGGCTGCGGCACGTACCGGCTCAACGCGTACATCGCGCGGCCTGCCGATAGCCCGAGCATCGAGTTCTCCGGCGGCTACGCGTGGATCGACGACGAAGGCTATCCGTTCTTCGTGATCAGCCGCGACGTGTTCGAGCTGCCGCGCGCCGCCGAGCGCGTGCAGGCGATCGCGGTGCACGAGTTCTATCACGACGTCCAGTTCTCGACCGGCGCGTTCGCGTGGGGCGAGGGCGAGCACGGCTGGTTCTGGGAAGCGACCGCCGAGTGGGCCGCGCAGGAGACGTTGCCCGAGCTGCCGGATCCGTTCCTGTTCGTCGGTGCGCTCGCGGTCAAGAGCGAGCTGCCGCTCTACTACTACGGCGACGCGCTCGGTGGCGACGCGGTCAGTGGCCTGCACCAGTACGGCGCGTCGCTGTTCTTCCGCTACGCCACGCAGACGCTCGGCGACCCGGCGCTCGTCGTCGACGCGTGGAAGCACGGCGCACCGCGCGCGGAGCCGCTCGCGACGATCGCGGCCGAGCTGCCGCCGGATCGCGAGCTGCCCGCGCTGTACGGCGAGTTTGCCGCGCACGCCGCCGTGTGGGATTACCCCGAGCCGCAGCGCGCGTTCATCGTCGACTCGATCGCGCAGTACCAGCAGATGTATGCCGCGGTCGATCCGATCGCGGCGCGCGTGCCCGCCGAGGGCATCGCGATGACGACGCTCGTCCGGCCGCCGTACGGCTACGGCTACGCGGTGATCGAGCTCGCTCGTCCGGCGACCGGACGGTTCGAGGTCGAGGCGCGGATCTCGTCGAGCGGTGCGGCGACGCTGCAGGGCGCGGTCGTCTACGGCGCGCCCGGTGCCGCGACCTACGAGCCGCTCGCGATCGCCGACGGCACGACCGGCAGCGCGCAGATCGATCTGCCGGACGATATCGATGTCGCGTATCTGGTGGTCAGCACGATCACCGACGAGCGCGTCACCGGCGATCCGATCCCGCTCGCGTATCGCGTCACGCCGGTCGAGCGCGACGACGTTGGCGCCGGCTGCGATGCTGGTGGCGGCGGTGCCGGCTGGCTCGTGCTCGGCGCACTGGTTGCGCCGCTCGCGCAGCGTCGGCGGCGTCCGGCGTAGGACCCGGTCACACCTCGTCGCCTGGAGCGCGCGTCGACGCTCGCGTACGATGGAGGCATGAGGCTCGCCTGGGTGGCTTGCGTGCTGATCGCATGCGGCAACGACCATGGAACCCCGATCGACGTCGACGCACCGCCGCCGCCCGGAACGCCGATCGTCACGATCACGGCGCCACGGATGAATGATTCGTTCTACGTCACGCAGTCGGTCACCGTGACGTGGAGCGTGATGGACGATGGCAGCGCGCTGACCTGCGATGTCGCCGCGATCGGCACCGCGCAGGTCGCGATCATGTCGAACGTCGCGGTGACGTCGGGTGCCAATGACAGCGCGACGTGGACGCTTTCAGGCGTGACGCCGGGGCCGTACCAGATCCAGATCGCGTGTCGCGACGATGCGTCGCTCACCGGCAGCGCGAAGTCGGCGCAGTTCACCGTGACGGCGGCGCCGCAGGACGTGAGCTTCTCGTCGCAGCTCGTGCCGCTGCTCGCGCGGTGTAGCGGCGCCGCGTGCCACGACGCGCAGTTCCCGCAGGACGGGCTCGATCTGACGGCGGCGAACGCCTACGCGGATGTGTTCGATCAACCGAGCGCCCACTGCCCGGCGTACAAGCTCGTCGCGCCCAGCGATCCGAACAACAGCTACCTGATCTTCAAGATCCAGGGCAGCGGACCCTGCTACGTCGGCTCGCGCATGCCGAAGCCACCCGAGACGCTGTTCTCCGTCGAGGAGATCTAGCTGTTCCGCGACTGGATCGCGAACGGCGCTCCGAACAACTGAGCGCGACCGCGCTCGGAACGATCCGTGCGGTGATCGCCGAGAGAGCCGGGCACGAGGCTTGCGAGGATCTGTCCTCCATAGGAGGAACAAAATGAAGATCTTCAGCTTGAGGAACATGCTGGGCCTGGCGGCCGTTGGTGGCGCGTATGCGTACGCTCGCAAGCACGGTGGCTTTCAGAACGCGTTCGGCAACCTGTGGGCGCGCCGTGACGAGCTCATCGGCAAGGCGAAGAACATGATGGCGAACCAGGGCGTCGGCAGCTCGGTCGGCTCGGGCGTCTCCGACGTGTCGGGCTCGTCGATCGGCGGCTCGAGCTACGGCAGCACGTCGCGCAGCTCGGTGCTCGACGAGGAGCCGGTGACGTACAGCGGTGGCAGCTACACCGGCAGCAACGGTCTGAACCGTCGCTAGCCGCGCGCTGTCTGCGCTCCGGGCCGCGTCTCCTCCTCGGGTACGCGGCCCGTTTCACGTCCGGACATCGCGGCGCGAGCCGTGGTCCGAAAATGCACGTGCGCGAAGACGCTCGGCGGGCGTCCTCGCGGGCACGCGGTCACGGCAATCGTGATGCAGCTCAGTGCGAGACGTGCGTGTTCGCGGCGCGGCGCTTCGCACGGCCACGCCGGCGGCGCGGCTTGACGTTGCCCTCGGTCTCGTCGATCGCCGCCGCGGTATCGACGTCGTAATCGACATCGCCCTCGAGCGGCACCTCCTCGTTGCGCGCGCGCAGGTAGCGCACGAGGTACACCGTGCCGCCGATCGCGGCCGCACCGATCGCGAGACCGATCAGTGCGCGCTTGGGGCCGATGCGCTCCGCGAGATCGACCGTCCCGCTCCCGACGCGCTTGGCAAAATCCTTCGAGGAATCGCCCACGCGACGCGCGAACGGAGCCGCCTCACAACGAACCGTGTCCAAGAGGTCTCTCATGTTCATCATGGCCTGCGAGGCGTGCATTCGTCGTACCGCGCTGCGTAGCAACCGCTCGCTCGGGCGTGCGCCGAGACGGCTGTTCACGTCGACAAACTCGCGCGCATGCAGTCTCGCGCAACTGCCACAGGGTTTCCTCCGGCTCACGCACCAAGGTTCCTGAGACAACCGCGGAGAGTTGCCCCACTGGTACCGCGCGGGTGGGCCCGAGCGCTCGCCGCTTGCGAGTCCGGGAGGCCTGCCTCCCTGCCGGCGAATGCGATACGGTGCTCGCCGCGTGAAGCTCGTCGGTCGTGTCCTCGGTGGCGGTCTGCTCGCCGGCATCCTCGTCGCGTGCGGAGGTGCGGCGTCGACGCCGGCGGATCCGTTGCGGCCGAACGCGTGCCTCGACACGCCCGCGCTCGCGTTCTGCAACGACTTCGATCGCCCGACCCCGGACCAGAGCGTCGCGCCGTTCGGGTTCGGCGAGTTCCTCGGCGGCGAGACCTCCGAGGTCGTCGTGATCGGCGCGACCGGCAATCGCGGGCTCGACGTCACGTCCGACGGCGCGACGTTCGGGCAGTCGGGTGCGCGCGCGGTCGGCTCGGCGACGTCGGCGACGGTGTCCGCGAACCTCCAGCTCGTCGCCGCGGCACCGGGCAAGAGCCTGACGCTCGGCATGCTGCTGCTCGACGGCACGAACGGCGACCTCGGCCGCGAGGTGTGGGTCGTGACGAGCGCCGATGGCACGATCACCGTCGACGCGCTCGGCGTCGCGATGCCGACGAGCGGACGGATCGAGACCGCGACGCTGACCACCGTCGCGATCGACGTCACCTGGATGCCGGGCGCCGCGAGCCTCGGCCTCGCCGTGCGGGCCGCGCGCCCGGGCGAGGAGCTCGCGCCGATCCTCGACGACCAGACGATCGCGCTCGCGCCTCCGGCGAGCGTCAGTGCCGCGGTCGCGGTGATCTCGAGCGACCCGGGCAGCCGGCGGTTCGTGTTCGATAATGTCTCGCTCGATCTGCAGTGACGTCACGTATGCTTGAGCCGTGGTGGTCACGGCGCACCAGCAGTCCGAGCTTCCCGGCGGCCATACCGAGGCCGACCTGGTCGCCGCGATCGAAGCCGATCCGGACGACACCGCCGCGTACCTCGTCTACGCCGACTGGCTGATCGAGCGCGGCGATCCGCGCGGCGAGCTGATCACGCTGCACGCCGAGGATCCGACCTGCGCCGCGGCCGAGCGCCACCTCGAGCGCCATCGCCGCGAGTTGCTCGGCCCGCTCGCGGTGCACGCCGGTCACGTCACGCTCGACTGGCAGCTCGGATTCGTGCGCGCGGCGCACCTGATCGCGATCGACGAGCCCGCGGTCATGCGCCTGCTCGACGCCGTGCTCGAGTCGCCGGCGTGCCGGTTTCTGCGCACGCTCGTGATCCAGCTCGTCGAGCGCTCGGCGCTGACCGCGATCGACGCGCGGCTCGCACGCGCCGGGAGCCCGCGCACGCTCGAGCAGCTCGAGCTCGGCACGCCCGAGCAGTACCAGCCATCCGATGCGCTGCTCGCGGCGTTTCCGCGGCTCTCGCCGCGCACGCACAGCTGGGACGCGATCGCGGCGCGGATCGCGACGCTGTCGCCGCCGGCGCTCGCGCTCGATCCGGCGCGGCTCGCGCCGGTGACGGTGCGCGACGGCGGCCGCGCATTGCCCGGGCACATGCTGATCTACGGGCTCGTCGCCGAGCTGCAGGAGGACGTGCCGCTCGGGCTCGTCGCGCTGCTCCGCGCGACCTGCGATCCCGGCGTCCTCGATCGCTACGCGACGAGCCTCGTCGAGCACGCGCTCGTCGCGCTGCCGTTCGAGCAGCTGCCGTGGGTGTGGGACGTGGTCGCGACGCTCGGCGGCCCGCAGACCGCGCACGCGCTCGCCGAGCGGCTCGCGACGCAGCCCGAGCCGTTCGTGTCGAGTTGGATCGTGCAGTGCCTCGAGCGCATGGCGACCCCGCTCGCGCGGCTCGAGCTGTTCGCGTCGGATCCGAACGCGGGCTTTCCGCGCGTCGATCGCAGCACGCACCACGACGCCGACGAGCTCGTGCGCGCCGGCAGCGATCCGCGTGCCGAGCTGTCCCCGCGGCTCGCCGAGCGGTTCGCGGAGCTCGACCTCGAGGTGATCGAGGGTCTCGTCGCGACGGCGTGGACGACGACGCTCGACGACGCGCTCGAGCTATTCGTGCGCGCGCCGCGGCGTGCCCGCGCGCGCGGCCTCGTGTGGGCACACGGCAAGCGCAAGCCGCCGTCGCTGCGCGATCGCCTGCTGCGCGAGGCGTACCCGCTCGAGCTCCGCGCGTTCCAGCTCACCGAGCACGGTCCCGCGGATCGCGACGGCATCCCACTGCACGTCGGGGCGACCGAGCCGGTGTGGCTCGTCCATCCGTGCGAGCTGTCCGACGGCGAGCTCGCCGCGTGGCAGAGCTGGCAGCGGGCGCAGCGGCCCGCGTATCCGCAGCTCGATCGGTTCTTGCCGGCGCTGCCGCGCAAGAAGCCCTCGCTGACGCTGCTGCGCGCGATGCTGGAGCCGTTCCCGGCAGCGGCCGCGCTGCGCCGGCGCGGGTTCTTCTCGGGCGCGGCGGGCTACGGCGCGTCGAGCGTGCTGATGCGAGTGTATCGCTACCGCGGGATCGCGTACTCGGTGCAGCTCGATCTCGCGCGCCGCAAGATCGAGCGCGTCGGCGGCAGCGAGTTGCCGCCGGTCGTGATCCACGAGCTCGCGCGCGATCTCGTCGCGGCGATGAACGACTAGCCGCGCGTCCGCGTGACCTTGACGACCGCGGTGCTCGGCAGCGGCCGGCGATAGCGCAGCTCCTCGCGCAGCTGCCGCCAGCCGCCAGTCGCGATGTCGACCGACTCCGTCGCCGCGATCAGCAGATCCGCGGGAAACGTCTGCTGCTTGCCGGGGACGAGCGACTGCACGAACACCCAGACGCGCGTCCACGCGTAGCGCGCGTCGGCGGGCAGGTCCTCGAATGCGCGCTCCATCGCGACCGCCGCGTCGTGGATCGAGACGATGTCGGGCGCGCGACTGTCGGGCACGACGACGTGCAACACGTCACCAGCATCGATCCGATCGAGCGCGGGCCACGGCCACGCCATCGGCCGCTTGAACACGATGTGATCGAGCGGCGGCGGTAGATCCGGCATGCGGAAGTAGTGCCCGCGCGCGACCTCGAGCTCGTCGAGCGCGGGCATCCCGGACAGCAGCTCGATCAGACGCTGGAACTGATCGGCGGCGCGGATCGACGGCAGCACGAGCTGCGTCAGCTGCTTGCGCATCGCGAAGCGCTCGAGGAAGTCGAGCGCGGTCAGCGGCGCGTCCTCGGTGATCGCGCCGCCGTCGTCGTCGTACTCGTCCTCCCAGTCGACGTCGTAGGTGCGGGCCGCGGGCTCGTTGCGCGACAGATCGAGCCGGCGCAGCGCGGGCAGGGCGAGCGAGATGCGGCCGGCGATCGTCGAGATCTGCGGCGGTCCGAAGATTCGGTCGGCGAACGCGAGATCGAGCGCGCTGACCGCAGGCAGATCGATCGCATCGCCGTCGAACAGGCCAGGGAGTGCGGACCAGCTCACCGTCAGCGCGCGCAGCTTCGGGTGGACGCAGCTCGCGAGCACGGTCGCGCCGCGGACCTCGAGCACGTCGAGGTTCGGCGCCGCGGCGAGCAGCGCGCTCGCATCCGAAGGATCCGGATCCGCGGGATCTGCCATCCGATCGTCCTGCTCGATCGTCAGCTGCCGCAGCCAGGGATGCGGCACCGCCGCGAGCTGCGCGAGCGCGCTTGCGATGTCGCTGCGCCGGCCGCGGATCGTGACCTGCCGCAGGTACGCTGCGAGCGGGCTCGCGAGCACCTGCGCGATCCGCTGTTCGCCGTGATCGCGCGTCACGACGAGGTTCTCGACGAAGCCATAGCGGAACGTGTCGCCGAGCCACGGCGCGTGCGGGTCCGACGGTACGAGCATGCCGAGCCAGCGCGACAGCAGCGACGCGCGGCGGACCACGAGCTCGGGCGTGCTGCGATGGTCGATCTGGAGATCGAGCGCGATCAGCTCGCCGCGCGGATCGCCGGCTGCCTGGAGGTGATCCGCATACACCGCGAGCGTGTCGCGATCCCACGACGCCAGGAGCGCTTCTTCGAGGCTGTGTCGGCTGTCGCGCGCCATGTTCTCACGCCCGGCTTATCCGACGAACGGGCGAGGACATGCTACCAATCCGCTCGGGGATGAGACTCGCGCATTGTTCGGACTTGCACCTGCTGTCGCACGACGGCGCGCGCTGGCTGGAGCTCGCGAACAAGCGATGGATCGGCGCGATGAACCTGCTGTCGAACCGCAGCCGGCACTATCACGTCGATGCGTTCGAGGACATGGTTCGCGATCTCAACGACCAGGGCATCGACCACGTGCTGTGCACCGGTGACGTCACCAACCTCGCGTTGCGCCGCGAGTTCGAGTTCGCGCGCCAGCGGTTCGACGCGCTCGCGCTCGGGCCGACCGGGGTCACCGTGGTGCCCGGCAATCACGACGCGTACGTCGCCGAGGGCGTGCCGCTGTTTTCCGAGGTGTTCGGCGATTACGCGACCACCGATCCGGGTTGGGAGTGGGTGGAGGATCATCGCCACAGCGCCGACGACATCCTGCACTGGCCGATCGTGCGCGTCCGCGGCCCGCTCGCGCTCGTCGGACTGTCGACGAGCCGCGCGACGCCGTGGTTCACCGCGTACGGCAAGCTCGGGCACGGTCAGCTCCAGCGCCTCGGGCACGTGCTGTCCGACGAGCGGCTGCGCGGCAAGATCCGCGTCGTCGCGATCCATCATCCACCGGCGGGCAATCGCGCGTTCAGCAAGATCCGCGGGCTGCGCGACCACAAGGAGTTCGCGCGCGTGATCGCCGAGCACGGGGCCGATCTGATCGTCCATGGCCACGAGCATCGCGATATGACCGAGACCCTCGCGGGACCGCACGGCGAGCATGTCCCGGTCCGAGGCATCGCCTCGGGAACGTATTTTCACAACAAGCCGGAGCGCACCGCGCGCTACCGGATCTTCGAGCTCGATGGCACGCGCGTGCGCACCGTGCACCTGCGGGTCTGGGACCGCGACAACCGACGATTCGTGGCAGACCCCGGAAGCGATCAGCAATCTAACCCTACAAGTTGACTTACCTTTCGGTCGTGTGGATGTTACCGCCAACGTAGGAGCACCAATGGGCGACAAGACGCCAGATGCGGACGCGATCGAAGCGGCCGACCAGCAGTACGTGATGCGGCCGTGGACCCACCCCGCGGGCGAGCCGGTGATCGTGGCGAAGGCACGCGGCTGCGTGGTCACCGACGTCCACGGCAAGGACTACCTCGACTTCACGGCGGGCTACTTCGTGAACAACGCGGGGCACTGCCACCCGCGCGTCGTCGAGGCCGCGAAGCGCCAGCTCGATCAGGTGCTGCAGGTCTCGGGCAAGCACGGCACCGTCGCGGCGGTCCGGCTCGCCGAGAAGCTGATGAAGATCGCGCCGCCCTCGATCCACAAGGCGTTCTTCTCGACGGGCGGCTCCGAGGCGAACGAGTTCGCGCTCAAGCTCGCGCGCCAGTACACGAAGAAACCCGACGTCGCGTACCTGCAGAACGGCTACCACGGCCTGACGCTGGGCTCGCTCGAGGTGACGTCGACCGAGAAGTATCGCGAGTCCGCGGGCAAGCCGCTCGGCAAGGACAACTACGCGATCCCGACGGCGTACTGCTATCGCTGCCCGGTCGGGCTGCGCCCCGAGACGTGCAAGGCCGAGTGTCTCGACGGCGTCGAGGCGCAGTTCGCCGCCCGCCCGAACACCGCCGCGCTGATCGCCGAGCCGATCCAGGCGGTCGGCGGCCTCGCGCCGCCGGTCAAGTGGTGGGACCGGCTCGACCGGATCCGCAAGTCGCGCGGCATCCTGCTGATCGCCGACGAGATCCAGACCGGCCTCGGCCGCACCGGCAAGATGTTCGCGGTCGAGCACTACGGCCTGCAGCCGGACATCATGACCGGCGGCAAGGGGCTGTCCGGCGGCGTTGGGTCGCTCGGCATGACCGCCGCGAGCAACGCGATCGCGAAGGACTTCTTTGGCGGGACGACGCCGACCTCGGGCGGCAACGCGGTGTCGTGCGCGGCCGGCCTCGCGCTGATCGAGACGATCGTCGACGAGGGCATGATCGAGAACGCGGCGAAGATGGGCCGCTACTTCACCGAGGCGGCGTTCGCGCTCGGCGATCCGTGGATCGGAGATGTTCGGTTCACCGGCCTGCTCGGCGGCATCGAGCTGGTCAAGGACCGCGCCACGAAGGAAGTTCTGGGCAAGGCCGAGCTGGCCAAGATCAAGGACGGCCTGCACGCGCAGGGCATGCTGATCACGATGTCAGGTTGGCATGGCAACGTACTCCGCTTGCAGCCCCCGCTCTCGATCACGAGCGCCCAGCTGGATACGTTCATTGCCGCATTGCGCAAGACTCTTACCACCGTGCGTGGCAGCTGATCACGCGTTGCAAGCCAAAGGGATCATCACGCTTCCCGCGCGTGAGACTTCGGATAGAGTGCGGCCCGCATGAACCTGTTTGCGCTTCGCAAGCAACTCGACAAGCTGCTGCACCCCGTGGTGTCGGGGCTCGCCCGGTTGCCGCTCCACGCCAATGGGTGGACGCTGCTGGGCGCGCTGATCGGGCTGGTCGGTGGCCTCGTGTTCTTCCTGGGCCAGTGGTGGCTGGGGCTCGCGCTGCTCGTGGTGCGCGGGCTGGTCGACCACGTCGATGGCTTCAAGGCGCGCAACTTCAACCAGCGCTCGACGTTCGGCGCCGTCATGGACGACGTCTGCGACCGCTGGGTGCTCGGGATCATGTACGCGGGCGGCTGCTTGAACCTGTCATACGACTACCCGCACATCTTGATCGTACTGGGCTTCGGGATCACCGGTGCGCTCACGAACGTCATCATCAAGCTGTCGATCTATGCCGAGAGCCAGCAGGACATCTGGCGCGAGAAGGGCAAGATCGGTCACCCGGTCGACGTCGTCGGGCTGTTTGGCTCGGCGGAGTTCCTCATCTACTACGGCTTCGGCGTGTTCTTCACGGCGCTGCTCCACGACCCGCGGCCGCTGCTCGCCGGCTGCTGGGCGGTCGCGATCATGAGCCACGTGTCGCTGCTGCAGCGCGTGCGGTTCGCGTGGAAGCGCTATCGCTTTGTCGATCCGGGCCTCGCGACGGACGAGGTGCCGGGTGACGCGGAGGCCGGGTAAAGTGGCCACCGCGGTGAGCGCGGGAGCCGAGTCGGTCGCGCCCGCGCGCGTCGTGTCGCCGTTCAATCCGGCGAACGCGGTCACCGCGTCGCGGTTCATCACGCTGCCGTTCTTCGTGTGGGCGGTCCACAACGACTACCGGCAGTGGGCGACGCTGTTCATCCTGATCTGCGGCCTGCTCGACAAGCTCGACGGGCTGGTCGCGAAGATCTTCGACTGCCGCAGCCCGTTCGGCGAGGTGTTCGACGCGATCACCGATGGCATCTGCTACGGCTTCGCGCTGATCGTCGTCGCCGCGTACGGCTATGCACCGGTCCTGCCGGTCATCCTCGTCATCGTGCTCGGCCTGACGAACACCGGCCTGCGCTTCATCTACGCGAAGCGCGCCGGCCGCACGGTCAACTACAAGAGCTACGCGATGGAGCGCATCGTCGCGTACACCGGCTATCTCGTCGGCTTCGCGACCGGCGGCATGGAAGTGAACTTCTTCTACTGGGCGTTCGTGCCGTTGATGATCGCGATCGTGCTGCACGACGCGAAGCGCATGCTCGTCGACGCCGTGCCGGGAGCCGCGCGATGAACATCGTCGACGACACCACGTTCAAGTGGATCCTCACGATCCTGACCGGTGGCCTCGCCGGGACGTGGCTCATCTACGATTCGATCAGCCTGATCCGCTCGCGCAACGCCGACCGTCGCGATCCGCTCGTCCGCGATCGCCACTTCGGCTACGTGATCGGCATCCTGATCGGTGTGGTTGGCGTCGTCGGGTGTCTACGGTTTCACGGCGTCGTGTGAGCGGGCGGCGCGCTCGGCGCGAGCAGCCGAAGCCGCTCGCGATGCGCGAGGATCGTCACGCCTCCCACGCCTCGCTCGGTCGCGACCTTCGCGAGCCGGCGCTTCGGCATGCTCGGCGGCCCGAGCCGCAGGTTCAGCGTGCCCCAGTGCACCGGGACGAGCGCCTTCGCGCCGAGCCGCTCGTAGATGTCGAGCGCGCAGTCGGGATCGATGTGGATGCCGCGATCGAGCAGCGCGCGACGGCGACGGTAGTACCAGACCGGCATCATTCCACCGATCGGCAACAGCGCCGCATCGATCGCATGACGCTTGCCGATGTCATCGAACACCGCGTGATCGGAGAAGTCGACGTCGCCGGCGTGATGGACCGCCGCGCCGCCGCCCTTGACGACGTAGCCGAGCGCGACCGGCGAGTCGCCCTTGCGCCAGCGCCCGTGATCGTGGCGCGTGCCTACCGCGGTGATCTCGAGGCCGGCGACCGCGAGCTCGTCGCCGATGTCGACCTCGGTCAGCCTCGCGAACCCGAGATCTTCGACGATCGCCTTCGCGCCCTTCGGCACGACGAGGTGCGTCTCGCGATCGACCGCCTTGAGGCTCCAGCGGTTGAGGTGATCGACGTGGCTGTGCGTCACGAGCACGACGTCGACCCGGCCAGCCGCACGCGCGCGCGATCGGAGCAAAGGGTCGAACAATACACGCCCCGTGCCGAGCTCCGCCACCGCGGTTGCGTGGCCGAACCACGTCACGGACGGCCCGTCCGCCCCGGCGTCGCGGCCGGTGATGAGGCCTTCCTCGGGTTCGCCCGGCGGTCTAGCAGGCGGGGTCACGGTGCTGCTATAGCACGGAGGTTTCCGTGCTGATGTTCTTCGCGATCGGCGTCGCTGCCGGCGCGCTCACGGGCGTGCCGATCGGGCCGGTCAACGTCGCGGTGATCGACGCCGCGTACCGCCACACGCTGCGCCGCGCGATCGCGGTCGGACTCGGCGGTGCGATCGCGGATTGCCTGTACGCCGCGCTCGGCGTGCTGGGCGTGACGCCGATCCTGAAGACGTATCCGTCGGTGCCGCCGATCCTGTACGCGGTCAGCGGCATCGTGCTGCTCGTCTACGGCTTCTTGACCGCGCGCAGCCAGCCGGTCGCCCCGGCGACGAACGACCCGCCCGCGTCGGAGTCGGTCGCGATGCGCCGCGAGATGTGGTCCGGGTTCACGGTCGGGCTCGCGCTGATCATCCTGAACCCGGCCGCGATCGTGACCTGGGTCGTGATCATGGGCTCGATCATCCCGGATGGCACGCGCGTCGAGGGCATCGCGTGCGCGATCGGCGTCATGCTCGGCAGCTTCGGCTGGTTCTCGCTCGTCGCGTTCCTGACCCAGAAGGGCAAGCACGTGCTCGGGGACAAGGCCGCGTGGATCCCGCGCGTCGTCGGCATCGCGCTCATGGTGTACGCCGCGTACCTGATCACGAAGGCCGTCCGCTTCGTGATCGCGTGACGCTAGAAGCGCTTCGCGAGCATCTCGACGAGGTAATCGCGTAGCAGCGCGACGCGATGGGGCAGATAACGCCCGGCGGCGGTCAGCACGAGCAGTGGCGTGTGCGCGGCATGGCGCGGCAGCACGGCGACGAGCGCGTCGGTGCGGACGTGGCGATCGCCGAACCACGTCGGCAGCAGCGCGATCCCGAGCCCCGCGAGCGCCGCGTCGAGCACGAACTGGTGGTGATCGGCCACGATCCGCGGCGCGAGCTCGACGCGCTCGGGGCCGCGCGGACCGACGAGCTCCCACTCGCCGACGCCGGCGAGCGCGCGCAGGTGGGGGTGTACCGAGCTTGCGAGGCAGTGGATCGTGTCGTGGTTCGCGAGCTCGGCGAGCGTGCGCGGCTTGCCCCGCCGCGCGACGTACGCCGGCGCCGCGTACAGCCGCGCCGTCGGCGTCGCGAGCTTGCGCGCGACGAGCGAGCTGTCCGGCAGCCGCCCGCACACGACCGCGACATCGACGCCGTCGCCGGCGAGCTCGGCGCCGCGGTTCGTGAACGCGACCTCGAGCCGGACCTGCGGATGCGCACCGAGAAAGCCGGCGAGCAGCGAGCCCGCGGACGCCGCGATCTCGACCGGCAGCGCGACCCGCACGACCCCGCGGACCTCGCGCGCGGCATCGAGCGCGAGGCTGCCGGCCTCGGCGAGCCCGGCGAGCGCCTCGCGCACCCGCTCGTAGTACGCGCGCCCGGCATCGGTCAGTGCGATCGACCGCGTCGTGCGCTCGAGCAGCCGGACGCCGAGCTCCGCCTCGAGCCTGGCGACGCGACGGCTCACCGACGACGGCGGCACGCCGAGCGCGGCCGCCGCACGCGTGAACCCGCCGGTCTCGACGACGCGCACGAACGCGCTGGCGTGGTTCAGATCCACTGTTGCCCTACCGACAATAGCGGTTTGCTCTTGCGAGCACTAGTGCAATTGCGGCAACAACCTACGTTGAGCCCATGCAAGGCAAGACCGTGCTCATCACCGGCGGGACGAGTGGCATCGGACGCGCGACCGCCGAGGCGCTCGCGGATCGCGGCGCTCGCGTCGTCGTGCTCGCACGCGATCCGGGCCGCGCCGCGCAAGCGATCGCCGAGATGCAGCACGGCACCGCGCGCGACCTCCACACGATCCTCGCCGACCTGTCGTCGCTCGCGTCCGTCCGCGCCGCCGCCGACGAGTTCCGCACCCGGTTCGGCGTGCTCGACGTGCTGGTCAACAACGCCGCGGTCCAGCAGCCGACGCGCCAGACCACCGCCGACGGCTTCGAGCTCCACTTCGGCGTCAACTACCTCGCGCACTACCTGCTGACCCGCTCGCTGCTCGATCTGCTCGTCGCCCGCGCCACGCCCGGATCGCCATCGCGGATCGTCAACGTCGGCGCGATGCAGGCCGGCGCGGTGCTCGACTTCGACGACCTCCAGCTCACCCGCAGCTGGGATCGCAACACCTCGATCACGCGCGCGAAGATGGCGCTGTTCCTGTTCACCCGCGCGCTCGCGCGCCGCTACCGCGACCAGGTCGTCGCGAACGTCGCCGATCCCGGCCTCGTCAAGACCCCGTACCACGACGACTCGCCCCGCTTCCTGCGCGCGATCGTCCGCATCGTCGGCGCCGACAGCACGAAGGCCGCCGAGACGAACATCTTCCTCGCGAGCGCAGCCGAGGCCGCCACCCTGACCGATGGCTTCTACCTCAAGCGCAAGCTCCGCCCGTGGAAGGGCCAGGCGCTCGACGCCGCGGCCGCCGACCGCCTCTGGCTCGACAGCGCCCACCTCGTCGGCCTACCGGACGGGGGTCAGGCTACACTTGCTCAACCTGGTGGCGTGTAACGCGCCGGAATCGTGATTCGACGCGAACGCACGCGTCGCTCGATGGCACGCGGCTACCGGACAGTCGCGCTCACAAATCGTCAGCGCGGTCGTGCGGTTGAGCAAGTGTAGCCTGTCCCCGACCACGACAGTGATCTCGGCGGCTTGCGCGCCACCTGGTTGAGCAAGTGTAGCCTGACCCCGTCAGCTGCCGGTCGAGCGGTAGTGGCGGACGCCGATGCGCCAGAGCGCGAGTGCGATCGCGAGGAACAGCGGGCCCGCGAGCGGCGCGACGAGTGGCCAGCCGATCGGATCGGCACGGCCGAGGATCGCGAGGCCGGGGAGGTAGGCGACGCAGCCGAGCGGGATCGCGTAGGTGAAGAGCTTGCGGAACCAGCTGCGATAGATCGCGAGCGGGTACTGGTTCATGAGCACGCCGCCGTAGGTGAAGGCGTTCCAGACCTCGAGGGTCTCGGTCGTCCAGAATGCCGAGGTCGCTTGCAGGATCACGATCGCGAGGAAGACGCAGACGCCGCACGCGATCGCGAACGCCATGAGGCCGAACCGCCACGCGGTCCAGTCGACGTCGAGATGGACGATCGCGTAGCCGAGCACGATCCAGCCCTGGAGCAGGCGGCCGATCCGGCGCAGCGTCAGCTCGGCGCCGATCAGCTGCAGCACCGTCGAGCGCGGGCGGAGCAGGAGGCGGTCGAAGTCGCCGGCCTTGACGGTGTTGCCGAAGGTGTCGAAGCCGCGGCCGATCGCGTCGCACAGCGCCCACATCGTCGATATCATCCCGTAGAACACGGCGATCTCGGGCAGCGTCCAGCCGCGGACCTGACCGAAGCGATCGAACAGCACGAGGATCCCGAGAAAGTCGATGCCGGTGATCAGGAACGCGCCGATCGTCGTCATGATGAACGACGCGCGGTACTGGAGCTGACTCTTGATCGAGATCGCGGCGTAGCGACGGTAGAGGCGCAGGCCGTGCATCGTCAGCCTCCCTGCACCACGATGCGGCGGAGGCCGCGCGCGAGCAGCCAGCGTCCGAGCACGACGAGCGCGAGCGTCCAGCCGAGCTGGCGCGCGAGCACGAACGCGAGGTCGCCGGGTGCGATGTGCCCGGTGTAGACGCGGAACGGCAAATCGACGAGGCCGGCGAACGGCAGCAGCGACAGCACGCGCTGCGCCCAGTCGGGGAACAGCGGCAGCGGCACGGTCATCCCGGCGAACAGCGCGACCGCGGTGACGATCAGCATCACCGCACCGTCGCCGCTGATCGTCCACATCAGGCTGATGTTGACGAGCGTCGAGATCGCGCAGCCGAGCGCGAGCGCGCACGCGAGCGCCGCGACGAAGCCGAGACCGGATGCCAGCGACGGCGGCGGTGCGAGCCGCCACTCGGGCAACCCGATCGCCGGCAGCACGAACGCGGCGATCACGATCATCGGGATCACGCGCAGCAGCGTCGGCGCGGTGCGATGCGCGATCGCGCGCGCGTACCACAGGCCGTACAGATCGATCGGCCGGCACAGCTCGTACGCGACCGCGCCGCTGCGGATCAGCTGCCGCAGATCGGCATCGACGTTCCACGGCAGCATCGCGAGCAGCGCCTGACCGAGCCAGACGTAGCTCGCCAGCTGCGGGAACGTCATCGGCTTCGGCGCGGTCGACGACGCGTAGAACGCCTCGTAGACCATGATCAGCACGAGGCCGAACACGATCTGCGTCCACACGCCAGCGATCGCGGCGGCTCGGTACTGCAGCAGCAGGCGAAACCGCACGCCGATGATCGCGAGGTACGGCCGCAGCGTCACGGCCGCTCGGTCTCTCCGTAGAGCCGCGCGATGATCGTCTCGATCGGCGGGTTCTCGACGAACAGGTCGCGCACCGCGTGGCGGTTCGTGATCCGCCGGATCATCTCGGCGGGCGCGACCACCTGCGGGTCGAACGCGAGGCACACGCGCTTGCCCTCGCGGCGGACGAGCGTCGTGTCGGGCTCGTCGATCGCGGCGACGTCGGCGTCGAGGTCCACGGTCAGCCAGCGCTCGCGCGTGACGCGTGCGCGGAGGTCCGCGATCGTGCCGTCGGACAGCAGCTTGCCGTCGCCGATCACGATCACGCGGGTGCACAGCGTCTCGATGTCGTCCATGTCGTGGGTCGTCAGGATCACGGTCACGCCGTCGTCGCGGTTGAGCCGCTTGATGAAGTCGCGCACCGCGAGCTTGGACACCGCGTCGAGGCCGATCGTCGGCTCGTCGAGGAACAGGATCGACGGCGCGTGGAGCAGCGCGGCCGCGAGGTCGCAGCGCATGCGCTGACCGAGCGAGAGCTGGCGGACCGGCGTGTCGAGCAGCGCGCCGAGATCGAGCATCGCGATCAGCTCGTCGCGCTTCGTCGCGTAGCTCGCCTCGGGGACGCGATAGATGTCGCGCAACAGCTCGAACGACTCGATCACCGGCAGGTCCCACCACAGCTGCGTGCGCTGGCCGAACACGACGCCGATCCGCGCGACGTGCGCGACGCGATCGCGCCACGGCACGCGGCCGTCGATCTCGCAGCGCCCCGAATCCGCGACGAGGATCCCGGCGAGCATCTTCACGGTCGTGCTCTTGCCTGCGCCGTTCGGCCCGATGTAGCCGACGAGCTCGCCACGCTCGATCGCGAACGACATCCGATCGACCGCGCGGACCTCGCGATAGCGCCGGTGCACGAGGCCACGCAACGCGCCGACGAAGCCCGGCCTGCGCTCGGCGATCTGGAATGTCTTCACGAGATCCTCGACGATGATCTGCGGAGGCATCGGATTCGAAGCTACCGCGTGTGGCGACCGCGATCGCGATGCGCGGCTGCTCGCGTGCGTGCGACGGGTGCGACCGGCGCCGCGACCGCGACAGCGACAGTCGAGTAGACTGCGCGAGCGGTGAAGCCGATCACGAACGTCGTGGGATTCGACGATGCGCCGTTCGCGCACGCGCATCGCGGCGACGTTCGCATCGTCGGCGCGGTGTGCTGCCGGACCCGGCTCGATGGCGTGCTGTCCGGCCGCGTCCGCCGCGACGGCGCGAACGCGACCGATCGATTGATCGAGCTCGTCGCCGGCAGCAAGTTTCGCGAGCACATCCGCGCCGTGCTGCTGCAGGGGATCGCGCTCGCCGGCTTCAACGTCGTCGACATCCACCGGCTGTCCGGCGAGCTCGGCGTGCCCGTCGTCGTCGCGGTGCGCCGCCAGCCGCGGATCGAGATGGTCAAGGACGCGCTGTTCGATCGCACGCCGGGCGGCGCGAAGAAGTGGGAGCTGATCGAGAAGGCCGGCCCGCTCGAGAAGCTCGGCGAGCTGTGGGTCCAGCGCGTCGGCCTCGAGCGCGCGGATACCCAGGCGCTGCTGCGCGCGACCACGCTGCACGGCAACATCCCCGAGCCGCTGCGACTCGCGCACCTGATCGCCGGCGGCGTGACGACCGGGCAGAGTCGAGGACGCGCGTGATCACGTCGCGCTAACGCGCGTGTAACAACGGCCGGCTCGTCGGGAAGCCACGGACAATCGGCCAGCCGCGGCCAACCACGCGTGCTCGCGAGCGCACGCGATGGCGCGGTGTTCGCACGGGCGCGCGGCATGCGAGCGCTTTCGATCTTCGTGACAATTTCGTGTACGGCGTGCGCGAACGCGCCGGTTGGCGATGTCGGGCTCGATCCCGACGAGGCCGGTGACATCGATGCCGGCAAGGGCGACAGCGCATTCGGGATCCCGGACGTCGCGTGCGCCGACGCGCCGGTCACCGCGCCCGCGACGGCGTTTCGCCACACGAGCAGCAAGCTGACCGCGGCGCTCGGCGATCCGCGCCATCGCGGCGTCGATCTGATCGCGAGCGCGAGCGCCGAGACCCAGTGGATCGAAGGCGATGCCTCGTATGGCACGTTCGACAAGGCGCTCGAGGACGAAGACGTCGACATCTACGCGTGCCGCGCCGATGCGTGGCAGCTCGTCGGCAGCGTGCGCACCGACGACGAGGGCCAATTCGCGCTCGCGCTCGGCGGCGACGATCGCCTGCCGCTCGGCCTGCGCGACATGTTCGTCTCGGTGCGCGGCGATCGCACCGGTGCGAAGTTCCTCGCGCTCGTCGACCACGGTGGCGCCGCGCTCGCCGTCACCGACGTCGACGGCACGCTGACCTCGTCGGAAGCAGCGTTCGGCGGCACGATCATCCTCGGTCTCGATGTCGGCATCCACGACGGTGCACCCGCGGCGTTCGGGGCGCTCGCGGATCGCGGGTACCAGCCGGTCTATCTGACCGCGCGGTCGCGCGCGTGGACCGAGGTGACGCGGCAGTGGCTCGCGACGAAGGGCATGCCGCGCGGACCGCTCCGGCTCGCCCCGCACACCGTGCTGCCCGGCTCGGCGACCGTCGACTTCAAGGCCGGCGCGCTGACCGCGCTCACCGGCTACGAGCTCGCACTCGGCAACGGCAACCGCGCGAGCGACATCGAGGCGTACCAGCGCGCCGGCATTCCGGCGGACCGGATCTTCGTGAAGCTGCCGGAGTTCACGCTCGAGCTGCAGCCGCACCTCGATGCCGGCGAGGCGGTCGGCTACGAGCACTACGACGAGCTGCGCGCGATCGCCGAGCAGCTCCCGCCGCACTGAAGCGCGGTACGCTCGCCGCGTGACGCTCGCGCTCGAGACGGTCCACGCGCCATCGCAGGACCACGGCTACATCGGCAACCTCGTCGTCGCGCCCGCCGGCGACGTGTTCGCGATCGGCGGCACGTATCACCGGCCGACGCTGCTGCACTCGAGCGACGGCGGCCACACGTTCGAGCCGTGGAGCGTCCCGCAGGCCTCGGGGCTGCGCGACGTGCTCGTCGACGGTGATCGCGTGTGGATCGTCGGCGAGTACGGGATCATCGCGCACACGATCGATCGCGGTGCGACCTGGCAGTCGCGCAAAGTCGCCGCGACGCCGTGCCTGTACTCGATCGCGCGCGACGGCCGCGGCCGGACGTGGATCACCGGTGACGGCGGCCTCGTGCTGCGCTCGCGCGGTGATCGGTTCGCGCGCGTCGACAATCACTCCGGGACGCGCGTGCTCGGCGTCTGGATCGATCCGGCCGACGGGATGCCGTGGTTGTACGACAGCGGCGGCATGCTGCAGCGCTGGCAGCGCAAGCAGTTCGTCGTGGTTGCGCTCGCCGCGATGAAGCGGACGCGGCCGCTGACGAACCTGCTGCGCACGCCCGCGGGCACGCTGATCGTCACCGCCGATGACGGGCTGATCCTGCGCTCGAGCACCGACGGCGCATCGTGGAAGCGCGTCGCCGTGCCGACGAAGGCGTCGTTCGAGACGATCGCGCTGACGCCGTTCGGGATCTTCGTCGTCGGCGATCGCGGCACGCTGCTCGTGTCACACGATGACGGCAAGCAGTTTCGCGAGCTCGCGACCGGGCTGACCTCGCATCTGTGGTCGATCGCGATGACCGACGATGGCGTGCTGATCGGTGCGGATGCCGGCGCGATCTACCGGCTCGATGTGCCGGCGCTCGCGGGCATCCTGCGCGATGGCCACGCGCGGTCGGTGATCAGCGACCTCGCGAGCCGCGTGCACGACGGCGAGCCCGGCGCCCGGCTCGTGCTCGAGGACGCGCTGCGCGAGCGCGAGCTCTGGTAGCTCAGTCGCGCACCTCGACGAGCGAGCCGTCGGGGTGCTCCTTGTACCGTCGCCCGCACGATCGGCAATACACCAGGTCATCGCGCCGTCCGCGCCACCACGCGCGCGGGTTGCCGACGAGATCCTCGCCGCCGTCGTGGTGGCAGCTCGGGCACGCGAGCGGCATCACGCGCTCGGGCAGCATGCTGAAGAAGATCCGCGCGACCACGATCAGCACGAGCACGAGGAACAGGAAGTACAGGGCCTCCATCGCCGGCGCGCATCGTACCGTGATACGAGCGAGGCATGTTCCGCGTCATCGGGTTCGTGGCGGTGCTCGGATGCGCGTGCGGCACGTCGACATCGCCGCCCGCGCCAGGCTCGGCGTCGGGAGCTCCGCCGCCGGTCAGCGTCGACGCTGCGCCCGTGCTCGATGCGGTCTCCGCCGCGTCGCCGAAGTGGGAGCCCGGACCGGCGGTCGTCGTGCAGGCCTCCGACAAGATCGATGGCGCGGCGCTGCGCGACAAGAATCGCAAGCGGCTCGCCGAGGATCGCTCGCCGGTGACGCTGCTGACCGGCGGCACCGCGCTCGAGCTCGGCCAGCGGCTGTGCGAAGCGGTCGTGCCGAAGCGTCCGCCGGAGACGCCGGTGCTGCTGAAGCCGAACCTCGGCGGCTTCAACTGGTTTCGCGATCCCGCGAAGACCGGCGGCGACAACGGCGTCACCGGCCGCATCACCGATCCCGAGTTCACGCGCGGCGTGGTGCGCTGCCTCAAGGCGCGCGGCCACACGAAGATCACGATCGCCGACGGCTTCACCGGCAAGGCCGCGGACTGGGTGCGGCTCGCGAAGGTCTCCGGCTACGCCGAGATGGCGAAGCAGGAGGGCGTCGCGCTCGTCGCGCTCGACGACGACGGCGTGTTCGACGTCGAGGGCGAGCAACCCGGCAAGCCGCTCGGCATCACCGGCATCGAGCACACGAAGGTGCCGACGCTGCTGATCGCGAAGGGCCTCGCCGATCACCTGCAGCACGGGCTCTACATCTCGCTGCCGAAGATCAAGGCGCATCGCTACGCGGTGTTCTCGCTCGGCATCAAGGCGATGCAGGGCAACGCGATGTACTCCGACGCGACGCCCGCGTTCCGTCAGAAGTGGCGAACGCACCGCGAGATCGATCGCGCGCTCGCGCTGGTCAAGAAGGACGATCCAAAGGCGCGCGACGCGTACGTCAAGTCGCTCGAGATCTTCGCCGAGCGGATCGCCGACATCCTCGAGCTCGAGGCGCCCGACGTCGTGCTCGCCGAGGGTGCGCCCGCGATGCAGGGCGATGGCTTCGTCAAGCTCGAGCCGACGCCCGAGCCGGTCGCGATCGGCGGCACCAATGTCATCCTCGTCGATCGCGTCGGCGCCGAGTACCTCGGCCTCTGGAACAACGACGCGCTCGGCAAGGAGCTCGGCGGCCACAAGACGTCGCCGCTGCTCGAGGTCGCCGCGAAGCGGTTCGGCGTCGACCTCGCGAAGCCGAAGGTCATCGGCAACGGTGCCGAGCTGCTCGGCAAGCCGCGCGCCGCGCACCTGATCGGGATGGCGAACTTCGAGATCGGTGGCGAGCCACCCGGTGAGGTCGTCGATACCGCGTCGCTGCCGAAGCAGCTGCACGCCGCACACGTCACCGAGCCACCGACGATCGACGGCCAGCTCGATCCCGCGTTCGCCGCCGCGAAGCCGCTCGCGTTCGCGACCGACTGGGCAGGCCACGCGACGAAGACCCCGACCCAGGTGCGCGCGCTGTGGTCGGCGACCGGCCTGTACCTGTACTGGGAGCTCGACGGCGCGAGCACGTTCACCGACCAGTCGCGGCCGATCGCCGACGAGCGCGTCGACCTCTACGAGGAGAACTGCGTCGAGCTGTTCCTCGTCCCGGATCCGGCGAACAAGCAGCGCTACTTCGAGATCGAGCTCGGCCCGTTCGGCCACTTCTTCGACATCCTCGTGGACCGCACGAAGAAGCCGCGCGCCGACAACAGCTGGTCGGCCAAGCTCCGGATCGCGACCACACGCGACGAGGCACGGCAGCACGCGGTGATCGAGGTCGCGATCGAGTCGCCGGACGTGGTCGCCGCGCTGACCGCCGGTGCGCAGCTACCGCTCGGGCTCTACCGGATGGAGGGCCAGGGCAAGCGCCAGTACCTCGCGGCGTTCCCGACGAAGACGCCCAGGCCGAGCTTTCACGTGCCCGAGGCGTTCGGCACGCTCGTGCTCGATCCATGAGGCCCATGAGGCCGCTCGCGCTCGTCGTCGTCGTTGTCGTCGCGTGTCATCGCGAGCCGGTCGCCCAGGAGCCGGTGCCGCTCGTGATGCACCCGCGCACCGAGCAGCCCGCGCCCGTGCTCGACGACGATGCCGGCGCCCCGCCGCTCGACGTCGAGGTCACCGCGCGGATCGCCGACGCGAAGGTCGATGCGAAGGCCGGCACGACGATCGTGACGATCGGCGTCGGCCAGAACCAGGGCATCGAACCCACGTGGGTCGGTCAGATCATCGACGACGCCGGCACGGTGCTCGGCCCGTACACGATCGTCGAGGTCAAGCCGCGCACGACGATCGGGGCGAGCGCGCTGCAGCCGAAGCAGCTCGAGGGCAAGCGCGTGCGGCTGACGTCGCAGCGCTGATCAGTTCTCGATCGACTCGAGCAGCTCGCCGACCGTCTCCTCGACCTTGATCGCGAGCTGCTTCGGGATCGGCGCGCCGTCCTCGGCGATCAGCGACGACAGCCGGCGCGCCGCGGCGGCGATCTGCGAGCGCAGCTTCTCCTTGCGCTCCTGATCGCTCTGCGGGAACACGAGCTCGCCGAACTTGCGCGCGAGCACCGGCTTCTCGGCGCCCTCCTCGAACGCGACGCGGTGGAGCGTCTTGAGCGTCTCCTCGTCGGCGGCGCCTTCCTTCGTGGCCTTCTCGACGAACTCGACCGTGGCGATGCTCGGGATCGGCGACTCGAAGTGATCCTCGCGTGCGCGCTCGATCACTTTCGGCGCGCTGGTCTCGAGGAAGCGATAGCTGCCGAGCAGCTTCTGGACCGTCGAGCCGCGCAGGTGGAGCTCCTTGCGGCAGTACTGGTCGAAGTCGGCAAAGCCCCACTTCTCCCACAGCCGCTTGTCGTTGCAGCGGTTCAACGCCTCGGCGAGCTCGAGCCACGTCCGCTTGAAGGCCCGCGCCTTGGCGAGCGTGTCGGCTCGCTCGGGATCGTTCGCGACCGCGTACATGCGGTCTTCCATCTGCTGATCGGTCTTGGTCAGGATCTTGGCGCCCATCGCGGTAGGCAAGCTACGCGGTGGGTCTGATCGTCCTCAGTTTTTCGAGACTACAACTACAGATCCTGGGCAGTTACACTCGGGCACGAGTCGTGCTCTGCTCGTGAGCTTCCAGTGCG
This sequence comes from Kofleriaceae bacterium, assembly GCA_035715365.1. GTDB lineage: Bacteria > Myxococcota_A > Polyangia > Haliangiales > Haliangiaceae > JABFXX01. The sequence goes on along the minus strand of DASTLB010000076.1, from coordinate 59,865 downwards.
CGCGTTCCTCGTCCTCCTCGTGTTCTCGTCCGCCTGCTTCGGGGCGAACGAGCTGTCGTCCGACGGCGACTTCGGCCCGCCGAACGACGGCGTCGGCGGCGCGGCGGCGATGTGCATGACCGATCAGGAGTGCGTGCTCGCGTCGTCGAAGTGCTGCGAGTGCCCGTCGTTCGCGACGCGGTTCGACGATCCGGTCGCGACCGCGTGCGAGAGCGTCGACTGTCCGACGATGACGTGCTCCGCGACGCTGCGCGCGGCGTGCGATGTCGCGACGTTCCAGTGCGTGCTCGCGTGCGAGCCACTCGCATGTCCGGCGTCGTGCGAGCTCGGCTTCGCGGCCGACGAGTATGGCTGTCTGAGCTGCGCGTGCGCGCCGCCGCCGGCGACGTCGACCGTGTGCACGAAGGACACCGACTGCGTCGAGACTCGCGCCGATTGCTGCGGCTGCGCGGCCGGCGGCATGGACACCGCGGTGCTCGCGAGCGAGGCGAGTCGCTACGACGCCGGCCTCAACTGTCCGCCGATGCCCGCGTGCCCCGGCGTCAACACGTGTGAAGTGGGCGCGCAGCCGCGGTGCGTGCAGGGCAGCTGCGAGCTGCTGACCGAGCCGCTGCCGTCGAACGCGTGCGGCCGCGCCGATCTGCCCGCGTGTCCCGCCGGGACGGTCTGCACCGTGAACGCGAGCGATCCGGCCAACTTGTATGGGGTCGGAACGTGCGCACCTCCGTAAATTTTCGCGCGTGGGCGAACGTCGTCCCGGGGCGCGTCGGTAGACCCAAAGGGCCGGTTCGAACGTCCTGACGCGTTATACTCTCGACCTCATGAGTGCCGACGGACCTCCTGTTCCCGCATCGGGGTCGATGCCCCAGATGCAGTCACCCTCGCTCATCGGCGAGGTGCTGGATGGTCGCTATCGGATCACGCGCAAGCTCGGCGAGGGCGGCATGGGCGAGGTCTACGCGGCCGAGCACGTGCACATCGAGAAGCGGTTCGCGATCAAGCTGCTGCGGCCCGAGATCGTGTCGAACCCCGAGGCGGTGTCGCGGTTCCGGCAGGAGGCGCGCTCGAGCTCGTCGATCGGTCACCGCAACATCATCGCGATCGAAGATTTTGGCTCGCTCGCCGACGGTCGGATCTACATGTGCATGGAGCTCCTCAACGGAGCCGCGCTCAATGATCTGATCATGACGCCGCAGCCGGTCGAGCGGCTGCTCAACATCCTGATCCAGACCGGCCACGGGCTCGCCGCCGCGCACGCGAAGAACATCGTGCATCGCGACATGAAGCCCGAGAACATCTTCGTCACGATCGGGCCGAACAACGAGGACGTCCCGAAGCTCCTCGACTTCGGCATCGCGAAGGTCGCGGGCAACGATGGCCAGAACAACCTGACCCGCACCGGCACGATCTTCGGCACGCCGTTCTACATGGCGCCCGAGCAGGCCCTCGGCAATCCCGTCGACGCCCGCACCGATATCTACGCGATGGGCGTGATCATGTACGAGGTGTTCGCCGGCTCGCTGCCGTTCCAGGGCGAGTCGTTCATGGGCATCCTCACGCAGCACATCACGACCGAGCCCGAGCCGGTCGCGCAGCGTGCCGCGAAGGCCGGACGGTCGCTGCCGCCGGGACTCGCGGACATCATCACGCGCTGCATGCAGAAGAACCCGGCGCACCGGTTCGGCACGATGGACGAGCTGGTCAACGCGCTCGTCCAGATCTATCGCGGCGTCGCCGGCGCCGGCATGAGCACGTACATGGAGGCGTTCCCCGGGCGCGCCGCGAACCCGACGCCGGGACCGATGTCCGCGCAGCATGGCTCGCCCGCGGTCACGCCGACGGTCGGCGTCGGCACGCCGCCTCCGATGCATCACGGTCACGGCACCGCGCCGCATCAGATCCAGCAGCCCGGCACGGGACCGATCGCGAGCGGCGGAAACTACGCCGTGTCGTCGTCGGGCTCGGGGCTGTACAGCCCGAACTCGTCGGTCGTCACCGTCCCGAAGAAGAGCAACACCGGCCTCATCATCGCGATCATCGCGGTGCTCGCCGTCGGTGGCGGCATCGCGGCGTTCGCGCTGACGAGCGGCGGCGGCAAGGGCGGAGGCTCTGGCTCGCAGGTCGCGAGCGGATCGGATCACGGCTCGAGCGGGTCGAACGGATCCGCGGGCTCGAGCGCGATCGGCATCGGCTCGAGCGGGTCGAGCGAGATCAAGGGCTCGGACTCGGGCTCCGATCACGTCGGCCCGGGCTCGGACCATGTCGGCTCGGGCTCGGACGTGGTCGCGGTCGGCTCCGGCTCCGGGTCCGGAACCACGGTCGACGTCGGCAGCGGCAGCGCGGGCTCGAACGCGGGCTCGAACGAGCCGCCGATCGCGCTCCCGGTGAAGGTCAAGATCACGCTGAAGCAGCCGGTCGCGTTCGAGGCCTGGGAGAACGGCGCCAAGCTTCCGTTCGAAGGCCCTGACTTCCTCGACGTGCTACCGGGGCAGAGCCGCACGATCACGCTCAAGGCCCGCGGCTACAAGGACAAGACGGTCACGATCACGGACAAGGAAAAGACCGTCAAATTCAAGCTGGATAAGGCCCCGAGCTCGACGCCGCCGAACGTGGGCAGCGGTTCGGGCTCGGCCGTGGTCAAACCGCCGACGCTCGACTGCTCGAGCGGCATCAAGGACCCGAAGAACGCCGGCTGCGTGAAGCAGTACTGCAAGGCCCACCCGGAGAATCCAAGCTGCGACGCCGAATGAGGTTCCAGTGCCACCGGTTCTCGACGGTGCGGGCCATCACCGCATGTGGCATGGATCCTGAGACAACCTCTGGAGGAAAGAAGAACCCCATGCGCATGCCCCACCATTCGCTCCTTCGTTTCCTCGTGCTGGGATTGGTGATCGCGTTCGCGAGCCCGGGCAGCGCGTTCGCCGATGCGCGGAGCGACGCGCGCGCGCACTACCAGCAAGGCGTCAAGCTCTACAACGGCGGCAACTACCGCGAGGCGATCAAGGAGTTCTCCGCCGCGCAGCAGATCGCGCCCGCCGATCTGAACAACTACAACCTCGCGCTCTGCTACGACAAGCTCGGCGATCCCGAGCCGGCGATCCAGTACTACCGCGCGTACCTCGACAAGGTCCCGAACACCGACAAGCGCGCCGAGATCGAGGCGAGCATCACGCGGCTCGAGGCCGCAGCGAAGTCGGTCGCGGCGAAGCGCGATGCCGAGGCGAAGAAGGCCGACGAGGCGAAGAAGCCCGCGGTCGGTCCGGCCGCGCCGACGGGACCCGAGCCGCTGATCGGTCCGACGAAGCCGGACGACACCACGCCACCGGCCGGTCCGACGCGTGGCCGTGGTGGCGTCGGTTCGACCGGCGTACCGAGCAGCGGCGCGGCGGCGACCACGGGTGACGCGCAGCTCGATCGCGCGCAGCAGCTCGACGTCAACCAGATCCGTGATCAGCGCATGGGTGGCGCGTCGAGCGGCATGCCCGACACGCGCGGCGGCCCGGCGACGGTGGGCGCAGGCCCGACCGATCCGAACGCGCCGCCGACCGCGAACCCGAACCCGAACCCGAACACGCCGCCGCAGGCGGCGAACGGCGCCGCGCCGGCGACCGCGCCGACCGATCCGGCGGACAAGCCGAAGGCGACGCCGGTCTACAAGAAGTGGTGGTTCTGGGCGGTCGTCGCGGTCAGCGCGTACGTCGTGTACTCGATCGCGACCGAGGACTCGCGGTCGTCGAGCACCGCGCGCACGCTCGATCCGAAGATGTTCTCGATCGGTGGTCAGGCATCGCCGCAGCCCGGCGGTCTGACGCTGATGCGCTGGTAAGCCCGAGAATTCGGATCGCGCGCCCGTCGAGGGTACAGTCGGTAGCGTGAACGTCACGCCCGACCACCTGACCCGCGCGACTCGCCGGCTCCGCCAGCATCCGCTGGACTATGGAGCGTGGCTCGAGGTCGCGGCGCTGCTCGAGGCCCTCGGTGGCCCCGATGACGCCGAGCTCGCGTTCGGCACGATCGGCGAGAGCGCACGGCTCGGCGGCCAGGTCGCGCTCGCGATCGCGTGCGGCCGGCACCTCGCGCAGATCGGCAGCGTGCGCGGCCCCGAGCTGATCGAGCAGGTGATCGACACCTACGCCGAGATCAAGGCGCCGAAGGGAAAGCGCAAGAAGCAGATCACGCGGCCGCCGACCGAGCCGATCCCGACGGTGTCGGTGCCGCAGGTTCCCGAGGGCGACGGCACGCCGCTCGAGGAGGCGCGCCTGCTCGTCACGAAGCTCGGCGAGTGGCTGACCAAGCGCGAGGTCGCGAACCGCCCGCTCGCGCCGCTCGTGTCGTCGCTGTCCAAGCTCGGCGCGCGCGCGCTCGTCGGCGTGATGACCGCGCGTGCGGTGCCGGCCGGCACGGTGATCATCGATGCCGGTGAGCCGGCGACCGCGCTGTACTGGATCGCGCACGGCACCGTGATCGTGGCGCGCGGCAAGGGCTACCCGATGGCGGGCACGACCGCGGACATCCCGGTGCTCGGCGAGCTGCACTCCGGCGCGTTCTTCGGCGAGATCGCGCTCGTCGGCGGCACGAAGCGCACCGCGCGCGTCACCGCACACGACGACGTCTGGCTGCTCGAGATCCCGGCACGCGCCGTCGAGACCGCGGCGCAGAAGCACCCGAAGCTCGCCGAGGTGCTCGCGATCCACGCGCGCCAGCGCCTGCTCGCGAACCTGATGCGGACGTCCGAGCTGTTTCGCGCGCTCGAGGACGACGATCGCGATGCGCTGCTCGCGAAGTTCACGACGCAGCTCGTCCCCGAGGGCACGATGTTCATCCACGAGGGCCAGGCGAACGAGTTTCTGTGGGTCGTCGTGTCCGGACGCTGTCAGGTGAAGGCGGCGGGCGCGGCGATCACCGAGCTCGGGCCGGGCGCGGCGGTCGGCGAGATCTCGCTCGTCAGCGGCGCGGTCGCGGTCGCCGACGTCGAGGCGATCGAGCCGGCGGTGCTGCTGCGGCTGTCGAAGCAGGACTTCGACGTCGTCGCGCAGAAGCATCCCGCGCTGCTCGCCGAGGTCGAGAAGCTCGTCGTCGCGCGCGAGCAAGCAAATCGAGCGCTGTTCCAGGACGCTACGGATCTCATCGTATAAGCTCGCGGCATGGTGCGCCGCGCGAGCCTCGCCATCGCCCTCGGGATCCTCGGGTCCTGCGTCGATCAGGGAGCGGGGCCGCAGCCAAAGAAGATCGATCCGGCGTTCGTGCAGTCGCACCTGCTGTCCGCGCCGCCGCCGAGCATCGAGAAGTTCGACACACCGCTCCAGGACAAGGTCATCTACCTCGGCAACACGATCGATCACGCGCGCGTCGCGCCCGGTGGCTCGCTCACGATCACGCACTACTGGCGCGTCGTGAAGCCGGTCGGGCCGAGGTGGCGCGTGTTCGGGCTCGTGCGCGGCCCGGCGAACACGAGCGACTTCATGAACCTCGGCCCGAGCGACATGCAGCTCGGGCATGGCCCGGCGACGTGGCAGGTCGGCGAGATCATCGAGGACCCGCAGACGATCGTGATTCGCCCCGACTGGCGCGCACCGACGGCGACCGTGCTCGTCGGCCTGATCGAGGTCGGCAAGCACGGCACGCTCGACCGCATGGAGGCGACCGGGCCGCACGCACAGGACCGCGCGATCGTGGCGCGCACGATCGACATCGACCTGTCGCGCGCGCCGGCCCCGAAGGGCAGCGTGCACATCACGCGCGCGCCGGGCGCGATCACCGTCGACGGCGTCGCGAACGATCCGGGATGGGCGGGCGCGGTGCAGGCCGAGCTCGTGACCGCCGAGGGCAGCGCCGATCCGGTCGGCAAGGCGACCGCGAAGCTGACGTGGGACGACCAGTACCTGTACGCGTTCGTCAGCGTCACCGACAGCGACATCACGACGCCGTACAAGAACCAGGACGATCCGCTGTGGAAGGGCGACTGCGTCGAGCTGTTCATCGACGCCGACGCGAACAAGCGCGGCTACGTCGAGCTCCAGGTCAACCCGCGCAACGCGACGTTCGACTCGTGGTTCGCGTCGACGCGCGCGGTCCCCGGCGACGAGGCGTGGGACTCGAACATGGTCACGCAGGTCAAGCTGCGCGGCACGGCGGAACCAGGTGACACCGACACGGGGTGGGACGTCGAGATCGCGATCCCGTGGGCGGCCGTGAAGGGCCGCGCAGACAACATGGCGGTCCGCCTGCCGCCACAGGTCGGCGATCGCTGGCGGCTCAACGTCGTGCGCGTCGATCGCAAGACCGGCGACGACAAGAGCGTGTTCGCGTCGTCGTGGAACCGGATCCCGATGAGCGACTTCCACGCGCTCGATCGCATGCTCGACGCGGTGTTCGCGGACGCGACCGGATCGATCGTGCCGCAAGCGGCGGGCAGCGGCAGCGCGCAGGGCAGCGCCGCCGAGGGAAGTGCCGCGGGGAGCGGCAGCGGCAGCGGCAGTGACAGCGGGAACCTGGAGATCCGCGTCCCGGGGCGGCTCGAGGTGCGCGCGGAGAAGGCGCCCGCGAACGACGCCGCGGCGCCGATCGTTCTCGATCAGCCGTCGCTCGTGATCGACGTCAGCGCGAACGGCGAGGCCAATGTCGTCGGCAAGCCGTTCGACAAGGCCGCACTGGCGCAGCTGTTCCGGCAGGCAGCGGCGAAGAGCAAGACGACGCAGGTCATCGTGCTCAGCCACAAGGGCGCGTCGCACGGGCGCATCGTCGAGATCATGGAGCAGGCGAAGGCGGCCGGCCTCTCGCGGCTCGCGATCCAGACCGCGCCGTAGTCCCAAGATTCCCGACGCGACGTGAGGCGAGAAAGCGGCCGTCGCGCATGTTAGATTTTCGGTGTGATGCGCTGGCTGTTCGGGGTGCTCGTCCTCGTCACGATCGCGTGCTCGGGGCGAGGTCCGCAGAAGGTCGGCGCGCAGCCGAGCTGGCGCGGCGGAGCGCATCCCGCGATCGCGCAGGGCCCGGTGACGTTCGCGCCGTCGAGCCAGCCCGCGACGCGCTACAACGAGCCGGTCCAGCCGCCGCCGAAGTCGCCGCTCGGCGATGCGGTCGTGCTCGCGGTCAAGGACGCCGCCGCGAAGGCGGGCACGCCGATTCCGGTCGCGGATGCGCGGCTGTTCCGGGCGTGCAACGAGCTCGCCGAGGTCGTGCCCGAGGAGGGCATCATCTCGTACAGCCTCGTCGAGTTCGCGCTGCAGCGAAACGGCATCATCGAGCCGTCGCCGCACCTGCTCGTCGTGTGGGGCGACATCGACTCGCCGCAGCTGATCGTCGACCAGCTGCAGCCGCGGCTCGCCGAGATCCTGCAGGACGGCGCGACCGCGCGGGTCGGCATCGGTGCCGCGAAGCGCATGCCCGATGGTCAGGGCGCGGTCGTGTTCGCGCTCCAGGCGTCCGGTGTCTCGACCTCGCCGATCCCGCGCTCGGTCAAGGCCGGCGGCAGCTTCACGCTCGATGCGGTCGTCGACGCGCGCTACAAGGACCCCGAGGTCTTCGTCACGCGCGACTCCGGCGCGACCGAGCGGATCGATCTCAAGGCCGGCCACGCCGGCGCGTTCACCGCGCAGATCACGTGCGGCGCGAAGCCCGGGCGCCAGCAGGTCGAGGTCACCGCGAGCGATGCGCAGGGCTCGACGGTGCTCGCGAACTTCCCGGTCTGGTGCGGCACCGATCCGCCGCTCTCGATTCGCGTCGAGCCCGGCCACGACGACGCGCCGGTCACCGATCCGACCGACGCCGAGCGCCGGCTGCTCGCGCTCGTCAACCGCGACCGCATGGCCGCGGGCCTGCCTGCACTCCTGTGGGACGACAAGGTCGCCGATGTCGCGCGCGGTCACTCGACCGAGATGCGGCGCACGAAGGTCGTCGCGCACATCTCGCCGACCACCGGCTCCGCCGCCGACCGCGTGCGCGCCGCGAAGATCAAGACCGCGGTCGTCCTCGAGAACGTCGCGCGCGCCTACGGCATCGGCGAGGCGCACGACGGCCTGATGAACAGCCCGGGCCACCGCGCGAACATCATGTCCGCCGCCGCCACCCACCTCGGCATCGGCGTCGTGTTCGGCGACGAGGTCTCCGGCCGCCGCGAGATCTTCATCACCCAGGTCTTCACGCGCGTGCCGCCGAAGGTCGATCCGAGCAACGCCGCCGAGCAGATCCGCACGAAGATCAGCGCGGTCAAGAAGGTCGGCGTCAACGCGAAGCTCGTCTCGATCGCGCAGCAGCTCGCCGACCAGCTCGCCGCCGGCAAGTCGCGCGAGCAGGCCTACGCCTCGGTCAAGAAGCAGGTCGACGCGCTCGGCAACGCCTACAGCCGCGTCGGCAGCGTGATCACCGCGGCCGCGGAGCTCGACTCGCTCGACGGCACCTCGATCCTCGGCGACAGCCGGCCCGACGACGTCGGCATCGGCATCGCGCAGGGCCCACATCCCGAGATCGGCGAAGGCGCGATCTGGATCGTGGTGCTGCTCGCGACGAAGCGGTAGGGGTCAGCGGGAGCCCAGCGCCGCCAGGACCGCGACGTCGAGCGCGTCGGCGGCGGCGTAGAGGGCCTCACCGTCGGCGGGCGTCGGCAGGTTCGCGAGCAGCGGGGGCAGCTTCGCGTCGACTTCCTCGACGATCATGCGCGCGACCGCGCCGAAGGTCGGCTCGGCGCCGAGCATGCTGGCGATGAGTGACAGGATCGCCGCGACGTCGTCGAGCGGTTGTGCGGTGGCGACGACGGGGCCGAGGCCGGCGGCCATGATCGTCGGGACCGCGCCGTCCTCGATCACGATCGTGCGCGGGCCGATCGCGCCGTGCGCGCCGCCGAGCTCGTGGATGGCGGCGGCGGCGCGGGCGAGCCGCTTGAGCAGCCGGACGGTCTCGGCGGCGGGGAGCTCGGGATGGGTGTCGGCGAACGAGGCGCCGGCCGGGGCTTCGAACACGGCGGTGCGCGTGTTGCGATCGAGGCCGAGCGCGCGCTGGACGAACGGCGATTGCGCGCGGCCGAGCATGCGTGCGCGCTCGAGGGCACGTGCGGCCTCGTCGCTGGTGTCGAAGCGCTCGATCACGACGGAGCGATCGAGGACGGTGTCGACCGCGCGCGACAGCGTCGAGATCGGTGTGGTGCCGAGCGGCGTCTCGAACTGGTAGCGCGGGCGCTCGTCGTCGTCCTCGGCGAGCTGCGCGATCGAGTGGGTCTGGCTGATGCGGCGGGGCAGGGCGGTGATCATGCGGCTGACGTCGAGGTCCTCGAGCTGGCGGCGGAGATCGGCGAGTGTGGCGGTGCGCTCCTGCGGGTTCTTGACGAGCAGATCGCCGAGGATCGCGTCCCACGCCGGGGCGATGTCGCCGGCGATCGAGGTCGGCGACGGCGGTGCTTCGCCGAGGTGCTGTGCGACGAAGTCGGGACCGAGGAACGGCATGCGGCCGGTCAGCGCCTCGAACAGCGTGACGCCGACGGAGTAGAGGTCGGCGGCGATCGAGATCGGCGCGCCCGTGATCTGCTCGGGCGACATGTACGCCAGCGTGCCGATCAGGCCGCCGGTCTGGGTCTGGCCGAGATCGACGAGGTGCGCGACGCCGAAGTCACCGAGCTTCGCGGTGCCGCGCGCGTCGAAGAAGATGTTCGCCGGCTTGACGTCGCGGTGGACGACGCCACGATGGTGCGCGACCTCGAGGCCCGCGATGATGTCGAGTGCCATGCGCCGGACCTGCGTCGCCGTGAGCCGCTCGCCCGCTGCGAGCCGCGCCGCGAGCGAGCCGCCCGGCAGGTACTCCATCACGAGATAGCCGCGCTCGACCGAGACGTCGTAGACCTCGACGAGCGACGGATGGCGCAGCGTGCTCGCGAGCCGCGCTTCGCGCACGAACCGCTCGTACGCCGCACCGCCGCGCGCGCCGGCCGCGAAGAACATCTTGATCGCGACGCTCTTGCCGGCGACCTCGTCGGTGGCGAGGAACACGCGGCCGGACGCGCCGGCGCCGAGCAGCTTCTCGAGCCGGTAGCGGCCGGCGATCACCTCGCGATCGCGGCCGGCGGACTTGCGCTCGGTCGTCTGGTCGCGCCACGCGCGGAGGTAGGCATCGAGATCCGCGGTCACCGTCGGATCGAGCTTGCGCAGATCGAGCAGCGCGTCGCGCGCGCCGTCGCGCAGGCCCATCGCGGCGAGCGTCGCGATCAGGTGGCGCTTCGCCTCGATCCGGAGGTCGGGGTTCTTGCGCGCTTCCTGGAGCAGGCGCGCGGCCTCGGGGTAGGCGCCGCGCCGCGCGAGGATCCGGCCGAGCGCGAGCTGGAGCGGACCGCGCTCGGTCTCGGCGGCGAGGTCGAGCGCGCGCTCGAGCAGCTTGCCGGCCTCGCGATCGCGGCCCTGCGCCTCGAGCAGGCGCGCGGCGGAGATGTCGTCGTGCGCGCGCGTGTACAGATCGATCGCGCGGTTCGTGTCGCCGATCCGCTCGGCGATCGCCGCGGCGTCGGCGTGGCGGCGCAGGCGGGCGAGCACCTCGAGCGCGGTGCGCGCGCCGTCGTCGGTCGCGGTCAGCTCCGCGATCGTGTCGTGCACGCCCTGCACGTCGTCGAGCTCGACCGTGTAGCGCAGCACGCGCGCCAGATCGCCGCCGGCACGTGCCGCGTCGCGCGCGCTGCGAAAGTCCCAGAGCTTCTCGTACAGATCCGCGGCGCGCGCGTGCTCGCCGCGCTCGAACGCGATCCGCGCGGCATCGGCGTGCTTGCCGGCGGCGATCAGGGCGGCGATCGGGTCGGCGGCGTCGTCGCCGGTACCGACGGGAGTCGCGACGATCCCGGGCTCATCCGAATTGCCTTGCACGTCCGACAGATGGTACCAGACCACGATCCATGCACCAGCGCAGCGCTCACCGCTCCCTGCTCGTCGTCGGCTCGGTCGCGCTCGACGATATCGACGGTCCGTTCGGCATGCACCGCGATCTGCTCGGTGGCTCGGCGTCGTTCATCGCGCGCGCGGCGTCGTACTTCACGCGCAACGTCGCGGTGGTCGCGGTCGTCGGCGATGACTTCCCGAAGAAGCACGTCGACGAGCTCGCCGCGCTCGGCGTCGACATCTCCGGCATCGAGCGCCGCCCCGGTGAGACGTTCCACTGGGTCGGCAAGTACGCGCCCGATCTCGCGACGCGCGAGACGCTCGACACCCGGCTCGGCGTGTTCGCCGAGTTCCAGCCGAAGGTCGCCGAGCCGCATCGCGACGCCCAGCTCGTGCTGCTCGGCAACATCGATCCCGCGCTCCAGCTCGACGTGCTCGAGCAGATGCGCAAGCCGGTGCTCGTCGCCGCCGACACGATGAACCTGTGGATCAACATCAAGCGCGACGATCTCGTGCGCATGCTGTCGCGCGTCCACACGGTGATGCTCAACGACGAGGAGGCGCGCCTGCTCGCCGGCGAGCACAACCTGCGTCGCGCGGCGGCGCACATCCTGAAGCTCGGACCGTCGTCGGTCATCATCAAGCGCGGCGATGCCGGCGCGCTGCTGTTCCACGGCGGCGGCGTGTTCGCCGCGCCCGCGATGCCGCTCGCCGACGTCAAGGATCCGACCGGCGCGGGCGACAGCTTCGCCGGTGGCCTGATGGGCTATCTCGCGTATGCCGGCGACCTCAGCCCGTCGACGATCCGCACCGCGATGATCATGGGCAGCGTGATGGGCAGCTTTGCCGTCGAGCAGTTCTCGGTCGACGGCCTGCGCGGCCTCACGACCGAGAAGATCCAGCAGCGGTTCGACGAGATGTCCGAGCTCGCGCACTTCGAGCGCGTCCGCCTCTGAGCGGCCGGTAGCTACTCGGCGAGCTGGAAGTCCTCGCCGTGCCAGTCGTCCGGGCCGGCGGTCAGCGCGACGTTGTCGCGAACCTCGAACGCGTGGCTGCCGTCGATCGGCGCGAACCCGCCGTCGCCGAACCGCGCGTTGACGACGACGTTGTACAGCGAGTCGGCGCGCAGCCCCTCGAGCGCGTAGATCCCGAGCGCGTCGGTCGTGGCCTCGTGGAGGTCCCCGTCGAGGTGGCCCCACGCGGTCACCACGAGCCCCGGCTGCGCGGCGCCGCCGATCTCGACCGTGCCGTGCAGGCGTGACGCCATCCCGCCACCGCCGCCGCCGCCACCGCCACCGCCGGGCGGATCGATCGCGCGCGCGAGCTGCTGGTAGCGCGTGAACGGCGCGGTCTTCGGCGCGCCATCCGCGAACGTCAGGCCGAACGGCGGCACCATCGCGTCGGAGTAGCAGAAGTAGAAGCCGGGCCCGACGCGGTCACCGAGCGCCGCGAGCGCGCGGTAGCTGCCCTCGACGTAGTCGGCCTGGTGAGCGAGATCCTCGCTGCGCAGCCCGAATTCGGTGAGCCACACCGGCACGCCGGTCGCGTCGCCGTACTCGATCACCTTGCTCGCGAACGTGCCCCACTCGCAGTTCAGATCCTCGCCGGGATCCGGGCACCAGCTCGCCGCCGGCGGCACGCCGTACGGATGGATGCCGACCGCGTCGGCGAACAGCCCGCCCGCCGCGGCGCTCGCCTCGTGGACGTAGCTGACCTGGCCACTGTCGAGGCCGCCGACGACGACCGGCGCCGTCGAGCCGGAGCGGATCGCACCGTAGGTGTCGCGCAGCAGCACGCCATAGTCGCCGGCGGGCACGTGCGGGTTGTAGCCCGCCTCGCCGCACGGCAGCGCTGGATGATCCTCCTCGTTCCACACCTCCCACGCGTCGATCTGATCGCCGAACGTCGTCGCGACCGTGCGCACGCGCTCGACGAAGCCGTCGCGCCAGCCCTGCCAGTCGCCGCCGGGCACGACGCCGCCGCAGTCGTAGAACCCGGGGAAGCCGCCGTGGCTCGAGTAGTTCACGATCAGCAGCACGCGGATCCCGGCTGCGTGGTAGTCGGCGAGCGCGGCCGCGAGTCGATCGCGCGTCTCGTCGGACAGCGCGGCCCCGGTCGTGCCGTCGACGAGCTCGATGCGCGTCCAGCTCGCACCGAGCTCGCGCACCGCCTCGCCGCCGGGTCCGGTGGTCGCGACGTTGATGCCGTAGAGATCGAGACCACCGGCGGCACCGATCACCGGCCCGCGCGCGCCGGGCTCTCGCTCGTCGCCGATCATGCAGCCGCTCGCAGCGAGTGCGAGCACGAGACAACACGTGATGTTCTGGTTCATGGCGCTCCTCGCGTGGCACTCCCTGTGCCAGGGCGACGCGCGCGAACCTCCGCCACTTGCGCGCGTCGATGTGGGGTCTCCATGTACCGCACCGGTACGAACAACACCCGCGCGTGATGCTCGCTGACGCTGACCAACAGAAAACTATACCGAACGAAATATTTCTGCTTGCGAACTATACCGAACGGTATAATGCTCCGCGCATGAACCACACGCCGAGCCTCGGGTCCCCGCTCACGCTGCGCAGCGGCTCGGTCCTGCCGAACCGGATCGCGAAGGCCGCGATGTCCGAGGTGCTGGCCGATCTCGACACCCACGCACCGACGGACGCGCTCGTCCGGCTCTACGAGCGCTGGGGCAAGAGTGGCGCCGGCCTGCTGATCACCGGGCACGTGATCGTCGATCGCAGCGGGCTTGGCGAGCCGGGCAACGTCGTCGTCGAGGACGATCGTCACCTCGCGATGCTGCGCCGGTGGGCGGAGGCCGGCCAGGCGCACGGCGCACGGATGTTCATGCAGCTCAACCACGCTGGCCGGCAGGCGCCGAAGAACACGACCCGCCAACCGGTCGCGCCGAGTGCGATCGCGCTCGGCAAGCGCCTCGGCCGGTTGTTCGCGCCGCCGCGCGCGCTGAGCGAGCCCGAGATCGAGCTGTTGATCCAGCGGTTCGCGAAGGCCGCCGCGGTCGCGAAGGCCGCCGGGTTCGCCGGCGTCGAGCTGCACGGCGCGCACGGCTACCTGATCTCGCAGTTCCTATCGCCGCGCGCGAACCAGCGCGACGATGCGTGGGGCGGCGATGCCGCGCGGCGCCGCCACTTCCTGCTCGAGATCGTGCGCGCGGTGCGGCGTGCGGTCGGGCCCGCGTTCCCGATCGCGGTCAAGCTCAACTCCGCCGACTTCCAGCGCGGCGGCTTCACGATCGAGGAGGCGATGGACGTCGCGCGCGCGCTCGAGACCGCCGGCATCGACCTGCTCGAGGTCTCCGGCGGCAACTACGAGAGCCCGGCGATGGCCGGCTCCGGCGAGCTGCCGGCGCAGCAGCGGCAGTCGTCGCGCGAGCGCGAGGCCTACTTCCTCGAGTACGCGCGCCAGATCCGGGGCGTCACCGCGCTGCCGCTGATGCTGACCGGCGGGATGCGCAGCCGCGCGGTGATGGACGACGTGCTCGCGTCCGGCGCGGTCGACGTGATCGGCATCGCGCGGCCGCTGACGTACGTCCCCGACCTGCCGCGCCGGCTGCTCGACGGCACGCTCGACGCCGCGCCGCCGGTGCGGATCCGCAGCCGCATCAAGCTGCTCGACGACGCGCTCCAGGTGATGTGGTTCGCCGCGCAGATCCACGAGCTCGCCGCGGGGCGCGAGCCGAACCTCCGGCTCGGGACGTGGCGCGCGCTGTGGCATGGTATCCGCGCGAACGTCCTCGACCGCACGGCGCAGCACGACGGCACGCTGCCGGTCGTGCCGGCCGTGGTAGGCCACGCGTCATGACCGAGCTGACGAAGGGCGAGCGCGCGCGCAAGAAGCTCGTCGACGCGACGGCCTCGCTGCTGCGTCGTCAGGGCTATCACGCGACCGGGCTGTCCGAGATCGTCGAGGAGAGCGGGGCGCCGCGCGGCTCGCTGTATTTCTACTTCCCCGGCGGCAAGGACGAGCTCGCGTGCGAGGCGCTGCAGCAGAGCGGCCTCGCGTGGAGCGCGCGGATCGCCAGCGCGATCGACCACGCGACGAACCTCGACACCGCGATCGATGCGATCGTGAAGCTGCTCGCCGACGATCTCGAGGCGAGCGGCTGGGACAACGGCTGCCCGGTCGCCGCGGTCGCACTCGAGTCGACCTCGCGGCAGGTTCGCACCACGATCGAGCGCCACTACGAGCTGTGGCTCGCCGCGATCGCCGATCGGCTGCACAAGTTCGGTGCGACGAAGGCGAGCGCGCGCAAGCTCGCGGTGGTCTCGCTCGCCGCGATCGAAGGCGCGCTGCTGCTCGCCCGCGTCCAGAAGAGCCGCGAGCCGCTCGTGGTCGTCGGCAACGCGCTCAAGACCCTCGGCGCCGCGCCGCCACGCAAGCGCGCGCGCTGACCTGTGATAGAAGCGCGGCATGGCCGAGCTCGACGCGCTGCACGCCGCCGCCGCCGCCCTCGACGCCGGCGACACGCAACAGGCGCTGCATCACGCGCTCGCGGCGTGGCGCGTGTACTTCGATCCAGAGCTCGCGGCCGCGATCGAGCAGCTCGGTCGCCGGGTCGAGCCCCCAGCCCGGCTACCCGCGAAGCTGACCGAGGCCGAGCGCCTCGCGTGGATCGAGCGCGACGATCCGGCGGATCTCGAGCAGCTCGTCGCGATGCCGCTGCCGCGCGGCCTCGCCGACTTCCTCGTCCGGCTCCGCGCGTTCGGCAAGCGCGCGCCCGATCCACGCTACGCGCGCTGGTTGCGGTCGCTCGCCGCGTCCCCGGCGTTCGGCCAGAACAAGTACTGGAAGGCGGTGTTCGACGCGATGCAGGTCGACTTCGATCCGCGGACGCGCGCGTTCGTCGAGGGCGAGCTCGCGGCTCGGTTACCGCAGATTGCGCGGCCGTCGGCGCTGGACTATGTCGAGCGCCAGCGCGCCCACCTCGCGACCGTCCACACGAGCGCGCGCCGCGAGCCGCCCGCGCTGTCGCCCGACCAGCGCGCGAGCCTCGCGCGGATCGTGGCGCAGCTCGCGCGCACCGATCGCGAGCAGGCGACCGCGAACGTCGACGGCGATGCGCTGCTCGCCGCGATCCGCGCGAACCCAGCCGACGACAAGCCACGCCTCGTCTATGCCGACTGGCTACAGGAGCGCGGCGATCCGCGCGGCGAGCTGATCGCGCTCCAGCTGTCCGGTCGCGACGATGCCGCGACGACCCGGCGCGAGCGTGCGCTGCTCGCCGAGCACGCGCGCAGCTGGCTCGGTCCGCTCGGTGCGATCGCCACCGTCGCGCGGACGCGGTTCGCGCGTGGCTTCGCGGTCGAGGTCGTGCTCAACGCGCGGACGGCCGCGCAGCTCGAGGCGGTGGTCGGTGCGCCCGAGTGGTTCTCCGTCGAGAACGTCGCGTTTCTCGGGCCGCAATCGGACCACGAGGTATGCGCCGCGATCGTCGCGCACCCGGTGATGCAGTCGCTGCGCCGCGTGCATAACCTCGGCAATGCGCCGCTCGCGAAGCTGCTAGGGCGCGACGAGCCGTTGCCGCTCACGACGCTCGGCATCAAGGGGTTCGGCCGGCTCGCCGACGAGCTGCGCGACACGCGCCTCCTCCCCCACGTCCGGCGCATCGTGATCGACCGCCCCGGCTGGATCACCGGCATGGCCGAGGTCAGCACGCTGCTCGCGATGCCGCTCGCGCGCCAGCTCGACCGGATCGCCGTCGTCAGCGGAACGACGACGTTCGAGCTGCGGCGCGACGGCGATCGCTGGGCGCGGCTCGTGATCGAGTTCGACGAGCTGCCGGCGCGCTGGCCGCGAGGCCCGGACGCCGACGATCTCGAGGCGCTCGCCGCGCTCGTCCCGATCGCGCACGTCGAGCTCGCGAGCTGCGGGATCGATCTCGATCTGCTCGCGTCCGGGTTCGACGCGTACCTCGGCAGGCTCGCGCAGCTGCCGCGAACGATCCGGGCCTAGTCCGTCTAATCCGTTTGCGGCAGGTTCGCGCCCGAGACGTCCGGCGAGCTCACCGGCATCGCGGTGCCGTCGCTCGTCGCTTCGCCCGGCGGCGTGTAGAACTCGGCGATCAGCTGGTCGTCGAACTGATCGGCAAACTTGCCGACCGCGGCGACCAGCGTCGCGAACTCGCCACCGTCGATGCCCTTGAGCGCGCGCCCGGCATGCAGCACGACCCAGCCGTCGGGCTGGATCGCGAACGAGGCCATGCCGCCCATGTGCGCGTTGTGCTCGAGCAGCTTGCGATAGAACGCGAGCTCCTTGCCGGCCGGCACCGCACGAAACAGCGGCGCGATCGCGACCACCGCCGACCCCGAGATCCCGGCGATCACGAACGCCGAGCCCCACTGCAGCCGGACGAGATGATCGTCGATGCGCACCGCCTGGTCGGCGAGCTTCGCGTCGGCGAGGAGCTGTTGCAGGGTCGGCGTGCTCATCAGAACAGCTTGCCGAGCTTTTCGCCGAGGCCACCGGGTAGGCGGTCGGCGATGCCAGACTTCGAGAGCAACGCGACGGCGTCGTCGGCGTGGTCCTTGAGGAACTCGATCACCTTCTCGGCGGTCTCCTTCGAAATCCCCACCTTGTCAGCCATCTTCTCGGCGAATTCTTCCACGTGATCACTCCTTGACGCTGAGGCCGCGGGCCGTCGTGTTACGACGACCACGTGGCGGAGAATACGCGAGAGCGCAGCATCTGGGCATGGGGTTGGCGCGATCGATTTCCCGATGCCGGTTCGCGCACCGGCCTCGGCCACATGGTGCGCGCGCTACTCCCGACCGCGCGTCCCGAGACCCGCACGCCGCCCGCCGACGAGCCCGTGCTCGCCGCACCGCGGGTCGCGATCCCCGATGCGCTCGCCGCATGCGCCACGCAGGCACCTCGCGACCGCGCCCTCAAGGCGCGCGGCCGCGCGTTCCCCGACCTCGTCGCCGGGTTCGCCGGTGACTACCGCGGCGCGCCCGACCTCGTGGCGCGGCCGCGCGATGCCGCCGAGGTCGCGCGCGTGCTCGAGACCTGCGCCGAGCGCGGCTGGGCATGCGTGCCGTTCGGCGGCGGGACGTCGGTCGTCGGTGGCGTCGATGCCGAGCTCGCGCGCGGTGATCGCGAGGCGGTCGTCTGCCTCGACGCCGGCGCGCTGTCCGGCGTCCACGAGGTCGACGCGACGAGCCGGCTCGCGCGGATCGGCGCCGGCATGCTCGGGCCCGCGCTCGAGGATGCGCTCGCGGACCACGGCCTGACGCTGCGCCACTACCCGCAGTCGTTCGAGTTCTCGACGCTCGGCGGCTGGCTCGCGACGCGCGCCGGCGGCCACTACGCGACCGGCCCGACGCGGATCGACGAGCTCTGCCACGCGCTGACGATGGTCACGCCGCGCGGTACGCTCGAGACCCATCGCCATCCGGGCTCCGGCGCTGGACCCGAGCCGCAGCGGCTCGTGTTCGGCTCCGAGGGCGCGCTCGGCGTCATCACCGAGGCCTGGATGCGCGTCGTGCCGCGCCCGCGCTGGCGAGCGACCGCGAGCGTCGCGTATCGCAACTTCGCCGACGGCGTCGCGGCCGCGCGTGCGCTCGCGCAGTCCGGCCTCTACCCGAGTAACGCGCGCCTGCTCGACGCGAATGAAGCGAAGCTGCACCGGGTCCGGTTCGACGGCACGAGCGTGCTGCTGATCGGCTTCGAGTCCGCCGACCATCCGCTCGGCCCGTGGCTCGCGCGCGCGGTCGAGCTCGCGCGCGATCACGGCGGCGAGGTCGTGTCCGGCCCGAGCGAGAGCGACCAGGCGAGCCGCACCGGCGAGGCAGGCGCGTGGCGGCAGGCGTTCTTCGACGCGCCGTACCTGCAGTCGGCGCTGCTCTCGATCGGCGTGCTGTCCGATACGTTCGAGACCGCGTGCTCGTGGACGCAGTTCCCGGCATTCCACGCGAACGTCACGGCCGCGGTGCAGCGCGCGCTCGACGAGGAATGCGGCGGCGGCATCGTGTCATGCCGGTTCACGCACGTCTATCCCGACGGGCCGGCGCCGTACTACACGTTCATCGGCGCGCTGCGCGTCGGTGGCGAGCTCGCGCAGTGGCGCGCGATCAAGGCGGCGGCGTCCGACGCGCTCGCGGCCGCGGGCGGCACGATCACGCACCACCACGCGGTCGGCCGCATCCATCGCCCGTGGTACGACCGCGAGCGTCCCGCGCTGTTCGGCGACGCGCTCGCCGCGGTCAAGCGCACGCTCGATCCGGCCGGCATCCTGAATCCCGGCGTGCTGGTCAGCTGATCGCGTGGCGGAGCTCGAAGACATCGACGAGCGCGTCGAGCACCTCGCCGACGACACGCCGGGCGCGCGCTTCGAGCGTGCGAAGCGCCGGATCGGGCTCGTCGCCGGACCGTTGCTCGCGATCGCGATCGGCCTCGCGAATCGCGATGGCGCCTCGCCCGAGCTCGTCGGTCTGCTCGTCCTGTGCGTCACGTGGTGGCTCACCGAGGCGCTGCCGCCGGCCGCGGTCGCGCTCGCCGCTGCGATCGGTGCGGTCGTCATGGGGATCGCGACGCCAAAGGAAGCGTTCGGTGCGTTCGGCACGCCGCTGCTGTTCCTGTTCGTCGGCTCGTTCTTCATCGCCGAGGCGATGAGCGTCCACGGCCTCGGCGAACGGCTGTGCACCGCGGTCGCCCGGCTCGCGCGCGGCCGGCTGTCGTTCCTGGTCGCGATCGGCCTCGTCTCGTTCTTCCTGTCGATGGTGATGTCGAACGCGGCGGCGACCGCCGTGATCCTGCCGATCGCGCTGTCGATGCTGCCGCGCGCGCACGGGCCCGGCGATCGCTACGGCGCGGCGCTCGTGCTCGTCGTCGCGTGGGGCGCGTCGGTCGGTGGGCTCGGTACGCCGGTCGGCACGCCGCCGAACGGCTTCGGCATCCAGGAGCTCGCGCAGCGCGGGCATCCGCTCGGCTTCGTCGAGTGGATGGCGATCGGTGTGCCGATGGGGCTGCTGATGATGGGCGCGCTGTTCGGCGTGCTCGCGCTCGTGTTCCGGATCCGGCCGCGCCAGCCGCTGCCCGCGCGCGAGGTTGCGCACCGGCGGTGGACGCGCGGCGAGGTCGCGGTCGTGATCGCGTTCGGCGTCGCGATCGCGGGCTGGCTGTCGCCGACGATCGTCGCGCTCGTCGCCCCGAAGTCCGCGGCCGCGGCGTGGTTCGACACGCACGTCACCGAGGAGGTCGTCGCGCTGATCGCCGGCTGCTCGCTGTTCGTGCTGCCCGGCCACGATCGCGGCCAGCCGCGGCGGCCCGCGCTGCTGTGGGAAGAAGCGCAGCGCATCGAGTGGGGCGTGATCCTGCTGTTCGGCGGCGGGATCCTGCTCGGCACGCTCGCGAAGTCGACCGGCCTCGCCGAGCAATGGGGCCACGCGCTCGTCGACGCCACCGGCGCGTCGTCGACGTGGGCGATCACGGCGCTCGTCACCGCGACCGCGATCCTGCTGTCGGAGGCGACGAGCAACACCGCGACCGCGAGCATGATGGCACCGCTCGCCGGCGCGCTCGCCCACGCCGCGGGTGCGGCCCCGGTGCCCGCGATCCTCGGCGCGACGATGGGCGCGTCGTTCGGCTTCATGATGCCGATCTCGACGGCGCCGAACGCGCTCGCCTACGCGACCGGCCAGGTCACGGTGACCCAGATGGTGAAGACCGGGATCGTGTTCGACGCGCTCGGCTTTGTGTTGATCGTCGGCGTGTTGCGCGTGATCTGTCCGCTGCTCGGCTGGGGATAGACATTGTTACGCGGCTGTTCCCGCCCGCTGTACTAGGGTGCGCGCCTCATGCGAGCTGCCTGTCTCCTGACCATCCTCGTCACCGTGCTGCCGTGGACGGCATCCGCGGATCCGCGGCCCGACGCCGCCGTGCGCGCCGACGTGATCGCCGCGATCCGCCGCCGCGATGTCGAGGCCGTGAAGCGCAACATCGAGATCCCGCTCGAGGCGACCGAGATCCGGTTCGTCGATCCGAAGTGCACGTCGGCGTTCACCGGCAAGGCGACGATGATCGAGGACCACGAGCTCGCCGCCTTCGTCGGCTGCCTCGCCGACATCGGCATCGCGACGACGCCGGTGCTCGACAGCGGGGTCACGACCTACGGGCCGGGGGCGCTGCTCCGGCTCTCGGTCCGCGACGGCAAGATCTCGGCGATGACCTCGGTCGACAACGAGGACGGCACGTTCATGCTCGTGCCCGAGGTGTTCGCATCGCACGTCCGTGGGTACCGGCCCGTGATCGTGCCGGGCGCCGCGCTCAAGAAGACGATCGATGCGTCGAGCGATGCGCGCGTCCTCGCGACCGTGATCGTCTGCGTCGATCGCAAGGGCAAGCTCGACGCGGTCGACGTCCAGGTCGATGGCGATGCGGCGTACGAGAAGACGGTGCGAGCCGCCGTCAAGGCGTGGGCGATCCGGCCGTTCACCGTCGGCAAGGTCGCGGTGCCTG
Organism: Kofleriaceae bacterium; assembly: GCA_035715365.1. Lineage (GTDB taxonomy): Bacteria > Myxococcota_A > Polyangia > Haliangiales > Haliangiaceae > JABFXX01. Next base: position 38,542 of record DASTLB010000076.1, on the reverse strand, counting down.
CATGCGCCGGCCTCCACGTCGGCTATCCGGAATCGCGGCTCGCAGCGACGACTCCACCACCTCCGCCGCCGCCCGCACCACCCGTGTCGACGCCGGCGACGACGACGCTGCGCCACGTCGCGCCGAATGCGCTCGAGCGCCTCGTCGGTGATCCCGCGATCGTGCCGGACGATGCGACGAAGCACGCGATGCGCGATGCCGGCGCGACGCGCGTGATCGCCTCGTTCAAGCTGTGCATCGATGTCGCCGGTGCGGTCACCCGTGTCGAGACGATCAAGACGTCGAGCTTCGAGACCTACGATCGGACGCTGATCCGTGCGATGCGGCAATGGAAGTACCGGCCGTACCAGATCGACGGCAAGGTGGTGCCGGTGTGCACGGCGGTGACGTTCGTCTACAACGCCACGCCGGCGCCGAAGCCCGCACCGTGAGGCGCGCGCAGCCTCACGACCACGCGCGGAAGTAGCCGCGCTCGTCGAACGCCTCGGCGATCCGCGGGCGCACGAAGTGATCGTTGCCGGAGTAGGCGGTCAGCTCCCACACGAGCAACAGTGCCTGCACGTCCTCGCGCAGCGTGCGGCGCAGCGCCTCCGGATCGCTCCACCGATAGCGATGGCGCGCGTGCGTGAACCGCAACAGCCGATCGCGTTCGACATCGCGCGACGGCACGGGCGCCGTCATCGCGTATACCGGCCCGATGTTCATCTCGGCGAGCTCCGCGATCATGGCGCGATAGCCCTCGAGCAACCCGAGCGGCCCGAGGATCGGCTCGGCAAACGCGTCGTGCCCCGAGTTCGCGAACGCCGAGATCTGCGCCGCGTCGTCGCCGAGCTCGTAGGCCGCGGTCATGACGTACGTCCTCGCGCGGTCGTCGCCGCGGCACTCGAACCGCGCATCCCCGTACGGCGACCACGCGAGCACGAGCGTGTGGTCACCGCCGCCCGGGCGCGGCCGCGTCCAGGTCGTCTGCCGCTTCGCGAACCCCGCCGCCTTCAGTGCGGGCGCGACTTCCTCGTCGACGATGCGACGGGTCAGCGCGCGCAGCGAGCCGTCGTCGCGCTCACGCCTTGCCATCGATCTTGACTTCCACGCGACGCGGCGGCAGCGGACGCGTGCGTCCGAGCTCGACCTGACCCGCGAGCACGCCGACCTTGATCGCCATCCGCAACAGCGACACGCCCTGGCGGACGAGGAACAGCGTGATCGCACCGTCGGTGCCGTACATCGGATGGCCCTGCGCGAGATAGACGTAGGCCATCGTGACGAGGAAGAACACCAGCCAGCCGAAGCCGGCGTGGAGCAGCGTGAGCGGGCGCTTCGCGACGTAGATCAGCGACCGGAAGTACGTCGCGAGCACGCCGGGATCGTGCGTGTCGTGGCGCAGCGTCAGCTCGACGCGCGCGTAGTCGTTGACCGTCCACAAATAGTGCAGCAGCAGCAGCGCGGGCAGCGCGGCCAAGAAGATCGGGCCGAGCAGCTGCGGCAGCGTCAGCGCGTACTCGAGGCGCGGCGCGACGACACCCATGCCGGTGCCGAACGCGAACAGCACGAGGATCCAGCCCGGCAGCGAGCACAGCCACAGCCGCGCGTACGCGAGGTACGTCGTCGCGCCGCTCGCGCCGAAGCAGCGCGCGGTGTCGGCGCGACCCTCCGGCCGCTGCCCGAACACGCCGTACACGCCGCCGATCAGGAACCACGACACGAGCTGCCACAGCAGCAGGCCGCCGAGCACGATGCCGCCGATCGCGAGGAAGCTCGTCTTGCCGTACCGCACCGACCAGATCAGCGCGACGAGATCGCCGTCGACTGCCTCGTCGAACATCGGCAGCCGCGCGAACGTCTGCGCGAGCACGAGCCAGATCGCGAACATCAGCGCGAGCGCGACGAGCGACTGCACGACGAACACCGAGAACAGCATCCCGGTGTACTTCTGCACCGCGCGACCGCCCGCGCCCATGAGCTCGCCGAGACCGAGGCGCAACCCCATCACAGCCCCCAGATCTGCATGAGGGTCTGCGCGTTCGACGAGAACCACGCGGCCGCGCGCAGCGACGCCGAGCCATCGCCTTCGAGCCGGTAGTGGTGGGTCATCGGCGAGTCGAGCCAGATCTTGTTGTCGGGATCGAGCCAGACCTCGACGAGCCGCGAGCTGCGCTCGACGACGAACCGCTCCCAGCTGCCGCCGTTGCGGTTGTCCCAGGTCTTGCGCTCGGTCGAGCCGTCCGCGAACTTGAGCTCGACGTCGACTGGCACGTGCATCGTGCCGGTGTTCGTGATCACGACCTCGCAGACGTAGCTGCCGTTCTCCGGCGCATCCGCGCTGCCGACCTGCTTGCGCGCGCTGCCCTGACCGAACACGCCGCGCACCGGATGCGCGAGCCGGCACGCCGCGGTCCGGATCCCGAGCTCGAGCCCGCCGACGTCGTGGAACACCGGGCCGAAGAACCACGTCAGATCCTGGCCGAGCTCCTTCTGCAGCACGTCGAACAGGTCGCGCCCGGTCGGGTGCTTGAACGCCCACGCCTTCGCGTACGCCTTCATCGCGGCCGCGAACTTCGTCGGACCGACGGTGTTCTCGAGCGTGTGCAGCGCCTTCATCGTGCTGGCGTAGGTCGCCTCGCCGTAGTTCGCGTTGTCGACGAACGCAAACGCGGCGGTCGCGATCGGCGACGGCAGCGGCTCGCCCGACGTCGCGGCGCGGCGCAGCGCTGCCGACTCGGACTGCCAGCCGAGCCAGTCGGTGCCACTCGTCCGCGGGCCATAGAGATCGTTCATCACCTTGCCGTCCGCCCACTCGTTGACGCCCTCGTCGAGCCACGCCTCGACCGCCTCGTTCGACGCGAGCATGCCCTGGAACCAGTTGTGGCCGACCTCGTGGACGGTGACGAACTCGGGGAGGCGGACGCCGGGACGCGTGAGCGCGTGGTCACCGCCGGTCGTGACGAGCGTCGGATACTCCATGCCGCCGGCGCCCATCCACGCATCGACCGGCGGATCGACGATCGTCATGATCGGCCACGGGTACGGCACGAACGACGCGCTGAACCGCTCGATCGCGCCGACCGCGGCGTCGAGGTGACGGCGCGCGAAGTCCTTCTGCTCGGGGCGGAACAGCACGCGAACCTCGACGGTGCCGTCCTCGAGCTTCGCCTGCCCGGACATCGTCTCCATGTACGGGTCCGCCATCCACACGAAGTCGTGAACGTCCTCGGCGTGATACGTGAACGTGCGCGTGCCGTTCGGCGATTCCGCGGCCTGCGCGAGCACGCCGGTCGCGGCGACGACGTACGTGCTCGGCACGGTCACCGAGACGTCGTAGGTCCCGAAGTCGGCGAAGAACTCGGTGTTGAGGTGCAGCGGCTGGCACTCCCAGCGCTCGCCGCCGGGCGGACCGACGCGGACGCCGATCTTCGGGAACCACTGGCCGACGAGGTGGAACTCGCCCTTGTAGCCGGTGCGCGCGAACACCTCGGGCAGCTGCGCGGTGAACTTGAAGTTGACCTCGACGACCTCGCCCGGACCGATCGCCTTCGGCAGCTGGAGCTCGGTGACCGTCTCGTCGGGATCTTCCGGGTTCGGCGGCGACAGCTTCGACACGAGCTCGACGCCGCCGATCTGCACGCTGTCGATCTGGATCCAGCCCCAGCCGGTGTCCGCCGCGTGCGCGCCGCGCATCTGGCCGCGCGACGTCCGCATGAACAGCGACGACTCGTTCTTGAACGCGTTGAGATAGAGGTGGAACGGCAGGCGATCGACCGAGCTGCCGCCCGCGTTCGTCCACGTCAGCGTCTCGGTCGCGGTGATCTGGTGCTTGATGACGTCGAGCTTCGCGTCGATCTTGTAGTTCGCGATCCGCGGCGAGCGCGGGGCGCCTCCGCCGCGCAGCGCCGGGCTCCCATCGGGCTTCGGCAGCGGCCGCACCTTCGCGGTGCCGGGATCGTGGCCGCACGCACCGCACGCGCCGAGTGCGCCGAGAGACACGAGCGCGACGGCGACGACAGCGCGGCGAAGCACGCCTCTCTATACCACCGTGGGCGGTGGTCGCGAGGGGCGAGTGGCGATGTACACCGCGCCGATCGCCATCACGCCCGCAGCCGCGGCGATCGCGTAGAGGCTCGCGCGCGCGGCGAACATGATTCCGAGGCTCGCGGCCATCGAGCCCCACGCGGTGAGCTTGATCGGCATCGGGATCACGTGGTGCTCGCGCCACGCGACGAGCCGCGGCCCGAACCGCGGGTGCTCGAGCAGCCAGCGCTCGAGTCGCGCCGACGACTTCGAGAACGCCCACACCGCGATGATCATGAACACCGTCGTCGGCATCACCGGCAAGAACGCGCCGATGATCCCGAGCCCGACGCACACGAGCCCGAGCGCGAGGTAGCCGAGGCGTGCGGCGCGCTGGAGCACGGCGGTAGTCTCGCATGAAGTGATACGGTCGCCCGTATGGACGAGGCAGGTACCCGGTTCGACGATCCCAAGGCGCGGGTGGGCAAGTTCCTCGAGCGGTTCGGACGCGAGCGCAACATCAGCTTGCCGCCGCTGACCGCCGAAGGCGTCGGCTCGATCCAGCGCGGCTCGGCGGTCGTCTCGATCCACGTGCTTGCCGAGAAGAACGTGCTGTTGCTGCTGTCCAAGCTGCTCGAGGCGCCGAAGCTCGACGAGGCGAAGGCGAAGCGGCTGCTCGCGCTGTCGTTCCTCGACACGAACGACGCCGCGTTCGCGCTCCACCCGCAGACCGGCGACCTCTACCTCCGGATCCTGCGCGGGCTCGAGGGCCTCGACTACGAGGAGTTCGAGGATCTCGTGCACTCGATCGCGGCGACCGCGGACTACTGGGACGACAAGCTCGCGATCGAGCTCGGCTGATGTCCGCGGCCGGGATCTCGCTCGCGGATGCCGACGCGACGCGGCGTGCCGGACGGATCCTCGCGGGCCTCGTCCGCGGCGGGGACGCGATCGCGCTCGTCGGCGACCTCGGCGCCGGCAAGACGACGCTGGTCGGCGGGCTCGTCGAGGCGCTCGGCAACGGCGTCGCGTCGAGCCCTACGTTCGCGCTCGTCCACGAGTATCCGGGACCGGCGCTCGTCGTGTGGCACGTCGATCTGTACCGGATCGAGCGCGAGGCCGAGCTGGTCGAGCTCGGGCTCGACGACATGCTCGGCGATCGGCGTGGCGTCTGTGTCGTCGAGTGGGCGGACAGGTACGCCGTGATGCCCGCGGATCACCTGCGGCTCGAGCTCGCGCATGACGCGGCTGGCCGCACGCTCGTCGCGACCGGCCGCGGGCCGCGCGGCGAGGCGCTCGCGAGCGCGCTCGTCGCCGAGCTGCTACGGTCTTCGTGATGCGCGGAGCTCTGTTCGTGATCGCCGTCGTCTGCGCGATGACGGCGGTCGCTCATGCCCAGCGAGGGTTCGATCCGGCGACGGTGTACAAGGTGCCACGCGGTCACGCACCGGCCGAGGGCCCGGTCGATGCCCCGGTGACGATCGTGATGTGGAGCGACTTCGCATGCGGCTACTGCAACCGCGTGCAGGCGACGCTCGACGAGCTGTCGCGGCTGTATCCCGGCCAGCTCCGGTACGTGCACCGCACGCTGCCGCTCGACGAGGACTTCACGCTGACCGCCGAGGCCGCGCTCGCCGCCGGCGCGCAGGGCAAGTTCAAGCCGATGAGCGACCGGATCTACGCCGCCGGCGGACGCCTCGATCGCACGGCGGTCGAGCTGATCGCGCGCGAGCTCGGGCTCGACATGGTGCGGTTTCGGGCAGAGCTCGACGCGCACACCTACGCGGCGCAGATCGCCGAGGACGTCAAGGACGCGACCGCGCTCGGCGTCACCGGCACGCCGGCGTTCTTCGTCAACGGTCGGCCGGTGCACGGCAGCCAGCCGCTGAAGGTGTTCGCCGATGTCGTTGACGAGGAGCTTTCGCGCGCGTCGCGGATCGCCGGCGGCTACGACGCGCTCGTCGCCAAGGGCGTTGCCTCGGCGAACGCGGCGAACGAGACCGGCCACCCCGAGTTCGAGCTCGATCCGACGAAGACGTACCAGGTCGGGCTCGGCCTGCCCGGTCACCAGCAGGGTCCGGACACGGCGCTCGTGACGATCGTCGCGTGGAGCGACTTCCAGTGTCCGTACTGCGCGAAGCTCGCGCCGGTCCTCGCGGCGCTGCGCCAGAAGTACGGCAACGATCTGCGGATCGTCTATCGCCACCTCGCGATGCGCGGGCACCGCCACGCCGCGCTCGCCGCCGAGGCCGCGGTCGCCGCGGCAGAGCAGGGCAAGTTCTGGGCGTTCCACGATCAGATCTTCGCGAACTTCGGATCGCTCACGCGTGCCGACCTCGAGCAGTTCGCCGCCGCTGCCGGGCTCGATCTCCCGAAGTTCAAGTCGGCCCTCGACGACCGCCGCTACCATGACGTCGTTGTCGCGGAGACCGCCGCCGGCGAGGCGCTCGGCATCGACGGCACGCCGACGATGTTCATCGATGGCCAGCCGGTCATCGGCACGCGCGATGTCGCGACGCTTGCCAAGATCGTCGACACCCACCTCGCGCAGGCGCGCGCGACGGTGAAGGCGGGCATCGCCGCGATCGATCTGTACGCGCTGTTCATGGCGTCCGCGATCGGTGTCGACCGCTCCGATCCGTCGAGGATTCCGAGCGCGAGCGCCGCCCACATCGCGATGCGCGCCGACGATCGCAGCCGCGCGGTTGCCGCCGCATGCCGGCGTCGCGATGCCGCGCGCGCGATCGAGCTCTCGCACGGCCTCGTCGGAGATCCACGCAGGCGCGCGCTGCTCGTGTGCGCCGCCGGTGGGATCGATCTGCCTTGATCCGGTCCTGACACGGCGAGGCGGCGTTGCCTCGGTACTCGTCTTGTCGCGACAGGACCACAGGTCGTGTCTCAGTTTTCCACCACGCGCGTGGTGAAAGCCTCCCGGTCGTCGCGGCCAATCTCGTCGCAATCACGACACTTGGTCGAACTTTGCCAGCCCGTTCGCGAGCGTGACCACGAACGTGGGCAGTGGCATCCAGTGTGCACTCCGTCGGCCCCGTGCGTGAAGCGACGCTGCCTTTCGGGATGGTCGACGGCCGCGTCGTGCCGATCGCCCGGCCGGCGCCGCGCCGCACCGACACCCGGTTCGGTGACTTCGACGTCGTGTCGCCGCTCGCGCGCGGCGGGATGGGCGGCGTCTACCTCGCGGTCGACTCGCGCAGCGGCGAGCGAGTCGCGCTCAAGGTCCTCGACTCGCAGTTCGCGAACCACCCCGAGGTGGTCGAGCGGCTGTACGCCGAGCATCACCTCGCATCGCGCGCCCAGCACCCCGGGCTGATCACGATCCGCGAGGCGCGCCGCACGACCGACGACGTGCCGTATCTCGTGATGGAGTACCTCGACGGCCAGACGCTCGGCGCGCTCACCGAGCGCCAGGAGCTCGAGCAGCCGGTCGTCGTCGCGATCGCCGCCCAGCTCGCGGCCGCGCTCGCCGCGCTGCATGCGGTCGGCGTCGTCCACTGCGACGTCAAGCACGACAACGTGTTCGTGCTCGACGCGCGCCACGGTCTCAAGGTCAAGCTGATCGACTTCGGCGTGTCGCGCACCGTCGACGAGCCACCGCGCGACGACGCCGCGATCGCGGGCACGCCGTGGTGCATGGCGCCCGAGCAGTGGCAGGGCCGCCCCGAGCCGGCGTCCGATGTCTACGCGCTCGGCTGCTTGCTCTACGACCTGACGACCGGCAGCGCGCCGTTCGATGGCTCGTTGCCCGAGCTCATGATCGCGCACCTCGAGCAGCGACCGGCGCGGCCGTCGTGGCTCGTCAAGATGCCGATGCAGCTCGAGCGGTTGATCCTGCGCGCGCTCGCGAAGGAGCCCGCGCATCGGCCGGCGATGGCCGAGCTCGCGCTCGAGCTCGCCGCGCTCGCGGACGCGATGGCACCGCAGCGCGATCTGCGCGCCGCGGGCTAACGCTGCGCGAGCGCCTCGATGATCCGGACGCGGCCGGCGCCCGCGGTCTCGAGATCCGGCAGCTCGAACGCGAAGTCGCGCGGATCGTGGACGATGCCTTCGAAGCCGCAGCGCGCGAGCGCGTCCTCGCACGCCTCGGGCGAATCGAAGTGCATGTGGACGCGGCCGCGCACGAACGCGGACAGCAGCCACGCGAAGCCGTTGACGAGCGCGCCGTCGTTGCCGTGGCGCAGGATCAGATCGGTGAAGTAGATGCCGCGCGGAAACGGTCGCAGCGCGTCGGAGAACCGTCGCCACATGCCGCAGACCGTGTCGGTGTCGAAGTAGTTGATGAGGCCCTCGGTGATGATCGCGACCCCGCGGGAGGCGTCGAGCTCGCTGCAGATCTCGCCGATCGACGTCGGCCCGGTCGCCGCGAGCGCGTCGATCTCGGTCGTGTAGTGATGCGGCGTCTCGCCGCCGAGCTGGGCGAGCACGCGGCGCTTGCGCGCGAGCATCCCCGGGAGGTCGGCCTCGACGTACGTGATCCGATCGCCGTACTTGCGGCTGAAGCGCCAGCCGCGCGGCGACAGCCCGGCCGCGACCTCGACGATCTGGCTGACCTCGCCGGCCTCGATCGCCTGCGTCAGCCGCAGATCGATCAGCCGGTGCCGCGCGAGCAGCATGCCCTCGAGCGTCGGTAGTTTCACGCGATGCGCGACCCGGTTCGGTGCGCGCAGCGCGTGGTACATGACGCGGCCGGTGCGGGTCGCGAACGCCTCGTGCGACTGCCCGTGCGCGAACCAGACGTAGCCCGTGTAGTGCGCGGTTGGCGAGATCGCTTCCGAGCGAGCACGTGACATATGCGCGCGACCATCTGTTATTCCGCGTAGTTAGGCAAGGGAGATCACTCCGCCCCCGCCACTTCGCGGCACTGAACATCAGACCAGTGCGGTAGACCAAGAGTATGCGAATCGCCTGCCTTCATCTCCCGCAGTTCGCGCTCCAGTGCGTGACCCGGATCGACCCCGCGCTGCGTGGCGCCGCGGTGGCCGTGGTCGGGACCGCATTGCCGTCGCGCGGGTCCGCCGGCCGCGAGCCGGGTCGCGTCGGCCTGCACAGCCCGGTGGTGCAGGCATGCTCGCGCGCCGCCTGGGCGGTCGGCGTCCGCGTCGGGATGACGGCGACCGCAGCGCGCGCGCTGTGCCCGGACGAGCACGCGCTGATCATCACGACAGTCGATCCGCAGGTCGAGCGCGAGACCGTGCGCGCGCTCGCCGATCTGCTGCTCGCGACCACGCCGGTCGTCGACGTCGGCGGGCGCGTCGGTCCCGGGGGCGCCCACCTCGCGATGTACTGCGAGGTCCCGACGAAGATGCGCGGTACGAGCTTCGGCGACCGCGTGCTCGCGCAGCTCGCGGCGACCGGGCTGACCGCGCGGATCGGCATCGCGGACGATCGGTTCACCGCGTGGGTCGCCGCGTCGGATCATCGCGATGACGACGGCCCGATCGTCTCGGTGCCGCGCGGCGGCTCGGCGGCCTTCCTCGCGCCGCGCTCGCTCGCGCTGCTCGGGATCGCGCCCGAGGTCCTGCACATGCTCGAGCAGTGCGGCACGAGCACACTCGGCCAGTTCGCGTCGCTGCCCGCGCCGTCGATCGCGCGTCCGATCGAGGCCGACTACCAGGCGCTCGCGCGCGGCGACAGCGGCCACACGCTGCGGCCGTACGCGCCCGAGGCGCCGATCCGCGAGAAGATCGTGATGGTGTCCGCAACGCCGGCGCACAGTGCCGCGGCGGACCCGAGCGCACGTCGCGAACCGAGTGCGCACACGCTGACCACGAGCGCGGCGGCTGCGATCCTCGCCGAGCGGATCGCGCAGCGGCTCGCCGGCCGCGCGCGCGGTGCCGCGAAGCTCGAGCTCACGATCGCCGGCGAGTCCGGCGAGCGCGTCGTCGCGATCACGCCGAAGCTGACGCTGTCCGGCCTCGGCTCGCTCGAGGCAGCCGCCGCGGGCGGTGGCCGCACCGTGCTGACGTCGGCCGAGGCGATCGCCGAAGCGATCGGCGCGGCGCTCGTCGACGGCGATCGCGCAGCGTGGCGGCTCGAGGTCGCGGTCACCGGCGAGGCGCTCGTCGGCGATGGCACCGCACCCGTCGAGGACGCGATCGACACGATCGAGACCGCGCTGCACGACGACGTCATCGACACGCTCAGCGTCGTGCTGTCGACGACCGGCAGCCTCGAGCTCGGGTTCGGCCGGCTCGGCCCGCAGTCCGCGTCGTCGTCACGGCTCGAGCGGCGGGACGCGACCCACCGGCGAACGCGACGAGGCAAGCAGCGGCGGCGCGTCGACTCGCTGATCCAGCCGGGGCTGTTCAAGAACCTCGGGTGAGCCGTCAGCGCACGACCTCGTGCTATCGCGTCGTGCCCCGAGCCTTGTCGAGGCAGCCGATGAACTCGGTCATGGTCGCGAGGTCCTTGTCGCGCTCCTCCTTGGTCTGCGTCGGCATGTCGCCGCGATCCGTCGACATCCACGTCTTCAGGTCCTCGGCGACCTTGTCGGCGCACGCGCGATCCGTGCACGCGCACGCACGATCCTTGAAGCCGGCCAGCGCGGCGCGCTCGGCGACCATGTCGCGAACCTTGCCGGACTTGCTGTTCCCGCACGCGGCGGTGAGCGAGAGCAACGCGATTGCAGTGAGCTTGAGCATGGCCGGCGAAGCTATAGAGGCCGCCCTCGACCCGCAAATCACATCGTGATGACGTCCGCTGCGCGGTGGATGCGCAGCCCACTTGGCGGCGCCGCGCCCGGGATCCGCGGACGTGGTAGATCGAACGCCATGTCGACGAACCTCGAAGCCCAGCTGCGCGAGCAGCTCACCGCTGCGATCAAGGCCAAGGATCTCAAGACGGCGAATCTGATCCGCATGATCAACACGAAGATCATGGAGCGCCGCACCGCGAAGGGATTCACGGGCACCGTCGACGACGCGCTGATCCTCGACGTGATCAGCACGTACAAGAAGTCGATGGAGAAGGCGCGCACCGACTACGTGAACGCCGGCGATCGCGGCAAGGAGCAGCTCGCCGAGATCGACTTCGAGATCGGCTGGTGCAACAAGCTGCTGCCGCAAGGCCTCTCGGAGGCAGAGCTGCGCGATGCGGTCGCGAAGGCCGTCGCCGAGCTGCCGCAGAAGGATCCGAAGATGGCGGGCCGCGTGATCGGCGCGATCAAGAAGCAGTTCGGCGATCGCGCGGACGCGCAGATCGTGAAGAAGCTTGCCGAGGAGATGCTCGCGTCCGGCTCGTGATGGTTCGTGATTGCTCGTGATTGCCGTGGGCTCTCTCACGCGATCAACCGCCGGCGTGGCGCGTTCTCGCCCGTGATGACGCGATCTCGGTAACCGTTACCACCTCGACGTGAACGAGATCGCAGCGCGCCGGCCCGATCGCATGCGCCACTGGACGCGACCCGCCGTTGGATCGCATGACATGGCCATGCAACGTGGAATCTCGATCGTGGTGCGGAACGTGCTGGTGCTCGCTGGTCTCGGGATCGCGAGCGCGAGCATGACCGCTCGCGCAGCGCCGAACGCAGCGTTCATCTCGGCGCGCGACGTCGTGCAACTCGACGACACCGGCAAGCTCGCCAAGCTCGCGGACAAGGCCGCGCTGATCGTCGAGCTGACGACCGATCGCGACGGCGCACTGTGGACCGCCTCGATCGGCGGCAAGATCACCGGCTACCTGCCCAAGCGTCGCACCGTCGTACAGCTGCCGATCCGCGATCACACCGGCCGCTATCCCGTCGCCATGACCGCCGCGAGCACCGGCGGCATCTGGGCACTCGGCCGCGAGCGGCTGTTCCGGATCTCCCCCTCCGGCAAGCTCGAGCAGTGGCCGACCCCGGTGAAGCGCATCCTCGGCCCGGCCTCGATGCTCGAGATCGGCGGTGCCGTCTGGATCGCGAGCGACTACGGCGTCCACCAGCTCGCCAACGGCAAATGGCAGACGATGCGCACCGACCGCCACGAGCTGCTCGCGCGCGACACCCACGGCGCCCTCTGGACAACGCTCCACCGCAAGGACAAGCCCGACGTGCTCGTCGGGTTCGACGGCGCGACGTGGACCGAGGTCCCGATCGAAGGCGAAGGCGTCGCTGCGCTCGCACCCGGCAAGGACGGCACGCTGTACGTCGTCGTCTGGGGCAAGGGCTGGAAGGACGGCCGCATCGACGTGCTGTCGACCGCGAACGCCGCAGCCAACGGCACCGCGAAGGCGACCCCGAAGCTCACCCCGACCTGGACCACGCGCCGGCTCGGCGGCGTCGACGGCCTGCGCGAACCCGTCATCCTCGACGGTCGCGACCGCCTGTGGGCGAGCCACGATCACGGCCTGCTCGTACTCGACGCCGCCTCTGGCAAGCGCGTCGCCGACCTCGCCCCCGGCTCGGTCGCCGGCCTCGATGGCTCCGTCTTCAAGCTCGCCGTCACCGGCGCCGGTCCGTCGACGCTCCCCACCACGCGCACGGTCCCCACCGGCACGCTCGTCGGTCGCCTGCGCGGCACGAACAAGTCGCCGCTCGCGAACCTCAAGCTCGAGCTCTGCGTCGGCAACTGCTTCGACGGCGCCCCGCACGTCGAGCTGTCGACCGACGCGAGCGGCGCGTTTCGCATCGATCACGTGCCCGCGCTCGAGTTCACGTCGTTTCGCGTCGCCGGCACGAACACGATCCGATCGCTCTCCGGCATCTTCACCACCGGCCGCGATCCGCGCGCGAAGCCCGTGCAGCTCGATTGCTGCCTGAACATCTCGCCCGACCGTCCGCTCGATCTCGGCACCCTCGACGTGCTCCTCCATTGATCGCCCGGCGCTCGCGCGTCGTGTTGCGTCGTATCGTGTCGCGTCGTGTGAGCTCCGATGCGGCCATCTCCCGTGTCCGGTCACCACCGCCGCAGAACGGGGTCAGGCTACACTTGCTCAACCTGGCGACGCGTAACCACGCGACACGCGTGATGTGACCAGGGACAGACGCGCGCTGGGGATGGTGTCCGGCATCCGCGGTCATCGCGCGCGTCCGATACCGACCGCCGCAGATCGGGGCACCAAGTTGAGGAGAAGTGTAGCCGCGCGATCCCCGCGATGTCGGCGGGGACAGACGGGCCGCGGTTTCTCGTCGGCAGCAAACCATTGCCCGCGTCCGGTAACGACTGCGCAGATCGGGGTCAGGCTACACTTGCTCAACCTGGCGACGCGTAACCGCGCGATACGCGTGATCTCGGTGACGGCAGCATCACTGGGGTTCTCGTCCGGGATCGATCGGACCGCGACCGGTCGCGCGTGTCGAGTCCGCTCAGCGCGGCATCGCAGGCACGCGTCCAGAAGCGAGGTCGCACGAACACGTCGGCGGCGACGTGATGGTCCCGTCGGTTCGCTGGCGCCGGCCGACAAAGGCGCAGCTCCGCTTTCCTCGGCGGCGCCGCGTCACCGACCGCACCGGAACGTGGTTGCACGTCGTCGAGCGCCCGCCCGAGCGTCGACCCACGAACTTCGCCCGCGCGGCAGCCGGATGCACAGTCAGCGACGACGTTGCACGTCGGGCGGCAGGTGATGCCCCGAGACCGAGATTGTCGTCGACGCAAGCGCCGTCGAGTGACGATGCCTCGGGGTTGCCCGAAATCAAAGTGACGGCGGCGTGGCTCGGTGATCTCGGCGCCCGTGATCGGACGCTCGCCGCTCGCATCAGCGCAAGGCGAACACGCCAGATCGTGTAATGGCTCTTTTTGCTCGACCTGCCACGCGCGATCGCGGACCAAGATCGCTGCGGTTGGCGGGGAATCGCGTCGAACCGCGAGCTTCGTCGTCGCAGGCGCCCACGATGCCGCGCGACACGACAGCTGTCGGAGCCCACGGCCGACGCGCTCGCGATCCGCGCGGATCGCTGGTCACCGAGCGTGTCATGCACGTCGCGGAGCCCTCGTCGCGGCGTTCGTCGGACGATGCGAGCGTCCGGTTCATACGGTCGGCGCGTGTCGCGACCGGCGGGTCGCACGCGAGGCGGACCGCGGCATGTCGCGCGGTTATGCGCCGCCAGGTTGAGCAAGTGTAGCCTGACCCCGATCACGACGGTGTCCGGGTGGATGGCGTCGGCACTGGCCGGTCGAGTGCCCAACACGACGGTGTCCGGGTGGATGGCGTCGGCACTGGCCGGTCGAGTGGCCACTGCCCACGGCTGTGCGCACGTTTTCGCGTTTGTCGCGCGACGAAGATCTGGCATCGTCGCGGCGCATGCGGTCCATGGTGTTCGCTCTGATCGCGTTCGCGGCGTGCACGACCGGCGGGCTGGAGAGCACCGGCGGTGGTGGCGGCGGCAGTGGCAGTGGCGTTGGTAGTGGTAGCGGTGGCGGCGAGGAGCGCACGGTCGACATCGAGGGGCCGGAGGTGCTGCCGCATGTGCAGCGCTACGCGAACCGCGTGTGCACGGCGCTCGGGAGCTGCACGATCTCGACGTACGAGGGCCATCATCCGACGGCATCGCGTGCGCTCGACACGCTGGTCAGCGATCAGTACGGCAGCGTGCCGAGCGACGACAACGCGCTCGGTGATGCGGTCGCGCAGTACGCACTGGACCACATGGCCGAGAACGGCATCTGGTACGTGATCTGGCGCCAGCGCTACAACGACGGCAGTGGCTGGGAGCCGATGGAAGATCGCGGCAGCATCACCCAGAACCACTACGACCACGTGCACGTCAGCTTCAACGAGACCGCGCCGTAGCGGCGGATCTCGCTGCGACGCCCGCGTACGATAGGGCGCATGACCGAGGCGTCGCGTTACGGCGAGGTGTGGGCTCCGATCTACGACGAGATCCACGCCTTCCTCGATCCGACCGCTGCGGTCGAGGCGCTCGCGGGGCTCGCGCGGGGTGGACGCGCACTCGAGCTCGGCATCGGCACGGGGCGCGTCGCGCTGCCACTCGCGGCGCGCGGCATCGAGGTCCACGGCATCGAGATCTCGGAGCCGATGGTGGCGCGGCTGCGCGGCAAGGCGGGCGGGGCAGCGATTCCGATCGTGATCGGTGACTTCACCGAGGCGCGCGCGGATGGCGAGTTCGCGCTCGTGTACGTCGTGTTCAGCTCGCTGTTCGGGGTGCTGACACAGGCCGGTCAGGTCGCGGCGGTGCGCAATGCCACCGCGCACCTCGCGCCGGACGGCGTGTTCGTCGTCGAGGCGTTCGTCCCGGACCCGACACGGTTCGATCGCCAGCAGCGCGTTCAGGTGAACCGCATCGAGTCGGCGCGGGTCGACGTGCTGGTGAGCCGTCACGATCCGGTCGCGCAGCACGTGACGAGCCAGCACGTCGTCGTGCGGTTGGGTGGCATCGAGCTGTATCCCGTGGAGATCCGCTACGCGTGGCCCAGCGAGCTCGATCTGATGGCACAGCTCGCGGGCTTGCGGCTGCGCGAGCGCTGGGCAGACTGGCGCGGGGCGCCGTTCACCGCGACGAGCCCGATGCACGTCTCGATCTACGAGCGCGGCGGATCGTGACGGCGCGGATCAGCGGCACCTCGCATCGAGTTCGTCGAGCGTCAGCGTCAGGTGCGTGCGCTCGTGGACGAGGATCTCGGCCTCGCGCTCGATGCGAGCGTCGTCGCCGTCGAGCAGTGCGTGACGGAAGCGCCGGCGCTGTGCACGCACGCTGACGAGCGCCTCGCGAAGCTCGACGGCGCGCCGGTGGATCGGGGTCTCGCCGTCGGCGTGGCGTGGCGGCAGCGCCGCGATCCGCGCCTCGATCGCGAGCTCGAGATCATGGTCGTGCGGCGGCGCGAGCTCGCCGCGCGTGGCGGCGCCGATCGCGCACAGCCGTTGATCCTCGGCGTTCGTGCCGCAGCTCGCGAGCGCGAACGCAGCGAGGGCGAGGGCGTGTCGACCGTGAGGCGTCACCCGCCAAAGTTGCAACTCGAGCTTTCAACTTTCAATCCGCCGGTTGCTACAGCTCTGCGCGTGTCATCGCGTTGCAACGTGCCGCGTTCGCAGGCGGCTGCCGGAGCCGCGCGTTTGCACGCGATCACAGGATGTCGTCGGTGGGCGTGTCGATCGGATCGATCGGCGGGATCGTCGCGACCTTCTGGTCGCCGGCCGGCTCCTTGGACTCGTCCATGAGGCGCGCGGCTTCCATGAGCAGGTGCGTCGTCGACACGTTCACGCGGTCGACACCCTCGACGAGGCAGGCGATGAACTCGAACTCGCCGGCGCCCCACGTGAGCAGGTAGTAGACGCACTCGGCGTCGACCGGGTCGTCGGCGTCGTCGAGCCGCGCGTGCACGACCTTGCCCTCGCGCACGAGGATCTGGGCGGACGGACCGTTCGGCGCGCGCAGCTGGAGCAGGCCGGTCTTGCGCTCGAGCTCGATCAGGATCAGCAGCGAGGACAGCCCGACCTGCGAGAGGTCGCCGCGCAGGCCGGTGCCGCCGAGCTGCTCGCGGGCCTCCTGCAGCGTGGTCTGCGTGCGGCGCAGCGTCTTGGCGACCCGCAGATCGAGCTCCTCGAACCGGAACGGCTTCGTGACGTAGTCGTCGGCGCCGAGCCGGAAGCCGCGGATCCGATCGTCCTCGGACGACAGCGCGGTCAGAAAGATCACCGGCATCATCGCGAGCTCGGTGTGGGAGCGCAGCTGGCGGACGAGCGACCAGCCGTCCATCTTCGGCATCATCACGTCGGTGATCAGCAGGTCCGGAGTCCGGGCGAGCGCGCGGGCGAGGGCATCCTCACCGTCGACCGCGGTCTCGACGCTGTAGCCTCGCTTCTCGAGCACGGTCGCGACCATGCGCAAGATCCAAGCGTCGTCGTCGGCGACGAGTACGTGCGGTGCCATCGGCGGAGCGCACAAGGTAGCTCGCGACCGACGACTCTGGCAACGCTGGCCTGACGATGCGCGAGATCGCCGCAGCCGGCGTCCGGAGGGAGGAAGGCTCAGCGCGACGTCGCCGGCGGCGGGCCCGGCTTGTCGGCGGGCAGGGCGTCCTTGACCTCGGTCGTCGTCCACGCGCCAGCCTTGTCGCGAACGAGCAGCCGGCCATCGCGCAGCGCGACGACCGCGCGACCTGCGCGATCGACGGCGACGCCGACCGGCGCGCTCGGCGGCGTGATCGCGAGCGGCGCGCGCTCGAGCTTGCCGGCGCGCACGACCACGAGCTCCGGCTGCTTCGCGATCGTCGCGACGACGACGAGGCTGTCCGCCGGACCGGGCGTCGCGAGCGTGATCGTGGTGCCGGCGGGCCACGCGACCGGCTTGTTCGTGCGCAGGTCGAGCGCGCCCTTGTCGGTGATCGCCCAGACGTCGCTGACGAGGCGGTTCACGCGCTTCGGCGCACCGGCGATCGCGACGAGCTTGCCGGTCTTGTCCGGGCGCAGCAGGCCCTTGTCGGTCGCGACGACGTAGCTCGGGAGCTTCGCGCCGGGTTTTGCGACCTGCGCGCCGGCGATCGCGAGCACGTCGGCGGGTGCGACCGCGAGCTTCGCGGGCTCACCGCGCTCCATGCGATCGAGCGCGAACAGCTGACGGCCGACCGCCGCGATCGCGTTCGAGCCGCCACTCGTGATCGCCTTGCCTTGCTGCACGAGGCGCAGCGCCGACCAGCCGTTCGGAGCGAGCCGGTACACCGCGCCGCCGGCATTCGCGATCACCGCACCGTCGGCACGGCCGACGATCGCGATCGGATCCGCGGTCGTGATCCGCTGCGTGCGTATCCAGGCGCCCTTGCCGTCGGGCTCGTAGACCTCGCCGTCGGGGCCGATCGCGACCGCGCGTAGCGCATCGTCGGTGGTCGGTGGTGCGAGCGCGGCGAGTCGCGCGGGAGCCGCTGCCGGCTTCGCGCCCGCGAGCCGTGCGCCGGGGATCGCGAGCACCGCGAACGCGAGCAGCACCGACGGAGCACGCATGGCAGCGCAACGCCGCACGGGGCGCGATGATTCACGCAGCGCTCGCGCGCGTGACATCGCGCTACTTCGCGGCCGACCCGGCGGAGCCCGACCCTGCGGAGCCCGACCCCCCGGAGCCGGCCGAGCCCGCCGCCGCGGATCCTGACCCGGCCGAACCCGCGGCTGCGGATCCCGCCGAGCCCGACGCTGCCGATCCGGCGGAGCCCGCCGATCCGGTCGTCGCCGATCCGGCGGAGCCCGCCGAGCCCGCCGATCCGGTCGTCGCCGATCCGGCCGATCCAGCAGGCGTGTGCGTCGCGTTCTTGCTGCTCATGAAGTCGCACGCGCGCAGCTCGTCGAGCGTCTTCGCCGCGCTCGCGCACGCGACCGCTTTCTTCGTCGAGCCGCTGCGGCAGCGACGGACCTGGCTGTTGATGTCGGTGTTGAGGTTCTCGGTCCCCATCAGCGACTGCATGTTCTCGATCGCCTTCTTGCAGCTCTCGACGTCGGGCTTGTTGCAGGCCGCCCCGAACACCAGCGCCAGGAACATGAGTGTGCGCGTCATGGCCAATCCTTGGGGGCGGACTCTACCAGCTGACGTGCGCGCGCGAGGTCCTGCCCGGTGTCGATCTCTCGCCATTGGCCGTCGATCAGGATCGGATCGATGCGAATGCCGCCATCGATGAGCTCCTGCCACAGATCGGTCAGGTATGCGTTGCGATAGGTCGCCGCGCGCTGGAACGGCTCGTGATCGCGACCGGCGAACCGATGCGCGATCCGATCGAGCGTGTTGCCGACGATCGCGACGCCGCGCGCGCCGAGCTTCGTGAGGCCGATGTACTCGCCGATCGCGTCCGCGGGCGGCAGCGCCTTCTTGCCGACGCGCGCGACCGAGCCGTCGGGCATGAGGTCGGCGACCTCGCCCTCTTCGAGTGGATGCTCGGTGCGACCCTCGTAGATCGAGCGAAAGTCGCGATCGATCACGAGCCCGATCTCGGCGGGCGAGTCGACCGCGGCCTGTGCGACCGCGCGTGTGAAGATGATGTCGCTGTACGACAGCAGGCACGGCCGATCGAGGTAGCGACGTGCGCACGCGAGCGAGAGCAGCACGTTGTTCGTCTGCCACTCGGTGTTGTCGACGAAGTGCACGCGCGGCGCGAGCCCGCGGACGAACGGCTCGAGCACGTCGCCGCGGTAGCCGCGGATCACGACGAGCTCCTCGACGCCGGCGGTCGCGAACGCGTCCCACACCCAGCCGAGGATCGGTCGCTTGCCGACCTGGACCATCGACTTCGGGACCTCGTCGGTATGCTCGCCGAGCCGCTTGCCACGGCCGGCCGCGATCAGGATCGCGCGTTCGATCCTGGCGGTCACGAGAGCCTCGCCTCGGCAGCGGGCACGCGCGGCGCGAACCGGCCGAACCGGAACAGGATCGTCGCCAGGCACTTGCCGAGATAGAGCACGTTGACCGCCGTGTACGCCCAGAAGTAGATGTCGATCCGGTTCACGAGCGCGGTGATCCAGATGTACTGCGGGTAGTGGACGAAGATCCGGCTGACCCACTCGAACGCGGTCAGCGCCATGCCGATCGGACCGCGCCGGCCACCGACCTCGGCGGGCTGTCCGTCCTCGGTCGGCTGCGCGGCACCGAGCTCGGGGCGGCGCAGGAACGACGTCAGCGAGAGCCCGGCCGCGAGGCAGAACAGCCCGCCGATGCCGACGAGCAACAGCCGGACGTCGGCGGTCTCTTGCCACAGCCGGATCGCGACCGCGGCATACATGAACATCGCCTTGAGCTCGTCCATCAGGAAGTCGAGCAGGTGGCCGACCGGCGACGCGGTCTTGCGCAGCCGCGCGAGCATGCCGTCGACGCAGTCGAGCACGAACGACAGCTCGAACACGAGCGCGGCCATCACGAGCCAGAAGTAGCCGGGCAGCAGCGCGAACATCGCGGCCGAGGCCGCCGCGACGATCGCGGACAGGAACGTCACCTGGTTCGGCGTGATCGGAGTGGCTTTGAACAGGAGGACGAAGATCGCCGCGGGCGGCCGCGCGACATACTCGGTGAACCGGTTGATGTCGCGCTTCTTCTTCGACGCCCGGTAGATGGCGACGATCTCGGACCACATGGAACGCCGCGACATTACCAGCTTGCGGCGAATCGCGGCGCTGGCATGCTACCGGCGATGCAGCGCACCGGGATCGCATTGGCCGTCGTGGCCGCGCTGGCCGCGCGCGCGGACGCCGATCGCGCTGCGGATCGATCGCCGGCGCGCGATCCCGCGATCCGGAGCCTGGGCGCTGCGCTGCCGCGCGGGTGGTCGATGACGGTGCGCGCCGGCGAGCTCGTGCTGAAGCGCGACCAGCAGGTCCGGATCGCCGGCCACTACCAGGAGAACGCGCCGTCCCAGAGCAACATCTATGTCGCCGCCGGCTTCTCGGCGCCGGAGATCGAGCTCGCGCTGCGCTATCGCATCGAGCCGCGATGGACCGAGCGCCAGATCGCGGACGCGCGCGACGCGAACGCGAAGGTGTACGCCGAGCTCGCGAGCCTGCGCGCGCGGTTCCAGATCGACGTCATCCCGACGAGCAAGGGCCGGCCGCTGCCGAGCAATCCCGACGAGCAGCAGCGGCTCGCCGACTTCGAGCGCGCGCAGGCGCAGGCGATCGCGAAGCTCGTCGCGCTGCCGCGCTGCACGCTCGGCGCGTTCAGTCTGTTCGATAGCCGCGAGACGTACGACCAGCTGAGCCTCGTCGTCGATCCGCCGATCGCGATGCGCCAGGCGTTCGCCGTCGTCGCGCTCGTCAAGCGGCGCTGCGGCGAATGATCCCCCTAATCAGCTCGATCCCAGTCGAAGTCAAGATCCACCTCGCCTTGGTAACCACGCAGATCCGCGGCCGTATCGGGCAACGGAACATCATCCACATTCTTGAACATGCGTTCGAAGCATTCGGTGACACGTTGACGGTCACGCGGGTTAGCCCGACAACTCACCACGGTAGCTGTGAGCGTGTGCACGACATTATTTGTGACTGCGACCTCCAATCGTACTCGACAAAATGTGCGTTCGGTTACCGATGCGCAATGGCGCAATGAACCGCCAAACTGATCCTCGACGCCCAGCAAAATCACGTTTCGCATGTCTATAAATTGAGAGGGGAATTGCGTTATCGCCGTCTCCTGCTCAGGGATCCGAGGCTGTTCGGTTACGCTCCCAGAGCGAGCTGGTGCCGGCACTTCAACAACCCCAGTTCGATGCGATTGCGGCCGCGTTGAAGGTGGGTCGCCCCCGGCGGGAGGCACACCATCGTGGCTTCCCGGGTCGACTGCCGCTACATCGCCTTCGCTCCTTGACGATATCTTCACGATTGCATATGTGACGGCGAACGAGCCCCCAAGTACGACGACTCCAAGAGCGGCACGCACACCTCGCATCGAGCTCAGTCTCGACTGCCGGCGTCAGTCGCGGTGGCGTCGCGTCGTTTGATGAAGGCGTCCCGCCACTTCGCGCACTCTTCGCTTCGCTGCTTCTCGAATCCTTCGGAGCTCAGGTTGTCACCGCCGAAGATTACGTAATGTTCTGCGTATCCAGCTTCTGGATGAAAATCTGGTTCGACAAATGAGCTAATGCAAACCAATGGAAATTGATCGAGCTCGCCATTAAGTAGTCGCGAGGGCGAATCAACTCTCACGGAACAGGTCGAGGTGCGACATTCGACTGAGATTTGGGCATCTTCATCGACGGAGCGGAACGCGTCGGTAATGGCATCTCTAACTTGCTGCTCTCGTTGGGACGCCCACGGCTCTTTGCGTGGCTCCGCTTGAAAGATGCCCTGACCGTCGCTCCACGAGGTGGCGTACAGTCTTGCAGCGTCGTAATCTCGTGCGCGCGGGTCCCGCTGGACGGGGCGCTCGACGAGCTCGGTCGAATCCGGTATATGAGGACTGAGGCTTTGACCGGTACGCAATTCCGCATCCGTATGCTGTGTTCGCAGCTCGGTTGTAGATCTCAACTCGGCTGATCGGTCCACGATGCGGTCCTTTCCAGAACAATGCGCGATCGCAAGGGCAGCTCCAGATCCGCTCAGGCCGAGAAGGATCAGGACGACCGGGTAGCGATACTTATTGTCGACTTGATCACTCACCGCGTTTTCGAGTTAGCGAGGGACGCTCGCGCTGAATACACAAGTGAACGCGCAGGAAGCCTGCATATTCGCCAGCCGCATGCCCGGTACGCTTTGACAACACTCGTTGGATGCAATCCTTCAGGGCGGGCGCCTCATCGAGTCTTGTCGTGACTTTCGCGCGCGCGAACTCGGAAATCCCGTAGCGAACCGTGAAATAGCCGACGACATCGAATTTTCCTGCACGTGGATTGTGGCTATTCCTGACAAGAGTCCGAAATGGGTCGGCGCACAACTCGAGCTCCTCCTGTGCGCCTGCGAGAATATCTAGCCAGGCTTTCGTGGCCTGTTTGTCTCGTTGTTCGAGCTCTACGATGTCGGTTACTGGCTCGGTGGCAGCTCGTTTGTTGCAGCCGCAGCAGCACGCGAACAATATAGCGGCAGCAAATGACCGGGGACCGCTTAGATGCCACCGCATGATGTGTTGATCTTCTCAACGCAAATTCCTGGGCCTGCTGCGCACGTTGTCCCGGCGCCGCCGCTTTGACATGTAATGCCATTCTCTCCGCCGCAATATGAGCAATTGGGCAGCGCCTCGGAGCGGCCCGGCATCAGAGTGGCAAGCATCGCGAGAATTGCAATCGTGACGATTTTTCGCATGCTCATGAGTATTCGGCAGCGAAGGGGGGGGGGGCGTCAAGCAGAACTGTCCGAGTCTGCTGCCGCATTTTGCGGCGTGCGTCGGTGACACGCACGCTCATGGCACAAATCAGCGTTTTGGAACTCTTCGTCAAGACGCGTACGTAAAGACACGTATTACGCGCCGCCGGTGATCGCGCGGATCGAGACGCGCTGTGGATCGCGGCGCTGGCCGATCAGCAGGTACGTGTTCATCGCGCCCTTGCCCTTGATCTCGATCGCGCCGCGCGGCTCGAGCTCGAACTGATCGCACAGCAGCTTGTACGTCGCCTCGCTGACCTGGATCCGGCCGGGCACGCCGCTCGATTCCATGCGGCTCGCGGTGTTCACCGTGTCACCCCACAGATCGTAGATGAACTTCTTCTGGCCGATCACGCCCGCGACGACCGAGCCGGTGTGGATGCCGATCCGGATCGTAAGTGGCGGCTCCGCCGCCGCGCGCAGCACTCCCGGAGGGAGTGCGGAGTCGATCGACAGCGACGAGCCCTGGCGCTTCGCGTAGTCCTCGACGCCGGCGAGCATGTCGAGCGCCATGTGCGCGATCGCGGTCGCGTGATCGGCGACCGGCTGCGGGATGCCGGCGACGACCATGTACGCGTCGCCGATCGTCTTGATCTTCTCGAGCCCGTGCTGCTCGGCGAGCCGGTCGAACAGGCTGAACAGCTCGTTCAGCATCGTCACGACCTCCTCGGGGCTCGTCGACGACGCGAACGTCGTGAACCCGACGATGTCCGCGAACAGCACGCTGACCGCATCGAACCGGTCGACGATCAGGCTCTCGCCGGTCTTCAGGCGATCCGCGATCGGGCCGGGCAGCACGTTCAGCAGCAGGCGCTCCGACGTTGCCTTCTCCTCGACGAGCTCGCGCGTGCGCTGGTCGACGAGGTGCTCGAGCTGCTCGCTGTGGAGCTGGATGGTGTCGGCCATCGCGTTGAAGTTGTCGCCGAGCTGGCCGATCTCGTCGTGCGACCGGACGTTCGTGCGCGCGGCGAAGTCCTTGTTCGCGAACCGCTTCACGGTCTCGGACAGCGCGTGGATCGAGCGCGTCAGCACCGTGCCCATCGTGATCGAGACGACGAGCGCGAGCGCGATCACCGCGAGCGACAGCTTGATCGCGAGCCCGCCGGCGTCGTCGAGCACCGCGGTCATCTTCGCGTCGCTGATGTCGACGCCGAGCACGCCGAGGCAGCGCCCCGACTTGTCGCGCAGTGGCTGGCCGGCGAGATCCGACAGCGGGATGTACGCGGATACCGAGCGCAGCCCGAACTCCTCGTCGTAGACGAAGTCGGGCTCGAGCTGGCGCGTGCACGACGCGAGCGCCTGCTTGAGCAGCGGGATCTCGGAGACGTCGTACGCCGACGCGAAGTGGCTGATCTCCTCGTGCTCGGCGAGCGGCTGGCCGGACGCGAGCTTGCCGCGCAGCGCGAGCACGTCGGCGTCGACGACGAACCGCGGATGATCGACGTCGTCGCCGGGCGCGAGCAGGTACACGAAGTGGATCAGCGACGGCTCGGCCGCACGGATCCGCTGCAGCTCGTCGGAGATCTTCCGGTAATCGGCGGAATCCTCGACCGCGGTCGTCGTGGCCTCGTCGAGGTTGCCGAGGCGAGCCGATAGCCGCGTGTAGGCGTCCTGATCGATCGCGTGGACGCCGACATGCGTGATGTCGCGCAGGCGCTCGCGGTACTCGCGCGCGAGCTGACGCTCGACGAACCGGTACAGGAACAGTGCGAGCAGCACGCTCAGCACCGAGCTGACCCCGAAGAAGGCGATCGTGAGCTTGCGCCTGAGCTTCACGTCTGTGCTCGCTGGCGCGAAGCTACCACGTGGCTTGGGGTACGATTGGATCGATGCATCGGGGGGAACGCGTCCGTCGACGCGGCGTGCTGGTCTGTGCCGTTGCCGCGATCGTGCTGCTGGCGAGCGCGTCGAGCCGATCGAGCCGCGCCGATCCGATGCCGGATCGCAGCGAGCGCGTGCTCGGGCTGGCCCGGCTGTGGGCGAAGGCGAAGTTCTTTCACCCGTACCTCGCGTACAAGCCGATCGACTGGGACGCGGCGCTCGTCGCGGCGATCCCGAAGGTCGAGGCGGCGACGACGCCGGCCGCGTATCGCGCGGCGCTGGCCGAGCTGCTCGGCAAGCTCGGCGATCCGGTGACGCGGATGATCGACCCTCCGGCCGCGCCGGCCGCGACCGCGCCGCCGAAGGACTGGCTGACCTGGCCCGCGCCCGGCGTGCTCGAGGTCCAGGTCGCGGGCATCACCGCCGGCGGCTACGACTACGTCGCGTTCGGCGCGAAGGGCAAGCAGATCGCCGGCGAGGCGGCAAAGGCGAAGGTGATGATCGTCGACCTGCGCACCGGCGCGGCCGAGCCGTCGCTCGGCGAGCAGGCGGTCGAGCAGTTCGTCGTCGCGCTGCCCGCGATCGAGCAGTGGCCGCTGCAGCGCACGGTCGAGCATCGCGGCTACCGCACGCAGCACGGGCTCACGACGGGCGGCTACTTCTCGACGTTCGTCACCGTCGGTGCGTTGCCGGCGAAGGCGGCACCGAAGACCGGCCCGCACCACGTCGTGTTCGTCGCCGATGCGCGCAGCGTGCTGCCCCCGGCGGCGCTCGCGCTGCAGGCGGCGGGTCGCGCGACGATCGTCTCGGCGGCCGCGCTGTCCGAGGAGAGCATCGCGCTCACCGAGGAGCTCGAGCTGCCGGCGGGGCTCACGGCGCAGCTCCGGCTCGGCGAGCTGCTGTGGGGACCACCGGCCGCCGACGTCCGCGTCGGGTCGGCGGCCGAGCTGCACGCCCGTGCGCTCGCGATCGCGAAGGCCGCGGCGAGCAAGCCGGCGAAGCCGCGCAAGATGCTGCCGCTGCCGCCGCTCGTCGCGCGCGACGATCTCGACTATCCGGATCCGGTGCCGTCGCGCGAGCGCCGGATCCTCGCCGCGATCCGGATCTGGGCGACGCTCGAGTACTTCTCGCCGTATCGCTATCTGATCGAGGACTGGGACGGCGCGTTTCGCACGCTGCTGCCGAGGATCGAGGCCGCGACGACACGCGACGACTACCTGACCGCGCTGCGCCAGCTCGCGGTGCGCGCGAACGACGGCCACATCGGCGTGTTCCCGGCGAGCCCGGATCCGGCTGCGAAGCCACGCGGCGTGCCGCCGATCGGCGTCCGGCTCGTCGAGAACCAGCTCGCGGTCGTCAAGCTGGTCGATCGCGCCGAGACCGAACGCGCCGGGATCGGGCTCGGCGACGTGATCGAGAACCTCGACGGCCAGCCGGTCGCCGACTACCTCGCGCAGAAGCGGCTGGTGATCAGCGGCTCGACGAAGGACGCGCGCGATCAGCGCGTGGCATCGAACGCGCTCGGCGGCGACGACGGCTCGCGGATCGAGCTCGTGGTGCGCGACGCGGCCGGCAAGCGGCGGACCGCCGTGCTGACGCGCAAGGCCGCGCACCTGGCCGCGCTGCTCGCGCCACCGGCGACGCCGCACTACAAGCCGCTCGGCAACGGCATCGGCTACGTCGACCTGACGCAGCTCGTGGTGCCCGAGGTCGCGCCGATGTTCGAGGCGCTGAAGGACACCAAGGCGATCATCTTCGACCTGCGCGGCTATCCGAACGGCACGATCTGGTCGATCGCGCCGCGCGTGAACACGAACCGCGCGCCGTATGCCGCGCAGTTCCTCGAGCCGCTCGTCGCCGGTGGTGGCGGCGGCGATCAGCGGATCCGGTTCTTCCAGCCGGTCCCGGCACTGCCGGCGGGCGCGGCGCTGTATCGCGGCAAGATCGTCGTCCTGATCGACGACCGCGCGATCAGCCAGGCCGAGCACACGTGCCTGTTCCTGCAGGAAGCGGCCGGCGCGACGTTCGTCGGCAGCCCGACCGCCGGTGCGAATGGCGATGTCACGGTGCTGCGACTGCCCGGCGGCCTGCGCATGGGGTTCACCGGGCAGGAGGTCCGTCACGTCGACGGCAAGCAGCTCCAGCAGGTCGGCATCCAGCCGCACCTCGCGATCCGCCCGACGCTCGCCGGGATCCGCGCCGGCAAGGACGAGGTGCTCGATCGCGCGCTCGCGTACCTCGCGACCGGAAAGTAGCTCACGGATCCCAGCCGATCGCCGCGATCGGCAGCGCCGCGACCTTCGCCGCCGGTAGCGTGCCGCGCGTGCGCAGCCGGTTCCGCGCGCGTCGCGTCAGGTGGCTCGCGTCGAGGATGTACATCCAGTGCTTCGCCTCGATGTTCTCGTCGCCGGCGTACGAGCACGCGATCGAGTCATCCTCTTCGTCAAGCCCGTCGCACGCGATCCGAGCGTCGAGCGCGTGCACGCGGCGCATCGGCTCGCCGACGCGGATTCCGCCCCACGTGACGACGATCGGGTCGTGGATCACGAGGGACGGCGCACCGAGATTGAACACCGTCACGAGGGTCGCATCGCCATGCTCCACGTGGAGGATCTTGTCGCCGACGCTCGCCGGACGGGACGGGGTGATCTCGAAGCCGGGCAGGACATCCGCCAGCGCCGGGATCGCGATCCGGTCGCTGCACTTGCGAAACGGCCCGAACTGATCGCCGCCGGTCCACCAGTGCGCCGGATCGCGATCGATGCGCGCGAGACACGGGCCCGGATCGAGCGGCGGCGGTGGTGGCGCCTCGACGATCACGTGCGGCACCGGCGCCCGTGGCGGCGCGACGACCTCGCAGATCGCCGGCGGTCGCTCGTACAACAGGCCCGTCGTGATCGCGGCTGCGCCGGCAAAGCACGCGAGCCCGAGCCCCGCGCGCTTCACGACTTCCCCGGCAGCCAGATGATGTCCGCGACGGCGTGCTTGTCGATCAGCGCCGGCGGCGGCGGCTCGCCCTTGGAGAGCAGCTCGCGCTCGCGGCTCGAGGTCGGCCTCGGCGCGACGCCGTAGTGGAAGCCGGCGTGCTCGGTATCGCCCGGCTTGGGATCGTCCTTGCCCCAGCACGTCACCGACTCGCTGCCTTCGGCCGCGGCATATGCGCACTCGAGCTCGCCGAGTGCCGCGCGCACCTTCTTGAACGAATCGCCGACGTGAACGCCGTGTGGCGCTGCGATCGACTTGTCGAGGATCCGCACGGACACGAGCCCCTCGTCGGCCTGCGTGCCCGCGAACAGCAGCAGCTTGCCCTTGCGGCGAACCTCGTACGTGACGACCGGCGCGCTGGCGTCGACGATGCGCTTGATCTCGTAGCCCTCCGACGCGGGCAGCGCGACGGCGAGCTTCGCGAGATCGAGATCGGTCTTGCACGGCGTGAACGGCCCGACGTGCCTGGCATCGACCGTCCACTTCGCAGGATCCGGATCGACCGGCGCGAAGCTGCACGCAGCGGCCGCCGGTGCCGCATCGATCGCCGCCGGTGGTTGTGCCGGCGTATCGAGCGCGACGGCCGACGCCGAGCCCGATCCGGGCTGCGCCGGTGCGTCGTCCCGCTTCTTCGCGCATCCGATCGTGCTTGCCACCGCGACCACCAGCCAGATCTTCATGCGCCCAGGTTGTGCAACTCGCGAGCCCGCTGCAACCGCCCGGAACCGCTTCCGGTGTGGGGCGGTTGCCACGCGTGCCGTGTCAGTGGTCGAGCACCGTCGCGACCGGCTCGATCCGCTGCGCCGCCGGCACCGTGACGGCCGCGAGCCGCTTGCCGCCTGCCGACGCGATCACGTCGTTCCCCGTGCGCCGGATCGAGACCTCGCCGGCGGTGGAGCGCAACCGGCCGAGCTCGCCGGTGGCCGGCACGCCGATCGTGCAGCGGCCGAGCGCGCCGAGCGACGGGCTGTCGTGACCGACGACGAGGACGTAGCTGTCGACCGCGACCTGCTTGATCGAGGGCGTGACGGCGCAGCGGCCCTCGAACGCATAGCGCACACCGGACGGCACCTCGAGATCCGCGGTCTCGATCGTCTTGCCATCGCAGCCGCAGAATGCGTTCTCGGCCGGGTGTCCGATCGCCGGACGACACTGGACGACCGCGGGACCGGTGCAGCCCGGCGCGAAGTAGCTGACCTCCTGCGGACCGCACGTCGACGTGGCGGGCGAGGTTCGCGAGAGAGGCTGCGAGGGAATCGGCGAGGGCGCCGGCGGCTTTTGCGAGCCGCACGCCGCGAGGACGAGACAGGCGAGAACTGCACGCACGCCTGTATTCACGCTCGACGCCGCGCCGCGATCTGTCCGGATCGCGACGCATGCGCATCACGTGCAAACGCGAGGCAACGGCGCGTTTGTCGTTGACGTCGCGAGCAACCCTCGATTAGGGTCCGCCGCGAGTCAGGGGAACCACCACTTACATATTCGATCGCGAGATCACGAAAGACTGCGGGGTTTAGGATGCCTGAGCACACGATCCCAGAGTCCCTCATCGAGCAGATCCGGACGGGCAAGGCTGCGCTCGTCGTCGGTGCGGGAATCGGCGTTCCATCTTGGAAGCAACTACTAGAGCGACTCACGAAGGCGCTCGAAACGCGAGGCCGTGACGGCGACGATGCCGCCACCAAGGACCTCGAGAAGCTCCTCCACAAGGGTAGCCTCGTGCGCGCTGTCGGGTTTCTCGCCCGCGCGCTCGGCGAGGACACCTGCGACAAGATCGTCGAGGAGATGTGGGCCGCGCCCGCCGAGGTGCCGGCGCTACCGAAGGCGCTCGCGCAGCTGCCGTTCCGCCACGTGTGGACCACGTTCCCCGGTGACGTGCTCGAGCACGCGTTCGAGACGTCGTCGCCCGACGAGTGGCCGCCCGCGCGCATCGTGACGTACCAGGAGCTCGGCGAGCTGTCGCCGCGCCGCCGCACGCTCGTCAAGATGCTCGGCAACTTCGACACCTACGTCGTGACGCCGCGCTCGGTGCGCCGTGCGCTGTCGCGCGCCGTCGATCTGCGCGACTACGCGCGCAAGCTCTACGTCGAGGGTGCGCTCGTGTTCGTCGGGTTCCGCTACGGCGATCCCGATCTCGCGGCGCTGCTCGATCGCGTGTTCGGCATGTTCGAGCCGCCGCGCGGCACGCACTACTTCCTCGGCGCGGGCGTCGGACCGGTCACGGTCGACGAGCTGATGGCCGATCACCACATCGAGGTCGTGAACCTCGCCGGGCGCGGCGGTGACGAGGTCGCCGAGCGCAGCGTGATCGAGTGGCTCGAGCAGCTGCGCGATCAGTGCAAGGACGCGGGCATCACGCTGAAGCAGACGCGCCCGGACGCCGACGACACCGAGGGCTGGATCGCGCTGCTCGGCGAGAGCGCCGAGGAGGCCGCCGAGGCCCGCGACGCGCTCGATCTGATCGAGCGCCGCGCGCGCGACGGCAAGGACTGGGACACCGTCATCGAGGTCATGCTCGGCCGGATCGAGCACGCCGGCGACGGCCCGAACCGCGCGCTGCTGTTGCGCCAGCTCGCCGAGGTCTACGAGCTCGGCCTGGGCGATCTGCGCCGCGCGTTCGAGGCGGTCACGACCGCGTGTCAGGTCGCGCCCGAGGACGAGGACTCGATCAAGCTCGCCGAGAAGCTCGCCGCCGCGACCGGCAGCTGGGCCGATCTCGTCGCCGAGGCGTCGACGATCGCGACCGAGTGCACCGACGGCAAGCTCGCGTCCACGTGGTGGAGCAAGCTCGGCTACTGGTACGCGACGAAGCTCGATCGGCCCGATTACGCGGTGCCGTCGCTGCGCCGCGCGATCGAGCTCGACGGCACGAACGCCGCCGCGTTCGGCACGCTCGCCGAGATCCAGCGCAAGCAGAGCAAGTGGGCCGACCTCGCCGAGACGCTGCGCGCGCACGCCGAGATCGAGACCGCGACCGAGACGAAGGTCGATCTGCTGCTCGGGCTCGGCGATCTGTGCGAGAGCCAGCTGTCGTCGACCGCGAAGGCGATCGAGGCGTACCAGCAGGCGGCCGATCTCGACGAGAGCTCGGACGACGCGCTCGCCGCGCTCGAGCGGCTGTACCGCCGCGACGAGCGGTGGGCGAACCTCGCGAAGGTGCTCGACCGCCGCGCCGAGATCAGCGAGGCATCGGGTGACACCGGCCGCGCCGCGGCGTTGCGCCGCGAGCTCGCGACGATGCGCGCCGAGAAGCTCGGCGATCTCGAGGGCGCGATCGCGCGCTACGAGGCCGCGGTCGCCGCGAACGGCAGCGACGTCACCGCGCTGAAGGCGCTCGTCGATCTGTACGACAAGACCGGCCGCACCGACGACTACCTCCGCACGATGGAGCGGCTCGGCCAGGTCGCGCCCGAGGGCGAGCGGCTCGCGACCCTGCGCAAGCTCGCGATGGAGCTCGAGGACCGCGATCCGGCGCGCGCGATCACCGCGTACGACAAGCTGCTCGCGACCGATCCCACCGCCGACGACGCGTACCGCGGGCTCGAGCGCGTGCTCGAGGGCCAGGGCAACTGGACCGAGCTCGTCGCCGTCCAGCGCCGCCACATCGCGGCCGCGAAGACGCCGGCGCAGCGCGTGGAGCTCTACCTCGCGAGCGCCGCGATCCACGACAAGCAGCTCGCCGACGCCGGCAAGGCGATCGAGGCACTGCTCAACGTGATCGCGATCGCCGACGACAACCGCGACGCGCTCGCAGCGCTGCCGGCGCTCTACGTCCGCACCGGCGCGTTCGACCGTGCGATCGACATCCTGACCCGCCACGCGTCGCTCGAGGGCGACAAGGGCGCGGCGCTGTATGCAGAGGCCGGCCGGATCGCACACGAGCACGTCAAGGACGCCGAGGTCGCGCAGCGCCACTACGAGAAGGCGCTCGCGCTCGACGCCGAGCTGCTCGCGGCGCTCAAGGGTCTCGCCGGGGTGCACGAAGGCCGTGGCAACTGGGAGCGCGCGGTCGAGCACTCGCTGCGCGCCGAGGGCCTGTCCGGCAGCCGCAGCGAGCGCATCGAGCTGCTGTGGAATGCCGCGCAGCTCGTCGACGGCAAGCTCGCCGATCGCGAGCGCGCGCTCGATCTGTACCAGCGCGTGCTCAAGCTCGATCCCGATCACGTGCAGGCGGGCGAGCGCGTCGCCGACCAGCTCGTCACCGCGAAGCGGTGGGACGACGCGCTGCCGGTGCTCGAGATGCTCGCGCGTCAGGCCGAAGGGCTCGATCGCAAGGAGCGCGCGCGCCGCGAGGCACAGCTCGGCAAGGCCTACGAGGCACTGCACCGGACCGAGAAGGCCGCGCGCCACTACCGGCTCGCGACCGAGCAGGATCCGGACAGCCTCGACGCCGCGCTCGGGCTCGCCGCCGTCCTCATGATCGAGGCGAAGGCGAACGAGGGCAACGAGAGCGCGAACGACCAGTGGCGCGAGGCGGATCGCCGCTATCGCGAGATCCTCGCGCGGCACCGCGTCGTGCTCACCGACGCGCAGACCGGCGAGATCTGGTACCAGCTCGGCGTCACCGCGCGTGGGCTCGGCGACGATCGCAAGGCCGAGCAGAGCTTCCGGCGCGCGCTCGAGAAGGAGCCGCTCCACGAGGCGACGCTCGGTGCACTCGTCGAGCTCGGCGGTGCACGCGGCGAGTGGAAGACGGTCGCCGAGGCGAAGCGCGCGCAGATCGAGGCGCTCGCCAGCAAGCCCGCCACCGAGGAGCGCCGCAGCAAGCTGTTCGAGGAGATCGGTGATCTGCAGCGCGAGCGGCTCCGCGATCTGTCCGCGGCCACGAGCGCGTACGCCGCGGGCCTCCAGCTCGCCGGCAGCTCGCGCGTGCTGCTCCACAAGCTGCTCGAGACGTACACCGAGCAGCGGCAGTGGCGCAAAGCGATCGAGACGCTCGATCAGCTGAGCGCGCAGGAGACGTCGCAGGATCGCCGCGCGCGGTTCCACTACACCGCGGCGGTGATCGCGCGCGACGAGATCAAGGACGCCGAGCTCGCCGTCGATCGCTTCCACGCCGCGCTCGACGACGCGCCGTTCACGCCCAAGGCGTTCGACGGCATCGAGAAGCTGCTCGCGGATCGCAAGGACTGGAAGAACCTCGCGCGCGCGTATCGCCGCCAGCTCAAGCGCATGGGCGACGACGCGCCGACCGAGGTGCTGGTCTCGCTGTGGACCAAGCTCGGTGACACGTGCCTCGATCACCTCGGTGACTCCGAGGCGGCGACCGAGGCGTACCAGGTCGCGTGCGAGCTCGCGCCCGACGACATCGCGCGCCACGAGCAGCTCGCCGACCTCTACCTCGAGGCCGGCGAGGCGCGGCGCCACGAGGCGATCGCGGAGCTCCAGTTCCTGCTCGGCCACGCGCCGGATCGCGTCGAGCTCTACAAGGCGCTCGCGCTGCTCTACCGGGCCGAGCACGAGCTCGACAAGGCGTGGTGCGTCGCGCAGGCGCTCGTCTTCCTCGGGGCTGCCTCCGACGAAGAGAAGATGCTCTACCTGAAGTTCCGGCCGTCGCGGTTCACCCCCGCGCCGCGCCGGCTCACCGAGGAGCTGTGGCAGAAGGCCGTGATCCACCCGCAGGAGGATCGCCACGTCGGTGCGATCTTCTCGTCGACGCTCGGCGCGCTCGCCGCGACCTCGGCGCAGCCGATCAGCGCGTTCGGCCTGACGCCCGACACCCGGGCGGATCTCGATCGCGATCCGCGTGCGGTCAGCCGCGTCGTCAAGTACGTCTCCGGCCTGCTCGCGATCGATCCGGCGCCGATGGTGTGGCTGCAGGAGAGCGGCGATGGCCTGCGCGTCGCGAACACCGTCGGCATCGGCGCCGAGCGCCAGCGGCTCGTGCCGTCGCTGCTCGTCGGTGCGCCGCTGATCGGCAAGACCGACGAGCGCGAGCTCGCGTTCGAGGTCGGCAAGCGGATGGCGTACCTCCGGCCCGAGCGGTTCGTGACGCTCGCGCTCGGCACGCTACCGAAGCTCGAGACCGCGTTCGCGGCGAGCGTGCTCGCGAGTGGCGCGAAGGTCAGCGCGCACGACGGCCAGCCGTTCCTGCAGGTCGCGAGCGACGAGGCGAAGAAGCTCGCCGGCGCGCTACGCCAGCAGGTCCCCGGCCCGCTGCTCGAGCAGGTCGGCGAGCTGTCGAAGAAGGTGACCGGACGGCTCGGCAACGGGCTCGTGTCGTCGTGGCGCACCGCGACCGACCTGACCGCGAACCGCGTCGGCTTCATCGTCGCGAACGACCTCGAGACCGCGGCGAAGGCGATCGCGACCGAAGGTGCGGCGCTGTCGAGCCTGCCGGTCAAGGACCGGCTGCGCGACCTGCTGTCGTACGCGGTCAGCGAGAGCTACTTCCAGGTTCGCCGCCACCTCGGCCTGCACGTCCGGGAGGAGGCCTCGGCGTGAAGCTCCTGATCGCAGCAGGCGTCGCCACGCAGCTGTTGTCGTGTGGCGGCAGCGAGGAAGAACCGCCCGTGTGTCCGACCGGGGACTGCAACCTGCCGGGCGTCACGGTCGTGAAGTACCGGTTCGATCACTATCCCGAGTGGCTGTTCGAGAGCGACACGTGCCTCGATCTCGGGGTCGTGACGGTGCACGCCGACGCGACCGGCATCGACGATACGACGCAGGTCATGGCCAAGGACGTCGCGTGCGGCCAGGGCCAGGTGTCGTTCGTCGGGCTCGCGCCCGGCAACTACTCGGTCGCGCTGACGCCGCTCGACGGCGCCGGCAACCCGATCGTCAAGGCGCCGCTCGTCGGCCAGACCACGGCCGGCGCGGCGAACGAGACGACGGAGATCACGATCGACGTGCCGTACGAGTCGTGGACCGCGACGTACACCGGGACGTTCCTGTTCCGGCTCGCGTGGGCGGGGCTGTCGTGCGACGAGGCCGCGCCACCGGTCCGCATGCAGCAGCTGACGCTCGAGGCCGGCGGCCAGGTCGTCACCACGATGACCGATACCGGGCAGAAGCTCGACGGCTCGGATCCGCGACCCTGCCGGCCGCTGACCGAGCAGTTCGCGCAGTACGCCGAGGCGCTGCCGTTCGGGCCGGCGCGGCTGCGGGTGGTCGGCTACGACGCGACCGGCGCGGTCAAGTACGATCACCAGTTCGAGACGTTCGTCGGTGCGGCCAAGAACAACCCGACGATCATGTTCGACGTGCCGGCTCCGCCTCCGCCTGATGCCGGAGTCGATGCCGGCATCGACGCGATGTGACACCCTCTGGGGCATGGGCCGCCACCGCGTTCTCGCGATCCTCGTGATCGCTGCGTGCGGCGGTAGGCAGCCCGCTGGGACCGTGCCGGCCCTGCAGCCGTCGGGACCGCGGTTGCGCGAGCCGGATCCGATCGCGGGCTCGGCGCGCGGGGCGCCGTATCTGACCGCGGTCGCGGCGATCGTGCAGCCGAAGTGGGCCGGCTTCCTCGAGGACTGCCGGATGCGGCTGCCGCGCAGCCACGCGCTCAACGATCCGAAGCTCGCGATGACCGTCGAGCTCGCGATCCCCGCCGACGGCCACGCCGACGTGCGCGTCGTCTCCGGCAGTGGCAACGGCGACTTCGACACCGCCGTGTTCGACGTGCTCGGCGATGCCAAGCCGCTGCCGCCGCCGCCGCCCGAGCTGATGTCCGACGACGAGCGCGTCCACATTCGCTGGCTGTTCGCGCGCGATCGCCGCCAGGCCGGCTCGGCGACCGCACAGATCGTCGACGTGCCGCTGCCGCTCGTCGGCGTCGTCGACCGCATGCTCGGGCAGGGCCAGATCGATCGCGCCGCCGCCCGGATCCTCGCGGCACCCACCAGCGATCCGGACCGGCTGCTCGCGACCGAGAAGCTGATGATCGCGGTGCTGCGCGACGCGCTCGCGAGCCGGTCGAGCGATGTCCGGATCGCGGCGATCGAGGCGGTCGGCCGCGCGAAGCTGCAAGGCCTCGCGCGCGTGGTCCACGCGCAGATCGCGAGCGCCGATCACCCCGACGACGTGCGGCTCGCGGCGATCGCGACCGCCGCGCAGCTCGGCGATCCGAACGCGGTGCCCGCGCTGCGCGCGGAGCTCGACGCCGAGCTGACCGCGCACCCGGACATCGCACTCGCGAAGGTCGCCGCGCTCGCCACGCTCGGCCGCGCCGGCGAGGTCACGCCGGTGCTGCACGCCCAGCTCGCGAAGCCGGCGCCGGCGACGATCGCGGCGCTCGCGTTCGCACCCGATCCGCAGCTCGCGCCCCGGCTCGGCGCATGGGCGACCCATCGCGATCCGCGGATCCGCGCCGCGGTGTGCAAGGCATTGCCCGCTGCTGCGCCCGCGGCCGCGCCGCGGCTCGTCACGACCGGCCTGCGCGATGGCGATGCGACCGTGCGCGCGACCTGCGTCGACGCCGCGATCCGCGGGATCGCGAGCGGCAAGCGCAGCGAGGTCGACCCCGCGCTCGTGCGCCGGCTGCGCGAGCTCGCGAAGGATCGCGATCGCGCGGTCCGCGCGCGGGCCTACGCGGCGCTCGCGCTCGCCGACACGAGCCGCGCCGGCATCACCGATCCGGCGCCCGAGGTCCGCGCGGCCGCTGCCGCCGGTGCGAGCCAGGCCGAGCTCGCGAGCCTCGCCGCGGATCGCGATCCCGACGTCCGCGCGGCCGCGCTGCACGCGCTCGGCGATCGCGCGGGCGAGCTCGCGGTGCGTGCCGCCGGCGATCCCGCACCGCAGGTTCGCAAGGCCGCGGTCGCCGCGCTGACCTCGGAATCGGTGCTCGATCAGCTGGCGCGCGATGCCTCGCCCGAGGTCGCGACCGCCGCCGCGATCCGGCTCGCCCAGCGCCGCGGCCGGGCCGCGCTCGTCGGGCCCTGGCTCGGACGGCTCGCACAGACCGCCCCGGGCGGCGAGCGCGTGCGGATCGCACTCGCGTGGTTGCTGGCCCACTGAGGCTGGGCCAGGATTGGGCCATGGCTCGCGTGCTCTGCCTCGCTGCCGCCGTCGCGGCGATCGCCGGCACGAGCCATGCCGACCAGCGCGCGAAGGGCCGCGTCGTCCGCGTCGCCCAGACCCGCGGCGTCGAGGTCCGCGTCCCGGCCGGTCGGTTCTGGATGGGCGTCGACGAGGACACCGCGGGCGCCGCGCTCGCGCAGTGCGAGATGGTGTTCCCGGCGATGCGCGGTACGAGCGGCGGCCGCGGAGCCGCGGCGGTGCGCGTCGACTTCTGCATGGACTACTTCGACACGCTGACCGCGATGAAGCCGCGCGAGGTGTTCGTCGACGCGTTCTACATCGATCGCGACGAGGTCACCGTCGACGACTACCGCCGGTGCGTCGCCGCCGGCGCGTGCGATCTCGACGCGCTGATCGCCGGCGACGAGCGCTACATCAAGGACGGCTGGCCGATGGTCAATGCGACCTGGTACGAGGCGCAGTCGTACTGCCGGTGGCGCGACGCGCGGCTGCCGACCGAGGCCGAGTGGGAGCGTGCGGCGCGCGGCGACGATCCGAGCATGACGTGGCCGTGGGGCGAGCTCGAGCAGCCCGCGGACTTCAACCACGGCCAGGCGCGCAACCAGGCGATGCGCGAGATCGATCGCCAGCCGCAGACCGTGCCGCTGCAGTTCTTCGGCGACCCCGACGACAGCGACGGCCACGCGATCATGGCCCCGCCCGGCAGCTACGTCTGGGGCCAGGGCCCGTACGGCACGCGCGATCAGGCCGGCAACGTCGCCGAGTGGACGGCGGACGCGTGGGTGTTCGACCAGCGCAGCAAGGGCTACGAGAATCTCGACGCGAACAACCCGTACCGCGAGGGCACGCACACCGATCCGCGCGTCGTCCGCGGCGGGTCATGGCGACAGCCCACGTTCGTCGCGAAGTCGAACCTCCGCGACCCGTTCAACAAGGAATACATGCCGAACCAGCGGTTCAGCCACGTCGGCTTCCGGTGTGCTCGATCCGCGCGCTGACGACGCTCAGTCGCGCGGTGCGTCGCGCGCGCCATCCGGCGGCGCGTCCGGCGGCGCATCCGGGGCGTCCGTCCCGTCGGGGACCGTGGCGTCGATGCCGCCGGCGGTCTCGCCCGCGCACTGCTGCGTCGCCTGGTTGCAGACGAGGCCGGTGTCGCAGTCGCTATCGACCTGGCAGCGCTCGCCTTCGCCTTGCTTGCAGCTGACGATACCGACGGCGAGCAGGGCCGTGGTCGCGAGGAACAGTGGAACAGCAACGAATCGGCGAGCTTTCATGCGGCTGGCTCCTGATCGAGTGGGGGAACGTCGAGCCACTCGACCTTGGTGACCTCGAACTCGCGCTTGCCCTTGGGGCTCTGCACGGTGACCGTGTCTCCGATCTCCTTGCCGATCAGCGCGCGCGCGACCGGAGCCGCGATCGAGATCCGGCCCTTCTTGATGTCGGCTTCGTGCTCGCCGACGATCACGTAGGTCTGGGCATCGCCGCTCTCGGTGTCTTCGATCGTCACGGTGGCGCCAAATGAGACTCGCGTACCGGACAATTTGGTTGGATCGATCACCTCGGCGAGCGCCGTTTTTGCTTCGAGCTCGCGGATCTTCGCCTCGATCAGGCCTTGCTCTTCCTTGGCAGCGCTGTAATCGGCGTTCTCGGACAGATCGCCGTGACCGCGCGCGATCTCGATCGCCCGGCTATTGGCTGGCCGGTCCACGTCCTTGAGCTTCTTCAGCTGCGCCTTCATCGAGGCGTACCCGGACGGGGTCATCGGAAACTTGTCGGCCATCGATCACTCCGCCGTACGCTCCGCGCGTACGAGGGGGTATTCGTACCCTCCCGGGCATGCTGCCGCAACTAACAGGAGTTGCATCCGGGCCCGATCGAGCTGCAGCTCGTGGCCGAGGTCCCGTCGAGCGTGCAGGTGCCGGAATCGCCGTCGGGACAGCTCGTGGTCGAGCACTCCGCGCAGGTGACGTCGCACGCGCACGAGCTCGCGCATTCGACGTCGTCGCATGCGTTGCTCCCGGTGCACGTGATGCGGCACGGA
>DASTLB010000075.1:0-45183 GCA_035715365.1 Kofleriaceae bacterium | reverse complement strand
AGGTTCAGCAGCAGCGCGCCGACGGTCGCCCCGGAGCGCTGCAGGCCCCACGCGAGCAGCGTCGGTCCGAGCGCGCCGCCCGCGATCGCGATCGCGGCGATCCGCGGCGCGTCGGTCCTGCGCAGCGCCGGTCCACGCTGTCGCGACACCGCGAGCAGGACACCGGACGCGACGGCGGCGCCGGCGTACAGCAACGCCGCGGTCGCGAACGGACCGAGCCCGCGGCCGGCCCACGCGACGACCGGCGTGGTCAGGCCGAACGCGACCGCCGCGATCGCGGCGAGCACGACGCCGCGGGTGAAGGCAGCACCGCGCTGCACGCGTTCAGTGTGCCATGCGAATCACAGCGCGAACGTCACGAACGTGATCGCCTGATCGACGACGCTCACGGTCTTCGTGACGCCGGTCGAGCCCGCCGGCGTGATGATCAGCGTCCGGCTGCCAACGTTGTGCCCCGGCAGCCATGCCATCCCGAGCGCGCCCGTCGAGGTGCGGCCCCACGTCGTCGCGCTCGTCGTGTCGTAGAGCGACGTGCCCTCGCCGAGGTTGACGACGACGGTCGCGCCGACGACCGGCGAGCTGTTCTTCGTCAGGCTGACGACGACCGAGCCCTGGCCGTTGCCGACGGTCGCGAGGTTCGCGTCGACGAGCGTCGTGTAGTCCGCGGTCGTGATCGCGGGCAACAGCACGTCGGCACCGCCGGCGAGCGGCACGACCGACTTCACGATCGTCCCGCCGGTCACCGTCCACGTCGCGGCACCGCCGGGCGCGGAGTACAGGAAGCTGCCGTCCGCGTTCGTCGTCGAGCTGACGCCGTCGACCGTGACGGTCAGCCCGCCCGCACCGGACGCCGCGCACGCGTCGAGCACGCGCAGATCCGAGATCAGGCACACGCGACCGGCCGCGAGCGCGGCATCGGCGCCGGCATCGATCGGGCGCGCATCGATCGCGCGCGGCGCATCGATGTCCTCCGAGATCGGTGGGTACTCGTCCGGTCCCCCACACGCCACCAGCACCACGACGCTCGACCACCACACACCTTGCTGCATCGCGACCATCGTACGCGCGCCGCCACGCTCGCGTGAAGCGGGCGGCCGCGGCAAACTCGGGCCGGCCGTGACGCACTTCCGCCCACACGTTCTCGTCCTGCTCGTCGCCGCGTGCGGCGGCACCGGACCCTCGTCGCCTGCCCGTCCGGTCGCGCGCCCGGCGAAGTCTCGGCCGGCGGCCGACGCCGGTGACATCCTCGTCGTCGCGACCGGCACCTCGAGCGACCGCGACGACATCTCGCTCGCCGAGCTATCGCGCGGTTACTGCGCCGGCACGATCGCGGTGCTCGCCTCGGCGCGCGCGACCGCGGACGCGCGGTTCGGCTGCACGGCGCGCAAGACCGTCGACGACGTCGCCGCGTTCGTCGCGACGCCGGCGGCGAAGCGCGAGCTGGTCGTCGTCGACTTCGCGCACCTCACCGTCCAGCTCAAGGCGCTGTCGATCGATCATCACGCGCTGGTGCGCGATC
Source organism: Kofleriaceae bacterium (assembly GCA_035715365.1). GTDB lineage: Bacteria > Myxococcota_A > Polyangia > Haliangiales > Haliangiaceae > JABFXX01. The sequence goes on along the minus strand of DASTLB010000075.1, from coordinate 43,664 downwards.
CGGCGCGCTATCCACTGCTCGATGGCGCGACGCCGCCGAAGCTGACGCACTTCATCCTGACCGGGGTCACCGCGATCACGCGCGCGCTCGGCGCCGCGGTCGACGAGCACGGCGTCGACTGGCTCACCGCGAACCTGCGGCCCGAATTCGCCGGCGCCGACTACGTCCACATCTCGAACGAGGTCAGCATCAAGCCCGACTGCACGTACCCGACGAAGGGCACGTACCAGTTCTGCACGAAGCCGCGCGACATGCAGGCGCTGATCGATCTCGGCGCGAACGTGATCGAGCTGACCGGCAACCACATCCGCGACTTCGGCGACGATCCGTTCCGCCAGACGCTCGCCTGGTACGCCAAGCACGACATGAAGACGTTCGGCGGTGGCGCGACGCCCGAGGCCGCGGCCGTGCCCGTGCTCGTGCCGCTTGCCGGCGGCAAGCAGCTCGGGATCGCCGGGTTCAACGAGCAGTGCCCGCTCAAGGAATGCGCGAAGCGCGCCGACGAGCCGGGCGCGAACGCCTACGATCCGGCAAAGGCGAAGGCGACGATCGCGAAGCTGCGCGAGCAAGGCGCGGACTTCGTGATCGTCACCGTGCAGTTTCGCGAGTGGGACAATCCGCAGCCGACGAAGACGCAGGCCGCGATCTCGCACCAGCTGATCGACGACGGCGCCGATCTCGTCTACGGCTCGCAGGCGCACCAGCTGCAGTACTTCGAGCTCTACAAGGGCAAGCCGATCTTTCACGGCCTCGGCAATCTGCTGTTCGATCAGATCCACCGGATCGGCGTGCGCCAGGCGTACTTCACGCATCTGTATTTCTGGCAGGGCCGGCTGGTGCAGAGCGTGCCGGTGTTCACGTTCATGGCGGACGACCGCCAGCCGACGCTCGCGACTCCCGAGCAGGCCGCCGCGATGCGCGCGATCGTGTATCGCGACGAGCTGATCTACACGCCCGCTCGCTGAGACCGCAGCGCACGCGACAGCTGCGTGACGTCGCGCAGTTGCGCGGCACGACCATTGCTGTGCACGAACGCATGAGGCTCACGACCAAGCTGTTGCTCCTCGGCGGAAGCGTCGCGGGGGCCATGTGGATGGCGCGCAAGGTTCGCAACCGGCGAGCGCGTTTCGGCGCCGATCTCGACGAGGACCTCGAGGAAGGGCTCGGCGAGGATCTCGGAGATCCGGCGGTGATCATCGAGCGCGTCACCGTTGTCACCGCGGAGCCGATGGGGCTGTCGGACGTCGATCCGGAGCCGCTCACGCAGTTCGGCGAGGCGATCGATCCCGAGGCGACGGAGCGCGCGCACGAAGAGATTCCGGCGCAGCGCGAGCGGCTGCCGCGTCACTGATCGGCCATTGACGGCGGGTTGGTCGCGCGTGCAATGCTGCGCGCATGGCCGACCCCGATGACGTCATCAAGAGCGCGAGCAAGTTCTTCAGCAAGCTCGGCGGCACGCTGAAGGAGACCGCGAAGACGGCGGGCACGCAGATCAAGCAGACCACGAAGCAGGTGACTGGCCTCGGGCGGGGCAGCGTGCGGCTCGAGCTCGAGCAGACGAAGGTCGCGCCGGGTGGCACGATCAAGGGCCGCGTGATCCTCGGGCTGACCGAGGCCGTCGAGGCGAAGCGTCTCGTCGTCACGCTGCGCGCGCGCCAGAAGGTCGTCACGATCCGCAAGGACCAGGGCGGTCGCAGCGTCGGCACGTCGCACGCCGACGTCTATCAGTTCGATCAGGAGCTCGGCGGCGCGAAGACGTACGAGTCGACGACCGTGCCGTTCGAGCTCCCGGTGCCGCCGGACGCGCTCGATCTGCGGCCCGCCGCCGGCCAGAACCCGCTCGCCGATGCGGTGCGTACCGTCGCGTCGGCGCTGTCGCCGTCGGCCGGTCCAATCGAATGGCAGGTCGTCGGCAAGCTCGAGATCTCGTGGGGCCGCGACCTCGCGCACGACGTCGACGTCATCGTCGCCCGCTAGTTGACCGGGCAGTAGCGCTGCAGCACGGCCTCGTCGTTGCCGAGCGCGGTCAGCGCCACGTAGACCTCGTCGAGGTCGCCGCTGTACGCCGCGGCACCGGTGCCGCCAAGCCGGATCGCGTCGAACGACGGCGCGGTCCCGAGCACGAGGCCGCTCGCCGAGCCGTCGGCGCCATCGACCCACAGCTGCACCATCGGTTGCGACACGGTCAGCAGCACGTGGTGCCACTTGCCGGCCGCGACCACCGACGACGTCGCGGTGCGCGCCTGGCCATCGGACTCGACGATCGTCGCCGAGAACCGCACGGTCGACGGGCTTGCCGCCATCACCTGGATCGACACGCGGTCGTCGCCGGTGACGAAGATGTCGCGCGTGCCCGCCGGCGCATCGGGCCGTGCCCACAGCTCGATCGTCATCGTCATCGACGGGCCGATCGCCGCCGGCCACGTCACGCGGTCCGATTCGCTCGCGGTGAACGATAGCGCGCCGCCGAACCGTCCGGCCGCGAGGATCGAAGGATCCGCGGGCTCGACGGTCGCGTCGTCGCCGAGCACCGCCGGCACGCCGCCGGTGACCGCGTTCGTCTGGGTCTGGCCCGGATCGTCGAGATGGAGGAGGCCCGCCGCGCCGAGCGTGCTCGGAGCCGCACATGCGACCGTCCAGCTGCGCGTCTCGGTGCTGACGTTGCCGGCCGCGTCGGTCGCGCGGATCCGGAACTGGTGGGCGCCTGCCGGGAGGTTCGTCGCGGCCGGGCTCGTGCACGCGGTGAACGCGGCGTCGTCGAAGCTGCACTGCACGGTGCCGTCGCTGACGGTGAAGCCGAAGCTGACGCGCGGCCCGCTCGTCGAGCCCTCGGCCGGACCCGCGGTGATCACGATCTCGGGCGCGACGGTATCGATCGTCCAGCTGCGCGTCGCCGGCGTGTCGTCGGTGTGGTTCGCCGCGTCGGTCGCGCGGACCGCGAACGTGTGCGCGCCCTGCTCGAGGTTCGCGTAGCTCGTCGGCGACGTGCACGGCGTGAACGCCGCGTTGTCGAGGCTGCACGAGAACGTCACCGGCGACTCGGTCGCGGTGAACGTGAAGCTCGCGCTCGCGACCCGCACGGTCCCACTCGGGCCGGTGAGGATCGTCGTGTTCGGCGCGGTCAGGTCGACGCTCCACTCGCGGGTCGCCGGCGTCGGATCCATGTTGCCGACCGCGTCGCGCACGCGCACCGCGAACACGTGGTTGCCCATCGTGAGGCCGGACACCGTCTTCGGTGACGTGCACGCGCTGTACGCGCCACCGTCGAGCGAGCACGTGTACGTCGCGCCCGCGCCCGCATCCGGAGACACGAACGTGAACGTCGCGCTCGAGCTGTCGGTCGGTCCCGATGGTCCGCTCAGGATCTGGGTGTCCGGCGTGCTCGTGTCGACGTTCCACGCGAAGATCGAGGGCGACGCGTCGACGTTGCCGGCGCGATCCTTCGCGCGCACCGCGAACGAGTGCGCACCATCGGACAGCGGTCCGAACTGCTGGCCGGTCGTGCACTGCACGAAGCTCGCGTTGTCGAGCGAGCACTCGAAGATCACGTTCATCTCGTTCGACTCGAACGCGAACTGCACCATGACGCTGTTGTCCGCGGACGGCGGCGTGTCGGTCAGCATCGTCGACGGCGCGACGGTGTCGATCGTCCACAGGTGCTCGGCCGGCGTGTCGTCGCTGTTGCCAATCGCGTCGATCGCGCGCACCGAGAACGTGTGCGCACCGTCGCCGAGCGTCCGCGTGTACGGCGAGTTGCACGCGACCGGTGTGTCGCCGTCGATGCTGCACTCGAAGTGCGCGGCCGGATCATCCGAGCTGAACTCGAACGTCGACGAGCCCGCTGCTGCGAACTCCGGCGGTGCGGCCGTGATCGTCGTCTCGGGCGCGGTGTTGTCGTCGGGCGGACTGTCGGTCGGCGGCCCATCGGCGCCTCCGTCCGTGACGAGCGGGGTCTTCTCCGGGACCGAGCAGGCAGCGAGCGCGGCCTGCGCGGCGAGGACTGCGAGGAGTGCGAGGCGCATCAGAACCTCCGGGACAGCGACACGCCGACGTGGCCGCCTCCGACCGTGGGCGTGACGGTGGTGCGCTCGTCCGGCTTGCCGACGAACCACAACACCGTGGCCGTCACGGCGGCAGCACCACCGACTCCATAGAAGATGTTCGCGAGCTTCGCGCTGTCGCGCGCGTCCTTGTTGAGCCGCAGCCCCTCGGGATCGCCGCACTGCGTGTCGGGGCACAGGCGATCCGAGCGGTCCTGCAGATCCTTCGCGCGTAGCCCGAGGTAGATGCCGGCACCGAACGCGCCCGCACCCGCGACGCCGAACGCGACGGAGACCCCGCGCGTCGTCGTCCACCGCCCGGGCTTCGTGTAGACGACCGCCGAGGTCGGCGACTCGGTCGTGACGACGCTCGTCGGCGGAGCGTCCGGCGTGGTCGGCGATGCGACCGTGGGCGGCGTCTCGGTGACCGGCGCGCGCTCGAGCCGCGGCACCGTGACGAGCTTGCGCTTCACCTTCGCGTCGACGGTGACCTGCGTCTTCCACGCCTTGTAGCCAGGCGCCTCGACGACGATGTCGTAGGTATCGGGGTCGACCGGCACCGGCGTGTTCCACACCGCGGGATCGATCGGCTCGCCGTCGCGCTTGATGACGAGGCCGTCGAGCTTCTGGTCGACCCAGATCACGAGGTTCGACAGCTTCGGCTCGAGCGCGGTCGCACGCCGGCGCGCCTCGAGCAGGCGCTTCTCGTCGTTGCCGGCGCGCTTCGCCATCGCCTCGGCCTTCTTGAACGCGGCCCACGCGCTCGCGACCTTGCCGAGCTTCTCGCGACAGTCGCCGAGGTTGAGCAGCGTGCCGACGCTCGACTCGAGGCGTTCGCTCGCGTCGAGCTTGTCGCAGCCGGCCGCGAGGTTGCCCTGCTTGATCAGCTTGCGACCATCGCGAAACAGCACCTCGGCCTCGGCCGATTGCGCATGCGCGTGCAGTGGATACAGGAGTAGCCCCGTCACGGAGAGCACCGTGGCGGCGCGGGCGAGGTCAACGCGTTTCATAGAGGTCCTCGGTCGTGCTGGCTGAGGGCTTCTTGTCCGTCGAGATCGATGGCTTCGAGTCCTGGCGCGACACCGCGCGGACCCGGGTCTTCTTCGGCTTCGGCTTCGCCTGCTTCGCCGCGGCGTGCGGCGCATCGTCGAGCTTGAGCGGCACCGGTGCATCGTCGGTCGCGAGCTCGGCCTCGAGCTTCGCCGCGGCGGCCTGCGCGTCGCGCTCGATCCGCTCGAGCTTCTGCGCGGGATCCGCTGCCGCCTCGGGCGGCGCGGGCGCCGGCGTCGGCTGCGAGGCGTAGCGCGGCTCGTCCTTGACGGTGAACGGCGCGTGCGAAGGATCCGCGATCGCCTCGTCACCGCCGATCGTCAGCCGCGTGACGAGCGCCGCGGCGGCGAGCGCACCGACCGAGACGATCGCGAACGCCGCGCGCCACGACGGCCGATCACGCTTGACCGGCGGCGGCGTCGGGTCCGGCGGCGTGATCCGCAGCCGTGGGATCCCGAGCGCGTCGCGCGTCGGCAACGCGCTGCCGAAGTTCGCGTCGTATGCGGACTTGAAGCCGGCGGCGAGCTGCATCGCACGCGGCCCGGTCGACGGCTTGACGCCCGGCGAGCTCAGCGCGGCGAGCACCTGATCGATCGCGGTCGCTAGCTCGGTCATCGTCTGGAACCGATCGTCGGGCGACTTCGCGAGACACTTCGCGAGCAGCGCGTCGACCGGCGCCGGCAGACCGGGCACGAGCGTGCTCGGCGCGGGCGGCTCCTCCTTGAGGTGCGCGACGATGAATTCGCCCGGCGCTTCGCACTCGAACGGCGTGCGGCCGGTCAGCATGTTGAACAGCACGCAGCCGAGCGCGTAGATGTCCGAGCGGTGATCGATCCGCACCGCACCGCCGCGGCACTGCTCCGGCGACATGAACACCGGCGTGCCGATGATCGCGTCGCTGTTCGTGACGACCGGCGTCGCCTCGCCCGTGTTGAGCTTGCAGATGCCGAAGTCGAGGATCTTCGTCCGTTCGCCGGCCTGCGCCTCGGGATCGCGGATCAGGAACACGTTCTCGGGCTTGAGATCGCGGTGCACGATCCCACGCTCGTGCGCCGCGGCGAGCGACGCGGCGCACTGGCGCGCGATCCGCAGCGCCTCGTGCGCGGGCAGCGTGCCGAGCCGGTCGATCCGCGCCGACAGCGCCTCGCCCTCGAGCAGCTCCATCACGATGTACGCGGTGCCGTCGACGTGATAGCCGAAGTCGAACACCTGCACGACGCCGGGATCCGAGATCGCGCTCGTCGCGCGCGCCTCGTTGAAGAACCGGTCGACGATCTCGCGCTGCTGAGACAGCGCCGGCAGCAGCGTCTTGATCGCGGCCCTGCGGCCGAGCAGCATGTGCTCGCCGAGGAACACAGTACCCATGCCGCCCGCGCCGAGCTTGCGGACGATCTTGTACTGGCCGATGTGGCTGCCGACGTTCACGCCTAGAACTTGTAGCCCTGCCTCCTCAATTTGTCCAATGAGTTCACGTAGTTGAGTCACTAGAGCACGGCGTGCGCACACGCCCGTGACACTTCGGTTCAACGAGCATCTCCGAGTGTGTGATTCGTTCTAGTTAGCGTGTGAGTTGTTCACGCTTCACGCAGCGAGCTTCCCAGCTCACCGTGAGGCCGCGTCGCTGCATCCCGCTCACGCGCGCGTGTACTCTGGACGTGCTTTCACGCATGCGGGTCGGTGAACTGTTGCTCGAGCGCGGCTGGATCGATCCGCTCGACCTCAAGCGGGCGATCGCCGAGCAGCGCCATACCGGTCGCCGGCTGTGCTCGCTGCTGATCGCGCGCGGCCTGCTCGATCCAGACCACGCGTCGCGCGCGCTCGCCGAGCAGCACGGCTGCGTCGCGGTGCTGCAGCGCCACCTCGAGATCCGCGATCGCGGCGTGGTCCGGCTGCTCGCGCCGAAGCTCGCGCGTGCGTGCTTCGCGCTGCCGATCGGTCGCAACCACGAGGGCGAGCTCGTCGTCGTGCTGCGCGATCCGACGCCCGAGACGATCGAGCGCGTCGAGCTCGCGCTGCCGTGCGCGACCGTGTTCGGCGTCGCGCCTGCGACGCAGCTCGAGCAGCTGATCGCGCGCGCGTACGACGAGGCGGAGGACCAGGTGCTCGGCGACGTCGAGCTCGACGTCACGCAGGGCTCCGGATCGTTCGACATCGACCTGTCGAGCGCGCCCCGCCCGGCCCCGCCGGCGCTCGCGGCCGAGTCGCTCGACGAGCTGCCGCTGCTCGAGGCGAGCCTCGTCGAGCTCGACGACGAGAGCGTCACGAAGACCGAGATCGCGCACGAGCTCGCGACGGGTCGGCGCCCGACGCGCTCCGCGCTCGAATCGTCGGTCGCGCCGGCGCTGACGCTCGACGATACGATCGCCGCGCTCGCGCACGCCGCGGATCGCGATGCGGCGACCGCGCTCGCGATGGGCTTCGCGGCGCGGCGGTGGTCGGCGTCGCTGCTGCTGCGGATCGACGGCGCGCGCGCGATCGGCTATCGGGGCCACGGCGCAGCGCTCGCACCGGACGTCGTGCGCGGGTTCGCGATGCCGCTCGACGCGTCGTCGATCGTCCAGGTCGCGTACGAGGGTCGCCGGATCGCCGTCGCGCGCCCGCACGGCGCGAGCTCGATCCAGGAGCGGCTCGTGCGCGTGCTCGGCCAGCCGCGCGCCGCGGCCGCCGCGCCGGTCGTGCTCGGCGATCGCGTCGCGTGCGTGCTCGTCGCTGGTGATCCGATCGGTGGCGGCGACGCGAACCGCGATCTCGAGCGGCTCGCCGCCGCGCTCGGTGTCGCATTCACGCGGATCGCGGCGACCCGCTGAGCGTTCCGCGGTACGTTCGCCACGATGGCCACGCCGCTGACCGCCGAGCACCGCTCGTGGCGGGTGAAGATCTTCGCGACGACGTGGCTGACGTACGTCGGCTTCTACTTCTGCCGCAAGCCGTTCTCCGCCGCGAAGGCCGCGATCGGCACCGAGTTCGGCTGGGACGCGACGACGCTGTCGAACATCTGGGCGGCGTACCTGATCGCGTACGCGATCGGCCAGTTCCTCGCGTCGGCGATGGGCACGAAGCTCGGGCCGCGCCGCAACGTGCTGATCGGCATGACGCTGTCGATCCTCGTGACGCTCGCGATGGGCATCACGCCGTCGGTCCCGATCATGGCGGGGCTCGCCGCGGTCAACGGCGTCGCGCAGGCGACCGGGTGGTCCGGCACCGTCGGTACGATGGCGGGCTGGTTCCACAAGCACGAGCGCGGCCGCGTGATGGGCGTGTGGTCGACGAACTTCACGATCGGCTCGATCGTGTCGGGGCTCGCGATGGCGTGGGTGCTCGGGATGCGGCACTTCATCGTCGACATCCCGTGGCTGTTCGACATCAAGATCTACTCGCCCGAACCGTGGCGGTGGTGCTTCTACCTCGGCGCGATCGTGCTCGTCGTCGTCGCGCTGCAGTTCTATCTCCTGCAGCGCAACCGGCCCGAGGACGTCGGACTCGCACCGGTCGACGATCCGATCACGCCGGTCGATGAATCGCGGCTGCCGGATCCACCGGGCACGCTCGGGCTGTCGCGCACCGCGTGGACGAACCTGCTGCTCGTCGCCGGCTTCTACTTCTTCGCGAAGTTCGTGCGCTACGCGGTGTGGTCGTGGTCCGCGTACTTCCTGCAGCAGAACTACGGCCTCTCCGGCGCGCAGGCGAACGCGTACTCGATCATGTTCGACCTGCTCGGCATCCCAGGCGTGTTCGTCACCGGCTACATCTCGGACAAGTACTTCGGCGCGCGGCGCGCCGGCGTGTCGCTGATCATGATGGTCGGGATGATGATCGCGACGTTCACGCTGATGCAGCTCGGCGGCCAGAGCGTCACCGTGTTCGTCGTGCTGCTCGGCGCGGTCGGCTTCACGCTGTATGGCCCCGACGCGCTGCTCACCGGTGCCGGCGCGATCGACATCGGCGGTCGCAAGGCCGCGACGTTCGCCGCCGCCGTGATCTCCGGGTTCGGCAGCCTCGGTCCGATCGTCCAGGAAGTCGTGATTCCCCGGCTCTACGACGCGAAGCAGGCGCAGGAGCATGGCGAGCTCGGCCCGGTGTTCGCGCTGCTGTTCGGCAGCGCCACGTTCGCGACGCTGTTCTGCGCGATTCTCGTGTGGCGCAATCGCCGCGGCGGCAAGGGCATCTAGTCCGGGCCGAGACCTGTTACGATGGGTCGGCCCTTGCGCACGTCGTCGATTCTCATCGTGCACCCGGATCGCAAGACCCAGCGAACGGTGCAGCGCATCCTCGGCGTGACCGGCCATCCGGTCGACGTCGCCGACGACATCGACCAGGCGGTCCGGCTGCTCGCGAACATCTCGCCGGTGCTCGTCGTCGTCGACGGCGCGCTGCTGTCCCCGGCGGTGACCGAGCTCGTCGCGGCGGCGAAGGCGCGCGGCGCCGAGGCGTGCATGACGCTGTTCGGCGGGCCGTCGATCGAGCGCGTGCCGGCGATCCTCGGGCTCGGCGCGGTGACGAACCTGCTCGTGCATCCGATGCCGGTGCTCGCCGAGGAGCTGACGATCACCGCGCACAAGCTGATCCACGGCGACCTGTTCGGTGCCGAGAAGTACCTGCTGTGGGGCACCGAGCTGCGCGAGATCACGATGCGGCGGGCGAGCCAGCGCGCCGAGATCGTCGGCCAGCTCGCCGAGCACGTCCGCGCGCTGGGTCAGAGCGCGCGCGTCGCCTCGATGGCGATGCTCGTCGGCGACGAGCTGCTGTCGAACGCAGTGCACAACGCGCCGATCGACGCCGCGGGCGAGCACTATCGCAAGGAGCTGGCGCGCACGAGCGAGCTCGAGCTCGACGACCGCCACGAGGTGCGGCTGCGCTGGGGCTGCGATGCGCGGTACCTCGCGATCGAGGTCACAGATCGGTTCGGCACGCTCGACCGCGACACGATCCTGCGCTCGCTCGCGAAGAACGACGTCCGCGAATCGGGCGGCGGCGCCGGGATGGGCATCGCACTCGCCTACCGCTCGTGCGATCACCTGGTATTCAATCTCGCGCCGGGGAAGCGCACCGAGATCATCGCGCTGATCGACGTCCGCTACCCGCCGAGCGAGCGCGTCCACGCGTCGAGCTACAACGTGTTTGTCGAGAAGCCCGCACCATGACCAGCCCTGAACTTCGCGGTCGCATGACGATCACCGATCACGGCAACGCGCTCGAGCTCGCGGGCGCGATCGACGAGACGGCGGCGCTGCACGAGCTACCCGGTCGCGCGCGCGGTGGCCGGCTCGTGCTCGACCTCGCGGGGATCACGTTCATCAACTCGCTCGGCGTGCGCGACTGGATCCGCATGCAGGCGCTGGCGCAGCAGCACCGGCTCGCGGTCGAGCTGCGCCGGGTCGCCGAACCGCTTGTCCACCAGCTGAACATGATCATCGCCACGCGTGGCACAGCGCACGTCACGTCGTTCTTCGCACCGTACGCGTGCGATGCCTGTGGCCGCGAGGACTCGCTGCTCGTCGACGCGGTCGCGAACGCGGACCTGCTGGCCCGGCTGCAGCCGCCCCCGATGATGTGCCCCGAATGCGGGGCGCCGATGGCGTTCAACGACTTCCCGGAGCGTTACTTCTCCTTTCTGTCGGTGTAAGAAGCGCCGTGCTGCAAGACTTCGCGCGCTGGGTCCAGGGCATCGTCAACGACCTCGGGTATCCCGGGCTGTTCTTGCTGATCGTTCTCGAGAGCACGATGGTGCCGGTGCCGTCGCTGCTCGTGATGCCGTTCGCGGGCTTCCTCGCGTCGGATGCAGGCGGTGCGGTGTTCTCGCTGCCCGTGATCCTCGTCATCAACAGCACGGCCGCGCTGACCGGATCGATGCTGTCGTACTGGCTCGGCGCCGCCGGCGGCAAGCCGCTGCTGCTCAAGTACGGCAAGTGGGTGCTCGTCAGACCGAAGGATTTGGAGAAGACCGAGACCTACTTCGCGCGGCACGGCGGTGCGACGGTGCTGATCGCGCGGTTCTTGCCGGTGGTGCGACACCTGATCTCGATCCCCGCAGGAATCGCTCGCATGCCGCTGCCGAAGTTCCTCACGCAGACCTTTCTCGGCTCGACGATCTGGGGCGGTGGCCTGATGGTGCTCGGCTACGTATTAGGGTCACGCTGGGAAGCGATCGCGAACAAGGCCAAGCGGATCGACCTCATCATCGCGGCGCTGATCGTGGTCGCGATCCTCGCCATGGCGATCCGGTTCGTGCTACGCCGCCGCCGTGAACGTGCCGCCGCCACCGGATCGACCGGAGCGGCCGACACAGTCGATTGAGCATTCGCGCCCCAGCAAGTATCCTTGATTCTCCATTCGAAGTACGTGTGTTCCTAACTCACATGCCTTCTTGAGCGGCACTCGCCGCCCGTGTCCCCGTGAGTCGCTCTAACCCGTCGGTCGAAACGCCCGTGCTAGCTTCATCCAGCATGTCGCTGGGTGGCTCGAGCCCCTCGCCTGCGCTCATCGTGAGCGTGCTCGACCGGCACGAGACCGAGCTCGTGCAGCAGGCGCTCGCCGCGGTCGCCTCGCGCGCTCCGGCGGATGCCGACGTGCTGAAGGGCCTGATCGAGGAGCTCAAGGCGACGTCCGAGCTGCTCGACCGCCAGCGTCCGCTGCGCCGGCCGACATCGCTCGGCGGCGAGGCGCGCAACGAGCAGACGCTGATCGAGCACCTGTGCACGCTCGACGGTCTGTCCGGCGACCTCGCGCTACCACTCAAGGCGACGCTGTCACGCACGTACCTGCTGACCAAGATCAACTTCCTGCGCGGCTTCGTGAAGGCGACGGTCGCGCTGCAGGACGTCCCCGGCTGCGCGCGCATGGCGCACGAGCTACGCGAGGAGCTCGCGCAGTCGATCTACACGCTGCTCGCCGAGGAGCTGTTCCTCGCGCTGCTCCGCAAGGGCGACGTCAACCTGCGCACGAAGCGCCGCGCCGCCGATCAGCTGATCACGGTGTGGGACGACGCCGCGCTCGAGATCGACGACTTCGCGCCACTGCTCGAGAGCGCGTGGCACGCGCGCAACCGCATCAACAGCGCGTACGGCACGCTGCTCGGCGCGACCGAGACGTTCCGGCTCGTCACCGAGGACTGCAGCCCCGACGTGATCGAGTTCTTCGGCCGCGACGGCATGTCGGCGGACGAGAGCGCCGCGTTCGAGGAGTTCCTGTTCAACATGACGAGCGAGGAGCTCGCGACGCTGCGCCGCGCGATGCAGCAGCAGCACCTGTCGGCCGCGAGCCCGGCGTGGGCCGCCCAGATCCTCGGCCGTCAGATCGAGGACCTCGAGCATTCGCACGAGATCGATCCGATGGCGCTCTATCGCAGCTACCAGCGCCGGCAGCTCGCGGCGGACTTCCGTGGCATGTCGGGCTCGCCCGGCCCTCGCCGCACCGCCGAGGGCTACCTGATGGTCTACCTGCTCGACCAGCAGTAGAACGCGAAGCCCGAACGCAAAGCCGCGGCGACGTTCGACCGGCGACCGTCAGTGCAGCGGGAACGCAGAGCCGCGTCGTCGCACCTCGGGACAAGAACGCGCGCGCCGCGCCTCGAGCCAGTGATTCGTGTCCTCGAGTCCTCGTTGATCGTCGAGAAGTCCCCGGCGTTCGAGCGGCGAACGTCCGTATTCTCGTCGGCGCACCGCTCGAGATCGGGAGGGTTGCTCCCATGATCCTTTGCGTACTTTGTGCCTTTGCCTCTTTGCGATGATCCGGGCTTGGCGGCTTTGCGTTCCGCCGCTCGGTCGCGCGGCACGTTGGCACTGCGCCGACTTTGCGTTCCGTCTAGGCAGTCGCGGCCGGCTGCGGCGCCGACGCGAGGTGCTTCTCGATCATCCTCGCGAGCTCGGGAATCGCCTCGACAACGTTCTTCTTCGCGCCGTCGCGCATCTTCATGTACATCTTCTTCGCGGTCGTGTGCGACGTCTTCTCGGCGCGCGCGTCGGTGACCGAGAGCAGATCCTCGGCGACCTCGTCCGAGCGCGACACGACGTAGTCGGTGAACGACGTCTGCTTGCTCGACGACCACTTGTCGTAGTGCGGCTGCATCTTGCTCAGCCAGTCATCGAGCAGCGAGTCGACGACCTCGGGAACGAACCGCTTCTTGATCGCCTTGATCGTCGCGTAGGCGCTCTTGATCACGAAGCCCTTCTGCTTGACCTGGGCGTCGATGAGCTCGACGGTCTCCGCGATCACTTGCGGCCGGGTTGGCTCCTTGCCGAGTTGCTCGACGAGATTCGACATCTGCACATCCTTGCTCTGGTGAGACGCGGCGTACCTTAATGCCCAAGGGGTACCAGGTAAAGCTCGCAGCGGCCCGCTCTCGCGGGGGTCTCACGGCGTGTGCGGCGCGCTACTTCGACGGTGGGTCGACGAGCGTGATCTGGTGATCGCGCGCGCAACGAATCCGCATCGTCTCGCGATCCGCCGCCGGCAGCTGATTGTAGTACTTCTGCGCCTCGGCGGCGTCGGCCTCGATGCACGACGCGGACACCATGATCCGCAGCATGCGGCTGTTGTTCGGCAGCTTCGCGAGCACCTTCTGCGCGATCGACTTCGCCTCGTCGATATCGCCGCGGTCGTACGCCTTGTTCGCCTCGGCCATGATCGCGTCGAGCCGGTAGCCGAGCTTCGTGATTCCGCCTTCGGGCTGCAGCATCGGCGGCGCGGGCGGTGGCGGCTCGGGGTTCGTCGCGCTCGGCCGGGTGTCCTCAACGGGCGACTCGACGCGCGCGACCGCGGGCGCGGCGGTCGTGGGCCGTGGCACCGGGCGCTCGGTGGGCGGCGTTGGCTCGTCGACGTCGGCGCGCGCGGTCGCGGTCGCCGGGGCCTGTGCGGCCGCGGGACGCGCGCGGACCTCCAGGAACAGGTAGACCGCGAGCCCGAACACGAGCGCGGCACCCGCTGCAAGGACGATGTGACGAGCGGTCACCGAGTCCCAGATAGCACGAGCGGCGATCGTCATCCAACGCCGAGTCGCCGTGCGCGATGTCGCAGAATCCCGCACGGAAGCCTCGGAACCCGGAGAGGTATCGCCGAGGTAGCGAGCCGGATTGTCTCGGCCGGTTCGATTGACGATGCCGCGGGATGGCCGATCATTCGGGTGTGGCGAACCTGCGAATGGTCGTGCTCGGGTTCGCGGCCATCGCGGGTTGCGGAGATGGCGGCAGCGTCTGCGGCAACGGGACGCACGAGGCGAGCGGCATGTGCCTGCCCGACGCGATCTGCGAGGACGGCACGGTCTACATCCCCGAGACCGGCGAGTGCATCCCGAGCGACGAGCTGTGCGGCGGCGGCACCGTGCTCATCAACGGCACCTGCCAGGATCCGACGGCCGGGCTCGTCATCGACGTCGAGGAAGCGGCCGAGCCGAACGGCTTCGAGCCCGGTGCCTCGCCCGCCGGCAACCTCGAGCTCAAAGCCGCAGGTGGCGACGCGCTCGTCGTCCACGGCTGCATCAAGCCGGTCGACAACACCGAGCCCGACTTCGATCTGTACACGCTGACGGTCGCGGGCCCGACACTCGTCCACGTCACCGCGGATGGCGTGCACGGCCTGGCGGCGGCGTTCTTCGCGACCGGCCCGGTCGATCATCCGCTGCTGTCGACCTGGCTGCGGATGGGGATCACGCTCGTGTCGGACACGTCGAAGCGCGAGGTGTTCTTCCCTGCCGCGGGCACGTACAGCTTCATCGTCTCGGACTCGCGCACGCTGCTGCCGATCACGCAGAACGCGCAGACGTTCCCGCCCGCCGGCAACCCCGACGGCACGAGCTGCTACTACGTCTCGATCGCGACCCGCGCGCTGCCGACGCCGAAGTCGCTCGATCTGACGCAGCCGACGACGACCGGCACGATCGGCGAGAATCTCGAGTTCTTCACCGCCGCGTTTCCGACCGGCTACACGAGCCTCGCGGCCGAGGTCGATCCCGAGGACACGAATGGCGACGGCATCCCCGACATCGATTCGAAGGCGGCGCCCGCGCTCGTGTTCCTGAACAACAGCAAGCTGCGCTCCGCCGATCAGGGCAACGCGCTCGACACCGTCGCGAACGCGTTCTTCGGCGGGGTGATCTTCGGCGACACGCCGATCGTCGTGCTCGATTACGCGTGGAACCTGTCGGTGTTTCCGTCGCCGTACCGGATCACCGTCGAGGCTGCGATGTCGTCGGTCGACCTGTCGACCGGCGGCGGTACGAAGACCGACACGACGCACGGCCGGGCGTTCCAGAGCCCGGGCGGTGCGGTCGACTTCGGCGCGATCAACCTGTTTCACATCGACACCGCGGCCCAGGGCGAGACGCTCGGCACCGATCTGCACTTCCGCACCGGTGGCAACCCGCTGCAGCTCTCCGGCGTGCTCGCCGACCAGGACGGGTTCGTCGTCGCGAGCTTCACCGGGCTTGCCGGCGGGCCGGACTCGTCGACGACGTTCTCCGATTACGTCGGCCTGCTGCGCTTCGATCAACCCGGCCGCTACTACTTCTTTCTGTTCGCGCCGCGCGATCCGGTCGGCACGCCGATCACGATCCAGAGCACGTTCGAGACGCTCGTCCCGCCGCCGCTCGCGTTCGGCACCGACCCGGCGCCGATCGACGTCAACGCGTACAACTCGAACCCGTTCACGTACGACCCCGGGCTCGAGCCGTGGCAGCAATTCGATGCGACCGGCGTCGGCACCGGGAACCTCGCGGTGACGTTCTACGATCCGGCGAGCGCGTTCGGCCGGCTCGACAACCTCGTCACGCGGATCGGCGGCGGCGCCGGGACGCCGAGCAACGCGGCCGGTGAAGTGCCGGCGCTGTTCGGGTTCACGTTCGCGCCGGATGGCTCGACGCCCGCGGGCCGGATCCTGCGCTCCGCCGACGGCACGCAGTTCCCCGGCGAGCTGTTCGGCAAGGTCAACCCGACGCTGCAGACCGGCGCGCGGTCGTTCGATCTCGCGTTCGCGCCGCGCGCCTATGACAACTTCGGCGGGCCGACGATCGATCCTGGCACGTCGCGCACCGCGACCGCGACGATCTCGGCGGCGCAGCCCGAGCAGCGCTACTACTTCGAGACCGCGCCGCGCGACGTCGTCACGATCACGGTGACACCGACCGGCGCGCCCGCGACGCTGAACGCCGCGTTCGATCTGCTGACGCCGAACGAGACCGCGCAGCGCACGATCAACCGCAGCACCGGGACCGGCGCCGAGACGCTGCGGTTCGCGCAAGGCCCGAGCGGGTTCACGGCGTTTCGCGTGCGTGGCGCGACCGGCTCGACCGGCGGCTACACCGTGACGGTCACGGTCGAGCCGCCGTTCACGTATGTCGCGAGCACCTCGCCGACCGCGTACGCGGATGCCTGCGCCGGCGGTACGGCGGTGACGCTCGCGTCGGATCCGAGCGGCTTCCCCGCCGACGACGACGGCCTGTCGGCCGCGATCACGCTGCCGGCCGGGTTCGCGTTCTTCGGCGCGCCGGTGACGAGCGTGCGCGTGTCGTCGAACGGGTTTCTGACGCTCGATCTCGCGAACAAGAATTCGCTGCCGCTCAACCAGGCGCTCGCCGACACCGCGGTCGCGAACATCGCGCCGTACTGGGACGACCTCCGCAACATCGTCGTCTGTCGCAAGCTCGTCGCCGGCAAGCTCGTCGTGCAGTGGACCGGCAACCTGTTCCTCGGCAACGACCCGGTCGAGTTCCAGGCGATCCTGGATCCAGCGACCGACGCGATCGAATTCGTCTACGGACCGGGTCACACGGCGAACGGCGCCGCCGCGACGATCGGGGTGCAAGGCGAGCTCGGGGCGACGCAGCTCGGGTTCAACCAGCCGGTCGTGTCCCCGGGCTCGGCCACGTTGCTGACGCCCCAGTGAGCTCCGCCAGCAACTGTGAGGAGACGGCCCACCCGCGGGGAGGGCGGCGTCGGTTTTCGGGGTAACATCCGAGCGAATGGGGTCGGCACCGAAGACGCCAAAGGCGTCCGAGAGCCCCGCCGTCAAGGTGGGGATCGGTGACCTCGTGCTCGACCGCTATCGCGTCGTCGAGCAGATCGCGTCCGGTGGCCACAGCGTCGTGTTCCGCGGCACCGACGAGCGGCTGTCGCGGCCGGTCTGCATCAAGGTGTTCTCCGGCCTCGGCGGCAAGTCCGGCGTCGGGCGCACGAGCTACGAGCACTTCGTCCAGGAAGCGTTCGCGCTGTCGCGGCTGACCCATCCGAACACGCTGCGGATCTACGACTTCGGTCACCTCGGCGCGAAGGACGCCGAGGGCATGCCGGTCCAGGTCTGCGAGTTCATGAACGGCGGCACGCTCTCGCAGGTCGTGCGCGAGCACGGGCGGCAGACGCTCGCGGAGACCTCGCGCGTGATCGGCGCGATGTGCGCGGCGCTCGGCGAGGCGCACGCGCTCGGGATCGTGCATCGCGATATCAAGCCGCAGAACATCCTGTTTGGCTCGGTCGGCGCGAGCAAGCTGCCGAAGCTCGCCGACTTCGGCATCGCGAAGTGGAGCGTCGACGACAGCGAGACCGAGTCCAAGCGCGCCGAGGACACCGCGATCGTCGCCGGCCAGAAGCTCGCGATGTACTCGCCGAGCTGGGCCGCGCCGGAGCAGCTCGCCGGTCAGACCGTCAGCGCGGTCACCGACATCTACTCGCTCGCGGTCGTCGCGATCTACATGCTGTCGGGCAAGGCGATCTTCGCCGAGGAAGACGTCTACGCCGGCTACAAGAAGCGCCGCCACGCGGACGATCTCGTGCGCGACACGCTCGCGCCGCTCGGCGTTCCGAAGTCGGTGATCCATCTGCTCGGGCGCGCACTCGCGTTCGATCCGAAGAAGCGGCTGGCGCGCGTCGAGGAGCTCGCGACCGAGCTCGCCGCCGCGCTCGAGCCCGCGACCGACGAGCAGGTGCGCGTGCCCGATGTCGTCACGCCGACCGTGCCGACCCCATCGATCACGCCGCCGAAGGGCATGCCGAGCACGGCGCGACCGACCGCGGTCACGCGCTCCGCCGCACCCCCGGCGACCACGAAGCAGGCGTTCCCGGCGCCGGTACCGGCCGCGGGCTCGGCACCGATCGCGACGCCGCACGTGCCCGCCCCGATCGACGAGACCCGCGAGGTCGCCTCGGCGCCGCATGCCGCGCCTGCGCACGCCGCGCACTGGACGCCACCAGTCCAGGTCCAGACGCCGTGGATGGCGAGCGCGCCGGTGCCGCGCGGCGCGCCGCACTGGTTACCGCTCTCCGACGTGCCGCAGGTCGTCTCGGATCGCCAGGTCCACTTCATCCAGGCGACGAACGGCGTCGCCGATCTCGTCGGTGGTCAGGGCAAGGTCCGGATCACGTTCCTGACGGGCCCGACGGGCGCGCGCGTGATTCACGTCAAGGGCATGTCCTGCTTCGTCGCGCACCTCGGCGGCCGCCCATCACCGGCGGTGCACCTCGAGCAGCCGAGCGACATCGCGCTCGTCACGCCGCGTGCGCAGGAGATCGGGCACATGCGCGTCGCGAACGGCACGCTGGATGGCCATCACCTGATTTTCCCGATCGGTCACGACCGGGCCGGGATTGCCGTCGAAGACTGCACCGACCCGATCTTGTTCGATTTTGGTCCCGGATCCGACGCATACTTCGTTTACACTCGAGGGCGGCCGATTCCCAAATCGCGTCGTCGCTGACACGGCCCCATGGCACAGACCCCGTCGAATCCGCCCAGTGGAGGACCGCCGCGCAAGCAGGCGCCTTCGGTTCGTCCCGTCAGCGAAGATTTCCCCGACTTCGAGGGCGATCCGACGAACATCAACCAGATCCCGTCGGCGCCGCACGCGATGCCGCCGCAAGGCACGCCGCGCACGCAAGGTGCGGTCGGCGGCCCCGGGTTTCCCGGCGCGACCGGCTCGCCGCAGCTCTCGCATCTGGGCCATGCGCCGCAGCACCCGCCCTATGGCGGTGGCGCGTTGCCGTACACGAACCCGGGCATGAGCGGCATGATGGGCGGCTCCGCGATGACGCAGATCGGGACCGCGCCCGCGAACCCCGCCGCGATGCAGCCCGGCCCCCCGATCTCGCAGGTGTCCGGCGTGATCGCGCAGCCGACGCCGTACGTGTCGCGCAGCCGGATCTACGCGTTCGTCGTCGACGAGACCGGCAATCCGATCGAGCTCGGCTCCGGCCGGTTCGCGAAGGCGTATCTCGGCGAGGAGCGCTGGGTCGAGAGCAAGACCACGCTGCGCCGCCCGGTCGCGCTCAAGTGCCTGCAGAAGGGCGTCTCGGGCGAGGACCAGATGCGGTTCCAGATGGAGAAGGAGATCCTGGAGCGCGTCCAGGGTCACCCGAACATCGTCGAGCTGCTCGGCTCCGGCGAGGGCGATAGCGCCGGGTTCATCCCGCCGGCGATCCGCGATCGCGTCGAGAACGACTTCATGATCCTCGAGCTGCTCGACATGTCGCTCGAGGAACGGCTCAAGGGTGCGCGCCAGAAGCGCCGCCGCGACGATCTGCTCGCGGTGCCGCTGCGCGAGCGCATCTTCCGCGTGCTCGAGTACATCGTCCCGGTCGCGACCGCGGTCGAGTTCGCTCACCTCGTGCGCGACACCTGTCACCGCGACATCAAGCCGGCGAACATCCTCGTCAAGCTGCCGGATCCGAACCTGCGCGGCTCGCAGATGAAGGTCAAGCTCGCCGACTTCAACGTCGGCAAGGTCGCCGACGCCGAGATGGACGTCTCGATGACCCGGTTCCAGGCGGTGCCCGGCACGCTCTACTTCCAGAGCCCCGAGCAGGAGACGAACACGTTCGAGCTGCTCGTCAACGTCACGCAGGGCTCGCCCGAAGTCGAGTTCTTCGAGGACTTCTACATCGACATCTACGAGAACGACACGTTCTCGCTGTTCAACCGCAACGAGATGTACTCGATCGCCGCCGCGGATCGCGCGCGCAAGAAGATCCTGCTGAACCGGCCGTTCGCCGAGCCGAGCGAGATCAACGTGCGCGGCCGCGTCGTCAAGAGCGTCGGCCGGCCGGCGGACATCTACTCGCTCGGCGCGGTGTTCTACTATCTGATCTCCGGCGCGTACGCGAACCCGAAGAACCTGTTCGACGCGTTCCGCAAGTTCGTCGAGTACGAGAAGCGTGACGAGAACAACTCGATCGCCGCGTACGTCGAGCACGAGTACCGCACGATCCAGAACATGCGCGCGCCGAAGGCCGAGGGCCAGGGCGCCCCGGAGCTCGCGCCCGAGGACCGGTTCTTCAGCTACAAGCACTACCTCGACGGCAACGGCGAGCTGATCGATCCGACGATCATGATGATCATCGCGAAGGCGATGATCCGGAACAAGCCGGACAGCTACTGCCTGTCGTACGACCTGCGGACGACCGGGATCTCGGCGATGGTGCACGACCTGCTGTCGCTCTACATCCAGTACGGCATCGACCCGTCCGCGCGCATCGCGTACGGCAACGATGGCTACAACGCGCCGAAGAAGTCCGGCGCGATGAAGCGCGCGTTCGACAAGTTCTTCCGCAAATAGCGGCTCGACGACGAAACCGCCCGTGCGCGAGCGCTCTCCGTAGCGCGATCGCGCTGGTGAGGCATCGGTGACGTCCGGTTCTTTCCGACGTTCGATCGCTACGCTGTCAAGAAGATGTCAGCTCGCCCGATCGACCGCTTCCTCAACGTGTTCTCCCGCGTCCGTCCGGGCGAAGGCGTGCCGGTCATTGTCCTGCTCGTCGATCTGTTCTTGATCTTGACCGCGTACTACCTGCTGAAGGTCGTCCGCGAGCCGCTGATCCTGCTGGGCGGTGGCGCCGAGGTGAAGAGCTACGCGGCCGCCGGGCAGGCCGTGCTGCTGATCCTGCTCGTCCCGGCGTACGGCTGGTTCGCGAGCCGCGTGCCGCGCATGACGCTCGTCAACGTGGTCACCGCGGTGTTCGTGGCGTCGTTCGTCCTGTTCTGGAGTCTGTACCAGGCGGACGCGCCGATCGGCGTGCCGTTCTTTCTGTGGCTCGGCATCTTCAACATGCTCGTGATCGCGCAGTTCTGGTCGCTCGCGAACGAGCTGTTCTCGCCGTCGCAGGGCAAGCGGCTCTTCCCGATCATCGCGGTCGGCGGCACGGTCGGCGCGATCGCCGGCTCGTGGCTCGCGAAGGAGCTGATCGCCCCGCTCGGGATCGGCAACCTGATGCTGCTCGCGGCGGCGCTGCTCGCGGCGTGCATCGGGCTGACCGTGATCGGTGCGCGGGCCGCGCGCCGTGCGCCGCGCGAGGCGGACGCCGAGGAGACCGATCACAGCGTGCCGCTCGCGAAGCACGGCGGGTTTGCGATGGTGCTGCGCGTTCGCTACCTGCGGCTGATCGCGCTCATGATCGTCGTCTACAACCTCGTCAACACGACCGGCGAGTACATCCTCGGCTCGGTCGTCACCGACACGGCGACCGCCCAGGCCGCGGGCAACAAGGAGCTCGCGAAGCAGCTCGTCGGTCAGTTCTACGGCGACTTCTTCACCTGGGTGAACGCGGTCGCCGCGATCCTGCAGGCGCTCGTCGTGTCGCGCGTCGTGCGCTACGTCGGCATCCGGGTCGGCCTGCTGATCCTGCCGGCGATCGCGCTCGGCGGCTACGGCCTGATCGCGACCGTGCCGATCCTCGTCTGGATCAAGGTCGCGAAGGTCACCGAGAACAGCGTCGACTACTCGCTGCACAACACGCTGCGCCAGATGCTGTGGCTGCCGACGAGCCCGGAGGCGAAGTACAAGGCGAAGGCCGCGGTCGACACGTTCTTCGTGCGGTTCGGCGACGTGCTCGCCGCCGGCGTCGTGTGGATCGGCTCGGGCCTCGCGCTGTCGCCGAGGATGTTCGCGGTCGTCAACGTCGGCGCGGTCGTGATCTGGCTCGCGCTCGCCTACGCGGTCGGCCGCGCGCACGATCGAGAGCCGCGTGCGGCGGTCGCGCCCGAGCGCGAGCCCGAGCCCGAGCGGCCGCGGAAGTCGGCATCGTATGAACACGCCCCCGCCTAGCGTCTCGAGCCCACACCAGCGCCGGATCGTCCTCGTCGCGACGGCGTGTGCGGCGGCCGTGCTCGCGAGCCAGCTCGCGGGAAAGGCGGCGCGCGACGCGATCTTCCTGCAGCGGTTCCCGGTCACGAACCTGCCGCTGCTGCTCGCGCTGTCGTCGGCGCTCGCGATCGGGACGACGTTTCTGTTCGCGCGCCGGCTGTCGCGCGGCGTTCCAGCGCGAGTCGTCCAGCTCGCGAACTTCGGCAGCGCGGTGATGCTCGTCGTCGAGTGGCTGCTGCTCGATCAGTTCCCGCGCCCGATCGCGACGATCGTCTACATGCACCAGACGCTGCTCGGGCCGATCCTCGTGTCCGGGTTCTGGTCGGTCGTCAGCGAGTGCTTCGATCCGCGCACCGCGCGCCAGGTCGTCGGCACGATCGGGACCGGCGCGACGATCGGCGGCCTTCTCGGCGCGGTGCTCGCCGAACGTGTCGCGGCGATGGTCGGCACGAGCGCGCTGCTGCCCGCGATCGCGGTCATCCAGGTGCTCGTCACGCTGCCGCTCGCGCGGCTCGCCCACGCCGGGTGCAAGCCGATCGAGGCCGACCCCGGCGACGTCGAGCCCGGCGAGATCAAGGACGTCGCGACGAACATCGCGAACGTCTCGCTGCTGCGCAGGCTCGCGGTGATCACGGTCGTGGTCACGGTCGCCGCGGCGCTGCTCGACTACGTGTTCAAGGCGACGGTGACGACGCACGTCCGCAAGTCGGACGATCTCGCGCGGCTGTTCGCGACGTTCCACGGCGCGGTCGGCATCCTGACCGCGCTCGTGCAATGGACGTTCGGCCGGCGCGCGCTGCACTCGTGGGGACTCGCGCGCACGCTCGCGACGCTGCCCGGTGCGGTGATCGTGTTCGGCGTCGTCGCGCTCGTCGCACCGGGCGTGACGCCGTTCGTGCTGCTGCGCGGCGCCGAGAACGTGCTGCGCAACTCGCTGTACCGCGAGGCCTACGAGGTGTTCTACACGCCGCTGCTCGCGCGCGAGCGGCGCTCGACGAAGACCGTGATCGACGTCGGCGTCGAGCGGTTCGGCGACGTGCTCGGCGGTCTCGCGGTGCTCGCGATCCTCGCGCTCGTGGCCGCACCGACGTCGATCCTCGTGATCGGCGCGATCGGCCTGTCGGTGCTCGGCGTCGTCGTCGCGCTACAGGCGCAGCGCAGCTACGTCGACGCGCTCGAGCGCAGCCTGCTCGCGCACGCGATCGATCTCGAGAAGGATCTGCCGCGCGATCGCACGACGCGGCGCACGCTCGAGCTCGTCGCGCAGGGCGGCGCGCAACCGCGGCCGCAGGGCTCGCGGCGATGGCCGTTCCGCCGTCGCGAGACGCCGGCACGCGGCGCGCTCGATCCGACGCTCGGCCGGCTCGCCGATCTGACGAGCAACGACGCGACGCGGATCCGGCGCGCGCTGACCGCGAGCCTGCTGTCGCCGGCGGCGGTCGCGCACGCGATCCCGCTGCTCGGCCGGCGCGATGTCGCGCGCGACGCGATGCAGGCGCTTTCTCAGGTCGCGGCGGCCTGCGTCGGCCAGCTCGCCGATGCGCTGCGCGATCCGCTGCTACCCGCGCACGTGCGCGGCAAGCTCCCGAGGCTGATCGGGCTGGCCGGCGGCGAGCTCGCGCGCGTCGGGCTGATGTCGGCGCTCGCCGATCCCGAGCTCGAGGTCCGCGTCCGCGCGGCCGAGGCATTGCTCGAGCTGCGCGAGCGCGAGCCGCACCTCGCGATCGATCCCGAGGCCGTGTTCGAGGGCGTCCGCCGCGAGCTCGCGCTCGATCCCGCCGCGTGGCAGGCATTCGACCCGGCCGCACCCGCGCAGCACCTCGCGACGCTGCTCGCGCTCGCGCTACCGGCAGAGCCGGTCAAGACCGCGTTCCAGGCGCTGTGGAGCGACGACGCGACGTTCCGCGGCGTCGCGCTCGAGTACCTCGACAACGTGCTGCCGATCGATATCCGCGATCGCGTGTGGACCGTGCTCGCGATCGAGGCGCCGACGATCGCGGTCGCGAAGCGCTCGATGGAGGACGTCCGCGCGGACCTCCTGCGCTCGCACATCGCGGCGACGAGCAGCACGCGGCTGCATGCCGCGAAGTGATCAGTTGATCTGGACCTCGCCGGCATCGAGCAGCGCGCCGGCGAACGTGCCGATCATCGTCAGCCCGAGCTCGGTGTGATCCTCGAGGACGTCGAGGATCGTCGCGCCCGTCGTGCGCAGCGCGCGAACCGGCGTGATCGCCTCGATCGTCTCGCGATGGCGTAGCCCTGCGAGCGTCAGCAGCCCGCCGATCTGATCCCCGGCCACGAGCGTCCTCGACGATCCGGACGCGGTGCGCGCCGCCAGCTCGCCCTCGAGCACGACGAGCATGCCATCGGCGAGCTCGCCGCTCCGGGTCACGATCGCGCCGGCCGGCCAGTGCACCTCGTCCGATGCGTGCGCGACCGCCGCGAGCGCCTGGAGCTGACCGCGGACGAACGGCACGTGCTGGCGCAGCACGATCAGCCGCTCGACGAGACCGAGCCGCTCGCCGGCGACGGCCACGCAGCGACACCGGCGTGGCGCCAGCGCGGCGTCCGGCAGTCCCACGAGCTGGCCGGCGAGCCCGCGCAGCACCGCGCGCAGCACGCCGAAGTTGTCCTCGAGGATCTCGATCGCGTCGCCGCTCCCGAGTGCGAGCGTGCGCGTCTCGACCGTCGCGATCGCCGGCAGTGTACGGCGCCGGCGCGCGAGCACCTCGAGCAGGCCGAACACGCTGCGCGGTCCCCAGACATCGGTCCCGCCGTTGCCGGACTCGACGCGGCCACTGAGGATCAGGTGGAGCGCGGACACCGGCTGCTCCGCGGGCGCGATGATCTGGCCGGCCGTGAACACGGTCTCGGCGACGTTGTCGGCGAGCATCGCGAGCTCGGCGAGCTCGGCGCCGGCGAACGCCGAGAACTGCTGGAGCACGAGCAGCCGGCGGAGCGTGCTGGGGGCGGTGGATTCACGCATCGAGCCTCGCGAGCGCCTGTTCGTAGGCGTGCTGGACCATCGGCGGCCCGGCGAGCGAGCGCAGCCGGGCAAGGTCGGGTTTGAGATCGACGAGCCGGCGCTCGGCGACGTGATGCGCGATCACGCAGCGCACCGACTCGCTCGGATCCGCGAGCAGCTCGGCCGCGAATGCCTCGTACGACCCGAACGGACCGACCGCGAGCGTACCGAGCCGCTCGCGGCGCTCGTCGGGCGTCAGCTCGTCGTCGAGCACGGTGAGCAGTGGCACGCGCAGGTCCGAGGTCACGAGGCCTTCGAGCACCTCGCGGGCGGCGGCGCGGCGCTCGTCGTCGCTGCCGGTGATCGCGTCGTGGACGCTGCGCAGGCCGGCGCGCGGGTGGACGATGCCGAGCGTGCGGAACACGTGCTCGATCGCGTAGCGCCGCTTCTCGGCGAGCAGCTCGCGCAGCAGATCGGCGGCCGGCGACGACCGGTCCGGCGGCTCGGCGGCGAGCCGGTCCGCGAGCGTCGCGTAGCGTGCAGCGTCGGCGACCGCGCGGCGCGCGTACTCGCGCAGCGTGCTGACATCGACGGTCAGTCGCGGATCGTTGGACCGCATCCGGCCGAGCGCGCGCAGGATCTTGAACTCGGTCGTGCCGTCCGGCTCGCGTCCGAGGCGGGCGACGAGCGCCGAGGCCGCCTGCTGCGTGCCGAACCGACTGATCGTGCGCGGGATGTGGCGGCGCACCACGAGCGGCGTACGCGGATCGTCGAGTGCGCTGATCAGCCGCCGCAGCCCCGGCGTACCGACCGCGAGGAACACGCGGCGCGCGTCGCCCCGGACGTGCGGATCCTCGAGCACGCCGAGCAGCTGCTCGAGATCCGCGAGCTCGGGCGCGCGCGCGAGGATCGCGAGCACGTGGCGCATCACGGGAGGCTCGCGGTACGCGAGCAGATCGCGCAGCACGAGGATGAACCGCTCGTCGGGCGAGTACCCGATCGCGCGCGCGAGCGCGAGCCGCTCCGCCTGCGTACCGCGCAGCAGCTTGTCGATCCCGAGCTCGATGTCCGACGCGTGGCCGGGATCGTCGACGAGCCCGATCAGCGCGGCCGCCTTGACGTCCGGGTCCGGGTCGTCGAGCGCGGCGACCAGCTGCTCGTGGTGGCACTTCGTGCGGCTCGAGGCGACGAGCGCGGCCGCGCGGATCTCGGGATCCGAGTGCTCGATCAGGTGCGCGAGCACGCGCACGATGTCGGGCCGGACCTCGCCGTGCAGCAGCTCGAGCGCGCGCCGCACGACGCGCTGCCGCGGGTGATACAGCACGAGCGCGGGCAGGCGCGCGCCGCGCTGCGCGAGCAGCTCGAGCGATGCGAGCGCCTCGACCTCGTCGGGGCTCGACAGCGCCTCGATCAGCAGCTCGACGGAATCGGCATCGAGTCCCGGCACCACCGCGTCGCGATGAGCCTCGCCCGCGCGCAGCGTGTCGCGGAACTGGCCGACATAGCTCTTGCGCGTGACGACGAGCGTCGCGAGCCAGATGCAGGCGACGAGCGCCGTGATCAGCGCGAGCCCGCGGCTGCCATCGAACGACGCGGTCGCGAACACGAGCAGCGCCGCGATCGCCTGACCACCGCGCTGCGAGACCGCGTCGGCGATCGGCTTGGCACCATCGCGGACCGCCGACGGGATCGGCACGAACAGGATCTCGTTCGTCACCCGATGCAGGCTGTGGCGCAGGCCGCCGTCGCCGAACTTGAGCGCGAGGATCGCGATCAGCGTGCCGGTGAGCGCGAAGCCGAGCGCGGTCGTGACGATCACGATCGGCAGCACGAGCAGCGCACCACCGACGCCGAGCCGGCCGAGCAGCCGCGGCGTCACCGCGAGCTGGATCACGAGGCCGAGGACGTTGAGCCCGGTGTAGATCGTGCCGAACACGGTCGCGAGATCGCCCGGTGCGAGGCGCTCGGCGAGCACGCGCTTGAACGTCAGGTCCCCGAGCGTCAGCGCGATCGTCGACACGATGCCGAACCCGACGAGCAGGTGGACGTAGCGCCGCGAGCGCTGGCGCGCGTCCGGATCGGCGCGCTCGGGGCGTACCGCGACCGCCTCGCGCGGCTTCGGTGCGAGCAGGATCGCGACCACCATCGCGACGCCGAACGCGATCGCGCCGACCGTCACGAGCTGGCGCGCCGGCACGACGCGGCCGAGCATCGCCGCGGTCGCCGACCCGATCATCGCGCCGAGCGTGCCGCCGGCGCCGATCACGGCGAACACGCGCTTCGCCTCGTAGATCCGCAGGCTGCGATCGGTCAGCGTCCAGAAGCTCGGCACGACGAGCGTCGCGACGAGCCCGGTCCACACGTACAGCACGAACACGACGTACGGCGCGCTCGCGATCGTCATCGCGATCACGGTCGTGCCGGCGACCGCGAACGCGAGGAAGCCGATCAGCAAGCGGCGGGGATCGCGCATGCGACCCCACTGCCGCATCGCGGTGACCGCGAGCATCGCGCCGATCGCGATCGCGAGGTACGCCCACGCGAGGCGTTGCGGACCGAGCTTCGCGAGGAACAGCGCGTCGCGCGCGGTCTCGAGCACCGTGTGCGCGATCATGAACGTGAACAGCACCGCGGTCGTCGCGAGCACGCGGGTGTCGCGCCACGGCGGCGGCAGCGGCCTGCGCGGCGTCGCCGGCGGCAGCGAGATCAGCGACGCCGACGGGCGCGGACCGCTGTGCCTGAGGGTGGGAGGGATCATTGCCGCCAGATTCCGATGACCCGTGGCTGCCGGCTGCTCGGATCGCGCGCGACGTGGATGATCGTCGTCAGCGCGCTCGCGAGCTCGGGACGTGCGGTGGCGATCCGGATCATCGTGTAACCGTCGCCGCCGTCCGCGATCGGCAGAGGACCGGTGCAGCTGCGCGCGCGCGAGCCCGGCCGGAGCTGCGCGAGCTCGCCGAGGGCGCGGCCGCGCGCGTCGTACGCCGCGACCGCGTAGCGCGTGGTGGTCGAGGACGCGAGCCGATGCTCGAGCGCGAGATCGTCGAAGCACAGCGCGTGGCCGCCGACCGTCGCGACGAGCTCGAAGCGATCGAGCGGATTGACTCGCTGGAACCAGTAGCTCGCCGTGACGCGCTGGCGTGCGACCAGCGTCTCGACGAGGAACGCGGCCGCGCGCGGATCGCCGAGCCGTCCGGCCTCGACCGCGGCGCGCAGCTGCGGCCGGGTGAACCGCAGCAGGATCTTCGACGCCCAGAACTGATCGAAGCGGTCGGCCTCGCGGAACGGCACGTACACCGGCGTCAGCGGCTTCCAGGTGCCCGGGTCGTAGCTCGCCTCGTAGCGCCCGACGCCGCGCAGCTCCGGGGTCGGCGCACGATGCTCCCACGACCGGTCCTCGAGCCCGCCGGTCGCGAACGCGCCGAGCATATCCGGCCAGTCGACGTAGTACTCGTGGCCGCGTCGCGGATCCGACGACCACGTCGCCATGAAGCCGAGGCTCTTGCCGAAGTCGAGCCAGTAGTGCTTGACGTAGTGGTGCGCGGGCCGCTCGGGATCGGCGACCCACATGTCGAGCGAGTTGTCCTCCTTGACGTCGAGGTGATCGAGCCACGAGAACACCGCGCGCGCACCGCGCAGATCGCGCCGCAGCTCGTGCGGGATCCGATCGTTCGGATCGTCGCCGCGCACGCCTTCGGCCGCGTGACCGCCGAGCGGCTTGCCGTCGAGCATGCGCGACGCGAGGCCACGGATCCGGCCATCCGGCTCGACCTGGACGAGTGCGAGCTTCTTCGCGAGCTCCTCGCGCGTCATCGGCCGCTTCTTGCCGAGCTCGTCCTTGAACGTCGCGTCGGGACCGATCACGAGATCCCCGGGACGGAAGTACACGACGTGGTCCTCGGGGACGTTGAACCCGAACGCCCACAGCAGCCGGCCGACGATCGCGTCGGTCGCGGTCTCGGTCTCCGGGAATCCGAGCGCGTCGAACTTGAGCAGGAACTTCTCGCCGCGGGCATCGACGATCACGAAGCCAACCGAGATCCCGCCGTCCTTGCCGGACTTGATCTTCCACGGCACGTACGGCTCGGGGCTGCCGACGGTCGCCGGACCGCGCCGGATCTCGTCAGGGGTCAGCGTCCGGACCCCGATCCGGTTCGTGAACCAGGTCGAGTCCGGGACCTCGTCGAGCGCGTTGACACCGCGCGCGCGCTGGTGGCGCGGCAGCTCGAGCGCGCGCGTCATGAGGCGCAGGAACGAGCCATCGAAGTGATACAGGCTGTGGACGAGCTCGCGCGGCGCGGGCGCGACCCGCACGTCACGCCGGTCGTCGACCTTCGTCACCGGTGGCTGGTTCGCGAACCGGACGCCGGGAACGGCCGACGTGCTCGACGCGCAGCCGCCGGCGAACATCGCGAGCGCGAGACAGGATCGAGCGAGCGTCTGCATCGTCGTCCTCATCGCCTCTCCACGCGTGGGTCGAGATCGAACACCGGGTCGAACGCGAGGTCGAAGAACACGCCGCCGTCGATCGACGTCGAGATGCTCGTGCGCACGAGGAAGCTGCGATCGGTGTGACCCTCGAGCGAGATCCCGTAGCCGACGCGCAGGTCGTCCCACCGCTCGTCGATGACCGCCGACGGCGAGCCATACACGCGGCCGGCATCGACGAACGCGCTCGCCGACACCAGGCGCGAGACATCCCACGCGTACTCGAGCGAGCCCATCGCCGCGACCCGATCGCGGAAGCGATCGAGCGGGTAGCCGCGCAGCAGCGTCTTGCCGCCGAGCCGGGGCAGCTGCGTGAACGGCACCTCGTCGATCGAGCCCGACACCGCCTCGCCGAACAGCCGCGCCGACACCACGCGCGGGCCTTCTCCGATCCGCACGAAGCGCTGCAGATCGACGCCATAGCGGTTGTAGTCGGCGCCCTCGTCGAGCGCGGTCACACGGCCGCCGTAGCCCTCGAGCAGCCAGCCGCCCGCGCGCACCGCCGGCGAGTCCCACGCGTTGACGCGGCGCCGCGAGTCCCAGCGCAGCGCGAGCTCGGTGTACGCGTGGCGGATGCCATCCCAGCCGAGCATCGTCTGCATCGGATACAGCTCGTCGATCGGCGCGCCGACGTCACTGCGATCGAACGTGAACGACGCGAGCGCGCCGGACGCGCGCAGGTGCAGTCCGTCGACGAGCCGCGTGTCGGCCACGGCCGCGGTGCGCAGCAGCTGCTCGCGAAACCGCGCCTCGGCACCGGTCGGCACGACCATGCCGTCGATCACGATCGCGTCCGCGTTGCCGATGCCGTAGAACGCGTCCTTCGGCCGCTGCTCGAACTGGCCGTCGAGCTGGAGCGTGAAGCGATCGCCGAGCCGCCGCCCGCTCCGGATCGCGGCGGACGCGATCGTCCGGAACCGTCCACCGGTGCCGGCATGCAGCGCGAGATGCTCGCGCGCGCCGAACAGGTCGCGGTGCACGAACCGCGCGCCGACGTTGAAGCCGTAGCCGGACTCGAGCTGGCCGACCGGATACAGGCCGTACGTCTCGGTGTCGTCGAAGAAGATCCGGATCGCGAGCCTGCGCAGGTGATAGTGATCGTAGGCCCAGACGCCGGCGCGCACCGGCGCGAACGCGGTCTCGAGCGCGAGCTTGGGAACGAACAGCACGCCGCGGCCGACCTCGCGCACCGTCGAATCGGACGCCGGCGGATCGACCCGCCCGCTCTCGTCGCCGGGAGCCGGTGCGCCTTCGACATCGGACGCGGTGGGCTCGGACTCGGTCGCCGGCGGAGGGTCGTCTTCGCCGACCGGCTCCGCGATCGCCGATCCACCGATCAGGCAGGCGATCGCGACATACGCGCGGCCGATCCGGGCAGGTGTGAACGGCGTGGACATGGCTGCCAAGTGCCGGTGCTGCAACGGAAGTGCCCGCGTAGGAGCCCGGCACGTGCAGCGCACCGGCAAGCACTTCGCACGCGTCGTCGCACCGCGCAATCACTGCGGGACGGGCGTCGCGACGTCGGCGGCGACGCGGATCGCGATCCGCTGCGCGGCCTCGTCGAGCGCCTGACCGATCGCGGCCACGACATCGGAGATGTCGGCAGACTTTGCGCGCCGCTCGACCGCGACCGTTCCGGCGGCGAGCATGTCGCGATCGTCGTGAAGCTCGTAGCGCAGCACGACGCGGCCGCGATGGCCGTCGCGGCGCGGGACTTCCTCGAACGCGAGCACCTCGATGTCGAGGATCGGCTGCGCGCCGCCGACCGCCTGCGCGAGCGGCTGATCGTCGAACAGCGTTCGCACCAGCGCACGCCGGACATAGCGATCCGGAGGCTCGGTCCAGCGCAGCGTCTCGTAGGGAGATAGCTCGACCGGCGACGTCCGGACCATGATCCGATCGCGGAGCAACGCGCCCGGCGAGATCCGACCGATCCGGACGCGCGGGTGCGACGCGGTGACCCGTCGCTGCGGCACCGAGGCGTCGCGGACCTCGGGCGTGAAGTAGCGCAGCTCGAGCGGTGCCGACTTCGACGTCAGCGCGCAGCCGGCGAGCACGACCCAGGCGAGTGGGAGCTGGCGGAGCATCATCGGCGGTTCGTCCTCGCCCGTCCCTTGACGAGCATGTCGGGTTCGCGTTCGAGCTGATCCATGAAGTCGCGGATCGCGTGCGCGGCCTCGTCGAGATCACGCAGCGTGCGCTCGAGCTCGGTCGTCGAGCCGAGCGTGCTGCGCCCGAGGTCACCGAACGCGTCGGTCGCGCGATGCGCGCTCGCGACGAGCCCGGTCTTGCCGCCGAGCTGCGCGAGCACGCCGTCGAGCTTGTCGACCGCGGCATCGACACGCGCGAGCGACGCCGCCGTCCGCGCCGGTAGCTGCGCGCGATCGAACGAGCGGACGAGGCCACGCAGCTCGGCGACGCCGCGCGTGGTCTCGTCGAGCACGCCGGCCACGCGCGCCGGCAGATCCGAGCGGTGGACGTCGTCGAGCACCTGCTCGAGCTTGTCGAGCGCGGCGACCGTGTGGTCGAGTAGCTCCGGCAACCGGCGGCCTGCGAGCTCGAGCTTGGACTCGATCCCCTTCATCAGCGACGGGCGCGACGGGATGTAGCGCTCCGCCGGCGCGAAGCCGAGCGGCGCGGGCGGCCCGAGCTCGGGCGATGCGAAGTCGATGTCGACGTACTTCACGCCCGTGATGCCCTGGGTGCCGAGCCGGGTGCGCAGATCGAGGACCGCGCCGTCGAGCCCGAGCTTGCGCGCCGCCGCGACGTCGAGCTGCAGCGCGACGTCGACGTGCTTGAGATCCGGTGCGACGGTGATCGCGCCGACCTGGCCGACCAGGACGCCGCGGAACTTGACCGGAGAGCCGACGTCGAGTCCCTGCACCGACTCGTCGAAGTACGTGTGGTACCCGACCGTGTCCTTGCGCAGCGCGCGCCAGCCGAGCGCGACCGCCGCGACGATCAGCGCGACGATCGCCGCGACCGTGAACAACCCGAGCTTGACGTGAGTCGATGCGGCCGTCTTCATACTGCCTCCGCAACGCGTTCGAAGAAGTGCTGGACGTGCGGATTCGCGTTCGCCCGCAGCTCGCGCGGCGAGCCGCTCGCGATCAGCGATCGCGTCGCGCGATCCATCAGGATGCAGCGGTCGATGATCGACAGGATGCTGCCGAGCTCGTGCGTGACGATGACGACCGTCAACCCGAGCTGGCGCGCGATCGTCTGGATCAGGTGATCGACCTCGGCGGACGTGATCGGATCGAGACCGGACGACGGCTCGTCGAGAAACAGCAGCTGTGGCTCGAGCACGAGCGCGCGGGCGATCGCGGCGCGCTTGCGCATGCCACCGGACAGCTCGGCCGGCAGCAGCGACTCCGCAGACTCGAGCCCGACGAGCCGCAGCTTCGCGCGCACGATCGCGTGGATCGCGTCGTCCGGCAGGTTCGTGTACTGCTCGAGCGGCAGCGCGAGGTTCTCGCCGACGGTGAGCGAGCCGAACAGCGCGCCCTGCTGGAACATCACGCCGAACGGCGGATGCGTGCCGTGCGCGGGCAATGCGGCGATCGAGAACGCGCCGGCGAGCGGCGGCTCGAGGCCGATCAGGACGCGCAGCAGCGTGCTCTTGCCGCACGCGCTACGACCGAGGATGCCGAAGATCTCACCGCGCTCGACCGTGAAGCTCGCGTGCTCGAGCAGCACGTCGTCGCGGCTCCAGCCGATCGCGAGCTCGTGTGCGGTGATGACCGGTGGCATCGTCATAGGCCGAGCGTCCGGAAGAGGACCGTGAACCCGGTGTCGAGCAGCACGATCGTGAACAGGCAGTACACGACCGTCGCGGTCGTGCCGCGGCCGACGCCGGCGGCGGCGCCGCGCGTGACGAAGCCTTGCTGGCAACCGATGAACGCGATCGCGATGCCGAACGCGAAGCTCTTCACGAGCCCGGTCCAGACATCGGACATCACGAGCGCGCTCTGCAGCTCGGTCACGTAGCCGCGCGGGCTGACGTCGAGGCTACCGCCCGCGACCGCCATCCCGCCGACGACGCCCGCGACGTCTCCGAGCAGCGTCAGCACGGGCGCGACGAGCGCGAGCGCGATGATCCGCGGCACGATCAGGTACGGCATCGCGGCGAGCCCCATCACGCGCAGCGCATCGATCTCCTCGGACACGCGCATCGTGCCGAGCTCGGCCGCGTATGACGCACCGGATCGGCCGCTCATGATGATCGCGACCATCAGCGGCGACAGCTCGCGGACGACCGAGATCCCGACGACGTCCGCGACGAACACGTTCGCGCCGTAGAGCTGGAGCTGGCGCGCGGTCTGGAATGCCATCACGAAGCCGACGAGGAAGCACAGCAACAGCACGATCGGCACGCCGTCGGCGCCTGCGCGCGATGCGAGCGTCGGGATCGAGCGCCAGTTCGCGCGGCTCGGGCGCCGCGCGATCGCGACGATCGCCAGGGCGAGCTCGCCGATGAACGCGAGCAGGCCACGGATCCGGCGGCCGAGCGCGTGCATCGCGGCGCCGAGCTCGGACAGCCAGCCTTCGCGCGTCCGTGCGATCACGCGCGCGGGCGCGGCTTCGCCGCCGTACAGCCGGACGAGCGGCGCGACCTGCGACGACGCGTGCAGCAGCTCGCATGGCACGCCCCGCGCCGCGAGCTCGGCGCGAGTTTCGACGAGCATCGCCATGGCCGCGCCGTCGATCGACTCGGCGTAGCGAAGATCGAGATCGAGGCGCGGCGGCGCGGCGGTGCGAACGCGATCGCGAAGCTCCGACCAGATCGCACGTCCGTCGGCGAGTCCGAGATCGCCTCGGACCTCGAGCGCGGCGCCGCGCTGGACGATGCTCCAGGCCATGCACCTGCGCGTTGCAAGCGCCGTGCGTCGCGGTGCCGTACGCGCACGAGATTCATCGCGCACGTTCTGCAGATCGCGTCGCAAGCGATCGCAAATTTCGCGGCCAACTCTCGTCGAGAATCGCCAGTCACTTCAGCAACGTGCTGGCGCAAAACGTTCTGTTCGCTTTCGTATGCTGCGCTGCTAGACAGAAGCACGGCGATGATTATCTGGATTGCAAGCGTCGAGGTCGGAGCGCTCGACGTACATGTGGCAACGCACGGGTAGTTGCCGCGTGATCACTATCTGCTGGATTGCGTCGTCTGCTCGATGCAATCTGATCACGCCCGGATGTCCGAGAATCAGGAGTACGCATGAGGGGTTTCGAGAACAGCATCGTCATGGGCGCGATCGGGCTCGGGCTTGTCGGCTGTGGCATGAACCAGTCCGGCCATCTGTCGGCGACGAACAATGGAGACACGTCGCACCCGGCGGAGCGTGGCTCGCCGATCGACGAGCTTCGCACCGCGTGTGGCGGTGACGGCGCGCTGACCGCCGACGGTGGCGTGATCCTGCGCCATCCCTATCTCCAGCAGGTGACGACGAGCTCCGCGATGATCGGCTGGGTCAGTCGCACGCCGGACGGCGAGACCGTCGAGATCACGAAGCCCGACGGAGCGCCCGTGTCGACGCTCGCCGCTGCGGTCGACGGCGGCGCGCTGCGCAGCACCGGCGAGAACCAGGTGTGGACGTCGATGTCCTCGCTGACCCCGGACACGATCTACTGCTACGACGTCAAGAACGGCAGCGAGCTCGCGGGCCGCACCGGTTTCCGCACCGCACCGACGGCGGATAACCCGAAGCCGGTCCGCTTCCTCGCGTTCGGCGACTCCGGTGGCGGCGGCAGCGATCAGTACGCGCTGCTCGAGCAGATGTACAAGTTTCCCTACGACGTCATGATCCACACCGGCGACGTCGCGTACGACGACGGTACGATCAGCCAGTTCAACAACAACGTGTTCGGCGTCTACACCGATCTGTTCCGCAACGTCCCGTTCTTCCCGGCCGCCGGCAACCACGACTACAACACGCTGCAGGGCGCGCCGTTCCGCGACGTGTTCGCGCTACCGGATCAGAACGGCGAGCGCTGGTACTCGTACGACTGGGGACGCGTGCACTTCGTCGCGCTCGATACGGAATCCGATTACGCGACGCAGACGCAGTGGCTCGATCAGGATCTCGCGGCGAATACCTTGCCGTGGAAGATCATCTATCTCCACCGTCCGCCGTATTCCTCCGGCGAGCACGGCTCCGATACGAAGCTGCGCAGTCTGCTTGCACCGGTCGCCGAGAAGTATGGTGTCCAGCTGATCCTCGCAGGCCACGATCACGACTACGAGCGCATGGCTCCGCAGAACGGGGTCGCGTATATCGTCACCGGCGGCGGTGGTCGCGGCACGCGTCCGGTCAGCTCGTCGAGCTTCACGGTGCTCAGCGACGACGTGATCCACTTCGTCTACGGCGAGGTCAGTGCCGACGAGATGGTGCTCCACGCGGTCGATGCGACGGGCAAGGAGTTCGACTCCGTCGTGATCCCGCGCGCCGCTTCGTAGTCAGTCGGCATTCTTCCGACAGTGAATGGCGGACACGATTTGTGCTCGCCGTTACATTCGCGAATGCTACACCGCCCACTCGAGGGGGTCAGATCCTGCCGAGTTGTTCTGGGCAGAATGGCTGACTTCCGACTCGAGATGAGGGGAACACGGATGTCAGTTCTGCGAACGATGCTGTCTGTCATCGCGCTCGCCACTGCGGTTTCGTGCGGTGGCTTCAACCAGTCGGGGAATCTCGGAGCCACGAAGACCGGGGACACGTCGCATCCCGCGACGCGCGGCTCGCCGGTCGACGAGCTGCACGCCGCGTGCGGCAGCAGCGGCGAGATGACCGCGGATGGCTCGGTCATCCATCGCCAGCCCTACCTCCAGCAGGTCACGACCGAGTCGGCGATGATCGGCTGGGTCACCACGTCGCCAGATGGCGAGCACCTCGACGTCACGACGGTCGCCGGGCTCCCGGTCATGTCGGCGGTCGCGACGGTGCAGGAGGGAAACCAGCGCTCGGCCGGCGAGAAGCAGATGTGGGCGACGATCTCGGGCCTGCAGCCCGACACGGTCTACTGCTACTCGCTCGCGAACGGTACGAAGCTTTCGGACCGGATCGGCTTCCGCACCGCGCCGACCGCGGACTCGACGCGGCCGATCCGCATCCTCGCGTTCGGTGATTCCGGCGGCGGCGGCGCCGACCAGCTCGCGCTGCGCGACCAGATGTTCAAGTTCCCCTACGAGCTGATCATCCACACCGGTGACATCGCGTACGACGACGGCACGATCGGCCAGTTCGAGGACAACGTGTTCGGCGTCTACTCCGACCTGTTCAAGAGCATCCCGTTCATGCCGGCGGCCGGCAACCACGAGTACAAGACGCTGCGCGGCGCGCCGTTCCGCGACGTGTTCGCGCTCCCCGGTGACAGCGGCGAGAAGTGGTACTCGTACGACTGGGGCCGGATCCACTTCGCCGTGCTCGACACCGAGTCCGACTACCGGACGCAGGCCGAGTGGCTCGATCAGGATCTCGCGACGAGCCAGGCTCCGTGGAAGATCGTCTACATGCATCGCCCGCCGTACTCCTCGGGCGACCACGGCTCCGACCTCGCGCTCCGCAACGTGCTCGCGCCGGTGCTCGAGAGCCATCACGTGCAGCTCCTGCTCGCCGGGCACGATCACGACTACGAGCGCATGGTCCCGCAGAACGGCGTCGAGTACGTCGTCACCGGCGGCGGCGGGCGCGGCACATACAACGTCGGCACGAGCTCGTTCACCGCGTTCTCCGACGAGGTGATCCACTTCGTGACGCTCGAGGTCGGCGTCGACGAGCTGACGCTGCACGCGATCGACGCGAACGGCAACGAGTTCGACTCGGCCGTGGTGCCGCGCGCGTAGCTACAGGCGGTGGATGCCGATGACGCGCGCCTTGCCGGCCGCGTCGGTCGCGATGTGGACGAGCGTCGCCGGCATCCCGCGCGACGTCTCGATTCGGACGATCGTGTAGTGGTTCGCCCCGTCCGCGAGCGGGACGGTGGCGCACGCGTGGCCGCGCGGGTCGGGCGCGATCGTCATCGGCGTCCCGACCGCGACCTCGTTCGCGTCGTACAGCGACAGCGTGAACCGCGTCGGGATCGTCTCGAGCTGGTGGCGCAGCGCGAGATCCGTGAAGCACAGCTTGCGACCGTCGATCGCGAACTCGTCGACCGGGTTCACCTTCTTGAACCAGTAGCGCGCGGTGCGGCGCTGGCGATTGATCAGCGTGTCGAGCAGGTAGGCCTTCGCCCGTGGCTCGCTGAGTCGGCCGGCGTCGATCGCGGCCGCGAGCTGCTCGCGCGTGAACCGGATCAGGATCTTCGAGCCCCAGTACTGATCGAAGCGATCGGCCCAGATCACCGGCAGCTGCGCCATCGTGTTCGGCTTCCACGTGCCGGGATCGTACAGCTTGTCGCTGAACATCCCGACGCCCTTCATCGGCGCCGGCTCGCGAAACTCCCACGGCTCGCGCTGCAGCCCGAAGCTGAGCAGCGTGGTCGCGGTCGCCGCCGGATCGATCTCGTAGCGGAAGCCGACGTACGGATGCTTCGTGACGAGCGCGTCGGTGCCGAGCGCGTTGCCGAAGTCGAGCAGGTAGTGCACGACGTAGTGCAGGTTCTTGTTCTTCGGATCTTCCTGGTAGGCGTCGAGGCTGTTGTCCTCCTTGACGTCGGTGTGCGACAGCCACGCGAACAGCGGCGCCTGGCCGCGCTGGTCGCGTCGCAGCTCGTGCGGGATCCGATCGTTGACGTCGTCGGAGCGCACGCCGAGCCGCGGCATCCCGCCGAGCGGCTTGCCCGGGATGTAGATCGACGCGATGCCACGGATCTGGCCGTCGCTCCCGATCTGGACCTCCTTGAGCTGGTCGTCGACGAACTTGTCGTCGAGCTTGCTCTTGCGATCGTACTGATCCTTCTTGTACGCGTCGGGCGCGACCTTGAGGTCACCGCGCTTGAAGTAGACGACGTGATCCGCCGGCACGTTGTAGCCGGCCGCCCACAGGATCCGCGCGACGATCGCGTCGGTCGCGGTCTCGGTCTCGGGGATGTTCTTCGAGTCGAACTTCAGCAGGAACTTCACGCCGCGGCTGTCCTCGCAGATGAAGCCGATCGCGGTGCCGCCGAACTTGCCGCTCTTGATCGTCCACGGCAGGTGGCGATCCGGCGAGTCCGGGCCGGGGCCCTCGCGGATCTCGTCCGGGGTCACATTGCGTACGCCGATCCGGTTCGTGAACCACGTCGAGTTCGGCACCTCGTCGAGCGAGTTGACGCCGAGCGCGCGCCGGTGCCGCGTCAGCTGGAGGCCCTTCACCGTGCGCAGGTAGTACGAATCGAAGTGGTACGTGTAGCGCAGGAACGGGATCTCCTTCGGCGGCTTCGGAACGTCCTTGCGATCGTTGACGTGCCAGACCGGCGGCTCGTTGACGAACCGCACGCGTCCGACCGGCGACGCCGTGTGACCGCACGCCGCGATCGACAGCGTGATGGCGAGTGCACAGCTGAGCCGACGCATCAGTAACGCTCCACACGCGACCGCGTGTCGTAGACAGGGTTGAGCGAGAAGTTGAAGAACACGCCGCCTTCGTCGAGCGAGCTCGCGAGCTCGAATCGCATCAGCAGATCCTTGCGGCTGTACAGCTCGAGCGCGCCGCCGTAGCCGACGCGCAGATGATCGACGTTCTCGTTCGCGACCGCGTCGAGCCCGGAGTACACGCGGCCGGTATCGACGAACAGCTTCGCGGCGAGCCAGTTCGACGTCGCCCACAGGTAGCTGACCTGGCTGACGACCGCGACGCGATCGCGGAACCGATCGTAGTAGTAGCCGCGCAGCAGGTTCGTGCCGCCGAGCCGCGGCAGCTCGGTGAATGGCACGTCCTCGCGCGCGCCGGTGACCATCTCGCCGACGAGCCGCAGCTCGAGCACGCGCGGCCGGATCGTCAGTCGCACGAAGCGCTGGAGATCGAACCCGAGCCGGTAGAAGCCCGCGTCCTCGCCGCGGATGCCTTCCTGGCGCGCCGCGTACCCGAGCACGAGGCCACCGGTGCCGCGCATGCCGGGCGCGTCCCACGGGTCCGCCTGACGACGCGTATCCCACGCGACCTCGAGCTCGTCGTAGAGGAACGTGATGCCCTCGAGTCCGGGGATCCGGTTCGTCATGTACGCCTGATCGAGCGGCAGGTAGAAGCTGCTGTCCTCGTCGAGGTCGGAGAACTGCTTGCGCACGATCGCGCCGGTCCCGGTGATCGAGAGGTTGTCGGTCACCTTGTACGTGAGTCGCGGCGAGCCGCGCGTCACCTTGACGCGATAGCGCGCGGGCGCGTTCGCGTCGCTGGTCAGCGGATCGATCGGCATCGCCGGCGCCGTGACGAGATCGCCGTTGCCGTAGCCGAAGAAGTGCTCCTCGTCGCGCTTCTCGTAGCGCGCGTCGATGCTCGCGCGCAGCCGGCCGGGGATGTGCTTGCCGGTGTCGATGTCGAGCGCGGCGACCTGCTTGTACTGCCCGCCGGTCGCGGCGCGGATGCTGATCTTCTCGTGGCCGCCGAACACGTCGCGGAACAGTCCGCGCATGCCGACGTTGAGCCCGAAGCCGGTCTCGAACAGCGCGGTCGGAAAGATCGCGATCTTCTGATCGTCGCTGAGGAACAGCGACGCGATGCCGGCGAACACGTGATAGCGCTCGTGGACGTAGAGCGTGCCGCGGACCGGCTGGGCGACGAGCTCGATCGGGATCCGCGGGATCCACATGAGCGCGCGGCCGACGCGCCGGCCCGGGCCGTCTCCGAGATCGATCGGATCGGTCCGGCCGTGCTCGTGGCCCGGTAGCGGCGCACCCGCGACGTCCTCGGCAGCGACCGGCGTTTCTTCCGGTGCCGGCTTCGGCTCGTCGGGGCTCGGCGTGTCGGTCGTCTCCTTCGCGGTCGTGTCCGGTTCGGTCGAACGTGGATCGACCGCGACCGGATCGGCGGCCGCGGGTCCGGCGGCAAGGACCGCCGACGCGAGACCGGCAAGCGAGATCAGGGCACTTCGCACAACGAGGCGTCAATTGCTCGTCGCGTGCCACGGCGAAGTCGGCGAACCCCCGATGAAACCCGCGCCCACCCGCACGGATCGAGCGCTGGCGCGCGCCGGACTTGTCGCTGAATTGATCGCGCAGCTTACAGAAGGCGTGCGCCCGGCCGCAGCGTCAGGCCTTGTCCTCGGGCCTCACGATCGCGAGCGCCGAGACCACGACGCCGAGGACGAGCACGACGAGTCCGGCCTTGCCCTTGCCGTCCGCGTCCATGAACTTCGGCAGCGTCTCCCAGATCCGCGTGCGCACCGCCGCGACGCCAAACCCGGCGAGCGAGATCGCCGCCTGCCACGCCTGGAACGGCGGCCGCGCGAGCCCGAGCAAGCCCATGATCGTCGGCAGCGCGAACGACACGAGCAGGATCACGGTATCGACGCTGTCGGCCTCGAAGCGCGCGCCGATGTTGTCGGTGAGCATCATCACGAGCAGCGCCGCGCCGCACAGCAGGATCAGGATCTTCAAGTTCTTCACGGGCCCCCCAAATCCAGATGCCGCGATCATCCCGCGCGATCCGGGCGCGCGCCAATGTTTCTCGCGACCCGCCAGCCGTGGCACGCTACGCGGGATGTTGACCGTGGACGACGCCGAAGATCTGCTCGACGGCAAGCCGCTGATCGCGGCGATGGCGGGGTCGATCCCCGAGATGAAGACGCTGCGCGATCGCTGCCTCGACGCCGGCATCCCCGCGGTCGTCGGCTGCCCGCCCGGCAGCGGCAAGGGTTGAGGCACGAAGACGCACCTCCTGGTCCAGGAGGCAGACCTGCCCCGGCTCGGCGATCTCGTGCGCGGCGACTGGCGCGAGCACCTCGAGCGCGAGGGCCTCGCGCCGGTCGACCTCACCGCCGGTAGCGGCGACGACCTGCCCTGCCCGGCCTGCGGCACCGCGGCGCCGCTCGTCGACGGCGCGTGCTCCGACTGCGGCCTCCAGCTCGAAGGCTGACGCAGGCCCACGTCCCCGTTGCCATCGCGACGTCTCGCCACTAAGGTCCGCCGTCATGTCCGAGCTCCCGGTACCGATCGCGAAGCGGCGCACGTTCGCGATCATCGCGCACCCCGACGCGGGCAAGACCACGCTGACCGAGAAGCTGCTGCTGTTCGGCGGCGCGATCCAGATGGCCGGCGCGGTCAAGGCGCGTGGCGATCGCCGGCGCGCGCGCAGCGACTGGATGAAGGTCGAGCGCGAGCGCGGCATCTCGGTGACGACGTCGGTGATGACGTTCGACTACGCGAGCTGCACGTTCAACCTGCTCGACACGCCGGGCCACGAGGACTTCAGCGAGGACACCTACCGCACGCTGACCGCGGTCGACTCCGCCGTCATGGTGATCGACGCCGCGAAGGGCATCGAGAGCCAGACCCGCAAGCTGTTCGAGGTCTGCCGGCTGCGCGACGTGCCGATCGCGACGTTCATCAACAAGATGGACCGCGAAGGCCGCGATCCGTTCGAGCTGCTCGACGAGATCGCGCACGATCTCCAGCTCGACGTCGTGCCTGCGAGCTGGCCGATCGGCATGGGCCGTGACTTTCGCGGCTGCTACGACCTGTTCGCCGATCAGCTGATCCTGATGGAGCGCACGAAGGGCGAGGTGCTGCAGGAGGGCATCGCGATCGCCGGCCTCGCCGATCCGAAGCTCGACGAGCTGCTCCCCGATCACGCCGCGAAGCTGCGCGAGGACGTCGCGATGGTGCGCGAGCTGTGCCCGAAGTTCGACCTCGAGAGCTACCGAGGCGGCCACATGACGCCGGTGTTCTTCGGCAGCGCGGTCAACAACTTCGGCGTCCGCGAGCTACTGTCCGGCCTCGCAAAGCTCGCGCCGCCGCCGCGCC
Organism: Kofleriaceae bacterium; assembly: GCA_035715365.1. Lineage (GTDB taxonomy): Bacteria > Myxococcota_A > Polyangia > Haliangiales > Haliangiaceae > JABFXX01. Next base: position 1,191 of record DASTLB010000075.1, on the reverse strand, counting down.
CGCAACCGACGCGCGAGCGTCCGGTCAGCCCCGACGAATCCAAGGTCGCCGGCTTCGTCTTCAAGATCCAGGCGAACATGGATCCGAAGCACCGCGATCGGATCGCGTTCGTCCGCCTCGCATCCGGCCACTTCACGCGCGGCATGCGGCTCACCGTCCCGCGCACCGGCAAGGCGCTCGGTGTCCACAACGCGATGCTGTTCCAGGCGAACGAGCGCGAGCTCGCCGAGGAAGCGTGGGCCGGTGACATCATCGGTATCCCGAACCACGGCACGCTGCGGATCGGCGACGCGCTGACCGAGGGCGAGCCGCTGCACTTCACCGGCATCCCGTCGTTCGCGCCCGAGTTCCTGCGCCGCGTGCGCGCCGACGATCCGATGAAGGCGAAGCACCTCGGCCGCGCGCTCGAGCAGATCGCCGAGGAAGGCGCGGCCCAGGTGTTCAAGCTCTACCTCGGCTCCGACTACGTCGTCGGCGTCGTCGGCGCGCTGCAGTTCGAGGTGCTCGCGGATCGCATCCGCAGCGAGTACGACCTGCCCTGTCACTTCGAGTCGACCGCGTTCGAGGTCGCGCGCTGGGTCGATGCCGACGATCCGCGCATGATCAAGCGGTTCGCCGACGCTAACCGCGACAACATCGCCGAGGATCACTCCGGCGCGACCGTGTTCCTCGCGCGCAACGACTGGCAGCTCAACCGCGCGAAGCAGGACTGGCCGGATCTGCGCTTCCTCCAGACGCGCGAGCAGGCGCCGCTGACCGCCGCGTCGGCCTGAGGCCAGGAACGCAAAGCCATCGGAACGCCGCCGGAACGCCGCCGGAACGCCGCCGGAACGCCGTCGGAACGCCAAGGCGCAGAGCCCCGACTATCGCAAAGAGGCAAAGCCGCTGAGCACGCGAAGGTTTTTTTAAACCCACGCGCGCACGCCCGACGAGAACACCGACTCACCAGCGATGTGGATAGCCGACTAGCGACGACGTTCGAGGTAGGGCGTTGGCGGTCTCGGCAGGTGTGGGCTCGAGGGTTTATTGGATCCTTTGCGGGCTTTGCGACTTTGCCCTAGCCTGGACCCGTTTTCGTGGACACAGAATCTCATGCGGCGGACCGCATTTCGAACTCGGTTGGGGTGAGGTAGCCGAGCGCCGAGTGACGACGCCGGGTGTTGTAGTGGGCAGCGATGTACCTGAAGAGAT
>DASTLB010000074.1:0-3503 GCA_035715365.1 Kofleriaceae bacterium | reverse complement strand
CACGCCGGGGCCTGCGATCACCGTGTTCGCCCAGTCGTGCCCGTGAGCGCTCGTTAGCGGCGTTCAGCCGCGCGCCACCTACACCGTTACTTGCGCCCGCTGATCGCAACTCTGTAGCGTGGATGTTGGGCGTTTCGTGCGAGCAATCTTGTTGCTGGTCGTGTTGGGTGGCTGCGTTGCAGACGCAGCGGACGAGCCGCCGCCTTCGCCCGTCGATCGCATGCCGACGACGATGGAAGTCGTGCAGTCGTCGTCGACGAGCAACGACGATCTCTGCGTGCTCGCATCGCTGCTGCCGCCCGACGACGTTTGCTCGCTGATGTGCGATCCAACCGCGATGGCGGCGCAACTGCTCGCAGACGGCGCCGACCGCGGCGTGTGTTACGAGTTTTATTGCGACCTCGCCGGCGACGCCTATGCGGTCGTCGGCGTTTGCCTTCCCTAAGAGTTGTCCCGTAAGTACGTCCAACGAGGAACGTACAGCGGGGACCTGTCGGTTCGCACGCGTGCTCGGTCGGACGTGGTCTGGCACGAGCCAGTCTCATCCCGGGTTGAACACGATGCCGTGCCGACGTTTCGCCGAGCCACCGCGACAGGGTCGGGTGTGGACATCGACCACGCGACAAGCGATCCATCGCGGGCAGAGAGGTCGGTTGACTCGGACAGGGTGTCCTGCCACCCCTGATAGGAAGACGACGAAGCACGAAGTGCGTGGCGAATCTCACCGAGCGCGTCGGTTGCAGCGTCGTAGTCGACGCGTGCCGACGATGGATCGCCGCGCTGGACGAGTACGACAAACGATGCGAGCACGGCCGCGACGTCGTCGCGATCGCCGACGAGCTTGCACGACGAACAGCGATGGATGCGATCGGACAGGCGCTTATCGACGCGTGCGCCGCACGGGCAATGCTGCGAGAGCGCGGTGGTGCGCGTGCTTGCACGCTGGACGCCACCGTCGCCGCCCGCGAGCGTTGCAACCGCCCGTGCCTCGCGATCGATCGCTGCGACGAGCATGGCCGGCGTGAACGCGGCGAGCGAGCGGCCCCATGACTTCGACCACGCAGCCACGCAGGTGTCTTCGACGACGAGCTGACAGCCGTGCGTGGCGACGACGTCGGCCGCGACCTGCCGGGCGCGATCGTGCCGGGCCCGCGAGGTGGCATCTGCGTCGGCCGCTTGCGCGGCGCGCCCGCGGCGGTAGCTGTTCGACAGCTGGTCCTTGCGATAGCTGACGAGCGGCACGCCATCGCGATTCGCGTTGCGAGGACCTTGCGGAATCACGTCGACGGCGCGCAGACCTCGCTCCGCACGCCGGCGCGCACGCTTCTGTTGCCGCTTCGAGAGCTGGTACTGGGCGCGATTGGCCGCGCGTCGCGACCGCTCGAGCTCGCGCTGACGACGCCGCTCGCGGCGGGCGCGGCTGCGATCTCGCTGCTTCTGCGTCGCGTCGCGCTCGATCCGCGTCAGCCGCATCGCGCGTCCGGTGTCGTGCGAGGCGATAGCGAGGCTGGAGACGTTGACGTCGATGCCCGCCGTGCGGTCGATCGTCTCGAGTGCCGCAGCTCTGCGACGCGTCTGTGTTGCCAGCGAAACATACGGGGACGTCAGCACCATCAGGTGCGCCTCGTAGCGCCAACCTCCCGGCGCACTCGGATCGCGGCTTCGCACCAGATCGATCTTGTGCCACGTGCTGGGATCGCCGAGGTGATGGTCGAGAATTGGCTGATTGCACGGTGCGGTCGGCAGGCGTACCGGCACGACGAGCGTCCCGTCGACCAGCCCCGAGAACACGATCACGAGCGGCCCGGTGTAGCTCCACCACGCATCGCGCTCGACGGCGCGCAGCTGGCGGGGCTGTACGAAGTCGCCGTCGCGATCGGTATACGCGGCGCGATGACCCTCGAGCGTGCCGTGCAGGCGAAACGTCTCCCACTTGCGCGCCTTGGTGTGCGAGCGCGCGCGACCGGACAATCGCCTGAAGTCGTACCAGCGCCCCACCCGGGGAGCTCCGTTCCGCTTGCCGCGGGCGTCGCGGAACAGATGGCGCTCGGTGGCGGTCCATACCGCATCCGCCAAGTGCATCGCGAGCGCCTTGGTCACAAACCGCCGCAGATGTGGCGCAGCGTCGAGGTGTCTGTAGGCCGCATGCTCGAGCCCGGTGCGCGACAGGCCCAGCCGCTCACGCACCGCCGCCGGATCGCCGGCGCGGGCGAGGCTCGCTGCCCAGTACGCGCGAGCGCGGTCACGCGCGTCGCGCTGCAGCGCGCGCTTGATCTGATACGCGCCCTCGAACATGGCCTCGACGCGGCGGCGTTCGCGTGGATCACTCGTGTCGAGCGCGAGGCGCAACACGGACACACCGTCGTCGACCTTCCGCGACCACGGCGTCTGCTTGTTTGGACCTCGGGTCCGCTTCCCAGACGACGCCACCAACCGATCCTACGTCACGCTTGTGACAATGACGATCCCACGTGCATGCGTTCTCGCAGCGCTCACCGCGCTCGACCACCGTCGACTCCAAGCCCTGATGCGACGTCTCGCGGTCGTGCGCGACCGCGGCCGACCGTGGTCGCGATCGCTCGGGCAACGCGTCCTCATCGCGTGCACGGCGCTGCGCACAAACCTGACCATGCGCGAGCTCGCGGCGGTGTTTGGCATCTCGAAGTCGAGCACGCACCGCATCGTCGCCGCGATGATTCCAAGGCTCGCAGCGCTCGCGGCCTCGCCCGCCCGCCATGACCGCCGTTGGTCGTGGATCGTCGACGGGACGCTGATCCCGACCCGCGATCATCGCTACGCGGCGAAGTCGAAGAACTACCGATGGTCGTGCAATGCGCAGGTCCTCGTGCGACGACGCGACTTGAAGGTCATCACGACGTCGGTGGCCGGCCCTGGCAATCGCAACGATCCCGTTCATTACCGTGCCTCGCCAAGGCTCGCGTTCCTATGCGCGGCGCATGGTCGCGTCCTCGCAGACGGTGGCTATCGCGGAGTCACCGGCCTCATAACGCCCACCTTTCGAGGGCGGCGCATCGTGCGCGATCGGGCGTGGCGGCGTCATCGCCGCCGCCGAGCACGCGTCGAGCACGCGCTCGCGAGGCTCAAGGATTGGCGCGTGCTCCGCGATCATCGTCGACGCGGTCAGTGCCTCGCGGACACGCTCAACGCTGTCGCGTTTCTGCACAACCTTCGACAAGACATACGGGACAACTCTTAGGCGACAGAGCTGCCGGCGCTACATGCGAGCCAAGCGTCGTTGGACCACACGGACCAGCCGACGCGGAAGTGACGCGTGCGCCGCTCGCCGGCGACGGCCTGGCGAAAGATGTCGCCGCGCGCGAAGACTCGCGGATCCATCGGACGCTGCAGTGTCGGGTGGCCGTACAGGATGGCGGCGGGCCGCGGCTCTTCGAGGAGCGCTGCGCGGATCCGCGCCATCACGAGCTCCGCCACCGGCTCGCGAAACGGATGATAGAAGTACGCGATGAACGGGCCGCTCGGCA
>DASTLB010000073.1:0-12168 GCA_035715365.1 Kofleriaceae bacterium | reverse complement strand
CGCGAGGAGCTCGCGCAGAAGCTCGGTCCGTTCGTCGACGACCCGGAGCGCGCGCACGATCCGCGGCTCGTGATCCCGAGCAGCATGCGCAACGCGCGGTTCCTGCTCGACCACGATCGCGTCGCGGCGATCGTGATCGCGGGCGAGCCGCCGCGCGAGCCGACGGTCCCTGCCGCGCGCGACGCGAGCAACGCGCTCGCGTGTCCACGGCCGCTGCCGCCGGCGGACGACGACGCGATCGGCGCCTGCCTCGGCGGGCCGAGCGGTCCCGGCGAGCTGATCGAGGTCGGGCGCGACGAGGTCCTGCTGCGCTCGGCAGCCGAGCCCGATCGCCCGGCATCGCCGATCAAGATCGCGAACGTCATCTACGCGGTCCCGCTGCGCAACCCGACCGAGGGCCGCGACGAGCTGGTCGCGGTCAAGCGCGACGACGACGCGAGCGGCCGGACCTGGAGCCTCGCGGTGTACCGGATCGAAGCCGGTCGCGCGAAGCTCGTCGCCGAGTCGCCGCTCTACACGCTGACCGCGGTCGAGACGCGGTGGATCGGCGTCGACGTCCGCGATGTCGACATCTATCTCGATCTCGTGAGCCGGGCCGACAGCATCGAGGTCGCAGGTCTCCTCACCGCGCGCGTGAAAGACCGGATCCGCGATGTCGTGCTGATCTCTCCTGTCACCGTGACGCGCCGTCACGGTAAGTCCGCGACCGGTGATGCTGGCACGGACCCCACGGATACCCCAGCTCGCACCGGTTCAGCCAAGCTCTGACCGTCGCGGAATGTCACGTCTGCTCGACGGCGCTACCCCTTTGCCACGACTGTTTTTTTCGGCACAATTGAACCTCGTGTCGCGACGCGCCGGCTCAACGTTGTGGGATGCTTGCGGGCCTCGCGAGGGAAGCCCGGCGTGAAGTTTCTCTGCGATCGATGCAAGACCCGTTACTCGATCGGGGACGACCGCGTTCGCGGCAAGATCCTCAAGATCCGCTGTAAGAACTGCGCGAACGTCATCACCGTCCGCGAGGGCATGCCGGACGCCGACGTCGCGGATGCCGCCGGCGCACCCCGCCGCAACAAGACCACGACCCAGGCACCGCCGTCGGTCCACGAGGCACCGACCGTCCCGGCGCCGTCGAGCTACGCCGCGGCCGCCACCCAGCAGCCGCAGACCACGGGGCGCGGCAACGCACTCGGCGCCGCGTTCGCGTCCGCGATGGCCAAGCCGCCGCCCGCGCTCGAGGAGGAGTGGTACGTCTCGATCGACGGCGACCAGGCCGGCCCGTTCTCGCTCGCCGAGGCGCAGCGCTGGGTCGGATCGAAGCCGTACGACGCCGAGCTCCACTGCTGGAGCGAAGGCTTCGACGACTGGCTGCCGGTCGACAAGGTCAGCCACTTCCGCGGCCTGCGCAAGAAGCCCGCGCCCGCACCCGCACCGCCGCCGCTGCCGCGCGTGACCGCACCCGGCCCCGCGGTGCGCGCGCCGACACTGCAGGCGCAGTCCCGTCCGGTCGCGCACGCGCACGCGCCGATCGACGAGAGCGAGCCGAAGCCACTGTTCGCGGCGACGATGGCGTCGCTCGAGAAGAACGCGCCGCCGCAGCCAGCGTCGACCCGCACGCTCGGCCTGCCGCCGCTCGGACGCGCGACGCCGCCCGCCGGCTACGCAGCGCCCGCGCTGGCGAAGACGAACGGCGCGCACGCACCGCAGCCGCAGCCGCCCGCACCGTCGCAACCGATCGCGCAGCAGGCAAAGCCCGCGCTGCCGTCGCCGGTGACCGCCCGCAACGCCACCGCGCCGGGCATGGGCGCGCAGCACGCGAAGAAGTCGTTCGGCTTCGATGCGAGCGAGACCGTACCGTCCGCCGCCGAGTCCGCGACCGTGATCCAGGCCCAGCGCTTCGAGACGCCGCAGCCGGTCGCCGAGGCCAAGCGCGATCCATTCTTCTCGAAGGACGCCGCCGCGACGACGCCGAGCCTGTCCGCGAGCGCCGCGGTCGATGCCGCGAACGACGCGATCCCCGAGGGCCCCGAGCACGACGATCTCGACATCGGCGAGGTCTCGCGCGTCGTCAAGCTCGCGGACCTGATGAAGCCCGCGCCGTCGCAGGCCGCCGCGAGCCGGCGCTCGGGCCCGATCGCCCCGCTCGCCGCGAACCAGGCCGGCCGCGCATCCGGCAGCATCGGCAAGCTGACCTCCAGTAACCCGAAGCTCGGTGCGACGCTGCCGGTGCCGCTGATCGACGCGGTCGACGTCGTGCCGACGGGTGCACCGGCCGAGATCGCGCACGAGCCCTCGGCGCCGGTCGGCCCCGCGGTCTCGCACCGGCGCGGCCTGATCGCGCTGCTCGTCGGCGCCGCGATCCTCGTCGGTGCCGCGGTCGTCGTCGTCGTGCTCGTCCTCGAGAACCACGAGAGCTCGACGGGCCTCGGCGACAAGTACGATCTCGACACCGAGCGCCCCGACGACGTCGTCGTCCGCCGCGGCGATCAGGCGCCGAACGAGCCGCCGCCGAACCCGTTCGTGCCGCGCAAGTACCGCCCGGTGCAGCCGAAGATCGACAACACGCCTCCGCCGACGCCGGGCGGCAACACGCTGCAGGCCGAGGAGATCGAGTCGATGGCGAATCGCTCGAACGGCCTGACCGCGCGCTGCTTCATGCGTGCGTCGAAGGGCACCGACGGCATCCTGCTCGGCGACGTCAAGAAGGTCACGGTGACGCTGTCGATCAAGCCGGACGGCACCGTCTCCGACGTCGGCCTGTCCGACAACCACGCGAGCGACACGCTCGGCCGCTGCTTGATCGGCTTCATCCGCACGTGGAAGTTCCGCGAGTCGCCGGGCGGTACGTTCCGGTTCGTGCTCGCGCGCCCCGAGGTGTGAGCCGCTCGCGGAACCGCGGAGGCCGCGCCGAACCGACGCTTGCGAACCGCGGAGCGCAACCGCCGCTCGCGAACCGCGAAGCGCCACCGCAGAGGCCGCCGAGCCCTGAACAGCACGGAGGCACCGAGCACACGGTGCTCGCAGAGAAGAGATCTCTTCGAACCCTCGAGCGTCGACCTGCGAGAACGCGAGCCCGCGCCCTCGAACGTTTGATCTCTAAACACCAGCCGCTCGCTGCTGTAGCGACGTTAACGGTCGGGGCGTCGCCTCGTCGAACCGTTTGACGACTACACGCATAAGTGTCCATGGGGCGCGTGCGCTCTCGTCGAGGCCGCAGTCGTGGTTTGAAAAGATCTCTGCTCCGCGAGCACCGTGTGCTCGGTGCCTCCGTGCTGATCAGTGCTCGGCGCGCTCTGCGGTTTGGAAGCGGCGTCTCTGCGGTTTGCAAGCTCGGCGTCTCTGCGGTTTGCAAGCTCGGCGCACTCTGCGGTTTGCAGGCTCGGCGCCTCTGCGGTCAGGACCGGGCGCTAGCGCTTCACGAGCTCGCTGACGACCCCCGCGAGCACCGCCGTCGCCGTCGCGACCTCCTCCGCGGTCGTGTCGAGCCCGAACGACAGCCGGCACATCCCGGTGTCTGCGGGCAGCCCGATCGCCTCGAGCACCGCGGACGGTTTGCTGTCGCGCTCCGCGCACGCCGAGCCGGTCGACAGATAGACGCCGCGGCTCGCCATCACCGTGCGCAGCGCGGACGCCGGCACCCCGGGAAACCCGAGCGCGAGGATGTGCGGCGAGCGTCGCTGATCCGGCACGAGCTGGCGGAACCGGACGCCGCGCTGGGCGAGCCGCGAGGTCACGAGCTCGGCGAGCTCGAGCCAGCGCGCGCGCGCCGCGGCGAGCACGGCGACCGCGCGCTCCGCGGCGAGGCCGAGGCCGGCGGCGCCGGGCGCGTCCTGCGTGCCGCCGCGCAGTCCGTGCTGCTGGCCGCCGCCGACCCACAGCGGCTCGAGCGTCGCGCCGGTGCGCAGCCACAGCGCGCCGCAACCCTTGGGCCCATGCAGCTTGTGGCCGGCGATCGCGAGCGAGTCGACGCCGAGCGCCTCGACGTCGATCGCGACCTTGCCGAATGCCTGCGCGGCGTCGACGTGAATGTGGCAGCTCGGCGCGACGCGACGAATCGCGTGCGCGATCGCCGCGACCGGCTGGACGACGCCGATCTCGTTCTGGACCATCACGATCGCGACGACGGCGGCGCCGGCCGCGCGCTGCGCGAACGCGTCCGGGTCGAGGACGCCGGTCGGGTCAGGGGCGACCTCGATCACCTCGCGCGCGGTGCCGGCGTAGCGGCGCGCGGTCGCGGTGACCGCCGGGTGCTCGATCGCGGACGTCACGATCGCTCCGGCCTCGCGACCGGCGACGCGCGCGGCGCCGAGCACGGCGAGCGCGTCGGCCTCGGTGCAGCCGCTCGTCCACACGATGTCGCCGCGGCCGGTGCGATCGCCGAGCGCGGCGAGCAGGCGCGTGCGCGCCTTGTCGATGTGGCCGCGCGCGGCGGCGCCTTGCGGATGCTGCGCGCTCGGGTTGCCCCACGCGGTGCGCATCACCTCGGTCATCAGGGCGAGCACGTCGTCGGCGACGCGGGTCGAGGCGGCATTGTCGAGGTAGATTGGCTGCATTGATCCCGTCCGAGTTTGGCGTCTATCTCCACGTGCCGTGGTGCCGCAAGCTCTGCCCGTACTGTGACTTCGCGGTGGAGGTCGCGCCCGACGAGCGCAGCGTGCCACATACCGAGTACCTCGCGGCGGTGCTCGACGAGCTCGATCGGCGTGCCGATCGCTTCACCGGCACGCTGGCGTCGATCTACTTCGGCGGCGGTACGCCGGCGCTGTGGCGGCCGGACTGTCTCGCGCAGGCGGTCGCGGCGATCGTGCGGCGGTTCGGCGGCACGCCGCGCGAGGTCACGCTCGAGGCCAATCCCACCGATTGCACCGACGACAACCTCGCGGCGTGGCGAGCGGCCGGCATCGATCGGATCTCGATCGGCGTGCAGTCGTACGAGCCGTCCACGCTCGTCACGCTCGGGCGCGATCACCGGTTCGGCGACGGCCGCGCGGCGATCGAGCGCGCGCTCGCGGCCGGCTTCATCGTGTGCGCGGACTTCATCACGAGCGTGCCGGGCAGCGCGGACGAGCACGCCGCGATCGACACCCGGCCGCACCACCTGTCGACGTACGAGCTGACGATCGAGGAGCGCACCGCGTTCGGCAAGCGCGTGCGCGAGGGCCGGCTCGTCCCGCTCGACGAGGACGTCACGACCGAGCGCTACGTCGCGACGCACGACTGGCTCGTCGCCGCCGGCTACGAGCACTACGAGATCAGCTCGTACGCGAAGCCGGGATGGCGCGCGGTGCACAACAGCCTGTACTGGGCGGGCGCGGCGTACCTCGGGCTCGGCGTCGGCGCGGCGTCGCTCGAGCTATTGCCGGATGGCTCGGCGATCCGGCAGACCCATGTCCGGCGGTGGCGGGACTACCAGGCGAGCCGCGGCGAGCCGGCGGAACGGCTGCACGTGTCGGCGTCGGAGATGGCCGCGGATCGGGCATGGCTCGGGATGCGGACGGCGGACGGCGTCGCCGAGGACGCGCTCGCGCCGGCGCCGGGCGTCGCGGACCGGCTCGTCGCCGACGGGCTCGCCGTCCGTCGAGATGGCCGGATCTGTCCGACTCTGCGTGGCTTTCTGATGGCAGATCGGATCGCCGAGCAGATCGTCCGGGCCTGGCGAGGGCCACGGATTCCGTGACGACGAGTCGTGGTCTTTGTAAGCTTCCACCGGAGATGGCACCGAGCGAGCTATCGAGACGCGCGCAGAAGATCCTGCACGCGGTCGTCACCGAGTACCTGCATGGCGGGGACGCGGTGGGATCGCGCACGGTCACGCGGCGTCACGACCTCGGGCTGTCGCCGGCGACCGTGCGCAACGTGATGGCCGATCTCGAGGAGATGGGCCTGCTCGAGCAGCGTCACTCGTCGGCGGGGCGCGTGCCGACCGCGTCGGGGTTGCGGTTCTTCATCGACAGCTTGCTGAAGGTGCGCGGCCTCTCGAGCGCCGAGAAGGACGACATCCGCCAGCGCGTCACCGCGCCGACGCCCGACGAGGTCGTGCAGCGCGCGTCGCGCCTGCTGAGCGATCTGACGCAGCACGCGGCGGTGATCGTGACGCCCGATCCGGTGCACCAGCGGCTCGGTCAGATCGAGTTCGTGCCGCTGCGCGACGGCAAGCTGATCGCGGTGCTCGTGACGACCGACGGTCAGATCGAGAACCGGCTGATCCTCGACGACGTCGATCCGCGGCGGCTCGAGCGCATCCACAACTACCTGAACGAGCTGCTGTCGGGGATGACGCTCGACGAGATCCGCGATCGCGTGATCCGCGAGCTCGCCGAGGACAAGAACCGCTACGACGAGGCGATCGCGACCGCGCTCCGGCTCGGTCACGCGGTGTTCGTCAACCGCCCCGAGCGCGCGGCCGACGTGCTCGTCAGCGGCCAGGCGAACCTGCTCGACGACGCGCTCGCGCAGGACCGCGCGCGCGACCTGCTGCGCACGCTCGAGGACAAGGAGACGTTGATCCGGCTGCTCGATCGGACGCGCAACGCCGACGGCATCCAGGTGTTCCTCGGCGCCGAGACCGCGCTGTCGGCGCTCGCCGGCAGCTCGGTGATCGCGATGGGCTACGGCCCCGAGGATCAGCCGATCGGCGCGCTCGCGGTGATCGGCCCGATGCGGATGAACTACGGCAAGGTGATGTCGGTCGTCGACGTCACCGCCGACACCGTCTCCCAGCTGCTCGCCGAGCTCGGGTCGTGATCGCGACCGGGGCAGATCGGCTTGCTTGAACCGCCTAACTCACTGGCCCACCTAGCGAAAGCTGGTTATGGTCCGATGTGATGAGCGGAGAACCCAAGCAGCACGAACAAACCCCCGACCAGCCGAGTGGTGACGCGGGGGCGGGGTCGTCGAGTGCTGCGACCGACGGTGACGTCATTCCCGTCGAGGTCGTGGCTCCGGACGACGCAGTCACCGCGAACGCCGAGTCGCCGGTCGCCGCGCTCGAGGCCAAGCTCGCCGCCGCTGAAAAAGAGAAGAAAGAGAACTGGGATCGCTACCTGCGCGCCGCCGCCGATCTCGAGAACACGCGCAAGCGTCAGAAGCGCGAGCTCGAGGACACGCGGTTCGACACCAAGTCCAAGGTGCTGAAGGAGATGCTGCCGGTCGTCGACAACCTCGAGCGCGCGATCGAGCACGCGCAGGCCAAGGACGGCGGGACGAACGCGATCGTCGAGGGCGTCCAGCTCGTGCTGCGCCAGTTCATGACCGCGTTCGAGCGGCTCGATGTCGTGCCGATCGAGGCCGCGAACCAGCCGTTCGATCCGAACCTCCACGAGGCGATCTCGCAGCAGGAGAGCGACGCCACGCCGGGCACTGTCGTCCAGGTGCTGCAGCGCGGGTATCGGTCCGGTGATCGCCTGCTGCGACCCGCGCTCGTCGTGGTCGCGAAGACTCCTTCGGCGAAGAGCGAATGACCGGGAAGCGTAACGATCGCGCATGACGAGGGTCGTCGGCATCGATCTCGGGACGACCAACTCCTGCGTCGCAGTGATGGATGGCGACGTCGCCGTGGTCATCGCGAACTCCGAAGGCTCGCGCACGACGCCGTCGGTGGTCGGCTTCGCGCAGTCCGGCGAGCGGCTCGTCGGCCAGGCGGCGCGTCGCCAGGCGATGACGAACGCCGAGAACACGATCTACGCGGTCAAGCGGCTGATGGGCCGCAAGTTCGAGGACGAGGAAGTCCAGCGCCACCTGCTGACGAGCCCGTACGAGATCGTGCCGGCGGAGAACGGCGACGCGCACGTCCGCGTGCGCGGCCGTGACTTCTCGCCGCCCGAGATCTCGGCGCTCGTGCTGCAGAAGATGCGGCAGACCGCCGAGGACTGGATCGGCGATCAGGTCACCGAGGCGGTGATCACGGTGCCGGCGTACTTCGACGATGCGCAGCGCCAGGCGACCAAAGATGCCGGCCGGATCGCGGGCCTGAACGTCCTGCGGATCATCAACGAGCCGACCGCGGCCGCGCTCGCGTACGGCGTCGAGACCGAAGGCGCGCATCGCGTCGCGGTCTACGACCTCGGCGGCGGCACGTTCGATATCTCGATCCTCGAGCTCGACGACGGCGTGTTCCGCGTGCGCTCGACGTCGGGCGACACGTTCCTCGGCGGCGAGGACTTCGACAACGCGATCGTCGAGCACCTGCTCGCGCAGTTCCAGGCGATGAACCCCGGGATGGATCTGCGCGGCGACCGGATGGCGCTGCAGCGGCTCAAGGAATCGGCGGAGCGCGCGAAGATCGAGCTGTCGAGCGGGACCGCGACCGAGATCAACCTGCCGTTCATCGCCGCCGGGCCGCGCGGACCGGCGCACCTCCAGGTCGAGCTGACGCGCGAGATGCTCGAGGATCTCGTCGAGCCGCTCGTGCAGCGTACGCTCGAGCCGTGCCGGGTCGCGATGGACGACGCCGGGCTGACCGCACAGGAGATCGACGTCGTGATCCTCGTCGGTGGCCAGACCCGCATGCCGCGGATCCAGAGCCTCGTCGCCGAGCTGTTCGGCCGCGAGGCGAGCCGCCGCGTCAACCCGGACGAGGTCGTCGCGGTCGGCGCGGCGATCCAGGGTGGTGTGCTGACCGGCGAGGTGCAGGAGGTCCTGCTGCTCGACGTCACGCCGCTCTCGCTCGGCGTCGAGACCGCCGGCGGCGTGTTCACGCGCCTGATCCCGCGCAACACCGCGATCCCCGCGCGCGCGACCGAGGTGTTCTCGACGACGATCGACAACCAGCCGTTCGTCAACGTCCACGTGCTGCAGGGCGAGCGCGAGATGGCCGGCGACAACAAGTCGCTCGCTCACTTCGAGCTCACCGGCATTCCACCCGCGCCGCGCGGCGTGCCGAAGATCGAGGTCTCGTTCGACATCGATGCCGACGGCGTGCTGAGCGTATCCGCGCGCGATCATGGCACGGGGCGTGTTCAGCGAGTGACGGTCACGCCGTCGTCCGGCCTGTCGGAGCAGGACATCGAGCGGTTGGTGCAGGAATCGCAGGAGCAGGCCGAGTCGGATCAAGTGCGACGGCTGCTCGCCGAGGCGCGCAACAAGGGCGATGGTCTGCTCTACTCTTCGGAGAAAGCGATGGAAGAGTTCGGCGGCCTGATCCCGGATGACGAGCGCGAGTTCCTGATCGCCGAGCTCGCCGACTGCCGGAGCGCGCTCGAGGGCGACGACCTGCAGCTCGTGCAGGATGCGGTCGCGCGGCTCGAGGTCTCGGCGCAGCGGATCGGCGAGGCGATCTATGCCGCGGCCGATGCGAGCGCGGGCGAAACCGAAGGCGGGGCGACCTAGCGATGGCGCGCCGCAAGCGTGACTACTACGTCGTGCTCGGCGTCCCGAAGGACGCGAGCGAGTCCGAGATCAAGCGCAGCTTCCGCGAGCTCGCGCGCAAGCATCACCCCGACGTCAACCCCTCGGATGCCGGCGAGCGGTTCCGCGAGATCAACGAGGCGTACGCCGTGCTCTCGGACCGCGAGGCGCGCTCGCGCTACGATCGCTGGGGCCATCCCGACGACGGCGCGAGCGGGCTGTCCGCCGTCGTCGACGCCGCGCAGGAGATCATCAACGACGTGTTCCGGCGCCGGCGTGGTCGTCAAAAGGGCAAGGACATCCGCTACACGCTCGAGGTCAGCTTCGAGGAGGCGGCGTTCGGCGGCAGCAAGACGATCCAGATCCCGAGCGGTGATCCGTCGGGCGCGACGCGCGACTTCACCGTCGTGATCCCGCCGGGCATGAAGCCCGGCACGGTCAAGTCGATGAAGGGCGAGGGCGAGCCCGGCAAGGGCGGCGCGCCGAACGGCGATCTCCACGTGATGATCCGGGTCGCCGATCACGCGCAGTTCGATCGCGACGGCTTCGACGTCACGAGCACGCAGGCGATCACGTTCGCGCAGGCCGCGCTCGGTGCGGTGATCGAGGTCGCGACACTCGACGGCGCGGTCAAGATGCGGATCCCCGAGGGCACCCAGCCTGGCCGCGTGTTCCGGCTGCGCAACAAGGGCATCCCGCAAGCCGCGGGCAAGACCGCGCCGCGCGGCGATCACCTCGTCACGATCCAGGTCGAGGTGCCGACCGAGCTGACCGCGAAGCAGCGCGAGCTGATCGAGGAGCTCGGCCGCACGACCGGCGATCAGGATCGCCCACCGCTGCCGAAGAAGCGCCTGCTCGACCGGGTGCGCTCGCTGCTCGACGAATGAGAGCCGCGCTCGTCCTCGCCACGCTCTGCGCGTGCGGTGCCAAGCCACCGCCGGCGAGCTGGGTCGAGCACGAGTCGCACGGCAGCGAGATCCACGCGACGCACGAGAACACCGCGGTGCTCGTGCCCGGCGAGGGCATCGCGATCGCCGATCCGTCGAAGCTCGATCCCGCCGCGATCGACGGGCTCGACGAGGCGACCGCGACCGCGACGCTGACCCGGATCGGGGATGCGGCGCCCGCGGCGCGGCTCGCGCTGCGCGCCGCCCGGCTCGCGTGGCATCGCGGCGATCCGGCCCAGGCCCGTGCGCTGATCGCGCGGGCGACGAGTGCCGCCGACGAGCCCGCGGTGCGCGGCGAGCTGTCCGAGCTCGCGAAGGCGGTCGCGGCACCGAAGCTCGATCCGAAGCTCGTCGCGGTGCTGTTACCGCTGTCCGGCCGCTACGCATCGATCGGCAGCGAGCTCAAGCTCGCGGTCCAGCTCGCGCCGGCGCAGGGCACGACGTGGCTGTTCCTCGACACGAAGGGCGAGCCCGACGGTGCGGCCGCGGCGGTGAAGCAGGCCTACGATCGCGGCGCGATCGCGATCCTCGGGCCGGTCGGCACGCGCGAGGCGGTCGCGGCGGCGCGCGAAGCCGCGCTGCGCGGCATCCCGATCGCGCTGCTCGCCCCGTCGGACGGCGCCGATCCGGCCGCCGGCGTGTTCCGCGTCGTCGGCTCGCCGGGAGACGAGGCGCGCGCGGTCGCGCAGCTCGCGGTCGACGAGAGCTTCCCGACGGTCGCCGTGCTGTCGCCGCGCGACGATGTCGGCCAGGAGACCGCGGACGCGTTCGTCGCCGAGGCGAAGCGACTCGGGCTCCAGGTCACCGCGCAAGGCACCTACGATCCGACCGGCGGCAACCTCGAGCCGGACCTCAAGGCGTTCCTGAACCTCGTGCCGGCGAAGAACCCGCGGCTCGCCGAGCACCTCGCGCGCCATGGCAAGAAGGGCTGGGCGACGTTCTCGCCCGACATCAACTACTCGCTGCTCTACATCCCGGATCGCTACGATCGCGCGGCGCTCGTCGCGGCGTTCTTGCCGTACTACGGCGTCGAGCTTCGCACCTCGGAGTTCCCCGATCCGGCGAAGCTGACGCGCAAGCACGGCGGCGTGATGCCGCAGGTCGTCCAGCTCGTCGGCGGCGCGGGCTGGCATCACCCGAGCCTCGCGATCCGCGGCGGCGCGCCGCTGCAAGGCGCGCTCGTGATCGACGCGTTCGCCGGCGATCAGGCAACCGACACCGGCGTCGCGTTCGCGCAGAGCTTCCAGCAGCGCACGAAGCGATCGCCGAGCACGGCCGCCGCCGAGACGTTCGACGCCGCGACGCTCGTCGCGCGTGCGCGCCGCGAAGCGTCCGCGAGCTCCGAGTTTCGCGCAGCGATGCGCGCCGCGCTCGCACACGGCAAGCTCGACGACGGCGCGTGCGGCCCGGCGCAGATCGGCGCGGACGGCGAGCTCGTGCGCGAGCTGGCGGTGCTCGAGCTGCAGGGCGATCAGCTGCAGCTGGTGCCGTGACGTCGACGACCGACGGAGAACGCAAAGGCGGAAACGGCCGGGAACGCGAAGCGACGAGCGCTCGGAACATTCCTGAACGTTCAGGAACGTTCAGGAACGCCAAGGCGCAAAGCCCAGATCATCGCGGAGAAGCAAAGCCGCGAAGCACGCAAAGGATCTGTTTTTAGGAACGCGCGCTCGCCCGAGCTCGCGTCGACCCGCACGGGTCATCACGACGTCATGCGGATCGTGGCGTTGCGCGAGGGCGTGTCCGATTCGCTGTGTAACTTGACCTCAAACGGGGAAGCGGTCCTCGAACATGATTGCGAAGTGCGCGAGCGCCGTCGACCAAAACTTCGACGACTTCCATCGACTCTTCGCGTGTTGAAGGGCGAGGTACAAGA
>DASTLB010000072.1:0-13977 GCA_035715365.1 Kofleriaceae bacterium | reverse complement strand
TACACCTTCGGCCCCACGTTCCGGGCCGAGAACTCCAACACAGCCAGGCACCTGGCCGAGTTCTGGATGTTCGAGCCCGAGATCGCCTTCGCCGGCCTCGACGAGGACGTCTCGCTGGCGGAGGCGCTGCTCAAGTACATCTTCAAGGCATTACTGGCGGAGCGCCCCGAGGACATGGCCTTCTTCGACGAGCGCATCGAGAAAGGCATCGTCGCGAAGCTGCAGGGCATCGTCGATTCGGAGTT
The DNA here is from genome assembly GCA_035715365.1 of Kofleriaceae bacterium. Lineage (GTDB taxonomy): Bacteria > Myxococcota_A > Polyangia > Haliangiales > Haliangiaceae > JABFXX01. The sequence goes on along the minus strand of DASTLB010000072.1, from coordinate 13,732 downwards.
CGTGCGCATGAACTATTCGGACGCCATCGCGATCCTCGAGCGCGCGAAGGAGAAGTTCGAGTTCCCGGTGAAGTGGGGTGTGGATCTCCAGTCGGAGCACGAGCGGTACCTGACCGAGAAGCACGTGAAGAAGCCGGTCATCGTCATGAACTACCCGAAGGCCATCAAGGCCTTCTACATGCGCGTGAACGACGACGGCAGGACGGTGGCCGCCATGGATGTCCTCGCGCCCGGCATCGGCGAGATCATCGGCGGCAGCCAGCGCGAGGAGCGGCTCGACGTCCTCGATCGCCGGATCGCCGAGATGGGCCTGCACGCGCCCGACTACTGGTGGTACCGCGACCTCCGGCGCTACGGCACCGTGCCGCACGCCGGCTTCGGCCTCGGCTTCGAGCGCGCGATCCAGTACGCGACCGGGATCGAGAACATCCGCGACGTGATCCCGTTCCCGCGCGCGCCCGGTCAGGCCACGTTCTGATGGCCGACTGGGTGCTCGCCGTCGAGCGCGCGTACGTCGCCGCCGCGACCGGCACCGCACCGCGCTCACCGGCCGGCGATCGCGACCGCGCACTCGCCGCGATCGGCGCGGTCGCATCGCGCTACCTCGCGGTCGGCACGCCGCGCAGCTTCGGCCTGATCGCCGACGACGCGCGCGTCGCCGCGCTGTCGTGCGAGGCGCACCGCACGTGGTTCCAGCTGCGCGACGTCCGCATCGCCGGCACGTCGCTGCCCGACGCGCGCGCGGTCGCGATCGACGAGGCGCTCGCGTGCGACATCGTCTGCGTGCACGTGCCGATCGCGATCGCGGCCTCGCAGCTGCGCCGCGGCACCCACGTCAACGCGCTCGCAGCGGTCACGCTCGACGACGATCTGCAGCGGCTCGCGGTGATCACGCGCGAGGAGCCCGGGCTCGGCGAGCTCGCGGCCGGGCTCGTCGATGGCCGTCAGCTCGACGAGATCACGGTGTTCGTCGCCGGAACCGCCGAGCTCGCGCTCGCAGCCGTGTCGTGACTACTTGCACTGCTTCGACATCTCGGCGGTCATCACCTTCTTCGCCTTCAGCATGTCGCACGTGTTGTCCTTGAAGTAGCCGCCCTCCTCCGCCTTGAACTGGTCGACGATCGGCTTCTTCAGCGCATCCCAGCACGGGCCGGACGCGATCGCGCGCGAGTCCTTCGCGTTGTCGTAGTCGCTCGGCAGCCCGAGGCCCGCGACGATCGCGAGCTTGAGATCCTCGTCCTTGCAGATCGCCGCGGCGTTCGCCTTGCCCGCCGCGAGCGCGCGCTTGAAGTGCGGGACCGCGACGTACGCGTTCGCGCTCTTGCGCACGAGCTTTGCCATCTTGAGCGCGAGGTCACCGTTGCTCGCGTCGGCCTCGACGAACTTGACCGCGTGCTGCAGGCACTCGTCGAGCCACCACGACTTCTCGAAGCACGCGGCGTAGGCCTTGAGGCCGATATCGGCGCGGACCTTCGTGTACTTCGCGTTCTTCAGGATCTGCGGATAGTCGGAGTCGACCTGCTCGATCGCGACGACCTTGACGACGAGGTCGTCGTTCGAGAGCCCGCCGACGTAACCGGCAGCGGCCTGCGCGGCGATGTCGTTCCACTCGGCGGTGCGCTCCGACGGCGCGACGTCGCTCAGGTGATCGACCGCCTCCTTGTAGGACTTCTGCGCGACCAGCGTCTTCAGGTCGGCGAGCGTGTACGGCTTCTTGTCGCCGGCATCGGCAGAGGACGGCAGCGACACGGCGACGACGAGGGCAGCGAGTGCGAGAGCTTGCTTCATTGCATCAGCCACGCGCACGTGTGACCGGCTATTCCATCGTCGTAATGGCGCGCGGTGCCTCGACAATTCGTCGACGGTGACCGCCGAAACGCGCGGGAAGCTTGTCGCTCGCCCTCACGTAGTCCGATACCCTCCGGCGCATGCAGCTCTACGATCTGACGGTTCCGCAGCTGACGAAGATGCTGAAGAACCTCGACGGCTGGCTGGCCACCGCGATCGCGTATGCGGATCGCCGGAAGTTCGACGTCAACAACCTGATGAAGGCGCGGCTCGCGCCGGATCAGTTCTCGTTCGATCGCCAGGTCCAGACCGCGTGTGACAACGCGAAGTTCATCCCGGCGCGGCTGTGCGGCCGCGAGTGGCCACCGCATCCGGATACGGAGACGACGGTCGAGCAGCTTCGCGCGCGGATCGCATCGGTGGCCGAGTTCCTCGACACGTTCAAGCCGGATGACTTCGCGGGTGCCGAGGACCGGCGCATCTCGCTACCGTGGATGGAGGGCAAGTGGATGCGCGGCGAGGAGTACGTCGCGCAATTCGGGCTGCCCAACTTCTACTTTCACATCACGACCGTGTACGCGATCCTGCGTCATAACGGGGTCGAGCTCGGAAAACGGGACTACATCGGCGGCGTCCCGATGCGTGCGTAGCGTTATGCTCGCGACGTGATCGCGCCGGGGCTGCGGATCGGGCGGTACGAGCTCGGGGAGCGCCTCGGGAAGGGTGCATTCGGGATCGTCCACCTCGCACGCGATGTCGAGCTCGGCCGCGAGATCGCGATCAAGTTCCTGAGGCCCGAGTACCTCGCGAAGCCGCAGGTCGTGCAGCGCTTCCTGCAGGAGGCGCGTGCCGCGGCGCGGATCGATCACCCCGGCATCGTCACGGTCTACGACTGCGGGATGCTCGACAAGATCGGGCTGCGCGTCGAGGGCACGGCGTACATCGCGATGGAGCGGCTGCACGGCACGAGCCTCGCGGAGCGTCTCGAGGCCGGCGGCCGGATGCCGGTCGGCGAGGCGATCGCGATCGCGCGTCAGCTCGCGGGCGCGCTCGTGGCGGCGCACGCCGCGGCGATCATCCATCGCGATCTCAAGCCCGAGAACATCTACCTGCTGCCCGATCCCGCGGTGATCGGCGGTCAGCGCGTCAAGATCCTCGACTTCGGCGTCGCGAAGCTCGCCGAGGGTGGCGAGCCCGGCGTCCACACGCACTCGCAGATCATGCTCGGGACGCCGCGCTACATGTCGCCCGAGCAGGCCCGCTCGGCCGCGCATGTCGATCATCGCGCCGACATCTACGCGCTCGGCTGCATCGTCTACGAGCTCGTGTGCGGCCGGCCGCCGTTCACCGGCGAGATCGCGGACGTGATCCACAAGCACCAGTCCGTCGAGCCGGTGCCGCCGTGCGTGATGATCCCGACGCTGCCGCCGACGCTCGACGCGCTGATCATGCACATGCTCGCGAAGGATCCGGATCGCCGGCCGCAGGCGATGGCGGACGTCGACCGCGCGCTCGCCGCGATCGATCTCGTGGTCGCCTCCACGCAGCCCGCGATCGCGACGATCGAGACCACGGACAAGGTCGATCCGGCCGGCCGCTCGACGACGGGCGCGCGGCGCAGGCCGTGGTGGCGGCGCACGCCGTCGACGCTCGCGCTCGTCACCGCGGCCGCGACGCTCGGGGTCGTCGGCGTGGTGTGGATCGAGTGCGGCTCGCACGCGCCTGCGCTCACCGCGAACACGGCGTCGCCGGCGGAGCCAGCGGCGGACGACCCGGCGCCGGCGGTTCCGCTCGCGGCCGAGCGCACGGACACCGAGGCGAGCGCGGCGCGCGCGACCACGGCGAGCGATGACGGCGATCTGCTGCGCACCGAGTGCAAGGCGCTCGTCGTCGATCGCAAGTGGCCCGCCGTGCTCGAGTGCGCGCGCCAGCTCGAGCGATTCGACGCGACGATGGCGCGCGAGCTCCGCGAGCGTTCGCAGCTCGAGGCGATCGCCGAGGCAGAGCTGCGCCGCCTGACCGAACGGATCGACCACCACGCGCTCGTCGACGCGAAGCAGGCGCTCGATCGGATCTCGACGTCGTCGGTGTACCGCCACGATGCCGAGCAGCGCTACGCGGCCGCCGAGCTCGCCGCGAAGCAGAAGCTCGTCGTCAAGGCGGCCGTCGCGCCGCCGCCGTGCGCCGTCGACGACTCCACGCAACGCGGCAACGAGGCGTTCGCGAGCGGGATGTACACGGCCGCGCTCGCCGCCTACCAGGACGCGCTGCGCTGCTCGCCCGATCCGCAGCTCACCGCGAAGGCGTACGTCGCGGCGTGCTCGGCGAACGACGCCGGCGTCGCGCGCGAGCTATTCGCGAAGCTTCCCGAGGGCCGCCGGCCGGTGCTGTCCCAGGTCTGCCTGCGCCACGGGATCGATCCCGCAGCCGCCGACGACTGAGCTACCAGGTCGCCTGCGTCGTCTGGATGAACGAGTACGGATAGCCGAGCTCGAACGCCGACGCGTCGTCGAGCGCCGCGAGCTGCTTCGCGGTCAGCTCGAGCTCGCCGCCGGCGAGGTTCGCCTCGAGCTGCTCGATCGTGCGCGCGCCGAAGATCACCGACGTCACCTGCGGCTTCGCGAGCAGCCACGCGATGCTGACCGCCGACGGCGTCGAGCCGGTCTCGCTCGCGACCGCGCGCACGGCGTCGAGGATCTTCCAGTTGCGCTCGAGGTCGTAGCGCGCGAACCGCTCCGCCTTCTCGCCGAGCCGCGTGCCGCCCTGCGGAGGCTTGCCGCGCTCGAACTTGCCGGTGAGGAAGCCACCGGCGAGCGGTGACCACGGCAGGATGCCGAGCCCGTGCTCGCGGCACAGCGGGACGTGCTCGCGCTCGAGATCGCGCACGAGCAGGCTGTACTGCGCCTGCAGCGTGACCCACGACGCCCAGCGGTTCGTGCGCGACAGCCACAGGCTGTTCATCAGCCGGTATGCCGCGTAGTTCGAGCAGCCGATGTAGAGCACCTTGCCGGCGCGCACGAGATCGTCGAGCGCGCGCAGCGTCTCTTCCTCGGGCACCGTGATGTCCTGCATGTGGATCTGGTAGAGGTCGATCCGATCGGTGCGCAGCCGGCGCAGCGAGTCCTCGCAGCACTTCACGATCCGGTAGCGCGACGCGCCGCTGCGGTTCGGGCCGTCGCCCATCGTGAACCGGAACTTCGTGGCGAGCACGATGCGATCGCGCGTGCCGCGCGCGGCGAACCAGTTGCCGAGCACGCGCTCGGACAGCCCGTCCTGACCGTAGACGTCGGCGGTGTCGACGAAGTTGATCCCGGCAGCGAGCGCGCGATCAAGGACGGCATGCGCGGTCTGCTCGTCGGAGCCGACCTTGTGCATGAACGACTTCGCGTCGGCCTCGCCGAACGTCATCGCGCCGAGACACAGGTTCGAGACGCGGACGCCCGCGCCCCCGAGCGGCTTGTATTTCATGGGCGCGTATCCTACACGCGGCCCGGGGAACCTACTCCGGCGCCGGGACCGGCGGCGGGGTCAACTGTCTCCAGCGGATTCGTGAAAATGCTGCAAGGATGTGACGTATCATCCGTAATCCGAGGCACGTAGCGTGCACCAAGGAGCCGATGTGAGTAGACCCGTCCGAACGTCGCGCAGTGCGGAGCAGGAAGCGGTCGTCCATCGCGTGCGCGTTCCGCACGGCAAGGGCGAGATCAACCTGATCGTTCAGGTGGTCGAAGTCGCTGATTCCGCAGGCAACGGACGCGGACACGCCGATGACGAAGCGACCTCGATCCACGCGCCGGTCAAGCCTCAGGAATTCGTCAGTGCCCACCAGGCCTGCCCCAAATTTGTGCTGGCCCCGGGGGGACGGGTGGGGAAATACGAGCTCAAGGAGAAGCTCGGCCAGGGCACGTTCGGACTCGTGTTCACCGCGCGCGACCTCGATCTCGATCGCGACGTCGCGATCAAGATCCTGAACCCGTCGCACCAGACGAACGGTGACATCGTCCATCGCTTCCTGCAGGAAGCTCGCGCGTCCGCGCGCATCGCCCACCCCGGCATCGTGACCGTGCTCGATTGCGGCAAGGTGATGACGACGATCGGCGAGAGCGCGTACATCGTGCTCGAGCTGCTGCAGGGCGAGAGCCTCACGAACCGGATGACGCGCAGCGGCCGGCTCGCGCCGCATACCGCGATCGAGATCGCGCGCCAGGTCGCCTCGGGGCTCGACGCCGCGCATCGCGCCGACGTCCTGCATCGCGATCTCAAGCCCGACAACATCTACCTCGTTCCGGATCCGGCGACGCCGTCGGGCGAGCGCGTCAAGATCCTCGACTTCGGGCTCGCGAAGCTCGGCAAGAGCGCGCACACGATGATGAACACCGTGTTCGGGACGCCGCGCTACATGTCCCCGGAGCAGTGCCGCTCGGCGACGATGATCGATCATCGCAGCGACATCTACTCGCTCGGCTGCATCCTGTTCGAGCTCGTCACCGGCCGCACGCCGTTCGACGGTGATCTGCGCCAGCTGATCGAGCGCCACCAGCGCGTGATGCCGCCGCGTGCGCGGTCGTTCGCGCCGGACGTGCCGCAGCAGCTCGACGATCTGATCGATCAGATGCTCGCGAAGGATCCGAACGCGCGGCCGCAGACGATGGGCGCGGTACAGAGCGCGCTGCAGTGCCTCGGTGCGGTGTCGCCGGGTGTCGCCGCGACGATGATGCCGGTCGGTGCCGAGCTGATCGGTCTGCCGGCGCCGCGGATGTCGTCCCCGTCGCCGCAGCACATGCAGATGCAGCCCGGTCTGCCGGGCATGCCGCCGATGCCGGGCATGCAGATGCCGGGCATGCAGCAGCCGATGCCGCAGATGCAGCCCGGCGAGTCCGGCATGATGCTCGTGCCGCCGACGAACGGCGCCGGCATTCCGCTGCCACACATGCAGCGGCAGGAGACCGCGTCGGTGCGCAAGAAGCGACGCCGCGCGCCGATCGCCGCCGCCGCGATCGCGTTCTTCGTTGCGGCGGCGCTGACCGCGGTCGCTGCGCGCGGCCGCACGCGCAGCGCGAGTGCCGAGCCGGCGCCGCAGACGCCGTCGACCGAGAGTCAGCCGACGCCGGCCCCCGCGCCGACACCGGCAGCTCCCGTCGCACCTGCGGCCGAGTGATCTTCGCTCACGCGCGGCGCTGACAGAACCATGACCGGGCGCGAACCGTCTCGTGTCGACGGGGGGCGCTACGGTCGGACGAGATGTCGTCCGCGACCGCCGTGCAGGAAGCGCAAGCCCGAGGCTTCTGGCGCACGTATTTCAATCCGCTCACGATCCCGTACTGGGGCGTGCACGTCCTCGCGATCGTCGGCGTCGCGATCACCGGGTTCTCGTGGCTCGGCGTCGTGCTCGCACTCGCGCTCTACGTGCCGCGCATGTTCTTCGTGACCGGCGCGTACCACCGCTACTTCTCGCATCGCAGCTTCAAGACGTCGCGGTGGTTCCAGTTCGTGCTCGCGCTCGGTGCGACGCTGACCGCGCAGAAAGGTCCGCTGTGGTGGGCCGCGCATCACCGCCTGCATCACAAGCGATCGGATCAGCCGGGCGATCTGCACTCGGTGATCCAGTCCGGCTTCTGGTGGGCGCACCACGGCTGGATCCTCTCGAACGGCCTCGAGGACACCGACCTGTCGCGCATCAAGGACTTCGCGAAGTACCCGGAGCTGCGCTGGCTCAATCGCTACTGGATGCTGCCGGTGATCGCCACCGCGGTGGTGACGTTCCTCGCCGGCGGCTTCTTCGCGCTGGTCTGGGGCTTCGCCGTCGCGCAGGTGCTGTGCTGGCACGGCACGTTCACGATCAACTCGCTGTCGCACGTCTGGGGCGGCCGCCGCTACGCGACCGACGACGACTCGCGCAATAACCCGGTCCTCGCGATCATCACGATGGGCGAGGGTTGGCACAACAACCATCACCACTACCAGGTGTCCGCACGTCAGGGCTTCTTCTGGTGGGAGATCGATTGCACGTACTACGTGCTGCGCGCGCTCGCGGCGGTCGGCCTCGTCTGGGATCTGCACGGCGTGCCCGCCCACGTTCGAGATCGCGCGCCCGCCGAGGCCGCCACCGACGCGGCCGACGCCGCGCCCGCGCTCGACGTGGCATAGTCCCGGCGTGCGATTTCCGCCGGCGAATCTCCAGCTCAGACGCGCGCAGCTCGTCCTGATGCTCGTGATCTTGCTGCCGACGGTCGCGATGACCGCGGTCGGCTTCGTGCTGCTCGTGCTCGGGCAATCGACGACGACGCTCGTCACCGGCATCCTCGTGCTGACGTTCTGCACGAGCGTGATCACCGGCTACATCCTCGGCTCGATCTTCGTCGGCAAGGGCGCGTCGCTCGTGCGCGTCCAGAACGACTTCGTATCGAGCGTGTCGCACGAGCTGCGCACCCCGGTCACGTCGATCCGCCTGCTGATCGAGTCGCTGCGCGACGGCCGGCTCGAGGAACCCGATCGCGTGCAGGTGCTGTCGCTGCTCGCGCGCGAGACCGATCGGCTCGAGGAGCTCGTCGGTCGCGTGCTCGAGCTGTCGCGGCTGCAGTCGAGCTATGTCTACAAGCGCGACGCGATCGACATCACCGAGCTCGTCGACGAATCGATCGCCGCGTTCGACGCGCTGACGCTGTCGCGCCCGACGCCGATCCAGCGCGAAGTCGAGCCGGGGCTCGTCGTCACCGGCGACCGCGCGACGCTCGTCCGCGCGCTCGTCAACCTGCTGACGAATGCCTGGAAGTACACGGGCGAGAACAAGCAGATCACGGTCGAGGCGCACAGCGCCGGGCGGTGGCTCGAGCTCGTCGTGCGCGATAACGGCACCGGCATCGAGCGCGACGAGCAGCGCGCGATCTTCGAGCAGTTCACGCGCGGCCGCGCGGCGCACCAGGGCGGCGCACCGGGCGTCGGGCTCGGGCTGTCGTTCGTGCGCGCGATCGTGCGCGGCCATCGCGGCAAGCTCGACTTCGAATCACGCCCCGGCGAGACGAGATTTCGCATCCGGCTCAAGCGCCGCCGCGAGCCGACCGCTGTCACGACCGTGGTGCCCGAGCCCGCGCGCGAGGCACGGACGTGACCGCTCGCATCCTCGTCGTCGAGGACGACGAAGCGATCGCGACCGGACTCGCGCTCAACCTCAAGCTCGCAGGCCGCTCGACGTCGATCGCGCGCGATGGCGAGGACGCGATCAAGCAGGCCCTGGCCGAGGACTTCGCGCTGATCCTGCTCGACATCAACCTGCCGAGGAAGAATGGCCTCGAGGTGCTCTCGACGCTGCGCGCCGCCGACAACCTCGTCCCGGTGATCGTGGTGTCCGCGCGCGAGGGCGAGTTCGACAAGGTCGCCGCGCTACGCCTCGGTGCCGACGACTACGTCACCAAGCCGTTCGCGCTCGCGGAGCTGCTCGCGCGGATCGACGCCGTCCTGCGCCGCACGCAGCAGCCGAGCACGGCCGCGCCGGTCGCGACCGAGCACGGCGATCAGCTCGCGTTCAGCAACGTCCAGATCGACCTCGGGCAGCGCGTGGTCACCGTCGCAGGCCGCGAGGTCAAGCTGACGCACCTCGAGTTCGAGCTGCTCGTGTTCTTCGTCCGCCACCCGAGCCAGGTGTTCTCGCGCAGCCAGCTGTTCCAGCTCGTGTGGGGACAGTCCGCCGGCTCGGTGCGTACGGTCGACAACTTCGTGGGCCAGCTCCGCAAGCGGTTCGAACAGAATCCCGAGCAGCCGCGGTACTTCATCACCGTGCGCGGCTCTGGATATCGCTTCGATCCGTAGCGGCGCACGCCACGACATCGATGTCCGAGCGCTGTGGCATTTCGTGCTCGCTCGCGCGGCAAGCCCGCGAAACCGCATCCGGTACAGTGGCACGACCGCTGTAATGAGTCCTCGCATGAGACTCGTCCAGCTTGCGCTCGCACTGCCTTTGACCGCACTGCCCCTCACCGCCTGCACGGCCGGCGAACGCGCCGCGACCGGCGAGTGCCCGGCCGGCGAAGACTGCTCCGACACCACGCCGAACGGTCTGCACTTCGTGGGCGCCGGCATCGGAGGCACCTCGATCGATCTCGGCTCGCATCCGACCGCGGTCGGCGGCACGCAGACGATCCACCTCGAGGTCGAGGTCGCGCCGGCGATCTTCCGCCCGCTCGACCTCCCGTACACCGCCGACGACGACGGCGGGCTCGGCGTCCGCGTTGCCGCGACCTCCGGTGCCGACGTCACGCTCGAGGGCGTCGCGACGCGCGAGAACTACCTCCGGATCCTCGCGAGCGACGGCGGTCTCATGGATCGCAAGCTGATGGACGGCGCGGCGATCACCGGGCTCGCGCTCGTCCCGGGCGAGCCCGAGAGCCCCGAGCCCGACTTCGTGCTCGCGACCGGCCACCAGCGGCTCGTCGTCGCGCTGACCGGCGAGGTCCAGGGCTCGAGCGGCCCGTACACGACGCGCGTGATCGACGAATCGATGGCGATCGATCTCGCGGGCGCGCTCGCCGGCTCGCTGCGTCCGGCGTGGGACACGATCGAGATCCCGAACGCGACCGTCGGCCCGCAGAGCGTCACGGTCACCGCCGGCGATCGTCCTGCCGCGACGCTGTCGTTCGAGGTCGTCGCGGCTGCGGACGAGCTCGTCGCGCGCGCGCCCGAGATGCCGCTCGCCGTCGGTCAGCTCGGCTCGCTGTGCTTCTCGGCGCGGAACCACGGCCGCTACGTCGCCGGCCTGCCGTGGACGATCACCGTCGATAACGGCCCCGGCGACAACCAGCTCGTCCGCAACTGCGTGCTCGTCCAGCCCGAGCGCGAAGGCACGCTCACTGCCACGGTCACGAGCGACGCGCTCACGCTCCAGGCCACGTACACCGTCGGTCCCGCCCCCGCGCACGCACCCGCGACGACCGCGCGCCGCACGGCCACCACGCGCGAGACCGCCGGCGAACGCGCGCAGACGCTCGCGACTTTCTGACCCCGCCGCGAGCGCGCCGTCCGCGCCGCCGCGCTACGCTCGCGACGTCATGGCGCAGACGATTTTCACGAAGATCCTGGCCGGCGAGATTCCCTGCCACAAGGTGTACGAGGACGACCGCGTGCTCGCGTTCCTCGACATCAGCCCGCTCTCGCGCGGCCATACGCTCGTGATCCCGAAGGAGCCTGCCGAGACGCTCGACCAGCTCTCCGACGAGTCCGCCGCCGCGATCGGACGCGTGCTGCCGCGCCTCTGTCGTGCGGTGCTCGCGGCGACGGGCGCGAAGAGCTTCAACGTCCTGCAGAACAATGGCCTGTCCGCGCACCAGGCCGTGTTCCACGTCCACTTCCACATCATCCCGAAGCACGACAACGGCGACGGGCTCGGCATCATCTGGCAACCCGGCAAGCTCGACGACGGCGCGGATCTCGCGAAGGCGATCGCGTCGCACGTATGAAAGCGCTCCTCGTCGTCGTTGTCGCGACCGTCCTTGGCGCGTCGAGCACCGGCTGCCTGATGACGCGCTACCTCGCGCAGGCCGGCCACGGCCAGCTCGAGCTGCTCTCGAAGGCCAAGCCGATCGATCGCGTCGTCCGCGATCCGGACACGCCGCTGCGCACGAAGTACCTGCTCGCCGAGATCCCCGCGATCAAGGCGTACGGCCGCAGCTACGGCCTCTCGATCCGCCGCAACTACAACAACTACGTCTCGCTCGGCCGCCCCGCTGCCGTGTGGTTCGTCGGAGCCGCCGACCCGCTCGCGTTCAAGCCGCGTCGCTGGTGCTTCCCGATCGTCGGCTGCTTCGCCGGCCTCGGCTGGTTCGACGAGGAGGAGGCGATCCAGCACAAGCAATCGCTCGAGGCCCAGGGCTACGACGCGATCGTCCGCCCCGCCTCCGCCTACTCGACCGGCGGCTGGTTCCCCGACCCGGTGCTGTCCTCGATGCTCGGTGGCGGCGACGACGCGTTCCCCGAGCTCGCGAACGTCATCCTCCACGAGTCCGTCCATGCGACCGTGCTCGTTCCCGACCAGCCGTTCTTCAACGAGTCATTCGCGTCGTACGTCGCGGACGTCCTCACCGACCACTGGATCACCGAGCGGTTCGGCCGTGGCTCGCCCGAGGAGCTCGCGTGGACCCTCGGCCAGGCGCTCTATCTCGCCCGCGCGGCGCGCCTGCTCGACGCCTACAACCAGCTGAAGAAGGTCTACGACTCGAACCAGCCACGCGACGCCAAGCTCGCGCAGAAGGCCAAGATCATCGACGCGCTCGTCGAGGATCTCCGCATCCGCCGCCGGCCGAACAACGCGTCCCTCACGGAGACCCGCGTCTACAACGGCGGTGCCGCCGCGCTCATCGACGCCCACCGCGCGTGCGGCGACATCCGCAAGCTCGTCCTCGCCGGCCGAACCCTGACGCGCAAGGACTTCCATAAGACGCTGCAGGACGACCTCACGCCGATCGCGAAGCTGCTCGGCGAGCGTTGCCAGAAGCTGTGACTGCCGCCGCGCCGTAAACTGGCGCTCTGTACACCGCGCACGCAGGATGAGGATCCTGCGGAGGGAACCCCACATGCGCGCGCTTTCCTGGGTCGTCGTCCTGCTCGCGTTCACCGTCTCGACTGCCTCGAGCGTCTCGACCGCGGACGCGCGCACCAAGCGCTCGCGCAAACCCGCCGCCGTCAAGCAAGCGCGCAAGCACACCCAGCGCGCGAAGCATGTCGCCGTGCGCGAGGACCGGCCGCGCGATCGCGACCGTGACCGCGAGCGCGAGCGCGAACGCGAACGCGAGCGCGAACGCGAACGCGAACGCGAACGCGAACGCAACGCCGATCGCGATCGCCACGTCGACGCCGAGCCAACGCAGCCCGACGCCGAGCTCACCGACGAGGACGACGCGAGCGCGTACGTCGAGGCGATCACGACGACGAAGCCCGCCACCGAGCCCGATCGCAGCCCACCGAAACCTGCGCTGCCCGACGTCGATACTCGCGACGACACCGACGACCGCAGCGAACGCGAGCACCGCCGCGAGATCCTCGAGCGCACCGATCCCGACGAGCTACCCGGTCGCGGCCAGTCGTTCGGCCTGCCGTGGGCGGGCAAGCTGCGCGGCGCGACCCGGTTGCGCATGCCGGAGGGCGCGTACATCCGCCGCCCCTACCGCGCGTACGGCACGCGCACGACCGTCGAGTACACGCGCCGCGCGATCCTCGACACCCTCGAGCTTCACCCGCGCGCGCACGTCCTCTCGATCGGGGACCTCAGCTCCGAGCACGGCGGCCAGGTGAGCGATCACCACTCGCATCAGTCGGGACGCGACGTCGACATCGGCCTGTTCTACAAGAAGCAGCCGGCCGGCTATCCCGAGCAGTTCATCAACGCGACCGAGTCCAACCTCGACGCCAGCACGACCTGGACGCTGATCTCGAAGCTCGCCGCGACGCAGGACAAGGATGGCGGCGTGCAGGTGATCTTCCTCGACTACGACGTCCAGGGAATCATCTACCGGTGGGCGAAGTCGCACGGCGTCTCCGAGCGCAAGCTCGACCAGATCTTCCAGTACCCGAAGGGGCGCGGCACCCCGGCCCTGATCCATCACTACCGCAACCACCAGCATCACCTGCACGTCCGCTTCCGCTGCGCCTCGAGCGACAGCGACTGCGAGTGAACCGCGCCGCTCGCGCCGCGACATCAGCGTGCTCCGTCCGGCCCTCGGACACCGTCCCGCCCTCGGACACCGTCCCGCCCTCGGACACCGTCCCGCCCTCGGACACCGTCCCGCCCTCGGACACCGTCCCGCCCTCGGACACCGTCCCCCCTGTGCCAGGGTAGTTGTCGCATGAACGCTGGTGGCCTAGGCGCCCGCGTTCTTCACGGGTGTTCGCACACGGGGCACCGAGGACCCATTGCATCTCTACTCTGAAGGATTCCGAAAGCGGATGGTCGAACGAC
>DASTLB010000071.1:0-24111 GCA_035715365.1 Kofleriaceae bacterium | reverse complement strand
GTCGACGATGTTCGGATGCCCGATGTCGTTGACCGCCTTCGCTTCATTGAAGAAGCGCGTGGCGATTTCCTGATTCTCGGTGAGCTCGGCGTGCAGCAGCTTGAGCGCGACCTTCTTGCCGATCTGCGGGTGCTCGCCCATGTAGACGTCACCCATCCCGCCCTCACCCAGCTTCTGCCGGACGACGTAATTACCGATGCTCTCGCCGATCACTAGCTGCGAGGTTAGGTGCGATCGCGCGGCGGTGCAACGTCAAATTAGTCGCGCACTTACTTCAATTTGCAGTCAGCCGACGCCCATGCGTCCGCCGTCGCGCAGCGCTTTGGGCACGAGCGGGCTCGGCTCGCCGGTGGAGACGAGCCACAGCTGATGCGCGGCGCGTGTGACGCCGATGTGCAAGAGGTGCCGCGCCCAGTGGACGTCGGGGTAGCTCGAGTCGTTGACGTCGACCATCACGACGTAGTCGAACTCGAGGCCTTTGACCTGCGCGACATCGGTGACGTCGACGCCGGGCTGGAAGTTGAACTCGTCGCGACGGACGCGGCGCAGCGCCGGGACCTCGGCGCGCCGCAGTCCCTCGTAGTAGGCGTCCGCCTGCTCGGGGTGCCGCGAGATCACCGCGCACGACGCGGTCGGCTCGCGCGCCATCAGGTTGCGCAGTGCATCGCCGAGGAACGCGATCGCCTCGCCGAGATCGCCGAACTCGTGGAGCTCGACCGGCTCGCCGGGGCGCGCCGCGAGCGGCTCGGGCGGCGCGAGCTCGGGCCCGAGGATCTCGCGCGCGAGCAGCATGACCTCGGCGGTCGAGCGGTACGACAGCTTGAGCGGGCGCACGATCGCCGGCTGGCCGGTCTGCTCGAGCAGCTGCTCCCAGCCGTTGAAGTTGTTGTCGAACACGAGGCGCTGCGCGGTGTCACCGGCGATCGTGACCGAGCGCTTGTCCGGATCGTTGTCGGGCGCGTGCACCGCCTCGACGAGCACCTTGACCTCGAGCGCGCTGCGATCCTGCGCCTCGTCGATCGCGACGTGCTCGTACGACAGCTCGTCGCCGCCCGGCGGCATGAGGCCGCCACGCTTGAGCTGGACGAGCCGCAGCAGGATCGGATCGTCCTCGTCGTCGAACCGGCCCGCCGGATCGTCCTCGTCGACGCCGAGCGGCTGACCCTCGGAATCGAGCACCGGCTGGTCGTTCTCGTCGACCGGCGCCTTCTGCGGCGCGGCGAGCTGACGCCGCATCCACAGCACGAGCCGCTCGATGTCGCGCGCGCTGACATCGGTGCCGGCGAAGCCTTCGGTCAGCGCCTCGCGATCGGTGAGGAGCTCGGCCCAGTCGCGCACGCAGTCGTCGCCGCGCTTCTTCCAGCGCTTGACGATGCCTTCGAGCGCGACGCGCGTCTGCGGCTCGAGCGCGGCCTCCTGCTTCTTCAGCCACGTGTTCAGCTTCGACAGTCGCGGCATCAGCGCGCGCTTGCCGAGCCGCTCCCATTCGTCGCGCGCGGGCTGCGAGAGCTCGCCGAGCTGGGCGCCGATCTGCGCCGCCTGGCGCTCGACCCAGCGCACGAGCATGCCGAGCAGCGCCGGATGCTTCTTGACGCGCGACACCTGGTCCGGAGGCTCGACGTTGTACTTCGTCGGCGCCTCGGGCAGGCAGCGCATACGCGTCGACCGCGCCCAGCCGACGTACGTCACGACGGGCACGCCGGTGACACCGAGTGACGGCAGCACGCCCGCGACGTAGCGGACGAGCGCCTGCGACGGGACGACGAACAGCGTGTGCTGCGCCTTGAACCGCCGCGGGTCCTGGAAGTTCAGGAACGCGATCCGGTGCAGCGCGACCGTGGTCTTGCCGGAGCCGGCGCCGCCCTGGATCACGACGATGCCGCTGCCCGGCTGCGTGATCAGCTCGAACTGCTCCTTGTCGATCAGCGCGGCGATCTCGGGCAGCGCCTTGTCCGCGCGCGCGACGCCGTGGTGCACGCCGAGCTTGCCCTTCGCGCCCTGCGCGGCGACCGGACGTGCGGCCTTGCCCATGCCGCCGTGGAGCACCGGCGTC
The DNA here is from genome assembly GCA_035715365.1 of Kofleriaceae bacterium. Classification (GTDB taxonomy): domain Bacteria; phylum Myxococcota_A; class Polyangia; order Haliangiales; family Haliangiaceae; genus JABFXX01. The sequence continues at coordinate 22,058 of DASTLB010000071.1, read as the reverse complement.
ACCTGACCGACGGCCTGCACCCACGAGCCGCGCGCGTCCTTGAGGTACGTGCCCTGCGGCGAGCCGATCCTGCGCAGGTTGCCGCGCGCGATCGAGACGTTGCGGCGCGCCTCGACGAAGCCCTCGACACGACGGCCGGCGATCTCTTCCTCGTAGTCGTCGCCTTCTTCGTAGCGGTAATAGATCCGCGACACCGGCGCGTTGCGCCAGTCCACGATCTGGACGTTCGACTGTCGATCGATGAAGCCGCGCTTGCCGATGCAGACGTCGCGGCTCTTGCCGTTCTCGCGCAGCCGCATGTGCGCGAAGTACGGGCTCGTGATGTCGACCGGCAGCGACTTGCCGCCGCCGAGCCGCGCCTTGAGCGCCGCGAGCCGCGTCATCTGCTCGATCAACGGCGGCAGATCCTCGGGCCGCGCCTCGGCGATCTGATCGCGCAGCGAGATCAGATCGGCATCGAGATCCCCGGACACGACCTGCGGCCGATCATCCGCCTCTTCGCCCATCGCGACGCGCGCCTGGACCTGACCGTAGAGGCGCTCTTCCTCGGCGATGACCTTCGCGCCGGGGCTGTCCTTGGGGACCGGGTTGCCCATTGCTGGAATCGGCGAATCTATCCGAATCGCACATGCCCGCAAGGTGTAAGTGCGCTCACGATCAGCCGGCCGATCTCGGTCCGGAGTGGGTCGCAACTGCCCGGAACTGCACTGCCCGATCTTCGGGGAAACGGATCGAGGTCGTCATTCGTACGATAGTTGATGACCGATGAGGGTTCGCGGACCCGGCTTGGACGTTACGAGCTCGTCCGTCCACTCGCGCAGGGCGGGATGGCGGACATCTATCTCGCGCAGCGTGCGGACAGCGACCTCGCCCGCCAGGTCGCGCTGAAGGTGCTCAACCGCGAGCGCGCCGGCGATCCGGACGCCTGCCAGATGTTCCTCGACGAGGCGCGGATCGTCGCGATGCTGCACCACCAGAACATCGCGAGCGTGCTCGATGTCGATGTCGTCGACGGCCAGCACTATCTCGCGATGGAGCTCGTGCACGGCGTGGATCTGCGCGAGCTGCTCGCGCAGGCAGCGGCGAAGCAGCGCGCGATCCCGTTCGATGTCGCCGTCGCGATCATCGCCGGCGCCGCCGCGGGTCTCGATCACGCGCACCGCCGCTGCAGCCCGGATGGCAAGCCGCTGCGGCTCGTGCATCGCGACGTCTCGCTGTCGAACATCATGGTCGGTCACGACGGCTGCGTGAAAGTCGTCGACTTCGGGATCGCGACCACGACGATCGCGAGCGTGCAGACGAACCCCGGCGTCGTGCGCGGCAAGGCGAGCTACATGTCGCCAGAGCAATGCCTCGGCGATCCGGTCGATCACCGGACCGACGTGTTCGCGCTCGGCGTCGTGCTCTACGAGCTGACAACCGGCGCGCGCTGCTTCGCCGGCAAGACCGACTTCGATCGCATGATGGCGGTCGTCCAGGGCGACTACGTCGCGCCGAGCGCGCTCGTCGAGGGCTTCCCGCTGGATCTCGAGCAGGTGATCCGGCGCGCGCTGGCGGTCCAGGCCGCGGCGCGGTTTCCGTCGGCGGCGGCGATGGTCGACGCGCTCGAGCAGGTCGCAGCGAATCACGGCTGGAGCCGCGGCGCGACCGCGATCGTGCGCCTGATGCGCGAGCTCTACGGCGATGTCGAAGCGCCGCGCGTCGCGCCCGTGATCGAGATCGAGATCGAGGTCGACGACGCGCACGTGATCGAGGAGCTGCCCGACGTCACGGATCGCGCGCTGCCCGTGATCCCGCCGCTGCCGCAGGCGCCGGGCCGACGCTACGCGCGCGGCACCGAGTCGTCCGAGCTGTCGCGCACGCCGATCTCGATGCCGCTCGCGCGCGGCAGCGAGCCGGATCTCGGACGCGTCGCGGGCTGGGCACCGGCGCCGAGCGTCGCCGATCCCGACGACGAACCGACACGCGGCCGGCGTCCGCTGCGGCGTGCGTTGCGGCGCTGCGCGGCCTGAGCGCACGCACACCAGAAGAGATCGTGCCTCGTCGGTGAACGAGGGGTGATTTCTCGTTGCGCGCGCGGGCGATTGGCCGTAATTGCATGATCGAACATGGCCCGCGCGAAGGCTCTCCTCAGTCACGATCCGTTGCGCCGCTGGACCGCCAACGACGCGAACGACACGTACAACATCCCGCGCTGGGGCTGCGGGTACTTCGGCGTCAACGATCAGGGCAACCTGATCGTCCAGCCGCGCGGTGAAGCAGGCGGCGCGATCGACATGAAGGAGCTGATCGACGAGCTCGTCGCGCGCGGCATCCAGCTGCCGATCCTGCTCCGGTTCAGCGACATCCTGCGCGCGCGGATCGAGCTGCTGTGCAGCGCGTTCAACGGCGCGATCCGCGAGTACGGCTACAGCGGCCAGTACCGCGGCGTGTATCCGATCAAGGTCAACCAGAACCGCACCGTCGTCGAGGAGATCATCGAGTTCGGTCGCCCGTTCCACTACGGCCTCGAGGCGGGCAGCAAGCCGGAGCTGCTCGCGATCATGGCGATCCACACCGACGACGAGGCGCTGATCATCTGCAACGGCTACAAGGACGAGGAGTACATCGAGACCGCGCTGCTCGCGTCGAAGATGGGCAAGACGGTGATCCTCGTCGTCGAGAAGCCGAGCGAGCTCGAGCAGATTCATCGCGTCAGCGAGCGCGTCGGGATCAAGCCGTCGCTCGGGATCCGCGCCCGGCTGTCGTCGCGCGGCGCCGGCCGGTGGGAGCAGTCCGGTGGCGACTTCTCGAAGTTCGGTCTGTCGGCCGCCGAGATGGTCGAGGCGATCGGCAAGCTCAAGGAGTGGAACCAGGTCGAGACGCTCAAGCTGCTGCACTTCCATCTCGGGTCGCAGATCTCGGCGATCAAGAGCGTCAAGAACGCGCTGCGCGAGGCCGGCCGGCTGTACTGCGAGCTGTTCAAGCTCGGCGCGAAGGGCCTGTCGTACCTCGACGTCGGCGGCGGCCTCGGCGTCGACTACGACGGCTCGCAGACGAACTTCGCGTCGTCGATGAACTACACGGTGCAGGAGTACGCGAACGACGTCGTGTTCGCGATCAAGGAGATCTGCGACGCCGATCAGGTCCCGCACCCGAACATCGTCAGCGAGTCCGGCCGCGCGGTCGCCGCGCACCACTCGGTGCTCGTCGTCAACGTGCTCGGCGTGACCGAGTTCAACACGCACGTGCCGAAGGAGCTCGATCGCCCGGCGCCGCCGCTCGTGATCAACATGTGGGAGACCTACCAGGCGGTCTCGCAGAAGAACCTGCTCGAGAGCTATCACGACGCGGTCGAGTACAAGGATCAGGTCCTCCAGCTGTTCAACCTCGGGCACCTGTCGCTCGAGCACCGCGTGCTGTGCGAGAACCTGTTCTGGGCGACGTGCGAGAAGGTGCTGATGCTGACGCGCGGCCGCGAGCACATGCCCGAGGAGCTCGAGGGCCTCGAGAAGGCGCTCAGCGACACGTACTTCTGCAACTTCTCGATGTTCCAGTCGGTGCCGGATGCGTGGGCGGTCGATCAGCTGTTCCCGATCTGTCCGATCCATCGCCTGAGCGAGGAGCCGACGCGGCGCGCGACGCTCGCCGACATCACGTGTGACTCCGACGGCAAGATCGATTCGTTCATCGATCTGCGCGACGTCAAGCACGTGCTCGAGCTGCACCCCAAGACCGAGGGCCAGGACTACTACCTCGGCATCTTCCTCGTCGGCGCGTACCAGGAGATCCTCGGCGACCTCCACAACCTGTTCGGCGACACGAACACGGTGCACGTCCAGCTGTCGCCGGAGGGCGAGTACGACGTCAAGGAAGTCGTCGCCGGCGACACCGTCAGCGAGGTGCTCGCGTTCGTCGACTACTCGCCGAGCGATCTGCTCGGCCGGCTGCGCAACAACGTCGAGCAGGCGCTGCGCAAGAAGCTGATGACGATTGAAGAAAGCCGCACGCTCATCAATCGATTCCGTCAGGGCATGATCGGGTACACGTACCTCGATCGCGAGTGATCAGGTGTAGACGAGCACGTCGCGCGCGACGAGGGCCGCGAGCCAGTCGCGCGGCGCGCGCAGCCGGTTCCACCTGAGATCGAGCCGGCGCAGCCGCGGCAGCTCGGCGACGAACGCCGGCACCGTGTCGATGAAGTTCCCGCGCAGGTCGATCCGCGACAGGCTCGGATGGCCCGCGATCGACGCCGGGATCTCGGTGCAGATGTTGTCGCGCAGCCCGAGGACCTCGAGCGCCGGCGGCAGCGGCGGCAGCTCGATGTAGCCGTGGCCGGCGAGGTAGAGCTCGCGCAGCTTCGGCAAGCCGCCGAGATCGAGCGTGTCCTGCAGCGGCGTGTGATCGGCGCGCAGCTCGACGAGCCCGGACAGATCACGGACGGCCTCGAGCGAGCGCAGCCGCGTGCCGTTGACGTTCAGGTAGCGCAGCGTCTCGGGCAGCGCCGGCAGCGCGGCGATGCCGTTCGCCTCGAGGTAGAGGTACTCGAGCTCGTGGAGGCGCTCGATCGCCGGCAGCTCGCCGAGCGAGCAGCGATTCGCGTCGAGCACCTGCAGCCGCTCGAGCGCGCCGAGCGCGGGCAGCTCGGTGAGCGCGAGGTTGTCGTAGAGATAGAGCTCGCGCAGCCGCACGAGCGCCGCGAGCGAGCCGGGCAGCTCGTACAGATCGTTGCGCGAGACATCGAGCCGCTCGAGCCGTTCGAGCTCCCCGAGCGCGGCCGGCAGCTCGGTGAGCCCGCACCGGGTCGCGGTGATCGCGGTGATGCGGTGATCGGCGTCGGTCATCACGCCGATGACGCCTTCCCAGCGCGCGCGCTCGTAGCTCATGCGGACGACCTGCCGTGCACCGGCGAGCTGCTCGACGATCGCCGCGTCGGGCATGGCGATCCACGACGCCTGCATGCCGCGAACGTACCGGAGGGACGCTACGATGGGCCATGTTCGCGCTGCGGCCCGCCGGTCCGGCTGACTTCCCCGCGGTGTTCCCGCGCACCCGGGCGCTCAACGATCACGAGGGCATCTCGATCGCGGACGAAGTGCTCGCCGCCGCGCTGCAGAAGCTGCTCGCCGATCCGGGCCTCGGCGGGGTGTGGCTCGTGGAACAGTCCGGTGCGCCGGTCGGCTACGCGATCGCGACGTTCAGCTACGACCTCGAGTTCGGCGGCCGCGACGCCTACCTGACCGAGCTGTGGATCGATCCCGAGGCGCGCGGCCAGGGCGCCGGACGCGCGGCGCTCGACCTGCTCGAGCCCGAGCTGCGGGCGCGCGACGTCCAGGCGCTCCACCTCCAGGTCCGACCGGACAACCCGGCCGCCCGGCTCTACGAGCGTGCCGGGTTCGTGACCTCGCCGCGCCGGATCATGACCCGCCGGTGGCCGACCTCGGCGCCGTGAGACGCTCCCAATGGATCAGGGTCGCGAGCGCGGCCTCGGCGGAGTCGCCGCACATCTCGGGCTGCGGCGACAACCCGACGCAGACCGCTGGCCGTTCGGGCCGGCCGAACAGCGCGCACCGGGTGTCCTCGGTGAGGTGCGGACACCGGACGCCCGCGGGTTTGCCGTCGGGCAGCGCCGCGGTCGGCGAGATCGACGGCGCGATACAGCACGCGCCGCAGCCCGGCCGGCATGGGATCGACACGACCGCAGCTTAGCCGACGAGGTCGGGGCGGTCCGGCCCGACCGCGAACCGCTTCTGCCAGAACTCGACATCGTGCCAGCGCCCGAGCTTGAAGCCGGCGTCGCGGACGATGCCGACCGACTCGAAGCCGAACGCCCGGTGCAGCCGGATGCTCGGCTCGTTCGGTAGCGCGATCCCCGCGATTGCCGAGCGAAACTTGCGACGCGCGAGCTCGTCCAGCAGGTCGGTGTAGAGCGCGCGACCGAGGCCGCGACCGACCGCGCCGGGAGCGAGGTACAGCCCGACCTCGGTCGTCCACCGGTAGGCCGAGCGGTCTCGCCACGGTCCGGCCTTCGCGAAGCCGACGACCTCGCCGCCTTCGGTCGCGACCAGCCACGGATAGCGGCGAGCGCCGGCGGCCCAGCCGGCCCACAGCTCGCGGGCCTCGATCGGCTCGTAGGCGAAGTGGATGGCGGTCGTCGCGATGTAGTGGTTCGTGATCGAAGCGATCGCAACGAAGTCGTCCTCACCTACTGCGCGGATCATCGCGAGACTGTACTTCTACGCGCGGAGGAATATGCTGGTTCGCGATTGCGTCACTCGTGTGGAGCCATGCGCGCGCGTCTAGGAGCTGTGCTCGTTGCACTGCTCGTCGCTGCGTGCGGCAAGACCGCGCGCGAGCAACCCGCGAACGCGACCGACGAGGTGACGACGGCGCCGCCCGTCGACGACAAGTTCAGCGGAACGCTGAGCGGCCACGCGTTCGAGATCGCGATCGCCGACGGCAAGCTCGAGACCGCGCGTCGCGACACGTGGACGTGGCGTGCCGGCAGCGGCAAGGTGACGCTGTCCGATAGCGGACCGGTCACGCCGGAGACGCACTTCCTCGTCGAGCGCTCGCCGCGAACGATCGTGCGCGACAGCGACGGGCTGTGGGTCGTGACCGAGGTCGTGCGCACCGCGGGCGGCCGCGTGTTCACGTGCCTCTACCGCCAGGCGATCGAGAGCGAGAGCACGCTCGAGCTGAACCTCGCGAAGCAGCGCGGCGTCGCGGCCTGCGGATCGCTCGTGCTCGATCCGTCCGGCCCCGCGACCCGCTAAGCTCGGGCCCATGCGTTGGATCGTCGTCGCAGTCGCGCTCGCGAGCGCTTGCAGCAAGTCCGAAGATCCCGGCCCGCCGTGCGCGCAGGTCGTCGATCATATGCTCGAGGTCACCCAGCAGACGATCGTCGGTCACGGCGACATGGGCGCGAACGGTCAGCGCGGCGCGATGCTCGCGCAGTGCGAGCAGCGCAAGATGCCGGCCGCGACGCGGCGGTGTCTCGTGGCTGCGAAGACGCTGGATCAGATCGCGTCGTGCCGCGCCGGCAAGACCGACAACCCGCCGACCGCGCCGACCACGGCGGGCTCTGCCGCGCCGGGCCCGATCAAGCCGAAGCTGACCGCGCCGCCGACGCCCTCGAAGTAGCCGTCCTCGACGCGCGTGGCGTGGTACACGTCCCCGCATGCACGACGCGATCGTCTCGGTTCCGGATCCGGTCAACGAGCCCGTCCAGTCCTACGCACCTGGTAGCCCGGAGCGCGCGAAGCTGAAGGCAGCGCTCGCGGCGATCGAGCGCGAGGTCGTCGAGATCCCGTGCGTGGTCGGCGGCGAGCGCGTGCTCACCGGCAAGATCCGCGAGGTCACGATGCCGCACCGGCACAAGCACGTGATCGCGCGGTTCCACGCCGCGACCGAGGACGTCGCGCAGCGTGCGGTGCTCGCCGCGGCCGACGCGCGCCGCGAGTGGAGCGCGATGAGATGGGAAGCGCGGGCCGCGGTCCTGCTGCGCGCGGCCGAGCTGCTCGCGAGCACGTGGCGCGCGCGGATGAACGCCGCGACGATGCACGGCCAGTCGAAGACCGCGCACCAGGCCGAGATCGATGCGGCGTGCGAGCTGATCGACTTCTGGCGGTTCAACGTGCAGTTCGCGCAGGACCTCTACCGGATGCAGCCGAAGAGCGCGAGCGGCACCTGGAACATGATGGAGCTCCGGCCGCTCGAGGGCTTCGTGTTCGCGCTGACGCCGTTCAACTTCACGGCGATCGCCGGCAACCTGCCGACCGCGCCGGCGCTGATGGGCAACACCGTCGTCTGGAAGCCGGCCGAGGCGCAGCTGCGCGCGGCGTGGGAGATCATGCAGCTGCTCGAGGAGGCCGGCATGCCTCCCGGCGTCATCAACTTCATCCCCGGCCTGCCGCACGGCTCGACGAACACGCTGCTCGATCACCCGGCGCTCGCCGGCATCCACTTCACCGGCTCGACCGACGTGTTCCGCATGATGTGGAAGCGCGTCAGCGACAACCTCGACCGCTACAAGAGCTACCCGCGGCTCGTCGGAGAGACCGGCGGCAAGGACTTCATCCTCGCCCACCCGTCCGCCGATCCGGGCTGCCTCGCGACCGCGATCGTCCGCGGCGGCTTCGAGTACCAGGGCCAGAAGTGCTCGGCCGCATCGCGCGTCTACGTCGCGAAGTCGGTCTGGGACAAGATGCGCGACCAGCTCGTCGATACGACGAAGGCGCTCAAGATCGGCGACGTCTCCGACTTCTCGAACTTCATGGGTGCGGTGATCAAGCAGGGCGCGTTCGAGAAGCACCAGGCCGCGATCGCCGAGGCGCGCGAGACCGCCGGCATGAAGGTGCTCGCTGGCGGCAACTGCGACGGCCGCGAGGGCTGGTTCGTCCAGCCGACCCTGATCACCACCGACGATCCGATGGTGCGCCACATGCGCGAGGAGTTCTTCGGCCCGATCGTCACGCTGCACGTCTACCCGGATCACGCGTGGCACGACACGCTGCAGCTCGTCGACCGCACCTCGCCGTACGCGCTGACCGGTGCGATCTTCGCGCGCGACCGCGCGGCGATCGTCGAGGCCACCACCGCGCTGCGCGATGCCGCCGGCAACTTCTACATCAACGACAAGCCGACCGGTGCCGTGGTCGGCCAGCAGCCGTTCGGCGGCGCCCGCGCCTCCGGCACCGACGACAAGGCCGGCTCGCCCCTCAACCTGCTGCGCTTCGTCGCCCCGCGCACGATCAAGGAAACCTTCGTGCCGCCGAGCGACTACCGCTACGCGTTCCTGGACGAGCCGTAACGGGGGTCAGGCTACACTTCTGGTGGCGCGCAACCGACTGAAATCGCGCGCCTGAACGGGGACAGGCTACACTTGCTCAACTTGCTTCCCGGACATTTGGCGCGCGTGTCCGGTGACTGGTTGAGCAAGTGGAGCCTGTCCCCGTTTGCTTGCGTGATCTCGCGATCTTCGGCGCCAGTAGGTTGAGCAAGTGTAGCCTGACCCCGTCCGGAATCCGTTGCACGGGCGCGTGGCGTCCCCTAGTCTGTGCGCGTCTCGCATCACGAGCTGCTGGTGACGCGGGTGTCCTCCCGACCGAAGGTTTCGGTCGGTCACGAAGTCATTTTCGGTTTCTTCGCAGAAGGATTCCCATGTCGGTGACCAAGCTGAGCGATGTCGTGCGTCGCATCGACGACACGCGCTCGATGATTCCCAACGAGCGTGGCGTACCCGTCACGCTGTTCGCGAACCGCGATGTGCCGATCGAGCTCGAGGCGGTCGAGCAGGCGCTCGGGTTCGTCGAGATCCAGGGCACGATCGATCAGATCTGGCAGGCGGAGCGCGCCGGCCGCGTCGCGCCGTTCTGGGGCGACGAGGTCGGGCGCATCGAACGCGTCGTGCTGACGCCGGACTTCCATCGCGGCGGCGGGATTCCCGTCGGCACGGTGGCGGACGCGCGCGGGTTTGTCGTGCCGCAGGCGGTCGGCAACGACGTGTGCTGCGGGATGCGGCTGCTCGTCACGGACATCACGCGCGACGAGCTCGCGCCGCATCTCGACGGCATCCATCGCCCGCTGCGCGCGGTGTTCTTTCAGGGGCAGCGCGACATTCCGATGTCGGCACGGCAGCGCGAGGCGCTGCTGCGCGAGGGGTTGTGGGGGCTGTACGAGACGCGCGACGACAACGCGGGCGCCGGGCTGTGGCGGCACTATCACGCGGCGGCGCAGGAGGCGGATCTCGCGCGCGTTCACTTTCAGGGCATCCTGCCGGCGAACGGGACGTTCGCGTTCGGCGACTACGTCACGAGCTCGGGCGCGACCGATGCGCGCGACTCGCAGATCGGATCGATCGGCGGCGGCAACCACTTCGTGGAGCTGCAGGTGATCGACGAGATCCTCGACGGCACCACGGCACACGCGTGGGGCGTCCGTCCGGGGACGATCGCGATCATGGCGCACTCGGGCTCGGTCGGGCTCGGCCATCCGGTCGGCGGCCACTTCCTCGATCGGGCGCGCGCGATCTATCCGAAGGAGCTCAAGCACCCGGCGCACGGGTTCTACGTGATCCCGACGCGCGGGCCGCACGCGGAGCTCGGCGAGAAGTATCTCGATGCGATGCGGAACGCCGCGAACTTCGCGTTCGGCAACCGGCTGATGCTCGGGCTGATGGCGACGCGCGTGCTCGGCGAGGTGCTCGGTCGCGAGATCGATGCGCGGCTCGTGTACGACGCGCCTCACAACCTGATCTGGCACGACGACCGCGCGCCGGAGACGTACCTGCATCGCAAGGGCGCGTGTCCGGCGCTCGGCGCGGACGCGGCGATGGCCGGCAGTCCGTTCCGCTACACCGGGCATCCGGTGATCATCCCGGGCTCGATGGGTGCCGCGAGCTACCTCCTCGCGGGTGCGGGCAACGAGGCGGCGCTGTGCAGCGCGTGCCACGGTGCCGGGCGCAGCCTGTCGCGTGGCAAGTCGCGCCACGTCGACGAGCGCACGTACGAGGACACGTTCGCGAAGCTGCGCGTCGTGACGCCGATCGATCCGACGGCGCCCGAGGTCCGGCTGCGCCGCGACGTGCTCGCCGAGTACCACGATCGGCTCAAGGAGGAAGCGCCGTACGCGTACAAGGACATCACACCGGTCGTGCAGACCGTCGAGCAGGCGGACGTCGCCCGGCGCGTCGCGCGGATGTGGCCGCTGCTCACGATCAAGGGCTGAGCTGACATCCGGCTCACAGCGAGTGCGACCGCGGCGCCTCGGACAGTTGCGAAACAATCGACGGTCGCGTCGAGGGTCGCGCCCCGTCGCACCCTGGCGAGGTCGCGTGCGCGGAATCATGATGCCCGCGCGCATGAGACGCGCATCGGAGCTCGCATGAATCGCAAGGTCCTCGGTGGAGTGATCGCGTTCGTCGTGGTTCTCGTCGGTGTCTGGTTCTTCTGGCTGCGCGGCCGCGGCGAGGACGACAAGCCGGCGAGCCCCGCTGGCAAGGATCGCTCCGCGGCGGTCGCGATCGACAAGGGACGATCGGCGACCGGGCCGGCACCGCGCGGGATGTCACCGCGCTGGATGCTCGACGTCGACGTCGAAGGTCCGCTCCAGCTCGAGGGTCAGGTCGTCGGTCCCGATGGCAAGGGGATCGGTGGCGCCGAGGTGTGGCTGTCGTCGGTGCCGCCGCGCAGCGTGAAGTCGGACGACGACGGCACGTTCACGTTCGACAAGCTCGTCGGCCGCACGTACTCGCTGTCGGCGACCGCCGGCGAGCTCGTCGGCAGCGTGACGTACAAGCTGACCGAGCACAGCGATCCGGTGGTGATCCGCGTGTCGGAAGGCGCGAGCGTGATCGTCACCGTCGTCGACGACGGCAAGCAGCCGATCAGCGGCGCGCAGGTCAAGGCCGCGGGTGAAGGCGGTCGCGTCGTCGCGACCGATGCCAATGGCGAGGCCACGATCAAGCCGGTGCATCCGGGCTGGGTCGGCGTCCAGGCGCGCGCGCCCGGGTTCGCGCCGAACACCGGGTTCGCGACGATCGGCTCGGCCGGCGCGGTCGGCAAGATCACGGTGACGCTGCGCAAGGGGTTCCCGGTCAGCGGGCGCGTCGTCGACGAGGCCGGCAAGCCGATCGCGAAGGCGCGCGTCTACGCGAGCGACGGGCTGTGGGGCGGCTGGGCCGACGACGGCGGCGACACCGACGACGCCGAGACCGTCACCGACGACAAGGGGCAGTTCTCGATCCCGGCGCTCGCGTCGGGCACGCACACGCTCGTCGCGCTCGACGGCGAGCACGCGCCGGGTCGCTCGGCGGCGTTCACGGTCGACGACCGGCCGTACACGAACATCGAGATCGTGATGAAGGCCGGCGGCGTCGTCAGCGGCATCGTCACCGACAGCGCCGGCGCGCCGGTGCCGTACGCGACGGTGCGCATTGCCGGTACCGGCCGGCAGATGTGGTCGGTCGCGGCGCGCCAGGCGTCGAGCGACAAGGCCGGCAAGTTCGAGCTGCGCGGCCTCGCGCGCGCGAAGCTGCACGCACGCGCCGAGTCGGACACCGCCGCGAGCAAGCTCGTCGAGGTCGACCTGACCGCGCAGTCGGTGCAGAAGGACGTCAAGCTCGTGCTCGACATCACCGGCGCGATCTCCGGCGTCGTCGTCGACGACAAGGGCACGCCGGTGCCCGAGGTCCAGGTCAACGCGTTCCCCGACATCCTCGGCGGCGAGTCCGGCGAGGGGCTCGCGCTCGCCGGCATGTCGTCGGCGACCACCGACGGTGGCGGCGCGTTCACGATCCACGGCGTGCCCGATGGCTCGTACAAGCTGTGGGCGGCGCGCTCGGGCTCGTCGCTGCAGCAAGGCTGGGGCGAGCAAGGCGTCACCGCGAAGACCGGCGACAAGAACGTGCGGATCACGCTGCCCGCGCCCGGCATGGTCGTCGGCAAGATCGCGCTCGACGGCGCCTCGAGTCCGCCGAAGCTCGCGCTCGTGCAGGCCGGCTACCGGCCGCCGACGCCGGCGAGTGACGGTGCGTTCGCGATCAAGGAGCTGTCGCCGGGCACGTACAACCTGACGATCCGCGGCCCCGAGTTCGCGGAATTCGTGAAGCACGACGTCAAGATCGAGCCCGGCAAGACGACGGACGTCGGCACGATCACCGTGTATCGAGGCCGCCGGCTCGTCGGCAAGGTCGTCGACAGTAGCGGCACGCCGGTCGCGGGCGCGAAGGTCAAGCTCGCCGAGATGCTGTTCTCCGTGCAGGGCGCCGAGGATCGCGCGGAGAGCTTCGAGGAGATGGCTGGCGTGCGCTCGGCGGTGTCCGATCAGGACGGCGAGTTCACGATGATCGGCGTGCCGAAGAAGGCGACGAACGCGATGGCGGATCACGGCGCGAAGGGCCGCTCGCTCGCGGTCCCGATCCCCGAGGGCAACGACGATCCGCCGCCGGTGACGCTGACGCTGCGCGGCTTCGGCTCGATCACCGGCAAGGTCACGCAGAAGGGTCAGCCGATGTCCGGCATCACAATCACCGAGTCGAGCAAGGGCGGCGGCGCCCAGGCGCAGTTCGCGCAGACCGACGACAACGGCGCGTTCACGCTCACGAAGGTCACCGAGGGCACGCACGTGCTGCAGGCGATGCAGACGAAGATGATGGCGATGAAGTCGACGACGGTGACGGTCGACGTCAAGGCGGGTCGCGAGACGAAGGTCGCGATCGACATCCCGGTCGGTCAGATCACGCTGACCGTCGCGGTCAAGCCGCTCGCCGGCAACCAGGTCGATGCCGCCCAGGTGTTCCTGTTCGCCGGCACGGTCGCGCCCGCGAATGCGAAGCAGCTGACCGACAGCTTCTTCCAGGGCGGCGCGCAGGGCATGAAGTTCTGGTTCGGCGCCGGCAAGCCGGATCCCGAGTTCGACGAGCTCGTGCCCGGCGAGTACTCGGTCTGCACGATCCCGATCACCGGCAACATGACCGATCCCGCGTTCCAGCAGCGACTGCAGGAGAACATGCAGGCGCTCAAGGTCTACTGCAAGCCGGTCAAGATCGCGGCGAGCCCGCTCAAGCAGAGTGTGACGTCCGACGTACCGGCGATGACTCCGCTGCCCGCGCCGTCGACGAACTGAGTTAGCCTTGCGCGATGGCTCGCGCCCTCGTCGTCGGTTCGATCGTGACTGTGCTCGGTGGCTGCGGCGCCAACCTCGGCGGTCCGTGCGCGCTCGACAACCCGTGCGAGGACGGTGTCTGCGATCTCACGGATCCCAGCGGCGGCACGTGCATCGCCGCGGACGGAGACCTCGACGGCGACGGCATCCGCAACGACAAGGACTTCTGCAACCACGTCGCGGGCGGCGCATTCGACGAGGATCGCGACGGGCTCGGCAACGAGTGCGATCCGTGTCCGATCGCGGCACCACCGGAGACGCCCGACGGCGACGACGACGGCGTCGACAGCCCGTGCGATCCGGATCCGCGCACGTCCGGCGAGCGCATCACGGTGTTCGATGGCTTCGACGACGGCATGCCCGCCGGCTGGAAGGCGACCGCCGGCTGGACGTTCGTCGGCGGCGAGGCGATCGTGACCCCGATCGATCCGATCGCGATCGAGCAGCTGACCGCGCCGCTGCCGCTCGTCACGCAGAGCATCGCCGTGCTCGGTCAGTACCGGATCGACGCCAGCGATCCGCAGGCGACACAGAACTTCGCCGGCGTGGTCGCGATCGACGAGCGGCCCGCCGGAGGCTCGCGGGTGTCGTGCGCCGGCACGCGCACCGGCACGACCGACAACCTCGTGCTCGACACGCCGACCGCCTCGACCGCGAAGCCGTTCACGAACCTGTTCGACTCGGCGAGCCTGTACCGGGTCGCGATGCAACTCGACGCCGCCGACGCAGCGTGCGCGATGATCGCCGACGCCGAGACCGGCGCGGTGCAGGCGACGACGAACGGCGAGATCATGAACGGCGGCGGGCTCGTCGCGAAGGGCGCGACCGCGCGCTTCCAGTACCTGCTCGTCGTCCAGCGCCAGCCGTGACCGCGAGACTCGGGCTTGAACGGCGCGGCGATTCCGCTGATGCTGGACGCATGCGGTCGTCCTGGTGGGTCGTAGCGAGCTTGGCCGTGGGTGCGTGCGGCGAGGTCAAGGACAACTCCGGGCCGGCCGATGGGCCGCCGATGCTCGGCGATGGCGACATCGTGACCGACACGCCGCTGCCGGGCGACGGCGGTCCGCTGCCCACGACCGCTGCGCTGTGGCTGCGGATGGACGATCCGCCGATGGACGGCGCGCTCGACTCCGCCGGCACGCACGTCACGTCGTGCACGTCGTCGACGTCGTGTCCGCGTCAGATCGCGGGCAAGATCGTCGGTGCGTACACGTTCGCCGGCACGCGGTTGACCGTCGCGCCCGCGTCGGATCTCGCGCCGGGGACCGGCTACACGCTCGCGCTGTGGGTGCGGGTCGAGCAGCCGCCGGATCCGACGCTCGGCAACGCGACGATCGCGGCGAAGAACCTCAGCGACCTCGATGCCAGCTTCGCGCTGTCGGTGAGCCCGAGCCTCGTGCCGCAGTTCTACAGCTCGAGCGACGCGAGCCAGAACCTCGACGGCCAGACGACGCTGGTGATCAACACGTGGCATCACCTCGCGGCGACGTGGGACGGCACGACGAAGATCATCTACGTCGATGGCTCGAGGGCCGGCAGCGGCCCCGCGACGGTGATGCCGAACAACGCCCAGCTCGGGATGACGATCGGCCAGCGACTGTCGACGACGATGCCGCTGACGTTCACCGGATCGATCGACGATCTGTTCGTGTTCAACCGCGCGTTGACCGCGGCCGAGGTCGCGCAGCTCGCGGCTCAGTAGCGGTCGCGCGGATCGTGATCGCGAACGACCACGGGCCACGGTCCGCGGTGATCACGCGATCCGGCTTGCGCCAGATCCACGTGTCCTCGTCGGCGACGCTCGGGCGTCCCCACCGCGCGCGCAGCTCGGCCGGCAGGTCGTCGACCATCTCGAGCTCGAGCTGTGGAATCGTGACCTCGACGATGCGGCCGCGCTCGGTCCGCACATCGAGCCCGAGATCACGACGCTCGCCGATCGGCAGCGACGCCGCGAGCTCTGGATACCGGACGAACGCGAATGGCACCTCGAGGCGATAGCGCCGCGTCGCGAGCTCGGACCACCGGTCCCCTTCCCGCTTCGCGACCGCGTGCGGATCGTCGTCGAGCAGCTGGTCGGCGCGCGCGAGTAGCTCGCCGATCGCGACCGCCGCTTCCCAGCGCACCTGCACGCGATTGACCCGCACGCGCACGCGAGCCTCGACGCGATCGCCAACCGCGCGGCTCCAGTCATCGACCCAACCCCATTCGCAACCGCAGCACGCCGAGTACCTCGGTCGAGCGAGCCGGAGCGCGAGCACGTCGGCGCCCTCGTACCCGCAGCAACCGCCGAACGTGACATCGAACCGGATCGCGGCGACGTTGCCGTGCACGATCTCGAGCTCGAGCTTGACGTCGTTCGCGCGCGCGAACTCCGCGATGTGCGCGCGGATCTCGGGCGGCGGCTCGGCGCCTCCGAGAATCACGCCGGCGAACACCGGCCCTGGCCCGCCGTCCTCGCCGATGATCTGTGCCGCCGCCTCCGGCGTCAGCCACGGGACATCCGCGTGCGCTGGCTCCGGCGCCGGTGCCGGCTCGCTAGGCGACGGCATCGCCCAGATCGCGAGTCCCGCGCCGAGCACCATCAACAGCAGCAGGGCTCTGGCACCCACGAGGATCCGACAGCGCTCGTCGCCGCCGGTTGCGAACGGCCGCTGCGCTATTCGAGCTTGCTGCGATTGCCCGGCGTCACCGCGAACGGCGGATGCAGCAGGGACTGCGGCGGATCCGGCTGCTTCGGCGTCGACGTGCCGGTGACCCACGCCGGCAGAAACGTCCCGCCGCCGGTGACCTTCTCGAGCGTCTCGGGATCGAGCGTCATCATTTGACGTTGCCTCCGCCGATCGGCTGCTGGGCCGGCTGGGCAGCCGCCCCCCACGGGCCGAACGCGCTGCGGCTCGGTCCGGGGACGCTCCAGTTTGCAGGGCCGGCGCTGCGGCCGGTATCCCAGACCGCGCCGCCGATGCCAGGGGCCGCCGTGCGCCCTCCCGCTCCGGGGTCGAGCTCGCCGGCGCCGCCGGTGACGGTCGAGAGCAACGCGATGTCGATGTCGATGTGGTGCATACGACGCGCAAATTCACGCGACATGCCATCGCCATCTGCGCGGAACGTCGCGTCGAAGCTGCACGACTTGTCGCCTGCGGTGCACGAGTTGGCGACGAACCTCTCCGACGCTCGTCCGCTCAGGGCCGGCGGTACTGCAGCAGCTGCAGGATCGGATGCACGGCGTGCTCCTCGACCTGCGGGCCGAGCGAGTACACCTCTTCGTAGTGATCGCCCTCGGCCTCGACGATGTACGGGTCGTTCGGATCGAGCACGTAGTTGTACGCCGGGACGATGTACCCGATGTAGTCCTGCGCGAGCCCGGCGCAGATCGGATAGCGCACGCCGTCGTGGGCGAGCACGAGGTCGCGCATGTACGGCGCCTGCGGCGCCTCGTCGAGCTTCGGCAGGTTCGGCTTCGTCATGTCATAGAACGGGTAGCCCCAGCTCTGCGAGCCGTCGTAGCCGCCGATCCAGAGCTCGGGATGCAGCTCGCCCGGCACCGTGACGAGGCCGAGCGGACCGACCTGCAGGAACGTCGCGCGGATCGGCATCCACGGCAGGTTGCCCTCGTCGATCGGATCGTCGGGGTTGTAGCCGATCAGCTCGTGAGGCCCGAGCAGGTTGATGAGGAAGCCGACGTGGAAGTAGATGTTGTCGATCCGCGCGTTGAACACCGTGCTCTTCACGCGCAGCGGCAGGTCGGTCACCGATTCGCCGCTCGAGGCGAGCGCGGTCAGCGCCTTCGCGGCCGCGTTCGTGCCGATCGCCTGATCCATCGCGTGGCTGACCTGCGTGATCGGCGTGCCGTCGGGGCCGGGCGGGTGCGTGCCGCGCAGCGAGCCGATCTGACCGCCGAGCGGACCTTGCACGAACACCGTGACGCCGCCGAGCCCCGCGAGATCGGTCGCCGCGTACTTGCTCTCGGTCGTCTTGACGCCGAGCTCGACATGCTCGCGCAGCCAGTGCGGATAGTGCGCCGTGATCTCCGAACCGTCGGTGTCCGAGAAGTGCGAGACCTCCGGGTGATCCGCCCAGTTCACGATCGTGCCGATCGTGGTGCTCGGATCGCTCGCCTTGACGAACCGCGCGATCGTCAGCGTCGGATCGAAGATCACCGGATCGCGAATGTCCTTGTTCCAGTCGTCGGTGAGCGCCGACGGATTCGCGGGATCGTTGACGAGCTTCGTCGACGCGATCACCAGGTTCGCGGGCTGCGTCGTCTCGACCGCCTCCTTGATCGCGGCGGCCGCGGCGTCGTACAGCGCCTGCAGCACGAACGGCTCGCGCCCGGTCGACGTCGCGGTCGGGCCCCACAGCCCGACGGTGTCCGGCGTGTCGTGCGCGTGCGTGCTGCCGATGATGATGTGATCGACGTCGAGCCCCGCGAGCAACGGATGCTGGCGGATCAGATCGAGATCGCCGGCGATCAGGCCGACGCTGTCGATGTAGAGCAGCACGACCGTGGTGTCGCCCTGCTTGAACGCGATCGCGCGCGCCTCGATGTCGGTCTTCACCGCGATTGCCGCGCGCGCACCGCCGAACAGCCACACGCCGTCGAACTTTCCGTTGCCGTTGAGATCGTTGTACGGCTCGTCGCTCTGCCACTCGCGATCGCCGTTCTCGTCGGTGTACGTCTCGAAGTTCTGCGGCGTGTACGTGCGCTTCGCCGCGCCGACGTACAGCACGCCATCGCCCGCGCTCGGGCAGCTCGGATCACCCGGGCAGTCGAGGTCGACGCCCTTGAAGCCGTCGAGCCCGGCATCCGGCGTCGGCGGCGGCATGTCCTTGCCTCCGCACGCGATCAGCGCAGCAGCCCACAGCGCGAGCGTCGCCCTCGTCATCATGGCTGCGTCGTACCGCAACCGACGCGCGCGTGTAAACGCCGACGAGAATGCCGGCGCTATCAGGTCGTCGCGAGCCCGATCGGACAGCTGACGCCAGTGCCGCCGAGCCCGCAGTAGCCGCCCGGATTCTTGCCGAGATACTGCTGGTGATAGTCCTCGGCGTAAAACAACGTGGGCGCTGGCGCGATTTCGGTAGTGATCGCGCCGTAGCCCGCCGCGGCGAGCTTCTGCTGGTACATCGCCTTCGACGCCTCGGCCGCCTTCGCCTGCGCCGGCGTGAACGTGTAGATGCCCGAGCGGTACTGCGTGCCGACGTCGTTGCCCTGCCGCATGCCCTGCGTCGGATCGTGGCTCTCCCAGAACACCGCGAGCAGCTTCTCGTAGCTCGTCTGCTTCGGATCGTAGACGACGAGCACGACCTCGTTGTGGCCGGTCAGTCCGCTACAGACTTCCTCGTACGTCGGGTTCGGCGTCAGCCCGCCGGCATAGCCGACCGCCGTCGTCCACACGCCGGGCGCCTGCCAGAACTTGCGCTCGGCGCCCCAGAAGCAACCCATGCCGAACATCGCCTGCTCCATGCCGTCCGGAAACGGCGGCACGAAGCGATGGCCATTGATGAAGTGCGTGCCGTCGACGCGCATCGGCGTGGTCCGGCCCGGCAGCGCCTCGTCGGGGCTTGGCATCCGAGACTTCTTCGACGTGAAGAACATGCTCATGCCTACCATACGCCGCAGACGACGGAAGTTACTGGTAGGTTCGCCTCGGTGACGCTCTCGCTCCTCGGTATCTGCGGCAGCCAGCGCAAGGCCTCGATCAACCGCGTGCTGCTGAACGTGATCGGCGAGGTGCTACCGGCGGACGTGACGTTCGCGATCTGGGACTCGCTCGACCTGCCGATCTTCTCGAGCGATCGCGGCGAGACCGCCGAGATCACCGCGCTGAAGACCGCGATCGCGAATGCCGACGGCGTGATCTTCGCCGTCCCCGAGTACAACTACAGCATCCCCGGCGGGCTCAAGAACGCGCTCGACTGGATCTCGAGCCCGCCCGCGCGCTCGCCGCTGCGTGGCAAGCCGGCCGGCATCGTCGGCGCGACGAGCGGCATGAGCGGCACGATCCGCGCCCAGATCCACATGCGCCAGATCCTGCTGTTCAGCGACTCGCCCGTCCTGAACCAGCCCGAGGTGCTGATCCCGCGCGCGCACGAGCGCTTCGTCGATGGCGTGCTCGTCGACGAGTCCACGCGTCAGCTGCTCGCGCGGTTCGCCGAGACGCTCGTCGCGTTCGTCCAGCGGCATCGCGCGAGCTGACGAGAAGCGTTCGCTCGAGCGAATTGTCCAGACAACGGTGGCGGCCTCGCGTAACCGCGTGAGAAGACGCCGCGTGGCAACGGCACGCGTGTCGCAACAAGCTGCGATGCGATGCGGTGCGAAGGGAGAGCGTGATGTCGATCGAGTCCGAGATCCAGAAGCTCGTGCAGGCGTTTCCTCCGCATCCACTCGATGCGTCCGCGGCGTTCGCGGAGTGGGGTCGAACCCACACGAGCGGACCGGAGTTCCAGCGCGCCGTCGATGGCCGCGAGTGGTTCGAGCTCGAACCCGCGTTGCTCGAGCGCAACCACGACGCGCTCGTGTTCTTCGGGCCATCGTCGATCGCCGACTACTTGCCGGCCTATCTGGCGTCGGTCCTGCGTCGCGATCCCGAGCTCAGCGCGATGCCGATGTTCCTGTTCTCGGTGCTCACGCGGGGTGCGGACCCGGCGCGGTTCGACGCGCGCTTCGCACGATTGACGGATGCCCAGCGGCGAGCGATCGCCAGCGCGCTCGCGGCATTCGAGGCCGAGGTGGCCGGCACGTCCCGACAGCAGGACGTGACCGCCGCGCTCGACAGCTACTGGCGATCACAGCTCACGGAAGACAGCGAGGGTAAGGTATGAAGGTCAGCAAGATCGGTATCGCAGCGAGTCTGATGTTCTTCGCCGGCGTCGTCGCCGCAGGCATCGCGGATGACTTCAAGAATGCGTCGAACAGCACGGGCTGCGACGCGATCCCGTACTCGTCGGAACGCGAGACGTGCAAGCGTGCCGACGTCGACGGCTGGTGCAAGTCGAAGAAGTGGAGCTGCGACGACCTCGACCCGAGCGGCCTCAACCGTAACATCGACAACGTCAACAGCAAGATCAGCGATCTCAAGAAGGAGCAATCCGACCTCGAGTCCAAGCGCAACAATGCCAAGGACGACAGCGAGCGCCGCGACTACGACGACAAGATCAAGGACAAGAAGAACCAGATCGAGGCGCTGCAGGCCAAGGTCGACGCCTGGAAGAAGCAGATCGATAGCGAGCGGTCGCTGGCGCGCGACCGCCAGGACGTCGGCGAGCGCTGCATCGCCGAGCGCAAGACGGTCCAGAAGGCGTTCGCGGACGCGAAGTACAAGGTCGAACGCGAGTCGGATGCCGACGCGAAGCAGTACGCCTCCAAGCTCGTGTCGATCTACGACAGCGAAGCGAAGGGCCACCAGGAGGCGATCGACATCACCCAGAAGGGCATCGACAAGTGCAAGGGGATGCGCTGAGCGCTCGGTGTCAGTCTCGGGGTGGCTTGTCGATCCCGAGCAGCTCCAGGAAGCCTTTCGTCGTCATGCCCGCCGGTAATCTGCTCGTCCGTCGGTAAGGTCGTCCGGTTCGTGCTGCAATCTCGGCGAAATCGATGACCGTGCGGGGCGACCTCGGCGACTGCACATCCGCGCCTCGCCGAGCTTGTATCGCTGCTTTCACGGCTCGCATGCCGCGCTCGTACGTACCGACGTCCGCACAGCCCTCGGGACGCTTCTCGCAGTAACCAGGTCTGTGTGACGTCGACGTGTAGAGCGCTTCGTAGTCCGGCGGCGCGAGCGCGAGCTTACAAACGCTGACCCGATCGTCGTCGAGCGCCAGCTGGTGCGCACGCATGCGAGCGAGGCACGCGCTGCCGTGGGCCCGATTGTGGTGACGGCAGCCGGCACCACGCGAGAGACGAACCGCGAGAGAGGCTTGGGGGTTCGCAGCCACGTAGGGGCTGGCTTCGGATGGGATGCCTTGCCCGTCACATGCGACCGTCGGGCACGAAAATACAATCTCGGCGAAATCACACCGTGGCGCGGGTCGAGCTCGCGTTCGCAGCCACGCAGAGCCTGTGGCCAGTGCCGCTCGTGTGACCAGCGAACCGTGGCCGGCGTGGATCTCGATTCGCTGCTCACACTCGCTTGGATTGCCGCGCCCATACGCGCGATGCCTGGGTGGCGCGGCAATCCACACTGCCCACAGGCCTGCTGCTACCACCGGAGAGTTTTTTGGGGGAACGGCAGAGCCCACGCGCGGACCTTGGTGCAGAACGCGCACGCCGATCCTGTAACGAGGCGGGCTAGGTGATCGCGGTGGAGGCGACCGAACTGATCGCACTGGGGGCGGCCGAAGTGATCGCCGAGGAGGCGGCCGAACTGATCGCTCCGATTGGCCGGACCATGCGCAGCTCGAACGCCAGGGGGCGG
>DASTLB010000070.1:0-118552 GCA_035715365.1 Kofleriaceae bacterium | reverse complement strand
ATCTCTTCAGGTACATCGCTGCCCACTACAACACCCGGCGTCGTCACTCGGCGCTCGGCTACCTCACCCCAACCGAGTTCGAAATGCGGTCCGCCGCATGAGATTCTGTGTCCACGAAAACGGGTCCAGGCTAGGGCAAAGCCGCAAAGCACGCGAAGGATCAAATCAACGAAGCGACCGTTGCCATCAGGCTCGTCGTTCGTCAGCTCGATCGATCCGGCTTCCCAATGGCCTGGGCGAATGGTCCGTGTTGTCTTGCCGGCACCCGAGAAGGGTCGCGTTTCCTTGAATTGATCCTTTGCGTGCTTTGCGGCTTTGCCTCTCCGCGATGATCTGAGCTCCGCCGTCTTCGCGTTCCTTGTCGTTGCGGTGGCAGCGTTCCTGTTCCCCGCGGTCTTTGCGTTCCCGACAGGCCTCGCTAGGTCGGCCGCGACTCGCGCAGCTTGCCATCGGTGACGCGCTGCTTGCGGAGCGCCGTCGGGATCTGACGCGGCAGCTTGACCGTGAACGTCGTGCCCTGCCCGACCTCGGTCTCGACATCGATCTCGCCGCCATGGCCCTCGACGAGCTCGCGCACGATCGACAGCCCGAGGCCAGTGCCCTCGCCGACATCCTTGGTCGTGAAGAACGGATCCCAGATCCGCGGCAGGACGTCGGCCGGGATGCCGGAGCCGTTGTCGATGATCTTGACCTCGATGTTCGCGGTGTCGCCGCGGGTCTGGATCGTGATCCGGCCGTGGTCGCGGCCCGACAGCGCCTGCGCCGCGTTCGTCAGGAGGTTCATGAACACCTGGTTGATCTGACCCGCGTGCCCGCGGACGCGGCCGACGTCACCGTAGTTCTTCTCGACGGTGATGTTCTGCTTCAGCAGGTGGCGCAGCAGCTCGAGCGAGTCGTCGATCGAGCGATTGACGTCGAAGTCGACGATCGATTCGTCGTCGGTGCGCGAGTAGTTATGGAGCGCGGTCACGATCGCCTTCGTGCGCTGCGCGCCGCGCTGGACGACGCGCACCATGTCGCGCACGTCGTCCGCCGCTTCGCGCCGCGCCAGCTCGTCGGTGCTCTCGAGCTCGCCGATCGCCTCCTCGAGCGGGCCGACCGTGTTGACGATCGCGTTCACCGGATTGTTGATCTCGTGCGCGATGCCGGCGACGAGCTGACCGATCGACGCGAGCTTCTCGGACTGCACGAGCTGCTTCTGCGCGCGCGTCAGCTTGTCGAGCGTCTCGGCGAGCTCGCGATTCTTGCGCGCCAGGTCGGCCGTGCGCATCTGGACCGCTCGTTCCAGATCGAGATTGACCTCCTCGGTCGAGCGCAGCTTGTCGCGCAGCGCGCGCCGCATCTCCTCGAGCGCGAGCGTCAGCCTGCCGATCTCGTCGCCCTCGCCGCCGGTCGCGACCGGATCCGCGAGCTCGCCGCGCGCCATCGCATCCGCGCGTTGCTCGAGCCGGCGGATCGGCGCCATGAACTGCTGGACCGTGAACGCGACGATGCCGGCGCACACGCCGAACAGGATCAAGAAGAAGACGAGCAGCTCCTTGAGCGGACGCACCATCGACTCGCCGCGCCCGCGATACGACGGATAGAACACCGCGATGTTGCCGAGCGGATAGCGCACGCCGCGCCACGTGACGGTGAGCCGGCCGGCGCGCCCGGTGAGCTCGGCGCCGCGAATCACGAGCAGGTTCGCGGACCGGAACTGCGCGGTGATGTACCACGGCGGCTTCGGTGCGCCCTGCGGACCGCCGCCGACGCCGGCGACGTTGTCGTCGTCGTCGAGGTAGTACATCGCGGGCACGTCGGGCGCGCGCGCGGCCAGGCTCTTCAGCGACTCGCGAACGTCGTCGGAGGTCGGCGGCCGCGGGTTCGCGCCGAGATCGGTCTGGATCTCGGACGTGATCCAGTTGAGGCCGAGGCGCGACTGCCGGCCGGCGGCGTCGTTCTCGAGGTTCTTGTACTGGACGAAGCCCCACAGCAGCGCCATGCCACACGCGAGCAGCGCGACGCCGCCGAACGACAGCAGCAGCTTGCTGCGCAGCGACAGCGATGGCGCGATGTTGCGGACGGGCACGCGGTAGCGCTGGGTCAGGTGCGAGAGCAGCGGACGCAGCACGTCGCGGTGCCACAGCTGCTCGTAGATCGCGCCGGCAACCGCCAGCACGAGCGTCGCGATCGCGATCACGAGCGTGTCGTCGAGCTCGAACCCGAGGTGCAGGCGGGCGACGAGCGCCGCCGCGACCGCGATCAAGACCCACACGATGATCGTCATCATCGCGAGCCGGTACGGCAGCGCCTGCGCGCGCTTGTAGATCACCGCCGCCGGTGGTGCGCTCTCGCGCTTCTCGCCGCGCGACACCGCGAGATACGCGCGCAGATCCGACGTCATCACCTTCGCGATCGCCGCCCACGCGGCCACGCCGATCAGCGTCGCGACCGGGAAGTACGTCTCGAGCTGGAGGAACTGCTGGAGCGTGATCGAGTTCAGGAAGTAGTAGGCGAACGCGGCCTGCGAGGCGAGCACGCCGCCGGCGACGATCATCGCGACGAGCGTGAACCGGCGGAAGTGACTGTCGTCGAACCGCTTGAGCGGGGACCCGGCCGCGAACAGCCGGGCGCGGATCTCGCCCATGATCTGCGCCCACCACACCGCGCGGATGCACGAGATGATGTACGAGTGCACCGCCGCGAGCGACGTGATCTCGGCGACGCGCTGCCACGGCCAGTTGCCGTAGATCCGGAAGAACACGCCGGTCAGCGCCGCGGCGCCGGCCCACAGTGCGGTCCGCAGCAGCAGCACGCGCACCGGCGCCTTGAGCGTGATCCGGTACGCGCGTGCCGCGAGCTCCTTGTCGACACGCTCGCCGCGTCGCCGCGCGACGACCGCCGACCACAGCGGCAAGAGCCATGTCGTGATCGCGCCCCACCACACGACGCACGCGCCGATGCCGACCGGCAGCATCGTGCGCAGCAGCACGTCGCCCGGCAGCTCGTACAGATCGAACGCCGCCCACAGCGGATAGCCGATGAACGCGAGCTCCGCGATCCCGAGCACGACCGCGGGCACGAAGAACCGGCGCTTGAACGGCACCGCCGCGAGCGACATCGCCATCGAGCCGCCAGCGTCGCGCTGGGAGTCGCGCGTGATCTGCTCGGTCGTGTGACCGTCGTCGGGTTGCCCGGTGGGCATGACACCGAGCTTAGCCGGAAGCTGGTTATGATGCGGGCATGGTCAGACGCTACCCGGTGGTCGGTCTGGCCCTCGGCCTCGGCCTCGCGTGGCACGCCCTGCCCGCCGCCGCCGACCCGATCACGAGCCGCGACTACGCGATCGAGCTCTACGAGGGCATCGCGATCGGCGACGCCGCCCAGACCGGCATGGGCGGCGCCGGTGCGGCGAGCGTCAGCGGCTCGGCAGGCGCGCTCGCGAACCCCGCCGCCCCCGCGATCCGGCGCACGACCGACAACGACGGCTGGAGCTGGGACTACCACTTCGACGTCCGGACCGGGAAGTACTCGTCGGACTACGACAACAACGGAGTCACCGTCGACGACACGAGCGGCGCCTCGCTCGTCACCGCCGGGCTCGCACTGCGGTTCGGCAAGTGGGCCGGCGCGGTCACGTTCACCGCCCAGACCGCCCCGGTCGCCGGCTCGTCCCCCGCCCTCGACGCCGCGACCGTGCGCGGCAAGCTCGTGCTCGCCCGCTTCATCGAGCGCGCCGATCTCGCGATCGGCGTCGGCATCCAGACCGTCCGCTTCGACCTCACGCCGACGATGGACGGCGCGCCGTCGCTGTTCGCGATCACGGGCGCCGGTGGCCTCGCGGGCGCGACCTGGCTCCCGCGCGATGAGAGCTTCCGCGTCGGCCTCGCATTCGAGAGCGCGATCATCGGCGGCAACGTCGAGACCGCGGCCTGCGACCCGACGAGCTGCCAGGGCTACATCCTGCCGGCGACGATCGAATCACCGTCGCGCACGATCGCCGGCATCGCGTACCGGCTCGCCGACACCGCGTGGAACCACCAGGTGCCGACGAAGTTTCGCGACGAGCAATCGCTGACGATCGCCGCCGACCTCGTCGTGACGTCGACGTCGACGAACGGCAACGGCCTCGAGGCGTTCGGCATGCAGCAGCTCCAGCCCTCGGGGCGCAACCTCTCGGTCTCGGTGCGCGGCGGCGCCGAATGGGAGCTCGCGCCCGGCCGGCTGCGACTGCGCGGCGGCTCGTACTGGGAGCCCGGCCGCTTCGAGGGCGTCTCCGGTCGGATCCACGGCACCCTCGGCTTCGAGCTGCGCGCGCTCGAGTTCGAGCTCTGGGGCCTGCGCCGCGGCAAGCTCGGAGCGACGATCGATGTCGCGTCGCGCTACCGCAACCTCGGCCTGTCGATCGGCTTCTGGCACTGATCCCGGACGGGGTCAGGCTACACTTGCTCAACCAGGCGCAACACAACGGCGCGAGATCAGGTGCCTGATCGGGGTCAGGCTACACCTGTTCAACTTCTCGCCGGACAGGTTGGATGCAACGTGAACGCAGCTGCATATCGGCTGCAACAGCGCAGGCGCGGCGGACAGCCGCAAGTTGACGAAGTGTAGCCTGTCCCCGTTGGGGGACGTCATTTCGCGCGTTTGCGGCGCACCTGGTTGAGCAAGTGTAGCCTGACCCCGATCAGGTAGAGCGCCACGAGCACGAGGCCCGGCGTCGGCGAGCCACCAACACCGCAGCAGCCACCGGGCTGCGTCGTCGGGTTCGGGCCGCCATCGCCAGCGACCGTGTCGTCGCCGGTGACCGGCGGCATGTCCGAGCAGGCCTGGTTGCCACGGCGATCGCGGGCGCAGACGCGGAACGTGCCGGCGGCGGTGACCGCGGTCTGCGTCCGCCACAGGTACTCGCCGTACCAGCGCATGTCGACCTCGGCACCGCCGTCGACCTCGGCCCACACGCGCTGCCAGTCGTGCGCGCGTGACGGCGACTGGTGATCGTGGACGCGCGCGACGATCGTGCCGTCGGCGGCGAGGGTCGCGTGCGTGACCGACGGCGGCGCGGTGTCGACCGCGATCATGTCGGTGGCGAGCTGGACCTTCTCGGCGAATGCGGCCTCGCCCTGGCCCTGGAAGATGTCGAGGCGGCCATCGCCGTCGAGATCGGCGACCGCGATCGCGAGCGAGCCGCGGGTGTCGTTCGGGGTCGCGCCGGCGGATAGCGTGAAGTGGCCGCTACCGTCGTTGAGCAGCAGGCGATCGGTGCCGAGCGATGCGACGAGCAGATCGGCGTCGCCGTCGGCGTCGGCGTCGAGCCAGACGACCGCGTTGTCGTCGGCGGTCGGGTTCGCGGCGCCGGCGAGCCGCGCGTTGGATTCGTCGGTGAAGTGGCCGGCACCGTCGTTGACGAACAGGTGATCGCGCAGCGAGGCACCGTCGTTGAGCGTCGCGAGATCGAGGTCGCCGTCGCCATCGATGTCCATCGCCTCGAACTCGTAGTTGTTCGAGAAGTGCGGCAGCGCGTCGGGATCGTCGGTGAAGTGGCCGGTGCCGTCGTTGCGATAGAGCCGCGAGGTCGAGCACAGCTTGCAGGTGACGAGCGCGTCGAGATCGAAGTCGTTGTCGACGTCGACGAGCTCGAGGTCCCACGACCAGCCGACGAGGAGGTCCGGCATGTTCGTCGTGGTCGCATCTGTGAACGTCGCGTCGCCGGCGTTGAGGTAGAGCCGCGTGCGGCCGCCCGGGTAGTTGTTCGCGCCGGGCGGCGTCGCGCCCCACTCCGCGAGCAGCATGTCGAGATCGCCATCGCCGTCGACATCGCCGAATTCGACGTCACCGATGCTCGTCGGTTGCTGCGGCAGGCGTGCGGTCGCGTCGGTCCACGCGCCGGCGTCGCGCACGAACAGCCGGAGCTGGGTCTGGTACGCGCCGCCGGTGACGACATCTAGATCGCCGTCGCCATCGAGATCGCCGGCGCGGATCGTGCGCGACAGGCCGGTCATGCCGCCGAGCGCCTGCGTCGAGATGTCGGCGCAGTGCGTCCCGGTCGTCGCGGTCCAGTCTCCGGTGTTGCGCCATACACGCGACGGCTCGGGAGAACCGGGCGACGCGTAGTCGCCGCCGTTCGCCGCGAGCAGATCGACGTTGCCGTCGCCGTCGACATCGGCGAGCTCGACATCGTTCGTCCACTCGCCGGTCGTGCCGAGACACGACAGCGTCGCGTCCTGCCAGCGCTGCGCCTCGGCAACACCGCTGTTACCGAGTGCGAGTCCACCCATGACGCCCGTCACGACGAGCCACCGCATTCCACGCATCGCGCGGCACGACACCATGACGAGCGTTCGATCACCAGCACCGTGCACTGACATGCGCGTTCCGTACAGCAGCTGCTGCGGTCCGTGAGCATCGAGTGGAGAGCAGGCATCAGGCCGCGAAGCCGAACGCTCGATCGGTTTTGCTGCACCGTACTCGCCATGAAGCGGCGAACGTTCCTGACGATCGCGGGAGGCGCCGGCGGGGCAGTCTTGATGGGTCCGTGGATCCGGCGGTCACGCGCGGCGACGTTCGGCGCGTTTCCCGGCGGCACGGAATCGGTCCAGCTGCCGGAGGGACAGCGAGCGAAGAAGATCCTCGAGGTGTTTCTGTACGGCGGACTGTCGGCGTGGGAGACGCTGTACTTCGTCCGCGACTACGGCAAGCCGACGGATCCGATGTTTCCGAACACGCAGTACTACGCGTTCGCGTCGTCGAATGCGCAGGCGGCGAGCGCGTGCGGAGGCAGCGAGGCCGAGCGGCCGTTCGCGACCGATGCGAACGGCGCGATGGTCGAGGTCGGACCGTTCGCGTCTCGGCTCGCGCAGCGCAGCGACGTCGTCGATCGGATGCGGATCATCGTCCAGCGGCACACGCTCGAGCCGCACGAGGCGGCGGTGCCGATGGCGCTCACCGGACGCCCGGTCGGCCAGCCGAACGCGGCGGGGCTCGGCGCACACGTCCAGCGCGCACGGATCGACAGCGGTCTGACGCCGGATCGCGCATCGCCGCACGCGTACGCGTTCGTGTCCGGCGGTGTGTCGAGCGACAACGTCGCGGCCGCCGCCGCCGCGGGCACGCATCCCGGCTCGGCGCGCCCGCTGCTCGTCAAGACGACGAACGCCGCCGGATTCACGAATCTGCTCGCGCGCTCGACGGTCGGCGCGAACCGCGCGAGCCACGACGCGCTCGTCAAGGCGTACATCGATCAGTACCAGGCGCGGCTGACGTGGCCAGATCAGGGCCGCGTGCGCAGCGCGCGCACCGACGATCTCGTCGTCGCGCAGCAGACCACGACGAAGACCGACGCGATCCGCGCGGTGTTCACGGACGACCTGCTCGCGACGAAGACGAACACCGCGTGCGGCACGAGCGATCAGAGCGTGCCGCACATGGGGCTGTCCGCGGCGGCCGCGCTACTGACGCATCCGAGCGAGCCGGCATCGTACGTCTGCGTCTCGGACATCGGCCTGATCGAGGCGTCCGGCGGCGGCGGCTACGACACTCACACGCGCAACGCGACCGACACCGCGCGCAACTTCGACAACATGCTGCACGCGCTGCTCGGGATCATCCGCGCGCCGGGCGACACCGACCCGCGCAAGATCTCGCTCGACGATACGTTGATCATCCTGAACACCGAGTTCGGGCGCACGCCCGGCCGGCAGGACACGTCGGGCCGCAACCATCATCCGTACGGCTATGCCACCGCGTTCATCGGCGGGCCGATCACGTCCGCGCACAAGGGCGTGTCCGGAGCGATCGCACGCGATGGCACGGCGAGCGCGTTCGCGACCCCGTCGGAGAACCGGATGGCCGCGCTGCTCGCGCTCGGGATCTGGCCGTTCGCCGCCGAAGGCTTCAACGTCTCGGACGCGCCGAACGCGACGACCGAGCTCGCCGCGGCGCAGAGCGCGATGGGCAAGTTCCTCGGGAGGGTCTCGTGAAGATCGGCAAGCGTCTCGCGATCCTCGCACTCGCGTCGCTGATCGCGTGCGGCGACGACGCGGTCGATCCCGGCGTGGACGGCGGCAACAACAACGCGACGTTCGATCAGTGCGATGGCGATGCGCCGTCGTTCGTGCGGCAGTCGATGCTCGCGCTGATCGGCCGGCGGCCGAAGAGCCAGGCCGAGGTCGACGTCTACGTCGATCTGTACAACTCGGCGAAGCAGCGCGGCGACGATCCGGTCGACGTGGTCGCGCGCGCGATCATGAGCCGCCCCGAGTTCTCCGAGCGCTGGATCGAGGCGTTCATGGACGCGCTGCACGTCCAGCGGCTCGACATCCAGAACGAGGAGACGTGCTGGGACCACGGCCTGCGGCCGACGGCGAACGTCACGGGCGCGCTCGCGACCGCGGTGCGCGACAAGCCGGCGACCCAGACCGCCGACGGCGGCAACTGGACGATGGTCGACCTCGCGCGCAGCGCGCTCGCGCTCGACGACGTATCGCCGATCTATCGCGCGCAGCTGTTCTCGCTCGTCGATCATCCGATCCCGGCGGCGAACGTCGGCGCGATCGAGGCCGAGCTCGCGCGGCGCGCGGACTTCGGCGCCACGTTCGACGCGACGTACCTGCACCGCGACACCGTCTGCCTCGGCTGCCACAACAGCGAGAGCTCGGTCACCGACAGCGACGATCCGGTCGCCGATCGCCACTGGCCGGTGCCCGGCAACCCCGAGCGCGCGGTGTTCGGCTCGCCGACCGGCGTCGCGGTCGAGCGCGCGCATGCCGCGTTCCGCGTCGACAGCTTCGTCGAGGATGGCTCGACGCGGCCGTGGAGCTGGTCGGGCGCGTGCGGTCAGTTCCGCGCGCCGTCGACGGTGCCGAGCGACATCGCCGGCATCGACGCCAAGCTCGCGAGCGTGACCGGCCAGCGCGCGACCGTGTTCGATCTCGAGCAGTCGCTGGCGCGCGGGTTCGCGGCGCTGCGCGCGGGTGGCGTGCCCGCGCCTGGCGCGGCACTCGCGGATCCCGATGCCGCGCTCGCGTGGCTCGTGACGCTGAAGATCACCGAGGACGTCTACCAGCAGGTCACCGGCACGCGGCTCACGATCGCGAACTACTTCCCGCGCAACCAGGCGTCGAGCGACCTGCTGTACGCGCTCGCGTCGAAGTTCGCCGGCTCGGGGTTCTCGCTGAAGACGCTGCTCGTCGCGATCGTCGCGAGCGACTACTTCAACCGTCAGCCGGCCGAGCTCGGCTGCGGGCCGTCGCCGTACACCTATCCGAACGTGTTCGACCCGTGGGTGATCGCGGACGCCGATCCGGCGCGCCAGCACAACGGTCCGGGCGACGCGGTCACGCCGGTCGACGCCCGCACGCTGCTGCAGATGACGAGCACCGCGCTCGAGTGGAGCGCGCCGCCGCTCGCGAGCCGGTTCCCCGGTTACGGCGAGGTCGGCTGCGAGACGCTGTCGTGCACCGGGCTCTCGCAGGCCTGCAACTTCGGTCAGTGCTGCGTCACCCACGAGGCGGCGTGCAAGCAGAACGGCGTGTTCCCGCAGATCGAGGTGCCGTTCCAGCGCGGCATCGGCGTGTTCCTGCGCAACAGCGAGCGCGGCTTCCGCGGGCTCGACTTCCAGGCGCGGCTCGCGTGGGAGAACCGCACCGGCGCGTGCGGCAAGCCGCGGTGGGTCACGCAGGACTTCATCGACCGGCTCGCGGCCGCGGGCGCCGCCGATCCCGAGGCGACCGTCGCCGACGCGATCGCGGCGCTCAAAGATCGGCTCGTCGGCGAGCCGGCGATCGCCGAGGGCGCCGAGACCGACGCGCTCGTCGCGATCGCGGGACCGCTCGACGCACCGGCGTCCGCGATCGATGCAGCGCGGCTGCGCCAGATCTGCGGCGCGCTCGTGCAGTCGCCGCAGTACCTGCTCCAGGGCATCGCGGGTCGCGGCGGGGACCGGCCGCGCCTGACGCCGGACAGTGCCGGCTACGACGCCGTGTGCGCCGACCTCGCGGCAACGGGGATCGGCGTGCCGGGACGCGTCGTCGCGTGTGGCTCCGGGACGGCAACGCTCGCCGACGGACGGACAGCGCCGGCGAGCGTGACCGCACCGGCGCCGCCCGCGATGCCCGACCCCGTGCGACAGATCGTCCGGCCCCGCGGCCTCGTGGATCCGCGGCGGACGCCTGCACCGACGCATCGCTAAGCGCTATGTTCGCGCCGCCATGCGAAGCACAACGGCACTCTCGCTCGCGCTGATCACCCTCGCGCTCGGCGCCTGCGATCACAAGAAGAAGGACAACGCCACGACCGCGAATCCGCCGGGCGGCAGCGGCAGCGCGGGCGGCGGCGGCGGCAATGCCGACGAGGTCCGCCCGCCGACCGCGGCCGATCTCGAGGCGTACACGAAGGACATCCAGGGCACCGGCCCGCTGAAGGCGCGCATCGAGACGCCGCTCGGCACGATCAACTGCGAGCTGCTCGCCGACAAGGCGCCGATGACCGTCGCGAACTTCGTCGGCCTCGCGACCGGCAAGAAGGCGTGGCGCAACGCGTCCGGCGCCGTCGAGAAGGGCAAGCCGTACTTCGACAACCTGACGTTCCATCGCGTGATCCCGGGCTTCATGATCCAGGGCGGCGATCCGCTCGGTCAGGGCACGGGCGGCCCCGGCTACAACTTCGACGACGAGTTCGCGCAAGGCCTGACGATGGATCCCGGCACGCTCGCGATGGCAAACGCCGGTCCGGGCACGAACGGCAGCCAGTTCTTCATCATGGAAGGCTCGGCGCCCGGGCTCGTCGGCAAGCACACGATCTTTGGCAAGTGCGCCGAGGTCGAGGTCGTCAAGAAGATCACGGCCGTGCCGCGCGATCCCAATGACAAGCCGAACGAGCCGGTCACGATGAAGATCACGATCAGCAAGGGCTGAGTTACATCGCGGTGACAGCCGCGTTCCACTCGCACGGCGCACGCCACACGGAGTACAAGCAAGCGCGATGGGGATCACGCGTCGTGACTTGCTCAAGGGCGTCGCGGTCGGGACGCTCGTCGTCGGATGTGGCGGAACGTCGTCGGGCGGCGGCGACGATGACGGCCCGCCGGACGGACCGAATGGCCCCGGCGGCGATGGTCCCGGCACACCGCCCGAGGACACGCCCGAGGTCGCCGAGCACTTCACGCTCGGCGTGTCCGCCGGCGATCTCGTCGACGATCGCGGCGTGCTGTGGACGCAGTACGCCGGCAGTGCGTCGCTCGCGGCGTTCGCGTGGCGCCTCGACGCGAGCGGTCACGACGTCGAGCAGCTCGGTCCGTTCGCCGCGACGCCCGGCGATGCCGGGTTCACGCACGTCGCAGTCGACGGCCTCGTCGCCGGCGCGCGCTATCGCTATGCGTTCTTCGAGCTCGACGGCGAGGCGCGCGTCGCGCGCAGCCCGATCGGTCGGTTTCGCGTGCCGATCGCGGCCGACGCGACCGAGGTGCTGACGTTCGGCGCGATCAGCTGCACCGACAAGAGCCGGCCCGCCGACGCGATCCAGCGCGCCGCCGAGCGTGCAGACCTCGACGCGTTCCTGCTGCTCGGCGACAACGCGTACTGCGACGGTGCCGAGGTCCAGGCCGACTACCGCCGCGACTACCGCGACCACTACGGCCGGCCCGCACACATCGCGCTGCGTGCGAGCACCGGCCTCTACGCGACGTGGGACGATCACGAGGTCGCGAACGACTGGAACCCCGAGACGATCGACAGCGCGCAGCTCGCCACCGCGTTCGCGACGTTCTTCGAGCACCTGCCGATCGCGCGCGATCCCGCGGCGCCGAACCGGATCTGGCGGTCGGTCCGCTGGGGCACGACCGTCGAGATCTTCGTGCTCGACTCGCGCAGCGAGCGCAAGCCGTCGACGCGGTTCGGAGCGGACGCGCAGTACCTGTCGCCCGAGCAGCTCGCGTGGCTCGAGGCCGGGCTCGCGGCGTCGCCGTGCACGTTCAAGCTGATCATGAACTCGGTGCCGATCACGAACATGCCGAACGTGTGGGACGTGTATCGCGTCGACCGCTGGGAGGGCTACCAGGCGCAGCGCACCGCCCTGCTGTCGTTCATCGACGAGCGCGCGATCACGGGCGTGCTGTGGCTGTCGGGCGACTTCCACCTCGCGTTCATCAGCCACGTCACGCCGAGCGGACCCGGGCAGAACCAGCGCGAGGTGCTGTGCGGCCCCGGCAGCCAGAGCGCGAACGTGCTGTCGCCGTCGCTGACCGCGCCGCAGTTCTCGTTCGTCACCACGACGAACAACTTCACGACG
The DNA here is from genome assembly GCA_035715365.1 of Kofleriaceae bacterium. Lineage (GTDB taxonomy): Bacteria > Myxococcota_A > Polyangia > Haliangiales > Haliangiaceae > JABFXX01. Next base: position 106,288 of record DASTLB010000070.1, on the reverse strand, counting down.
CTGCGCTTCGATCCGACGAGCCGCGCCGTGACGGTCGGCTACGTCGACGGCACCGGCACGACGTTCCACAGCGAATCGTTCGTGCCCTGAGCTGGCGTGATGCCGGTGTGATGTCGGGTCCCGCCCGGCGCGTGCGTACAACGGGACAGCCGTCCTGGAGGACTCATGTCGCCGAGCCTGCTGCGATTCGTTTGCCTGTCCGTCTGCATCTGTGCCTGCAACGCGAGCCAGAACACCGGAGCCGACGACGAGGGCCCGCCTCCCGACGCGACCGCCGGAGATGGGCCGCGCGGCGACCCACCGCCGCCGACGATCGTGCCGCGCGCCGGGACGTGGACGTACGGCGACACGCCGGTGTCGAACACGTGCCCCGCGAACACGCCGGTCGGCGAGGCCGGCACGTTCGTGATCGATCAGGTGACCGCGTCATCGTTCCGGATCGTGCCGGGTGACGGCACGGCGCCGTTCTCGTGCAACCTGAGCGGCGCCGCGTTCGATTGTCCCGAGCGCGCGAGCCGCACCGAGGATCTGACCGGCTCCGGCATCGACGCGGTGATCGCGGTGCGCGCACGCGCGAGCGGGACGTTCGCGAGCTCGACGCACGGCACCGGAGACCAGAGCGCGACGGCGACGTGCAGCGGCACGCAGTGCGGCGTGCTCGGCGCGAACACGTTCCCGTGCAGCGCGAGCGTCACGTTCGTGATCGACGCGCTGTGATCGGACTCTCCAGTTCACGCCATGTCGAGCGCTCGCCACGTCATCGCTTGCAGACCTTCGCGCTGATCGGGCCTGACACCGTGAGCATGCGTTCCTTGTCCGTGCCGGGTGGGCTCGAGAGGTGGACGCGGCCGCGCAGCACACCGCCTTGCACCCCCTGCCAGTCCCCCCAACCGTCGGCCTCCAGGATTGCCTTGAGCGCGAGCGACGGAAACGCGGCGTGTGCCGGCTGCACTGTATCCAGCAGCAGCGCGTGCGTCCCGTCGCCGGCGATGTTCAGAGCATCACGATCGCGCGGCGTCGTGCAATCGGCCTTGTGGTCGAACATCACGACCGCATAGACCGTGGTCCGATCGCGCTCCCAGACGTGGGCAACCGTCGAGACCGGTCGGAACGGGCGCCCGCCGATCGTGACGACGAGTTGCTTAGCCGGGGCCATCGGCGGCGCCACGAGCGCGCTGTAGTCACCGGGGCAGACCTCGGCGCTGAAGCGACCCTTACCGATTCCGTCGATCGCGAGCTCTCCGCGCACCCGCTCGCCGGCGTGCAGCTCGCCGGGCTCGAGTGTCACGCGGGACGAGCCTCCGCTGACCGAATCGTATGCTTTCTCCGACAATACGATCTCCGCTGTCGCGGCGAGCGGGCGCCCGGCAAACCCCGCCGTGCCGGCACCGCGCGGCAGCGAAACGACCACGACCGGCTGGACGTGCTCGACCTGTGGGCCCATGTTCGCCGCGCAGGTTGGCGCCTGCTTCGGACCGAGGACGAGGTACAGGCGTCCCGTAAACACGCGAACGCGCGCGTACACGAGCGGCAAACAGCCCTGCGCGAGCGTGAACACGCGGACGTCCTCGCAGCTGGCATCCCAGATGCGCTCGACCCGCTGCGCCGGCTTGGCGTTGCGGATCATCTCGCTGACGATCGCTTCCTTGTTCGCACCGATGATCGTGCGCACTTCTTCGTCGCTGATGCGGCCCGCCGGCGGCTGTGGCTCCGCGGAGCTCGCATCACTTGCTTTACGAGGTCCGGCGTCCGCCAAGGGGGCCTTCGGCACGGCGGCCGGCTCGGAGCTTCGAGAAGCGGACTCGTCCTTCGACCCACAACCGACGATCAGAACGATCACCACGATCACCACGCCCATTGGACGCCACATGATCGAAGCCTATCGAAACCGGCGACGCGTGTGCGTTTCGCGGCCAGCTCCGGAACAGGTTTCGACCTCACCGTCAGCCGTACGATCCACGGTAGAACGCAGGACATGGTGACGGCGTGGCGCCGAGTTGCGCTGCCGGGCAGGACGAGCGGCTTCTACGAGCGGCCGGTCGCGGCGGGCGCGACGCTCGCCGTCAGCGTGTCCGCCGAGGAGGCCGAGCCCGGCGCGGTGCCGGTCGTCGCGGTGCTCGACATCGATGGCTCGCCGGCGTTCACGCTGAGCTACGACCGCGCCGGCCGCGACGTCGAGACCAGCGAGCCGTGCGTCGACGCCGATGGCACCGTGCGCGCCGCGGTGTACGAGCACGACGTCGAGCTCGTCGTCGTCGGTGCGACCCGCGATGGCGCGCTGCTGCCGCGGACGTCGCTCGGCTCGGAGTATCCGCTGCACGCGTCCGACAGCGGGCCGAAGCTCGGCACGTACATCGCGGCGACGAGCGACGGCGGCTTCGTCGTCTCGTATCACTACCGCCAGGTTCGCAACTACTTCGTCGGCAAGTACCGCGACGGCGCACCCGCCGCGCTGTGGCACCTGCCCGAGCTGCTCGTCGGCGTCGCGCGCGAGCACCTCGTGACGTACACGGCGCCGGATCGCGCGAGCCGGTATCGCGACTTCGAGATCGTCGGCCGCACGCTCGACGGCGTGAAGCGGTGGGAGCTCCCCGGCGACGAGCGGTTCGTCGCGGGCACGACGTCCGACGCGGTGCTCGTGATCGATCGCAGCGCGCGTGCCCGCGAGGTCAGCGAGTACCAGCTGCGCGCGCAGGAAGCGTTCATCTCGGAGTACGCGAGCGAGGCGGACGTCGACGCGGCGGATCGCTACCTGCCGGCGGCGCCGACCCGCGTCGCGTGGCTCGATGTCGCGACCGGCGTGCCGCGGTGGGAGGCGAACGTCGCCGGCGACGTGCTCGCGGCGCACGCGACCGAGCGCATGGTCGCGGTGATCACGAATCACGCGATCGTGAGCTGGGCGGGCGGGGTGGCGACGACGACGCCGATCGCCGGCATCGTCTACGACCGCTGGCCGCCGTCGCGCACGCTGCCCGTGATCGTCGGTGACCACGACGGCGCCGTCGTCTGGGCGGACGATGCGGGGTTGCACGTCGAGGGCAGCACGATCGAGCTGCCGTGCACGATCGACGGGTTCCATCCGAACACGCGCGAGCGCGCGCTGACGAAGCCGAACGCGATCGTCGCGGCTGGTCACGTGTACGTGCGCGATCGCGACGCGCTCTGGATCCACGAGCTGTAAGTCCGCGGATCGGCGCGCCTGCGAGTTTCTGGTTGACTGTTCTTTGTACAATGTACAATGTAATTGCTACATGGGACGGCAGAGCCGGATTCGCAGGCTGTACTCCCGCCGGATCGCGCGCAGGCTCGCGGGCGCGACCGCGACGACACGCGCCGAGCTCGAGGCGCTCGCCGAGCAGGAGGCGAGGTACGAGATCGCACGCCAGCGCGACAAGGGCTGGAAGCTCGTGACCCGGCTCGACACCGGCGAGGGCGTGTTCGTGCGCGACGACGACGTCGTCGGGCTGCATATCCAGCTGCCGGGCGCGCTGTACAAGCGGCTCGACGCCGAGTGCGAGCGCCGCGAGATCACGAAGCGCCAGCTCGTGACGATGGCGCTCGAGCGCTACCTCGCGGCGACCTCGTGAAGATCCTGTACGGCGTCACCGGCGAGGGGCTCGGCCACGCGATGCGCAGCCGCGTGATCGCGAGTCACCTGCGCGCGGCCGGCCACGAGGTCAAGCTCGTCGCGTCGGGCCGCGCCTGCGCGTACCTCCGGCGCACGTTCGACGATGTCCAGCCGATCCCCGGCTTCTCGATGGCGTACGTCGACGGCGTCGTCTCGCGGTCGCGCACGGTCGCGCGGGTCGGCCGGATCGCGCGGCCGGCGGTGCGCGAGGCGATCGCGCTGTACCGCCGCGCGATCTCCGGGTTCTCGCCGGGCGTCTGTGTCACCGACTTCGACTCGTTCACGCACGTGTTCGGGCTGCTGTTCGATCGTCCGGTGATCTCGGTCGATCACCAGCACGTGATCGATCGCTGCCGTCACGCGCCCGCGGTCAAGCGCCGGCTGCCGCGCGACTTCGTCGTCACCCGCGCGATCGTGCGCGGCAAGCTGCCCGGCTGCCGGCACTACGTCGTGACCTCGTTCTACTTCCCGCCGCCGCGCCGCGATCGTACGACGCTCGTCGGACCGATCTTGCGTCCCGAGGTGCTCGCGCTCACGCCGACGGTCGGCGACCACGTGCTCGTCTATCAGACCGGCGCGGCACACGCCCAGCTCCTCGACGTGCTGCGCAGCGATCGCGCCACGCGCTACGTGGTCTACGGGCGCGGCGCCGAGCCCGCGTGTCACGGCAACGTCGAGCTCCGCGCGTTCGACGAGACCCGGTTCCTCGACGATCTCGCGGCGGCACGCGCGGTGATCTGCAACGGCGGCTACACGCTGATGTCCGAGGCGCTGTACCTCGGCAAGCCGGTGCTGAGCCTGCCGGTCCGCCACCAGGGCGAGCAGGAGCTCAACGCGGCGTACCTCGCGAGCCTCGGGCTCGGCACGGCACTGCGTGCGCTCACCGCCCCTGCCCTGCGCGCGTTCACCGCGCACGCGGCGCCGCGCCCGCGGATCGCGGCCGGCAATGCGCACGCGCTGTCGACGATCGATCACCTGCTCGAGGAGGTCACGTGAGTCTCTACGACGCGACGACGTTCGAGGAGTTCTGGCAGCACTACCAGGAGCTGCACGCGAGCCGACAGGTCCGGATCGCCCACGCGGTCGCGACCACGAGCGCGCTCGGCCTGCTCGCGGCGTCGCTCGTGCGGCGGTCGTGGAAGCTCGCGCTCGCGGCGCCGCTCGTCGACTACGCGATCGCGCAGGCGTCGCATCGCCGCGAGCGCGTGACGACGCATCCGTATCGTCACCCGCGGTGGCACCTGCGCGCGGAGCTTCGACTGTGGCGACGTACGCTGCGCCGCGGCGTCAGTCGCACATCGTCGTCGTGAATTCGACGTAGCAGCACAGGTCCGGATCGCGGCTGCGCTGCGCGCGCGTTTCGCCGGGCGACAGCTGCGCATCGAGCTCGTACAGCGTGAAGGTGTTGCGTCGCGGCTGGGACGGCGCGCACGACGGGCCGGTCTCGCGCACGCAGAACGAGCTGCGCGCGAACGCGCAGTCGTTCGGCGGTGGCGCTGGCTCGGGCACGTCCGGGATCGCCGGTGCTGCCTTCGGCGCATCGCTCGCGACCGGGGCAGCGACACGGGAGCGCGAGCTACACGCCACGAGGATCACGAACATCCAGCGGGTCATCATCGAGGAGAACGCACGCCGTGACCGAGCGCGCTGCGGACCGTGCAGCCCTGACACGAGCCTTACCTACCGGAACAGCCGGCCGCGTAGATCCGGCGACGGCTGCGCGATCACCTCGAGCCCGACGAGCCGCTCGGCCGCGACGTTCGCCGCGGCCGCGGCGGCCTCGATCGCATCGAGCGACCCGGTCAGCGTGAAGTACGCCTTGCCGGCGAGGTCGACCGCGAGCCGGACATCCCGGACGGTGACCGGCGCCGCCTTGCATGCGGCATCCGCGGCCGCGATCGCAGCGCACACCGTCTTCGTCTCGATGATCGCGACCGCCTCGGCTTCGTCATCGCCGAACCAGTCCGGCGGTGCGACCGGTGCCCCGAGCATCGGCCACACCTGATCGTCGGCGGCCGCGAGCTCGACCTGATCGAGCAGGATCGCGCCCGCCGCGAGCTTGCCGGCGGCCATCGCCTCCTCGACCTCGGCGACCCCGCCCTCGAGCATGACGAGGTGCTTGCCGCCCGAGACCGCGCGCGAGGACAGCAGCACCGCGGGCGCACGCTTGAGCGCCGCGTCGGCAACGACCACGCCGCGCGCGATCGTCCCGATCTCGAGAATGCCGAGCGCGGGACCTCGCATCATCAGACGAAGCGGAACGCTTCCTTGAGGGTACAGCGGCGCTCGCGCGTGAAGTGCACGGCGGTCGTCAGGCCCTCGCCCGTCGGACTCGCGATCGTGAACGACGTGTAGCCCTCTCCGCCGAGCCCGAGCCCGGCGTACGACGCGTCGTTCTTGACGAAGATGCTGCAGTTACACAGCCGCGCCATCGACGCCATGTTGTCGATGTTGAGCGAGTGCATCGTCGCGGTGTGGTGGAAGCCGTGCTCGACGCGCAGCGCGGCCGCGATGCCCTCGACCGCGTCGCGGACGCGGAACATCGGCAGCACCGGCATCAGCAGCTCGTGCTGGACGAACGGATGCGACTCGTCGACCTCGCAGAGCAGCAGCCGCAGATCGTGGCCGTGGCCGCCGATCCCGATCTGCTTCGCGATCAGCCCGGCATCCTTGCCGATCCATTCCTTGTTGACGTGATCGCCCTCGAGGACGACGCGCTCGAGATCCTTGACCTGGCGATCGCTGAGCAGCAGCACCGGCTTCTTCTGCAGCTGGCGCACGAGCTCGTTCGCGATCGAGTCGACCGCGATGATCTCCTTCTCGGCGATGCACACGATGTTGTTGTCGAGCGACGCGCCACGCACGATCGCGTCCGCGGCCTTCTCGAGGTTCGCGGTCTCGTCGACGACGGCCGGCGGATTGCCCGGCCCGGCGCCGATCGCCTTCTTGCCCGAGTTCATCGCCGCCTTGACGACCGCCGGCCCGCCGGTGACGACGATCAGCCGGACGAGCGGATGCTTCATCAGCACGCCCGCGGTCTCGATCGTCGGCCGCTCGACCGAGACGATCACGTCGCGCGGTCCGCCCGCGGACTGGATCGCCTCGTTCAGCAGGTGCACGCACCAGTTGCAGACCTGCGCCGCCGACGGATGGACGTTGAACACGACCGCGTTGCCGGCCGCGACCATGCCGATCGCGTTGCACAGGATCGTCTCGGTCGGGTTCGTCGTCGGCGTGATCGCGAGGATCACGCCGTACGGCGCGCGCTCGGTCAGCATCAGGCCGTGATCGCCGGTGTACGCGACCGTGCGCAGGATCTCGGGGCCGGGCGTCTTCTCGGCGACGAGCCGGTTCTTCGCCAGCTTGTCCTCGTAGCGGCCCAGGCCGGTCTCCTCGACCGCGTACTGCGACAGCTTCTCGTTGTTCGCGAGCACCGCGCGGCGCATCGCCTCGACCATCTTGATGCGGGTCTCGACCTTCGTCTTCTCGTTCTGCTCGAACGCGCGGCGCGCCGCCTTCGCGGCAGAGTCACCGTCGGGATACACGCCGTTCGTGCCACGCGGGATGTTCGGCTTGCTGCGTGGCCCCGCCGCCTCGGCCGCCGGCACGCTGCCGTGCGGTGGCGCCTTCGAGACGTTGACGTGCCCGCCGAGCCGGTCGACGACGCGCGAGACGATCTCCTCGATCTTGCTCTCGTCGATGCCTGCGATGCTGGCCGGAGACGGAGTCCCCGACGATGCGCTCGGTGGCGAGCCAGCGGCCTTGCCGGTCTCGGTGGCCGGCTTCTGCCCTCTGGGCACATACGGCTTGCCGTAAGCCACCGGCTACTCCTTCACGTAGCGGCGCTCGCCACCGATCGCGATCTCGTCGACGATCGCCATGATCGTGGCATCGACCGGACGGTTCTGCGTCACCTGGGTCTGGCGCGCCGAGCTGCCCGCCGCGTACAGCACGACCTCGCCGAGCCCGGCGCCGACGGCATCGACCGCGACCGCGATCGCACCGGTCGGATTGCCGTCGACGTCGCACGCGCGGACGACGAGCAGCTTGAGCCCGTCGAGCGTCGGCTCCTTGCGACTCGCGACGAGCGTGCCGATGACCTTGCCGAGGACCATGCGCCGTGGCTACTTGTTGCCGCCGTTACCGCTCGCGCGTCCGAGCGGTAGCACCGCGTCGACGTTGGCGTGCGGGCGCGGGATCACGTGGACCGACACGACCTCGCCGACGCGCTCGGCTGCGCGCTGGCCGGCCTCGGTCGCTGCCTTGACGGCGGCGACGTCACCACGCACCACGGCCGTGACGTAGCCGCCACCGGTCTTCTCGTATCCGACGAGCTCGACCTTGGCAGCCTTCACCATGGCGTCGGCGGCTTCGACCATACCGACAAAGCCTTTGACTTCGATCATTCCCAGAGCGTCAGCCATTCGAATAGCTCCTGTTACTTATCGACGAACTTCTCGGGTTCCTTGCCGGTCACGCTCGCCAGCGCCGCCGTCGCGGCCGCGGCCGCCGCATCGATCTCGGCCTCGGGACCGGCCATGTAAAGCCGGCCGAACGCGCCGTACGGGGTCACGTTCACGAGGTTCACTTGCGCGGCCTTCTCGGCCTCGTTCGCGGCGAGCACGGCATAGCCGGCAGGCTCGCACTCGAAGATGAACAGCGACTGGCCGGGCAGCACCATCATGCCCGCCGAGCTGCGGTTGATGATCTGCGTCTGGTAGGCCTCGACCCCGCGGATGATCTGGTTCGTCAGGACCTTCGGCTTCAGGCGCTGCGATTCTTCGACGCCGAGGTACTCGAGGATCGCGCGGCCGGCCGACATCACCTCGCCCTTGTCGAAGTCATGGATCTCGAGCAGACCGTAGGCGCGCTCGACGACCTGCACGGCGGGCTGGACGCGCGTCGCCTTGAGCGCGCGGTCGGTGACCTGGTTGATCGCGATGCCGGGCGCGATCTCGACCCACAGCGACGCCTGGAACGGCACCGGCAGGAAGCCGCGCGCGGTCTTGCCGACAAAGGTCGCTTGCTGGGGCTGCAGCGCGTCGAGGAAGCAGTACGTACGCAGGACCGTCGCCATCGCTGCGCGCCACGCTAACACGTTGCGTTTCCACAGTTCTCGCTCGGCCGTATGATTTTTTGACGCCGGCTTCGCGTTTTGGTGCGACGCGACGGGCTCGTCGCACGTGACGCGGGCAAAAAATCCGCCGCCCGCGATCGATCTCCGACGTCCCCGATCCGGACATCGCGATCCCGGAATCGAACGATCTTTTCGACGGTCGTCGCATGTGTCGCACGATGCGGAGCCAGATCGCGCGTGCCATCATGCGGCCCGTTGATGCGGTGCCCTCGCTTGCGTGTCGTGGTGGCGTCTGTCTGCTTGCTCGGTCCGCTGCAGGCTCACGCCGACATCCTCGGTCGGATGACGAAGCAGACGCCGGATCCCGGGGGTGGAGCGCCGGTGCAATCCGACGATCTGACCGCGTGGGCGGGCCCGGCGCGCAACACGAGCCTGCCCGCGCTGCTCCAGATCACGGTCCGGCAGTCGCCGGCGCTCGCGAACGCGCGGATCGACATCGCGATCGCCGAGGCCCGGATCCAGCAGACGTGGGCGCGCGATGACTGGCAGCTGCGCGCGGTCGTGCGAGCCCAGGACGACGTCGGCGGGTTCTTCCAGGGCACGCGGATCGATCAGAGCCTGTCCGCGAGCAGCTCGGTCGACGTGTTCCGCGTGCTGCCGACCGGCGGCACGCTGACGCTGCACACCGGCAGCAACTACCAGCGCACGTCGTTCGTCGACCCGCTGATCGACGCGAACTTCGGCGGCGAGAACTGGAACCACGAGGTGTTCGCGTCGTTCTCGCAGCCGCTGCTGCGCGGGCGTGGCCGCTTCCTCTACGAGGCGAACGAGCGCCGCGCCGAGCTGTCGCGCGATGCCGCGGTGCTCGGCAAGCGCCTCGCCGCGATCCAGGCGGTGCAGGCGGTCGTGTCCGCGTACTGGGACCTCGTGCTCGCCGAGCGCCAGGTCGCGATCACGCGCGCGAGCCTCGACCTCGCGAAGGAGCGGCTGCGGATCACCCAGATCGGCACCGACGGCGGCAAGGTCCCGCGCAGCGAGATCCCCGCGGTCCAGCAGATCATCGCGACCCGCGAGGAAGAGGTGCTGAACGGCGAGCTCGGCGTGCTCGACCGATCGATCGCGCTGCGCCGCGCCGTCGGCATGCCGATCGGCAAGGGCGAGCTCGGGCTGCGCGTCGAGCCGGACCTCGAGATCCGCGACACCGGCGTCGACCTCGGCGGCCTGACCGAGCGCGCGTTCGCGGCGAGCCCGGAGCTCGCGCAGCTCGCGAAGCAGGACGCCGCCGCGAAGATCGAGATCGAGGTCACCGAGAACGGCCTGCTGCCGCAGCTCGACGCCGCGCTGACCGCCGGCCCGACCGGCCAGGACGGCAACTTCGGCACCGCGTGGAAGAACCTCGCCGGGCTCGACACGTACACGATCGGCGGCCAGCTGACGCTCTCGCACTCGTTCGGTCAGGAGAACGTGCGCGGGCTCGCCCGCGAGCAGCGCGAGAACCGGCGCAAGCTCGACGTGACCGCGTTCGATCTACGCGCGCAGCTCGCGCAGACGATGTCGCGCGCGGTCGCCCAGCTCGAGCTCGCGCGCCGCCGGGTCGCGCTCAGCCAGCGCGCGATCGATCTCGCGAACGAGAACATCAAGATCGAGACCGATCGGTTCAACCTGGGCAAGGCGACGAACTTCGACATCCTGAACCGCCAGGAGGAGCTCCGGCAGTCCGAGCTGCGCAAGGCGCAGGCGATGATCGACTGGCACAAGGCCGAGACCGTCGTGCAGGCGCTGACCGGGGACATCCTCCCGCAGTACGGCGTGACTGTGGACTGACGGTCACGTCGCCGGTTTCCACGCTTGCTGACGGTTCCGGACGCGTCCGGGACACGAGGTGTCGCGCCGCGTGGCCGCGCGTTCACAGGGGCAGCGCGATCACGGTCGCCGCCGATCGTGAATGTTCGCGGGGTTACCGCACGGCATGACAGATCTGTCTCGGCACAAGCCGGCAATTGCCGGTCGCGGGTGAATCGCAGGTGGCGCGGCACGCGGGTTGGAGTGTCGAGCGATCATGCGATTGCTTTCTGCCTCCTCGCTTGTTCCCTGCTCGCTCCTCCTGGTCGGCCTTGCCGCCTGCAACGACGACCCGCCGGCGCCCTCCGAGGTCCGCGCGCGCATCACCGACGATCTCGGCAACGTGCTGCACGAGACCGAGACGGCCATGCAGAGCAGCTCCGAGTCGCTGCCCGGCAATGGCGCGTTCTCGCTGCTCGGCCGCTTCGTGTCGACGTCCGACACGACCACGACGACCGCGCGGCTCCGCACCAAGCTCGCGCGGCTCGTCGCACCGCGGACCGATGTGCGCACGGCCGCGACCACGACGACGATCGCCGCCGACGGCGAGTCGGCAACCGACGCCCTGATCCGCAAGCTCAACGAAGAGCTGTTCACCGACGCGAACTACGTCGGCGATGGCATCTACAACGTCCCGCCCGAGCTCGTCTGCATGACGGAGACGGTCGCCGACGACGGCACGATCACCGAGACGCTCGATCAGGAGTGCGCGGACAACGTCGTCAAGGCGGAGCTCCGCGTGCGCGTGGCCGAAGATGGCGACGCGCTCGCGCTCGCGATCCAGCTCGACGCGAACCACGACGAGCCGCTCGTGTTCACGCTGACGCACACCTCGCTCGCTGTCACCATCGATCTCGACGACGCGAATGACGCGATCGCGGCGCTCGCGCCGGTGTTCGGCGAGACCGCGCCGAACGCGTCGCTCGCCGGCCAGGTCACCAGCAAGATCGAGGTGCTCGGTGCCGCGCACGCGAAGATCTCGTCGACGATCGACCGCGCGATCGCGGTCGCGTTCGCGGACACCGGCGTCGCGCTGGACGGCCCCGACGCGTTCCGGTTCACGTCGGCGAAGGCGAACGTGTTCGCGCTCGAGCTCGACGGCAACGCGAAGGCGGCGAGCGCCGTCGTCGGCATCGGCGCGACGACCGCGCACGTGCCCGGCGAGCGCGACTACGACCTCGACCTGCCCGGCATCAGCGCGGTCGCGATGTACAGCGTCGGCCAGCCGCTGCAGCTGACGAACCTCGGCCTCGGCGACCGCACGACCACGATGTCGATCGACGGCCAGCGCGCGGTCGCGATCGACCTCAACCCCGATGCCGGCCGCGCGTTCGGCGCGACGATCACCGGCGACCCGGCGACCGGCAGCGAGACGATCGCGGTCGCGCCGAAGCTCGACCTCCACGTCGCGCTCGACCACGCGGTGCTGCAGGACGAGCCGCCGGTCTACGACGTCACGCAGATCCTGCTCGACGGCTCGCTGCGCTCGAGCGACGCGAGCGATCAGATCGAGGTGCTCTCGGGCACGTTCGCGATCGCCACGAACCCGGCGCAGTACGGCTTCTCGGCGACCGCGGGCCAGTGCGTGAGCTCGACGTCGGTCCAGGATCCGAGCGGCGCGTTCTACGATCAGTTCAGCGTCGGCGCGTGTAACTGAATTCGGAATTCAAATCAGGCCGATGAAGCCCATGTGAACCCCGCCCTCCCGGCCGTCGCGGCGATAGCTGAAGAACCGATCAGCTTCGCAGCGCGTGCACGGAGGGCGGTCGTCGATCTGGGCGCGCGGCACGCCGAGCCGCTCGAGCTCGGTCCGCAACGCGACGCGCAGGTCGACGTGATCCTTGCGCGGACCGGCGACGATCATGCCGGGCACCTCGCCGTAGGTCGCGCGAAACTCGGCCACGACCTCGGGGCCGACCTCGAAGCAGCACGGTCCGATCGACGGGCCGAGCGCGATCCGCAGATCCTCGGGCCGGCTGCCGAGCTCGGCCATCCGGCGCACGACGTTCGTCGCGACGCCGGCGACCGCGCCGCGCCAGCCGGCATGGGCGGCGCCGCAAACGCGGGCGACCGGATCGGCGAACAGCATCGGCACGCAGTCCGCCGCGAACGCGCCGAGCACCGGACCGACCTCGTGACAGACGAGGCCGTCGAACTCGGCGTCCGGGGGCAGCGGCTCGCCGACGCGCCACACGTTCGTGCCGTGGACGTGACGGGTCGCGACGAGCTGCTTCGGATCGTAGCCGGCGTGTGCCGCGAGCAAGCGGCGGTTCTCGTCGACGTTCGCGCGATCGTCGCCCCAGCGCGCGCCGAGGTTGAGCGAGCTGCGCGGGCCGGTCGAGACACCGCCGGTGCGCTCGGGAAAACCATGAACGAAGCCCTCGCGCGGAATCACGTCCGAGCGATGGAGCCGGATCGTCGACGACATGCCACGCCACCCTACCCGGTCTCCTGCGGCGCCACCACTTACGAGCCGACGGCTCGTGATACCGTCGAAGCATGATCCCGTACGACGATCTGGTGCTCGCACTCGCGAACTGGCGCACGAAGCAGGGACTGCCCGTCGGCTCGCTGCCGCCGTCGGTCGCCGCGCGCATCGCCGCGGGCGAGACCACGCCGTCGGTGCCGCGCACGTCGCCGCCGATGGCGCCTCCGAAGGGCTACGCCGCCGAGACGCAAGACGATCCGATGGACGTCGACGAATCGGCGTTGCTCGAGGAGGCGCACGACGACGTGGCGCAGTACGAGGCCGAGGGCGATGCGTTCGGATCCGAGTACGGCGAGCACGCCGATCACGACGCCGAATCGACCGCGATCGGCGTGGCGCCATCGCCGGCCGGCGGCCGCGACTCGTTCGGCGGCGGCGCGACGCAGCCCGACGAGTTCACGTCGCGCACGAACGGCGGCCGTAACCGCGGCTGGTGAGCTCGCTCGGCGAAGACGAGGTCGCGATCGCGGTCGACGCGGTCCAGGATCGCGCGGCGATCGGCCGCGTGATCGAGCATGGACCGCGCGCGGCCGGACTGCAGGATCGCGTCGTGCTCGTCGGGCCGATCGAGCCATGCGGCGAGTGCGAGGTGTGCCGTCGCGGGGGCGCCGCGGTGTGCCCGCGCGCGAAGCGCCGCGACACGATCGCCGGCACCGTCGTCGCGGCGGCTCGCTGGGTCACGCCGCTCGGCGACGGACTCGCGCTGCCAGTCCCGGCCGGCGCGGCGGTCGCGGGCGATGTCGCGCTCGCATATACGCTGTACGCGCGCACCGGGCTCGGCCCGCGCGAGCCGGTCGTCGTCGTCGGCGCGTCGCCGGTGACCCGCTTCGTCGTCGAGATCCTGCGCGCGAAGAGCATCACGCCAGTCGTCGTCGTCGAGCCGGGCGCGGGCGCCGACGCGTGGACTGCGTGGCTCGAGCAGCGCGGCGCGACCGTCGCGCGGGCGGCGAGCGTGGACGAGACGTACGCCGCGATCGCCGGCGCGATCGCGAGCCACGGAACCGGCGCCCGGCCGTGGCGGATCGTCGCGACGACGTCGCCGGCGGCGACGCTCGCGGCGCGTCTTGCAGGCCCGCGCGCGACGCTGACGGTGCTCGCGCCGATCGACGCGCTGCCGGGCGAGCTCGCAGCGCGTGAGGTCACCGTGATCGGCGTCGCGGGCGCGCATCCCGATCTCGTGGTCGAGGCCGCGGCGATGTGCGCGAAGGGCGAGATCGATCTGATCGGCGGCACGAGCGAGACCGCCGAGCCGATGCGGTCGCACGTCCGCCGCGTGGCGACGTAGCGCGGCGCGTTCCCTACATCCATGTTTGCCGCGAGCGGTCGATAGCTCCGAGCATGATGGTCAAAGCGAAGCCACCCCACGTCCGGGTGTCGCCGCGAGGAACCCGTCCCGAAGGAGCAGCGCGCAATGATTGCGTCCGCGCGATCGTGTACTCGCCGCTCGACGAGCGGACCCGCTGGATCGAGTCCGAGCTCGCCCGCGACCGCGTGATGCTGCAGATCGGCCGCAGCGTCGAACATGTCGTCTCTGCGCTCACCGAGGATCCGACGCCGCGGCCGAGCGTGCTCGTGATCGACATCGACGCCGTCTCGGCGCCGGAGCTGCTTCGCCTCCACCTCGTGCGCGAGCAGGGCTGGTGCGGCTCGATCATCGCGCTCGGCAAGGTCGCGCCGGTGCTGCGCACCTCGCTCGCGATCGACATCGTGCTGCCGCCACCGTTCGTCGAGGACGCGCTCCGCGACTCGATCGCGCGGTACCGCCGCAGCGCGCAGGCGCAGACGGTCCGGATCCCGGTCGTCTGATCAGCGCGTCGCGAAGAACACGATCGCGGCGCCGACGACGATCGCGATGATGATCGCGATCAGCACCCAGCTGCGGCCGCTCTTCATCTCGCCGATCAGCGCATCCTCGGAGACCTTGTTGCTGCCGGTCTCGCGGCCCTCGCGCACCGCGGACATCATCTGCGTCGCGCCGGTGCGCAGGCTGTACTTCTCCTTGTCGCTGCGCGTGATCGAGCCGTCGTCCTTGTAGCGCTCGTCGATCGGCAGCGAGTCCGCCTTGTCCGTGCCGGCGAGCTCCTTGCCGGTCTTCGCGCGCTCCTCGGCCGCGGCCTGCGCCGCCTGCGCGTCGAGCTCGCCCTTCTTGAACCACATCGTCTCGCGGAACTTGCCCTTGCTGTCCGCCTCGCCCGCCTTCGGCTTCTTGCCCGACGTCGCCGCGACGACCGGCGCCGCGACGACCGGTGCCGACACCTTCGGCGGCTCCGGGTTCTGCACGGCAGACTGCGCGACCGCGGGAGATAGCGTCGGTGCCGGGGACGCCGCGAGCTTGCCGAGCTCGGGCGCGGCGGCCGCGACCGCAGCCTGTGCACCGGCCATCGGACCCGGCGCTGCCGCGCTCGCGGGCGGTGCCCACGGCGAGCGATCCGGCGGCGCCATCGGTGCCGTCGCCGGCGCGACCGGTGCCGCCGGTGGCGGCGCTGTCGCGACCGCGACCGCGACGGGTGCCGCCATCGGCGGCGCCTTGAGATGCGCGGGCGTCTCCGTCGACGCCGGCACGTGCGGCGCGGGCGCATGCTGCAGCGCCGGAATCCCTGCCGCCGCCGACGGCACGCCGGCGACGGTGCTCGCCATGTTCGCAGGCGACGCGGCGATCGGTGCGCTCGGCGCCATCGCGGCCGGGCTCGGCAACGGCGCCATCCCAGCGCCGCCGCGCACGCCGAGCAGCGTCTGCACGAGCTCGGCCTTCGGGCGTCCGCCCGCCTTGCCCATCGGCTGCGTGGTCCGCGGATCGGTCTCGCCGCGCGCGACGCGACCGACCTCGTCGACGAACTGCCGCACGGTCAAGAACCGCTTCGTCGGGCTGCGATCGAGCGCGCGCATGATCACGGCCTCGACCGGGCCGGGCACCGGCGCGAGCGACGACGGCGTGCGGATCGTGCCGCTCACGTGCAACCGATGTACTTCCTCGGGCGAGCCGGCGTGCGGCGTCTGGCCGGTCAGCACGTAGTAGTACAGCGTGCCGAGGCTGTAGAGGTTCGAGCGCTGATCGACGGGCTTGCCCTCGACCTGCTCGGGCGCGACGAACTCCGGCACGCCCGGCACGCGCTCGGTCGCGGGGACCGGCAGCGAGAAGTTGATCAGCTTGATGTCCTGGCCGGCGAACAGCACGTTCTTCGGCGCGAGATCGCGGTGCACGACGCCGACCTGCGCGGCCTCGATCAGCGCCTCGCCGATCACCTCGACGAGGTGCGCGGCGAAGTCGAGCGCGATCGGTCCGCGCGCGGTGATCGCATCGGCGAGCGTCTGCGCGCCGTCGAGCAGCTCGGTCGCGACCCACCACTCGTCACCGCGCTTGCCCGACGCGAGCACCTTCGCGACGCCCGCGCTCTGCACGCGCTCGAGCTGACGCAGCTCGCGCTCGATCCGCTGCGCGACGCCGGGCAGGCTGACGACGCTCGGCGAGATCAGCTTGACCGCGACGGCGGCGCCGGTCTGCTTGTCGGTCGCGCGATGCACCGCACCGGTGCGTCCGCCTCCCAGCTTTTCACCGAGCTGAAATCGGGCCGACAGCGAGTCGGTCTCGCCAGGCTGTGCCTGAAGCGGCTGGAGCCGGGCAGCGTCGACCGGACAGAAGTTCGCGTCGTCGCTGTATTGCTTCTGGCACTTCGGGCAAAGCTTCATCGCCTCATTCCCTCTAGGTATGCGGATCGTATGGACATCCGCAGGGGAAAGCAATCTAGCGTGGCCCCCGAGCGTCGTCGAGTACACCGAGGCTGCCTCGCGGTGCCCTGGCCGTCGACGCCCGGCGTGGTTGACAGCCCCCGCACCCTGCCACTAGAACACCGGGTCCTTACCCTGCCGGTTCGCCGGCGCCTTCCAGATCGAGGAACCTCATGGCCTCCCGCACCGCCGCCACCCGCGTCAAGCGCAAGAACAAGCACGAGAAGGCCGGCCGCCGCCGCAAGAACAAGCTCGCGAAGAAGTCGACGCAGGCGAACACGGAGCTGTTCGCCGCGCTCGGCGAGCCCGGTCAGCCCGCGCCGCGCCGCTGATTCAGGCGAGCTCGGCTGCGACGCGATCCACCGAGTACACGCCCTTGATCCGCGACAGCGAGCGGATCACCTGCTTGAGCTGATCGAGATCGCGCACCGACGCGTGGAACGTGTTGACGGCGCGGCCGTCCTCGGTCGCGCGGCAGTGCGCCTGCGAGATGTTGACGCCCTGATCGGTGAACGACTGCGAGATGTGCGCGAGCAGGCCCGGCTTGTCGGCGCACAGCACCTGGATCGCGACCTCGTGCTGCGTCTTGCCGTGGCCGTCCCACTCGACGTCGATCCGGCGCTCGGGATCGAGATCGAGCCCCTTGTCGCAATCGCGGCGGTGCACGGTGACGCCGCGGCCACGCGTGATGAAGCCGACGATCGGATCGCCGGGTAGCGGGCTGCAGCACTTCGCGAACCGGACGAGGATGTCCTCCTCGCCGGCGACCTTGATGCCGCTCGACGACGTCCGCCGCGTCACCTTGCGCAGCAGCGTCTTCAGCATGCTCTCGGCCTTCTTGTCCGGCTCCTTGTCCTTCTTCTCGAGCTCGGGGAGCGCGCGCTCGAGCACCTGCTGCGCGGTGATCTTGCCGTAGCCGACCTGGATGATCAGCTCGTCGACCGAGACGCACTTGAGATCGCGCGCGGCGTGCTGCAGCTGCTTCTCGGCACGCTGCAGCGTCGTGCCGTGCTTGCGCAGCGCCTTGTCGACGAGATCGGTGCCGAGCAGGACCGCCTTCTCGCGCTGCTCCTGGCGCAGCAGGTAGCGGATCTTCGTGCGCGCGCGCGCGGTCTTGACGAGCTTGAGCCAGTCCTTGTTCGGCTTCTGGTTCGGGCTCGTGATGATCTCGATCGTGTCGCCGTTGCGCAGCTGGTAGCGC
The DNA here is from genome assembly GCA_035715365.1 of Kofleriaceae bacterium. Classification (GTDB taxonomy): domain Bacteria; phylum Myxococcota_A; class Polyangia; order Haliangiales; family Haliangiaceae; genus JABFXX01. The sequence goes on along the minus strand of DASTLB010000070.1, from coordinate 88,326 downwards.
AGCGGGACGATCATCCCGTTGACGCGCGCGCCGGAGCAGTGGTCGCCGATCGACGAGTGCACCGCGTACGCGAAGTCGATCGGACAGGATCCCTTCGGCAGCGCCTTCACGTCGCCGCCGGGCGTGAACACGTAGACCTCGTCGCCGAACAGGTCGATCTTGACGCTCTCGAGGAACTCGGTCGGATCGCGCAGCTCCTTCTGGCTCTCCATCAGCTGGCGCAGCCACGCGAACTTCTTGTCGTCCTCGGGCGTGACCGGCTTGCCTTCCTTGTACTTCCAGTGCGCCGCGATGCCGTGCTCTGCGACGAGGTTCATCTCGCGCGTGCGGATCTGGATCTCGATGCGCTCGCCGCGCGGCCCGATCACCGCGGTGTGCAGCGACTGGTAGAGGTTCGGCTTCGGCAGCGCGATGTAGTCCTTGAACCGGCCGGGGATCGGCGTCCACGTCTGGTGCGCGACGCCGAGCGCCTGGTAGCAGTGCATCTGCGTGTCGGTGATGACGCGAAAGCCGATCGCGTCGTGGATCTCCTCGAACGGACGCTGGGTCCGTTTCATCTTCTGGTAGATCGAGTACAGGTGCTTGGCGCGGCCCATCACCTCGCAAGGCACGCCGTTATCGGTCATCTCCTTGTGGATCAGCTTCTCGACGTGGTGGATGTACTCGAGACGCTCGGCGCGCGTCTTCGCGACGTCGGCGGCGAGCTGCTCGTACTCGCCGGGATAGAGATACTTGAACGCGAGGTCCTCGAGCTCGACCTTGACCCACTGGATACCGAGCCGGTTCGCGAGCGGCGCGTAGATCTGCATCGTCTCGGCCGCGATCCGCTCCTGCTTCTCGAACGGCAGGTGATTGAGCGATCGCATGTTGTCGAGCCGGTCGCACAGCTTGACGAGGATGACGCGGATATCGCGCGCCATCGCGAGCAGCATCTTGCGGAAGTTCTCGGCCTGCTGCTCCTCGCGGGTCGAGTACGGCAGCTTGCCGAGCTTCGTGACGCCGTCGACGAGGAACGCGATCTCCTTGCCGAAGATCTCGCCGAGCTGATCGACGGTCGCCGTCGTGTCCTCGACGCAGTCGTGCAGCAAGCCGGCGCACACCGAGGCGACGTCGAGCTTGAGCTCGGCGATGATCTGCGCGACCGCGAGCGGATGCGTGACGTACGGATCGCCGGACTTCCGCGTCTGGCCGTCGTGCGCGGCGGCGGCGAACTGATAGGCGCGGCGGACGAGCGGGAGATCCGCGGAAGGGTAATAGCCGGCGACTTCGGACAGGATCTGTTCGAGCTGGTGCATCTTGCGCGAGTGACCCGAGGGTCAGGGTACCACGCGCACACGAACGAGCCCGGCTCGGCCCCGGCGAACCGCTCGGGCGAGGACCTGGCCGTGTGACCTGGCCGGCTGGCGAGGCAGTCCGCCCCAGCCGGCGTCAGATTACTCCTCGGTCGCTTCTTCGGGCGTCAGGTTGTCCTGGAAGCTCCACGTGAACTGGAACGACTCGCCCGGGCGCTTCACGATCAACCGCAGCGACTTGACGTTCGCGTGGAACAGGTCGCGCTGATAGAAGACGAAGTCGGCCTTGCCGCGGAACACCGAGAGCGAGCCGAGCGTCGTGCGGTTCTTCCAGCCGTCATCGTTGAGCGCGACGATGTCGCCGAACCGGTTGCGGCGCGCGGTCTGCTGCTCGCGATCCCACATCGTCGTCATCATCTTCGTGTGCGCGTGCTCGACGGACTCGGGCCGCCAGCGATGGCCCTTGTCGTCGATCAGCTCGACGTCCCACGTCTTGAGGTCCGCCCACTCCTGCCACTTGTGATCGATCTGGACGTGAAACCGCAGGCGATCGCGCGACACGATCGTGAAGCTCGCCTGGTTGTAGAGCGGATACTTGTTGTTGCGGACCGGCGTCGCGCGCTGCGTCGGCTCCGGCGGCGCGGGAGCATCGAGCTCCATGTCACCGGTCACGATCGTGATCTTCTCGGATTGCCGCAGCGTCTCCGTCGGCGATCCCATCGGGTTCGGTTGGACGGCTTCACCGCGGAATGTCCGGGAGCACCCCGACACCGCGAGGACCAGGAACAAGACGTGGAAGGCCCTCATGGATTCAGCGTGGCGCAAGCCGATCGCCGCGTCAATGCGACACTTTCGAGGCGCGGCGGCCTCAGTCCTGACCCGGGCCTGCCGCGGCTGTGATCTGCATCGTCGACGAGCGCCGAGGCGGCGTGGATCGCCGGGTCAGATGCGACCGACCAGGCGGCGCGCGTGGCCGTCGGCTCCGGACCCCTGGTTCGCGGCGACGAGCCGGGCCAGCTCGCCGAGGGGATACGGAACATCCGGACGGTCGGCCGGCCCGTAGCGTCGGGTCAGGTAGATGGCGCGCAACACCGCGTAGGCCCGATCGAGGTTGTCGTTGACGATCAAGTGCCCGTATTCCGTGAAGTGCTCGAGCTCTTCCTTCGCCTTGCTGAGCCTGCGTTGCACGACATCGGGCAGGTCGGTCGCACGGGTGCGCAGCCGGGCCTCGAGCGTCTCGAGGTTCGGGGGCAGGATGAAGATCTTCAGCGAATCTTCGGGCCATCGCGCCGACAGGGCCGCGCCGCCCTGCCAGTCGACGTCGAAGATCACGTCCCGGCCCTGCGCGAGCGCGGCCTCGACCGGCGCCTGCGCGGTGCCGTAGCGATTCTGATGGACGAACGCGTACTCGGCGAACTCGCCACGCTCGACCATCGCCTGGAACGCCTCGGGCGTGACGAAGTGATAGTCGCGGCCGTCGACCTCGCCGGGCCGGATCGGGCGCGTGGTGTACGAGACCGAGAACTCGAGGTGCGGGCCGAACTCCGCCAGCAGCCGGCGAGTCAGCGTGGTCTTGCCGGCGCCGGACGGCGACGACACGATGACCAGAACGCCACGATCAGACACCTGCGCACTATGACACGAGACTCTGATCGTCAGGGCTACTCGACGTTCTGGACCTGCTCGCGGATCTTCTCGAGCACGGCCTTCGCGGCGACCACGATCGTGCTGATCTCGGCGAGCGCAGATTTGCTGCCGATCGTGTTGAGCTCGCGCCCGATCTCCTGGACGAGAAAATCGAGCCGGCGGCCGGTCGGTCCGGTCGCCGCGAGCAGCGCGCGCACCTGGTCGAGGTGGGACGCGAGGCGCACGAGCTCCTCGGTGACGTCGGCGCGATCGGCGAGCATCGCGATCTCCTGCGCGAGCCGCGCCGGGTCGACGACCGACGGATCGTCGACGAGCCGGCGCACGCGCTCGTCGAGCCGCTTCGCGAGCTGCTGCGGCACGGCGGCCGCGTGCGCCGCGATCTGGACGCGCGCGGCGGTCAGCTCGTCGAGCAGCGCGCCGAGCTCGGTCGCGAGCGCCGTACCCTCGTTCGCGCGCATCTGATCGAGCTGCGCGAGCGCGGCGTCGAGCGCGGCGACCACCGGCGGATCGTCGGCGACGCGATCGTCGCCCGCGACCACCACGCCGGGCTGCGCGAGCACGAGCGCGAGGTCCGGACCGGTGAGCCCGAGCGCGAGCGCGGTCTCGGCGAGCATGTCGTACGCGCGCCGGGCGGCGTCCTGATCGATGCGGATCGGCGACGCGGTGCCTTCGCGCGCGAGGTGCACCGCGACCGTGACCGCGCCGCGCTCGATCGCGGAGCGCACGCGCGTCGCGATCGCCTCCTCGATCGCGGGCGCGACCGGTGCGCCGCGCAGCTTGAGATCGAGGAACCGATGGTTGACCGCGCGCACGTCGACGGTCGCCCGGATCGCGCCGTGCACCGCGACCCCGCGGCCATAGCCGGTCATGCTTCGCACCCCTACGTTGATATCAAGTACGCCAGCGAGCTGCCAGGCGCCCGCGGTAGCTGGGGTACAGTGCCGCCGTGTCGAATCGAGCGCTCGCCGGTGTCGCGCTCGTGCTGGCGAGCCTCGGCGCCTGCGAGCATCGCGACGCGGCGGCGCCGACGCCGATCAAGTTCCTGCACACGTTCGGCCGCGAGGAGACCGAGCTGTTCAACGCGACGATGGCCGAGCGCGGGATCGCGGTCGAGTCGTCGCTCGTACCGTTCGCGCGCGGCCAGCAGGTGATCGGCGAGATCCTGCGCACCGGCACGAGCTGTCCCGATCTGATCCGCATCGATGCGACGTGGCTGCCGGGCCTCATGACCGAGCTGTTGCCGGCGCCGCAGCCGCTCGCCGCGCTCGACTGGACGCCCGAGGCCGCCGCGCTCGTCGTGATCGAGCCGTTCGCCGGCGAGACGACGCCGCGGTGGTGGGCGGCTCCGCAGAGCGTCGACGGGCTCGTCGTCGTCCGCGACCGCCGGCTACCCGCGCCGTCGTCGCCGAGCATCGACGATCTCGTGACCGCCGCGCGGACGCATCGCGCGCAGCCGCAGGGCTATCCGCTCGGCGTGCGCGTCGACGGCTACTGGCTCGTGCCGTGGCTGCGCGCCGAGGGCGGCGAGCTCGAGGCACGCCAGGGGATCGATGGCGATGGCGCCGAGCGCGCGGTCGCGCGGTTCGCGGCGCTGTTCGGCGACGTCGCCGCGCCGCCACCACCGGCGGGCACCGAGGCGGTCGACGAGCTGCGGCGGTGGAATGCCGGCGAGCTGGCGTACTGGGTCACCGGCCCGTGGCAGCTCGGCGCGGTCCGCGATCGCGATCGGATCGCGGTGTCGCCGCTCGCGCGCGCGCCGCGCGGTGGCCAGCTGCTCGTCGTCCCGAAGTGCGCGCGCCGGCCGGCCGATGGCTGGAAGCTCGCGGCCGAGCTCGTCGATCCGGCGGTCGAGGCGCGGTTCGCCGACGCGTTCGGCACCGTGCCGACGCGGACGTCCGCGCTCGCCGCGACGACGACCCCGCTCGCGCGTGCGCTGTACGACGCGCTCAAGGTCGCCGAGCCGCTGCCGCGCGATCCGCGCACGCCGCTGTTGTTCGACGATCTCAACCCCGCGCTCGCCGCGGTGATCGCGCACGACGCGACGCCCGACGAAGCGATCGCGGGCGTGCGCCGCGCGTGGCACCGGCTCGCCGGAGGTGCGCAGTGACGGCGACGCCGACCGCGAAGCCCGAGGCCGGCAGCTCGCTGCGCTGGCGCGTGCTGCTCGTGCTGACGCTCGCGGCGATCGTGCCGACCGTGATCGTCGGCGTGCTCGCGATCGTGCGCGCGCGTGACGACGTCGAGCGCGAGGTCCACCGCGGCGCGCTCGCCCACATCCGCGCGCTCGGCGCCGCGCTCGACGGCACGCTGCAGGACGCGCGGCGCACGGTCGAGCTCGCGGCCGCGACGTGGGCCGACGACGCCGACGACGTCCGCAAGACCCAGCTGCTGATCAAGCGGCTGCGCCGCGACGTGCCGATCGTGTCCGCGCTCTCGATCCTCGACGCCGAGGGCAAGCTCGTGCATGGCGATCCGGTGCCGAGCGGCGTCGACATCGGCTCGCACAGCTTCGGCGGCTACATCGGCGACGCCCAGCACGTCGGCGGCAAGACCGTCGTCCACCTCGTCGTCCAGGCGCGCGGCCGCACCGGCGAGCTGATGGGCGTCTTCGTCGCCAGCCTCGATCTCGAGTTCGTCCGCGACGTGATCGCGGCGGCGCGGCTCGGCAGCGGTGCGCGCGTCGTCGTCGTCGACGGCACCGGCGTACCGGTCGCGGCGAGCGACGACGTCTCGCCGAAGGTACCGGGCGAGGCGTGGGCACAGCCGCCGACCTCGCTCGCCGGCAAGGATCCCGCGGTCGATCGCGCGCTCGCGTCGACCGTCGAGGGCACGCTGACCGCGAACGGCTGGGTCAGCGCGTACCGCAACCTGTCGAGCTACCAGTCGCTGCGTGGCGTCCGCTGGGCGATCCTGCACCAGCAACCGGAGCGCGAGGCGTACGCGCTCGCCCGCCGTACGACGCGCGACACGCTGATCATCGGCGGCGCCGCCCTCGCGATCGCGCTCGCGCTCGGCGTGTTCTTCGCGACGCGGCTCACCCGCCCGCTCGCGGCGCTCGCCCATCGCGCCGACGCGATCGCCGCCGGCAACCCCGACGCCGGCCCACCGGTACAAGGTCCCGGCGAGATCGGCGTGCTCGGGCAACGCATCGACGAGATGGCGCGCCGGATCGCCGAGCGCGCCGAGCTGCAATCGGCGCTCGCGCGCGGCGATCGCCTCGCGTCGGTCGGCGTGATGTCGGCGCAGGTCGCGCACGAGATCAACAACCCGCTGACGACCGTGCTCGGCTACGCGAAGCTGCTGCTCGAGGACAAGCCCGAGGGCCATCCCGATCGCAGCGCGCTCGAGATGATCGCGAGCGAGGCCGAGCGCATGAAGACGATCGTCGGCAGCCTGCTCGAGTACGCGCGCACGCCGCGCCAGAGCGAGCGCCGCGTGCCGACGCCGATCGCCGGCGTCGCCGCGCACGAATTCAGCTGCCAGCCCGCAGCGGTCGTCCGCCACGTCGGCGCGCTGCTCGGGCCGCAGCTGAAGAAGGCACGCGCGCAGCTCGCGACCGACATCCAGTCGACGCAGCCGGTGCAGATCGAGGCGCACGCGCTGCAGCAGGTGCTCGTCAACCTCGTCCAGAATGCGTCGCAGGCGATGACCGAGGCGAAGATCGAAGGCGGCACGATCACGATCGCCGCGCGCCCTGCCCCGGGCGGCGTCGCGACGCTGATCACCGTCACCGACGAGGGCCCCGGCGTGCCGGCCAAGGATCGCGGCCGCGTGTTCGACCCGTTCTTCACGACGAAGGCGGCCGGCGTCGGCACCGGCCTCGGCCTCGCGGTGTGCAAGCACCTGATCGCGACCGCCGGCGGTTCGATCGAGGTCGCCGAGGGGCCGAACGGCCGCGGCGCCGAGTTCCGCGTCGTCATCCCGAACGTCTCGATCGGCACCGCGACGTGACGCTGGCGAGCCTGCGCCCGGCGTGATACCCAGGCGACGTGAGCAGCATCCTCGTCGTCGACGACGAACGCGGCATCCGGTCGCTGTGTAGCGACGTGCTCGGCCGCGCCGGTCACGAGGTCGAGGCCGTGGACTCCGCGGCGGGCGCACTCGCGGCGACCACGCGCAAGCGCTTCGATCTGATCCTGTGCGACATCAACCTGCCGGATCAGGACGGCGTCTCGATCCTGCCGCGCCTGCTCGTCGGCGAGCAGCCGCCGGCCGTCCTGCTGATCACCGCGTATCCGTCGATCGACACCGCGGTGCGCGGCATGAAGCTCGGCGCGCGCGACTACATCGGCAAGCCGTTCTCGCCCGACGAGCTGCGGCTCGTGGTTCGCCGCGCGCTCGACGAGGACGAGCTGCGCCGCGCGCACGGCGAGCTCACGAAGCGCCTCGCGTACGGCTCGATGATCGGCGAGTCGCCGCCGATGCAGCAGCTGCGCGCGACGATCGACAAGGTCGCGCAGTCCGACGCGACCGTCCTGATCACCGGCGAGAGCGGCACCGGCAAGGAGCTCGTCGCGCGCGCGCTCCACTTCGCCGGCCGCCGCGCGAGCCGCGCGTTCATGCCGGTCAACTGCGGCGCGCTCGTCGGCACGCTGCTCGACAGCGAGCTGTTCGGTCACGTGCGCGGTGCGTTCACCGGCGCCGACACGGCGAAGCGCGGGCTGTTCCTCGCCGCCGACGGTGGCACGCTGTTCCTCGACGAGATCGGCGAGCTGCCGCTCGAGCTCCAGCCGAAGCTGTTGCGCGCGCTGCAGGACGGCGAGGTCAAGCCGGTCGGCGGCACGACCGCGCTGCGCGTCGACGCCCGCGTGATCGCGGCGACGAACCGCGCGCTCGACGAGGCGGTCAAGGCCGGCCAGATGCGCGAGGATCTGTACTACCGGCTCGCGGTGATCACGATCGAGGTGCCGGCGCTCCGCCATCGCGCCGGCGACATCCCGCTGCTCGCGCGCCACTTCGCGGAGCAAGCCGCGCTGCGCGCCGAGCGCGGCCGCGTTCACCTCACCGACGCCGCGATCGCGCACCTGTCCGCGCAGAGCTGGCCCGGCAACGTGCGCGAGCTCGAGAACACGATCGAGCGCGCGGTGATCCTCGCCGCCGGTGACGTGCTCGATGTCGCGGACGTCGCGTCGTCGGTCGGCCGCCCGGCGACGCTGCCGGCGAGCGCGACCGGCCTGACGACGTTCACCGGCGACCACGTCCCGACGCTGGACGAGCTCGAGCGCACCCACATCCTGCGCGTGCTCGAGCTGTGCGAGGGTCAGAAGACGAAGGCCGCGCAGATGCTCGGCATCAACCGCACGACGCTGTGGAAGAAGCTGCGCCAGTACGGCATCGACGGCGACTGATCGCTACTCGCCGATCGCGGCGTATCGCCAGCTGTCGGTGTCGTCGTCCTCGTCGTCGCCGTCGTCGTCATCGCGCTCGCGTTGATCGCTGACGACCGCGTTGTCGAGCACGGCGCGGATCGCGCGCGTGTCGTCACGCGACAACAAGTTCTCCTCGAGGTCGAGCTCGGCGAGGTGGCGAAACGCATCGGCGTGGCGCTCGAACACGGCGACCGACTCCGACGACAGCACGCCCTTCGACAGGTCGAGCGAGTCGAGCTGGCGCAGGATCTTCGAGCGCACGAGCACGGGCAGCAGCTCGTGCGTGAACTCGGCGTTGACGATGCCGAGGTGGCGCAGCTTCGGTAGCCCGCGCGCGTCGAGGATGCCGGCGAGCGCTGCGAGCGCATCCGCGTTCGGGACCGCGCCGTAGTGTCGCGAGCCGAACCAGATCTCGAGGTGCTCGAGCTCGGGCCACGTCGCCCTCGTGATCGATGCGAGCTCGTGCGCCGCGAGGCCGCCGGACTCGCGGATGAACGTCTTGAGCCGCGGCAGGTCGAGCGTGCCGAGCTTGCCGCCGGCGCCGCTGCGGATGAACAGGTACTCGAGCGCGGGCAGCCGCGACCACGCCGACGAGAAGTCGCCGAAGCCGATCCAGCTCAGCTCGGCCTGGTCGGGCACGAACGTGAACGCGAGCTCGCGCAGCTGCGCGGCCTGCACCGAGGAGGTGACCGCGGCCATCGTCGGGCCCCAGTCGTTCTGGTACGTCGTCGCGGTCGGGCCGAACCGCAGCGACGTGACGAACCGCGCGAGTGGCAGCGCGAGCACCGCGCGCGTGAACGCGTCGAGCGACAGGTCGCCGTCGGGCAGCGTGATCGTCATGCCGGAGACGTAGCCGTGGCGAAACTCGAGCTGCGGCACGCGCTCGTCGCGGCCCCACAGCACGTCGACGTGCTGCTTCCAGTACGCGCGCGCGCCGTCGCGATTGCCCGCGAGGTGGAGCGCCGCGAGCTCGCCGCGCGGATCGCCCTGGCCGATCAACCAGTCGGTGTAGACCTGCCACGGCACCGGCGAGTCGAGCGACGCCAGGCACATCGCCTCGAGCTCGGGATTGCTGTGCGTGCGCGCCGTGATCCGGCTGCCGGGCCGCGCGAGATCGTAGCCCTGGTAGCGCAGATCGTCGCGCAGCTCGTCGTACGCGCGGCTCGCCTCCGCGACGGTGTCGAACGTGCGCGTCCGCGTCGCCTCGGGATCCGGGGTGTAGCCGTCGACGCGCTCGATGCCGACGCGCTCGTCGAGCTCGCGGCCGCGCTGCTCGAGCTCGTGGACATCGCGGCCGCCGGTGCGGCGGTCGGCCTTGCGCTCGAACCGTTCGCGCCGCTCGATCGGCGTCTCGGCGAGCGCGTCGTTGCGATCGCGCTGCGCGACCTCGACGTAGTTCTTCGAGCGCTGCAGCGCGACCTGCTTCTCGACGTACGCGGCGAGCTCCGCCTTCGCCGCGAACCGGCGGTCGACGCCCTGCCCCGGCGTGCCGATCGTGCCCCACCGCATCGTCACGAGGTCGTCGTGGATCGTGACCTCCCAGAACCGTCCGGGCGACCCGGCGAGCTCGAAGCGACGGCGCACGTAGCCCACGAGCGAAGCGATAACACGCCGGCACTGGCGTCATCGCGCTGTCACGTGACCGCGACCGCGACACCGGTGTCCGGATCGCCGCGCGACCGCTGATCGCCGCCGCTGCAAGCCGGCGAAATCGCATCCGCGCGGCCGGCGCGTGACGTGCCATCCGGCAGGTCGTGAAGATTGCCCTGCTCGCCTCGCTCCCGCTCGCGCTCGTCACCCCTCGCATCGCCGATGCCTGCAGCGCACCCAGCTGCTGGGGCGGTGCGTTCGTCCCCGGCGACCAGGGTCACGTGCCGGCGAACGTCGGCGCGCTGATCTGGCGGCCGATGGTCCCGAACGGCACCGCACCCGATGTCGCCAATGTCGTGCTGACGAAGGCGACGAACACCACGCCGCTGCCGTTCACGTCGACGAAGCTCGACAACGGCGACTATCTGATCGTGCCGGACGCGCCGCTCGCCGCCGGCAGCTCGTACGTCCTCGCGGACCACAACACGTGCGACCTCGGCCGGACCGGCCCGAGCGTCACGTTCACGGCGACCGACGATGCGCCGCTACCCGCACAGCTCGGTTCGATCGACGTGGTCCAGGGTGGCAATGCACCGCTGGCGGTCGGGACGGCGAGCGGCTCGTGCTACGCCGACGTGATCGCCGACCAGGTGAAGCTGGCGCTCGTGCCGTCCGCCGACGCGCAGCCGTGGATGGATGCGCTGCAGTTCGAGACGATCGTCGATGGCAGGCGGTGGCTCGCGATCGGGAACATCAATGACACGATCGCGCCGGGTGCCACCTGGCAGGGCCGTGGCCGCGACCTCGTGTACGCCGTGTGCAAGACCCCGGATGCCTCGATCGATCGCGGGCTCGCGCCCGGCGAGCACACGATCGAATTTCACGCGACGCTGCCCGGCACGGCGATCACGTGGACGACGGAGCCCGTGACCATCTACCTCTATTGTGGTCCTGACTCGGGCGTCTCCGGGCACGATGCCGGCGTGGGCTGCTCGACGAGCGACGGCGGCTCGCCGTGGCTGGTGCTCGGTGCGCTGTTGATGATCAGCGTGGGGCGCTCAGCTTCTTCAGCTCGGTCTCGGCGCGGTTGATCTCGGCCTGCGACGCGCGCCATTGCTCGACGAATCGCGCGTGCAGCGCCTCGCGCTCGTCGCCGGAGGCCTCGAGGAACTGGCCATAGGTGCGCCATGCTTCGTCGCGCGCGCCGGCGTAGCGATCGATGCTCTCGAACAGCGGGCGCAGCCGATCGTTCACCCGGGCCCCGCCGTCGCGGATCGTCGCGTGCGCGGCGCGCCACGGCGTCACGACATCGCGCTCGAGCCGCTGCAGCGCATCGGCATCCGACACCGTCTTGCCGACGACCTCCTGCTGGAGCGTGTCGAACGATGCGAGCACGCGCGCCTCGACCGCGCCGAACTGGTGGATCGCCGCGTCGGGATCGAATGCCTTCGGGATCGCGAGCGCGATGCCGACGAGCACGGCCGCGGATCCGCCGGCGACGACGAGCGTGCGCGCGAGCGTCGGCCGCCGCGCTCCCTTGAACAGCAGCGCGGCACCGCACAGGAACCCGGCCACGAGCCCGCCGATGTGCGCCGACACGTCGATCCCCGGCACGGTGAAGCCGAACACGAGGTTGATCACGACGAACATGCCGATCCCGCGCGCGGTGGTCTTCCACACGCGCTCGTCGATCACCGAGCGCCGGAACACGAGGAACGCGCCGAACGCACCGTAGACGCCGAACACGGCGCCCGACGCGCCCGCCGAGACGACCGTCGAGGACCGTACGATCGTCGCGAGCCCGCCCGCGAGCCCCGCGACGAAGTACAGCACCCCGAACGGCAACCGCCCGTACAGCAGCTCGACGACGCGGCCCTGCCACAGGCACACCATGTTGAGCGCGATGTGGAGCAGCCCGATGTGGAGGAACATCGCGGACACGAGGCGCCACCACTCGCCGTTCGTGGTCAGCGGTGCGAAGTTCGCGCCCGCGCCGAGGATCTGCGGCGTGGTCGGGCTCGTCGGGTGGACGCCGATCGCGAGCTCGTAGCCGAACATCGCGAGGTTCGCCGCGACGAGCACGTAGGTGACCCAGGTGTGGTTGCGCGGCTGATCGGCCATCGCGCGCACTATGCCATGCAACGCGGTACCGTCAGGTCGTGGCCGAGCCGGTCGAACACGACGACGACGACGAGCCCGACGACGTCGCCGAGCCCGCGCGCCACCGGATCGTCGTCGATGCCGAGCACGCCGGCGACCGGCTCGACGCGACGATCGCCGCGACGACGGCGCTGTCGCGCGCGGTCGCGCAGCGCCTGATCGACGACGGCCACGTGCGGCTCGGCGGGTTCTCGATCCACAAGGCCGGCCAGCGCCTGCGCGCCGGCGACGTCATCGACGTCACGGTGCCCGCGCCCGAGCCGATCGAGCTCGTCGCCGAGGACATCCCGCTCGCCGTGCTGTTCGAGGATCGCGACGTGATCGTGATCGACAAGCCCGCGGGGCTCGTCGTCCATCCCGCCGCCGGCCACGCGCGCGGTACGCTCGTCAACGCGCTGATGTTTCACTGCAAGGACCTCGGCGGGATCGGGGGCGAGCTGCGGCCGGGCATCGTCCACCGGCTCGACAAGGACACGAGCGGCGTCATGATCGTCGCGAAGACCGAGGCCGCGCATGCCGGGCTGACCGCGGCCTTCGCGGCGAAGAGCCGCGGCGAGACCGGCGAGGGAACGGGGCAGATGAGCCGCGAGTACCTCGCGATCGGCGTGCCCGGGCCAACCGCGACCGGCGGCACGATCCGCACGCTGCACGGCCGCCACCCGACCGATCGCAAGCGGTTCTCGTCGAAGGTCGCGAGCGGCAAGCCGGCGGTGACGCACTACCAGGTCATCGAGCGGTTCGGTCGCGACGCCGCGCTCGTCCGGCTGCGCCTCGAGACCGGACGCACGCACCAGATCCGCGTGCACGCCGCCGATCAGGGCTGGCCGCTGCTCGGTGACACGCTGTACGGCAAGCCACCACGCTCGCGGCCGGTCGGGGCGATCGGCGCGCAGCTCGGACGCCAGGCGCTGCACGCCGCGGTGCTCGCGTTCACGCATCCGACGACCGGCGCACCGCTGCGCTTCGAGTCGCCGCTGCCCGCGGACCTCGCGACCGCGATCGCGGCGCTGCGAGCGCTCGGATGACCGAGACCGAGCAGCGCCTGCTCGCCGAGATCGCGGCGAATCCCGACGACGACGCGCCCCGGCTGGTCTACGCGGATCTGCTGATCGAGCGTGGCGATCCGCGCGGCGAATTCATCCGGTTGCAGTGCGGCGAGCAGACCCAGGAGCGCCGCGACCAGGCCGAGGCGTTACTGCGCGCGCACGGTGCGGCGTGGACCGCGGAGGCCGGGCTCGTGAAGGCGTACTTCCAGCGGGGGTTTCCGACGAGCCTGTTCGCCGCGTGCGACAAGCTCGTCGCCCAGGCCGAGGGCCTGCGCACGCAGCCGATCACGAAGCTCTCGCTGTACGGCGGGTACGACCAGCTCGCCGCGCTCGCCGCGCTGCCGGCGCTGCAGCGGATCCAGGAGCTCGAGCTCTACGACGGCGGCGCGCGGCCGGTGAAGGCGATCGCGCCCGAGCACCTGCAAGCGCTCGCGAGCTCGCCGCACCTCGGCGGACTGCGGCGGTTGTTCTTCCACGAGCACACGCTATCCGACGCGGGTGCGCGAGCGCTCGCGGCAGCGCGCTGGTGGCCGCGCATTCGCGAGCTCCTGATCGCGAACAACGCGGTCGGCGACGCGGGCCTGCCCGCGATCGTCGAGCAGCTCGTCGACCTGCGGTTCCTGTTCGCCGACGAGACGAACGTCGGTCCCGAGACGATGCGCGCGCTCGCACGCTCGGGGGTTCGCGGGCTCGAGGAGCTGCTGCTCGCCGGCACGCGGCCGGGCGACGGCATGTGCGCGCTCGCGGACTCGCCGGTGCTCGCGACCGTGACGCGGCTCGATCTGGCGCGCACGTACGTCGGCGATGCGGTCGCGCAGGCGCTCGCGCGGTCGCCGTACGCGGGCGCGCTGCGCGAGCTCGATCTGACGAGCTGCAGGATCGAACCGGCGGGTGCACGTGCGCTCGCGGAATCGACGGCGCTGCGCTCGCTCGCGAAGCTGCAGCTCCGCAACAATCTGCTGACCGCCGAAGGGGTCGACGCGCTCGCCGCAGGCACCGGCCTGCCGGCGCTTCGCGAGCTGTCGCTCGACGACAACGAGGTGCGCACGGACCGGCTCGTCACGTTCGAGGCTGGCAGCGAGGCGGCGGGCGACTACTACGCCGGCGCGGCCTACGAGCACGAGACGCGCGAGCAGCTCGCCGCACGGTTCCGGCACAAGCCGCACGTGAAGATCACATGACCGACGCCGCGGCGCTGCTCGCCGAGATCCTCGCGAACCCCGACGACGACGAGCCGCGCCTCGTCTATGCGGACTGGCTCGGCCAGCACGACGATCCGCGCGGCGAGCTGATCCAGCTGCAGTGCGAGCTCGCTCGCCGCGACGGCGCCCGCGAGCTCAACGACCGCGCGAACGCGCTGCTGCGCCGGCACGAGCAGCGCTGGGGTGCCGAGGCGGGGATCCGGCAGATGGGCGTCGTGTGGGAGCGCGGGTTTCCGGCCGGGCTGATCGGAGGGAGCGACGCGCTGCTCGGCGAGGTCGACGCGCTGCGCACGCAGCCGATCACGTGGTTGCGGCTGCGGCTGCGCAGCGAATCGATCGAGGAGGTCGCGGCGCTGCCCGAGCTCGCGAAGATCCGGCTGCTCGAGCTGCGTCCCGATCCGACGAGCGGGCAAGTCCGCGATCCCCACGCGCCCGACGCGGTCAACGCGTACGCGCTCGCGATGCTCGGCGCATCGTCGCACCTGACCGGGCTGCGCGAGCTCGTGTTCAGCGAGGGCGCGGTCGATCGGCTCGCCGCGCGGTCGCTCGTGCGCGCCGCATGGCTGCCGCAGCTCGAGGAGCTCGTGATGCCCGGCGCGCTGCTCGATCGCTCGGTGCTCGCGAAGCTCGCGGGCCGGATCCCGGCGATGCGGCGGCTGCTGGTCGATCGCAGCGAGCTCGGGTTTCGCGGGCTCGAGGCGATCGCGGAGTCGGCGATGCGCGAGCTCGACATGCTGTCGCTCGCGCGCTGCGACCGCGCCGGGCTCGAGGCACTCGTACGCTCGGAGAGCGTCCGGACGGTGCGCTGCCTGTCGCTCGCGGGGACGCACGCGATCGACGACGACGCGAGCGTGCTCGCGACCGCGCGCGAGCTCGGCATCCTCGAGGATCTCGATCTCGCCGAGAATGCGATCGGGCCGGCGGGTGCGGCCGCGCTCGCGGCGTCGACCACGCTGCGCTCGCTGCACCGGCTCGATCTGCGGGCGAACCAGCTCGGCGATGCCGGCGCGTTCGCACTCGCCGAGGCGACCGGGCTCTCGGAGCTCGTCGAGCTCGACGTCAGCGACAACGCGATCCACGCGGCTGCGGCCGAGCGACTGCGGCGTCGCTACCGCAGCGTGCGCGTGTAGCGCTACCAGATCTTCGACTTGACGTGACCCTTCGACTTCACGAGCACGTCGACGATCGCGCGCTCGTAGATGTGCTGGCCGAAGATGTCCTCGGTGACGCGGCTCTTGAACAGCTCGCGGCCCTCGTTGATCTCGTCGGCCATCACTTCGAACAGGTTGTCGCTGGCGATGCCCTCGAGGATCTTCGGCTCGTGATAGAGGGTCAGGTCAGACGCGATCGCGCGGGCAAGCTGGCGCGCGCGCTTGGGATTGTCGATCAGGGTCGCCATGTCGCGATCGTAGGAGCGCGCGCTCTCGCAGGTCAAGCGAACGGGCCGTCGACTACGAGCGCTGATCGCGGTGGTCGTCCTCGTCGTCGGGGGACGGCCGCGCCGCCTTGAAGCGCGCGAGGTAGGTCTGCTTGACCCGCTCGGCGTCGAGCCCGAGCGCACGCGCGTACTGCGCGAGGAAGCCTCGCACGTACACCGCGGCCGGGAGCTTCGCGAACAGCTCGCCTTCGAGTGCGTGCAGGTAGGCCATCCCGATCTTCGAGCGCTCGGCGATCTCGCGGAGCTCGATCCCGATCGCCTCGCGGATCTGGCGCAGCAGCGGCCCGGAGAACTCGGTCGTCGGCGTGATCTCCGGCATCGGCGGCCGCGTCGCGATCGTCGCCGGATCGTCGACCTTCGCCGGGGGGCGTGGCGGCAGGACGTCGACGCCGAGCGGCTGCGACGGCGGCGTCACCGGCATCGGCACGCCGTCGGGGAACAGCTCCATGTCGTAGTCCTTGCGCTTCGCCGCGTCCATCAGCGTCGTGTACGCGAGGTCGAGCCGGCGATGCACCGCCTCGAGACTCGCCGGATCGTAGAGCCCGCTGGTCGCGATCGACTCGGCGCCGTAGATGTCGCGGATGCGGCGATTCGCGCGGCGGATGTCCTCGAAGCTGGCGGTCGGCGGGACCTCGAGCAGCTCGTAGTGCGAGTCCGGCGGCAGCACGTCACCGTCGGTCGTCGGCGGGCGGACCGCGAGGATCCCGCGCGCGACGCGCTCGATGCACTTCGCGATCCGCGTCTCGGGATGCTCGATCAGCAGCGGACGGCGCCGCCGCGTCGACGCCCACACCGCCTCGTCGTACTCGAGGTGGCCGAGGTAGCGGACCTGCGCGGCGAGCCGGCGGCGCATCACGCTCGCGACCGCGCGGCCGAGCTCCATGTCGCTCTTGCTGCGCGCCGAGTTGATCACGAGGTGCGGCGCGAACCCGAGGATCGCATCGCGTAGCTCGTCGAGCTCGGGTGCCTGATCCTCGACCGCGGCGAGGTAGATCTCGAGCGCGCTCGGCGTGCCACCCTCGTGCGCGAGCGGATCCGCCGCGACGCTCTTGCCGTGCGCGAGGTGCGCGAGCCCCTTGCGCTCGAGGTGCTTGAGGAACGCCGCGCGCACGAACCGGTGCATCAGCTCGATCGACGTCGGATCCGGCACCGCGACGATCAGGCCGATGTCGGCCTCGAGGAACAGCTCGAGCGTCGGCGCCGCGAGCCCGGGTCCGAGATCGACGACGACCCAGTCGGCCGGGAACTTGCGCAGCTGCTCGGCGATCACCTGGACGCGCGAGGTGCCGGGCTCGGCGACCCACGGTGGATCGTAGACGCCGGCGACGAGCCGCACGTTCGGCACGTGCGTCGCGACCGCGAGCTCGGTCAGCGGCGGACCGTTCGCGGCGAGCGCCTCGGACAGCGAGCGCGCGGGCCGCGGCACGCCGGCGAAGATGTGCAGGTTCGGCGCGCCGAACGAGCCGTCGACGAGCACGACCTTCTTGCCGAGCGTCGACAGAAAGATCCCCACGTTCGCGGCGACGAGGCTCTTGCCGACGCCGCCCTTGCCGCCGGCGATGGCGACCACCCGTGGGGTCATGAGGGGGGCAGATAACCGCGATCCGGCTGCGACGGTCAAGTCACCCCGGATGCATGCCGAGGCGCAGCGTCGCGGGCTCGATCGCGTGGATCCAGTAGCCGAGGTCGGTGATCTCGGCCGCGACTGCGAAGAGCTCGCGCGTCGCGTCGGTCGCGTGGCGCAGCGCCGCGTACGGCCACAGCGCGGTGTCGGTGTGGGCAGTGCCGCGCACGAGCTCGTCGAGCAGCGACCGCGGGCGCGCACCGGGCGCGAGGTGCCACGCGAGATCGGTCGGTGCGGCGAGGCCGCGCGCCGCGAGCAACGCGCAGAAGCGCGCCGCGAGCTGCTCGGCCTGGCGAAACGTCTCGTGCGTGCTCGCGATGTGGCGCACGGTCGCCGGATCGGGCGGCAGGGGTCCGTCGTGGAACACGTGCTCGTCGTCGTAGTGCATCGGGCACGGGCCCTCCGGCGTCCGGCCGCTGCCGCCGCACGCCGCGCAGCGGTCGATCCGATCGACGATGAAGTGACGCGTGAAGCCCGGCGGTGGCTCGGGCCAGACCTCCGCGGTCAGCGTGTCGAGCGCGACCCCGTGCGGACGTACCGGCAACAGCGACGCGAGCGGCGGCACCGTCACGCACGCCGGGGCGCGGCCATCGAGCGCGAGCTCGATCAGCAGGCGGCGCGGTAATCGCAGCTCGCGCAGCGCGGGCAGCTGCGCGAGTGCATCGACGATCGCGATGTCGCGGACGCGCGTGTCCGAGAGATCGACGAGCTCGAGCTTCGCGCAACGTGCCAGCGCGGCAGCGCCGGCATCGTCGAGCGTCGCGCCGGGCGCCTCCAAGCTGCGCAGCTCGGACAACGCGCCGAGCACCTCGGCACCGCGCAGCGTGCAGCGTGGCAGTGCGAGGTGCTCGAGTCGCGCGAGCGCATCGTTGCCGGCGATCGCGTCGATCGCGACCTCGGCGGCGACGAGCTCGAGCGTGCGCAGCGGCGCGCGCAGGCGCGCGAGCAGCTCGTCGAGCGGTTGCGGCGGCTGCGGCGTCAGGTAGAGCTCGCGCAGCTGCTCGAGCTGTTCGATCGGAGCGAGCTCGGTCGCACCCGTCCACACGAGCGCCTCGAGGCCGCGCAGCCGCGGCGACGCGACGAGCGCGCCGACGTCCCGCGCCCAGTGCAGCACGAGCCGGCGAAGCTGATCGAGCAGCGGCACATCCGCGATCGCCGCGAGCGCGACGGTCGTGTGCGCGAGCGCGACGACGCGTACCGCATCGCTCTGCTGACCGCTCGCGAGCCACGCGACGAGCGCGTCGCCGCCGCACAGCGCGACGAGACCGGTGTGCTGGAGCAGGCCATGGTGCTGCTCGAGCGGATCGTCCGGGCGGTCCTCGATGCGAATGCCGACGACGCCCTTGCCGTAGATCGCGCGGATGCCCGGCACCTCGGTCGGGTCTCCGATCGCCTCGACGAGCACGCGATCGTGGATGTGCGTCCAGCTCGCGAACGCCATGCTCGGAGGCACGCGAAGCGGCCGCTGCGCGAGCCCGAGCGCGTCACGGGTTGCGGCGACCGAGAGCGTGATGCCGAGCTCGCGCGCGATCGGCGAGCGCACGTAGGCGAGCAGCGCGGCGAGCCGGCGCTGCACCGGCGTCAGCTCGGGATCCGCAGGTCGGGGCGCGCCGAACACGCGCGGGACGAGACTCTCGACGAGCCACGTCACCGGGGTGCCATCCGCGTGCGCGTGGCCTTGCTGCACCGCTCGCTCGACCCGCTCGAGCGTCGGTTCGATCGGGCGCAGATCGAGCCAGGTCACGGCCTGTCGCGCGAGCGCGCGCGGCGAGCCGGCGCACCACGGAAACCACACCGGATCGAGGTCGGGCAGCTCGCAGGACTCGAGGATCGCGACGGTGTCCGCGAATACCTGCGCACGGCGATACGCCGCCTCCGCGATCGCATCGACGAGCACGCCGAGCGGCTCGCTCGTCCGGACCTCCCAGCGCCGGACGCCCTGCGGGCTCGCCGATCCGAGGCTGACCCGGATCGCGGCGAGCACGAGCGACGCGTGCACGTACGCGTTCGACGCCCGGTTGCCGGCGTTGCACAGGTACGTCGCGAGGCGCAGCTCGCGGATCGGCACGAACACGTGTGCGGCGAGATACGCGGCCGCGATCTGGATCTCGGGATCGCGATCCTCGAGCAGCGCGACGTACGCGAGCGCGCCCTTCCAGACCTGCTTCGCGAGCGACGACGCCTGGAGATCGTAGCCGGCGTCGAAGAACCGGCGCTGCGCGAGCGGGCGTGCGAGCAGCCGCAGGATCCGCGCGCGCAGCGGATGCTCCGGGATCGCGAGCAGCCGGATCAGCGGCTCGGTGACGACGGGCAACGCGTCGCTCCACCCGCGCTCGAGCTCGTCGAGCCCCGACGGATCGCCGCCCGCGATCGCGTGCAGCGCGGCCGTGACGTCTCCGAACTCGCCCGCGATCGCCTCGCGGACCCGGTCGATCGGTGTCTCGGCGAGCGCGCGGTCGAGCGCGACAAGCGCACCGCGGTCGGCTTCGGATAGCGCGGTCGCCGCGATCGCGAGCGATCGATCGAGCGCGCGCAGCTCGTCGACCATCGCGTCGTCGGCGTGGCGAGCGAGCGCGCGTACGAGCGCGCGCGGATCCGCGACCGGGGCCTCGCGCGCGACCGCGAGCAGCGTGCGCGCGATCCGCGGATCGGGGCTCGCGCGGCGGCCAAGCGTCGCGACCACGTCGTCGCGGAACACGCCCCCGCGCGCCGCGAGCACGTGCCCGAGCTTCGAGGGCTCGCAGACCTCCGCCACCATCCGCCACAGCGAGACCTGCTCTCCGAGCTTTACGTCTGGATGCAGCCAGCCTTCGACGCGATCGGCGAGCGCCTCGATCCGCGGCATCAGCTCGTGGCTGCGCGTCCGCGCGAAGCACGCGAGCACCGCATCGAGCGCACGCCGGCTCGCGTACGCACGCAGCGCGTCGGCTGCACCGGCGAGCTCGCTCACGGATCTAGGATGCCAGCGCGCGCACGGCCGTCGCGACGACCGCGTGCTCGTCGGCGGCGATCGTGCGGACGTCGAGCCACAGCCGGCCGTCCTCGATCCGCGCGACGATCGGGACCGGCGCTCGGCGCAGCGCGCGGTCGAGCTCGTCGGGAGACCGGCCGCCGAGCGTCACCGCGAACGACGGTAGCTGCGCGGTCGGCATCGCGCCGCCGCCCACCGTCGACGTGCACGGCTCGACGGCGATCGCGAGCCCCGCGACGTCGCCGATCGCGGCCGCGAGCGCGTCCGCGGCCCGCCGCAGCTCGTCCGCCGGCGCGCCGAGCATCCGCGCGGTCGGGACATCGGCGAGCCGGCGCTCGCGATACAGGCCGAGCGTCGCGACGAGCGCGGCGAGCGTCAGCTTGTCGGGGCGCAGCGCGCGCATCAGCGGGTGCGTGCGCGCGGCCTCGACCGCCGGCCGCTTGCCGACGAGGATGCCCGCCTGCGGGCCGCCGAGCAGCTTGTCGCCGGAGAACGTCACGAGGTCGGCGCCGGTCGCGACCGTCTCCGCGACGGTCGGCTCGTCGGGCAGGCCCCAGGCGCGCTGGGTCTCGCGATCGACGAGCGCGCCCGAGCCGAGATCGATCATCGTCGGCACACCGCGCGCGCGCCCGAGCGCGACGAGCTGCTCGGCCGAGACCTCGGCGGTGAATCCGACGATCGCGAAGTTCGAGCGATGGACCTTGAGCAGCAGGCCGGTGCGCTCGCCGATCGCGCGCTCGTAGTCCTTCGCGTGCGTCTTGTTCGTCGTGCCGACCTCGACGAGCACGCCGCGCGACAGCTTGAGGATCTCGGGCAGCCGGAACGAGCCGCCGATCTCGATCAGCTCGCCGCGCGACACGACGATCTCGCGATCGGTCGCGAGCGCCGCGAGCCCGAGCACCGTCGCGGCCGCGTTGTTGTTGACGACGATCGCGTCCTCCGCGCCGGTCAGCTCGCGCAGCAGCGCGCGCAGGTGATCGTGGCGCGAGCCGCGCTCGCCCTTGCCGAGGTCGTACTCGAGGTTCGAGTAGCCGCGCGCGACGTCGTCGATCGCGTGGCGGGCGGCCTCCGCGAGCGGCGCGCGGCCGAGGTTCGTGTGCAGCACGACGCCGGTCGCGTTGATCACGCGGCGCAGCGCCGGCTGCGCGAGCTCCTTCGCGGCGGCAAAGACCGCGGCCGGATCGATCGTCGCGTCCGCACTGCCCTGCTTCGTGATCGCGGTGCGCTTGTCCGCGATCGCGCGGCGCGCGGCCTCGACGATCGCCCACCGCGGCACATCACCGTGCACGGTCGCGGCGTCGGCGAGGACGTGGACCGCGGGCAATTGCGACAGGAGCTCACGCACGGGCGCAAGCTACCATCAGTAGCTGCCCATGCCCGTCGCGACGAGCAGGATCGGCGCGGCGATCGCGACCACCGTGATCAGGATGAAGAACGCCCAGCCGAGGCCGTTCGCGATCGGGCCGTTGACGTGCTCGCCCATGATCGCCTTGTCGCGCGCGGTCAGCAGGATCGGCAGGTAGGTGAACGGCAGGCAGATCACCGCGGCGATGATCGCGAGCTCGACGATCACGATCGGATCGATGCCGGTCACCATGATCGCTGCCGCGATCACGAGCATCGCGATCCACGCGCCGTCGAACGCCGGCGTCTGCTTCATCGGCAGCGACCGGCCCCACGGCTTGTTGAAGTACTGCGCGAAGTTGTACGCGCCCGCGAGCGCGGTCTCCGCCGCGGCACCGGCGACGGTCGTGATGCCGCCGATCAGCGCGAGCACGATGCCGATCGTCCCGTACGGCTCGCCGACCAGCAGCGCCGGCGATCCGACGACGTCGGGATCGATGTTGCGCGGATAGAAGATCGCGGCGCCAAGCACCATGATCGCCATCGCGACTAGCATGCCGAGCCCGAACCCGACGCTCGAGATCACCTTGTTGATCGGGATGTCCTCGGGCTTCCACTGCTCCTCGATGCCGCCCGACGAGTAGAAGTAGACCTCGTACGGCATCATGATCGAGCCGAGCAGGCCGACGATCATGTACGCGTAGATCATCAGGTCGCGGCCGCTCAGATCCGACGGGATGTTCGGCACGAGGCCCTTGCCGACCTTGCTCCAGTCCGGACCGATCGCGATCGCCGCGACGAGGAACACGATCATCGACAGGCCGATCAGGCCGAAGAACCGCTCGATCCACTTGAACGGCAGCAGCGCGATCAGCGCGATCATCACCGCGGCGACCGCGAATGGCATCCACTGCGGACCGAATCCGGTCAGCAGCTTGAGCAGCAGCGCGATGCCGCCGATCTCGGCCGCGCACGTCATCACGTTGACGATGGTCGACGCGAGCCACACGACGAAGCTCGACTTGACGCCGAGCCGCTGCCGGATCACGACGAACACCGGCTGGTGCGCGACCGCCGCGATCCGGCCGCACATCTCGGAGTACACGCCGATTCCGATCGTGCCGAGCACGACCGCCCACAGCAGGCAGTAGCCGAACCGTGCGCCGCCCTGGGCGGTGAACACGAGCTCGCCGATGTCGACGAACCCGCCGAGCGCGGTCATCACGCCGAGGAAGATCTCGACGATCTTCTTCATGGCGGATCCTTCTCGATCGTCTCGAGCCGCTCGAGATCGGTCTCGATCTCGAGCAACTGGTGGCGATTCGCGCCATCGCGGATGGCGGGCCCGAGCGAATCAGCGAGCGCCTGCGCGCGCCGCAACGTGGACGTGAGGCTGTCGTCGCGCACGCCCTGCGACAGGTCCTTGCGCGCGTCCTTCACCTTGCCGAGCAGCATGTGCCGGTGCACGCGGCTGTACGGCCCGGGCACGCCGCCGCGGTCTTCCTGCTCGGTGAGCAGCCGGGTCTCGGCGGCAAGCGCGTGCAGATCCTTGATCTTGCCGACGAGCTTCTTGCGATCGAGCTGCTTGTCACAGCCCGCGACCAGCGCCGTCGCGATGCCGATCGCGAGGAGGACGTTACGCATGACGAGCTACAAACAAGCAACGCGCGCGCCACGTGCGCCGGTGCCACACTGCTGCCGCGCTACCATGCCGCGATGGGCTGGTACTGCCCGCGATGCGGTCACGATGCGGAGCGCGAGGGCCGATGCCCGCGCGACGACGAGCCACTCGCACGCGTGTCGAGTCACGATCTGCTCGGCAAGCAGCTCGGCGACTACCGCGTGCTGTCGAGCGTCGGCGGTGGCGCGTACGGCACCGTGTATCGCGCGGTGCACGTGCGCAGCGGCATGATCGTCGCGATCAAGCTGCTGCATCACCCGATCGATCACGCCGAGGGCCAGCGCGTCGTCACCGAGGCACGCGCGGCCGCGATGCTGCGCCATCCGAACGTCGTCCAGGTCTACGACCTCGCGCTGACGAGCGATCGCCGGCCGTACATCGTCATGCAGCACCTCGACGGCGAGCCGCTGTCGCGCACGATCCCGCGCGGCACGCCGGAGCTGCCGCTCGATCAGGTGCGCTCGATCGCGCGCGATCTGCTCGCCGGCCTCGGCGCGGCGCACGCGCGCGGCATCGTCCATCGCGACCTCAAGCCCGACAACGTGTTCGTGACCGCCGGCCACGCCGTGATCGTCGACTTCGGGCTCGCGAAGCTCGTCGCCGATCCGCGGTCGCCGCACCTGACGGTGACCGGCGAGGCGATCGGCACGCCCGCGTACATGTCGCCCGAGCAGATCCGCGGCAAGCCAGTGGACGCGCGCAGCGATCTGTACGCCGCGGCTTGCGTGATCTTCGAGCTCGCCGCCGGCCGGCCGCCGTTCGATCGCAGCGCGACGTTCGCGGTGTTCGACGCGCACCTCCACGAGCCGGCGCCCTCGCTGCGCTCGCTGCGCCCCGACGTGCCGGCCGCACTCGACGCCGCGATCGCGCGCGCGCTCGCGAAGCCACCCGCGCAGCGCTTCGCGTCCGCGGCCGAGATGCAGCGCGCGCTCGACGGCAAGGTGCGACGGCGCAGGCTGTGGCCGTACTACGTCGCGGCCGCGCTCGTCGGGATCGCGACGGTCTCGACGATCGCGTTCACGCGGTCGCCCGCGACCGAGCTCCAGACCGGCTCGAGCGCGCCGGTGCGATCGCTGCCGCTGCCGCCCGCCGAGGCTGGCGAGGATCACACGTTCGACCAGCCGCTCGAGACGATGCACGGCCAGTTCGAGGCCGGCCGGATCACGCGCGCGCAGGCGGCGCTGATGCTGTGCGCGCTCGCGAAGCAGCGCCGCGACCTCGAGCGCGACACCCTCGAGCGCACCGGCGGCGCCGGCATCCCGCGGTCGGCGCGCGGGTTTCTGCGGCGCTATCGCGCGATGATCCTCGGCTACTACCCCGATCTCGACGAGACGGCGGACTGTCCCAAAGACCGGTAGAGTAGCGTCGTGGACGTACAGGCAGTCTCGGCGCTGCTCGCAGCACTGCTGATCCTCGCGATCGGCATCTCGGTGCTGTTCCGGTCGCGCCGCGATCGCATGTACACGTCGTTCGCAGCGTTCACGTTCACCGTCTCGGCCTGGCACCTGTGCACGTTCATCGACGCGACGACGCAGAGCCCGGTGATGCGCTGGCTCGCGCTGTGGGCCGCCGCGACGATCCCGCCGACCGCGATCCGGTTCTTCCGGATCTTCCTCGCGCAGCCCTCGATCGGCGGCCCGAAGCGCGGCCCGCGCGTCACGCTCGCGTGGACGCTGCTCGCGTACGGCGGCCTGATCTACTCGGCGATCGTGCATCCGATCCACGAGACGTGGTGGTTCGCGGTGCCGTTCGGCGTCTACGTGTTCGGCGGCCTGTACCGCTGCGTCTACGACCTCTACATGCAGTACCGCGCGACGACGAAGCGCGTCGAGCGCACGCGCATCGGCTACCTCGCGCTCGGCGGGTTCGTTGCGACGACGCTGACGCTCACCGACGTGCTGCCGCGGTTCGACATCGAGTGGCCGGCCGTCGGCAACGTGCTCGGCATCCTCTACCTGTACTTCCTGTCGCAGACGCTGTTCCGCTACCGGCTGATCGACATCAACGAGCTGCTCGGCAAGATGGCGGTGCTCGGCACGCTCGTCGTGCTGCTGTGGGCGGTCTACGGCTTCCTGCTGTACTGGATCGGTGGCGGCCAGAAGGGCCTCTACCTGCTGAACGCGCTCGTCGCGTCGTTCGTGATCCTGATCCTGTTCGAGCCGGTGCGCAGCTGGCTCGAGAACGGGATCAACCGCTGGCTGCTGCGCCAGCGCACCGAGCTGCGCGGCCGGCTCGACAGCGTGCGCCGCGAGCTGCCCGGCGTCGTCGACGTGTCGGACATGGTGCAGCGGATCATGACCGCGCTCGAGGAGTCGCGGCGCGTGACCGACGCGTCGGTGTACCTGCTCGATCCCGACGGTGCCGGCTTCGATCGCGCGGGCTCGATCGGGCAGACGCCGCCCGAGCGCCTCGACGCGAACGCCGAGCGCGCGCTGCTCGATCGCGTGCGCACCGGCCACATCGATCGCGAGCTGTTGCAGCGCGAGATCGCGGACCTCGCGACGACGCCCGATGCCGAGGTCAAGCGGCCACCGCTCGTCGCGCTGCAGAACCGGATCGACGAGCTCTACGCCGGCCTCGTGTTCCCGCTGCTCGGCTCCGCGGAGACCGAGCAAGGGCCGTGGCTGCTCGGGCTGTTCTGCGTCCGCGACGATCGCACCGAGAGCGCGTTCGACGCCGATGACATCGACACGTTTCGCCAGCTCGGCATCGCCGCCGCGAAGGTGATCGAGTCGAGCCAGGCCTACGAGCGCGTCAAGGAGCGCGACCGCCTCGCCGCGCTCGGCGAGATGTCCGCCGGCCTCGCGCACGAGATCCGGAACCCGCTCGGCGCGATCAAGGGCGCGGCGCAGCTGCTGATCACCGCCGACCACAAGCCCGCGGGCAGCGCGGCCGAGACCGCCGAGCTGCTCGAGATCATCGTCGAGGAAGCGAACCGGCTAAACAACGTCGTGACGCGGTTCCTCGACTACGCGCGGTCCGAGCGGCCCGGGCGCGAGGGCGCCGCGAAGGTCGACCTCAACCAGATCCTGCGCAAGACCGAGCAGCTGCTCCGGCAGGAGATCCCGAAGACGATCGAGCTCCGCATCCGGCTCGACGACGCGCTGCCCGAGATCGCCGGCGACCCCGAGTCGCTGCTCCAGGTGTTCTTGAACCTCGGCCAGAACGCGGTGCAGGCGATGCCCGACGGCGGCACGCTCGAGATCCTGACGACGCGCCGGCGCCGCTCGCGCCTCGGCTACGGCCAGTTCGCCGAGGTCCGGTTCCGCGACACCGGCATCGGCATCCCGCGCGACAAGCTGAAGAAGCTGTTCATCCCGTTCTACACGACGAAGCAGAAGGGCACCGGCCTCGGCCTCGCGATCAGCCACCGGATCGTCAACCAGCACGGCGGCACGATCGAGGTGCGCTCGACGCTCGGCCAGGGCTCGACATTCTCGGTGTTCCTGCCGGCGGCCGAACCGGTCCCGGCGGGCAAGGTCGAGGACATCACCGAGACCGGCCGCCTCGGCTCGCTGACGACGCTCGCGGACGGCAAGGACGAAGCCCCGCAGCCCGCCGCGGTCGCGACCGCCGGCACGGTCGTCGAGTCGATCCCACCGTCGGTCGATCCCGCGGAGGCGATCGACGAGGCGGAGCGGCCGCTGCCGCTCGTGGCGACCGCCGCGGAATCCAAGTAGGCTAAGGCCGGCATGCAGACCGCCAAGATCCTCGTCGCCGATGACGAGCAGAACCTGCGTCGCGTGCTCGTCGCCATGCTGAAGCGTGACGGCCACGAGGTCGTCCAGGCGGCGGATGGAGCGGAGGCGATCCAGCAGCTCGCCGACGTCGACGTCGTGATCACCGACCTCCGGATGCCGGGCGCCGACGGCATGGACGTGCTGCGCTCCGCGGCGAAGAACC
Organism: Kofleriaceae bacterium; assembly: GCA_035715365.1. Classification (GTDB taxonomy): domain Bacteria; phylum Myxococcota_A; class Polyangia; order Haliangiales; family Haliangiaceae; genus JABFXX01. The sequence goes on along the minus strand of DASTLB010000070.1, from coordinate 61,059 downwards.
ATCCGCACGTGCCGGTGATCATGATCACCGCGTACGGCTCCGTCGGTCAGGCGGTCGAGGCGATCAAGGCGGGTGCGTTCGACTACATCGAGAAGCCGTTCGAGCAGGACTCGATCCGCGCGATCGTCGAGAAGGCGATCGGCCAGGCCGCCGCGAACCGGATGGCGCCGCGCCAGGCGCTGTACACGGAGTCCGAGGTCAAGGGCAAGTTCGGGCTCGTCGGCCAGAGCAACGAGATGCAATCGATCTTCAGCGTGATCGAGAGCGTCGCCGACACGCCGTCGACCGTGCTGATCACCGGCGAGAGCGGCACCGGCAAGGAGCTCGTTGCAAAGGCATTGCACGAGCAATCGAGTCGCAAGGACGAGCCGTTCATCAAGATCAACTGCGCCGCGATCCCGAAGACGCTGATGGAGAGCGAGCTGTTCGGCTACGAGAAGGGCGCGTTCACCGGCGCGACCTCGAGCAAGCCCGGACGATTCGAGCTTGCCGACGGCGGCACGCTGTTCCTCGACGAGATCGGCGAGATCCCGGTCGAGATGCAGGTCAAGCTGCTGCGCGCGATCCAGGAGAGCGAGTTCGAGCGGGTCGGCGGCCTGAAGACGATCAAGGTCGACGTCCGGCTGATCACCGCGACGAACCGCGATCTCGAGCTCGAGATCCAGCGCGGCAACTTCCGCGAGGACCTCTACTACCGGCTCAACGTCGTGCCGCTCCAGATCCCGCCACTCCGCCGCCGTACCGGTGACATCCCGCTGCTCGTCCGCCACATCATCAAGAAGTTCAACGAGCGGCTGAAGAAGAACATCACCGGGATCTCCGACGAGGCGCTCGCCGCGCTCGAGGGGCACTCGTGGCCGGGCAACATCCGCGAGCTCGAGAACGTGATCGAGCGAACGATCCTGTTCTGCAAGCACGACCGGATCGAGCGCGCCGATCTCCAGCTCGCGATCGCGCCCGAGGCCGCCCCGCCCTCCCCCGCCCCCGGCGCGCCGCTGCCGTCGCGCACGACCTCGAGCGGCGCGATGGCGCCGATGTCCGGCCTCGACGACGAGGACGAGGAGCTCGGCGAGCTGTCGGGCACCACGTCCGGCTCGCTCAAGGACATCGTGCGCGCCGAGACCAGCCGCGTCGAACGCGAGCTGATCGTCAAGGCGCTCGACGAGACCGGCGGCAACGTGACCCAGGCCGCGCGCCTGCTCAAGATCAGCCGCAAGAGCCTGCAGATGAAGATGAAGGAGCTCGGGCTCCGCGATCGCGAGGCGTAGCGTGATACGTTGCAGTGCGGTGCGTACGGCTTCCGTGTCTGCTGTCTGCCTGCTGGGAGCAACGGTCGCGCATGCCGGCCCGTACTCGCTCGTGCCGACCGCGGCGGAGCCGAACAACTCGGTCGATCTGCACCTGCGGCTCGACTACGAGTACCAGGTCGATACCGCGAACGTGATGCGCGAGGTGCTCGGCACCGAGCAGCCGCTCGATCCGATCAAGCTGAACCGCGACCTGACGTTTCACCAGGTCCGCCACCTGCTCACGCCGACCGCCGAGCTCGGCCTCTACCACGACAGCTGGCTATCGTTCGCGCTGCCGATCGTGGTCTCGCAGAGCCGCGAGCTCGAGCTCGACGGCATCGACCGCGGCGACTCGACGACGCTGATCAATGGCCTGCTGCCGATGACCGGCTTCGACGCGCGCGATCCGGGCACGATGCCGCCGGGCGGCCTCGTCTTTCGCGGCATCACGCGCAAGGGCCTCGACCAGATCCACGCCGGCCTCAACGTCGCGCCGATGAACCAGGCGCGCGATCCGAGCAAGCCGACGTGGAAGATGGGCGCCGAGGTCCGGCTCGCGATCGGCAAGATCATGAAGTTCGATCCGATGCAGCCGGGCGCGGAGACCGGGGTCGGACGCGGCGTCCACGAGCTTCGGCTGTGGACGTCGTTCGCGCGCCGGCTGTCACGCGTCGAGGGCTGGACCGAGGTGTTCTGGCAGGTCCCGCTGCACGCGAAGCCCGACTCGCTGTTCACCGATCCGGGCTTCGGCTCGACGAACACCGGGCTCGGCCAGCAGGCCGGCGTGAAGATGGGACTCGAGCTGTTCGCGCTCGACGACGCCGCGAACAACAATCGGATCGGCATCGACCTCGGCGCGAAGGCGATCGCCCACTTCGAGGGTCGCGACTACAGCGAGATGTGGGAAGTGTTCGCGTTCGCCGGCGACAGCCGCGGCACCGGGCCGCTCGTGCTCGACGCCGACCCGACCGATCCGGGCCTCCAGGCGCTCTCGCACCCGGGCATCTCGAACATCGAGAACTACCTCGAGACCGGCGCGCACCTCGCGGTGCAGGCCGAGCTCGGCACGTTCGTCCGGTTCGGCGCGAGCTTCGATCTGGTCTGGAAGACCGACCACGTGATCAGCTTCGCCGACGCCGGTGTCGACCTGCCGACGTGCGCGCAAGGCGTCGGTGCGTGCGAGGACGACGACAACGATCTCGTCAACCCGGGCACGCCCGAGGTCAACCCGCTGCACGTGCCGCGGATCGACCTCGTCGGACATCGCTACCACTCGGTCGACAACTTCGGGGTCGTCGTCGGCGTGATGGGTCAGCTGCTGTTCTAGTCCTCGGCGCCGCCCGCTGCTTCCATCGACTTCACGGTGTCTTCGGGGGTCTGGGGGCTGCGCTCGTGGGCGGTCGGGCTCTCGTCGAACGTGAACTCCAGGCCATTCAGCCCGGGGTACGCGGACATGCCGGCGACGAAGAAGCGGGAATCCTTCGCGAACACCGGGTCAGCGATGTCGGCGTACGCCTTCATGACCTCGGCACGGGTGCTCCCGACGCCGACGTTGCGCGCCGTCTTCGCGTGGCTCGGTGCGCGGAACTTGATCGAGCGCAGGGTGAAGCGGCCGTTTGTCGACACGGAACCGAACCTCGCCTCGATGCCCGGCCAGGTCCACGTCGTGAAGTACTGGGGACCGTTCAACTGCTCCTCCCGCGTGGGCTTGGTCTTGTTGCGCGGGGCGCCCAGCTTCTCGACCACCTCGGCCTGCGTCATGCCGAGCGTCACGCCGCCGAAGGTCTCCTTGTGGAGCGCGCGAATCGCATCCGGGGTCGGCTCGCTCGACGCGACGGGCGTGACCTCCGGCTCGGCAGGCTTGGCAGCAACGGGCGAAGCCGAGCTGGGGCGCGACGACGAGGGAGGCGGCGCGGTCTTGTCCGAGCCGCACGACACGAGCAAGAGGAGCACAGCGATAGTGGGCACGCGAGACATGGGCCGCGATCCAATTCGGATCGCGGTCGATGTTCAAGTTACGAATCGGCGACGTGCTCGCGACGTGTTGCAATAGTGCCCGCGCATACCGATCCTGCGACGCGGCGTTCTTCCCGGGGACCGCGAATAGCGCGCGCCGCTGATGGCTGGTGGCGATGCTCTGCGATGTGGGTCCGTCGCCACGTCGCGGTTGAAAGGGTGCCGCGGCCCTCGGGCGGAGCGGAGCTAAAGCGATGCGACACGGTCGACGAGTGAGTCGCGTCATCTCTCGGGTGACAGCACGGTACGAGTCGGGCGCGCGACCGACGATGGCATTGCCATCCTCCGCATACGTGGATCGAGGTGCGAATCAGTCGTCGATTGTAGAATCATAACGATTTTGCTTGACACGATTTTCGAGACACCGACGACGCCGTCGACTTGTGTGGTAATTTCCTCGTCGGAGCTGCGTCGAGATCGCGTCTGCGAGCAGGGATTGGTTTGCACTCTATTTTTTCTCACATTGCGTGGTTTCCGCTACGACGCGTGAGGAGAAGGCGTCGAAAACCATGATGGTAAGAACGTCGTGCGCATACGCGAATACGACGGAGTGGGAGCATGAATGCACGCGAAGCGGTGGTGGATGAACAGGTTGAAACGGGCCCGGCGTACACGGACTGGCTGCCGGTGCACCTCGGACTCAAGGCGCTCAGCGTGCAGCGCGCGCAGCTCGAAGCACGCGAGGTCGCGCTGCTGCGGCTCGCGCAGGACATGACGATCTGGCAGCACTTCGGGTACGCGTCGCTCGTGCAGTACATGGAGCACGAGCTCGGCTATCGCGCGCACACCGCGCTGGAGCTCGTCCGCACCGCGAACGCGCTCGCGACCTTGCCGCACATGACCGCCGCGCTCGAAGCGGGTGACGTCTTTCCGTGCGCGGTCCGCGAGCTGACGCGCATCGTGACGCCGGACACCGAGGAGGCATGGCTGGAGGCGGTCGCCGGCAAGACGGTGCACGAGGTCCAGCGCATGGTCGCCGGCCACGAGAAAGGTGCACGTCCTGGTGACCCGAAGGATGCAGAGAGCGAGCTGATGACGCTCACGTTCCGCGTGTCCCCCACCGTGCACGCACTCGCGTTCCGCGCCCGGATGGAGCTCGAATCGATGCTCGGCGGCGGCAAGCTCGAAGATGACGAGCTGATCGAGACGATCTACCGCCGCGCGCTCGAGACCCTGCCCGACTCCGACGGACGCCCCGCGTTCCAGATGGCGATCAGCACCTGCAAGCGCTGCCAGCGGAGCTATCAAGATGTCGCCGGCGAGCAGGTCGAGGTCGACGAGGCGACGCTGTCACGCGCGCAGTGCGATCACGAGCACCTCGGCGATCTCGAAGCCGACGAGCCCGCGCGTGCGACGAGCTCGGTCACGAAGCGCAAGCGACGCCAGATCTACGCGCGAGACGGGCATTGCTGCGCGGTACCCGGATGTCGAATGACTCGATATCTCGATATCCACCACGTGACGTATCAATCACACGGTGGCGGCCACGAGATGTCGAATACGATCTTGCTCTGTACGGGCCACCACGCGGCCGTGCACAAAAACACGCTACGGATCCGCGGTAAGGCTCCCGACGAGCTGATCTTCGAATGGCCGGGCCGTGATGCGGTGATCACGCATATCGAGCAGTTCCAGGTGCGCCGCGAAGCTGATCCGTCGAACCGCACGGACGACGCCGTCCCATGGGATCCGGCGCGCGACTCAGTCCCATGGGATCACACGCACGACGCTGTCCCATGGGATCCCGAAACACCCAGCGGATGAAGCAGCTGACGCGGTCGTATGGGCATCCCGAACGGACGCCGTGGGGGGCTCGGCATCGCCCCACGTTCGGCTTCACAAACATGCGTGCGAGCACCCACGCGTCCGCGTTCTCCCGGAGGATCGCCCCACAGGAAAGCTCCGCTCCGCCCGAGGGCCGCGGCGCCTTTCGACCGATGCGAGCGGAGCGCGAGACCCGTGACGAGCGCGAGCACCGCGTGCGCGTTCTCGTCGAACCCTCAACTGCGCGGCGGAACGACGCGCCACGTCGGCGCTCGTGGCGCTCGGCACGTGGTCTCGCGCGAGAGCGAGCGAGGGCGAGGCGCCGCGGACCGAGGAGGCCCTTCGAGCTCGAGATGTGGCGATGAGCAATGAGCGGCGCGGCTCAATCCGCCAGCATCGGCATCCCCATCCCACCGAGCACCAGCTTCTGCACGTTCGCATGCGCGTCGTTGAGCGCGACCACGCCCTGGCCCTGGAACCGATCCACCGACACCCGCGCGGGCCGCTTGCCGGCCGGCGCCTCGACGAGCTCGACGATCGCCTCGGCGACCTCCTGCGGATCGGGCGCATTCGGGATCGAGAACATCTGCTGCAGCCCTTCGCCGAACTTCGCGAGCCCGTCGGCGAGCGGACCGTACCCGGCCGCGCGTGCCTGGTCGGCGCCGATCGCCATGCCGGGGCCGAAGTTCGTCGGGAATGCACCCGGCTGCACGATCGTGACGTCGACGCCGGCGGGCTTGAGCTCGTAGCGATACGTCTCGGCGATCGCCTCGACCGCCCACTTCGTCGCGGCGTAGATGCCGACGAACGGGATCAGCACGCGGCCGAGGCCGCTCGACAGGTGGACGATCAGGCCCGACCGGCGCTCGCGCATGCCCGGCAGCACCGCGCGGTTGACGCGCTGGACGCCGACGACGTTCGTGTCGAAGATCGCGGCGGTCTGCTCCGGCGTGACGGTCTCGTTGAGGCCGCCGAGGCCGTAGCCGGCGTTGTTGATCACGGCATCGAGGTGGCCGGCCTTCGCGAGCGCGGCGGCGACCGCGCGGTCGACCGAGCCTTGATCGGTGACGTCGAGCTCGAGCACGTGGAGCGCGAGCTGCTCGGTCTCCGCGATGCGGCGCAGCTCGTCGGCGGTGCCGCGGTTCTTGCCGTCGGGGCCGCGCATCGTGGCGAACACGGTGTGGCCGCGGCGGGCGAGCGCGAGCGAGGTGAGGCGGCCAAAGCCGCTGTTGCTACCGGTGACGAGGACGTTGGCGTTCGACATGCGCTTCACGATGCGCTCGCCCGCGGTGGCGAACAAGGCACGAATCTGCACTTGATTCGTGCATAATTGCAAAGGTGAGCAAGCTGCCAGATCCGGTCGATCTCGTCGTGCTGGCGCGCGTCCTCGAGCGCGGGAGCTTCGCGCGCGCCGCGGCGGAGCTCGGCGTGCCGCCGTCGACGCTGTCGCGCAAGGTCGCGGGGCTCGAGCGCAGGCTCGGCGTCCGGGTGCTCGAGCGCACGACGCGCAGCCTGCGGCCGACCGAGGTCGGCGAGCTGCTCGCGGAGCGCGGCCGGCGGGTGCGCGAGGAGCTCGAGGGGGCCGAGCGCGCGGTCGCCGATCACCAGCGCGCGCCGCGCGGGCTGCTCCGGCTCAGCGTGCCGACGCCGGTTGCGGATCAGTTCCTCGGGCCGGCGGTCGGCGAGTACCTCGCGCGCTACCCGGACATGCGAGTCGAGATCCACGCCGACGACCGGATGGTCGACCTCGTGACCGAGGGCTTCGATGTCGCGATCCGGGTCGCGAAGCTGCGCGACAGCTCGCTCGGCACGATCCGGCTGGCCGAGGTCCGGGCGGTGCTCGCGGCGTCGCCGCGGTATCTCGAGCGGGCGCCGGTGCTGCGGCATCCGCGCGACCTCGCGGCGCACGCGGTGATCCAGTTCGGCCGCAAGCGCCGCGTCAGCTGGTCGTTCGTCGGTCGCGGTGGCCAGACCGAGACCGTCGAGCTGTCGCCGCGCTCGGTGGCGAGCAGCGCGCCGCTCGTCGCCGAGCTCGCGGCCGCGGGCGCCGGGATCGCGATGCTGCCGCGGTTCGTCGCGACGTCGGCCCAGCTGACGATCCTCGAGCCGGGCGGATTTCGCTGCGCGCCGGTCGATCTCAGCATCGTCACGCCGAGCGCGCGACCGGCGGCGCCGAAGGTCCGCGCGTTCGTCGACGTCATGCGCGAATACGTGGCCGCCCGTACCGATATGTTCGACGCGGTATTCCCGCGGAACCCCAAATAAAGATCCGCTGGCTGGTCTTGAGGTAGCGGGCCACCGGTCTTACGTTCGGCTCCCCGGTCGTTTGCGACGTACCGGGAAGGCGGAGGACCTCGATGATTCTTGGCAAGTTCTTTGGTGCGATCCGGGCGCAGCTCAACAAGCTCGCCAACTTCTTCTGGGAGGCCGATCCGATCGCCCAGATGCAGTACGAGTACGACCAGGCCGTCGAGCAGCTCAAGGAAGGTCGCGTCGGACTCGAGCAGTATCGCGGGCTCGTCGAGCGCGTGTCTCGCCAGGTCAAGGACGGCGAGAACCAGGTCTCGAAGCTCACCGCGCAAGCAAAGGCGTACCTCAAGGCCGGTGATCGCGAGACCGCCGGCGGCATCGCGCTCCAGCTGACGAAGGCGAAGACGCAGCTCGAGGAGAACAAGCAGCAGCTCGCGATGCACGAGGCCGCGTACCAGAACAACCTCAAGAAGATCCAGTTCGCGAACAAGAAGCTCGTCGAGGTCAAGGACAAGATCAGCCGCTACGACGCCGAGCTCAAGATGAGCGAGGCCGAGGCGGAGGTCGCGAAGCTGACCCAGAGCTTCAACATGGACGTCACGACCGACTTCGGTCAGCTCGAGGACGTCATCCAGCGCAAGATCGATGCGAACCGCGGCAAGGCGCGGGTCGCGAGCGATCTGTCGACCGAAGGTCTCGACAAGATCGAGGCCGAGGAGCGCATGGAGAAGTCGATGGCCGACGACGCGCTCAAGGACCTCGAGGTCGAGCTCGGCATGCGTGCACCGGAGACCACGCCGGTCGCCGCGGCGACGAAGGACCTCGGGCCGGCGGAGACCCAGCGCGCCGAGCCCGACAAGGTGACCGAGTAACGAACCCGCGATCTAGACGGACATCCAGGAGCGCACAGAGATGGCTAACGGAGCAGGTAAACCGAAACCGGCGTTCTTCATCGCGGTCGTTCTCGTCGTCGCGGGCCTCGTCGGCCTCGCCGGCTACCGCTATTGCGGCAAGAAGAAGACCGAAGAGGCGACGCCGAAGGTCGACCCGAACATCTTGAAGAACCCGAATGGATCGGGCGGCTCGGGCACCGCCGAGAACCCGGATCCGAACGCGGCACCGACGACGGTGACGAAGTACGAGTACGAGCCGGCGTCGACGCTGCCGCCCGTGCCGGGCACGGCGAACTACAAGGCGCTCGGCAAGCCGCGCGTCGTCCGGTTCGCGGTCAACACGTGGGCCGGCTGGGCGCCGATCATCTGGGCGAACAACGGCCACAAGGCGGGCAAGGTCTGGAAGGACGCGAAGGGGCAAGACTTCCAGGTCGAGCTCGTGCTCGCCGATGATCCGGTCGCGATGGGCAACACCGTCGCGAACGGCGACGTCCAGATCGGCTGGGCGACCGTCGACATGCTGCCGCTCATCATCGAGCGCCTGAAGAAGGACCCGCGCACGATGCCGCGCGTGTTCCAGCAGATCGACTGGTCGAACGGCGGCGACGGCATCGTCGTGCGCAACTCGATCAAGGACGTCGCGGACCTGCGCGGCAAGACCGTCGTGCTCGCGCAGAACTCGCCGTCGCACTTCTTCCTGCTCAACGTGCTGCTGAACGGCGGCGTCCAGCCGTCCGAGGTGAAGATGAAGTTCACCAAGGACGCGTTCCAGGCCGCGGCCGCGTTCAACCAGAACCCGGACATCGCCGCGTGCGTGTCGTGGGCACCGGACATCTACACGCTGACGGAGAACCCGAAGAGCGGCAACAAGCTGCTCGTCACGACCGGCACGGCGAACAAGCTGATCGCCGACGTGTGGTTCGCGCGCGCCGACTTCGCCCGCGACAACCCGGACATCATCGAGGGCCTCGTGCGCGGCATCCTCGACGCGGTCACCGATCTGCAGTCCGACCAGAACAAGCAGAAGGTCGGCGAGCTGATGGACAAGTTCTACAACCTGCCGCCCGGCACCGGCAGCAAGATGCTCGGCGACGCGCACTGGACGAACTACGCCGAGAACCGCGACTTCTTCCTGGTCTCGAGCAACCCGACGAACTTCGAGCGCACGTACGGCACCGCGAAGCGCCTGTACGCGGCGATCAAAGTCGTCAACCAGGACGTCGAGTTCGACAAGATCATGGACTTCTCCGTGATCAAGAAGCTCGGGAACGAGGCGAAGTACGCCGAGCAGAAGAACACGTACGAGTACAGCTTCACGCCGAAGAACGCGAAGGACGTCAACGTCGAGAGCGCGATCCTGACGAAGACCGTCACGATCAACTTCTTCCCGAACTCGTTCGACGTCTACAAGAAGGTGCCGGCGAAGTCGGGCGGCGGCGAGGTCTACTACGACGGCAACATCGAGTACACGCTCGAGGAGATCGCGAAGCTCGCCGGTCAGTTCGGTGCCGCGCGCATCGTGATCTCGGGCCACACCGACTCGTCGATGAAGGGCACCGCGGATCCCGCGCTCGTCAAGGAGCTGTCGGAGAACCGTGCGAAGGCGGTGAAGGAAGCGCTGCTGAAGAAGTTCCCGAAGCTCGATCCGAACCAGCTGATCGCGGCCGGCTATGGCTGGGAGAAGCCCGCCGATCCCAACGATCCGGACAACCACGCGAAGAACCGTCGCGTCGAGGTCAAGGTCGTGCCGGCGGAGGCCCAATAGGTGACGCAGGCGTCGGGCGACAAGGACGACGCAGGCGACAAGGCCGACGTCCCTAAGACCAACGTCGTGAAGTCGGAGCAGCCGACCGCGACCGACAAGGTCAAGCTCGCCGAGAAGTCGAAGCAAGCGTCCGCGAAGATGGCGCCGCCGACGAAGTCGGAGGAGCGCGATCAGATCCCGAGCGCGCCGCCCTGGTACAAGACGCTGCGCGCCGATCCGCCGGCGCACATTCGCACGGCGCTCGGCATCGGGATGATCGGCCTGATCTTCCTGCTGTGGTGGTTCTGCACGCGCGGCGATGCGGTCGATCGGATCATCTCGCCGAGCAAGCTACCGAGCCCGGGCGAGACGTTCGGCTCGTTCGGCTCGCTGATGAAGCGTGACCTCGACGAGAGCATCATCGACACCCTGCAGCGCGTGTTCATCGGCATCGGGCTCGCCGCGATCGTCGGCGTGACGGTCGGCGTGTTCGCGGCCGCGCATCGCGGGATCAACGCCGCGGTGACGCCGCTCGTGATCTTCCTGCGCTCGGTGCCGATGGGCGCGCTGATCCCGATCACGCTCATGCTGTTCGGCGACGAGGAAGGCCAGAAGACGAAGTTCATCTTCCTCGCCGTCGTCGCGTTCGTGTTCAGCGACACCGTCAAGGCGATCTCGATCGTGCCCGAGCGCTACGTCGAGACCGCGCAGACGCTCGGCGCGTCGCGGTTCCAGATCATCCGCAAGGTGCTGGTGCCGCTCGCGTTGCCCGACATCCTCACGAGCCTGCGGTTCCAGCTCGGGCTCGCGCTCGGCTACATCATGCTCGTCGAGGAGATCAACGCGCCGCACGGCCTCGGCAAGCTGATCATGGGCAGTCAGCGCCAGGGCCCGTACGAGCACGTGTACCTGCTGCTGTTCGTGATCGCGCTGATCGCGTTCGTCGTCGACTACCTGCTGCGCACGATCCAGCGCGGCGTCTTTCCGTGGCGGCGTGACCTATGAGCAACGATCCGAAGCAGCCTCCTGGCACCGGTACCGGCCCCGCCGGCGGACCTCCCGTCAAGCAGACGCCTCCGGCGCGCGATCCGGCCGCCGAGGCCGCGGCGCTCGCGGCGTTCGAGGCCGAGGAGAATGCGCTGTCCGCGCAGGACGAGCCGGCCGGGCGTGCCGCGGCGAACATGGCGAAGGCCGAGGCGAAGGCGAGGCCCGCCGTCGAGCCCGGCGAGGCGAAGCCGGTCGACGAGGTCTCGCCCGCGGTGTCCGGCGGTGCGCCCGCGGCGCAGCCGAAGATGGCCGAGCTCGGCAAGCCGCTCGCGAAGCCGCCGGTCGTCCAGTTCGACAAGGTCACGAAGACGTACGGCACCGGCAAGGGCGCGTTCACCGCGATCCGCGACGTGTCGTTCGCGATCGAGGACTACCCGGGGCGCGGCGAGTTCGTCTCGATCCTCGGGCCGTCGGGCTGCGGCAAGTCGACGGTGATCCGGATGATCGCCGGCCTGTTGCCGCAGTTCCCGCAGACGACCGGCCGGATCCTGATCGACGGCGAGCCGGTGCACGGTCCCGGGCCAGATCGCGGGATGGTGTTCCAGGACTACACGTCGTTCGACAACCGCAGCGTGCTCGACAACGTCGCGTTCGGGCTCGAGTGCCGCGGCGTCGATCGCAAGCTCGAGAGCGCGACGCGCAAGCAGACGGTCGTGACGTACACGACGCTGTCGCCGCACGGCTTCAAGAAGGGCGATCAGGTCCAGATCGATCACAAGGAGGGCTCGCTCGCCGGCAAGATCGAGATCCTGCAGGTGCCAACACCGGCGTCGTTCACCGCGCAGCAGCCCGGCGGCGATGGCACGTGGCACGGCGGCTCGGTCCAGGTGCCGAAGCTGTCGAAGGCCGATCGCTACGAGCGCGCGCGCTACTGGATCGAGAAGGTCGGGCTGTCGGTCGATCGCGATGCGGACAAGTACCCGCACCAGCTCTCGGGCGGCATGCGCCAGCGCGTCGCGATCGCGCGCACGCTGATCCTCGAGCCGCGGATCATCCTGATGGACGAGCCGTTCGGTGCGCTCGATCCGCCGACGCGGTCGCGCATGCAGGACAACCTGGTCGCGCTGTGGCGCGAGCAATCGCCGACGATCTTCTTCATCACGCACTCGATCGAGGAGGCGGTGTTCCTCGGCGATCACATCCTGCTGTTCTCGAACTCGCCGGGGACCGTGCTCAAGGAGATCCGCGTGCCGCCGCCCGATCGGCCGTCGATCCAGATGCAGCGCGACCCGAAGTTCCAGGAGATCGTGATGGGCATCCGCGAGACGATCGATCGCCTCGAGTCCTCGAACCGAGCCGGAGACTGACGTGGCAGAGCCGAAGAAAGCCGGATTGTTTCGCTACCTGAAGGAAGCGTTCCTGTTTCGCTGGAACCTGCTGGTCTTCGGCGGCGCGGCGACCGCGGCGATCGTGTCGGGTCACGCGGACATCGCGCTGCCGCTCGTCGCGGCGGCCGAGGTCGCCTATCTCGGCGGGCTCACGACGCTGCCGCGGTTCCAGGCGGCGATCGACGCGAAGGCGCGGTCCGAGGAGCGCGGCACGTCCGGTGTGGCGCGGACGCCGGCGCAGGATCCTGGCATCGCGCGCGATCGGATCCTCGAAGTGCTGAAGTCCCTGACCGAGGATCGGCGGTCGCGGTTCCTCCGGCTGCGCGCGCGCTGCGTGGAGATGTCGCGGATCGCGAACGCGGTGCGCGGGGACACGCGCGATGCGAGCGGTGCGTCGACCGAGCTGCGCACGCCGGCGCTCGATCGCCTGCTGTGGGTGTTCTTGCGGCTGCTGCTGTCCGAGCAGGCGATCGCGCGGTTCCTGCAGGCCGCCGACGAGGCCGGCATCGACAAGTCGGTCACCGAGCTCAGGGCGCGTCGCAAGAAGCGCGCGGACTCGGTCGGCGAAGCGAACCAGGCCGACGACAAGATCATCCGCTCGCTCGACGACAGCATCGCGACCGCCGAGCTGCGCAAGGAGAACGTCCAGAAGGCGCGCACGAACGCCGAGTTCGTCGCAGCCGAGCTCGATCGGCTCGAGAACAAGATCCAGGCGGTCACCGAGATGGCGGTCGGCCACACCGATCCGGACGAGATGTCGAGCCGGATCGATGCGATCTCCGAGGGCATCTCGCAGACCGAGCAGACGATCCGCGAGCTGCAGTCGATCACCGGCGTCGCCGATGCGGACGCGACGCCGTCGATCCTCGACACCGACCTCACCCCGCAACCGCTCGCGGTGGAAGGCGCCGGAGGCCGCAAGCGATGACGGATACGAGCACCGAGGCAAAGATCGAGGCGAAGACCGAGACGAAGACGCTCGCGGGCACCGAGGGCGTCACGAAGTCCGCGCAGCTGCCGCCGCACTTTCCGCCGTGGGCCGGCAAGCTCGCCGAGCTGTACTTCTCGGGGACGACGTCGATGTTCGTCGTCCACGGCAACACGTTCGATGTCGTGCGCGCGGGCCCCGATCGCTGGATCGGGCTCGCCGACTTCCTCGCCGAGCAGCTGTTCGGGCGCTGGGATCTCGTGATCCATTACGACCTCGCGCGCGGCCTGCGGTGCGCGGCCGGCAGCAACGGCAAGCGCCTGCAGGAGATGGTGACGACCGCGGCGAAGTGGCTCGGCGATCTGCGCGCCCTGCCCCGCGATCCGACGAAGGGCCTCGCGGCGATCGATCTGCTCGTCCAGAAGAACATCATGGCCGACCCCGAGCAGCGGCTGCGCACCGCGATCCTGATCGACCACGCCGGCTACGTCGCGCCCGGTGGCGATCGGCTCGGGCTCAACGAGCAGACGCACCTCGTGACGCTGCTGAACTGGGCGTCGAGCCCGTACGTCAAGCGCCTCAACATGGCGTTCGTGCTGATCGACCCGCGGCTGTCGAGCATCAACGAGCGGCTATCGAGCAACCCGCACGTCGCGTCGATCGAGGTGCCGCTGCCCGACGCGAACGAGCGCACCGCGTTCCTCGACGCGCAGGTCAAGGCCTCGGGCAAGGACGTCACCGCGTTCTCCGACTACGGCGTCGCCGAGCTCGGCAAGCTGACCGCCGGCATCGGCCTGACCGATCTCGAGGTGCTCGTGCGCTCGGCGCTCGAGGGCAATCGCCGGCTCGACCGGCTGTACTTCCGCGAGCTCAAGAAGCGGCTGATCGAGCGCCAGGCGCAGGGCATGCTCGAGTTCGTCGAGCCGAAGTGGGGGCTCGACACCGTCGTCGGTCACGAGGCCGCGAAGAAGCGGCTGCTCGATGACGCCGAGCTGATCAAGCGCGGCGAGCTCGACACCGTGCCGATGGGCTATCTGTTCTGCGGCCCGGTCGGCACCGGCAAGAGCTTCCTCGCGACGTGCGTCGCCGGCTCGATCGGGATCCCGGCGGTCGTGCTCAAGAACTTCCGTAGCAAGTACGTCGGCGAGTCCGAGGGCAACCTCGAGCGCGTGCTCGGCGTGCTGCGGTCGATGGGTCCGGTCGTCGTGATCGTCGACGAGGCCGACGCGATGCTCGGCGATCGCGATCAGGGCGGCGACTCCGGCGTCGGCGCGCGCATCTTCGGCATGATCGCGTCGCAGATGGGCGACACCGCGTATCGCGGCCGCATCCTGTGGATGCTGCTGACCGCGCGCCCGGATCTGCTGCCGATCGATCTCAAGCGCCAGGGCCGCGCCGAGGTCCACATCCCGCTGTTCTACCCGGTCGACGATGTCGAGCTGCGGTCGATGATCCTCGTGCTCGCGAAGAAGTCGGGCACGAGCGTCGCCGAGGCCGATCTGCCGGCGGAGATCCCGCACAAGGGCAACCTGTCGGGCGCCGACATCGAGGGCATCGTCGGCCGCGCGTATCGCGCGTCGCTGCTGTCCGGATCGCGGACGATCACGAAAGACGCGCTCGCCCAGTCGCTCGCCGGCTTCATGCCGTCGACGCAGACGCTCGAGCGCGAGGCCCAGGAGCTCGCGGCGATCATCGAGTGCACCGATATCGAGTTCCTGCCTCCGTCGAAGAAGGAGCGCATGGACAAGCTCGGCGGCCGCGAGAAGCTGCAGGAGCGATTGACCGCGATCAAGCAGATCCTCGAAGAGCGTTAAGGAAGAACAAGGAGATCACGATGGCTCGTGTCAGCTGGCTCAACGACGAATCCACGCCCGACCTCGACGCGCACGTCGGCAAGCTCGAGCACTTCACCCAGTCCCTCGCCGATGGCGTGATCGACGCACAGGAGCTGTCGACGCAGGAGAAGAACCTCGTCGACGCGATGCGTGCGGTCGAGGGCTCGCTGTCCGACGAGCAGCACACGAAGGTCACGCGCCTGCTCGCCGAGCTGACCGCGTACAGCGTGATGCGTACGCTCCACGAGATGGCGCAGGCGAAGGTGCAGGCGGCGGTCGCGCCGAAGCACTAGCGTGGCGCCGGATCCCGCGCGGCTGCGTGTCGTGTTCGATCGGGTCGAGCGCCTGATCGAAGATCGGTGGAACATCCCGGTGCGGATCAGCGACGTCCCGAACCCGTACACCGGGGATCTCGACGGCGAGCAGATCCTCGTCGACCACGACCTCGACATCGAGGACGCGGTGTTCATCGTGATCCACCTGTTCGGTCACACCGTGCAGTGGAACGTGTCGGAGCAGGCGCGCACGATCGCGTTCGCGCATCCCGACGTGTGGACCGAGGAGCAGCTGCGCGAGGTCGCGGACTACGAGCGCCAGGCGTGCCGCTACAGCCTGCAGCTGCTGCACGACGTGGGCATCCGCGACCTCGATCAGTGGGTCTCGGACTTCGCCGCGTGCGATACCGCGTACCTGATGCACTTCTATAAGACCGGCGAGAAGCCGCCGTTTCGCACGTTCTGGCGCGACGGCGCACCGCTGCTCGAGCCGCTCGCGATCCCCGAGTTCCAGCCGACGCGCTGGATCAGTCGCTACGACGGCACCGTGATCTGAAGTTTCACGGGCGCGCCGGCCGAGCTACGATCGCCGCAGTGCTCGCGCGACGCATCATCGCTGTGTCGCCGGACAAGGCGTTCGGCAAGCAGCTCGCCGTTGCGCTGCGGGCCGCCGGCGGTGCGGTCGATCTGCACGCGGGCCTCGACGACCTCGGCAAGGGCGAGCTGCAGGCCGCGCTCGTCGTGCTGCACCTCGACGGCGAGCTCGCCGGCAGTGCGTCGCAGATCGTCGGCCGGCTCGTCGGCGACACCCGGCTGATCGCGATCCTGCCGCGGTCGACGCTCGCCGCGATCGTCGACGTCATGCAGGCGTCCGAGCGCGTCGCCGGCCTGATGGTCACCGAGGACTTCGACGCGACGCGGCTGTCCGCGATGGCGACCCGCGTGCTCGCGGGCGACATCTTCGGGCTCGAGAAGGTCGTGCCGTGGGGGACGCAGATCCACGCCGCGCTCGTCGGCGACTACCAGGAGAAGTCGCTGTGCATCGCCCAGGTCTCGGAGTTCGCCGAGCTGATGGGCGTGCGCCGCAAGTATCGCGAGTCGATCGAGCAGTGCCTCGACGAGATGCTGATGAACGCGCTGTACGACGCGCCGGTCGACGAGCAGGGCCGCCAGATCTTCGCCGAGATCCCGACGAAGACGCGGATCTCGCTGCGGCTCGAGCAGAAGGCGGTCGTCCAGTACGCGTGCAACGCGAAGCGGTTCGCGATCTCGGTGCGCGACGCGTTCGGCACGCTCGAGCGCGCGACCGTGCTGCGCTACCTCGACAAGTGCCTGCACAGCGAGCAGCAGATCGATCGCAAGATCGGCGGCGCCGGGCTCGGCCTCTACCTGATGACGAGCTCGTCGAGCGACGTCTACTTCAACGTGCTGCCGGGCGTCGCGACCGAGGCGGTGTGCACGTTCGACCTCGACGCCGCGAAGCAGCAGCTCGCGTCGTTCGGCTTCTTCACCGAGAAGATCGATGCCGCCGGCCGGCTCGCGGCCGGACCGTCGCGCCGGCTGCCGGTCGGGACGTCGCATCCGGTCGAGCGGCGAGCGCCCGCCGCGGTGCAGACGCCGAGGCTGATCATCGGCGTGCTCGTCGCCGCGATCGTCGCGACGCTCGCGCTCGTCGCGGTCGCGGCGTGGCCGCGGCTGTTCGGCGGCGGTGCCGCGAAGACCGACGTCGCGATCGCGAGCGTGCCGCCGGGCGCCGCGATCGAGATCGATGGCAAGCCGGTCGGCACCGCGGATGGCAGCCTCGTCGTCCACGATCTCGAGGTCGGCCGCGCCTACCCGGTCGTCGCGCGGCTCGCCGGGCACGAGCCGAAGCAGGCGGTCGTCCAGCCACATGCCGGCGCGAACGCGGTCACGCTCGAGCTCGCGCCGCTCGCCGCCAGTGTCGCGCTCGAGACGATCCCGAGCGGCGCGACCGTCGAGCTCGACGGCAAGGCGCTCGGCACCACGCCGCTCGCCGTGTCGACGCTGCCGCCCGGCGAGACCGTGTCGCTGACGTTCAAGAAGCCCGGTTACCAGGACACGACGGCGCGGCTCGAGGTTCCGAAGGCCGGCAAGGACGTCCGGCTCGTCCAGCCGCTCGTCGTCGCGAAGGACCTCGCGCGCGTCCGGCTGACGTCGGAGCCGGCGGGCGCGCAGGTGATCCAGAACGGCCAGCTGCTCGCCGGCGTGACGACCCCGGCCGAGGTCCTCGTCGAGGCCGGCAAGCCGGTGCGCTTCGTGCTGACGATGCCGAACAAGGTGCCCGCCGTGCTCGACCCGGTCACGCCGCTCGCGGGCGCCGATCTCGCGCGCAGCGCCACGCTCGTCGACGGCAAGCCGCTGCGCGTGTCGACGAACCTCGACGGCGGCAAGGTCACGGTCGCCGGTGCGCCGCACTGCCTCGCGCTGCCCGCGCCGGCCGAGTGCATCGTCGTGCCGGGCAGCCATCGCGTCGAGCTCGTGATCCCGGGGCTCGCGAAGATCGTCAAGACGGTGAACGTCGCCGCGCCCGTCGAGCTGAAGCTCGAGCTCGGCTTCGTCGAGGCGGCGTCCGGCAAGCAGCTGCAGCTCGGCGGCGTCGCGATGCAGCGCGCCGCGCTCGAGGTCGGCCCGCACCGGATCACGATCACCGACGAGGCCGGCCCGCGCCAGGTCACGGTGATCGTCAAGCCGGGCGCCACCGTCGTCGCGCAGTAGTCCGGACAGCTTGTCTGGACGATCGGTCCAGCCACGGATCGATTTCGTCTCGTGTCGCGCAGTTAGCGCTGGCCGGGCGCTTGCTCTTGTCCGCCGCATGCGCGACGCACTCGCCATGAAGCCCGAACACGGTCGCATCGACGACCAGCTCCGTGCCGCGTTCCCGCGCGTGCCGATCGACATGACCCGTGCGTTCGTGCCGTACGGCGCGACCTACTTCGAGGTCGAGCCGTTCACGGCGGCGGTCGCCGGCAAGCCATGGGACGAGCTCGATCGCAGCTACCTCGCGACTCGGTGGGACGCGCTCGGGTTCCTGAACCCGGCCGCGCTCGCGGCCGTGCTGCCCGCGTACCTCGTCGAGATGCTCGACCATCCATACTCGAACCTGCCGGGCATGGTCGCGTCGGTGCTGACGCGCCCGAGCAAGGCACGCAAGGGGCTCGGCATGGCGCGGTTCACCGCGCTCGTCGAGGCGCTCGACGAATCGCAGCGCATCGCCGTCGCGTCGGCACTGCAGCAATTCGCGCTCGAGCACGCCGACGAGTCGGCCGTGCGCGAGGCGCTCGACAGCTTCTGGGACGGGTTTCTGTCCCTCTGATCACGCACATGGAGAACAAGATGAAGACTCGGATGTTGGGCTCGATCGTGTTTGCAGCAACGCTCGTGATGGGCGTGTCGTCGTCGTGGGCTGGCAAGAAGGAAGACTTCCAGGACGCCGTCAACGCGGGCGAGCGCGGGGGCTGCCGCACGCTGCCGAACAACTCCTACAGCGACCTGCGCAACACGTGCGACAGCATCGGCGGTCCGATGGCCGACTACTGCGACGGTCGCAGGGGCCCGGTCGGCTGCAAGGCGCAGTTCACGTCGCGCGCGCTCGTCGATCGACTCGACCGCGAGAAGCGCAAGCTCGACGAGCTGAAGGACAAGAAGCGCAAGGCCGAGGATGCGAAGTCGCGCGCGAGCAGCGACGACGAGAAGAACCGCGCGCAGGCCGACATCGATGCGGCCGACAAGGAGATGTACGCGCAGACGAAGGTGATCGAGCAGGCCGAGCGCGACATCAGCGACCGCAAGACGCTCGTCAGCTCGGCGATCTACAACATCGAGCAGTGCCTGAACTATCGCTACGCCGCGATGAACGTGTTCGGTAGCGCGATCGATCGCATGAAGAACGAGAGCGAGACCGACGAGATCCGCAACCTCGCCCGCACGCTGCTCGGCTACTACCAGACGAGCAAGGACGGTCACAAAGAAGTCGCGCGCAACTACGAGACCGCGCTGTCGTTCTGCAAGGACGAGCGGCTGTAGCGGTCCGACCTGCCGGGGCTTGCCAGCTCGCGTTGGCAACCCGGCAACTGCCCCTGCGTTCTCTTGCCCCGGCATGGCCGGTTGTGCAGGATGCCCTGACGTGACGCAGAACCTGCTCGATACGCTCGGCCTCTACGGCGCGACGTTCGCGTTCTGCTTCATCGCGGCGCTCGTACCGCTCGTCGTCAACGTCGAGCTGTACCTGATCGGGATCACGACGTGGGCGGTGCAGCGCCCCGAGCAGCTGCTACCGATCATCGTGCTCGCGGCGGTCGGTCAGATGGCGGCGAAGACGATGATCTACTTCGCCGGCATGGGCATGATCCGGTTGCCGCGCTCGACGAAGTCGAAGGAGAAGATCGAGCGCGCACGCGCGTACATGGAGCGCTGGCAGACGAAGCCGTACTGGTTCTTCAGCCTGTCGGCCGTGTTCGGACTGCCGCCGTTCTACCTGACGTGCCTCGTCGCCGGCGCGTTGAAGATCCGCATCAAGCGGTTCCTCGCGCTCGGGCTCGCGGGCCGGCTCGTGCGGTTCGCCGCGATCGTGCTTGTTACCTGGATGATGTAGCCCGGCTGTCACCTCGCGGGGCCCCCGACCGCACGTAGGGTCGCGCCATGCGTCGCACGTGGCTCGTCACCCTGCTCTACCTCGTTGCCTGCTCGTCGAGCTCGCCCGGCGGCGACGACGACCACGGTCCCGGCGACGGCGGTGGCGATGGGCCGATCACGCCGCCCGGACCGCGGCTGATCCCGGGCCCGGACGAGACCGGGTTCGATCCCGCGCTCGCCGCGAAGGCCCACGCGTACGACCGCCAGTTCCGCGTGTTCGCCGCGATGCCGTTCGGGCTCTCGCTCGACGCGCAGATCCCGGATCCCGGCGACCGCGCGCTCGTGACCGCGTTCCTGCAGCAGGACGCGACCGACGACTTCGCCGCGTTCACCGCGGCGCAGGGCACGCCGCGCAGCGTGCGCGACATCGTCGCGTTCTACGACGAGCACGGCGATCTCGGGATGTTCGCCGGCGCGGCTGCGGCGGGCGAAGCGTTCCGCTACATGGCGCTGCGCGGTCGCGCGTCGGTCGAGGAGATCGACCAGGCGCGCGCCGATCTGCTGCGCGCGATCGAGTCGTTCCACGTCGCCGCGACGATCACCGGCACGCCCGGCACGGTCGCGCGCGGGATCCGCCGGCTCGACGAGCCCGGCGAGGCGCCCGCGACCGAGCCGCCACCGTCGAGCTGCCCGCAGCCCGGCGATCGTGGCAACCGCTGGCGGCCGGACGGCTCCGGCCAGCACCCCGAGCTCATCTACAACGACAACAACAGCAAGGATCAGATCATCGGTTACGTGTTCGCGCTCGGCGCGTTCTGGGACGCGATCGCGAACGACCCGGCGATCCCGCAGGCGACGCGCGATCAGGTCCAGGCCGACGCCCTCGCGCTCGCGCGCTCGCTGATGCAGCCGGTGCAGCTCGGCTTCACCGGCCAGGCGGACCTCGTGATCCGCGACTGGCACGATTGTCCGACGAAGCACCTCGATCTCAACCCGCGCGTCGTGCCGATCGATGGCTTCGATCCGCTCGTGCTGTCGGAGACCGCGACGAACCAGAACGGCTGGAACGCGCTCGCCTCGCTCGGCGTCGTGCGCACGCTGTATCACGTCACCGGCGATGCCGAGGTCGGCCGCTACTACTACGACGAGCTCGTCGGCCGCCGCGACTTCCCGCGGCTCGCAGTCACTGGCCCGGCGCGGACGAGCGCGATGTACCAGGACGGCAACCTGCAGACGAACTTCTCGAACGTGAACATGGCGTTCACCGCGGCGTACGGCGTGCTGCGCTACGAGAGCGATCCGGCGCTGCGCGCGACGTACGAGCAGATCCTCGCGACCGAGCTGTGGGATGCCGGCCATCCGCACGACGCCGCGTCGATGCAGCAGGCGTTCTTCAACCTGATCTACGCGGCGTTCCGCACGGCGGGCAACGATGTGCCGTCGACGACGAACGCGACGACGCAGCTCGGCGAGTTCGTCGCCCCGCCGTACTTCGATGCGGTCGTCGAGAACTGCGACGGTAACGAGCTCGCCGCCGGCAGCTGTCTCGCGATCGATGGCACCACGACGATCATGCTCGTCGCGCCGGGCCAGGCGAAGTCGCGCGATCCGGTACCGAAGCGCGTGCGGCCGCCGAGCAACTTCGAGTGGCGCAGCGATCCGCGCGACGTCAACGGCGGCGGCTCGATCCGGCTCGATCCCGGCGGCGACTTCCGGTCCGCGTACTGGATGGGCCGGATCCTGCTCGACGCGACGGCCGGCGCCGACAACCTGTCGCCGGTCGCGCGGCCGCGGCCGTAGCGTTACGGCTTGTCGCCGTCCTCGACGCGCTTGTACGCACGGGCGAACAGCAAGTGGCAAGGCTCCGCCGGGAGGTGGCGCGGCAGCACGTCGTAGAACGGCTGCTTCCACTCCTCCATCGGCAGGTTCTTGCCCTCGCCCTTGCTGTAGCCGCCCTTGACGAAGATCGAGCGGCCCGCGCGCTCGCGCTTGCCCTCGACGACGAGCTTCTTCTTCGCCAGCTCGGCCGCCGCGACCGCGTACTGCTTCGGCTTCCAGCCGTTCCACAGCTGGACGCGCGCCTGCGTCGGCTCGGCGAGCGCGAGCGTCTGCAGATACAGCGCGGCCGCGTCGTCGGACAGCCCGTGGTTCTTCGCGACCTTCGCGACGAGCTTCGGCGCCGACACGAGCGGGTTCGCCTCGTAGCTGCCGTCCATCACCGGCGTCTCGCGCACGCGGTCGGCGAATGCACCGAACGCGTCCGAGCGCACGAGCTCGAGCCCCTTGAGCTTCGCGAGCGGATCGCCGCCGATGTCCTCGTCGAACACGAGCTTCGCGAGCTGCTCGACGCGCTTGCGGCTCTTCGCATCGAGCTTCGCCGGCCGGAACCCGACATACGTCTGCGACTTGTACGCCGCGACCACGCACGTGCCGTCATCGCGCGCCGCGATGCACTCCTCGTCGCCGTCCTTCGGCATCTCGACCGGCTTGCCACCGACCGCCAGGACGATGCCTTGCTGGCGCGCGACCTCCTTCTTGTCGTCATCGTCGACCCACATGTCCTCGAGCGGCCACACCAGATCGGGATGGCCGAGCGCCTCGCGCAGCTTCTCGACGACGCCGGGGATGCCGGCACGGATCGGGCAGCCGACCGGACGCGCGACGAACAGCCACGCGATCATCGTCGCGGCCTGGATCAGCACCTCGTTGTCGAGCTTCTTCTCCTTGCTCCAGCCGCCGAGCTGGTGGAGCGGCCGCAGGTCCGGCCTGAGCCACGTCGCGTCGTCGAGGCCGCCGGCGAACGCGGGCAATAGCCACCCGAGCTCGTCGGACAGATCGAGATCCTTCTTCGCGGCCGCGATCAGATCCTGCGGGATCTTCGCGCGCTTGCCGAACTTCGCCTTCCACGCGTCGCCGAGTCGCTCGACGAGGCCACCGGGCGCGAGCGGCGTCGCGAGCAGCAGCGGATCGTCGGGCATCGCGTTCTCGAACAGCTCGAGGATCTTGTCGCCATCGAGCTCCTTGAACGTGGTCTGCGCCGCGTCCGCCTCGCCGAGCTTGAGCCCGAGCAGCTCGCGGTTCTTCTTGCCGAGCCAGTCGCGGTTCCACGTGCTCATCCCGGCCGAGTTGATCCAGAGCAGCGTCGCCTCCTGGACCGACAGCTCCGCACGCGCCGCGAGCTTCACCGCGATCTCGGGATCCCACGCGATCGGTGCGTCGGGCAGCTCGAGGAAGCGGTCCGCCCACGCGGTGCCGATGCCCTTGCCGAGCTTGACCTCGTCGTCGCCGATCTTCCACGGCGCCGGCGTGCGCCAGACGCCATCGCTCGACACCTCGATCGCCCAGTTGCTCGACGCATGGATCGCGAACACGCTGTTCTCGATCCGCTCGATCACGAGCGTGTCCCACTCGTTCGGGTCGTCGTAGTCGTCGGGCTCCTCGATGTCGAACACGCGCATCCGCGACATGTCGTCGGCGAAGATCGTCCCCGACAGCGCCTGCACGAGGTCGCGCGCCTTGCGGCGATCGTCGGCGTCGGCGATCGGCGACAGCGAGAGCGCGGCGCGGGCGCGTGCGTTGCGCAGCCACTGGCGCGGATCGAGCTCGAAGTCCTTGATCTTCGTCGGGCGTCCCGCGGCGAGCGCGGTCGCGAGCTTGCGCAGCTGCGCCGCCTCGCCGAGCAGGCCGGTGCCGCCCGGATCGGCGTTCTCCTTGGAGCGCGACGCCGCGAGCTCGTCGACCTGGCGCGCGAGCTCGGCCGCGTGCTCCGCGAAGCCGGCGACGCCACGCACGATCCGATCGTTGCCGATCGCGAGCAGCCGGCGAATCGCGGCTTCCGCCTGCGGCATCGGACGGCCGGACTTGTCGCCGCCGCTCGCGACGTCGCGCTTCGCGGCCTCGAGGATCTCGCGTGCTGCGTCGTCGGAGATTCCGCGCAGCGCGGCGCTGCCCTCGGGATCGCGCGGCGTCAGGTAGTCCCAGAACGCGGCCGGCGGGACGAGCAGGTCGCCCCAGCCGCGCGCCGCCCAGTCCTCCTGGTTGACCTCGAACATGATGTCGTTGTCGTCGGACAGCACCTCGATGCCCTCGCCGTCGCCGCCGAGGAACCGCGGGTTGTTCACGTTGTCGCTGTCGATCGGGCGCGGCTTGTCGGTGCCCGGGAACGACACGAGGCCGAGCACGCGCCGGCTCGCCTTCCATGGCACGCCGTCGATCCGCTCGAGCTCGTTCGGCCGATCGTCGTCGTAGTCCTTCGTCGACCGCGTGCGCAGGCCGAGCAGGCCATCGCGCATGCCAAGCGGCGATCCGGCGAGGCCGACGGGCGCCGGCAGCAGGATCGCCGACACGTTCCAGCCCTCGCGCCGGAACTCGGACACGAACGCCGGCTCCGACGGCTCGCCGCGCTTTCCGGTGACCGGATCGAACGCGTAGTACTTGTCGTTGTGCTCGACCCACATCTGCCGGCCGTCGCACAGAAAGTCGGTCGCCTCGGACAGCTCGGTGTCACCGGCGCGGAACAGCTTGCCGCCGAGCGTGACGCCACCGTCGGGGTGCTGCCACTGGTTCGGGAGCCCGCTCCACTGGTGGTAGCTGACCTTCT
This sequence comes from Kofleriaceae bacterium, assembly GCA_035715365.1. Taxonomy (GTDB): domain Bacteria; phylum Myxococcota_A; class Polyangia; order Haliangiales; family Haliangiaceae; genus JABFXX01. Next base: position 36,497 of record DASTLB010000070.1, on the reverse strand, counting down.
GCGGGAACTTGTCCTTCGGCTTGCTGCTCCAGTACTGGACGGTCTCGTACTCGCCCTTGACGTCGAGATCGACGAGGAACTGGCCGTCGAGGTACCAGACGTGCTCGACCTCGTGCTCCTTCGGCTTGTAGACGAAGTCGTGCTCGGCGATCACGCCGGTCGGGCCGAGCGCGAGCGCCTTCGTCGTGTTCCATGCGGTCATCACCGGGAACGCGCCGCCGAGCTTCATCGGCGTGCCGAGCTTCGCGGCCGCCTCCTCGTACGCGGGCCAGCCGAATTCGTCGGCGATGCCGGCGCGCAGGTGCGCCGCGAGCGTCGCCGATAGATCGGTCTTCGCGAGCCGCTCGTGCAGCTCGGGGAACGCGAGGAAGAACTCGGCGGTCGTCTTGCTATCGAGCGTCTCGAGGCTCTCGCGCACCGACGAGAACGACTTGCCCTGCAGCCCCTCGAGCTGCTCCTCGAGCCAGCGTCGGCGCGCGGACGCGAAGCCCGCCTTGCCGCGCATGCGGTGCTCGTGCTCGGCGTTGCCGATCATCGACGACACCGCCTCGACGAGCTTCTTGCTGTAGATCGGGTGCTCGGCGACGCGCACCGGGTCGACGGTCATCGCCTCGGCGAAGAAGTCCTCGTAGTCGTCCGGATCGTTGAGCCCGATCCCGAGCTCGAGCGCGAGCTCCGCGAGATCGAGGTTGAGATCGTGACTCCACCGCGTCTTCGTCAGCACCGAAATCTTCTGGTTCGTCTGCACGAGCCGCTCGGCATTCGCGCGCAGCACCGCCTCGGTGCGCTCGGTCTTGCCGGCGAACTTGAACATCCGCGAGATCCACGCGCCGAGCCCTTCCTCGGGCACGTCGTCGAGCGCGCCGATCTCGTCGAGCAGCTCGACCCAGGTCGTCGTGAACGCCTCGCGCGTCTCGTCGGTGCCGCCGCGCGGCTCGGGCCACAGCGCGCGCAGCCGCTGCTTGACCACCGCGTCCTGCTTCGCGAGCTCGATCAGCGACTCGCGATACGTCGTCCAGAACTCGATCGGGGCCTTGCCGACGCCGGGCGCCTCGATGAGCTCCGCGAGCAGCTTCTTGTCCTCGGTGGTCGTGTCGAGGTTCGCCGCCTTCGCGAGCGCGCGCAGGTCCTTGCCCATGCCGGAGTACGGCGGCATGCCGCCGAGCGCGCGCTTGACGACGATCGCGCGGAACCGGCGATACGCCTCGGCGCCGCCGGCGGACTTCGTGAGGTCCTTCGCGTACTGCGACAGCGTCTTCGCCGACAGCGCGCCGAGCAGCGCGAACTCGACCATCACCGCGTCGCTGTCGTCCGGATCGATCTTGAGCTTGAACGCGCGCTCCGCCTGGCGCGCACGCTCGAAGCACTGCGCCGCCATCGACGACGACGCCTGATCGGCGACGACGCGGCCGACCTCCTCCCAGAACGACGGCAGGAACTGCGGCGCCGAGCGCTGCAGCTGCTTCGCGATCTTCTCGAACGCGTCCTTCGCGTGGCCGGGCTTGCTCGCGACGAGCCGCTTCGCCTTGCGCATGTCCTCGGTGACCTCGAGCGCGGCCTTTGCCTTCTTCGGCTCGTGGACGAGCGCCCAGCCGGGGAAGCCGAGCGTGCGCGACCGGACCTGGCCGATCGGCCTACCGACCCGTGGCTCCGAGAACCCGAACGCGGCCATCTCGGCGTCGACGCCGGCGGCGACTGCCTCGGGCTCGAGCCGGATCACGACCTTGCCGGGCTCCATCGCGGGATGCGTGTACGCGCGCGCCGTCACCGGGCTCGTGCGCTGATCCTCGGCGGTCCTCGCGCCGAGCGCGGTGATGCCACCGGCGGCGATCACCGCGATCGAGTCGTGGGCGACGAGCTTCTGCGTGGTCATCGACTCAGTCATCGACTCAGTCATTGGACTCCTCCTTCTCCACCTTGCGCTTCGCGTAGATCTGCGAGGCCATGCGCATGCCTTCGGAGAACGCGACCGGCGGCACGTCGACGACCGCGATCGGGTGTTGCTTGTCGTCGACCCACGACAGCTCTCCGGTCGTGGTCTCGTCCATGCCGTCGCCCTCGCCGAGGTCGTAGCGCGCCTCGACGAACCGGCCGCGCTCGAGCACGCGGCACACCGCCGCGCCGCCGCTGACGCGATAGCCGAGCCGCTTCGCGAGCCCGGTCACCTGCTGCAGCATGCTGAACTCGCCGCCGCTGAACTGATCGATCGCCGTCGGATCCTCGGGTGGCGTCGTCGGCCGCGCGAACGTCTCGCGGAACAGCTGCGAGGTGCCCTGCTGCGCGTTGATCTCGACCGCCATCTGGCGGAGGTCGTCGAGCTCGTCGAGCAGGATCGGGTGCGGGATCAGCACGCTGTCGGTCGCGAGCCACGTCGTCTCGCCATCGCGATCGACGACGCCGACGCCCTTCTCGGGATCGACGCCGCGGAAGAACCCGCCGACCTCGCGATCGACGCTGCCGTCGGGCGCGACCGCGACGAGCCACAGATCCTTGAGCGCCGCGGCCCAGCTGTCATCGGGGATCACCGACGAGATCACCGCTTTGGGCACCGGCAGCGAGCGCAGCATCCACGTCTCGACGCTGTGCATGCACGTGCGCGCGTGATCTTCGAGGAAGTCGACCGCCGACACGAGGCGCTCGCCGAGCGGGCCCTCCTTGAGCGCCTTCGGCACCGAGACCGACTTGCCATCCTTGCGCGCGACGAGCGCGAGGTCCCGGATCCCGAGCTCGAAGCCTTTGCCGGCATCGAGCCAACCCGGGTTGGCCATCGATTTCGGCGCCTTCGCCGTGCGTGGTGCCGGCTTGCCCGGCTGCTTCGACTTCGCCTTCGGCTTTGCTTTCACGCTGAGCTGCTTCGTCTTGGCCATGCGACCCCCCGACGGCACGCTACCGTCGAGCCGTTTCGCGCCGCAATGCGATCGGGTGTCATCGTCACCGCATCCGGACATCCGCCACTCCCGTTATGCTGCGCGTCGATGTTCCGAAACGTTTGCGTCCTGCTGCTCGCCAGCGCCGCCCCGGCGTTCGCGCAGCCGACGCTGCAATCGTCGTCGGAACCGCACCCCGGGATTCGTTACGAGCTGTGGACCGACACGATCCCGGCGCGCCTGCACGTCGTGCGAATCGACCTGACGAGCCAGGAGCTCGCGCTGTACGCGACGAAGGAGAGCGACCGTGGCCTGACCACGAGTGGCTACGCGGCGCGGATCGGCGCGCAGGTCGCGATCAACGGCGACGCGTTCAAGGTCGCGGGCTACGTGCCGCGCGGGCTCGCGATCGGCGATTCGGCGCCGTGGACGAACACCGCCGACGACGCGACGTCCGCGCTGTTGCACCTCCGGCGCGTCGGCGACGGCACGCACGAGCGCACGGTCGCGGCGATCGCGCCGCCCGAGGTGATCGACACGCCGGCGACGCTGCCCGACGGCACGCAGGGCGCGATCGCGGGCCGGCCGCTGCTCGTGCGGACCGGCAGCGTCGAGACCGACTTCGACTGCGACGATCCGGTGACGGTCGCATGCCAGCGCGCGCCGCGCTCGGCGGTCGCGATCTCGGAATCCGGCAACACGATGTTCCTCGTCACCGTCGACGGCTGGCAGCAGGGGTCGATCGGGATGACCGCCGCCGAGCTCGCGAGCTTCCTGAAGAGCCGCGGCGCTTACATGGCGATGGCGCTCGACGGCGGTAGCTCGGCGACGCTCGTGCTCGATGGCGACGTCGCGAGCTCGCCGTCCGATGGCGTCGAGCGCACGGTCGCGAACCACCTCGCGATCAAGTACGGCGCGCTGCCGACCGGCCAGCTCGTCGGCATCATCTGCAAGCACGACGTGATCGCGTGCCGCGACGACAGCTCGCTGCGTCTGCCCGGCGCGGAGGTCCGGCTCGACGATGGCCGGGTCGACGTCGTCGGTGCCGACGCGTTCTATGACTTTCCCGGCATCACGCCGCGGCTCGCGTGCGTCACGGTCAAGAAGGACGGCTTCCTGACGAAGACCCAGTGCCAGGTCGTCAGCTCGGGCAACCTGTCGTTCAACTCGGTCGCGCTCGAGGAGGGCATGGACCCACCCGACGCCGGACCCAGCGACGGCGGGGTGCCCGGCGACGCGGCGGACCCGTTCGATGCCGGGGTGCGCCCCGACGGTGGCCAGCCCGAGACCGGCGGCGGCGGCGGTTGCTGCGATGCCGGGGCGCGCGCGGCCGATCACCCGCTCGGCGTGTGGGTGTTGAGCATGCTGGTGGGCTTTATGCTGCTGCGCCGTCGCGGTACAACTGGATGACGTGAGCCAGGTCCACACGCAGCTGTTGACGAACGACGCGAACGGCGCACTCGTCGAACGCACCTTCCGGCTCCGCGTGGTGTCCGGCCCGGATCAGGGCAAGGAGCACGTGCTCGACGAGGGCACCACGATGGTCGGCACCCACGCCGACAACGACCTCGTGCTCACCGACGCGACGGTGTCGCGCTACCACCTCGAGATTCGCGTCCGCCGCGATGGCATCGAGGTCCGCGATCTCGACACCACGAACGGCACGAAGCACGGCGGCGCGCGCGTCGGCCAGGTCGTGCTCGTCGGGCCGGCGCGGCTGCGCCTCGGCAAGCACACCGAGCTCGACGTCGAGCCGATCGACACCGATGTCGAGCTCGACACGTGGCACGGCGACCGGTTCGGCGACGTGATCGGCTCGACGCCGCCGATGCAGCGGCTGTTCAGCCTGCTCGCGAAGGCCGCGCCGACCGAGGCCACGATCCTGCTGCAAGGCGAGACCGGCACCGGCAAGGAGGCGATCGCGGAGGCGGTGCATCGCCATAGCAAGCGCAGCAAGGGCCCGTTCGTCGTCGTCGACTGCGGCTCGATCCCGCACGAGCTGATCGCGTCCGAGCTGTTCGGCCACGCGCGCGGCTCGTTCACCGGCGCCGCGAGCGACAAGCAGGGCCTGATCGAGGCCGCGAACGGCGGGACGCTGTTCCTCGACGAGATCGGCGAGCTCGCACTCGATCTCCAGCCGCAGCTGCTGCGCGTGCTCGATCGCCGGCAGGTCCGGCGCGTCGGCGAGACCCACGCGGTCGACGTCGACATCCGCGTCGTCGCCGCGACCCACCGCGATCTGCGCGCGATGGTGCGCTCCGGTCAGTTCCGCGAGGACCTCTACTACCGGCTCGCGGTCGTCGCGACGCACGTGCCGCCGCTGCGCGAGCGCAAGCAGGACATCCCGGCGCTCGCCGCGTGGTTTGCCGATCGCATGGGCCGTGGCGCGTGGGCGTACTCGCCCGCGCTGCTCGAGCAGCTCGAGAAGCACGACTGGCCGGGCAACGTGCGCGAGCTGCGCAACGTCGTCGAGCGCGCGCTGTCGCTCGGCGCCGGTGCGCTCGCCGATCTCGGCACCGAGCCGGGCACGCGGCCGACCGCGCCGACCGCGCAGGGCACCGATCCGGGCGACGCCGCGCGCCGGCCGTCGAACGCCGACGTGCTCGAGCTGCCGTTCAAGGAAGCGAAGGCCGCGCTCGTCGAGAGCTTCGAGCGCGACTACCTGACCGCGCTGCTCGCGCGTCATCGCGGCAACATCTCGCGCGCCGCCGCCGAGGCCGGGATCGATCGCAACTACATCCATCGCCTCGTCAAGAAGTACGGTCTCGAAGTCGACCGCGGATAGCGCCGTGCGGATTGCGGTCGTCGGGATCTGCCTCGTCGCGTGCGGCAGCAAGGACGCGCCACCGGCGACCGGCTCGGGCTCGTCGATGGCACGCGACGCGGCACCCGCGGCTGCGATCGATGCGCCGTTCGCGACCGGCAACGGGCCGTGCAAGACCGCGCTCGCGATGGCGACGAAGGCGCCCGCGCCGCGCCGCGCGCAGGTGCTGCTCGACGGCTGCCAGCCGTGCGGACCGTGGGCGCCGCTGCTCGCGTGGAGCACGCCGGCCGATCAGGGCGGACCGACGCGCGCGGCGATCGAGGCGACGATGACCGCGTGCCACGGGTTCTGCGACGGCACCGCGAAGGACAAGTTCCTCGCGGCGCTCGACAGCGCGCGCGGCAAGCCAACACGCGGCCCGTGGCGGTATCTCGCCGAGCAGTGCAAGGCGCAGGTCAGCGCGGTCCCCGATGCGCGCTACGCGTCGGCGCCGCTGTTCGCACTCGACCGGATCGCGCGCGACGTCGCCGCGAAGCCCGAGCTCGCGCCGCTGCTCGCGCAGATCGAGCTGCCGCTGCCCGCGGTCTCGATCACCGGTGCGGGCGTCGAGCTCGCGACGTCGCCGGTGACCGCGCCCGACGCCGGCGCCGTCGCGCTCACGGTGACGCAGACCGAGATCCGGATCGCCGCGGTGCCGCACGCGAAGCTCGGCAAGGACGGCGTCACCGTCGTCGCAGCGGGCGAGCCCTACCCCGGCGCCGTCGTCACCGCGAAGACGTTCGCCGCCGCCGTGAAGCCGCTGGCGACGAGCCCCGCGTTCGTCACGGTGTTCGCGCCGCGCGAGCTGCCGGCCGCGCGCATCGTCGACGCGCTCGCGGTCACCGGCGGCACCGAGGCCCGGCTCGCGGTCGCCGCGCACGGTGCGCCGACCGGCTGGACGCTGCCCGGCACGATCCCGATCGCGCTCGCGGCCGCCGGTGACAAGCCGGCGACGACGCTCGTCCTCGACGCCGATCCCGACACCGTGATCAAGGACGCGAAGGCGAAGGCGGCGACGCTCGGCGCGGTCACGATCGCGGTGACGCCGAAAGCGACGGTCTCCGCGCTCGCGAAGTTACTCGGCGCGCTGACGTTCTTCGACCAGAAGCACGTCGTCGTGACGCGTGCGCGCCTTGACGCGGCGCACAAGTAGCGTCATCGTCGAGGCGTGACCGCTCTCGCCGCGTACGACGTCGTCGTGATCGGCGGAGGCATCACCGGCGCGGGCATCGCGCGCGACGCCGCGCTGCGCGGGCTCAAGGTCGCGCTGTTCGAGAAGGGCGACTACGCGTCCGGCACGTCGTCGAAGTCGAGCAAGCTCGTGCACGGTGGCCTGCGCTATCTCGAGCACGGCGAGATCGGGCTCGTGTTCGAGTCGGTCTCCGAGCGCCGGGTCCAGACCCGCGTCGCGCCGCACCTCGTTCGCCCGCTGCCGTTCCTGATCCCGATCTACAAGGGCGCGAAGCCCGGCCTCGAGCTGATGAACTTCGGCCTGTGGATCTACGACTCGCTCGCGCTGTTCCGCGCGCCGCGCCTGCACAAGACGTTTCGCGGCGCGAAGAACGCGCTCGCGCTCGAGCCGCAGCTGCGCGCCGACGGCCTGCGCGGCGCCCTCGAGTACTACGACTGCGCGACCGACGACGCCCGCCTCGTGCTCGAGAACGCGCTCGACGCCCGCGTGCTCGGCGCCGACTGCTTCACGTACACCGAGGTCACGCGGTTCGAGCGCCGCGGCGACGGCCGGATCACCGGCGTCGGTATTCGCGATCGCCTCACCGGCAAGACCGGCATCGTCACCACACGCGCGGTCGTGCTCGCCGCCGGCGCGTGGACCGACGAGATGATCCGGCGGTTCGAGATCCCGATGGAGCGCCCGCTGCTGCGACGCACGAAGGGCGTCCACGTCGTGATCCCGCGCGAGCGCCTGCCGCTGGCGCGCGCGATCACGCTGATCTCGCCGGTCGACGGCCGCGTGATGTTCGCGATCCCGTGGCGCGAGCGCACCGTGCTCGGCACGACCGACACCGACTTCACCGGCAGCGCCGACGAGGTCGCGGCCGACGCCGAGGACGTCAAGTACCTGTGCGAGAGCGGCAACGGCTACTTCCCGTCGGCGCACCTGACGCCATCGGACGTGATCTCGACGTGGGCCGGCCTCCGGCCCCTGATCGCGGCGCCGCCGAACGTCGACGAGAGCGAGATCTCGCGCGAGCACGAGGTGTTCACGCGCAACGACGGCCTCGTGATCATCGCCGGCGGCAAGCTGACGACCTATCGCCGGATGGCGCGCGAAGCGGTCAACAAGACGCTCGGCCTGCTGAGCGAGCTCGGCGAGACGTTCGAGCCCAAGCGCGCGTCGACCAAGGATCGCCCGCTGCCCGGCGCGCTCGGCCTCGAGCAGACCGATCTCGAAGGCGTTGCCGCGATCGGCCGCGGCCTGATGACCGACTTCGGCCTCGACGCCGACACCGCGACGCACCTGTGCGGCGTCTACGGCATGCGCGCGCCGATGCTCGCGAAGCGGATCGCCGAGGATCGCGGCCTCGGCCAGCGGATCGACGACGAGCTGCCATACGTCTGGGCCGAGGTCGAGTTCGCCGCGCGCGAGGATCTCGCTCGCACCGTCGAGGACGTGCTCGCGCGTCGCGTGCCGCTGCTGCTCGTCAGCCGCGATCAGGGCATGAGCGTCGCGGGGCGCGTCGCCGACATGGTCGGGGCGGTGCACGGCTGGGACGCGACGCAGCGCACGCAGATGCTCGACGAGTACCAGGCCGAAGTCGATCTGTCGCGGCGCTGGAAATAGCGCGTAGACTGGGCTGATGGCGGCTCCGCGCAAGCCCGCACCCGCGACCGTCGCGGACCTGATGGCGATGGCCGACAACGACCGCCTGGAGCTCGTTGCGGGGACGATCGTCGAGAAAGCGGCCCCTTCACCCGATCACAGCTTCGCCGAGAGCCGGCTGAGCGGTTTGCTTCATGGATTCAATCGTCGACCCGGATCGAAAGGACCCGGTGGATGGTGGATCATGGCAGAGGTTCACGTCGGCTACGCGGACGACGAGCTGTATTGCCACGACGTCGCCGGATGGCGACGCGAGCGCTGCCCGGAGCGTCCGACGGGATGGCCCGTCCGGGTGCGTCCCGACTGGGTCTGCGAGATCGTGTCGCCGAAGCACGAGCGCCAGGATCTCGTGATCAAGCCGCGCACGTTGCACGCCGCCGGTGTGCCGCACTACTGGGCGATTCATCCAGAGGAGAAGGTGCTGCTCGTCCATCGCTGGACCGAGGCCGGCTACACGGTCGTGCTCCGCGCCACCTCGGGCGAGCAGGTCCGTGCCGAGCCGTTCGAGGCCGTCGAGCTCGATGTCTCCGAGCTGTTCGGCGACGAAACGGACGCGTGATGCGACTTCGCACCACCGCCCGGGTTACCCCGGTATGGCGCTACACCAGGATGCGATCGAGGCTCAGCGTCAGCTGACTCTCGACGAAGCTCGCGAGGCCGCCGCTGTCGTCCTCCGTGAGCTTCGCGAGCTCGACGAACCGGGCGCGGCTCGCCGCGACCAGCGCCTCGCGTGCGGCGGTGACCCAGCGGGCGGCGGTCGCGCGATGCACGCGATACAGCGCCGCGATGTCGTCGATCGTCGCGCGGTCGACGAAGTGCATGCGCAGCAGCGTGCGATCGCGCGCCGGCAGCTCGGCGGCCGCTTCCTCGAGCGCGCGCCGGATGTGCTCGCGATACTCGGCCTTCGCGTACGCGGCGTCGGCGCCCGCGGCCGGGGCGGCGTCGCTGTCGTCGGCGGGCTCGTCGTCGTCGAGCCGCTTGCGGCCGCGGCGGACGTTGAGCGCGAGCCGGGTCGCGGCGACCTGGACGAGGCCGCCGAGCTGGCCCTTGCCGGCGTAGTCGAGCACGCGCGGCGGCGCGCCATCGCCGACGAACAGCCGCTGGCGGAGGATCTGCGCGATCTCGCTCGCGTCGTCGGCGCCGAGGCCGTGGCGGCGCGCGACCGGCGCGATGCACGCGAAGTAGCGCGCCTCGAACGCGCGGATCGCGGCGGCGTCGCCCGCGGCGCACGCGCACGCGAGGTACACCTCGGCGGCGTCGACGGGATCGCGGCCGGAGACCGCGCCGGCGAACCTGTCGGGGCTGACTTCGATTCCCGGCCACGCCGCACGGCCTTCGGCATATAAGTCCGCCTCGCGAGTCATGCCCTGCCTCGACGATCATACCATCCTCGCCTACTTCCACGGCGAGCTCGCCGCCGACGTGGCGGGCGCGATCGAAGCCGAGCTCGATCGCTGCGCCGACTGCCGCGAGCTGATGCTCGCGATCGCGGGCGACTGGCGGCGCAACGACGACGCGCTCGGCGATCGGCTGCGGCCGGGGACCGCGCTCGGCCGCTACGTGATCGAGGACGAGCTCGGCGAGGGCGCGATGGGCCGCGTGTATCGCGCGCGCGATCCCGAGCTCGCGCGCTCGATCGCGGTCAAGGTGCTCGCGCGGCCGTCCGAGTCGCTGTCGTCGCGGCTGCGCACCGAGGCCCAGACGATGGCGCGGCTCAATCACCGCAACGTCGTCCAGGTGTTCGATGTCGGCGACGAGGACACGCGCGTGTTCGTCGCGATGGAGGAGATCCGCGGCGCGACGCTGCGGCAATGGCTCGCGACGCCCCACCCGGTCGCCGAGACCCTCGATCGCTTCGCGCAGGCCGCCGATGGGCTCGCCGCGGCGCACGGCGCGGGCATCGTGCATCGCGACTTCAAGCCGGAGAACGTGCTCGTCGGCGACGACGGGGTCGTCCGCGTCGGTGACTTCGGGCTCGCGATCGGGAGCGCGCCCGACGCCGCGCAGGGTACGCCCGCCGGGACGCCCGCGTACCTCGCGCCCGAGATCCGGCGCGGCGAGCCGGCGACCGCGGCGTCGGACCAGTACGCGTTCTGGGTCGCGCTGCACGAGGCGATCGCCGGCACGCGGCCGGAACCCGGCGTGGCGTCGAAGCTGCGGCCACGGCGGCTCGCGAAGGCGATCGAGCGCGGGCTCGAGCCGGATCCGGCGCGGCGGTTTCCGACGATGACCGCGGTCGCGGCGGAGCTGCGGACGATCGCCTCGGCGCGACGCCGGCGGCTCGTCGCGCTCGCGCTCGCCGGCGGTGCGATCGCGATCGCGCTGGTGACCTGGCTCGTCGTGCGCGGCGGCTCCGAGGGACCGTCGTGCGAGGTCGCGGGTCGCGAGCTCGACGGGGTGTGGTCGCCGTCGCGCGCGGTCGCGGTGCATCGTGCGGTGCTCGGCACCGGCAAGCGCTACGCGCCGGCCGCCGCGGCGACGCTCGTGCGCGGGCTCGACGACTACGCGGAGCGCTGGCGGGCGAGCGCGCTCGCGGCGTGCCGCGCGACGAATGTCGAGCACACGCAGAGCGCCGAGCTGCTCGATCGCCGTGCGGCCTGTCTCGCGGATCGCCGCGCGGAGCTCGCGGCCGTGATCGATCAGGTGACCGCGTCACCGAAGCGCGCGGCGTCCGACGCGGTCGCGCTCGTCGACGGGCTGTCCGCGATCGCGGTGTGCGACGACGTCGCGACGCTCCAGGACGAGCCGCTGCCACCGCGCGAGGCCGGGACCGCGGGCAAGCTCGCCGCGACCCGCGCGCAGATCGCCGGCGCGAAGGCGCACTTCCTCGCCGGCACGTTCGCGCAAGGCGTCCCCGCGGCCGAGGCGGCGGTGCGCAGCGCGCGCGAGCTCGGGTACGCGCCCGTGCTCGCCGAGGCGCTCGAGACGCTCGGCGGCTTGCAGCAGTCCGCCGGCAAGCCCGACGCGGCGGTGAAGACGCTCGAGGAGGCGCTCGTCGCGGCCGAGGCGAGCCGGCACCCGCACGCGTCGACGGCGATCCGGCTGCGGCTCGCCGAGACGTACGTCGAGCTCGGCAAGCCCGACGAGGCGCGCCGCGTGATCGCGCTCGGTCGCGCGACCGCGGAGGCGATCCGGTCCGACAAGACGGTCGCCGAGTACGACGAGCTCGTCGGCGTGATCGAGTCCGACGCGAACAAGAACCCCGAGGCACTCGCCGCGTACGAGCGCGCGCTCGCCGTGATGCGCCGGCTCGACGGCGAGGACGGTCCGTCGACCGGACACCTGATCGGCTTGATCGGGCTCGTCCACGAGGGCCTCGGCCACGTCGACGAGGCGCGCACGCATCTCGAGCGCGCACGCGCGATCACCGAGAAGCACTACGGCAAGGCGCACCCGAACTACGCGAACGCGCTGTCGAACCTCGCGTCGCTGCTGTTCACGACCACCGACCGCGAGCGCGGCCTCGAGCTCGCACGCGAGGCGCACGCGATCCGCGTCGCGTCGCTGCCACCCGATCATCCCGAGCTCGCGATGTCGTGGTCGAACCTCGGCTCGATGCTGCAGCTCACCGGCAAGCTGCCGGAGGCACGCGAGGCGATCGGCAACGCGATCGCGGTCAAGACGCGCGTGCTCGGCGAGGATCATCCGAGCACCGGCGTCTCGCACGTCACGCTCGGCAAGATCCAGCTCGCGCTCGGCGATCGCCAGGGCGCGCTCGCGTCGGCCGAGCGCGGGCTCGCGATCGTGTCGGCGAAGCTCGGCGACGCGCATCCGTACACCGCGGCCGCGCACGCCGCGTATGCAGACGCGCTGCTCGCGAACAACAAGCTCGCCGAGACGATCCCGCACTACGAGGCCGCGATCGCGCACATGGCGGCGGCGCAGTCGTTTCGCGAGCGGTTCAACCTCGCGCAGGTGCTCGACGAGCTGAAGCGCGAGCCGGCACGTGTCCGCGCGCTCGTCGCCTCCGCGCTCGTCGACGCGAAGGCCGCGCACGACGATGCGGCGGTCGCGGCGCTGCTGCGCATGCAGGCGCGTCTACACTAAAAGCGGCCGCTCGCGCCGACGCGCAGTGCGACGTACGAGATGCTCTCGGTGACGCCGAACGGGATCGAGTTCGTCCCCGGGTGATAGTCGAGGCCGACGCCGACCGCGAGGTTGTCCGCGGCCGCGATCTCGAGCCCGGCCTGCAGGTTCGCGCCGAAGCCGAGGCTCGTCTCGGCCTCCTCGACGGCGCTGCGATAGAAGTAGACGGCGTCGGTGCCGATCGAGACGCCGGTGTACGGCGTCGCGCGGCCGAGGTGGAGCGCGGCGCGGCCGAAGAGGTGCGTCTCGAGCTGCCACGTCACGTCCTCGACCTCACCGGGCAGCCGCCAGTACGTGAACCGCGCCTGCATGCCGCCGGCGAGGCCGAAGTTGCCGAACAGCGTCTCGTAGCCGACGCGGAACGTCGGCGCGAACGACGTCTCGACGCCCGCGTCCGACCAGAACCCGGTCGGGAACACGACGTCGAGCTCGCCGTCGACCCGCAGCCCGGTGCGCGCGTACGGCCGCGGCATGCTCGAGCCCGCGCGGTGCTCGACGCCGAGCGGCTCGCCGCCCTCGAGCGCGGCGGTGCGGCGCGGCCGCGGGTTGCGCACCTTCGTCAGCTTCACGAGGTTGGTCGCGGCGATCACGTGGACGCTGCCGTCGCTGGTCGCGAGCTTGTACTGCACGCCGGGCGTCTGCTCGATCACGACGCCCTTCCAGATGCTGCCGTCGCTGGTCTCGAGCACGTCGAGGTACTCGGATTGCGACACGTCGATGTCGGTGGGATCCGCGGCGGCCGGCGCGGCGCTCGCGAGCACGATCAGAAGAAGCTGCGGTCGGAGTTTCATGACTGCGCAACCCGCGGCGTGGACGAAGTCGCACGAAATCGTACGTGCTCGCCAACTGCGCAGAATCTGCGGGCCTGATCGGAACCTTGAGCCGATCTTAATCGGACCTTTATCCGCGGGCGGCCGCGCTGGCCTTACCTCTGAGGCAGCGCGCGCGGCGCGCCAAGATGTCTGCACCTCCCGCCGAGACCGCGATCGTCGAGCCCGTCGTCGAGCCCCTCGTTGTCGAACGCTCCGAACGCGCCACCCCTGTTCCACCCACCGACTCGCACGCGCATCCCGCGACGAGCGGGACGCGCCAGCTGCTGCTCGCGTCGCTCGGTGCGCTCGGTGTCGTCTACGGTGACATCGGCACGTCACCGCTCTACGCGATGAAGGAGTGTCTCGCGTGGCCGCACTCGCCGCACGCGGTCCAGCCGATCGCCGAGAACGTGCTCGGCGTGCTGTCGCTGATGTTCTGGGCGCTCGTGCTCGTCATCTGCGTGAAGTACGTCGCGTTCGTGCTGCGCGCCGACAACAAGGGCGAAGGCGGCATCCTCGCGCTCGGCGCGCTCGTCGAGGGCGAGCACGTCACGCGCCGCAGCCTGACGATCCCGCTGCTGCTCGCGCTGTTCGGCGCCGGGCTGCTCTTCGGCGACGGCGTGATCACGCCGGCGATCTCGGTGCTCGGCGCGATGGAAGGTCTGTCCGAGCAGAGCCCTGCGCTCTCGTACCTCGTCGTGCCGATCACGATCGGGATCCTCGTCGGGCTCTTCGTGGTGCAGCGCCACGGCACGGGGCGGATCGGCATCGCATTCGGCCCGGTCATGCTGCTCTGGTTCCTGTCGATCGGATGCATCGGCCTGTACTGGGTCGCGCAGGCGCCGGGCGTGCTGCAGGCGGTGAACCCGGTGCATGCGGTGCGGTTCTTCGCCGCGAACGGCGTGCACGGGTTCTTGCTGCTCGGCCTCGTGTTCCTCGTCGTCACCGGCGGCGAGGCGCTGTACGCGGACATGGGCCACTTCGGCAAGCGGCCGATCCGGATCGCCTGGTTCTCGTTCGCGCTGCCGGCGCTGCTCTGCAACTACTTCGGCCAGGGCGCGCTGCTGCTGACGAGCAAGCCGGGAACGATCTCGAATCCGTTCTACGCGATGGTCGATGGCCCGCTGCTCGTGCCGATGCTGGTCCTCGCGACGATGGCCGCGGTGATCGCGTCGCAGGCGCTGATCTCCGGCGTGTTCTCGCTGACCCGCCAGGCGATGCAGCTCGGGTTCTGGCCGCGCGTCACGGTCGTCCACACGTCCGCAACGACCGAGGGCCAGATCTACATCCCCGAGATGAACTGGCTGCTGATGATCGGCTGCATCATCCTCGTGCTGCAGTTCCGCTCGAGCTCCGGCCTCGCCGCCGCGTACGGCATCGCGGTGACGGGCACGATGGGGATCACGAGCTACCTGTTCTACCTCGTCTGCATCCGGCGCTGGAAGATGTCGCGCGCGCACGCGATGTGGTTCCTCGTGCCGTTCCTGACGATCGATGTCGCCTTCTTCGCGGCGAACGCGGCGAAGATCCTCGACGGCGGCTGGTTCCCGCTCGCGGTCGGCGTCGCGGTGTTCGCGATCATGACGACGTGGTGGCGCGGCCGGATCGAGCTGTCGCAGATGATGGACGCCGGCGTGATTCCCGACGATCTGTTCCTCACGGACATCGAGGCAATGCCGCCGCATCGCGTGCGCGGCACTGCGGTGTTCATGTCGTCGACGCCCGGCGGCATCCCGAACGTGCTGATGCATCACCTCAAGCACAACCAGGTGCTCCACCAGCACGTCGTGCTGTTCTCGATCCAGACCGAGAACGCGCCGTGGGTCGAGCCGTCGCGCGCGCTCGAGGTGAGATCGCTCGGCCACGGCTTCTTCCGCGTGATCGCGCGCGTCGGCTTCATGCAGACGACCGACGTGCCGAAGCTGCTCGCGCGCTGCGCACCACACGGCCTCGTCAGCGAGCCCGCGACGACGACGTACTACCTCGGCCGCCAGACGCTGCTGACGAGCGGCGCGACGAAGCTCGCGTACTGGCGCAAGCTGCTGTTCTCGTTCCTGTCGCGCAACGCGCGTCCGCCGACCGCGTTCTTCAACCTGCCGCCGAACCGCGTGGTCGAGCTCGGCCTCCAGATCGAGATGTGAGATGTACGACGCCTCCGACGACGACCAGGACTATGGGAGCGCCGAGCGCGAGGAGCGCGCGGTCTACGCGATCATCGCGATCGCCTGTACGCCGGTCGTGATCGCCGCGCTCTCGAGCGGCGACTTCGACGGCGGCGCGACCCTGTGCGCGCTGGTCGTCGCGGCGTGCGTGCTCGGGCTGGTGTTTGCGCGAGCCAGGCTACCCCGCGCGGTCGCGAAGGGGCGAGCGGCGGTCGACCATGGTACGTCTGGAGTGCGTGGTCGCGACCACCGAAACCGCCGAGCCCGTCGAGCGCGTCGCCGATGCTGAGCCGGCGCACGAGCCTCATCGCGTGTTCGCGTACGGTTCGGCGGTCGCCGCGGTCGCGCTCGTCACCGCGATCGGGCTCGTGCTGTTTCCGTACGCCGAGCTGCCCGACATCACGATGCTCTACCTCGTCGCGATCATGCTCGCGTCGCTGTCGGGACGTGGCCCGTCGGTGGTCGCGGCTTCGCTATCGGTCGCGGCGTACGACTTCTGCTTCGTTCCACCACGGTTCACGCTCGTCGTCGCCGAGGCGAGCCACCTGTTCACGTTCGCCGTGATGTTCGGTGCCGGGCTCGCGATCAGCACGCTGACCGGGCGGCTCCGCCGTCAGGAGCGCGACGCCGCGATCCGCGAGCGCAACACGATCCGCTATGCCGAGCAGGCGCGCGAGGCCGCGCTGCGCGCGCGCACCGAGGAGCTGCGCAGCTCGCTGCTGTCGACGGTGTCGCACGATCTGCGGACGCCGCTCGCGGTGATCACCGGCGCCGCGACGACGCTGCGCGACGATGCCGATCGGCTGACGCCGGCCGCACGCGACGAGCTGCTGTCGTCGATCGTCGACGACGCGCGCCGGCTCGAACGCATCCTCGGCAACCTGCTGCAGCTGACGCGCGTCGAGAGCGGGCTCGTCGCGAACCGCGAGTGGGTTCCGGTCGAGGAGCTCGTCGGCGCCGCGCTGACCCGGCTCGAAGACACGCTCGGCGATCGCACGGTCGTGCTCGACGTGCCGGCGGAGCTCGTGATGCCGGTCGATCCGGTGCTGTTCGAGCAGGTCCTGATCAACCTCGTCGACAACGCGGTCAAGCACGGCGCGCCCCCGATCGAGATCTCGGCGCGCCGCGAGGGCGGCACGATCGAGCTCGCGGTCCGCGATCATGGTCCCGGCATCCCGGTCGACGCCGCGCCGCGGCTGTTCGACAAGTTCGTCCGTGCGTCGACCGCGCCGGGCGCGGGGCTCGGGCTCGCGGTCGTGCGCGCGATCGTCGAGGCCCACGGCGGCACGGTCGCGGCTGCCGACGCGCCGGGAGGTGGGGCACGCTTCGTCGTGCGGATGCCCGCGCGCCAGCATACCGGTCCACCGGATCCGCTCGCGACCCTGCCGGTCCGCGAGGCGGCGCCATGACCGGGCGTGGCACCACGATCCTCGTCGTCGACGACGACCAGCAGCTGCGCCGGTTCCTGCGCACGACGCTCGTCGGCCACGGCCACGCGGTCGTCGAGGCCGGCTCGCTCGCCGAGGCGCGGGACGCGCTCGCCCGTGCGCGGCCCGACGTCGCGCTGCTCGATCTCGGCCTGCCCGACGGCGACGGGCTGTCGCTGTTGCGCGCGCTACCACCGACCGAGCGGCCTCCGATCATCGTGCTGTCGGCGCGCGGCCAGGAGGGCGACAAGGTCGCCGCGCTCGACGCCGGTGCCGACGACTACCTGACGAAGCCGTTCGGCGTCAGCGAGCTGCTCGCACGGATCCGGGTCGTGCTCCGGCGCGGCGGCGCGGCGAGCCCCGACGTGATCGAGGTCGGTCCGATCCGCATCGATCAGCCGCGCCATAGCGTCACCGTCGACGGCACCGACGTCCACCTGACGCCGATCGAGTTCCGGCTGCTGCTCGAGCTCGCGCGCAAGCCGGGTCGCGTCGTGACCCATCGCCAGCTGCTCGTCGAGGTGTGGGGCCCGAACGCGGTCGAGCAGACGCAGTACCTGCGCGTCCACATGGCCGCACTTCGCCGCAAGATCGAATCGGATCCGGCGCGCCCGCACTGGCTACTGACCGAGGCCGGCGTCGGCTACCGGCTACGCGAACCACCGTCGACCGCGCCCACCGGGTAGCCATCCGGGTAGGATGGTCGCCATGACCATCGGAATCGTCGGCGGGACCGGCCTCTACGACCTCGAGGCGCTCACCGATCGCGCGTGGCGCAAGGTGTCCTCGCCATTTGGCGAGCCGTCGGACGAGCTGCTGTTCGGCAAGCTCGGCGATCAGCAGGTCGTGTTCCTGCCGCGTCACGGCCGCGGCCATCGCATTCCGCCGCACGAGATCCCGTTCCTCGCGAACATCGACGCGCTCAAGCGCGCCGGGGTCACGACGCTGCTGTCGGTCAGCGCGGTCGGCTCGCTGCGCGCCGATCTCGCGCCCGGCACGTTCGTGCTCGTCGATCAGTTCGTCGATCGCACGCTGCGCACGCCGAAGACGTTCTTCTCGACCGGGCTCGTCGCGCACGTCTCGATGGCGCACCCGACCTGCGCGCGCGTGATCACCGCGCTCGACGAGGTCGGCCGGTCGCTCGACCTGTCGATCGTACGCGGCGGGACCTACGTCGCGATGGAGGGCCCGCAGTTCTCGAGCCTCGCCGAGAGCGAGCTGCATCGCGGCCTCAAGTGCGACGTCGTCGGCATGACGAACATGCCCGAGGCCAAGCTCGCTCGCGAAGCCGAGCTATGTTACGCCACCGTCGCGATGGTCACCGACTTCGACTGCTGGCACCCGGATCACGACCACGTGAAGGTCGAGGATGTCGTCAAGGTGCTGCTCGCGAACGCCGACCGCGCGCGCAAGCTCGTCGCCGGTGCGATCCCGGTGCTCGGCGCGCACCGCGGGCACTGCCCGCACGGCTGCGACCACGCGCTCGACAACGCGATCCTGACCGCACCGGCCGCGCGGGATCCGGAGATGGTGAAGAAGCTCGACGCGGTCGCCGGCCGCGCGCTGAAGTCATGAGGGTCCACGGCAAGTGGCGGCGCGCGATCGAGCTCGCCGCGGATCACGACGCCGCGATCGCGATCGACCAGGCGATCCTGCCGCGCGCGCTCGAGGACATGAAGCTCGTCACGCTCGACGAGTTCGCGCGCGCGATCCGCGACATGCACGTGCGCGGCGCTCCGCTGATCGGCGCGACCGCGGCGTTCGGCGTCGCGTTCGCGCTGCGCGACGATCCGGCCGGGCTCGACCGGATCTGTGACGTGCTCCGGGCGACCCGGCCGACCGCGGTCAACCTGATGTGGGCGCTCGACGAGATGAAGCGCGCGCTCGCGGATGTCGCGCCGAGCGATCGCGCGGACGCTGCGCTCGCGATCGCCGAGCGAATCGCCGACGACGAGGTCGCGCGCTGCGAGGCGATCGGCACGCACGGCCTGCCGCTGATCGAGCGCGCGGTGCGCAGCGACCGTCCGGTCCGCGTGCTCACGCACTGCAACGCGGGCTGGCTCGCGACCGTCGACTGGGGCACCGCGCTCGCGCCGATCTACAAGGCGTGCGATGCCGGCATCGACGTCGAGGTCTGGGTCGACGAGACCCGCCCGCGCAACCAGGGCCTGCTGACCGCGTGGGAGCTCGCGCAGCACGGCGTGCGCCACACCGTGATCGCCGACAACGCGGGCGGCCACCTGATGCAGCACGGGCTCGTCGATCTGTGCATCGTCGGCACCGATCGCACGACGCGCGGCGGGGACGTCTGCAACAAGATCGGCACGTACCTGAAGGCGCTCGCGGCGCACGCGAATGGCGTGCCGTTCTACGCCGCGGTGCCGTCACCGTCGATCGACTGGACGATCGAGGCCGGCGCCGAGATCCCGATCGAGGAGCGGTCCGGCGACGAGGTGCGCACGATCCAGGGCGTCGCGATCCTGCCGGCCGAGACCGCGGTCGCGAACCCCGCGTTCGACGTCACGCCGCGCGCGCTCGTCACCGGCCTCATCACCGAGCGCGGCACGTGCGCGTCGACGACCGAAGGTCTGCTCGGGCTGTTTCCGGAGCGGCGGTGAGCTACCAGCTCCGCGGCCAGCTCGTCACGACCGCGCGCCGGATGAGCGAGCTCGGCTTGACGCCCGGCACGTCCGGCAACGTCAGCGTGCGGACGCACAACGGCTTCCTCGTCACGCCGTCGGGCATGACGTACGGCGACCTCGGCCCGGATGACCTCGTCGACATCAAGCTCGACGGCACGATCCGGCCCGGCCAGAAGGCGCCATCGACCGAGTGGCGGCTGCATCGCGACATCCTCGCGGCGCGGCCCGACTGCGAGGCGATCGTGCACACGCACTCGCTGTTCTGCACGACGCTGTCGTGCCTGCGCCGGCCGATCCCGGCGATCCACTACATGGTCGTGCTCGCGAACAACGACGAGATCCCGTGCGCCGAGTACGCGACGTTCGGCAGCCCGGAGCTCGCGCAGTCGGTCGTGCGCGCGCTCGGCACCGGCGATGCGTGCCTGATGGCGAACCACGGCATGGTCGCGCTCGGCGCGAACCTCGCCGCCGCGCTCAAGCTCGCGGCCGAGATCGAGACGCTCGCGTCACAGTACTGGCACGCCGCGCAGATCGGTCACGTGCACGTGCTCGATCGCGACGAGCTCACCCGCGTGCGCCATCGGTTCGCGGAGTACGGTCAGCCCCGCCGTCGCGTGCGCTGACCGGCTTCGTCGTGCACTTGAGACGATCGCCCGGCGCGAGCCGGTACGTCGGATCATCGAGCTCGATCGCGATCGTCGCATCGGGGCACAGCGACGCGAGCTCGCGCACGGTGCCGCCGCGCGGTGCGGTGACGAGCACGACGCGCGGTGGCTCGGCCGCGGTGCGCTCCGCTGGCGTCGGCGCGCGCAGCGTGTGCAGCACCGCGAGCTGCTCGATCTCCGACGGAGATTCGATCACGAGCGTGCCGCCGCTGCGGCGCACGAGCGCGACCTGCGTGCCCGCATCAGGGCCCAGCACCTGATCGCGCCACGCATCGAGCGCGCGTCCGAGCGGGGTCTCGCGCCGTGGCCGACGCGGCATGATCCCGGTCGTGACCACACCGATGGGCATCGTCCGGACGCGGCGCTCGGCGAGCCCGCTCGCGAGCTCGTCGCCGTACGCCGCGCTCACGACGTAGACCTCCGTGCGCTGGTCGACCTCGCGCATCCGGTGCTCGGCCGGGACCTCGTCGATCGTGCCGGTCACCGGCAGCGCGACCCCGAGCCGCGCGACGACCCACGTGTCGCCGACGCGCGTGCCGAGCCGCGTGTCGTGACCGACGATCGTTCCGGCAACGCCGTCGAGCAGCGGCTGCCGGCCGACGAACCCACGCTCGCGTCCGGCGGCGAGCCGGCGCAGCCGCGGCACCGACTGGTCGATCCGCGGATGCTCGTCGTCGGTCGCGTCCTCGGGATGCTCGCGCTGCCGCCGCTCGTACAGCGTCGCGAGCGCGACCGGTGGATAGCCGGCGCGCGCGAGCAACTCGACCGCGCGCTCGTCGGCGATCGCCTCGGCATCGCGCCGGCTCGCGAGCCAGTCCGCACGCGGCAGGCGCGCCTCGGCCAGCTCGGCGTGCGCGCCCTCGAGGTGGGCGAGCTCGTGCGCGATCACGCCGGCGAGCTCGGCCTCGTTCGCGAGCCGGACGAGCAGCGCGCGGCTGATCGCGAGCCGGCCGCCGCGGATCACGTACGCCGTGCTCCCGGTCGCCTCGATCACGATCCGTGGCGCGCGCGGCAGCGTGCTGACCGCCGCGACGCGATCGACGACGCGCTGGACGTACGCGCGCAGCCGGCCGTCGTCCTCGAGCACGAGCTGCGCCGCGAGCTGGCGATCGCGCACCGCCGCGAAGCACCGGGTCGGCTCGGTCTCGCACCTCGCCGGCAGCGGTGCACCGAGCAGCTGCGGTTTCGGCGCCGCTCCGCCGCACGCCGCGACGAGTAGCGCGACCGCGAGCGCCCTCATCGGGACACCGCCAGCTCGACATCGATCACGTGGTGGTCGTCGCGCGGCGTCGTGCGCAGATACACGCGATGGCCGACGTGTCGCCGCATGCGATCGGTCGCGAGCTCGACGGCGCGCGCGTCGAACCAGTCGCCGCTACGCAGCCCGATCGTCGCGAGCGCGGCGAGCGCGACCGGATCGTCGGGCGCCGCGCGCAGCTCGCCGATCTTGAACCGGTCGTGCGGCGTGATCGGGACGGTCAGCTCGACGGTGCCGGTCGCGTCGTCCTCGTGCACCGCGACCTCGCCGATCTCGACGTTCGTCCAGCCGCGATCCTTGTACGCGGTCGCGAGCTGGCGGACGCTGGTCTCGAGCCAGCCCGCATCGTAGTCGCCACCCACGGTCTGGATCCGTCGCCCGCTGTCGAGCGAGATCGCGAATGCGTCGCGGCGCACCGCGGGATCGAGATCGTCGGCGGTCGCGAACACGATCCGTGCGATCCGGAACCGCGGGCCGAGCGCGGCGGTCACCGCGAGCTCGACGCCGCAGCCGGTGTGCCGCGCGACCGCGAGCTTCGCGCGCGGGTAGCCCTCGCGGTGCAGCAGCGCCTCGGTCAGCGCGACGATGCGGGTCGTCCGCTCCGGCTCGTCGAGCGTGCCTTCGAGCACGGCGAGCGGAGCG
Organism: Kofleriaceae bacterium; assembly: GCA_035715365.1. Lineage (GTDB taxonomy): Bacteria > Myxococcota_A > Polyangia > Haliangiales > Haliangiaceae > JABFXX01. The sequence goes on along the minus strand of DASTLB010000070.1, from coordinate 14,291 downwards.
ATCGCCGAGCGCGGCGCGCCGGTCACGGTGACCTTGCCGATCCGCCCGGGCGCACACGCGAGCCCGGGTGCACGCGGTGTTGCCGGCGTGTGACAGGCCACGAGGGCGAGGAGCAGTAGCCGGCGCACGCCGTGACACCCAGCAAGCCGCGCTCCAGCCTGCAACGCCGCGGATCGTCAGCGCCGGTGTGAACGCGCCGTCACGCCGTCACCACCACTTCGCGTCGTCGACGAGCCGGACGTCGACGTGAGCGAGCAGCTTCTGGATCCGCTCCCCCATGTCCTCGAACTCGGACAGCTGGGCGGCCTCGTTCAGCTTGCGGCAGAAGTTCATCACGCGCACGAGGTACGAGAACAGGTTGCCCTCCTCGTGCTCGAGGTGGTGGCGCTCGACGAACTCGACGAACCCCATGCCGCTGTCCTCGAGCTGGGCCCACACGTTCTTCGGCCGCTTGCCGCCGTGCAGCTCGGGATGCGGGACCTTGCCGGAGAACTCGCTGAAGATGAACTCGACCTTCGTGATCGGCCGTGGATGCGCGGTCTCGTACGCGACGATCGCGTCGTCCCACGTCACGTTGCCGCCGGCGTCGCGCTGCTCGCGCAGCCAGGTCCGCATCCATTCGCGCTTGGCATCCTCGTCCTTGCGATCGAGCGCGCGCTGGATGATGTCGTGATCGACCAGGTACTCGACGAGCTGCCGCAGCTCCTCGTAGTCGAGCTGGTGATTGAACAGCACGTAGTAGATGAACAGGCCGTCCATCCCCTGGAGGTCGCGGATCATCTGCCCCGACACCTGCTTGCCATGCTCGTCGAGCACGCCGATCGCGCGCATGTTCGCGACGAGCTGCGCGAGCGTCTTCTGCAGCCCGCGGCGCTCGCGATCGTCGAGCAGCAGGTGATCGATCACGGTCACGATGTCGAGCCGCATCGACGGCGGCAGCGACTTCTCGGCGTCGGCCATCCGCTGCGCGACATCGGTGAGCGTGGTCGCGCCCGGCAGGAGCTCCTGCGTCAGATCCGGCAGGCCGATCGCGAGCACCTGCTCGGCGGTGATCTTCGTCCGGCTCTTGAGCTCCGCCGGCTCGCCCTTCACCAGCTCGGCGTGGACCTCTGGCGTCCACACGATGTCGCCCTTGCGCTGCGCCTCGCTCCGCGCGCGGTTGTAGACGTTCTTCTTGACCTTCGACTCGTCGTACGCGGGCCGCTTCGCCGCGTCCTTGAGCTCCTTCTTGAGGTCACTGACGATGTCCTCGGGCGCGAGCGTGATCGCGAGTCCGCGGTCGTCGAACTGCGGGCGGCCGGCGCGCCCCGCCATCTGGTGGTACTCGGCGGCAGTGACGAGCCGCGGCTGCTGCTTGATGAACTTGCGCAGCGCTGGAAACACGACGGTGCGCGCAGGCAGGTTGATCCCGGCCGCGATCGTCTCGGTCGACACGACGAACCTGATCAGCCGCTCGAGCGCGAGCTGCTCGACGAGCGCCTTGTACCTCGGCAGGATGCCGGCGTGGTGGATGCCGATGCCGTGCGCGAGCAGCGGCTTCAGCTCCTTCGCACAACCACCGGGCAGGAGCGCGGCGTCGCACAGCTGCTCGATCTTCGCCTTCTCGTCGTCGGTCGTGAACCGCCGGCACGACTTGATGAGGCGCGCGACCTCGAAGCATTGCTCGCGGCCGAACACGAACACGATCGCCGGCACGTCGCCGGTATGCGCGAGGTCGCGCACGGTATCGATCAGCATCTCCTCGCGGTACTCGTGGACGAGTGGCACCTTGCGCTCGCGCGAATCGACGAGCGCCATCGGCACCCGGCGCGTCAGCTCGACCCAGTGACAGAACCGCTCGGGATGGCCGACCGTCGCCGACAGCACGACGAGCTGCGTGCGCGGATCGAGCCCGATGATCGATTGCTCCCAGACGTAGCCGCGCTCGGGATCGTTGAAGTAGTGGCCCTCGTCCATGACGACGATCTCGGCGGGACACACGTGCTTGTCCGCGACGATCCGGTTCCACAGGATCTCGGCGACCTCGACCTGGATCGGGGCCTCGCGGTTGACCTTGTAGTCGCCGGTCGCGAACCCGACGTTGCCGTCGCCGAAGTCCGCGCATAGCTCGCGGTACTTCTCCTCGGTCAGCGCGCGCAGCGGCGTGGTGTAGATCGCGCGGTGGCCGCGACCCATCGCGGCATGCAGCGCCGCCTTCGCCATCAGCGTCTTGCCGGTCCCGGTCGGCACGGTCACGAGCACGCTCTCGCCCGCGAAGATCTTCGAAACTGCTTGTTCCTGGACCGGATAGGGCTCGAGCCCACGGCTCCACAGGAACTTGTCGTAGAACGAAAGCTCGAGGTCGCCGTCGCTGGGCACGCTTAGTTATACTGGACGACAGTGCAGCGGATCGGGCGCTACGACGTCGTTCGCGAGCTGGGACGCGGCGGCATGGGCGCCGTCTACCTGGCGACCGATCCCGAGCTCCAGCGGTCGGTCGCGCTGAAGCTGCTGCATCGCGGCGATGGCCGCGCGCGATTCCGCAGCGAGGCGCGCGCGCTCGCGGCGCTCAATCATGCCGGCATCGTGACGATCTACGAGATCGGTGATCACGAGGGCCAGCAGTTCATCGCGATGGAGTTCCTCGACGGCAAATCGCTGCGCGAGCTGCTCGAGGATCGCGCGCAGCGGCCATCGCGCGAGCGCCTGATCGCGATCTGCTGCGAGGTCGCGCGCGCGGTTGCCGCCGCCCACGCCGCGGCGATCCTGCATCGCGACATCAAGCCCGAGAACGTCGTGGTCGGCGTGCGCGGCTCGGTCAAGGTCGTCGATTTCGGGATCGCGCGCCGGCTCGACGACCAGTCGCTGCCGAGCCTCGATCCCCAGGCGCGCGCCGCGGCCGTGATCGACGCGTTCACCCAGACCCTGCAGATGACGCCGAGCATGCTCGCGACCGCGCGCGGCGTGGCGCGGCCCAGCGATACCGTCGCGACCGAGGCGACGCAGGCGACCGAGGCGTCGCACACGGTGTTCGGCACACCGGCCTACATGGCGCCCGAGGTGCTGCACGGCGATGGCTCGACGCCCGCGAGCGACGTCTACAGCCTCGGCGTGATGCTCTACGAGTGCCTCGCCGGGCAGCGCCCGTTCGCGGCGCCGAACCTCGCCGAGCTGATCCTCGCGATCGTCGGCGACGCGCCGCCGCCGCGGCTCGCCGATCCGCTCGAGGGCCTCGTGATGCGGATGCTCGCGCGCGAGCCTCGCGATCGGCCCACGCTCGCCGAGGTCATCCGTGCGCTCGATGGCAGCGTGCAACGTCGCAGCCGCACCCGGCGCTCGCTCGTCGCCGCGACCGTGATCTCGGCGCTCGCGACCGGAGGCGTGTTCTGGCTGACGCGCGACGAGGCCCCGGCCGCGACGCCCGCCGTGCAGCCGGTGCGGATCGCGGTCCAGGAGGTCGAGGCCGTGCTCGCGACGTACGGCGAGGGCGCGATTCCCCGCGAGGTCCTCGGCGATGTGATCACGACGCTGCTCCGCGAATACGACGGCGTCAGCGTCGTGTCGACGAACGATCTGATCACGGCGAAGCTCGCGGCCGGCGATTCGACCGAGGCCGCCGCCGCCCGCCGGCTCGATGCCGACTGGATCGTGCGCGGCAAGCTCGACGAGACCGCCGGATCGGTGCACGGCGCGCTGGAGCTCGTCGAGCTCGCGACCGGCCGAGTCCTTCGCGTCGAGGCCTCTGGCACGCCAAACGAGCTCGCGCCGGTGCTCGCGAAGCTCGCGGCCCAGATCGCGAACAGGCTGCAGCCTACCGCGCGGACCAAGGGCTCGCCGCGTGCGCTCGCGGTCCGGCTCTACCAGGACGGGGCACCGCGGCTCACCGGGATGTGGCTCGCGTCGCGCGTCTATCTCGAGCAGGCGGTGTACGCGGACCCGCAGCTGTTCGATGCGTGGCAGGCCCTCGCGATGGTGCGCGGGTGGTCGGTGGCTCCGCACGAGCTCACGGTCCAGGCGATCGACCGCACGATCGCGCTCGCCCCCGACGACAAGACGCGCGATCTGTGGCGCGGCGCGCGCGCGTTCTACGATTACAAGTTTCGCGACGCGATCGTTCGGCTCGCACGGTTCGAGCACGATACGACGTTGACCCGCGCACAGAACGATCTGCTCGAGTACTACCTCGGCGAGGCGTACTTCCACGACGGGCAGTTCAAGCGCGCGATGGATCACTTCCGGCCAATCGTCGAGCGATCGAATCCGTTTCCGCACGCCGTCGTGCATGCCGGCGAGTACGCGCTCGCTCGCAGGGACTTCGATCGCGCCACGCGCTACAAGCTCGGGTACGCGAGCTCGGCGCCAATCGATCTCGCGCGCGGCCTGTACAGCGAGGTCGCGACCACCGACAAGTCGCCGTACAACGCGTACGCGTACGTGCTGATGGACACTCCGGTGCCGCCCGCGGTCGAGCAGGCGATGCCCGTCTACCACCAGCAGCTGCATCGCCTCGCGACCGCGACCTCATCCGCGGACATCGAGCGCGAGTTCGAAGGTCTCTGGCAGATGATCGAGAACGGGTCTCCGAACGCCGCGTTCCAGAGCTTCCAGATGGTGTTCGAGATCATGCTGGTGCACGAGCATGCCGATGCCCTGCGAAAGATGCTCGCGTGGTCCGCGAAGCATCAGGACGTGCTGTTCGGCCACGATCGCTTCGTCGCGCTCGCGATGCCGATCACGAAGGAGCCGACGCGATGCCGGCGCCCGCTGCTCACGACCCGCGCGGACCTCGTGGCGGACGCCATGGAGGCCGAGGTCGCCGGCGATCACCGGCGCGCGATCGAGATCCTGCGCGGCCTCGTCGACGATCCGGCGACGTTCTGGGATTACCCCGAGCGCGCCGCGCTGATCCGCAACTTGCGCGCGATCGGCGACGTCGCGGGCGCGCGCGCCGTGTGCGAGCAGCTTCGGCAGCCCGCGGTGTTTCGCTGGGCGTGGATCCCGCTTCACCGGATCTGCGAGACGCTGCCCGCGCGGTGATCACGGACCGACGTCACCGCGCGCACGCTTGCCACGCTCGAGCAGCTCGCGCGCCTGGTAGCCGATGCCCTCGTAGCGCTCGTGCCACTTCTTCCCGGCGATCTCGGCGAGCAGCGCGTCACCCTCCTGCGTCCGGCCGAGCGCGATCAGCGCCTGGGCCTCGCGCAGCCGCGCGGTCGGGTTCGTCTGCTCGAGCATCGCGGCCTGGTGCCAGTACGTGATCGCGTCGGCGACGCGGCCCTGCGCCTCGAACGCCTGCGCGACCGTCTGGTAGCCCTCGCCCGACATCGGATCGCGCTCGATCACCGTCGACAGCTGTCGCCACGCGCCGGCCTTGTCGCCGACCGCGAGCAGCAGCTCGCCGAGCACCTGATCGACCTGCCGGTTGTTCGGATCGATCGCGCGCCACTTCGCGCCCCACGCGAGCGCCTTCTGCACCGCACGCTGGCGCGCGGGTCCGGTCGATTGCACCGCGACCTGGCGGGCGATCGCGATCAGCTGCGCGAGCTCGGACTCGAGCGTCGACAGCGGCACCGCCTCGTCACCACCCGCGGTCTGCGCGGCCTCGAAGTGGGCGAGCGCGTCCTCGGGCCGGCCCTGCTGGAGCGCCATCCGGCCCGCGAGCAGGTGGAGCTCGCGCGTCGGGTGCTGCTTGACGAGCGGATCGATCAGGCGCTGCGCGAACGCCTGCTGCCCGCGATTCGCCGCGAACTGCGCGACGTACACCACTCGATCGACGTCGTCGCCGGCGAGCTGCGCGGCGCGTGCGAGGATCGGCTGGACATCGGCGTCGTTGCTGCCGGTCGCCGCGAATAGCAGCGCGACGACGTGGTCGAAGCTCGACGACGCGAGCACCTTGTCGCGCCACGTCGTCCACACGAGCTGCCAGCCCGCCGTGCCGCGGCGCGAGCTGTGGAAGTAGTAGTAGACCTGCTGCAGGTTCGGCGGCGGTGCCGCGAGATCGAGCTGGTCGACGAGCGCGACGACGCGCTCCGCGGCGGCGTCGTACTGGCCGCGCTGCGCGAGCACCTGGATCGCCTGCGCGCGAGCCACGTTGCGATAGCGGCCGGTCGCGATGCTGTCCCACGCGCGCACGAGGTCGGCGGGCTTCATCTGGTAGCGGTACGTCGTCGCGCTCGCGGCGACGAGCCGCAGATCGAACGCGCGGTCACCGAGCGCGAGCAGGCGATCGATCGCCTGGGTGTTCTTGTCGGCGGCGAGCAGCGCGGTCACCTCGCGGACCGTCCACAGCGCTCCGATGAAGCCGGTCGACACCTGCGCCGCGATGCGCTCGGATGTCGCGCGCTGGCTGTACAGCCGGCTCGCCTGCAGGTAGCGCGCGATCGCGGTCTGCTCGAGCGGCGCGATCGCGGCGGCAAACTGCGCGTCGGTCGTCGACGTCGGCAGGCCGCTGCTCGCGAGCGCGAGGTCGCCGAGCTCGACGCCGCCGTGCGTGCGCAGCGCCTCGTAGGTCGCGAACAGGTTCGCGTGATCGTGGATCGCCGCGAGGCTCGCGAGCCGCTGGCGCTGGGCGTGCCGCCACTCGGCGCTGCCGGCCGCGACCGCGGCGGCGCGCTTCTCCCAGTAGCCCGGCACGTGCATCGGCATCTCGATCGCGACGCCCGGCGCGGCATTGCCATGCGCCCACGCGACCGCGTCGAACACCGGCACCGGCGAGAACCCGAGCGCGATGTCGCGGCCCTGGATCCGCGCCGCGGTCGGGCCGGTCGCGCTCCACGTGACGCGCAGCAGCTCGTCACCGTCGGCATCGCGCATCGCGACGAGCCGGTGCTGGTCGTCGAACTCGAGCGTGTACGCGAGCGACACCTCGGTCTTCGTGCCCTGGCGGATCGTGCGCGACAGCGTGATCGTGCGCGGATCGCGGAGCCGGACCTCGAACCAGCGCGCGTAGTGCGCGGGCTCGGCGACCCACAGCGGCAGGTACGCCCACGCGAGCGCGAGATCATCCTCGGCGATGCTGCGCGTGACATCGATGCCGAGCTCGCCGTAGCGACGCGTCCACGCCGTACCGTCGAGCGACGCGGTCTCGACGAGGTCGGTGCCGGTCGTGCGCTTCCAGCCGAGCTTGCGCGCGGCGTCGACCGCGAGCTCGAGCCCGTCCCAGCGATAGATGCCCGCGGGCAGCGAGCGCCGCGCCTGCTCGAGCAGCGTGCGCGCGCCGTCGTCGATCGGATGCGTCTTCGCACCGCCGGCCGCGGCCATCAGCTCGTCGCGCCAGCGATCCGCCTCGTCGCTGACGAGCGCGGGGATGAAGCTCGTCAGATCGTCGTAGGTCGGATCGCTCGGATAGCCGAGGCGCTGCGGTGGTATGATCTGTGCTGCCGGCGACCAGCCGCCCGACTTGCCCTTCGCGACCTTCGTCGCGATGCCGAACGACTCGCCGCGGCCGGCCGCGACCGACCCGAGCGGATCGTTCGGCGCGAGGTCCTCGGCGTAAACCATCGTGCGCTGGTGCTCCGCGTGGTCGTCGGCCGGCGCGGCTGGCGCGAGCTCGTCGTCGTCGCGGCGCACGACCTCGCGCTCCGCCTTGTCGAGCGTCTTGCGCTCGAGCGGCACCGCGGTGAGGTTGCGCGTGCCGAAGTAGCCACCCTGCTGGAGCTGCAGCTGGAAGTCGCCGCGCACCGGCAGATCGACGGTGGGCTCGTTCATCCGGTAGTCCTGCTGCGTGAACACCTGCAGCGGCCGGCGCACGAGCAGCGCGTCGTCGGCGATGTCGGCCGGCTTCGTCGGCGACGGCGTCGCGACCGCGAGCTTCGCCGGCAGCACGTACGGCGCCCAGGTGTCGCCGCGCCCCTTCTCGACGCCGTACTTCTTGTACATCGCGTCGTCCTCGAGCACGAGCAGCGACGTGTGGCGCGACAGCAGGAAGAACTTCTTGCCGAGCTCGACGACCTCCTTGCGGATCGCCTCGTCGCGCTCCTGGCGCTGCTCGACCTCGGTCTTGCAGGCCGGCGCCGTGGTCGTGCTCGGGCTGCGCGTCCGCACCGGCACGGTCGCCGCGCACGGCACCGGCACGATCGGATCGTGCTTCGCGAGCAGCCGCGCCGCGATGTGACGCTGCGCCCACAGCCGCGGCAGGTAGCCGCCCTGCGTGCCCGCGGCGTCGAGGGCGACGCGCTGCTGCCACGGCTTGCCGTCGACGGTGCCGGTGAGCTCGAGCGCGAGCGGCTGCGCCGATCCGGCGAGCTTCGCGACGAGCTCGAGCTCCTCGCCGTCGGCGAGCTGCGGCGTCTTGACGTACGCGGTCGCGGGCACGAGCGTGCCGCTACCGTCGACGAGCTTCGCCTCGATCCCGGTGACGCGCGTGGTGTGCAGCGCGGCGACGAGATCGAACGCGCGCCAGCCGACGTCGTCCGCGAGGTCGATCGTCGTCGCGTAGCCAGCGGTCGCGGCGGCGAGCGCGTCGAGCGTCTGGGTGTCCGGACCGTCGCCGACGCCGACCCCGACGAAGTGCGCCTTGCCGACGAGCTTGCCGCGGATCGCGTCGAGCTGGCGCGGGCCGCTCGTGATCACGCCGTCGCCGAGGTAGACGATCATCGCGTCGTCCGGCGCGACGCCGGCGAGCAGCGGCAGCGCGGCATCGAGCGCGACGCCGAAGTCGGTCGCGCCGACTCCGCCCTCGCCTGCGAGCGCGGCGCGCACCGCCTTGCGATCGACATCGAGCACGCGCGTCGGCGCGAGCTTCTTGCGCGCCTCGACGTCGAACGCGACGATCGCGACCTTGTCGTTCTCGTCGAGCTCGCGCAGGAACGCGTCGACGAGGTCGGCCTGGGCCTTGCGCGCGAGCTCGTCGCGCGACGCGCTGACGTCGTCGAGGATCACCCACGTGCGCGGCCGGTACTCGCGCGCGGTGCGCGGCAGCTCGGGGCGCGCGCGCACGAGCAGGTAGTGATCGCTGCCCTGCTGCGCGGTCGTGACGATCGCCTGCTTGCGCGGATCGCGGACGTGGAGCACGAGCGAGTCGCCGAGCTCGACCTTGCGGGCCTGGTACGCGACGATCGCATCGTCGCCGGTGCGCTTGACCTGGATCGCGTGGCTCGGCGACGTGATCTCGCAGTTCGCGCAGCCCTTCATGCGGACATCGAACCCGAGCTCGCCGACCGGCAGATCGACTTCCGGCAGCGGCACGGTCAGCGTGTAGTCGTCGTACAGCTTCGGCAGGCTCTGCGTGTACGCGAGCACGACGCGCTTGTCGGCGTTCGCCGGCAGCGGATAGACGCGCAGCGACAGCCGGCCAGTGCCGGCCCACTCGAGCAGCGCCGGATCGAGCCGGCGATACACGACGTCCTCGTAGATCCGGCGCGCCTGCATGCGCTCGACGACCGCGGACTCGGTCAGCTTGCCGTCGACGTACATCGCGAGCCGCTGCAGCGACGCATCGGGCGGGATCGCGAACCGGTACATGCCCTCCATCACGCGCGGGCTCGGGTTGTGGAACGTCTGATCGATCGCGACGCGCGCGACCTGATCCTCGACGACGATGTCGACGCCGAGCTTCGCGATCGGCAGCGGCGCCTCCGGCACCCACGGGTTGTTCGGCTCGCGCGCGAACAGCGTGCCGTTGCGCACCGGCTTGTCGATCGTGCCTTCGGCCTTGCGCCGCGCCTGCGCCGCCCACGACACGAGCGAGGACAGCCGCGGTGCGGGCCCGCGCGTCGGCGGGCGCCCGGGCTCGGCGACGCCCTGCTCGCCGGCGTGCAGCAGCACGAAGCCGTCGGTCGACGCGAGCTTCACCGAGCCGCGCACGACGGCCGCGGTCGTCCGATCGGCGTGAGCGTCGACGAGGAACCGCGTGCCGACGACCTCGATCCGACCGCGCGCGGTGTCGACGACGAACGTGCCCTTGCCGGGCGCGACGTCGAGCAGCGCCGCGCCCTCGACGCGGACATGGCGATCGCCGAGCTTCTCGACCTTGCCGCCGGGCCCGGTGATCCACGACGAGCCATCCGCGAGCGCGTCCGGCCGCTCGGCGGGCGTATCCGGGCCACCGGCGAGCTTCGTCACGACGAGCGCCCCGGCCGCGGTCACCGCGAGGCCGAGCCCGACCGCGATCAGCGGCCGGCGCAGCGCGCTGCGCGCCGGCACCGGCGCCTCGGCCGCGAACTTGTCGACGAGCTGCGCTCGGATCCGCGTGCGCGCGGCGTCCGCGATCCGCGGCGGCTCACCGCCGGCCTCGAGCAGCGTCGAGACATTGTGCTCGAGCACGCCGTCGTTCGCAGCCTTGGTCTTGGATTCCGACTTCATGGGGTTGCCTCCGAGAAGCTCGTCGACAGCGTCGCGAACGTGTCGCGGAACGCGCGGCGAGCGCGAGCGAGGAGAGACTTCGTGGCGTCGACCGAGATCCCGAGCTCCTTCGACAGGGTCTCGAGGCTCTCGCCGTCGACGTACTTGCGCGTCAGCGCGTTGCGATACTGCTCGGGCAGGTGCGCGACCGCCATGTGGACGAGGTCGCGGGTCTCGGCGCGCTCGAGCACCTCGCCGGGCAACGGCGTCTCGGCCATCGCGGCGAAGATCTGGGCGAGCGTCGCGTCAATCTTGTCCCAGGTGTGGGCGAGCTCGTCGCTGCGGCGATGCGCGCGCATGTGATCGCGGATCACGTTGCGCGACAGCGTCGTCAGCCAGCTCCCGACCGAGCCGCGCGCCGGGTCGTACTCGGCCTGGCGGGACAGCGCGCGCGTGAACGTCTCCTGGACGACGTCCTCGGCGAGCGCCGTGTCGCGCCCGACACGGTAGTAGATAAATGTATACAGGCCATCGACGTGGGCCTCGTAGAACCGGCCGATCGCGGCACGGTCTCCATCCCGTGCGGCTCGCAGGTCACTATCGGGTCCGAGCCGGAACAACCGTGCGAGCAGACTCGCGATCATCGGGTCCTCGAGGGGGTCATGACGGGTGGATCTGTCAGCGGGGTTCGCTCAGGTGTCGCGGAGCGCCCGCCGTGATCTCGACGGCTGGACCTGGCAACGGTTTCGCATATATGACGGTCTTAGCGGCGTGGAGAGGTTGCAAGCAGGTGTCGGGATCTCGGTGCTGGTCCATGCAGCACTGGTGACGCTCGTCCTGCTGCGGGACCCGTTTCCGGATCTCGACGTGCCGGTGACGCGCGAGGTCGAGGTCGAGGTGATCGACGTCCCCGCGCCCGCTCCCACTCCCGCAGTCGACCCGACGCTCGACGTCGCGCTGGTCGACGAGACGACGCTCGCGCGGCTCGAGCCGGCGCCGCTGCCCGCGCCGCTGCCGACGAAGCGCACCGATCGCGACCGGCCGCGGATCGCGACGTCCACGCACGAGACGACCGGCGTCGTGGTCGGGCCGACCACCGGCGAGCCGGTGCAGCCGGTCGATCCGTACGCGACGAACCCGAGCGGCAAGAACAAGTACTTCGACATGCGCGGCCACGCGCCGGATCTCAACCTGCGCCGCGATTTCCGCGACGCGCTCGATCACGTGCCCGCGGGGACCGCGCCCGCGCCCGAGACCGAAGCGACCGGCCAGCTGCAGCCGTCCGGCGGGGGCACGTATCGCTCGAACCAGGGCGTGTTCACCGCGAAGGTCGACGCCGACGGCTCGGTGAAGCTCAAGGACGCGAAGAACCTGCGGCTGAACTTTCCGGACCCACGCAAGATCGGCAAGCTGCCGAAGGCGATCGGCAACGGCATCACGAACTGGTACGCGCAGGAGGACAAGATCCCGACCGATCCCGAGCGCGAGGGCCTCAACAAGAACCGCAGCTCGGGCGGCGACACGCGTCCGGATCACGGACAGACCGCGACGGTGCCGGTCGCCGGCGGCGGCTTCGATCTCGGCGACGCGCTGATGCGCAAGAAAGGCATCGATCCGTATGCGAGCAAGAAGCTCGCGTATCTCGACTCGACCCGTGACGAGCGCGTCCAGATCGGCACGCGCTACAAGCAACAGCAGCTCGCGAAGTCGACGCAGATCGTCCAGAAGCACCTCGATCAGCTGTGGGCGCGCCAGCCGGATCTCGCCGCGCTGAAGCAGGCGCTGTTCGAGCTATGGGACGACTGCGCCGAGGCCGGCGAGCCAAGCGTCGTCGAGGCCGGTCAGGCCGCGCGCAAGATCGTCGTCGGCTTCATCCGCGCGAAGCTGCCCGCCGGCGGCGCGACCGCGTACACCGCGGCCGAGCTCGTCGCGTTCAATCGCAAGCGGCAGTCGAAGACCGCGTTCGCTCCGTACGGATCGTGAACGGAACCTTCGTACGAAGCTTCATTTCACGATCCGCAGCTGACTCGCGATCGTGATCGGCAGATTGACATAGATGCTCTGCACGAGATGCGGAGTCGCCTCGACCTCGATCTGCTTGCCGACGAACGGCTTCGCGCTGCCGCCGAGCTGCTTCCACACCGCGGTCGGAATCAGCACCGACACCATCTTGAACCGCTTCATCTTGCGCTCGCCGATCTGCAGGAACGCGGTCTCGCTATCCATCATCCCGCCGTGCAACACGAGGCCGCGCATCACGCTCGCGACATTGATCGAGCGGCCGACCGCGTCCTCGTCGTGCGCGTCGACCGCGTGCAGCTTCAGCGTCGAGAAGCTCCACGTCCACCGGCCGGGCTTGCCGTTCCACGTCGCGTCGACGGTCAGCGTGTACTTCGACTCGGCGCGCAGCGGCTGCTTCGGGATCACGCACACGACGCCGTACTGGCCGAACGACGTCGCCGGGTGCTCGGGATCAGAAAGGTGGAACGCGACCGACTTGCCCTTGTCGTCGACGAGCTTCGCCTTGACGCCGGTCAGCTTGTCGAACGCGGGGAACTGGATCGTCAGCGGATAGCCGGCGCGCCCGCCGCCCGGCACCGGGTTGGGAAACTCGTTGCCGAACTCGAGCGGCACGCCGGTCTGATCCGCGGCCGGATACTTCACCGGCCAGCTCGCGCGGCGATCGTCCTTGCCGTCGACGAACATCAGCGCGGCCATGTACGAGCCGTCGTCGAGCTGCGCGTAGCCGACGCCGATCCGCTCGAGCTCGGGCGTCAGGATCGGCCGGCGGTGATACAGGCCCGACATCCACGCATCGACCGCGACCTCGAGATCCGACACGCCGGGAAACAGATCGGCGGCCTTGCCGCACGCGGCACCGGCCGGCGTCGCGCCGGGCAAGTCGGGGCGCTGCTTGTGCGCGTTGAGCCCGACGAGCGCGTCGGTGTCCTTGTTGAGCAGCATGTAGCGCGCGTGCTCCATGCAGCCCTTCGACAGCTTCGGATCGAGCTTGACCGCGGGCAGCCCGACGGTCGCGCGATAGCGATTGACGAGCGCGAGCACGCGCTGCTCGACCGGCGGGGCCGGCTTCGCCGACGCCGCGCTCGCGACGAGCAGGAGCCACCCGGCCACCACCCAGGTGCAGATTCGTCCCATGGCAGATCGCATAGCAGACAGACGGTGGATCGCGGCGGTTGTTTCACTCGACGTGCTATCAACGGCCATGCTCAGCCCGTTCGACGGCCCGTTGATCGGCGGTCGATTCCGGCTCGGGCCCAAGCTCGGCAAGGGCTCGCAGGGCGAGATCTTTCTCGCGCGCGACACGAAGGCAAAGTCCGCCGATCCGGCCGAGGTGATCGTCAAGCGACTGACGCCGCGCGGGACGTGGAAGTCGTTCGAGCTGTTTGAGCGCGAGGCCAAGGTGCTCTCGCAGCTGCGCCATCCCGGCGTGCCGCGCCACCTCGCGACGATCGAGGAGCCGCCGGGCACGTTCAACCTGGTGATGCAGCGCGCGCCTGGCGAGAACCTGCGCGATCTGTCCGCGCGTCGCCGGCTGTCGCAGATCGAGCTGCGCGATGTCCTCGTGCGCGCGCTCGAGATCCTCGACTACCTGCACACGCGGACGCCCGCGGTCGTGCATCGCGATCTCAAGCCGTCGAACATCGTGCGCGCACCCGATGGCAAGCTCGCGCTCGTCGATTTCGGCGGCGTGCTCGACGCCGCGCGCGACAAGGGCGGCTCGACGATCGTCGGCACGTTCGGCTACATGGCGCCCGAGCAGCTGCACGGCGAGGCCACGCCCGCGACCGACCTCTACGCGCTCGGTGCCACGATGGTCGCGCTCGCGGGCGGCATCGAGCCGGAGGACGTCCCGCGCAAGGGCCTCCGCATGAACCTCGACAAGCACCTGCCCGCGCTCGACCCGACGCTGCGCCACGTGCTCACGCAGATGACCGACCCCGATCCCGACAAGCGCCCGCAGCGCCCGCGCGACGTCGTCGCGCTGCTCGCGAAGGGACGCCCGCCACCCG